>NZ_JAHZMS010000001.1:0-1167249 GCF_019456785.1 Pseudomonas sp. LAP_36
GATGCATCGCCGATGGTAGTGTGGGGTTTCCCCATGTGAGAGTAGGTCATCGTCAAGATTAAATTCCGAAACCCCTGTTTGCTAACGCAAACAGGGGTTTTGTTTTGGGCGATTGGAAAGCACACGGGGTGTTCGCGTAGGTCCATAACGACAATGCGCTGGCTGCAAACAGCACTCATCTCCGTAGATAAGCCCACCCGAACTCGCCAAACAAATATGCACAGTTATTTCTGAACCAGACCACTAGAATAGGCACCTAACCTTTTTTAGAGTCCGAGCCCTACTTATGCCCGAGCCGGTTGATGCCCTTGAGGTATCGGATTTACCACTGGACGACCTGGCGGCATGCCATGAGTGCGACTTGCTGATGCGCAAGCCGGTGCTGGCCGTCGGTGAAAAAGCCCAATGCCCACGGTGCGGTTATGAGCTTTATGCTCATCGCCACAACGTCGTTGAGCGAAGCCTCGCCCTGGTGCTGGCCGCGCTGCTGCTGTATATCCCTGCGAACTTTTTGCCGATCATGCAGCTCAATCTACTCGGGCAGTCCTCGGAAGACACTGTATGGAGTGGCGTTGTCGGTCTGTTCAATACCGGTATGCAGGGGGTCGCCGCCGTTGTGTTTCTTTGCAGCATGGCCATTCCGCTGCTCAAATTACTCTGCCAATTGGCTGTGTTGCTCAGCATCCGCTGGAATATCGGCCGCAGTTATGGGCTGCTGTTGTACCGCATCTACCATCACATGAAAGATTGGGGAATGTTGGAGGTCTACTTGATGGGCGTGCTGGTGGCGATTGTAAAACTCGCCGACATGGCCTCCATCACGGTCGGCCTTGGTTTGGTCTGCTTTATCAGCCTATTAATGGTTCAGGTGCTGCTTGAGGTGGTGATGTCGCCCCACCAGATCTGGCAAGCGTTGTCAGGAGAGGATGATCATGCGGGCGATTGATGCGGGCATTCTGATTTGTACTGAATGCCACGAACTGAATAAACAAGACGCTGACTCCGACGAGCAACTCTGTACCCGTTGCGGTGCGCTGATTCATGCCCGACGCCCGAACAGCCTCACACGCACCTGGGCGTTGCTGATCACGGCGGCAATCTTGTATATCCCCGCCAATCTGCTGCCCATCATGACCGTCAACTCGTTAGGGCAGGGCGAGCCCAGTACTATCATGGCAGGCGTGATCCAACTGATGCAGCACGGCATGTACCCCATCGCAGCAGTCGTGTTCATCGCCAGTATTCTGGTGCCCACATTCAAGTTGGTGGGCATTGGGCTGCTACTGTTCTCAGTGCAGCGCCACCAGCCGCTGTCCGCCCAGCAACGCATTGTGATGTACCGCTTTATCGAGTTCATTGGCCGCTGGTCCATGCTGGATATTTTCGTAATCGCCATTCTGGTGGCGGTCGTAAACTTTGGGCGACTTGCCAGTGTCGAGGCCAATCTCGGTGCTGCGGCGTTCGCCAGTGTGGTGATCTTGACGATGTTCGCCGCAGTAACCTTTGATCCCCGACTGATTTGGGATAACACGGAGTCGGACGACGACAATGAGTGATTTGCCTAAAGCTAAAACCCGCCCGGCCTCCAATTGGTCGGCTATCTGGGTGTTGCCTCTGATTGCCCTGATCATCGGCGGCTGGTTGGGATGGCGTGCCTACTCCCAGCAAGGTCTCGAAATTCAGGTGCGCTTTGAAAGCGGGGAAGGGATCCAGGCCAATAAGACAGAAGTGGTCTACAAAGGCATGCCCGTGGGCAAGGTCAAAACCCTGGCCCTTGACGACGAAGGCAACAATCGCGGGGTGATTGCCACCATCGAGATGAACAAGGACGTCGAGCAATACCTCAGGACCAACACCCGTTTCTGGCTGGTCAAGCCAAGCGTTACTTTGGCGGGTATCACTGGCCTCGAAACCCTGGTCTCGGGTAACTACATTGCTGCCAGCCCTGGCGACGGTGAGCCCACACGCAAATTCAAGGCACTCTCCGAAGAGCCGCCCTTGTCTGACGCCAAGCCCGGCCTGCACCTGACCATCAAGGCCGATCGCCTCGGTTCACTGGACCGTGGCAGCCCCGTGTTCTACAAGCAGATCCAGGTCGGCCAGGTTAAAAGCTACCTGCTCTCCGAGGACCAGAGCACCGTCGAGATCAAGGTCTACATCGAGCCGACCTACGCCAACCTGGTGCGCAAACACACGCGTTTCTGGAACGCCAGCGGCATCAGCATTGACGCCAATCTCTCCGGCGTGAAGGTGCGCAGCGAATCCCTCTCGAGCATTGTCGCTGGCGGTATCGCCTTCGCCACGCCAGAGAACCGCAAGGACAGTCCGCCGACCGATCCGAGCCTGCCGTTCCGCTTGTATGAGGATTTCGACGCCGCCGCAGCCGGTATCAAGGTCAAGGTCAAACTCTCTGACTTTGAGGGCCTGCAGGCCGGCCGCACGCCGGTGATGTACAAAGGCATCCAGGTCGGCAGTCTGAAGACCTTGAAGATCAACCCGGACCTGTCTAGCGCTAATGCCGAGCTGACACTCGACCCCCTGGCGGAAGACTACCTGGTCCAGGACACCCAGTTCTGGGTGGTCAAACCTTCCATTTCCCTTGCCGGTATCACCGGGCTTGAGGCATTGGTCAAAGGTAACTACATCGCCATTCGGCCCGGTGACAAAGGCACCCCGCCGCAGCGTGAATATGAGGCTCGCGCCAAGGCGCCGCCGTTGGACCTGCGCTCCCCCGGCCTGCACATGGTGCTGCTCACCGACACCCTGGGCTCGCTGGATGTCGGCAGCCCGATCCTTTACAAACAGGTCAAGGTCGGTTCGGTTCAGAGCTATCAGTTTTCGCGCAAGAAAAAACAGCTCGTGATCGGCGTTCATATCGAGAAGGAATACGAAAACCTGGTTAACGGTTCGACGCGCTTCTGGAATGCCAGCGGTGTGACCCTCACAGGCGGCCTTACAGGTGGCATCCAGGTAAAAAGTGAATCCTTGGCCAGCTTGATGGCCGGCGGTATCGCT
Organism: Pseudomonas sp. LAP_36; assembly: GCF_019456785.1. Classification (NCBI taxonomy): domain Bacteria; kingdom Pseudomonadati; phylum Pseudomonadota; class Gammaproteobacteria; order Pseudomonadales; family Pseudomonadaceae; genus Pseudomonas; species Pseudomonas sp. LAP_36. Next base: position 3,016 of record NZ_JAHZMS010000001.1, read on the forward strand.
TTCGAAACGCCGGAGCCGAACGTGCCGTTGAAAAAGCGCATCCCGCGTTTCCGCTTGTTCGCCGACCGCGAGGCCGCCAACCAGCACGGCACATTGGTGACCATCAAAGTTGACCGCGCCGACGGCATGCGGCCTGGCACACCGGTGCGTTTCAAGGGCCTGGATGTGGGCAAGATTGAAAGCGTCGACCTCAGCGCCGACATGCAGTCGGTGTTGCTCAGCGCGCGTATCACTCAGGTAGCGGACCGCATCGCACGGGTTGGCAGTCAGTTCTGGGTGGTCAAGCCCGAGTTGGGCCTGATGAAAACCTCTAACCTGGAAACTCTGGTCACCGGCCAATACATCGAAGTGCAACCGGCAGCCAGAAATGGCGGGCCACAAAAAAACTTCGTCGCCCTGGAACAGCCGCCTGAGGCTGCTCATAAGGAAGAGGGCCTGAGCCTGACACTCAGCGCCGCCCGCCGTGGTTCGCTGAAGGAAGGCGTTCCGGTCACCTATCGCGAAGTCACCGTGGGCAAAGTCACCGGCTATGAGCTGGGCCAGACCGCTGACCGTGTCCTCATCCATATCCTGATTGAGCCCAAGTACGCCGCCCTCGTGCGCAGCGGCAGTCGTTTCTGGAACACCAGCGGCTTCGGCTTCGACTTCGGGCTGTTCAAAGGTGCCTCCGTACGTACTGAATCCCTGGAGACCTTGGTCGCTGGCGGTATCGCCTTTGCCACGCCAGACGGCGAACGCATGGGCAACGCGGCGCGGCCACAGCAAACCTTCCCGCTGTTCGACAAGTTTGAGGATGAGTGGCTGATCTGGGCGCCTAAGATTCAACTCGGCAAGTAAACCGAGGTGCGTCCATCGCGGGCAAGCCCGGCTCCCACAGGGGATATGCATCGTCAGTAAGAATGCATACCAAATGTGGGAGCCGGGCTTGTCCGCGATGAGGCCCTTCCATTCGACACAAAAAAACCAGCCATAAAAAAGGCCGCGATCCATAAGATCGCGGCCTTGTGCGTTTCAGCTATTCAAGTCAGACCTCATCCAACTCCGGCTCATCCGCCTGCACGTTCACCGTCGCCTTCACTACATCGTGACGACGGATGTACTTCCAATCCGCCTCATCGATATAGATCCCGTTCGGCCCGCTACCGCCTTCCAGGTCGATCGCCACCTGGGCGGATACCTGCGGCTTCACACTGGCCAGAATAGGCACGAAGCCCAGCTGCAAGCTCGTCTCCAGCAAGGCGGCCTGGTTCTTCTCATCGATGTCTGCTGCCTCGTCGAGGTAGTACGGCAAACGCACACGCCCGGCTTGGTCGCGATCCATCAAGTGCAGCAACAAGTACATGTTGGTCAGCGCCTTGATGGTCATGGTGGTGCCGTTGGACGCCGCACCATCGATATCGGTATGAATCACCGGCTGACCGTTTACCTTGGTGATCTCGAACGCCAGTTCGAACAAATCCTTTAGGCCCAACTGGTTATGGTTGGCAGCTACCAGGCGCGCCAGGTACTCCTTGGCTTCTTCGTTCTTGTTGTCCTGCTCGGCGCTATGGCTTAGGTCGAACACCGACAGCGTCTCGCCTTCTTCATACTGACCGGCACTGTGGATGATCTGGTCGATATGCTTGAGCGCTTCCTTGTTCGGCGCCAGCACAATACGGAAGCTTTGCAGGTTGGACACCTGGCGCTTGTTGATCTCGCGGTTGAACAACGCCAACTGGTGCTCAAGGCTGTCGTAGTCGCTACGGATATTGCGCAGGGTCCGGGCGATATCGGTGACGGCTGCACGGCGCGCCTTGCCCAGGGTCAGGGCTTCATCGGTACGGTGTGCATAAGCGTTGATCAGCAGTTGCAGGCGACGCTCAACGTCGTCCTCGCTGTCGAACTTGGCCACGCCCTTGAGGCGCACCTGCGCATACAGCGCTTCGATCTGGCCATCGGCGCGCAACAAACCTTGCCAGCTGTCCTGATAGTCATTGAGCAGCGGCAGCAGGTTGTCCATGGAATCGTCGACCGGGTCCATGAACGGCGTGCCGAACGGCAAGTCCGCCGGCAGCAACTGACGACGGCGCAAGGCGTCATCCAGCGTGCGCTGCTTGGCTTCCATGTCGCCGATCTGACGGCCGACCAATTGCAGCTTGGCCGACAACTGCTGGACGCGCTCGGTAAACGCATCACTGGAACGCTTCAACTCATCCTGCGCCGCTTCCATCTGCGCGAGGTTTTCCAGTTTCTCGCCTTCTTCTGCGCTCAGGGTTTGTGCGCGACGGAAGTCTTCCAAGGCCTTCTGCGCGTCGAGTACCTGCTGGTACAGCGCTTCGGTCTGGGTCTTACTGGCGGCGCGGTCAGACGCCACAGCCTGCTGGGTTTTCAGCTGCTTGAGTTCTTTTTCCAGGCGCTCTTTCTGGTCGCGCAACGCCGCGCGATCCGCCAAAGCCTGCAATGCCGGTGGTTCAATGTGAGAGATGTCGATGGACAGCCCTGGCACTTCAAAACGCTCGCCCTTGAAACCATCGAGGATCTGCTCCAGGGATTTGACCCACAGGCCTTCCTCGTCCAGCGTGATGCCATGCGCGCCCAACGGAAGGCTGAACAACGAACTGTTGAACAGGCGCATCAGACGCTCGACATCCGGCTGTGAGAATTCTTCGCGCAGCTTGGCGTAGCTGTTGTTGTCCGCGTGATCCAGCTGCTGCTTTACCGACTTCAAGCGTTTTTCCAGGTCCCGTAGACGCTCGTCCAGGTCCTCGGCACTGAACTGTCGGGATTGCGCCAAGGCACCCGCCAACTCATCGTGAGCATCCTTGGCCGCCAGCAGTTGCTGCTCCAGCACCTTGACGTCATCGACCAGCGCAAAGCGATGCTTGAGCACCGACAGCTCGCCCAGCCAACGCTGAATACCGCTGATCTCACGTTCCAGTCGCATCAACTCCTGGGTGCCACCGCGCTGGTCGTTCTGCAGGGCATCCTGCTCGTTACGGTAATGCTCGGCCTGGATCGTCAGCTCTTCCTTGCGTGCACTGGCGTAGTCGGACCAAGTGCCCAGCAACGAATCCAGCAATGGCGACAGGCGATGCAATTTGCCGCGCAAAATATCGCGTTGTTTCACGCCATTCGCCAGGGCTTCCACCAACGGCCCGGCAGCAACCAACGCGTTGTAGTCCTGCTCCATGCGTCGTACGTCGCGGAAGGCTTCTTCGCACGCCGCGATGTAATCAACACTGCCGGAACGCAGGCTGTGTTCGAAGGCATCCAGGAACAATTGCTTGAGCTTGGCCGCGGTGATTTCGCGCATGTGCAGCAGGTTGATAAACAGCGCGCGGAACGTCTTGAGGCTCTGTTCGCTGGTAGAGCGCAGCGGAATCAACGTCAGGTCCAGCGGGATCGATGTATGGCCACCCACCAGCAAACGGCGCAGCTCATCCGGCTTCAGCTCGTAGGCTTTGAGGCCCTCGCGCTCAAGGTTGGTGAACAGCTCTTTCTGACGCAGGCAGGTGTCATTCTTCTGATAGTGGGCCAGGTCCAGCTTGCCGGCATAGGCAAAGAACTGGTGCCCGAAACCGCCACCCGGGCCGCGCCCGACCACGCCGATTACATGCGGGCCGTGGGGCAGGGAGACTTCCACGAGGATGTAGCTGGTGTCGGTAGCGAAGTAGAAGCGCCGCGATTGTTCCAGGGTGTACTTGCCGAAACTCATGTCCGACATGCGCGCCAGGATCGGGAACTGCAAGGCGTTGATCGACGCGGATTTACCCAGGTTGTTTGCGCCGTAAACCGACAGCGGTTCTTCCAGCGGGAACAAACCCAGGCTGTAACCGGCGGTGTTCAATAGGGCGAAGCGGCGGATGCCGTAGCGTTCCTTACTCATGCGTCGGTCTCCTGTTCTTCGGCAATGGCGCGGGCCAGGGCGTCTTCTTCGCTTTCATCCGCGAAGTCGCTCAAGTCGAGAGGGTCATCGGTTTTCAGCAATTTCTCATCGCTGTCTTCGTCGATGATCACCGGCGCCGGCAGTGGCAACACGCTGTGCACGCTGGCAGCGAGGTCGCGGTCCTGCTGCACCGACAGGCACACATCGAGGAAACGGTGCATCGGCGGCAGGAAGCGGTAAATGCCGTTGTCTTCGCTGGCAAAACCCAGCTGGGTCATGCGGCGCATGATTTTTTCTTCGAGCTCTTCCTGGGTCTGCACTTCGGCCTGGATAAACAGGTCGCGGTACTTCTCCAGCAACGACGGCAGTTCATCGCGGCCCAGGCTGCCGCCATCCAGCACTGCAATCGGGTCACGACCCTGGTCGGCCAAGTGCTCGACGATGATGAACGTGAACAACGCCAGGCGCTGCGCGGTCTTGTTTACCTGCGCGGCAGCCACGGCGGTGTCCGGCACGAAGTAGTAGAAGCCCCGCGTATCGCACACCAGCTCAAAGCCCAGGGCCTTGAACAGCGTGCGGTACTGGTCCTGGAAGTTCGACAGTTGCGCGTACAGCTCCGGATCGCGGCGGCTGACGTGGTAACCCTTGAACAGCTCGCGAAAGATCGGCGCCAGTTGGGACAGTTCGGATAGATCAAGATGCATAAGGTGTGCTCGCGGAATTCTCGGCCGCGTCAGGCGTGGCCGGGAGCAGGGCGAATGAGCGCAGGCTGACCTGGTGCTCGTGTGTGTGGTAATCGCGGCGTTCCAGGCGCTCGCGCTTGAAGCGTTTTTCACGCGAGAGGCGCGAGAACCAGTACAGCAACTCGTCGGTCGCGCCGTCCGGTTCCTGCTCCAGCAGCCAAGTCATCAAGTCCGGCATCGGCAGCGCGTCTTCGCAGCGCTCGAGCATTTCCTTGACCGTACGCGGTGCGCGCTGGGCTTCGCCCTTGTGGGATTTGTGCGCCTTGGGGAACCGCGCCGGTTTCGGCTCGAAATTCGCCAGGGCATACACATAAGCTTCCACCTGGCTGGCACTGCCGAGGAAGGTGCTTTGCGGCCGGGTAAACATCGGCATCGCTGCTTGCGGTACCGCGTCCAGGCCTTTGCGGCGGATCGCCGACAGCGCCAGCGCCGCGCCACGGGTCACGGCGTTGTGCCGGCGCGCTTCTTCGCGCAGAGGCAACAGCAGTTCCCGCGCATGACGCAAAGTCAGTTGGGCGCTAGTCTGCATTTCGAGGATGCGCGCGTGGGTGCGCAGCAGCATGTCGTCGTCCACCAGGTGGCCGAGGCGCTGTTGCTCAGTGAGCATGCGCAGCAGCACATTCTCCACCTTGCGCACGCCTTGCTCGAAGGCGCCGTCGGCGTTCACCAGTTGGATCATCGGTTCGACGTATTCGTCCCAGGTCGCCAGGACTTCGGCGTAGCGCTGGCGCAACGGGATCTGGCGGTCGCTGGTCTTGGCGCGGTCGGCCACGGCGGCGAGGGCCTGTTCGTCGTTGGCGAGTTTTTTCAACACGTCGCGCACGCGCATGTCGAGCAGGCGCAGCTGGCGGGCCAGGTCGTGGCCATCACGAATGTCGAAGGCGTCCTGGATATACCCGGCCAGGCGTTCGAGGTGGCGCAGGTAGGCTTCGATTTCCAGGCACAGGCCAAGCCGGTGCTCCTTGCGAAGATAAGCCAGGAAGTCGTGGATCTGCGCGTTGAGCTCGAAACGGTTCGGGCTCTTGGCGACAGGCACCAGGATATCCAGGCGAATCCACACGTCCAGCAGGCTGGTGATGTCCTGGGGCGTGCTGTCCAGTTGTTGGGCGGCCAGTTGCGCACGCAGTTCGCTAAGGCTCAGGGTGCCTTGGTCGAAGTGTTCGCACAGTGGCTCAAGTAAGGCCCAGTGTTCGGCGAGGGCGCGCAGGACGCGCTTGGGTTCGATCATGGGAATGGCCGGCTGGTTGGCGATTAAAAGTCGCGATTGTACTGCATCGGACGCGGGATTTATCCACAGCCGGTCAGTGTGCAGTGGGCGATTGTTACCGAACAGCGGTAGAATCGCCGCTCTTTAGTTATCCACAAGTGGCCGAGCTGTGCTTATCGAGTCCCGACGTCGCGCTTACTTGACCGCCATGCAGGTGGTCAACTGGCTGCCCCGCACCGAACTGCCGTTTGCCGCACCGTCGCGGCCTGAGCTGTTGCAGGCGCTTGAGCCCTATGAGGCGTTCGAGTCTTCGGGCGAGGAGGCGGCCGCGCCGGTTGCGGTGGTCAAGCCTGTGCCCGAGGCGCGCCCCGTGGTCGAGCGGGCGAAGATCGAAGTGCCGCGCCCATCGCCGGTAGTCAAAGCCGTGGTCGTCGAAGAGGCCGCGCCGGTGGCCAAGGCTCCGGTGGTGCCGCCACCGCGCTTCGCCCTGCAATTGCTGCGGGCCGGGCGTTGCCTGCTGCTGGTCGAGTTACCGACCGGCGAGCGTTTCCAGACCCGCGACCCGGCCTACATGCTGCTCAAGGACATGCTGCGCGCCGCCGGCCTGCCCGATAGCCCACAGATTGTCGGCGACCCGGTGCGCTGGCCGTTGCTGGTGCGCGGCACCATGGACCAGGGCCCGGAAGCGGCGCGGGATTTTGTGCAAGGCTTTGTGTCGGCGCGCCTGGAAGACGAACCCTGTGTATGCCTGTGGCTGATCGGCCTGCCCGCCGTGCGGTTTGCCGGCGAAGCCAACGCCGAGGCCTGGTACCGCGAACTGCAAGTCGAAGGCCTGGGTTCGGTGTGGGCCCTGCCGGGCCTGGAATTATTAATGGAAGAGCCACAGCGTAAGGCTGATGTCTGGCAAGCCATGCGCCGGCTGATGGCGCGCTGGAAAACAACCGATGAGTGAGGCTTTATCCTTCCGCCCGATGACCGAGGCCGACCTCGACGCCGTGCTGAAAATTGAATACGCGGCTTTCAGCCACCCCTGGACCCGCGGGATTTTTCTCGACGGGCTGGGCAAGTATCAGATCTGGTTGATGTTTGAAGGTGAGCAGCAGGTGGGGCACGGTGTGGTGCAGATCATCCTTGATGAAGCGCATTTGCTGAATATCACCGTCAAGCCGGAGAACCAGGGCCGTGGCCTGGGTTTGGCGCTGTTGGAGCACTTGATGTCCCGTGCCTATGCCGCCAATGCGCGTGAGTGCTTCCTGGAAGTGCGGGATAGCAATACCGGCGCATTTCGCTTGTATGAGCGCTACGGCTTCAACGAGATCGGACGGCGTCGGGATTACTACCCTGCTGTGGGGGGGCGCGAGGATGCGGTCGTCATGGCCTGCACCTTGGTGGATTAACCAAAAATCCAAATGTGGGAGCGGGCTTGCTCGCTCCCACATTTGAACCGCGTTTTTTCAGCGGTTACCGTCTACAGGATCAATATCAGCCAGTTCGGCCTCATCCAACCCATTCCCGCCGCCAATCTCATCCTCGTCCACGATGCTCAAGTCGAAATCCGCCGGATTATCGTCACCTTCCTCTCGAGCATCCCGCGCACCATCCTCGCGGATCAATGTTTCCGGGCTCATGTCGTCATCCGTTGACTCATGATCGTCGGTGGACGCTCCGGTCATCCCTGCTTCACGTACCCGTTCGTCAGGTATCAGGTGCTCGCGCTCGCGAGGCGGGATTTCATCGCCAATCTCAGCCGTTTGATCGGGCTCGTCAAAATCCAGCTCGCGCATAGAACCCATGCGATCTTCGTTATCATCAATCGGTTCGGGCTGTGTAGCGCCGTAGGGACGTCGTGATTCAGTCATGGCCAATCCTCATACTGTGGGGCTTATAGTGTGTGGACAGGCCGTGCGCCCCAAAGATTCAAGCTAATTTGCGCTAGGCGTGACCCGCAAGCGAGGTTGTCAGTCACAAAACTGCGCAACATTCCTGAGGCTTTCCCTGATGAACGAACTACAAGACCTGCTTGATAACAATGAGCGCTGGGCGGACGCGATCAAACAGGAAGATCCCGAATTCTTCGCCAAGCTCGCCCGTCAGCAAACCCCGGAATACCTGTGGATCGGCTGCTCCGATGCACGCGTACCGGCCAACGAGATCGTCGGCATGCTGCCCGGTGATCTGTTTGTGCACCGCAACGTGGCCAATGTGGTGCTGCACACCGACCTCAATTGCCTGTCGGTGATCCAGTACGCCGTGGACGTGCTCAAGGTCAAACACATCCTCGTCACCGGCCACTATGGCTGCGGCGGCGTGCGCGCCTCGATGCAGGACCGGCAGTTCGGCCTGATCGACGGCTGGCTGCGCACCATTCGCGACCTCTACTACGAAAACCGTGAGGTGTTGGCCGAGTTGCCGACCGAAGAAGAACGTGTGGACCGTATGTGCGAGCTGAATGTGATCCAGCAAGTGGCCAACGTTGGTCACACCAGCATTGTGCAAAACGCTTGGCACCGTGGGCAGAGTCTGTCGATCCATGGTTGCATCTACGGCATCAAGGATGGTCGCTGGAAGAGTTTGAACACGACCATCAGTGGCTTTGAGCAACTGCCGCCGCAATATCGTCTGCGTCCGTTGGGTGAAGTCTAGTCTCGGCATGATCGATGGTCAGCAGCTCACCGGCACGGATTTCACGCAAGGACCAGACCTCAAGGTAGTGCTTGTCGACACATACGTTCGGATCGCTGGAGGGTGAAAACAGCCCGCTGAACCAGCAGTCGTACAGGTGGACGCGCGGCGACAATTGCACGGTACAGGGGCGTTGCTCGCCCACCGCGTAGCCGGAGATCTTGGCGATGCACACGCGGCTATTGAAGTCGACAAGCGCCTTGATCCCTGCGCTCAGGCCATTAGCCACCTGCACCACCTCGAACTGCGCGGTAGAAGGGTAGCCCTTCTCAAGGTGTGACTTGAAGGGGTAAAGGCATTCGCTCTCGACGGTTTTAGCCTTATCCATGGTCAGAGTTTTCATCACTCTCCTCGGGTAGGCTGCATCGACCTGCAGGTGGTGTCTGACTACCAGTCTTGCAGCGGATGGACGCGGTTCAAGACTCGCTGAACAGGGCGCCGATTTCTACTGTCATTGTTGACAGTAGAAATCGGTTGGTTTTTGTGCAGCTTATAGCGCCGGGGTTGCAATAGCGGGGGATGGGGCGGCGTTCTTCAGCTGCTTCAACTGTGCCTTGATGGCGGGCGTGGCGCATTTTGCGTTTGCCTGCTCCGAGGGCAGGTTGCGCACCGAGCTGTAGAACAACTCACACGTCTGCTCCTTGCGCGTGACCTGCCAGGTGTTCATGCACGCTTTAAGCATCACATTCGGGTCACTCGCCGGTTTCTGCCCCATTCCGGCCTGCCAGCAGGCGGCGCTCAAGTCCTGGCCCATCACCTTCAAGCCGGCCTCGTCGGCTTTCTGTTCGTTGCCCTCGTAGGTGTCCGGGCTTGCGGCATACCAGATGTAACTCGGATGGTTGGCGCCCAGCACCGGCACGGTCTGGCCGGCCCCCGGGCTGATCTGCGCCAGGCCCAATACACCCACGGTCTGCCCGTATTGCTGCTTGATCCAGCTGCGCACGGGCGCGCCAAACGCCACCATCGGCAATGCCCCTTTGGCGGGCAGGCTCAGTTCCTGGACCATGCGCATCTGGTAATCAGTGAAGTAGCTGTAGACGGCTTCCAGGTCCTTGCCGGCGTTGGAAGGCGCGGCGATGGGCGCGATGTCGATGATGGTCTGGTAAGCCGGTGTTTCAGTGGCCGGGATGCCATTGTCGACGAGCAGGGCTGCCCAACGGTCAGTGGTGGCCGATTCCAGGTAATCCTGGGCCTGAGTCAGCGAGTAATCCGGCGGGAAGTGCAGCAGCTCGATGCTTTTGCGATTTTCCAGGGCCATGCCCAGCGGCAGGAACAGGTACCAGTTGTAGGCCCACTTGCCGTCACTGTTGAGTTTGCTGGCGCCTTGATAGGCCAGGTCGGCGGTATTGAGCAGGGTGGTCAGGGGTTGGCCATAACTGTCAGGGACGCCACTGAACGTCGCTGCTACCTGCCCGTCATGGGTCTTGACGCTGACTTTAGCGCGGCTGTACCCATCCCGTTGCAGGCTCTGGCTCAGATAATGCTCGGCGGTCTGCTCCAGCGTCCATGGCCGAAAACAGATCACATTGCAGTTATTGGGGTAGGCGAACAGTTGGGTCACACGCTGCGTGCTCCCCAGCGGTACCTCGATGTCGGCCTGTACGACCGCACTCGCCATCAGTGCGGCCAGGGTGAAGGACAGCCTGGTCGGTTTAAACATGGTTGTTTCCTTGTCAGCGAAAGCCCGTCTGCGCGGGATGAAAGCCCACCTCCACACAGTAGCGTCTGACCAGGAAAACCGCGTGCTAAATCACCCGATGTGTCGTTATTGGATACGAAAACCTACAGGCTGAATTGCAAAGCGTTACTCAAGTCGCCCATCGGCTTTTGGCCGCGGGCGATCATCGCGTCATCACGTTGCTTCAGGCCGTCCAAGGTCTCCAGCTGGAACACTCGGGTGATCAACCGCAGGATCGATGCCGTGTCGTACACCGTATGGTCCACCGTGCCTTTGCGCGCGAACGGTGACACCACGAGCGCCGGCACCCGCGTGCCAGGGCCCCAGCGGTCGCCCTTGGGCGGAGCCACGTGGTCCCACCAGCCGCCGTTTTCGTCGACGGTCACCACCACCACCATATTTTTCCACTGCGGGCTGTCTTGCAGGACTTTCAAGGCGCGGACGATGTGGCGGTCGCCCGAGGCCACGTCGGCATAACCCGCATGCATGTTCAGGTTGCCCTGAGGCTTGTAGAAGGTCACGGCGGGCAGCTTGCCGGCTTGGGCGTCGGCGAAGAACCTGTTGGTGCTCGACTCATCACCCAAACCACCGTCGCGCAGGCGTTTGTCACGTTCGGCGCGGTTCTCGGGGCCTTGTTTTTTGAAGTAGTTGAACGGCTGGTGGTGATACTGGAAGTTCGGAATCTTCGGAATCCCGCCCGAATCCTTGAACTGGTCCAACGTCGCTTGCCACGCGCCGGCGTACCACGCCCAGTCGACGTTCTTTTTCGACAGCTTGTCGCCGATGTGTTCGTGGGTTTGCGGCACCAGCACGTTGGGCAGGTCGGGCTTGGCGTAATCCGGATTTTCCGGGTCCCGAATCCAGGTCGGCCAGTAGGGCGGGGCCAGGGTGTTCACGCCGTAGCCATCCGGGGTGAGGGCGCTGGGGCCGAACTGCGGGGGGCCAGTCATGGCGCTGGCCGGGGACTTGTCCAGCGGCTTGAGGCGCGGGTCGGTGGGATCTTCACTTTGCAGCGTGGCGATCTGCGCCTTGGCTACCGATTGAGCCGCATTCGGGTAAAACGGCGCGGTGGCGCTGACCAGGTACTGGTGGTTGAGGAACGAGCCACCGAAAGCCCCCTGGAAAAAGTTATCGCAGAGCACAAACGCCTTGGCCACGTCCCACAGGCGTAGCGAATAACGGGTCTGGGCGTAGTGGCCCATCACCAAGCCGCCGGAGTCCGCCCAGGCGACGAAGTTATCGTTCTTGCCGCCGTTGATCTGCATCTGGTTTTGATAAAACACATGCCACAAGTCGCGGGTCACCAGGCTCAAGGGCAAGTCTTCAGCGTTGGGGCCCTTAAGAGCAAATGGCGCGTTAGGCAGGTTTTCCTGGAATTGCACGTCGCTGGGGTAGGTCACCCCATCTACAGTCTGCGGGCCCACTTGCAATACGCCACCCCAAACCGGGGGCAGCGTGCTCAGTACGCTGCCGTCGCGGTCGCGTTGCTGGGTGTCGGCGGCAGAAAGTGCCGACAGCGGTTTCTCCACCCCGGGGAAATCGGCAAACAAATTGTTGAAGCTGCGATTCTCTGCGTAGATGACCACCACGGTTTTCACCTGATCACGCAGCGCTTTGTCGAGCTCCTGCGGCGTGAGCGGCCGCGTCACAGGTTTGCCTGGCGCTTCGCTGGTGTTGCCGCAGGCACTCAAGGTGGCGCCAACCCCCAACACCGCCGCACCCCCCAGGAAGCGCCGGCGGCTGGTGTCTACCGGCGGCTGGGCTACGGAATCGGCGGAAGGGTGGTCTTCGTGATCGTCACTCATAGCGGGGAATCCCTGGCGAGTTGTTGCAAGATATTTCTCCAGGACGGTAGCAATGCAATATGACGGAACGAAGACAATTATGGAGTCAGAGGCTCACAACAGGCGCAATGCCAACTGGCTGCCGGCTCGCAAGTACTCTACCTGCGCCGTCAGCGCATCCTTGACGATGGCCTCGCCCGTGTCAGTCAGCTTGGCTTTTTTCGAATCGATAACAGTGGTCTGCAACAGCTGCATCGCCACGTCGATCGATTTCTGGAAGGCTGTGACGTTGTTATGCAGGCCAAACTCCTTGATAACGGTCGCCATACGACGGTCGGCATCGTCACGCAAAGCGCGGTACTCCGTGACCGAAACGTTGTCATCCTTATAAATATCAGTGATCAACTCTTCCAGCGATTTGGATAGGGGCGTCATCGGATTTTCCTTGGTGTTTTGTGAGTGGGAATCCGAGTCAGGTTAATCAAAGAGGTTGGCGGGAGGAGTCAGGTATTGCCATCGCGTGGGGTGGGACAACCCCACGCGATTCATCAGAAACAGGCCTCAATCGACAAGCTGACCGCTGTCGTTAAGGCATCACCGGCGGCAAATACTTCAACGTCTTCCCCAACGCCCACAACAGGAACAACACCAGCGGCGTGTGCACCAGCAACTGCACGAACGAAAAGCCGATCAAATCCCGCGCCTTCAACCCCAATACCCCCAGCAGCGGCAGCATGTAGAACGGGTTGATCAGGTTCGGCAACGCTTCAGCGGCGTTATAAATCTGCACCGCCCAGCCCAAGTGGTACTGCAGGTCATTGGCCACTTGCATCACATAGGGCGCTTCGATGATCCACTTGCCACCGCCTGACGGGATAAAGAAGCCCAGCACCGCCGAGTACACGCCCATCAGCAGCGCGTAGGTGTCATGGGAGGCGATGGAGGTGAAGAAGGTCGAGATATGGTGTGCCAGCGTCTGGCCGTCGCCGCCTTTGACCACGGTCATCAGTGCCGCGATCGAGCCGTACAGCGGGAACTGGATCAGTACACCGGTGGTGGTCGGCACCGCACGGGCCACTGCATCGAGGAAGCTGCGCGGGCGCCAGTGCAGCAGGGCGCCAACCATGATGAACAGGAAGTTATAGGTGTTCAGCCCCGAGATGGCGCTGATCGCCGGCTTGGTCGAGAACTCATGGAACAGCCAGCCGGCAGCCAGCAACGCCAACAGGATAGTCAGCAACGGGCTGTGTTCCAGCCATTCGCCCGGTCGGGTCGGTGCTTGTAGCTTCGGCAGATTGAACGCCGGGTCGACGCCGCAGGCCTTGGCATCGCGCGCGCTGTTCGGACCGGGCGCAGTGGCGTAGGCGATGATCAGCGACACCACGATCAGCGCCAGCAACAGCACGCCGGATTGCCACAGGAAGATGGTGTCCGTAAACGGAATCACCCCGGTAATCGACAGAATCGACGGCGGCAGGCTCGCCGGGTTGGCCTGCAACTGCGCGGCCGACGACGACAACCCCAACGCCCACACGGCACCGAGCCCCAAGTAAGCCGCAGCACCGGCCGCGCGATAATCCATGCGCAAATCGGTACGACGCGCCAACGCCCGCACCAGCAACCCACCAAACACCAGGGACAAGCCCCAGTTCAACAATGAGGCGACCATCGAGATCAACGCCACCCAGGCCACGGCCGAGCGACCGTTCTTGGGGATACGCGCCAGGCGGTCGATCAGTTTTACCGCAGGCGGCGAGCTGGCCACCACATAACCACCGATCACTACAAAGGCCATCTGCATCGTAAAGGGGATCAGGCTCCAGAACCCATCACCAAAGGCTTTGGCAGCATCGCTCGGCGCGGCGCCCATGCCCAGGGCCGCCACGGCGACAATGATCACGGCGAGGGCGGCAAACACCCAGGAGTCTGGAAACCAGCGTTCGGCGAAGTTGGAACAGCGCAGGGCAAATCGGGCATAGCGGCTTTCTTCGATAGCATCGGCCACGGGGCATTCCTCTTGTATTTATTAGGGGGGGCGGCAGTTTTCCGGCATGTTCCGCTACGGTCATTGATATGGGAATGCAGTTATCTTCATCGATCCATGAGGAAAACAAATATATCTGTCGCGATTGCCATCATTGGACTCAGCTCATAACCTGCACGCCATTTTGTTTGTCTGCCGAGCCTTCACATGACTGCCACCTTTTCCTCACAGGCGCAGCGTTTTTCCCGCTCCGACTACAAAACCCTGGGCCTGGCCGCCCTGGGCGGTGCCCTGGAAATCTACGATTTCATCATCTTCGTTTTTTTTACGCTGACCTTGAGCCAGCTGTTCTTCCCCCCGGAAATGCCCGAGTGGCTGCGCCTGCTGCAAAGCTTCGGCATCTTCGTCACGGGTTACCTTGCGCGCCCGTTGGGCGGCATCCTGATGGCCCATTTCGCCGATCACCTGGGACGCAAGCGCGTGTTCAGCCTGAGCATCCTGATGATGGCCTTGCCCTGCCTGCTGATCGGGATCATGCCGACCTACGCGCAAATCGGCTATTTCGCACCCTTGATCCTGCTGGCGCTGCGCGTGCTGCAAGGCGCAGCGGTGGGCGGTGAAGTCCCTAGCGCCTGGACCTTCGTTGCCGAACACGCGCCGCCCCATCATCGTGGCTACGCCCTGGGTTTCCTGCAAGCCGGCCTGACCTTCGGCTACCTGCTTGGCGCACTCACTGCCACATTGCTGGCACAAGTCTTCACCCCGGCTGAAATCCTCGATTACGCCTGGCGCTTCCCGTTCCTGCTCGGCGGCGTATTCGGTGTGATCGGCGTATGGCTGCGTCGCTGGCTCAGCGAAACCCCAGTGTTCCTCGAAATGCAGGCTCGCCGCCTAGCCGCCGCCGAGATGCCGCTGCGCACTGTATTGCGCGACCACCGCGCCGTGTTGCTGCCGGCGATGATCCTCACCTGCGTCCTGACGTCAGCCGTGGTCGTCCTCGTGGTCATCACCCCAACCATGATGCAAAAAACCTTCGGCATGAGCCCCAGCCACACCTTCGCCTTGAGTGCCTTGGGCATCGTCTTCCTCAACATTGGCTGCGTATTGGCGGGCTTGCTCGTAGACCGCATCGGCGCCTGGCGTGCCGTGCTGGTCTACAGCCTGTTGCTGCCAGCGGGGATTGCGGTTCTGTACGCGAGCCTGATCAACGGCGGCATCTGGTTAGGTGCGGCCTATGCCGTGGCGGGCTTGAGTTGCGGAGTGGTGGGCGCGGTGCCATCGGTGATGGTCGGGTTGTTCCCGGCGCCGGTGCGGGTGTCGGGGATTTCCTTTACCTACAACATTGCGTATGCGCTGTGGGCGAGTACCACGCCGTTATTGCTGATTGCATTGATGCCGGCCAGCCCGTGGATTTGCGTGGGGTATTGCGTGGTGATGGGCGCGGTGGGGGTGTTGAGTGTGGCGCTGTTTGGCAGGCGCCACACCTTGGCCGCCTAGTTATCAGGTCAGGAAGTGCCAGAACAGCAACGTACCCACCAGGCCGACGACGGACACAATCGTCTGCAACACCGACCACACCCAAATCGTCTGCTTCAACTGCAAGCCAAAATACTCACGCACCATCCAGAACCCTGCGTCGTTGACGTGGCAGAAGAACACCGAGCCCGCACCAATCGCCAGCGCCACCAACGAGCTTTGCGTCGCTGCCAACCCCGCCATCATCGGCGCGAGAATGCCCGCAGTCGTGGTGGTGGCGACAGTCGCCGAGCCAGTGGCTTGGCGCAACGCCACGGCGATCAACCAAGCCAGCAACAGGTACGGCATGTGCGCACCTTCGGCGACCTTGCTGATGGTCTGGCTTACGCCAGCGTCCAGCAGGGTTTGCTTGAGGCCACCGCCGGCGCCGATGGTCAGCAGCAACACGGCGATGGGCGCGAGGGCTTTGCGCAGGGTATTGCCGACTTCCGCACGCGGCATGCCGGCGGCCCAGCCCAGGCAGATCACGGCGGCGATCACGGCCAGGCCGAGGGCGATCAGCGGTTCACCGAGGAACTTCAAGGTCAGGCCGACGGTGCTTTCGGCCGGCAGGGCGACCTTGGCCAAGGTGCTGCCCAGCATCAGGATCACCGGCAACAGAATGATCAGCAACGACACACCAAAGCTCGGCTGCCGCGGCGCCTTGGGCGGTGCGCTGAACAGTGCCCCGATGTCGGCCGGCTCATCCACGTGCAGGCGCTTGGACAGCCAGTTGCCATAGATCGGGCCAGCAAGAATCACTGCCGGCACCGCCAGGCAGAAGCCCAGCAACATGGTCAGGCCCAGGTCGGCGTGCAGCGCGCCCACCGCAATCAGTGGTCCCGGATGCGGTGGCATCAGGGCGTGCAGGGTGGTCATGCCGGCCAAGGCGGGAATGGCGATTTTCAGCAGGGGCTGGTTCGAACGCTTAGCCATCACAAAGATGATCGGCACCATCATCACCAGGCCCACTTCGAAGAACAGTGGTAGGCCGATCACCATGGCCACCAGCGCCATCACCCAAGGCAATGACTTGCCCTTGCCCAGCCCGAGCAGGGTAGTGGCGATGCGGTCGGCCGCACCGGATTCCGCCATCAATGCGCCAAGCATCGAGCCCAGGGCAATGATGATCCCGGCTTCACCCAGGATCGCCCCAGCGCCTTTGCTGAATGCCTTGGCCACTTCTTCCGGCGGCAGGCCAGCGCCGACGCCGGCGATAAAGGTGCCGATCAGGATCGACAGAAATGGCGGCAGTTTGGTCGCGCTGATCAGCACGATGATGCTGGCGATGGCCAGCAGTACGCAGAGCATAAGACGGGTGTCGTGAACCATCCACGCGGCGGTCGATAACTCCAAAACGGGACTCCTTATCGAGCAGGCTGGCTAAATTGTTTCTTTTTGTTTCTGCTTGAAAAGCATACCTGATAGAACTGCCGCGTAGCATTCATGAGCCGCTTTGGTGCGTTGAATTTAACGGGAAGCTGATGCGCGCCTTGCGTCAGAACCAGGACAAGGCTCGCGATGCGGTCACCCTGATGACCGGTGGCCGCCTGCAAGTCGAGCACGGCCTGGCCCTGGCGGCCGAGGCAGGCACGGTGATCGTGGAAACGCCAGGACGGCGCGCAGGAAGTGGTCAGCGCAGTGGAGCCGTTCGCCAACCCACTGTCGAGTTGAGCGTAGGGCTTCAGGTATCGTAGGTGCTTTCTTGCATGAAGAGTCGACCTTCCATGAGCCCTACCCACTGTCGCCCCGTTCCGCTGTCCAAGGCCTACCGTTTGCTCAACCACGGCCCGACCGTGTTGGTGAGCGCCGCACACAACGGCCAGCGCAATATCATGGCCGCCGCTTGGGCGATGCCGCTGGATTTTGAGCCGCCGAAAGTCGCCGTGGTGTTGGACAAGGCAACATGGACCCGCCAACTGCTGGAAGGCGCCGGCACCTTTGTGCTTCAGGTGCCTTGCGCGGCGCAGGCGGATCTCGTGCAGACGGTCGGCAACACCACCGGCTCCGAGACTGACAAGTTTGCTGCTTACGGTGTGCAAACGTTCAAGGGTGAACACACCGAAGCGCCGCTGCTGGAAGGCTGCGTGGCGTGGCTGGAATGCCGCCTGCTGCCCGAGCCTCACAATCAGCAGACTTACGATCTTTTCCTGGGTGAAGTCGTCGCGGCCTATGCCGACGACCGCGTGTTCAGCGACGGCCGGTGGCACTTCGAAGGGCATGATGAACTGCGCACGTTGCACCATGTGGCGGGCGGGCATTTCCTCACCATCGGCCAACCGATTGATGGGCGCCAGCTCTAAGCCTTACCAGCGTGCGTTTGCCAGCGCTTCGGCAAACGCCATCAGCTTCGGTGAATATTGCCGCGACGGCGGATAGACCAGCGAGATCGCCCGACTGCGTCCGGCAACGTCTTCCAAGATACGCACCAGGCGCCCGGCTGCGAGGTCGTCGCGCACGGCAAAATCCATCACCTGGGCGATGCCGAAACCGCCCACGGCACCGTCGACCAAGGCATCACCGATATCAAAGATCAGCCGTCCTTCGACGCTCACGTCCCGCACCTTGCCCTCGATCATGAATTGCCAATCCACCATGCGCCCGCTGCGCAAATTGCGCACGGTGAGGCAGTGGTGGTCCTTGAGATCATCAACGCTTTGCGGAGTGCCAAAGCGCGCTAGGTAGGCGGGGGCGGCGACCGTGACCCAGCGTAATGGCGGCAGGGCGCGGGCGATCAGGCGTTGGTCCTGGATCTCGCCGGTACGCAGCAACGCATCGAAGCCTTCGTCGATGATGTCCACCAGACGGTCAGTCATCACCGCTTCGATACGCAACTCGGGGTAACGCAAGGTCAATTCGCCGATGACCGGCATCACCACTTTGCGCCCGAACAACGACGGCGTACTGATCTTTAACAGGCCCGAAGGGCTGCTGCGCCGGTCGAGCATCAGCTTCTCGGCTTCAGCCAATTCCGCCAGTAACGGCGCGCTGCGCTCGTACAACATCTGCCCGTCGGGGGTGAGGCTGACGCTGCGCGTGTTGCGTTGCAGCAGGCGCACGCCCAGTTCGTTTTCCAGGCGCGAAATGGCGCGGGACAAGCCGGATTGAGTCAGACCCAGGTCGCTGGCCGCGCGCGTGAAACTGCGGGTTTCGGCCACGCGGACCAGCAAGCGAACGGCGTTCAGATCCATGATTAAAGTCATTACTGAAAGAGTGATAGCGCTATTTATCATCTATCCGGCATGAAAGACACTGACGACCTCTCATTCCGGACAGGACGCTGTGATGCCTTCCTCTCGACCCTCAGGCTGGATGCTGACGTTGCTGGCCACGGCGCAACTGATCATCGCGCTGGATGCCACCATTGTGTTTGTCGCGTTGCCGCAGATCGGCACGCACCTGGATTTCTCCGCCCAGCAATTGCAATGGGTGGTGAGCGCCTACAGCGTGGCGTTTGGCGGTTTCCTGCTGCTGGGCGGCAGGGCCACGGACTTGCTCGGCAAGCGCCGCTTGTACCGGGTGGGGCAGTCACTCTACGCATTGGCTTCCCTGGCGGCCGTGCTCGGCGGCAGCGCGGTATTGCTGGTGCTGGCGCGAGCGGTGCAGGGCGTGGGTGGCGCGATGTTGTTCCCGGCCACCTTGGCGCTGATCAATACCCACTACGCCGAAGGGCCAGCACGCAACCGTGCGTTCGCCGTGTGGAGTGCGGCGTCGGCGGCGGGCCTGGCGCTGGGCGCGTTGCTCGGTGGTGTACTGACCCAGGTGTGGGGCTGGGAAGCAGTGTTCTTGGTGAATGTGCCTTTGGCCGGTGGCTGCGCCTGGGCGGCGCGTTACTGGATACCCGCCGATGGTGAGCGTGCGCGGGGGCGCAACTTTGATATCAGCGGCGCGTTGACCGTGACCGTCGGCGGTACTTTGCTGGTGTTCTCGTTGGTACAAGGTCCGGAGTGGGGTTGGGCAGCAACGTCCACCCTCGGTTGCCTGGCGTTGGCGGTGGCCCTGCTCGGGCTGTTCACCTGGATCGAACATCGCGGCCGCGACCCGCTGATGCCGCTGCGTTTGTTGGCCTACCGTGAGCTGCGCATGGCGATGGTGCTGACGGCGGTGTTCATGAGCAGTTTTGGTGTGCAGTACTACTTTCTGGCGTTGTATTACCAGCAAGTCTACGGCTACAGCGTGTTGCAGGCGGGGTTGGCATTTTTGCCGGCGACGTTGGTTTGCACGTTCGGCATCTGGCTGGCGGAGCGCTCGTTGGCCAGGATTGGGTTGCGTAATACGTTGGTCATTGGGCAGCTGGCCGGCGCGGTCGGAATCGCGCTGGTGTGCTGGGCGTTGCCGACCGGTGTGGGGTTCTGGTCGCTGCTGCCAGGGATTTTCATCTTGAGCATCGGCCAGGGCATGACTTGGACCGCGATGTGGGTAGCGGCGGGTCTGGGTATCCGGCCGGGTGAGCAGGGCGTGGCAGCGGGGATGGCGTCCACCAGCCAGCAGATCGGCGGGGCGCTGGGGTTGGCGGTATTGGTGTCGGTAGCGAGTGCGGGAGGGATTGAGCTCGCGTTGTGGTGGAGTGCGGCGATTGCGCTGGCGGGGGCGGTGTTGGCGCTGCGCTTGAGAGAAAGCAGCCCTGGGGCGACCACGTTTTTGGACGCAACATAAATCAAAATGTGGGAGCGGGTTGCATTTCAAATCGGGGTTTCAGCGCCCGAGCATCTTCACCCAACGCGACGGTGGCATGCCGTAGGTGCTGCGAAATTGCCGGGTCATGTGGCTCTGGTCGGTGAACCCCGCGGTCAACGCCGCGTCTACCAGCGACTGGCCCTGGGTCAACAGGCTGCGCACCAGGTCCAGCCGACGCATGGTCAGGTAGCGGTAGGGGCTGGTGCCGAACAACAGGCGAAAATCCCGCGATAGCGCCCAGCGGTCCCGGCCGGCGTGTTCGGCCATTTCATCCAGGGTGATGCTGCGGCCCAAGGCGCTGTGGATAAACTCCCGGGCGCGCTCGGCGGCGAGGTAATCGAAGGTCTTGCGGCTGACGATAACGCCCGAGAGGTTGTTCAGCGCATGGGCCAAATCGAACAGGGCGTCCTGCTCCTGCAACGGGTCGATGGGGTTATCCAGGTTTTGCAGCAGCACTTCGCTGGCGCGGAACAGCCTTGGGTCTGTGGATAAACCACTGGGGATAAAGGGCAACGGCTTGCCGCCGAGAATCTGCTGGATCAGCGATGGCTCGACGTAAATCATCCGGTATTTGAAACCTTCGTCACTGCCGGCGTGACCGTCATGGGTCTCATCGGGGTGAAGCACCATGGTCGTGCCTGGCAGGCTGTGGATCATGGCGCCGCGATAGTGAAAGCTTTGCACGCCAGTCAACGTACGCCCGATGGCGTAGGTGTCGTGGCGATGCGGGTCAAAGGCAAAGCCGGCGAAGTACGCCTCGATACGGTCCAGGCCACTGGCGTGCGGGGCGCGGTGTAGCCAATCGAGGGTGACGGAGGGTTTGCCCATGGTGAGTGGTCACAAAAAAGAGGTGGAAACACGTTAACCCAGTCTGCGGCGGCTTGTCTGTCGGGTCTTGAACGATTGTGCAAGCTGGATGCCATCTGCGCCTATCTGGATTGCCAGCCCGGTGATTTGCTTGTACATATGGCAGAGCCGGCTGCCGACCCGTAGGGGCTTGTCCACACCGCGAAGAAGGATCATTCGATGCTGCTCACCCACCTGCCGTACGCTGCTCCGTTGTTGTCGCTGGCGCTGCTCTGGACTGTCGCGGTGGTGACGCCGGGGCCTAACTTCTTCAACACCGCGCAATTGGCCGCCAGTTGTTCGCGCCGCCATGGTGTGGTGGCGTCCGCCGGTGTGGCGACGGGCACCATCATGTGGGGGTTGGCGGGAGGCCTGGGCATCAAGTCGCTGTTTACCGCCGCGCCGATGCTGTACATGGCGTTCAAGATCATCGGCGGCTGCTATCTGATTTACCTTGGCTTGAAACTCTTCAAGCGCTCGGCACCGAGCATGAGCCAGAACGTGCTGCCGGCTGAGGCGCGTCGTTCGCTGTTCTCTGCATGGCGCCTGGGGTTGCTGGGTAATCTGTCCAACCCGAAGGCCGCACTGTTTGTGGCCACCATCTTCGCCTCGACCATGCCGCCTTCGCCATCGCCGATGCTGTTGACGCTGGCGGTGATCACCATGGCGACCTTGTCGTTCAGTTGGTATTCCTGCGTGGCCTTGGTGTTTTCCAGCGAGCGTATGGCTAACGTGTACAGCCGCTCGCGTAAGTGGCTCGACCGCTTTGCCGGCGGCTGCTACCTGTTGTTTGGCGCGCATCTGGTAGCGAATCGCTGACCGCACGTGGTAAGAAGCCTTACTTTCAACAGTGAGGCAGGGTCATGAGCAAGGTGCGGGTAGGTATTATTTTTGGTGGCCGTTCGGCCGAGCACGAAGTCTCATTGCAATCGGCGCGCAATATCGTCGATGCGCTGGATCGCTCACGTTTCGAGCCGGTGCTGATCGGCATCGACAAGGCCGGCCACTGGCACCTCAACGATACGTCGAACTTCTTGCTCAACCAGGAAAACCCGGCCCTGATTGCCCTGAACCAGTCCAACCGCGAACTGGCTGTAGTGCCCGGCAAGGCCAGCCAGCAACTGGTGGAGACCTCTGGCACCGGCCTGCTGGAACATGTCGATGTGATCTTCCCTATCGTCCACGGCACCCTCGGCGAAGACGGTTGCCTGCAAGGCCTGTTGCGCATGGCTGACCTGCCTTTCGTCGGCTCGGATGTACTCGGTTCGGCGGTGTGCATGGACAAGGACATCAGCAAGCGCCTGCTGCGCGATGCCGGGATTGCCGTTACGCCGTTCATCACCCTGACACGGAGCAATGCGTCGCGTACGTCCTTTGAGACGGCGGTGAGCAAGCTCGGCTTGCCGATGTTCGTCAAGCCCGCCAATCAAGGCTCCTCGGTGGGTGTGAGCAAGGTCGGCGACGAGGCCGAATACCAGGCTGGCGTCGAATTGGCCCTGGGCTTTGATGAAAAAGTGCTGGTTGAATCCGCCGTCCAAGGCCGTGAAATCGAATGCGCCGTGCTGGGCAACGAACATCCTATTGCCAGTGGTTGTGGCGAAATCGTGGTGAGCAACGGTTTCTATTCCTATGACAGCAAATACATCGACGACCAGGCTGCCAAAGTGGTGGTACCGGCCGATATCAGCCACGAAGCCAGCGAGCGCATTCGCGGGCTGGCCATTGAGGCGTTTGAGGTGCTGGGCTGTTCCGGCCTGGCGCGGGTCGACGTGTTCCTCACCGATGCCGGCGAAGTGTTGATCAACGAAATCAATTCACTGCCCGGCTTCACCCGCATCAGCATGTACCCCAAGTTGTGGCAGGCGGCGGGGATGAGTTACAGCGAGCTGGTGAGCCGGTTGATTGAGCTGGCGCTGGAGCGGCATGCGGGGCGTAAGGGGCTGAAGATCAGTCGGTGAGGCCAGCGGTTTGCGGCGAGGGGGCAATCCACGAATAGATCAACGTCTTCGCTTCCTCCGGGTGATGTGTCCTGCGGCGATAGCTCGCAAACGTGGGTGAGGTGCAGTAAGTACATACCTCACTCACCTCGATCTGCTCTGGTCGAACGCCTGCCGCTTGCAGCAACATTCCTCCATACCCACTCAAATCAAACCACGCGCTTCCCGCTTGCCTGGCTTGCGGCGGCGCGATCTGTGGTGGCAACAGCGGTGCAGGCTGCACGGTGCTCCAAGGCGCCTGAGCGCTGTGCCACAAGTGCCCCTGGTCAGCCTGAAGTTGGGCGACAAACGCCTCGCTCACCTCATAACAGCAAGGTTTGATCGCCGGTCCGATCGCGACTCGCAATTGGTCGACGCTAATCCCTTCATCGGCAAAACGTTTCACGGCATTGGCGATAATTCCGCCTTGCAGCCCCTTCCAGCCACCATGCACGGCCGCCACCTTCTCGCCATTTTCCGAGGCAATCAGAAGGGGCAAGCAATCGGCAGTGATCACGGCGATTGGCTGATGCTCACCCGTGTACACGCCATCCGCCTCCACGGTGTTGGTCACCTGCTCGGCTTGCCATTCAATCACCGACGCACTGTGCACCTGCTTGCAGATGAACACCTCTGCCGGGCGCAGCGGATCATTGATCGAACAAAAACCGTGGTCTACGCCCGGGATGGCGTTGAGATTATCTGCCTGCTGCACGGGGGCTTTCTCCGTTGATTGAAGTGTTCAGTCGCCGACCGCCTGGCCTTCGCGCCGTGGGTCGGCGCCGCCGTTAAGTGACACCTTGCCCTGGGCATCCCGCGTGCGAACGATGGCCTGGATGCCGCTGGTCATATCGATCTCGCTCACTGCATGGCCCTTCTCCTTGAGCGCCTGTTTCAATGCGGGGCTGAACATACCGGCTTCCAGCTCGGTCGCACCGTTGCGGCTGCCAAAGTTGGGCAGGCTGATGGCGGTTTGCGGGTCGAGCTTCCAGTCAAGCATCGCGACCAGGGACTTGCTCACGTATTCGATGATCTGCGATCCGCCGGGCGAGCCGACCGTGGTCAGTAACTCGCCGCTTTTGCGGTCGAACACCAGCGTCGGCGCCATGGCCGAACGCGGGCGTTTGCCGGGCTCGACACGGTTCGCAACAGGCTGGCCATTTTCTTCGGGAATAAACGAAAAGTCGGTCATCTGGTTGTTAAGCAAGAAGCCCTGGACCATGACATGCGAGCCAAACGCCGCTTCCACCGTGGTGGTCATCGACACGGCGCCGCCCTGGTCATCCACTGCCACCACTTGCGAGGTAGAGATGCGCAGCGGCGAGCGATCGGGTGCGTAAGCCACCTGAATGCCCGCAGGCAAGCCCGGCTTGGCGATGCCCATGCTGCGCTCGCCGATCAAGGTGGCGCGCCTGGCCAGGTAGTCCGGTGCGACAAGGCCTGCCACCGGCACCGGGACAAAGTCGGCGTCGGCAACGTATAACGCGCGATCAGCAAAGGCCAGGCGACCGGCTTCGGCCAGCAGGTGCACGGCTTCGGGTGTCGGCTCAAGGCCTGCGTGCGATGGGCTTTTCACCGGTTGCATCGCTGCGATGGCCAGCCCTGGGTCGTGGGCTTCCAGCGCCTGCAAGGTGCCGAGGATTTGCGCGATGGCGATCCCACCCGATGACGGCGGCGGCATCCCACACACCTTCCATTGTTTGTAGTCAGTGCACAGTGGCGTGCGTTCCTTGGCGGTGTAGCCCTTCAGGTCTGCCAGGGACAGGCTGCCCGCATTACGATTGCCCTGCACTGTGCGGGCGATCTCATCGGCAATCGGCCCGTGGTACAGCGCATCCGGCCCTTCCTTGGCGATGCGCTTGAACACGTCTGCCAGTGCCGGGTTTTTCAACACGGTGCCGATGGCTTTCGGCGTGCCATCGGCGTTCAGGAAGTACGCCGCCATGTCTGGCGATTGCGCGATGTAGCGATCGGCCGCGATCAAACTGTGCAGGCGCGGAGAAATCGCGAAGCCCTGTTCCGACAGCCTGATCGCCGGTTCGAACAGCTTGGCCCACGGCAGGTGGCCGGTCTTTTTGTGTGCCATTTCGAGTGCACGCAAGACGCCAGGCGTACCGACCGAGCGCCCACCGATCTGCGCCTCGGGAAAGGTCATCGGCTTGCCGTCTGCCTTCAGGAACAACCGCTCGGTTGCCCCGGCCGGTGCGGTTTCACGGCCGTCATACGCCTGCACGTTTTTGCCGTCCCACAGCATGATAAATGCACCCCCGCCGATGCCCGATGATTGCGGCTCCACCAGGGTCAACACCGCTTGCATCGCAATCGCTGCATCAATCGCCGAACCGCCCAGGCGCAACATGTCGCGTCCGGCCTCGGCCGCCAGGGGGTTGGCGGCAGCGGCCATATGACGCTCGGCGTGTTGGGTCGTGAGGCCGGTGCGATAGCCCGAACCCAGCTCCGGTGCCGGCGGCTGTTCGGTGACAGGCGTGTGGCAGGCTGCCAGGGCGAGGGCTGCGGCAACCACTGACAATTGACGGCGGGAAATCGAAAACACGCGCTGAACTCCGTTCATTTTGAGAATGATCTGTTGTCCTTGGGGTACTGCTTTTTTACAGGTAAATCGTGCCTTGCAGGTAGAGCACCGCATGACCGGAAATGATCACGCGGTCCCCCATGAGTTCGCAGCGCAATTGGCCACGGCGCTTGCCGCCTTGTTCTGCGGTGAGTTGCACCTTGCCCAAGCGTTCGGCCCAGAACGGCGCCAATGACGTGTGGGCCGATCCGGTAACCGGGTCTTCATTCACGCCCACATTCGGGCCGAACCAACGGGAGATAAAATCAAACTGCGTGCTTTTGGCCGTTACCGCAATCCCGCGCTTGGGCAGGCCCTTGAGGCCTGCGAAATCTGGCGTCAATGCGGCAACTTGGGCTTCGTCTTCGAGCAGCACGATGTAGTCATCGGTGCTGAACACTTCGGCCTGTTCAATGCCCAGCGCGCTCAACATGCCCGCGGGCGGTTCGCAGCCTTGAGGTTGCTTGGCGGGGAAGTCCATCGCCAGTTCATCGCCCTGACGCGTTACCCGTAGCTCGCCGCTACGGGTAGCAAAGCGCAACACGTCTGGCGCATCCGCCATCTGATGGATCAGCACCCACGCCGCCGCGAGCGTGGCATGGCCACACAGGTCCACTTCGACTTGCGGGGTAAACCAGCGCAACTCATAGAACCCCTCACGAGGGACGAAGTAGGCGGTTTCGGAGAGATTGTTTTCCGCTGCAATGTTCTGCAGTTGCTCATCGCTCAGCCACTCGGCCAGCGGGCAGACCGCCGCCGGGTTGCCGCCGAAGACGGTTTGGCTGAAAGCGTCGACTTGATAGATATCCAGTTTCATCGAGCGCACTCCGTTGAGGGGGGAGCCGGACACTAACAGTGGGTCAGGCGAGCGTCAAAATACAGATGGAAGGTTTTTTCGGGCGCATGAAGTCGCCGTTGTGATTAGGCATAAGTGGAACCAAAAACAGCGAGTGCCCACTAGACAGCTGTGATTCATTATGTTTAGGAGCATTACCATGCACACAGGATTAGATCCGCTTCTCAAATTACAGCGTGCCCTTGCCAATTGCGTGACGCAATGGCACGAGGAAACCCCTCCGCGTAAAAGCCCGCCGTTGTTACCGCCAGTGTCGTTGCTCCACTATCAAACACTTCAACCGACCTCAATGCAGTTCGATGCCCGACTTATCAACGGGAAGGTGCAGGCTGATACGACGCTTGCGGGGCGTGAAATCGCCCAACACCTCAACCAGCCGAATAAACACTATGTGGCCGATGGTCCTTCTGCAGCGGGTACCCATACGTTGCGGATGAAGGATGAACGTCGGTACCTGTTTCATATTCAGTCCACACCCGCTGTCGCAGCGGTGTTCAAAAGCAGCTTTCCCGATGCTGCCGACGGCGCAGGTGACGGCCCGGGGCGCGCGCATTTGGGTAGCGTCAGCGCCATTCAAACCACTGCAGAGGGCCAGCAGTTTCGCCTGGATGGCGCACGACTGTTTCGGTTCGAGCCCCTCACGCTTTCCTGGAAGCCAGACGCGGATGCTCGCGCATTCAGCCGCATTGGCCTGAGCAAAGAAGGTGAGTTGCTGAAGACGCCCGAAGCGTTTGCAGACAGCAGCGCCCAAGGGCGCACTACGGTGCTGCTAAGTCAGGACCGGGATATTTCTGTTGTGCATCTCCAAGGGGTTGGCGCACAGACTGTGCGCCCGGTCGATGAGTCAGGTTTGCCGGTGCAACTCATGCGTATCGGGGTGTCGGGAAACGCCTTGTTTGGTGCGACCACCGACGGTGAGTTAGTCCGTGCCGACCTGCGCATGGCACGAGATGACAAGCTGCCCATGGTCAGGCAAACGGTCGACGCGCTGGAGCGGACGCTGAAGGGCGCCGTCAATGTGGAAGGCTTCTTTCATGATGACGCCGGGCAACTCAATGCCCAGGTGCGCGACGCACGCCTTCAATTGCACAGCGTGCCCTTGAGTGACGGACATGCACTAAGCCCGCAATGGAACCTCAGCGATGTGCTGGTCAAACACATCGAGAAAGGGCTGCCCCTGCCCAGTCTGCAGGCGCTGGCGTCGGCGGTGGATCTCGGACAACGGGGCAAGATTGCACTCGATGCAGGCAACCTGTTGACCTGGGATGCGACGGCACAACGTTGGGAGAACGCTGCGCAACCTGGTATCGAACATCTGGCGTGCGGGCTGGATGGTCGCGCCTATGTGCTGCAAGAGGGGCAATTGAAGGCGGTAGCCATCAGTCAAGTGCGCGACCCGTTGATTGAGGGCGCCAGTCACGATCTGGCCGCACTTCCCGCGCCGCGCCCGCAGGTGTCCCTTGACGAGGTGCTCGCCGGAGATAGTCAAAAGCCCGTGACCGGATTCGCTGTAGCGGACGGCCGAAATTTTGTGACCGTCAATCAGGATAACCAGCTGCTGGTCCATCAGGACGGCGTCGCCAGGGCGTTGGAACTGAGCCCCACGATTGACATAAAGACACTCGCCCTGGATCACGTGGGAAATCTGTATGCACATACCCAGGAAGGCGATTTGTTCAGGTTGGATCGCCAGGCCTGGCAGGGCAAAACCGAGCAGGCGCAAAGCTGGAGCAAGGTTGAACTACCGGATCGCCAGCCCTTGGAATCCCTGCGGATGGGCGCCGATAAGCACCTGGTTGGCGGGTGGGACAAGCAGTTCCACCGGCTGGAGAACGCCACCGCCAGTACGATGAAGTGGGGCCCGGTGCAATTGACGAGCCAGGCACCGTCACTGGCTGATACGTTGGTGGATACTTCGATGCGTGCACAGTTCAATGGGGGCGCGCTGACCGTCAGCAGCAATGTGATGGGGCAATCCCGTGAGGGGGTGCCGCTCAAGCGCAATTTTATCAAAGGGATCAAGGCGCACTTCCACCCGCTGGAAGGCCTTAGCCAGATGGGTAAGTATATTCAGCACCATTTCAAAGGCCGCAAGGGGCTGGAAGGGATCTATGCTGACGATAAACGCCTGCATGAACAGCTCAAGCCTCTGGCGCAGAGTCGGCCGGTTCCTGCTGACCTGGGCGTGCGGCTCGCCGCCCTGAGCAAGCCGGGGCCGCGTCAGGCGTTGGCCGAGCAGATCCGCCAAGCGCTGACCGACGTCGAACACAGTAGCCAGTCAAGCGCGCGCCGCCTGGCAGACGTGCATGGCATGGCATTTGACGCTCGGCCCACGTTGAGCAGGGCGGCGATCGACCCCGGTTCGACGCTGCATCAACTGTATGACGTGTTTAAAAGAGTCTCCCCCTCGGCGCAAAAATCGACCGCTGCGCTATTGGCCAACCTTGAAGGCCAAGGCTTGGCGCTTCCTGCTTGGACGCCCGAGCGCCAGCGCAACCGTGACCACCCCTCGGCACTCATCGAGGGCGACCTGATTCATCATGCAAGCACGCTCAAGCAACTGGCGGATCTGGCACGTGCGCTCGACGATACGTCAGGCGTTAGCCCAAGCGGCCTGGAGCGCATAGGAACCGCTCTGCGCGAGACGATGCAGGCGTATAAAACCAGCCCTGTCCACACACTGGCCAGCCAAGGTATTGCCAGCTATGAGCAGGCGGAGTCGTTGTATGGCAACTTCAAACTGTTGGCCAAGGACCTTGGAACACCTGGTTCTGCGCTGCACTGGCATCTTTCGAGCCTGCTGGGATTGCCCACCGGTGCTTCCATCAAGGAGGCAATGACGCAGCAGGTACAGCGACTGGGCAGTGGCCAGACCCTCGCGCCGAGCCGGACCCAAGGTAAAAGCGTGGGGTTGATGGTGACGGAGGTAAAACCCATAGCCCCCCTGGAGTTCTTCTTGGGCGCCTCCAAGTCGCATACCCACGGTGTGAGTATCAGCCGCACCGACAAAGGCGCGCGGGTTGAGATCAGTACGGACGATATGCGGCGGCTGGCCGGTTCGGTGGCCTCTGGCTTGACGCTGGGGCGAGGACCGGAGGCGGTGGGGCCGGCCTTGAGGGTCGCTGCGGAACTGACAGCAGCGGTGGCGAAAAACACAGGGTCGAGCATCGGCTTTGACGTGAAAGAAGCAGACTTTGGCAAGATGATGTCGATCCTTACCGGCGAGAACGGTACCGTCTATGACTTGCTGGCGTTGGGTGAGGAGCACGCGACAGGCAAGAGCTCCAAGATCAGTGGTGACGTCAATCTGGACGTACTCACCCAATTGCGCTTGATGTACAGCCCGCGGGAAAACATCGCCGAGTTGGACTCAGTGATACGCGCTGGCGTCGGTGTGGTGGGCAACCTCAATCTCGCGCATGCAGATAAGAGCCAGTCGACCACGTACACCGCAACAGGTACCAGCCAAGGTACGACAACCAGTGCTCAATTATTCAGGCAGGGCGGGGTTGGCGCCAACATCGCGCCGCTCAACGCGTTGGCGTTAGGCCGGGCCGACAGTGACGGGCCCAGCGCGGCGGCGGCCTTGTTGCCGGAACTGTCGGTCATGGTGAAGTTTGATCGCGGCGAATCGCAGGCTTTCAGTTTTTCGTTCAAGCATCCGCAACCGGTTACGCAGTCTCAGATGGATGAACTCACCCGCAGCGTGTCGCTTTACTCGCCGACTTTCAGGCGGGAGCTGGCAGCGATCGGGCTGTCGGGGAGCACCATCGATCAACAGTTGGCCACCGTGCAACGGTTTCTCACGACTCATCCGCCCATGGCAACGAAGCCGGACGCTTATCACGCCATCAGCCAGTCACTGGATAAGTTGATCACCCAGCAGGACCTGGTGAAGAACGGGCTGCGCCAACTGGCGTCGGTCGAGTCTTCCGTCACGCGTGTGGGGTTACGGGATGACGGGCGCCATGCTTGGCTGGATGATGTGGCGCCGGCCAACAAGGCGGCCATTGAACAGTGGTTGAAGGATGACCCCCAGTTTGCCCAGGTACTTGATCAGTGGCGCCAGGGTGAGGGCGCTTCAGTGAAGCTCGGCATGGAGCTCAAGCCGCAGGTATTGCGCGCAATAGAGCGTAGCCACCTCGCCGGTGAAAGTACCGAACCGCTGATCCGGCGTGCCCTGAGTGACCGTACCAACCTGCGTGTCAAAAACATGAGCCTGAGCTACACCACGACGCAATCCCATGGCATGTCGATACCCACTATGAATCTCAGTTTTTCCAGCAGCGCTGGGCTGAGTCTCACGCAGAAACGCGTCAATGCTGATCTTGAATACGGAATGGATCCCGATAAACCGTTGCGCATGAACCTGAACGATACGCTGGGCAGTCTGCCCAGGCATGATCTGACTATTGACCTGGCAGATCAGCGGGTGAGGACGCAAAACCGGCCGATCATCTGAATCACTTCGACGTGTGAGCGCGGCGCCGAGGTGCTGCGTCAGGCGGTCCATGCAGTTTTCGCGAGGCATAAAAAAACGGCCTACCTTTCGGTAAGCCGTTTTTAGTACTTGGTGGCTACACAGGGACTTGAACCCCGGACCCCAGCATTATGAATGCTATGCTCTAACCAACTGAGCTATGTAGCCAAGTGGCGCGCATTATTCGCGTAGAACAGAAATGCGTCAAGCATTTATTTTGAATTTTTATCTACGCTTTCAACTGTTTAAGCGAAATCACCGGATCTAGCGACGAGTGGTTCGTGATTCACCCTGTCGAGTACCCGAAAAGCCTGATCGCGTTGGGCAGATATCCCTGCCGCCCAACGCGTGGTCTGGCTTTAAGGAAACTGCGAGTTGTGTGTGGCGCGTTTAAGCTGCTCGCGCGCCCTTGAAAGGCGCGAGCGAACAGTGCCGATAGGAATGTCCAGTGCGTCAGCTGTGTCCTGGTAGCTACCGTCGGTTTCCAGTGAGGCGTATAGCGTCTTGCGCATTTCCATCGGCAGGTGGTCGATGGCGCTCAGGGTTTTTTCCAGGCGCCGGTTCACCTCAAATTCCCAGTCCAGGTTGTGGTTGTCTTCCTGGCCATGCCACAGCGACTCATCAAATTCGCAATGCACAGGCTTGGCGTACAGGCGCCTGAAGTGATTGCGGATAAGGTTTTGCGCGATACCACACATCCAAGTGCTGAGTGTGGCATTGCCGCTGAAACGCTCTCGGTTGCGCCAGGCTTCCAGGTACGTCAATTGCAGAAGATCGTCTGCATCTTCCGGGTTGAGGACGCGCTTGTGAATAAAGCGCCGCAGTTTTTTTTGCTGATCGTCTGTCAGGTGAAGCATGAATTGAGGCGAGCTGCCAACGAGGTGCGCTAAAGCTTCAATAGGGATATTCATGATTGTTTCCTTGGGATAGACGCAGTCGAAAGTGTGTCGACGGGAACCCCTTTTGCACTGGCTGTGCCAAGAAAAAATCTTTTCTAACCCATTAATTTATATAGATAAATATTTTGAAATGAGGCGTTTTTGTGCAGTGCGTTGCGCAGAGCTCTGAAGATCTGTGCAAGTCTTTTCAAATTTGTCGCGGGATCCGGCTGGATGGAACCGTTTGAGCAGGTCTTGCCACACAGGGAAACACTCTTCCTGTTCAGGTCTGTCCATGAAAGTCGAATCCTCCCCCGATGTGCAAACGGTCCGTCCCCTGGATCAACCTGCTGTCATCCAGACCTCTACGCCTGCGCCCGTCAATGGCGTGGATGAGCTCGCCTACCTGTTCAACCTGGAAGTGGTAAACAATAGCCAGCCCTTGAGTCAGCGGAAGGTGAGCGTGCACGTGCCTCCGATCGAGCATATGGCGGAGCTTTATCGTCAGCTAGGTCATCCGGCCAAGAAGACCCTGGCAATGATCGCTTTGCTGGTCAGGGACGCGTTACGGCAGCGGGCTGATGTGGGCGAATTGCTGAGGCTTTCCGAGGGAGACCCCGCGCGCGCGTTCGTCGTGCTCAAATATGTGGCGGCCCAGGCAGACACGGAAGTGCGGCCGTCCGAAGCGGCATTGGCGCGTGATGCCATGGCCAAGCTGCAGGTCCGCTTCAAAGGGGAGATTCAGGCCGGCCTGAACATCGCCGTGGCACTGCAGGCGGCCAGTGTCGATCCGCAGGAGCGCCAGGCGCTGCGTTCGCTCTACTACGCCAGTGTGGTCACGCGCCAATCGTTGTCGACGATGATGCAGGCGCTGCTCGGCGTGTACGGCGGCGAACGGTTTGCGGACGGGCTCAACGTGATGCGCAAAGCGCTGGCTGACGATATAGCGGCCAAGGTCTCATCAATGCCGACACCGCTGTTGCGCACTTTGTTACTGGGCCTGCAAAGCTGTGGGCAGTTGAGCGGGGTGCTGGCGGGTTGTCATGCGCTGCTCCAGCGCCTGGGCATCAATCACGACGCAGTGAGCTTGCTGCAGCGCATGCTGAGTTTCGCCGGTACTGGTATCACCGCTGCTGAGATTCTTCGGATCGGCGATGAACTGGCGGGTGGTCCGAATGCCCAGCAATTGGTGTCGCTCAATGCCCTTTACCCCTTGGTCCAGCAATTGCCATTAGCGTTATGGCTCGACAGTCGAGTGCGTGAAGAAACCCTTCGTGGCTTCCTGGCGGTGATGGGGGAACTGGAACGGATCGCGCGTGGCCCTGCACGTTTTCCAAGTGAACTGGGGGCCTTGGCGTGACAGCGCTTTCGGCCATCAACCGCTTTTTGCTCAAGGTAGCGCAGCGCGCCGAAGTGCTGGGCGCTGTGGTAGTGCTGGCCATCGTCTTCATTTTTATCGTGCCGTTGCCCACCTGGTTGGTGGACATCCTGATCGCGCTCAACATCTGCATCTCGTGCCTGCTGATCGTGTTGGCACTGTACCTGCCAGGTCCTCTGGCGTTCTCTTCGTTCCCGTCGATCCTGCTGTTGACCACCATGTTTCGCCTGGCGCTATCGATCGCGACCACGCGCCTGATCCTGCTGGAGCAAGACGCCGGTGACATCGTCGAAGCCTTCGGCAATTTTGTGGTCGGCGGCAACCTGGCCGTGGGGATGGTGATCTTCCTGATCCTGACCCTAGTCAACTTTCTGGTGATCACTAAGGGCTCGGAGCGGGTGGCGGAAGTCGCGGCGCGGTTCAGCCTGGATGCGATGCCCGGCAAGCAGATGTCCATCGACAGCGACCTGCGTGCTGGCCTGATTGACGGCATGCAGGCACGGGACAAACGCGAGCAGTTGTCGCGCGAGAGCCAATTGTTCGGGGCCATGGACGGGGCCATGAAGTTCGTCAAGGGTGACGCCATCGCGGGCTTGATTATCGTTGTGGTCAACCTGTTGGGCGGCTTCTCCACGGGCATGTTCCAGCACGGATTGAGTGCCGCCGATTCAATGGCGCTGTACTCGGTGCTGACCATAGGCGATGGCCTGATTGCGCAGATTCCCGCGCTGCTGATCTCCCTCACCGCCGGCATGATCATCACCCGTGTGGCGCCGGACGGGCGCAAGGGTGTCAGCAACATGGGCGCCGAAATTGCCCGGCAAATGACCAGCGAACCCAAGAGTTGGATGATCGCCTCGGTGGGGATGCTTGCATTTGCTGCAGTACCCGGCATGCCTACCGGGGTGTTTATCCTCATCGCGACGATAACCGGTAGCTTGGGGTACTACCTGATGCGCCAGCGTCAACGGCAGGAGCAACCCGAAGCTGAAGCCGCGGAAGCGGTGCGTCCCGAAGAAAACGGTCATGAGGACTTGCGTGGGTTTGATCCGTCAAGGCCGTACCTGTTGCAGTTCTCTCCGGTACTGCGAGGGACGCCTGAGGTGACGGACCTTGTCCACTCGATTCGCCAGGCCCGGAACGCACTGGTCGCCAATATCGGCCTGACACTGCCACCGTTCGAGGTGGAGCTCGATGATTCGCTCGCCGATGATGAAATGCGCTTCTGTGTGCATGAGGTACCGATGGTCAAGGCCTCGGTGGTCACTCATGTGGCGGTTGAGCGTAAGGCGCTGACGGTCGAGCCTGCACACGCGATACCGGGTTTGGCAGATCGCGATGAACAGCATTGGGTCTGGTTGGCGCCGAATGATCCGCTGCTCGATGATCCACAGGTGGAACGCTTCACCGCAGCGAGTCTGATCGTTGAGCGCATGAAGCAGGCAATGATGCTCAGCGGGCCGCAGTTCCTGGGGATTCAGGAGAGCAAGTCGATCCTTAGTTGGCTGGAGCACAACCAGCCGGAATTGGTTCAGGAGCTGCAGCGGATCATGCCGCTGTCGCGTTTTTCAGCGGTGTTGCAACGCTTGGCCAGCGAAGGTGTGCCGTTGCGGGCTGTACGACTGATTGTCGAGTCACTGATCGAGTACGGCCAGCATGAACGTGAGCCGGACGCGCTGGCCGACTACGCGCGCATTGCGCTTAAGGCACAGATCTACCATCAGTACAGCGAAGCCGACGGTCTGCATGCCTGGTTGCTGTCGCCGCAGACCGAAAACATCCTGCGTGAAGCGCTACGCCAGACGCAGACCGGGGTGTTCTTCGCACTCGACGACGAACATAGCGCGGCGTTGGTCGGGCTGCTCAACCAGGCCTTCTCGGTGCGCCCGAAACTCAAGAGCGTGATGTTGGTGGCGCAGGATTTGCGCAGCCCGCTGCGTACCTTGTTGCTGGAAGAATTCAACCACGTGCCGGTGCTGTCCTTTGCCGAGCTGAGCAGCACGTCCAAGGTCAAAGTACTGGGGCGTTTCGACCTGGGCCAGAATGAATTGATGCGCGGTGCGGTGGCATGAGGGTTGGCCTGGGTTCAGTACGGAGGGCTCGATGATGTTCGAGCTGCGAGTGCTTGATGGGCTGCATCAAGGCGCTGCGTTGCCATTGTTTGGGGAGCAGTGGAGCATCGGTGCACACGCCGATGCTGACTTGGTGCTGAACGACCCGGGCATCGCCGAGCAGCATGCGCGGCTGCGACTCATCGACTCGAACTGGTCGGTGCAGGCTGAAGCGGGGCTTTTGCAGGATGCCGATGGTCAGGTGTTGGCACAGATCGCACGCCTGGCGCTCAACGTCACGTTTTGGGTCGGCAGTGTGCGGCTGTGTGTGACCTTGGCCGATGAACCCTGGCCCCAGGCGCCCGCCCCCGTAGCGCCAGCGTCGCCACGGGTCAATGAGCCGGCACGGGCGCTTAAGTTATCGGCCATCTCGCATTCGCAGCAGAAGCGTCTGATTACGCTGGTGCTGGTGGTGACGGTCATCTTTGTTGTGGTGGGCATGGCGTCCACCGGGAACCCCGAGGCCCTGGCTTCCTTGATGCCGCCTGTGGTGCAGAAACAGGAACTGGCCTCACCGTTTGAGGTACGCCAGCAGTTGTTGAAGATGCTCAGCGAACGTGAATTGAACCAGCGAGTCGGTTTGCAAGTGATCAATGGGCAGGTCGCGCTCAGTGGAGATGTCTCACAGGATGAAGTGGACCTGGTCGCGCGCATGCTCAGCCGTTTTGGCGAGCAATTCGACAGCGCGGTGCCGGTGATCAGCCGTGTGCGCGTACGCGATGGGACGTTGCCGTTCAAGATCGTGCAGATCGTAGGCGGGCCCAATGGTCATGTGGTCCTGGAGGAGGGCAGCCGACTTTTTGTCGGGGATGAGGTGGATGGCCTGCGTCTGGTGCTGATCGACAACAGCAAGGTGGTCTTCGATGGCGTACAGCGTTATGAGGTGCGCTGGTGAACGCTGAACTGCAAGCACGCCTCGACGCCTGGCAGCAGCGCCAGGCCCAGTCGTTGACCACTTTTGCGCCTGTGACGATGCGAGGTCGCATCCAGCGAGTCAATGGCATGTTGCTGCAGTGCCGGCTGCCTCAGGCGCGTATCGGTGATTTGTGTCGGGTGGAGAAAAAGCCTGGCGACTACATGCTGGCCGAGATCATTGGTTTTGATCAGCAGGATGCCGTGCTCAGTGCCTTGGGCAACCTGGAAGGGGTGCGGGTGGGCGCTGGCGTGGAGCGTCTTGGGGTAGCGCATCGGGTCCAGGTCAGCGAGGCATTGCTGGGCCAGGTGCTGGATGGCTTCGGACGGCCGATCACGGGAGAAGGCCCCAGTGCGTTTGTCGAGGCCGACTTACCGGACACGAGTGCGGTGTTGTGTGAGGCGCCGTTGCCCACCGAGCGCCCGCGGATCAACCGCGCGCTGGCCACCGGGGTGCGCTCTATCGATGGCCTGCTGACGCTGGGCGAGGGGCAGCGCGTGGGCCTGTTCGCGGGGGCGGGCTGCGGCAAGACCACCTTGTTGGCCGAGATCGCCCGTAACGTTGAGTGCGATGTCATCGTGTTCGGCCTGATCGGCGAGCGGGGTCGGGAGCTGCGTGAGTTCCTCGATCATGAGCTTGATGAGCAACTGCGTTCCAAAGCGGTACTGGTGTGTGCCACGTCCGATCGTTCCAGCATGGAGCGCGCCCGTGCGGCCTTCACGGCGACTGCATTGGCTGAAGGGTATCGGCGCAAGGGGCTTCGCGTGTTGCTGCTGATCGACTCCCTGACCCGATTCGCCAGGGCCCAGCGCGAAATCGGCCTGGCCGCTGGCGAACCCCTCGGTCGTGGCGGCCTGCCGCCTTCGGTGTATAGCCTGTTGCCGCGGCTGGTGGAGCGCGCCGGGTTGACGCGTGAGGGGGTGATCACGGCGATCTATACCGTGTTGATCGAGCAAGACTCCATGAACGACCCGGTGGCTGATGAGGTTCGCTCGCTGCTCGACGGTCATATCGTGCTGTCCCGCAAGTTGGCCGAGCGCGGGCACTACCCCGCAGTGGATGTGCTGGCGAGCCTGTCGCGGATCTTGAGTAACGTCGCCGAGCCTGCGGATATCCAGGCGGGTACGGCGTTGCGGCGTTTGTTGTCGGCCTATCAGCAAATCGAACTGATGCTCAAGCTAGGTGAATACCAAGCGGGCAGCGATGCCTTGACTGACCTGGCGGTGGACAGTCGCCAGGCGGTCGACAATTTCTTGCGCCAGGACTTGCGTGAGCCCGCACCGATGGCGGCGACGCTGGCGCAACTCAAGGAGCTGACGGCCTATGTCCCTTTCTGATGTGTTGCTCGGTGAAGTCGAGACGTTGCGGCGCCTGCGTCGGCACCGGGCAGACCGTGCCGAACGTGCCTTGCGTGAGGCGAAGCGAGCCCAGCAGGCCCTGCTCGCGCATATCCAGCAGGCCCAGGATGCGCTTGAGCAAACCCGGCAGGAGGAGGCCCTGCAAAGTGCTCAGTTACTCAGCCAGCACCAGGGGCAGGTACTGACCCTGCAGGCCCTGAAATCCTGGGGAACCCAGGAGCGCTCGTTGTCGGCCAGCACCCGACGAGACATGGGGCAGTTGGAAGCCTTGCGGGGCCAGCGGGAAGAAAAGCAGACCCGCGTTGGCAGTGCCCAGAAACAGGTCACGGAATGCCTGCGGCAGGTGGAAAAACTTCAGGAGTTATCCCTTTTACTGGCGCAGGAGCCGATATGACCCAGGTTTCAGATAAACCCGCAGAACGCCCGCGCCTGCGGGAGACACGCGAGGAGCGAGAGTCGGGAATTGCAGGCGTAGTGCCCGCGGAGTTGACGCGGTTATTTGCCCAGTTTTGGGCCGATGACGGTGACGGCTGGGGTGCGGGAACTTCTCTGTCGGGCACGAAGGGCGTGGAGGGTGCAGCCATGATCGAGGCGCTTGCCGAACAACTGGCACCTCGTCTGCAGGCCGCTTCGCAGTGGCCGCTTCAGGCAGTGTTGTACCTGCCTCGCCTGGGGCGGATCAACGCCAGTGTGCGCCGCGAGCAGGGTGCCTGGAGTATCGACCTGGAAGCGGAGGAAGAGGCTACGGCGCGCTGGCTCAGCGGCGTGCGGCAACAGGTTGAGGACCGGTTTACGCAAACAATGGGGCGCACGGTCAGCCTGCAGTTGGCCGTTGTTGGGTCGGCATGATGATGCCGCAGGTGACGCTGCCTCTGGTCAGAGGCGACACGGCTGTTGCTCGCCGTCGCCTGGGGCGTGGTTTGCGTCTGCCGTTTGAAGTTGCCGGGCGGCGCGGTGAGTTATGTCTTGAACCGGGCCGTGCCCCCGCTGGAGTGCAACCGCTGTGCTTCGAAACGGCATGTGGGGTGTTGGCGCTTGCGGAGGCGGGACCGCTGCTCAGTCTGCTAGGCGAATGTCCGGTGACATTGGCCAACGCAGGCAACGATCCGGATTCCTGGTTCTGGGCTTTACTCCAGCACCACTTGAGTCCTCAGGTGAAAGCGCTGTTGGGCTATGTGCGGCTACTGGAGGTTGATCGGCCCGAAGGGCTTGGTTGCCGACTCAGCGTCACGCTGGGGGCAGCCCGGGTGATGGGCTATGTGTGGCTGGCGCCCGAGACGTTGATTGCGTTGTGCGACGCCGGGTCTTGGCGCGCCAATGCTGCACCGGTACCTGCGTCGTTTCAACTGGCAATTGCCGTGACGCTAGGGCGCCTGCAGTTGCCGATTGCACAAGCGCGCAGCCTGCGGGTCGGGGATGTGCTGATGCTTGAGCAGAACTTTTTTCAAACCCAGGGCGTAGGTCATGTTCAGGTTGGCAGGCAGCGGCTGCATGGGTGCATTGACGATGGCACAGGGGCGTTGTGCCTGACACTTACTTCTATTGAGGGCACAACGGTGGACGAAGATTTTGAAGCGCCGCACTACTCGGGTTATGAAGAGGATGAGCCCGTGGTGGATGTATTCGGTCATGAGCCGTTCGACGAGCTCAGCATGGCGTTGAACGTACGTTGCGGCACGTTGGACCTGACCCTGGGTGAGTTGCGTAATCTCGCGCCCGGCGCGGTGCTGGGGGTCACCGGTTATTCTCCCGGTATGGCCGGCCTTTATTATGGCGACCGTCCGATTGGCCAGGGACAACTGGTGGAAATCGACGGTCGCCTGGGCTTGCAGTTGTCCCGCGTGATGTTCGGCCGATGATACTTCAGGGGCTGGACCCGTTAGTCCTGGCGGTATTTCTTGGGGCATTGTCGCTGATGCCCATGCTGTTGGTAGTCTGTACGGCGTTCTTGAAGATAGTGATTGTGCTGATGATCACTCGTAACGCCATCGGCGTGCAGCAGGTGCCACCGAGCATGGCCATCAATGGCATCGCATTGGCAGCCACGCTGTTTATCATGGCCCCGGTGGGTTACGAAATCGCCGAGAGCGTCAAAGTATCGCCTCTGGACTTGAGTAACGTGCAAACACTCCTGCAGACAGGCAATGAGGCTATCAAACCGCTGCGTGCCTTCATGCTGCGCAATATCGACCCGGACGTGCTGACGCACCTGCTGGAAAACACCGCGCGCCTGTGGCCAGCGCAGATGGCTCAGGAGGTACGGCGCGAAGACCTGATCCTGCTGATCCCGGCGTTTGTCCTGTCGCAACTGCAGGCGGGGTTCGAGATTGGTTTCCTGATCTACATCCCTTTCATCGTCATCGATCTTATCGTCTCCAACCTGCTGCTGGCGCTGGGTATGCAAATGGTCTCGCCGATGACCATTTCCCTGCCGCTCAAATTGCTGTTGTTTGTCATGGTGTCTGGTTGGTCGCGGTTGCTCGACAGCTTGTTCCTCTCCTATCTCTGAGTAACTTATGGAACCCATCGTGCTGTTCAAGCAGGGCATGTTGCTGGTGGTAGTGCTGTCGGCGCCCCCGTTGATCGTGGCGGTGACGGTGGGGGTGTTGACGTCGTTGGTGCAGGCGTTGATGCAGGTGCAAGACCAGACGTTGCCCTTTGGTATCAAATTGGTGGCGGTGGGCATCACGCTGATCATGACCGGCCGTTGGATCGGTGTGGAGTTGATCCAATTGATCAACCTGACCTTCGACATGATCAGCCGTTCGGCCCTGAGCTGAGGCGCTGCCCGTGCTGCTCTATCTCGAGTTTCTGCCCAGCCTGGTGATTGGCATGGCGCGTATCTACCCCTGCGGCATCCTGGTAGCGGCGTTTTGCTTTCAACATATACGCGGCATGCCACGGCACACCATTGTGATGGTCATGGCACTGCTGCCCGCGCCGGGTATCCATGCGGCATTGGCAGGCCAGGACCACTCCGCAATCATGCTCAGTGCTTTGGTGTTCAAGGAGCTGGCCTTGGGGTTTTTACTGGGGGTGTTGCTGGCAATGCCCTTCTGGATGTTCGAGTCGGTGGGGGCGCTGCTGGATAACCAGCGCGGAGCCTTGGCGGGGGGCCAGCTCAACCCTTCGCTGGGGCCGGATGCGACACCGATTGGGCACCTGTTCAAGCAACTGGCGGTGTTTCTGCTGATGGCGAGCCTCGGGTTGGGTACCTTGACCCAGGTGATCTGGGACAGTTACCTGATCTGGCCTCCCACCGCGTGGTTTCCGCTACCGGCGGTGAACGGCATGGGCGTATTCGTCGGCCTGCTGGGCGATACCTTCACGCATATGATGCTCTACGCCGCGCCATTTATTGCGGTGTTGCTGTTACTGGAATTCGGCATCGCGCTGCTGGGGGTCTACAGCCAACAGTTACAAGTGAGCACGCTTGCGCCACCGGTCAAATGCCTGGCAGGTATCGGTATTTTGTTGCTGTACTTTGCACTGCTGCAGGACCTGATCGTCGGGCGCATGAGCCTGCTGGGCGACTTGAAACACTCACTCGGTCTCTTGATAAAGGTCGCGATCCCATGAGTGATTCAGGCGAAAAAAAACACCCGGCCTCAGCCAAAAAACTGCGTGACCAACGCAAGAAAGGCCAGGTCGCCCAAAGCCAGGATGTCGCAAAGTTACTGGTGCTGACCGCCATCAGCGAGATTGCCTTGTTCACCGCCGAGACCAGCCTGCAACGCTTCCAGCAATTGATGCTCTTGCCGATGTCACGCCTGACTCAACCCTTTGCGCGAGCACTGGAAGAAGTGCTGTTCGAGGGTTTGGTGGTGTTTTTCTCATTTGCTCTGTTGATGGTCGGGGTGGCG
This sequence comes from Pseudomonas sp. LAP_36, assembly GCF_019456785.1. NCBI lineage: Bacteria > Pseudomonadati > Pseudomonadota > Gammaproteobacteria > Pseudomonadales > Pseudomonadaceae > Pseudomonas > Pseudomonas sp. LAP_36. The sequence continues at coordinate 44,382 of NZ_JAHZMS010000001.1, forward strand.
ATTGCCGCCAAGCTCATCAGCAGTTGGATGCAGTTCGGGTTGCTGTTTGCTCCGGAGACCCTGAAGCTGGATTTCAACCGCCTCAACCCGATCAGCCAAATCAAGCAAATGTTCTCAGCCCAGCAATTGATGAACCTATTGATGAGCGTTGCGAAAGCAATTCTTATCGCTTTGATTTTGTACGTGGTGATCCGACCCTCATTGGGCACGCTGATCAACCTGGCCACCAGCGATCTGCAAAGTTACATCCTGGCGTTGATTGCGCTGTTTCGTCACCTGCTGCATGCCTGCCTGGGCATGCTGCTGGTGCTGGCGCTTATCGACCTGGTGATGGTCAAGCACTTCTTTGCCAAGCGCATGCGCATGACCCAAGTGGAGGTCGTCAAAGAGTACAAGGACATGGAAGGTGACCCTCACGTAAAGGGGCAGCGACGGGCACTGGCGCATCAGATGGCTCAGGAAGAACCAAAGGTCAAGCTGCCCAAGCTGGAAGAGGCCGATATGCTGGTGGTCAACCCGACTCACTTTGCCGTGGCCCTTTACTACCGGCCCGGTAAAACGGCGCTGCCCCTGCTGGTCAGCAAGGGCACAGATGACGACGCGCGCAAATTGATCCGGCGCGCCAAGGCGGCCGATGTGCCGGTGATCCAGTGCGTCTGGCTGGCCCGCACGCTCTACACGAAAAAACTGGGAGCCAGCATACCCCGCGAAACCTTGCAGGCTGTGGCGCTGATTTACCGTACCTTGCGCGAACTCGATGATGAAGCCAAGCGCGAAACCCTGGAACTGCCGGAGCTCGAGCAGCGCTGATCACCTGTCCAAGGCTTGCAGATTGGCCAGCGACAGCATTCGGCTGAGGATCCTGTCGAGGGTGGCGTTCGTTGCCGGCAATGCATGCCAGATCACCAAATGGCCTTTGGCGTCGAGGTAGATAAAACAGCCATCGAACGCCACCGCCTGTTCAAAACGTCGCTCCAACGCTCGCTGCAATTGCCCGGCCTGCAACGCTTCGCGAGCGACTTGCAGGGCCAGCCCTGGGCGATTTCCGGCGGGCAGTGTGCACACCTTGATACCGGGCGCGAGGGACAAGTGAGCGGCAGCGCCGCTCACCAGGGTTTCCAGAAATACCTGGCGCTTATAGTCGGGCATTTCCTGGGACCTCATCGTTCCAGCGACACAGTCTGGTAATCCGCCCGCTCACCGGCGGGGCCAGGTTCGACGCGCATCTGCGGCGGCCACCAGATCACCATCTTGTCCTTGGTCGATTGCGGGCGTGAGCACGAATCACCTTTGCAGGTGGGCGTACAGCCGGTGATGAGCACCGCTGCGCCGATCAGGGTTATGCACAAAAGTCTAAGTTTCATGGCGTAGCCTTTTTATCGGAAGTGATCAAGGACGGACGGGGCACACTGATATGTTCATCCTTCAACACGGGGCGCATGGCGATAAATACCTCGGCTTCTTCACCTGGCTTGAGCCAGGCACGTGGCCATACGGTGACCGCGAGGGTCTGCGAGTTGCTGCATTCCTTTTCATCGATACGCACATTGCGCTTGAACTGGTTGCGCAACACCACGACCGCCACGTTGTATTCCGGGCCGGCGTACCACTGGCTGCGTTCGGTATTCAATGCCAGCAAGTCTCGGGTGCTGCACAAGGTGTTCAGCCCCAGAGGCATCGGCGCGGGTTTGAACGCCTTGGGCACTTCCCCGCTGACGAGGCGTGCCAGGGTGCTGATGATGTCACTGCGCTTGATCACCGGCTCATGGGGGGAGTAGCGCCTGGCCAGTGGTGTGAGAGCGGCTTGTAGCTCGGCCTGGTCGGCTTGCGGCAAGTAGCGGGACGGGTCGTCCTGGTCGCCGATAACGCGTGGTGTGAGGATAAACAAGCGCTCACGCCGATTATTCTGGCGTTCGGTCGATGAAAACAGCGCCTTGCCCAACAGTGGAATATCCCCCAGCAGGGGGATCTTTTTTTGCCTGTCAGAACTTTCAGTGACGTGGAAACCGCCGACCACCAGCGAGCGCTTTTCCTCCATGACGGCCTGGGTACTGACCTTGCCCCGGCGCACGTCCAAGTGATTGGGGTCGGGGTTGGTCTCGTCGAAATTGCCATCCTCAATATCCACTGCCAAATGGATCTGGTGAACGCCGCGGCTGGTGGTGACCCTGGGTACGACTTGAAAGCTGGTGCCCACGGTGACCGGTAAGATAGTTGCGTATTCGCTGCCGGGGGTCAGGTATTGGGTGCGGTTGAAGTCAATCACCGCGGGTTGGTTTTCCAGGGTGAGCACCGAGGGGTTTGAGACCATGGTTGCCAGCCCTTTGGCTTCCAGCGCGCGGATATCTGCGTAGAAACGATCACGGTTCTCGATCGATAACTGCGACGAGGTGCCGGGTGCCATGTTCACGCCACCCCGGAAACGACTGTTCTGGAAGCCCCAGTTCACCCCGAATTCGCGCAATTGCGTGCGCTCGATATCCAGAATGATCGCATCGATTTCGATCAGCTTGCGCGCGACGTCAAGTTGCGTGATCAACTCACGGTACATGGCCTGGCGTTCCGGCAAGTCGTAGATCAGCACCGCGTTGTTGCGCAGATCGGCTTCGACGCGTATCCGGCTGTTGGAGACGGGCGCGCGCGGGGTCAATGCGGGGGCTGCGTCGAACTGACCGCTATTGCCATTTGCACCGAGCATTTGGCCTAGCAATGGGTTACCCAGCCGAGGGATGTTGGGGGGGAGCGGGGCAGGCTGGGACGTCGGGCGCTGGCTCAGTCCAGTGAGCGCAGGAGCAGAACGTGGTTCCAGCAGCCCCCGCAGAATAGTGGCGACGCCAGGTACGGTGAGCTTCTCTCCGCGATAATCCACATGACGGTCCGCCGCGCTGGCGAACTTCAGCGGGTAACTCAGCACGCTCTGCTTCTCATCCGGCGAGCGGCGCTGACTGCTGAACTGCTTGATCTGATCGATATAGCGCTTGGGGCCGGAGACGAGTACCACGCCGTCTTCGGGCAACTCGCCCCAACCGAAACGGCTGTCGAGCAATCCGATATCGGTCAGCGCCTGCTTGAGGTCGGCAATCGTTTCCGAGGAAACTTCCAGGCGCGCGGACTCCTGCTGGTCCAGTGTGCTGATGAAGAGGGTGTTGTTGTAGAGGTACCACTGAAAACGGTGCTCGACGCCCAGCCTGTCCAGCATGGATTGCGGGGTATTCGCGCGGATCTTGCCGTTGACGTCGCCTTCCAGCAGGCCCTCGATTTGCAATTGCGTGCCGAAGGTCTGGGCGAAGTCTTCGAGCACTTCCCGTAGAGGTTTGTGTTCGGCCTCATAGGCGTAGGCGGTGTTTTTCCATTCGGGTGGAATGGCAGCAAGTGTGGTCTCCATTGGGCTAAGCAACCAAGGCATCACTATCAAGCAACCCCAACGGGCTCGTTTTGATGGTGCACCAGATGAGTCCGTTTGCAAGTACTCAGGCTTGAAAGGTGGTGAATACATGGAGAGTTCTCTGATTAGTGCGTCATTGATCGTAGCAAGGTGGGAGTCACGCTCTTGCGGGGGCGGGAAAGGCGTGCGGCAACAGCTCGCCAGGTGTCGCGTTGGTTGAGCAGGGCTTCGAGAGAATCGATCAGGGTTTGTTCGCCTTGATCTGCGTGCAGACACTGGATTAGCCAGAGCGCACCATTGGTGGGTGCTTGAGCGAGCGCGCCGTGGAAGCGATTCAGGCTCGCGCCTCCCAGCCGTATCCATGTTTGCAGTTGCGAGTTATCGGGTGCTTGGCGGGTCAGTTGGACACTTAAGTGCAAAGTGCAAGCATGACGTTGCAAGACTATTTCAAAATCGTCTTCGGACAAGCTAATTTGTTTTTCGCCGCTGTTAAACCATTTAATAAGTAAACTGTTCAATTTACTGAAAGCTATCAAATGTCGTTTTGTACATCATGTGGGTGGCACGGCCATGTTCATGCTGTGCCAACTGAGTGTAAAAAGTATCCCTCGATAATTTTCCGAATATCGCTGAGAGTTCGCTTAGGTCACCAGGATCTTGCATGGCGTCGTCCATGGCATTGTCAAACTGTTTCTTGACAGCGTTTCGACTGCTTAAAAGTTGCGGTGCTAATTTATAGAAGTCCATATTTTCTTTCCTGATGTGTTTGCTGATGCTGTGGTTGTGGCTTTCCTCCAGTGATCAGTTCCTTTTTTATACGACTTTGAAAAAAATCTTACGTGAGTTTGTTTTTTTGACTACGCGCTCTAATGTTGTCCAAGCGCTTCAAGCATTGAACTCCAGCTGATACGGAAGTCTCCCTCATCTGTTTTAAGCACTAGCGTTTGAGGCTCGACAGTTTCGTCAGGTTGAAGCTTCCAGAGCGTGGACCTCTGGTGGGCGAAGCATCGTTTTACGATCTCTGTTTCAAGGGGATGGCAGAGTAGTGTCGCGCTGACTTCTGGGAGCTGAACCGCTATAAGATGCCTGAGCAGAGCTGCCAGACGTTTCGGTTCTGCGGTATCGTCAAGCAGTCTGTTGATGGCTTGATTGACGACTGAGGTGGCGTACCTTTCCAAGTCGTCGCACATTCTCTGACGTTCACTTTCCCAGCGCTTGAACTGGGCGTCCGCGCGTTGCCATATTTCAAACGCAGCCCTCTCCAGCATTGCTTCACGTTCTTCATTAGCTTCAGTCAGCAGCTTATTGGCTTGTGCCGTGGCGTGGCTCAGTAGTTGGCTGCCCTGCGAGAAGTCAGCAAGCGTCTGGCGCGAGATGAGGGTTTGCGCCAACTCAAGGTTGTCCTTTTGAACTTCAATTGTGCGTCGGCAGAACATCGCTATGCTCCTTGCTCGTTCGAGTCAGAATGAGTGTTAACGCGTGCCATGGTCGTAGCACGCCAAACGAACGCTTGCCAGAGTGTGTCCAGGCGGCCGTGTCCACTTTCAAGTGGAGAATATTTTTTCTCCATCTCAAGCACGCGTTCATAGGGGAAACGCAGTCTTAGACGCTGCCAAATGGCGGGCTCAACCCAGTTATGGAGCAGTTGCAGCGGATCATCGTTGGGTAACAGTATGTCCGGAGGAAGGGCCCTGGAAAGACGCATGCACCACAGCTGATGATCTTTGCTCAACGGGGTTACTGGCACAGGATTGAACGTACAGTGAATCAGCAAGAGTATTAAGTTGAGCTGCTCGGACGAGGCAAGAACCAGTCGAAGTAGAGTGGGAGTAGGGGGCGGGGGCAAGCAGGGAGCGATACCAACAGCGTTGAGGTTCATTGAAATGCCATTGCGATAAAGCGTTTCTATGGCCGCGTACTTATCGACAGATCTCCAGTCTTCGTGGGCGTATCGCCATGGGAGCGCCCACCACTGAGCCCACGTCAAACCCTCTTTAATCAGGTCGTCGTCACCAGGCATCATGAGGCTGAATGGTCAACTGGCAGTGGCGCCAAGAATGCTTGCTGTCGCTTATGGCGTAAGAACAATAGGGTAGAAGCCGCTAGCACTAAGCCGATCAGCAAGGACGTCACGCTGACTTGCCAGAATCCGATGTCACTCTCGGGGACGAGAAACGGACCGAAGTAAGCCATATGTTGCTGTTCCTGATACGCCGTCGCTGGCACGAATATCACGGTGAGCTTTTGCGGATTGTCCACGGCTGAAGTCATACCGGGGAGGCTGCTCGCCACGAGTCTGCGAACACGTGCCCGGATGTGGTCGGGGTCGAGACGTGCGTCGTGCTTTATAAAGACTGAAGCCGAGGCGGGCTGGACCGGTTCGCCTGGGGCTATGCGTTCGGGGAGTACCACATGCACTCGAGCGACAATGACACCGTCAACGTTGGATAAGGTGGATTCAAGCTCTTGTGATAGGGCATAGATGTAGCGAGCACGCTCTTCAAGGGGCGTTGAAATAACGCCTTCCTTGCGAAACGTATCGCCTAGCGTGGTTCGCGCCAATCTGGGTAGGCCTGCCGCTTCGAGCGTGCGTACTGCGCGCCCAATGTCTCGCGCATCGACAGCAACGACAACGCCATCTTTGGCTGCGACTTTTTGGGCGCGAATATTTTTGTCTGCAAGTTCTGCAATGACTTCATTTGCTTCTTGTTCGGTCAGTTTGCTGTGGAGTTCGACACGGTCGCCGCAACCGTTCAGCACAAATGTCAGGAACACGAGCAACACTACGGGCAGAAAATGATTCATACCTACCTACTGCAAATTACAAATCTTGTCGATACATTGGGTTGTTTTGCCAAGGCTCTTCACCAGGATTTGCGACTGAAACAACGCATTGGACAGTTGGTTCGGGAATTTGCCGAGCAGTTCTTCATTGCCCTTCTTGCTTATACCCTTCAGGGTCTTTTTGAGTTGGTCTGTTGTACTAGAAAGCTCTGAGGACGCGACAGTTAATATATTTGAGTTTTGCAAGAGGGCAGTAATCGGCTGGCTTGAGTGTGCAAGTGCCGATTTGAAGAAGTCCACATCCGAATGGGATGCCAGAGAGGCGAGGTCTGCCTCATTAGCGGCGAAACCACTACGCGTTGATCTTACAGCTTCTGTAGTTTTCATAGAGAGCCTGGCGTATGAAGAATGATGGATTGGCGCCCGTCCGGCGATCAGGAGTAAACGTTGTCTGTTTATCGTTTATTGCCATCTCCCCGACCATGAGTCGGGGAGATGAGCTTTATTAGTTTCGCGCTTGAATGGTGGCTTTGTCGTATGAATCTTTTTTTGCGTCATTCATGTCTTTAGCGGCTATAAGTTGGTCCTCTTTGGCTCGCTGCTTTTCTCCTTCCATTTGAGTGTCAGCGTTTTGGTATGCGTTATATCCGCTGTACGGCGAATTGCTGGAACTTGGAATCATAGGTATATCTCCAATTTTCAATTTGAGTGTTCGCATCACGTGGGCCGATATTCGGATGTCAGGAGTACATGGTCATCCGTCTAGGACCACAAAATGAGTGGTGCTCGAAATTAATTAGTTCCAGATATTTACACCATGGCATTTCAAAATATTGCACGGTCTTCCAGCTTTGCTCTCGATGTAATACATTGCACAATGTTGCGGCATCTTTTTGAACAATCATGGCTTTCATGTATAGTTCTTGGCGAGCGTAAACGCGCCGTTTAGAGTGTGTCATTGTTGGTGGAAAGTCATGGTTTTCAGTGGATGAGCCTGCGGCCTTAACTCAATAATATGTCCAGTTGTTTCATTCGGTAATATAGCGTCCGCTTGGCCACTCCCAATTCCTTCGCTGCGCCATCCACACAGTGAGCGTTGCGGTGTAGAGATTCCTCGATCAGTACTTTTTCGATTTGTTGCATTCGCTCTTTAAGACTCGACTTGATTCGCGGAATGCCCACCTCAGCCGCAGCCAGGGGCGTCAAGCCCAATACAAAGCGTTTAGCCGTAGAGCGTAGTTCGCGCACATTGCCCTGCCATGAATGGCATAGCAGTTGCTGGAGTAGTTCGCTGGAGGGGCAGGGAGTAGTGCAGTGATAGTAGGCGGCTTCCTGCCGAGTCATGTTCAGAAATAAAGGGATGATGCGTTCGCGCCGATGACGCAGTGGGGGAAGACTAATGTTGACAACATTAAGGCGGAAATACAGGTCCCGTCTGAACCTACCTTGCTCGACCATCTCATGCAGTGATTGTTGGGCGGACGCGATGACACGCATGTCCACCGGTATGAACCGGGTTGAGCCCAAGCGTTCAACACCCCGCGACTCCAGCGCCCGTAACAGCTTGGCTTGCAATGCGAGTGGCATGCTATCGATCTCGTCCAAGTACAAGGTGCCCAGGTGTGCGGCCTCGATGACGCCTGCTCGTGACTGTACTGCACCGGTGTACGCGCCGCTATTGACGCCGAACAGTTGGCTTTCGGCCAAGCTTTCCGGGATGGCGGCACAGTTAACCGCAATGAAGTTTCCCTTGCGGTGGGAGAGGTAGTGGATGTGTTGTGCCAGTGTATCTTTACCGGTACCTGTTTCTCCCAGCAAGAGAATATCTATATCAAGAGTGGCGGTATTGTTTATAGTTGTTTGGATGCTCGGGCAATCAGGAAAGGTTATATCTGTTATGAGCCTGTTCTGGCTAATCGTCGACATAGCAATTTGCTCCAATGCAGAGGCCGCTTTCAGAGGGCTATCTCCCTATGTTCTTAGTTAATCAGGATTTTTTTATGTTGTCATGATGGGGGCAAAACTTTGGAGGAGGTGAAGTGTGTAATTTGAAAAAATTAAAAAATTACAAGTGTTGATTTGTGTTTTTTTTAAAGTTTTGCGTAAGAGAAATCTTAAAATTATAGTAAGTAATTTTTAGCGGCTTGGTATTTTTCTGAGTGCCGTAATTAGTTATAAGTTTTTTGTGTTTTTAAAGTGTTAGAGCAAGTTTCACGCTCAGGAATTTTGTCATTTTATCTAGCAGTTTCAAATTTCCCGACATTCGAGTTCGTTCAAGCGCCCACAAAAAAGCCGATGCAATGCATCGGCTTTTTTAGCTCGGTATAAACCGCAGGCAGCACTTACACGTTGAAGCGGAAGTGCATCACATCGCCATCTTTAACGATGTATTCCTTACCTTCCAAGCGCCACTTACCGGCTTCCTTGGTACCGGCTTCGCCCTTGTACTGGATGAAGTCGTTGTAGGCGATCACTTCGGCGCGGATGAAGCCCTTCTCGAAGTCGGTGTGGATCACGCCGGCAGCCTGTGGCGCGGTGGCGCCGACTTTGACGGTCCAGGCGCGGACTTCTTCGACACCGGCGGTGAAGTAAGTCTGCAGGTGCAGCATTTCGTAGCCAGCGCGGATCACACGGTTCAAGCCAGGCTCTTCCAGGCCCAGGGCCTCGAGGAACATGTCTTTTTCTTCGCCGTCATCCAGCTCGGCGATTTCTGCTTCGATCTTGTTGCACACCGGAACCACGATCGCGCCTTCTTCGTCGGCAATGGCCTTGACCACGTCCAGCAGCGGGTTGTTCTCGAAGCCGTCTTCAGCAACGTTGGCGATGTACATCACAGGCTTGGTCGTCAGCAAATGGAAGCCCTTGATCACCGCTTTTTCGTCGGTGCTCATGTTCTTCATCAGGCTGCGCGCAGGCTTGCCTTCGGTGAAGTGAGCAATCAACTGCTCCAGCAGGCCTTTCTGGACCACTGCGTCCTTGTCGCCGCCCTTGGCGTTACGCGCGACTTTTTGCAGTTGCTTTTCGCAGCTGTCGAGGTCGGCGAAGATCAGTTCCAGGTCGATGATCTCGATGTCACGCTTCGGGTCAACGCTGTTGGAGACGTGAATCACGTTCTCGTCTTCGAAGCAGCGGACCACGTGGGCGATCGCATCGGTTTCGCGGATGTTGGCCAGGAACTTGTTACCCAGGCCTTCACCTTTCGACGCACCGGCTACCAGGCCGGCGATGTCGACGAATTCCATGGTGGTCGGCAGGATGCGCTTGGGATTGACGATGGCCGCCAATGCCGCCAGGCGCGGGTCCGGCATAGCCACGATGCCGCTGTTGGGCTCGATGGTGCAGAAGGGGAAGTTCTCCGCTGCAATACCGGACTTGGTCAGGGCGTTGAACAGGGTGGATTTGCCGACGTTGGGCAGGCCGACGATGCCGCAATTGAATCCCATGGTGTTTCCCCTCGGTAAGAGTCAAGCCTTCTGGCTGTGCAGGTTTTTCATCGCGCGGTTCCATTCACCGGCGAAGATATCCGGCAGCACGCCGAGGGCAAAATCGATGCTGGCATCGAGTTTTTCCTGTTCGGCGCGTGGCGCACGACCCAGGACGAAATTTGAAACCATACTGGCAACGCCTGGGTGGCCAATGCCGAGCCGCAGACGGTAGAAATTATTCTGATTACCCAGCTGCGCGATGATGTCGCGCAGGCCATTGTGCCCGCCATGCCCGCCGCCGAGCTTGAGCTTGGCAACGCCGGGTGGCAGGTCCAGTTCGTCATGGGCCACCAGGATTTCCTCGGGTTTGATCCGGAAGAAGCCCGCAAGCGCCGCGACAGACTGGCCGCTGCGGTTCATGTAGGTGGTGGGAATCAGCAGACGAACATCCTGACCCTGATGCGAGAAGCGCCCGGTCAGGCCAAAATATTTGCGATCGGCCGCAAGGTTTACACCTTGTGCGTGGGCGATGCGCTCAACAAAAAGGGCCCCCGCGTTATGCCGGGTCTGTTCGTATTCGGCGCCTGGATTTCCCAGGCCAACGATCAGTTTAATGGCAGTCACGACAGGGGCCCTTCCTTTGGAGTTGTGGATAACATCGCCGCAACCTGGTTGCGGCGAAAGTGGACGACAGAAGCTAACTTATCCAGAGATAAACTTCGCGTTATCGCCCGCTTTCTCGCTACGTTTCGGTCCGCGATGTTTCCTCAAGCTCCGACGTTACAGAGCAAATTACTCTGCAGCGGTTTCGCCTTCTTCATCTTCTGCTACTACACGTGGCGCGTGGACGTTGGCAACAGCCTTGTCGTCGTCGTGAGCCAGTGCTACGAACTCAACGCCTTTAGGGGCTTTGAGGTCGGACAGGTGGATGATGGTGCCGATTTCAGCAGCCGACAGGTCGACTTCGATGAACTCAGGCAGGTCTTTCGGCAGGCAGCTTACTTCCAGCTCGGTGGCGGTGTGGGAAACAACGCCGCCTTTCTTGACTGGAGCTTCTTCACCGATGAAGTGCACAGGCACGATAGCGGTCAGCTTTTGACCGGCTACAACGCGGATGAAGTCAGCGTGCAGCACGTGGCCTTTGGCTGGGTGGCGTTGCAGAGCCTTGATGATGACGTTCTGCTTTTTGCCACCGACGTTCAGCTCGATGATGTGGCTGTAGGCCGCATCGTTTTCGAGCAGTTTGGCAATTTCTTTAGCCAGCATGCTGATGGATTCAGGGGCTTTTTCGCCACCGTAAACTACAGCTGGAACCAGGCTTGCGAGACGACGCAGGCGGCGGCTCGCACCTTTCCCCAGGTCGGAACGCACTTCAGCATTCAGAGTAAAATCGTTCATGTTGTATCTCCAAAATAACCACATTCGCCCCAGCGTTTGCGACCAGCGCTAAAGGCGATATGGGCAAAAAAGCCCCGCCCCAACAGTATGCTGAGGCGGGGCGCTTTTCGTCAGTGAGGTGTACCGAAGGTTTGACCCTTAACGGAACATCGCGCTGATCGATTCTTCGTTGCTGATACGGCGAACCGCTTCGGCAACTACCGGTGCGATATCCAGTTGACGGATACGCGAACAGGCTTGAGCAGCAGCGGACAACGGGATGGTGTTAGTCACCACCAGTTCGTCCAGCATGGAATTCTCGATGTTCTCGATCGCTCGGCCCGACAGCACAGGGTGTGTGCAGTAGGCGAAGACTTTAGCTGCACCGTGCTCTTTCAAGGCTTTGGCCGCGTGGCACAGGGTGCCGGCGGTGTCGACCATGTCATCAACCAGAATACAGGTACGCCCTTCGACATCACCGATGATATGCATCACTTCAGAGTGATTGGCTTTCTCGCGGCGTTTGTCGATGATCCCGAGGTCAACGCCCAGGGATTTGGCAACAGCCCGTGCGCGCACGACGCCACCAATGTCCGGGGACACGATCATCAGGTTTTCAAAGCGCTGGTCTTCAATGTCATCCACCAATACTGGGGAGCCGTAGATGTTATCTACCGGAATATCGAAGAACCCCTGGATTTGGTCAGCGTGCAGGTCAACCGTGAGAACACGGTCGATACCTACCACGGTCAGCATGTCAGCAACGACTTTCGCGCTGATAGCCACACGTGCGGAACGCGGACGGCGATCCTGACGGGCATAACCAAAGTAAGGGATTACAGCTGTGATTCGAGTCGCTGAGGAGCGGCGGAAGGCATCAGCCATCACGACGAGTTCCATCAGGTTATCGTTGGTCGGAGCGCAGGTCGGCTGAATAATGAAGACGTCTTTACCGCGGACATTTTCATTGATCTCGGCTGTAATTTCGCCGTCGGAGAATTTACCGACAGAGATGTCACCGAGAGGGATATGCAGCTGACGTACGACACGTCGAGCCAGATCGGGGTTGGCGTTCCCCGTAAAGACCATCATCTTGGACACGCGCAGTACCTAGAGGCTGAGGGTAACCTGGATGAGTATAGGAAAATGGCAGGGGCGGCTGGATTCGAACCAACGCATGGCAGGATCAAAACCTGCTGCCTTACCGCTTGGCGACGCCCCTGTATCTGTTGCAACGAGTGCCTAACACTCGATTCCTTTTAGAGCAGACTTTGCAGCTTGCGATGCAACATCGAAACGTTGCTTCCTTTTGCTACAAACCCTGTAAGGGTCTCTGTAAGAAGGGCCGAGACTTTATCAGCTTCAGCTTTGCTTGGGAAGCCCCCAAACACACAACTTCCAGTTCCGGTTAATTTTGCTTCGGTAAATTTACCTAACAAATTCAAAGCGTTACGTACCTCTGGATAACGCCTTGCTACAACCGGTAAGCAGTCATTTCGACTGTTTCCCTTGGGAACGGGGCGCACTTTAATGGGAGGAGAGTTACGTGTCAACAGCGGATCTGAAAAAATTTCTGCTGTACTTACAGATACTTGCGGAACAAGCACAACGTACCACGGCTCTTCGGGGTATTCCGGGCTGAGTTTCTCCCCCACACCCTCGGCGAAAGCCGCGTGCCCGCGCACGAAAACCGGGACATCAGCACCCAGCGTCAAACCCAGCGCAGCCAGGCGATCATGGTCCCAACCCAGTTGCCACAAATGATTCAGGCCCAGCAATGTGGTTGCGGCATTCGAGCTGCCGCCACCGATACCACCGCCCATGGGCAGGATTTTATCGATCCAGATATCGATGCCGAGCGGGCAGCCGGATTGTTCCTTTATTTTTTTGGCGGCCTTCACAATCAGGTTGCTGTCGTGAGGAACGCCGTCGAACTCGGTGTGCAACTGGATCACGCCGTCGTCGCGCACGGCAAAAGTCAGCTCATCGCCGTAGTCGAGAAATTGAAACAGCGTCTGCAACTCGTGATAACCGTTTTCGCGGCGACCCAGAATATGCAGCATCAAATTGAGTTTGGCCGGGGAGGGCAAGGTCAGCGTTTGTACGGTCACGTTATTGCCCCAGCTTGCGCGGTTGCCAGTCCTTGATCACCAGCGTGACGTCAAGGTCGGTACCGTGCAGTTTGATGCGCTCGGGCAACCAGTAACCGCTTTGTTCTACGTAGCTTAGGTATTCGACTTGCCAGCCATCCTGTTCCAGGGTAGCCAGGCGGCTGTCGCCATTCAGGCTCAGACGGCTTTTGCTGTCAGGCGCTGGCAGGCCGCGTACCCACCATACCAGGTGGGAAACCGGCAGCTTCCAGCCAATCTGTTCTTCAAGCAGTACTTCCGGCGAGGTCGCCTCATAGCGCCCCTGGTTGGCCACTTCAAGGCTGACTTGCCCCGGTCTGCCGGTCAGGCGTGCGGCACCCCGGCCCAGCGGGCCGGAGAGACGAATGTCGTAGTAATCCTGGCGTTGCAGCCAGAACAACGTGCCGCTGCCGGAATCTTTGGGGGCGCGAACCCCGACTTTGCCTTCGATCTGCCAGCCATCGATGCTGCTGAGCTGGTCTTTGTGTTGTTTCCATTGCGCCGGGTTGCCCTGGCCCTCAACGGATTCACGGGCACCGAAACCCGCGCAACCGGCGAGCAGGGCGATAAAACTGAACACTACGATGTGGCGCAAGAACATAAGCTTAAAGGGTCTCGGAACCGGTCAGGCGCTTGATGGTGCTGCGCAGGATGGGGCTTTCGGGTTGTTCCTTGAGGAATTTTTCCCAGATTTGACGTGCTTCGCGCTGTTTGCCATTGGCCCACAGCACTTCGCCCAGGTGCGCGGCGACTTCCTGGTCGGGGAAGCGTTCCAGCGCCAGGCGCAGCAAGCGTTCGGCTTCGTCCAGGTTGCCCAGGCGGTAATTCACCCAGCCCAGGCTGTCGAGTACGGCCGGGTCTTCCGGGTTGAGCTTGTGGGCTTGTTCGATCAGTGCCTTGGCTTCGTCGTAACGCGTAGTACGGTCGGACAAGGTGTAGCCCAAGGCATTGAGGGCCATCGCATTGTCCGGGTCGCGCTTGATGATCAGGCGCAGGTCTTTTTCCATCTGCGCCAAGTCATTGCGTTTTTCCGCTTGCATGGCGCGGGTGTACAGCAGGTTCAAATCGTCAGGGAATTGCAGCAACGCTTGTTGCAGCAATTTCCAGGCGCGCTCACCCTGATTGTTGGCCGACAAAGTCTCGGCCTGGATCAGGTACAGCTGGATCGCATAGTCCGGCTCGGCATCGCGGGCGGCGGTCAGGCGTTTTTCCGCCTCATCGGTGCGGCCGTTGCTCATCAGGATATCGGCCTGGCGCAATTGGGCTGGCAGGTAGTCATTGCCGGGGCCGACCTGGGCATATTCGAGCAAGGCGGCCTGTGGGTCGTTGCGTTCTTCGGCGATACGGCCGAGGTTCAGGTGCGCCGAATCCACATGGCTTTCGCGCTGGATCAGCTCTTCCAGATAACCCTTGGCCTCGTCCCACGCCTTGGCTTCCAGGCATACCAGCGCCAGGGAGTAACGCAGCTCGTCGTCGTCCGGGTATTGCTGCACCAGGTTGGCGAACTGCACCTTGGCGTCTTCCATGCGGTCCTGTTCGACCAGCATGCGTGCGTAGGTCAGGCGCAGGCGCTTGTCATCCGGATACTTCTTGATACTTTTTTCCAGCAGAGGAATGGCTTCCTTGCCGCGATTGAGGTTCTGCAGCAGGCGTGCGCGCAGCAGGATCGGGGCGATTTCGCCTTCTTCCGGCGGGTTCTGCTCCAGCAGCTTCAGCGCTGCGTCGGCTTCGTCATCCTGTTGCAGCAACAAGGCCTTGCCGAAAATCAGCTGGCTGTTCTTTGGATGTTTTTGCAGCAGGCGGTCGAAACTCTTCATCAGGCCATTGCGCGTGTCCTGGTCGGTGTCGGCAGCTGACAGCGCGAGGAAGTCGAAATGGGTGTCGCCTTTGCCCTGCAGGACTTTCTCCATGTAGACCATGGAGTCGTCATAGCGCCCGGCGCGCGCCAGTTGGATCGCCGCGGCTCGCTGTGCTTCCAGATCGTCCGGTGCGTTTTTCGCCCAGATCAGCGACGTGTCCAGCGCAGCCTGGTCGGCGCCCAGGTACTCGGCGATGCGAAACGCCCGCTCGGAAATCCCCGGATCCTGGGTGTTGATGGCCTGGGTCACGTAATTGTCCAGCGCAATATCGAAGCGATTGCGCTGGCCGGCCAGCTCCGCGCTCAGCAGGCTGAACACCGTTTCTTCACTGAACGAGGAATAAACCTTGGGCTTTTCAGGGGCGGGGGTGCTGTCTTCTACGGGCGGTGTACCGTCCGGCGACACGGGTGCCATGGCCTGGCAGCCGCTGAGGAAGACAAAAGCAAGGAGCAACGCGGAAGATCTATTCATATAGGAAGAGGACGACTAACCTGCGGTCGGATCATCATGACACAAGCCTTCGGCCAAACATAACCGAGACTCAGCGGACGCCTTTCATAGGCACAACATATAGGGACAATAGACGACGGTGGTTGTTCTGAATCTTTCGAAGTAGGACAATTGTCGGCTTCCCGACATCATCAGCGATCTTGAATGGCCTTCCTCGCACTCGGTATTAACCACAAGACTGCCTCCGTAGACGTGCGCGAGCGCGTGGCGTTTACGCCAGAGCAGTTGGTTGAGGCCTTGCAGCAGCTCTGCCGGCTCACCGACAGTCGCGAAGCTGCGATCCTTTCAACCTGCAATCGCACCGAGCTTTATATAGAGCAGGAACATCTTTCAGCGGATGTAGTGCTGCGCTGGCTGGCCGATTTTCACCATTTGAGCCTCGATGACCTGCGTGCCTGCGCTTATGTGCATGAAGAGGATGCGGCAGTTCGTCACATGATGCGTGTGGCGTCCGGTCTCGATTCGCTGGTGTTGGGTGAACCGCAGATCCTCGGCCAGATGAAGTCCGCCTACGCCGTAGCGCGCGAGGCCGGAACCGTCGGCCCGCTGCTGGGGCGCTTGTTCCAGGCCACGTTCAATTCCGCCAAGCAGGTACGCACCGACACCGCCATTGGTGAAAACCCGGTGTCCGTGGCGTTTGCTGCGGTCAGCCTGGCCAAGCAGATTTTCAGTGATTTGCAACGCAGCCAGGCCTTGTTGATCGGCGCGGGGGAGACCATTACCCTGGTCGCCCGTCACCTGCATGACCTGGGGGTCAAGCGGATCGTGGTCGCCAACCGCACGCTTGAGCGCGCCAGCATCCTCGCCGAACAGTTCGGCGCGCATGCCGTGTTGCTGTCTGACATCCCGGCCGAACTGGTGCGCAGCGATATCGTCATCAGCTCTACCGCCAGCCAGTTGCCGATCCTTGGCAAGGGCGCGGTCGAAAGCGCATTGAAGCTGCGCAAGCACAAACCGATCTTTATGGTGGATATCGCCGTTCCCCGCGATATCGAACCCGAAGTCGGCGAGTTGGACGACGTTTACCTCTATAGCGTTGACGATCTGCACGAAGTGGTCGCCGAAAATCTCAAGAGCCGCCAGGGTGCAGCCCAGGCTGCTGAGGAAATGGTCAGCACCGGCGCCGAAGATTTCATGGTGCGCCTGCGTGAATTGGCGGCGGTGGATGTGCTCAAGGCGTATCGTCAGCAAGGCGAACGCCTGCGCGACGAGGAGCTGGTCAAAGCCCAGCGCTTGCTGGCCAATGGCAGCAGCGCTGAAGAGGTGCTGATGCAACTGGCCCGGGGCCTCACCAACAAGTTGCTCCACGCCCCCAGCGTACAATTAAAAAAGCTTACTGCCGAAGGCCGCCTCGATGCGCTGGCCATGGCCCAGGAACTCTTTGCCCTCGGTGAGGGCGCGTCAGAAAGCTCTTCGGATAAAAAACCGCAATGAAAGCGTCACTGCTCAATAAACTGGACGTGCTCCAGGACCGTTTCGAAGAACTGACCGCCTTGCTCGGCGATGGCGAGGTCATTTCCGATCAGACCAAGTTCCGCGCCTATTCCAAGGAATACGCCGAAGTTGAGCCGGTTGTGGCCACCTATAAAAACTTGCTGAAAGTGCAGGCCGATCTTGAAGGCGCCCAGGCGCTGCTCAAGGACAGCGACCCGGACATGCGTGAAATGGCCGTGGAAGAGGTCCGCGAGGCCAAGGAAAAGCTGGCCGAGCTGGAAGTCGACCTGCAGCGCATGTTGCTGCCCAAGGACCCGAACGATGGGCGCAACGTGTTCCTTGAAATCCGTGCCGGCACTGGCGGTGACGAGGCGGCGATCTTTTCCGGCGACCTGTTCCGCATGTATTCGCGTTATGCCGAGCGTCGCGGCTGGCGGGTCGAAATCCTCTCCGAGAACGAAGGTGAACACGGCGGCTATAAAGAAGTCATCGCGCGGGTTGAAGGCGATAACGTCTACGGAAAGCTCAAGTTTGAGTCCGGTGCACACCGCGTGCAGCGCGTTCCGGCGACTGAATCCCAAGGCCGCATCCACACCTCGGCGTGCACCGTCGCCGTGTTGCCTGAGCCGGACGAGCAGGAAGCCATCGAGATCAACCCGGCTGACTTGCGTGTCGATACTTACCGCTCGTCGGGCGCCGGTGGTCAGCACGTCAACAAGACTGATTCGGCGATCCGTATCACCCACTTGCCGTCGGGTATCGTGGTGGAGTGCCAGGAAGAGCGTTCCCAGCATAAAAACCGTGCGCGGGCGATGTCGTGGCTGTCGGCCAAGCTCAATGACCAGCAGACCAGCGCCGCCGCGAACGCGATTGCCAGCGAGCGCAAGTTGCTCGTGGGTTCGGGCGACCGTTCCGAGCGTATCCGTACCTACAACTTTGCCCAGGGCCGGGTCACCGACCACCGGGTTAACCTCACCCTTTATTCCCTTGACGAAATTCTCGCGGGTGGCGTCGACGCGGTGATCGAGCCGTTACTCGCCGAGTATCAGGCCGATCAATTAGCGGCGATAGGTGAATAAATGACCATCATTGCCAGCCTGCTGCGCGCCGCTGATCTGCCCGACTCGCCCACCGCGCGCCTGGATGCCGAATTGCTGCTGGCGGCTGCGCTGGGCAAGTCCCGCAGCTACCTGCACACCTGGCCGGAAAAAATTGTCAGCAGTGAAGACGCGTTGACCTTTGCCGGCTACCTGCAACGCCGTCGCGGCGGTGAGCCGGTGGCGTATATCCTCGGCCAGCAAGGCTTCTGGAAGCTGGACCTGGAGGTCGCGCCGCACACGCTGATCCCGCGTCCGGACACCGAACTGCTGGTGGAAGCCGCCCTGGAATTGTTGCCAGCCACGCCCGCCAAGGTCCTCGACCTGGGGACCGGCAGCGGGGCCATCGCGTTAGCCCTGGCCAGCGAGCGCCCAGCCTGGCAGATCACCGCTGTCGACCGTGTATTGGAAGCTGTGGCCCTGGCCGAGCGCAATCGCCAGCGCCTGCACCTCGATAACGCAGCGGTGCTGAACAGCCACTGGTTCAGCGCGTTGCAGGGTCATACCTATGACCTGATCATCAGTAACCCGCCGTATATTGCCGACAATGATCCACACCTGGTGACCGGTGACGTGCGCTTCGAGCCGGCCAGCGCATTGGTGGCCGGTCATGATGGCTTGGACGACCTGCGCTTGATCATCAAAGAAGCCCCCGCTCACCTGAACGTCGGTGGCCGGCTGTTGCTGGAGCACGGTTACGACCAGGCCCCGGCTGTGCGCGATCTGCTGCTGAGTGAAGGCTTTGAAGAGGTACACAGCCGTATCGATCTCGGCGGACACGAGCGCATCACGCTGGGACGCCGGCCGTGCTGACCGATCAGGAGCTGTTGCGCTATAGCCGACAGATTCTGTTGCAACATGTCGACATCGACGGCCAGTTGCGCCTGAAAAACGGCCGTGCATTGATCGTGGGGCTTGGTGGCCTGGGCGCACCCGTTGCGCTGTACCTGGCGGCCGCGGGCGTGGGCGAGTTGCATCTGGCGGACTTCGACACGGTCGACCTGACCAACCTGCAACGCCAGATTATCCATGACACCGACAGCGTCGGGCAGACCAAGGTCGATTCAGCCCTGCGCCGCCTGAGCGCCATCAACCCCGAAATCAAGCTGATTGCCCACCGCACGGCGCTGGATGCCGACTCCTTGGCTGCCGCGGTAGGTGCGGTCGATGTTGTGCTCGATTGCAGCGACAACTTCTCCACGCGCGAGGCGGTCAACGCTGCTTGCGTTGCCGCCGGAAAGCCATTGATCAGCGGCGCGGCGATTCGCCTTGAAGGCCAATTGTCTGTGTTCGACCCGCGTCGCGCCGAAAGCCCGTGTTACCACTGTTTATATGGGCACGGCAGCGACACCGAACTTACCTGCAGCGAAGCCGGCGTGGCCGGCCCGCTGGTGGGGGTGGTGGGCAGCCTGCAGGCGCTGGAGGCCTTGAAGCTGCTGGCCGGTTTCGGCGAACCCTTGGTAGGCCGCCTGTTGCTTATCGATGCCTTGACCACGCGTTTTCGCGAGCTACGCGTCAAGCGTGACCCTGGCTGCAGCGTGTGCGGGACCCAACATGGTTAAGGGCGCGCCAATCGGTGTGTTCGATTCCGGTGTTGGCGGCTTGTCGGTACTGGCCGAAATCCAGCAATTGCTGCCCCATGAGTCGCTGCTGTACGTGGCCGACTGCGGGCATATCCCCTATGGCGAGAAAACCCCGGCGTTTATTCGTGAGCGCTCGCGGCAGGTCGCGGCGTTTCTCCGCGACAAGGGCGCCAAGGCATTTGTGATTGCCTGCAACACCGCGACCGTCGCGGCCGTCGCCGACTTGCGCCAGGACTATCCCGACTGGCCACTGGTGGGCATGGAGCCCGCTGTCAAACCTGCTGCCGCCGCCACCCGCAGCGGCGTGGTCGGTGTGCTTGCCACCACCGGCACGCTGCAAAGCGCCAAGTTCGCTGCGCTGCTGGACCGCTTCGCCACTGATGTTCGGGTCATCACCCAACCCTGCCCGGGCCTGGTGGAGCTGATTGAAACCGGCGACCTGAACAGCCCCGCCCTGCGCCAGTTATTGCAGGGTTACATCGAACCGCTGCTCAGCGCCGGTTGCGACACCATCATCCTCGGCTGCACCCACTATCCCTTCCTCAAGCCGCTCCTGGCGCAGATGCTGCCCCCCAGCATCATCCTTATCGACACCGGTGCCGCCGTGGCCCGCCAGCTCAAGCGTTTACTGAGTGAGCGCGATCTTCTGGCCGTCGGCGACCCTGAACCTGCACCTGCACAGTTCTGGACCAGTGGCGATCTGCAACATTTCAGAAACATCCTACCTACACTATGGAAATCTTCCGGAAATGTGAGTAATTTCAGTTTGTGAAAAAATCGTGAAAAAATCACGGTTTTTGACTGAACTTCTGCATTAATGGCGACTTCTATAGCACGTTAGCCTGTACATAAAATCTTACAACGTCGTTTGAAGGGATGTTTCATATGAAGCGTTTTCTCTGTTTGGCTGCGCTTGCGGCCGCGGTAATGGGGCACTCTTTTTCGGCGCAAGCCGCCGGGTTGGAGTTTGGTCTGGGGGCAACCAGTGATTCAACGCTGACCTATCGGTTGGGGTTGACGTCGGATTGGGACAAGAGCTGGATGCAGAGCGATACCGGTCGCCTGACGGGCTATTGGAGCGGCGCTTACACTTACTGGGAAGGTGACGATCGCGCTGGCGCCAGTAGCCTGTCGTTCTCGCCCGTGTTTGTGTATGAGTTTGCCGGGCAGTCGGTCAAACCCTACATCGAAGCCGGGATCGGCGTAGCGGTGTTCTCCCGTACCAAGTTGGAAGACAACAACATTGGCCAGGCCTTTCAGTTCGAAGACCGCCTGGGTTTTGGTCTGCGGTTTACCGGTGGGCATGAAGTGGGCATTCGTGCCACGCACTATTCCAACGCCGGGATCAGCAGCAATAACGATGGGGTAGAGAGCTACTCGCTGCATTACACCATGCCGCTGTAGTCTTCAGGCCGCTGAAGATATCCCCTGTGGGAGCGGGCTTGCTCGCGAAAGCGGTGTGTCAGTCAGACATGTATCAACTGACACACCGCTTTCGCGAGCAAGCCCGCTCCCACATTTAGATCCCCACTCATTTCACGATCAGCGATACGCCGTCGCAATCCCTTCGCGTTCGGTCAAGCACTCCGGAGCGCCCATCTCGAACTCCCGGCAAATCAACGGCCGTCGCTCATAGATCGTGCACATCATCGTGTCCCGATCCAGCGCTGCGCACCAGCCGTCGTCCAGGCGCAGCATCACTTCGCCGCCCCAATCGTCGGTATCGATATAGCGCTCCGGCACGCCGGTGTCGGTAATCAGCATGACTTCCAGCTGGCAGCAGCAGGCCGCGCACGTCGAGCAGGTGACGGCGGGTTCAGCGATTTGGGTGTGGGGGATGTTGGTCATAGGTGCGCAGTGTAAGGCAAGCGGGTCACGCAGATGTGAAACGGCTGACGGACGTCAACGCGCCAAACGGTGTAACCCCACGAAAACCAAGGCCCACAACAGCGCCAACGCAATCAGGGTGGGCGCCACACTAAAACCAAACTGCACGCCCGCCAATTGGCTGCCTGCGTAATAAGAGAGCGGCCCGCCCCCTGCACCGAGCACGGCCGCCCGCCACCAGGGGCGTGCACTCCAGGCCAGGCAGTGGCGCAATGTGGTGGCCAGCAGGGCCCATAGCATGATTAGCCAGAGGGGAATCAGCGGGCCAGGCTCAGTAAACTGAAATACCCCCAGCGCGCGCAACGCGGTATCCAGTAGTGTGCCCAGGATTGTAACGCTGAGGATCAGCTTGCCCTCACTGGCCCATGAACTTATCCACAGCAGATGAATGCCCAATACAGCCAGCCCTACCAGTAACCATAAGCTGTCACCGCCGAGCACGCAGGCGAACCAGCCGCACTGAAAAAGCACGGCATTGGCCAATGTCTTAAGCACTGAAGCGTCCGAGCAGCGGCGGGTTAATCGCTGACGGTTTGGCCAGCAGCAATTGCGCCGTGCCAATGGTGCGCTCCATAAAGCCGCCTTCGCAGTAACACAGGTAAAACTCCCACAGCCGCAGGAAGTATTCGTCGTAGCCCAATTCGGCGAGGCGGCCATGGGCGCGGCGAAAATTCTCATGCCACAGGCGCAAGGTTCGCGCGTAGTGCAGGCCGAAATCCTCCATGTGCAGCAGGTTCATATCGGTGTCTCGGCTGACGATGTGCAGCATGTTTTGCACACTGGGCAAAGCGCCGCCGGGGAAGATATAGCGCTGGATGAAATCCACGCTGCGCTTGGCCTGTTCAAAGCGTTGCTCACGAATGGTGATGGCTTGCAGCAACATCAGGCCGTCACTTTTGAGCAGGTGCGCGCACTGTTTGAAGTAGGTCGGCAGAAAACGATGGCCCACTGCTTCGATCATCTCGATGGACACCAGCTTGTCGTACTGGCCGGTCAGGTCGCGGTAGTCCTTCAGCAACAGGGTGACCTGGCTTTGCAGCCCCAGGGCCTCGATGCGTTTTTCGGTGTAGGCAAACTGTTCCTTGGACAAGGTCGTGGTGGTGACCTTGCAACCGTAATGCTGCGCCGCATACAGCGCCATGCTGCCCCAGCCGGTGCCGATTTCCAGCAGGTGGTCGCTGGGTTTGAGCGCAAGCTTCTGGCAGATGCGCTCAAGCTTGTTCAGTTGTGCTTGCTCCAGGGTGTCGTCGGGGGTCAGGAATTGCGCCGCCGAGTACATCATGGTGGGGTCGAGGAATTCTTCGAACAGGTCGTTGCCGAGGTCGTAATGGGCGGCGATGTTTTTTTGCGAACCCTTGCGTGTGTTGCGATTGAGCCAGTGCAGGCCCTGGGTGAACGGCCGGGCCAAGCGTGCCAGGCCGCCTTCCATCGCATCCAGCACATCCAGGTTGCTGACCATCACGCGCACCACGGCGGTCAGGTCCGGGCTGCTCCAGTAACCGTGAATAAATGCCTCGCCAGCGCCAATAGAACCGTTGGCCGCCACCAGGCCCCACACGGCGGGGTCGAGGATCTGGATCTCCCCCAGCAAGTGCGCTTCGCGTGCGCCGAATACTTGCCGTTCGCCATCCTCGATCACCACCAATTGGCCATGGCGCAATTGGCTGAGTTGGCGCAGCACGCCTTTGCGCAACAGTGCGGTGGTCATGCCGTTGACGTTCAGGCGGTTGGCCTTGACCGATACGTTAGGGGATTTCATGGCGGCGATCCTTGGAATAACCGACTGCGGTGCGGGAGGCGCCATCGGCGGCCCGGTGGGGAAAAATCGGTGTGCGTTTGAGCAACAGGCGCATGGCTTGCCAGTAGATCGCCAAGCAAGTCTTGGCAGTCATCCAGGGGAAGCGCCATAGGTATCGATGCAAACTGGTGCGGTTCAGCGTTTCCTTGTGCAGGCTCAAGGTGGCGTCGAACACTTTCAACTCGCCCTGCCAGTCGGCCATGTGCACGCCGAGTTTGTCGGCGGGTGGGCTGAAGCTCATGCGGTATTCCAGGTCGCGCGGCAAAAACGGCGACACATGGAAGGCCTTGGCCACGGCGAAGTGCTGGTGTTCATCCGCGCCGAGGGCCTGGGCGGGCAGCACGTAGTGATAGCGCTCGCGCCATGGGGTGTTGGTCACTTCACACAGGATCGCGGCCAGACGTCCGTCGGCCTCGAAGCAGTAGAAGAAACTCACAGGGTTAAAAGCCAGGCCCCAACTGCGGGCCTGGGTCAGTAGGCAGATAACGCCCTGGGGCGTACGCCCCAGCGCCTTGCCGACTTCCTGGCGCACGGCATCGCTCAAGCTCATGCCGGTACGCGTCAATTCACGCAGGTAATCCTGTTGGCGAAAACCAAAGGGCGCGAGCCAGCTGCGCCCGGCCAAGGGCGACAGCCCTAGCACTTCGTGTTCTTCGCTCAGATCCAGGTACAACAGGCCGATGCGGTAGCGAAAGGCGTGGGCCTTGGGCGCAAATCGGCGATGGGCAATCCAGCCGCTGTACAGGGCGCTGTTCACAGGGTTTCCCCAAACGCTTGGGCCACGCGCAAGGCGCTGACCACGCCGTCTTCGTGGAAACCGTTGGCCCAGTAGGCACCGCAATAGAAGGTGTTACGCACGCCAGACACTTCTTCCCAACGGCCTTGGGCCGCGACCGCTGCCAGGCTGTATTGCGGATGGGCGTAGGTGTAGCGGGCCAGCACCTTCAGCGGGTTGATCATCGACGTCTGGTTCAGGCTCACGCAAAAGGTCGTGGCGCTGTCGATGCCTTGCAGGATGTTCATGTCATAAGTCACCGCCGCCGGCGCCTGCCTATTGCCGGTCAGCCGATAATTCCAGCTGGCCCAGGCCAGTTTGCGGTCGGGCAGCAGGCGGGTGTCGGTGTGCAGCACCACTTCGTTATCGGCATAAGGCAGGGCGCCGAGGACCGCTTGTTCGGCTGGGCTTGGATCGGCCAGCAGTGCCAGGGCCTGGTCGCTGTGGCAGGCGAAGACCACCCGATCAAATGCCTCGCTGCCGGCCGGGCTGTGGATAACCACGCCGTCGTCGGTACGCTCAACGTTATGCACAGGGCAATTGAGGCGGATCTGTTCGCGGAAGCTGCGGGTCAGCGGTTCGATATAACGGCTGGAGCCTCCCTCGATCACGCACCATTGCGGGCGGTTACTCACCGAGAGCAAGCCGTGATTCTTGAAGAAGCGCACAAAGAACTGCAACGGGAAGCCAAGCATGTCGGCCAGGGACATCGACCAGATCGCCGCGCCCATGGGCACGATGTAGTGCCGGATAAACCGCTCGCCGTAGTGACCGGCGTTGAGATAGTCACCCAGGGTCATTTCGGCGCTGATGCGTTGGTCTTGCAGGTCCAGCGGTGCCTGGCGATTGAAGCGCAAGATGTCGCGCAACATGCCCCAGAAGCCCGGCGAAAGGATATTGCGACGCTGGGCAAACAGGCTGTTGAGGTTGTTGCCGTTGTACTCCAAACCCGTCTCCTCATCGCACACCGAAAAGCTCATCTCGGTGGGCTTGAACGTGACGCCGATCTGCCCCAGCAGGCGGATGAAGTTGGGGTAGGTCCAGTCGTTAAACACGATGAAGCCGGTGTCTACCGCGTAGCTTTTGCCCTCGACGGTCACGTTGACCGTGTGGGTATGCCCGCCAATACGGTCACCCGCTTCGAACAGCGTAATTTCATGCTGGCGGCTGAGCAGGTAAGCACTGGTCAGTCCCGCGATGCCGCTGCCAATGATGGCGATCTTCACAGGTCGTCCTTTTTCGGCGGTGGGCTGCGCAACATGCGTTTACCGATGATCAACTGCGCGCGATTCGGGAGTTTCGACAGTGGCCAGAGGGTGGCGATAAACAGTGCAGGAAAGGCGATTTCCAGCGGGCGTTTTTCCAGCTTGGCGAAGATGTGCCGCGCGGCTTTGTCCGCCGACCAACTGAGGGGCATGGGGAAGTCGTTGCGTTCGGTCAGCGGCGTGTCGACAAAGCCTGGGCTGATCACAGTAACGTCGATGTTTTCCGGCGAAAGGCTGATGCGCAGGGCTTCGAACAGGTAGCGCAAGCCGGCCTTGGACGCGCCATAGGCTTCGGCGCGAGGCATCGGCAGATACGTCACGGCGCTGGCGACACCCACCAAGTGGGGGCTGTGCCCGGCCCGCAAAAGCGGCAGGGCTGCTTCGATGCAATAGCTGCTCGCCAGCAGGTTGGTGCGCACCACGTGCTCGATGATCGATGAATCGAACTGCTTGGCGTCCACATATTCACAGGTGCCGGCATTGAGGATCACCGTGTCCAGGGAACCCCAGACCACGCCGATGTGTTCGCCGATCTCGCGCACGGTCTGGCTGTTGGTCAGGTCGCCGGCCACCACCAGCACTTGGCCGGGGTAACGTTGCGCGAGCGCTTCCAAAGGCCCCTTGGTGCGGGAGCTGAGTGCGACGTGGGCGCCGCTGTTGAGCAACTCCACGGCGAGCGCGGCACCGATACCACTGCTGGCGCCGGTCAGCCAATAACGACGGGGCGGTACTGCGTTCATCCCACTCTCCTTTTCAGCCAACTCACGACGCTGCCCAGCACGGGCACGTGTTCGTACAGCATGGCGCCGGCATCGAAATAGTCACGGTGGCGGTACACCTTGTCACGCCACATCAAGTGCGAGCAGCCTTCCACGCGAATCACCTTGCCGTTGGCCAGGCGCGGGTGGCTGAAACTCATCTTCCAGCGCAGGTAACCTTCGCCTTCGGCCACTTGGTCGAAACCGTGGAAGTCGAAGCGTAGCTGGCTGACGTTGCTGTACAACTCGCCGAAGTAGCGGTGCAGGGCGGGCAGCCCATGCACTTCATGGAGCGGGTCGGTAAAGGCGATGTCCTTGCTGTACAAGCTGTCGAGCAGGTGCAGGTTGTGCTTGTCCAGCGTGGCGAAGGCCTGGGCGAAGCGTCGCAGGAAGTCACTCATATTCACCCCCTGCGGCGTGTCGCGAGGGCAGGCTGCGGAAAGCGGCCAAGGCGCGTTCGCGGGATTTCTTCAGGTCGACAATCGAGCGTGGGTAGTCGGCCACGCCGAACAAACCACCGGCGGCTTCGGGGTTGTGCACGTCCTTTTTATTCAGCGCGGCGAGTTCCGGCAGCCAGTGCTTGATAAAGACCCCTTCGCTATCGAATTTTTCCGACTGGCTCAGAGGGCTGAAAATCCGGAAGTACGGCGCCGAGTCGGTGCCGGTGGATGAGCTCCACTGCCAGCCGCCGTTGTTGGCGGCCAGGTCGCCATCGATCAGGTGACGCATGAAGAAGCGCTCGCCTTCACGCCAGTCGATCAGCAGGTTCTTGGTCAGGAACATCGCCACGACCATACGCAGGCGGTTGTGCATCCAGCCGGTCTCCAGCAGTTGTCGCATGGCGGCGTCGATGATCGGCAGGCCGGTGCGCGCCTCCTGCCACGCGGCGAGATCCTTGGGCGCGTTGCGCCAGGCCACGGCTTCGGTTTCGGGGCGGAACGCACGGTGGCGCGACACCCGTGGGTAACCCACCAGGATGTGCTTGTAGAACTCGCGCCACAGCAATTCATTGATCCAGGTGATGGCGCCCATGTCGCCACTCTCGAACTCGCCACCGTTGGTTTGTAACGCGGCGTGCAGGCATTGGCGCGGCGAAATGACCCCCGCCGCGAGGTAGGCAGAGAGCTGGCTGGTGCCGGGCTTGGCCGGGAAGTCACGCTCGTCCTTGTAGTAGCTGATCTGCTGGTCGGCGAAGGCGTCGAGGCGCCGCCGGGCCTCGTCTTCACCGGCGGGCCAGAGGGCACGCAGCGTGTCGCTGGGCGGCTCGAAACCTTCGACCGTGTTCGGGATGGGATCGCTTTTCAGCTTGAGCGCAGCCTGGGCCTTTGGCGCTGCCACCATCTGCGGTAACGCGCTGTGCAGGCGGGTGTAGCAGACCTTGCGGAACTGGCTGTAGACCTGAAAGTAAGTGCCGGTCTTGGTGAGCACACTGCCAGGCTGGAAGAACAGTTGATCCAGGTAGCTGTGGAAAGTGACGCCTGCCGCTTGCAATGCCTTGGACACTGCCGCATCGCGACGGCTTTCATGAATGCCGTATTCCTCGTTGACGTGCACCGACTCCACCGAGAGTTCGCGGCACAGCATGCTCAGCACGCTGGGCGCCTGGTCCCAGGTGGCTGCGGTGCGAATCAGCAGGGGAATGTTCAACTCGCCCAGCGTTTTACTAAGCGCCTGCAGGTTGCGCAGCCAGAAATCCACTTTGCACGGCGCATCGTCGTGGGCCAGCCACTGCTCGGGTGTAATCAGATACACGGCCGCCATCGGACCCCGCTGGCTCGCGGCGGTCAGGGCGGTGTTGTCGTGTAGGCGCAAGTCGGTGCGCAGCCAGATCAGATGCATTTAAAGAAGTCCACGCTGGATCAGTAGCTGATGGGCCGACAACGGCTCTTCGGCGACGAGCAACTCAGGGATGTCATGGGTTAATACCGCCAACTCCGCCTGGTGGATGCACACCGTTGGTCCGACGATCAACTTAGGGCAACTGATGCCGCCCAGCAGCTTCGCGAACGTCGACAACTGCAGCGCCTTGCTCGAATACAGCAACACGGCGCGCGGTCGCAGGTGTTCCACCGCCAGGGCCAGCTCGCCGACGGGCAGTGGCCAATCGAACACTTCCACCGGGCAGTCGGCACTGCTGGCCAGCCAGGCGCTGAGCCACAAATGCGGTTCCAGCGGCAGGGCGGACTGGTTGACCAGCAGCAATGGCGCACCCTGCAATTGGCGATTGTTGTGGTAGATGCGCGCACCAAACTTGCTGCGCAGCCAGGACAAGAAAAATACCCGTTCCATCTGCGCGCCGAATTGACCTTGCCAACGCTGTTCCAGCTCCTGCAACAGCGGTAACAGCAGTTGCTCGCACAAGGTGCGTGGCGGGTACAGTGCCATGGCCTGGTTGAAGGCGTCGTCGACCCGGCGCTCGGTCAATTCACTGATGGCGTGCACCAGGTTCTGGCGCAGGGTTTGCCATTCATTTTCCACGGCATCGGGACTGGCCTGGGCGGAGTCGATCAGGCCTTTGACTTGGCTGACCGGCACGCCACGATTGAGCCAGGTGAGAATGGTGTGGATGCGTTGCACATGCTCGGCGCTGAACAGCCGGTGGCCCTTGGGCGTGCGCTGGGGCACGATCAGGCCGTAGCGGCGCTCCCAGGCGCGAAGGGTCACGGCATTGACGCCGGTCTGGCGCGCCACTTCGCGGATCGGCAGCCAGCCGTCCTGGAGGGCTTGGGCGATGTCTTCGCCGGGTTCGTCTAGCAGGGCAGCTCTCATGGTCTAGATCGCATTTCGCAGGCTGAGGTTTTCCGGGTGCGGTTGCAGGTAGGCCTGCTGAGCGATGTAGCGGTCCGGGTGTTGGCGAAAGTGGTGCTTTAGCAGGGTCAACGGCACCACCAACGGTACGATGCCGTGGCGGTATTGGCCGATGACGGTTTGCATTTCCTGTTTGTCATCGGCGCTGATGGCCTGCTTGAGGTAGCCGCTGATGTGTTGCAACACATTGGTGTGGGTGCCACGGGTCGCGCATTTGCTCAGGCCGGTCATCAGGTCGCTGAAGTAACAGCTGGCCAATTCGTCGAGGTTGGCGCCCTTGGTCATGCTGCCCAGCAGGTGCCCAAGGCTTTTGTAATGCGCCGGGCTGTGGGCCATCAACAAGTATTTATAGCGCGAATGGAAGGCCAGCAAACGGTGGCGGGTCAGACCTTCGGCCAGCAGTTGTTGCCAACTGGCGTAGACGAACACACGGGCCAGGAAATTTTCCCGCAGCACGGGATCATTCAGCCGACCGTCTTCTTCCACCGGCAGGTCGGGGTGGCGTGCACAAAATGCCTGTGCGTAGATGCCACGCCCGCCGCCGTCCACCGGGGTGCCGTTGTCGCGGTACACCTTGACCCGCTCCAGGCCACAGGACGGCGACTTCTGCATAAAGATGTAGCCACACAGGTCGGTGTGTTCCGCGGCCATTTGCTGGCCGTAGTCGTCCAGCGGTTGGGTCACGTTCAGTGCGCGATTAACGGTGCCGACGGCTTCCGGATGGGCCGGGTCGCCCACCAGGCGGATCGGTTCGCGGGGGATACCCAGGCCGATCGCCACTTCAGGGCACAACGGCACAAAGTCGAAATAGTCAGCGAGGGTCTGACTGCACAGCAGCGATTGTTTATGGCCGCCGTTGAAGCGCACGTTTTCGCCCAACAGGCAGGCGCTGATGGCGATCTTCGGTTTGGTGGTGCTGGACATAAACCAACCCTCTGCAAGATTCCTGTACAAGATCTAAATCTTGTACAACTAAATCTCATCATAGGTTCGATGCTGTACAAGTCAAATTATTTGTACAAGTTTCGCGTGCGGTCTATTTCCAGCCAATTTTCCAGGCGTCGATATCTTGCAGGGTTTGCCAGGGCAGGCGTTCGCTGCGCCGGGTCATGACGGCTTGCAGTTCGATTTCCAGTACGGTGCCCTCATCGTCGCGAAACAACTCGGTGACCAGAAAGTGTTTTTCTTTGTTTCGGGGGCGCGCTGCTGTCCACTTCGACAGCAGCAATTTGGCGGGATTGATACGGTTCATTGCAGGTGTTCGATCAAGCGTCGCGCGGCTTCCTGGCCGCTGAGCCATGCGCCCTCGACGCGGCCCGACAGGCACCAGTCGCCACACACATACAGGCCCAGGTCTGCATCCGCCAGCACGCCGAATTCGTGGCTGCTGGACGGTCGTGCGTAGAGCCAGCGGTGCGCCAGGCTGAACGACGGCGCGGGCATGGCACTGTGCAACAGTTCGGCGAAAGCACCGTGCAGGTGCTCGATCACGTCCTCTTTGGACAGGTCCAGGTGGGCCTTGCTCCAGGCACTGGTGGCGTGCAGTACCCAGGTGTCGAGTGTGGCGTCGCGCCCTGGTTTGCTGCGGTTGCGCGCCAGCCAATCGAGGGGGCTGTCTTGTACAAAGCAGCCTTCCATGGGCGTATCCAGAGGTTTGTCGAACGCCAGGGCGATGGCCCAGGTCGGGTCCATTTTCACCCCGGCGGCGGCGCTCGCCAGCTTGGGAGCGGCGGCCAGCAGCGCGGTGGCTTGCGGAGCCGGGGTGGCGATGATCACGTGGCTGAACGGGCCGTGGTTCTCGCCGTCGGCGTCTAACAGGTTCCAGTGTTGTTTGCCCTGGAACACTTCGGTGATGCGGCAACCAAACTCCACCGGCAGGTCGTCGAGCAGCGCGCGGGTGATCGCGCTCATGCGGGGTGTGCCGACCCAGCGGATCTGTTCATCGGGGGAGGGTGTGAGTTGGCCGGACTTGAAGTTGTACAGCTGGGGCTTCCATTGCTCGGCCCAACCGTTACTTTGCCAGCGCTGGACTTCGTTGACGAAGCGCCGGTCGCGGGCGGTGAAGTACTGCGCACCCATGTCCAGGGCACCGGCATCGCTGCGCTTGCTGGACATGCGGCCACCGCTGCCGCGGCTTTTATCGAAGAGTTGCACAACGTGCCCCGCGTCTTGTAACGCTCGGGCGGCGGAGAGACCGGCAATGCCGGTGCCGATGATCGCGATGGGAACAGTCATGGGAGGCCTCATTTTACCGTTGGGTACAGACTACGCCGACACCAATAGCTGTACAATATTGTTTTTTGGTATAAGTTTTGGCTTACCTGTTCTTACGGCGTGACCTATGGTTAAACCAGAGGCTTAATCCAACGTTACGCCCGTTCAAATTGATCCCTGCTTATAAAATAGACCAGTGATCGGCGGCGAACGTTACATGAGGAGCGTCCCATGCATATTTTGCTGACCGGCGGTACTGGCCTGATCGGCCGCCAACTCTGCGAACACTGGCTTGCACAGGGCCATCGCCTGACCGTGTGGAGTCGTCATCCGGACCAGGTCGCCAAGTTATGTGGCGACCAAGTGTCTGGGGTTGGTCGCCTGCAAGAGGTTATCGGCCCGGTGGATGCGGTCATTAATCTCGCCGGCGCCGCCATCGCCGATCGCCCCTGGACCCACAAGCGCAAGGCGTTGCTGTGGAGCAGTCGTATCAGCCTCACCGAAACCTTGCTGGCGTGGCTTGAAGGCCTGGCGCAAAAACCAGCGGTGTTGATTTCCGGTTCGGCGGTGGGCTGGTATGGCGATGGCGGTGAACGCGAATTGACCGAAGCCAGCGGCCCGGTGCAGGACGATTTCCCCAGCCAGCTGTGCATCGCCTGGGAAGAAACCGCCCAGCGCGCTGAAGCCTTGGGCATTCGCGTAGTGCTGGTGCGTACCGGGCTGGTGCTGGCGGCTGAGGGCGGCTTTTTGTCGCGGCTGTTGCTGCCGTTCAAACTGGCGCTGGGCGGGCCTATCGGTAATGGTCGGCAGTGGATGCCGTGGGTCCATATAAAGGATCAAATCGCCCTGATTGATTTTCTTCTGCACAAGCCTGACGCGAGCGGTCCTTATAATGCCTGCGCGCCACACCCGGTGCGCAATCGCGAGTTTGCGAAAACCCTGGGCCAGGTGCTGCACCGCCCGGCGTTCATGCCGATGCCGGCCTTTGCGTTGAAGGTGGGCCTGGGCGAGTTGTCCGGCCTGTTGCTGGGTGGGCAGAAGGCGGTGCCCGAACGGTTACTGGCCGCTGGTTTCACTTTCCAGTTCACTGAGTTGCGCGCGGCTTTGGACGACTTGTCCAGCCGCCTCTAGAGATAGGATGTTGCATGACGGATCACGCGTTGTTACTGGTCAATCTGGGCTCGCCAAAGTCCACTTCGGTGGCCGATGTGCGCAGCTACCTCAATCAGTTCCTGATGGACCCTTATGTGATCGACCTGCCGTGGCCGGTGCGGCGCTTGCTGGTGTCGCTGATCCTGATCAAGCGCCCCGAGCAGTCGGCGCACGCCTACGCCTCCATCTGGTGGGACGAGGGCTCGCCGCTGGTGGTGCTCAGCCGCCGTCTGCAACAGCAGATGACCACGCAGTGGACCCAAGGGCCGGTGGAGTTGGCGATGCGCTACGGCGAGCCGTCCATTGAAACGGTGCTGACGCGCCTCGCCGCCCAAGGCATCCGCAAAGTGACCTTGGCGCCGTTGTATCCGCAGTTTGCCGACAGCACCGTGACCACGGTGATTGAAGAGGCCAAGCGGGTTGTGCGCGATAAAAAGTTGGACGTGCAATTCTCGATCTTGCCGCCGTTCTACGATCAGCCGGAATACCTTGATGCTCTCGCGGCGAGCGTCCGCTCCTATGTGGAGCAGGATTACGATCACCTGCTGCTGAGTTTCCACGGCCTGCCTGAGCGCCATCTGACCAAGCTCGACCCGACGGGCCAGCATTGCTTCAAGGACGCCGATTGCTGCAAGAACGCATCGGCTGAGGTGCTGAAGACGTGCTACCGCGCGCAATGCTTCAGCGTCGCCCGCGATTTCGCCGAACGGCTGGGCTTGCCGGAGGGCAAATGGTCGGTGGCCTTCCAATCGCGCCTGGGCCGGGCGAAGTGGATCGAACCCTACACCGAAGCGCGCCTGGAAGCCTTGGCCCAGCAAGGTGTGAAAAAGCTGCTGGTGATGTGCCCGGCGTTTGTCGCCGATTGCATCGAGACGCTGGAAGAGATCGGCGATCGCGGGCTGGAGCAGTTCCGCGAGGACGGGGGCGAGGAGTTGGTGCTGGTTCCGTGCCTGAATGATGATCCGCAGTGGGCGGCGGCGCTTAATACCTTGTGCGAACGCGCGCCGGTTGCGCTGTAACTGAACCTTACACGCTCCAAATGTGGGAGCGGGCTTGCCCGCGATAACGGTGTATCTGTCAACGAATGTATTGACTGACACGCCCTCATCGCGGGCAAGCCCGCTCCCACATTTTTATCGTGTTTACAGGTTAAGGGTCAGGCTAACCGTGAGATTGCGCGGTTCACCGGGGTTGATCCAATAGCTGCTGTAGGACCGCTCGTAGTACTTTTCATCAAACAAGTTGTTGAGGTTCAAGCCCACGGTGACGTTCTTCGTAGCCTTGTAATGGGCCAGCAAATCGACGGTGTGGTAGGCGGGTAGCTCGAAACGCGTACCTGCCTCACCAGAGCGATCCCCTACATAAGTGAACGCCGCACCAAGGTCCGAACCCCGCAACGCGCCATCCTGAAACTCATACACCCCCAACAAACTGCCGCTGCGCTTGGCCACGCCGAGAATCCGGCTGCCGGCTGGAATGGCTTTGTCGCCCTTGGTGACTTCGGCGTCGATGTAGGCAAAGGCGCCGATCACGCGTACGGCACCGGTCACCTGCCCGGTCAGTTGCAGGTCAAGGCCCTGGCTGCGCGCTTTGCCCATGGCGCGATTCAGGTTGGTGGCAGGGTCCAGGGCCAGCACGTTTTCCTTTTCGATATGGAACGCGGCGAGGGTGGCGCTGAGGCGGTCGTCGAACAGCTCGCTCTTGATCCCCACTTCATAACCCACGCCTTCTTCCGGCTTGAAGGTTCTGCCGTTGGCATCCAGGCCGCTGTTGGGTTTGAACGAAGTAGAGGCGTTGGCGAACACGCCGACTTCGGGCGTTAGCTGGTAGAGCAGGCCAGCGCGTTGGGTAAATGCGTCGTGGGTTTGCCGGCTCTTGGCGTGATTGCGTGTGAAGTCGTCGGTGCTTTGTTCGAAATGCTCGAAGCGCGCGCCAACCATACCGCGCAAGCGATCGGTGAAGATGATCTGGTCTTGCAGGTTCAATGCCTGGCTTTTGGTCTGTTCGAAGAAGTCGGTGCCGGAGCGCACGCCGTTGGGTTTGGTCTTGCCGTAGACCGGGTTATAGATATCGATGGCATAGTCGCTGCCGCCGATAGCCGTCACGCGCTCCTTCTTGCGGTAGTCCTCGTATTCAGTGCCGACCAGCAGCTCATGCTG
The DNA here is from genome assembly GCF_019456785.1 of Pseudomonas sp. LAP_36. Lineage (NCBI taxonomy): Bacteria > Pseudomonadati > Pseudomonadota > Gammaproteobacteria > Pseudomonadales > Pseudomonadaceae > Pseudomonas > Pseudomonas sp. LAP_36. Next base: position 78,781 of record NZ_JAHZMS010000001.1, read on the forward strand.
CCAGCTGCCAATGTCGAACAACCCACGCAGTTCAAGCTGGGTAATGCTGTCGTGCCAACCCATGGAGCGTTCGCGATAGCGGCGGTTGATAGTGTGGCCGTCGGGATTCAGTGTGCGGTTTTCCGAAGCGTCGCCCCACAGGCTGCCTTGTTTGTAGTGGCTGGCCAGGCGCAGTTTCCAGGCATCGCTGAGGTGATGTTCCAGCGTGGCCTGGATGCGGTTGTTGTGGTTGTCGATGTCGCCATCGTTGGGCTCGCCGAGGAAGGTGGAGCGTGATACGCCACTGGCGTCGACGATGCCGCGGTCGAAGGTAGAGCTGTGGCGGACGAATTCGCTTTCCACCAGCAAGCTCGTGTCCGGGTCCAGTTGCCAACTGAACGAGGGCGCGACGAATACCCGCTTGCTCTGCACGTGATCGCGGAAGCTGTGGTTGTCTTCCACGGCCAGGTTGACCCGCGATAGCACGTTGGCTTCGCTGTCCAGCGGGGTGTTCACATCCACGGCGGTGCGGTAGCGGTCCCAACTGCCGGCGCTGGTTTGCACGGTGGTGAAGGCTTCCGGTTGGGGCTTCTTGGTGACGATATTCACTGTGCCGCCGGGGTCGCCACGCCCATACAGGCTGGCGGCGGGACCCTTGAGCACTTCAATGCGTTCGATATTGGCCGTATCCGGTGTGCTCGGGTAGCCGCGATTGGCGCTGAAGCCGTCCTGGTAGAACTCTGACGTGGTGAAGCCGCGCACGCTGTATTCGTAGAGGGTGAGGCCGCCGAAGTTGTTTTGCTTGGACACGCCGCCGGCGAATTCCAAGGCGCGTTCCACGTTGTTACTGCCCAGGTCCTTGAGCACTGTGGCGGGAATCACACTGATGGATTGTGGGATGTCACGAATGGCAGTGTCGGTTTTTGTCGCGCTGGCGGAGCGGGTGGCGCGGTAGCCTTTGACCGGGCCGGTGGCGGATTCATAGGCGTCGGTGGTGATACTGATGGTGTCGAGTTCCAGGGTGTTTTCTTCAGCGTAAGCGGGGTCGAGCAGCAAGCCTAAGGCCAGGCCAGCCAAGGGCACGATTTTTCGAGACGGCATGATAGAGCGTTCCAATAGCGATATTGAAACAATATAACATGACCAATGAGAATGGATTGCTTTGAAACATAAGCTTACAGGTGCCCGCGAACGGACACCCGGATGAGTCGGCTTATTCCTCTTCTTTAACCGGCGCGGGCGGTGGGCGCAGGCCTATTTCTGCCAGCAGCTTGATCTCTTTGCCGTTGCGCATCACCTGGATCGCCACCTTGTCGGTCGGTTTGATCCGCGCGACCTGGTTCATCGACTTGCGGCCATCGCCTGCCGGTTCGCCGTTGATGCTGAGGATCACATCGCCCAGCTGCAGGCCGGCTTTCTGCGCCGGGCCATCGCGGAAGATCCCCGCGACCACGATGCCTGGGCGCCCGGTCAAGCCAAACGACTCGGCCAGTTCCTTGGTCAATGGCTGTACTTCAATGCCCAACCACCCGCGAATCACTTGGCCGTGTTCGATGATTGACTTCATCACTTCCATCGCCAGCTTCACCGGGATCGCAAACCCGATGCCCTGTGAACCGCCAGACTTGGAGAAAATCGCCGTGTTGATGCCGGTCAGGTTGCCATTGGCATCCACCAGTGCACCGCCGGAGTTGCCCGGGTTGATCGCGGCGTCGGTCTGGATGAAGTCTTCGTAACTGTTAAGCCCCAACTGGTTTCGCCCGGTGGCGCTGATAATGCCCATGGTCACGGTCTGGCCCACCCCGAACGGGTTGCCGATGGCCAGCGCCACGTCACCTACCCGCAAGCCGTCGGAACGGCCGAGGGTGATGGAGGGCAGGCTTTTCAAATCGATCTTCAGGACCGCGAGGTCGGTTTCCGGGTCGCTGCCCACCACGCGCGCCAGGGTTTCACGGCCGTCACGCAGGGCCACGACGATCTGGTCGGCGCCGGTGGTCACGTGGTTGTTGGTGAGGATGTAGCCTTCCGGGCTCATGATCACCCCGGAACCCAGGCTGGATTCCATGCGGCGTTGCTTGGGCCCGTTGTCACCGAAATAGCGGCGGAACTGTGGGTCTTCAAACAGTGGATGCGCCGGTTTGTTGATGACCTTGGTGGTGTACAGGTTAACCACGGCAGGGGCGGCAATAACCACCGCATCGGCATAAGTCACCGGACCTTGCACAACCGCGTTGGTTTGCGGCGCCTGTTGCAGGTTCACATCAAGGCTGGGTAGACCCACCAGCTCGGGGAAACGCTGAATAATCAGCATCGCGATCAGCACGCCAGCCAACAATGGCCATCCAAAAAAACGCAGCGCCTTGAGCATCAAGTAAGTCCTGACAGGTTGCAGGGGGCGGGAGAGCGCCCATAATGTCGCGCATTATACGAGGCTGCGAGCGCCTTCGAACGGGATATTTAGGAGTCTTTTATGGCCGTCCCCCTTACCACCCTCGTCGAGGAAGCAGACCGCTACCTCGGCAGCGCAAAAATTGCCGATTATTGCCCCAATGGCCTCCAGGTCGAGGGCCGCCCGCAGGTGATGCGCATCGTCAGCGGCGTGACCGCAAGCCAAGCCCTGCTGGACGCGGCGGTCGAAGCCCAAGCCGACCTGATCCTGGTGCATCACGGCTATTTCTGGAAAGGCGAAAACCCTTGTATCACCGGCATGAAACAGCGCCGCTTGAAGACGCTGCTCAAGCACGATATCAGCCTGTTGGCCTACCACCTGCCACTGGACCTGCACCCCGACGTCGGCAACAACGTGCAGTTGGCGCGTCAGCTCGACATCACCGTCGAAGGCCCACTGGACCCGAACAACCCCAAAGTCGTCGGCCTGGTCGGCTCCCTTGCCGAGCCCCTGTCGGCCCGCGACTTTGCCCGCCGGGTGCAAGAAGTCATGGGGCGCGAGCCGCTGTTGATCGAAGGCAGCGAAATGATCCGCCGCGTCGGCTGGTGCACCGGTGGTGGCCAGGGCTATATCGACAACGCGATTGCTGTCGGCGTCGATCTGTTCCTGAGCGGCGAGGCCTCGGAACAAACCTTCCACAGCGCCCGCGAAAACGACATCAGCTTCATCGCCGCGGGCCACCATGCGACTGAGCGCTATGGTGTACAGGCGCTGGGCGATTACCTGGCGCGGCGCTTCGCGTTGGAACATCTCTTCATCGATTGCCCCAATCCGATCTGAAGAAGGCCGCTAAACAAATGTGGGAGCTGGCTTGCCTGCGATAGCATCGCTGCGGTTTACCTGACTGACCGCGGTGCCCGCATCGCAGGCAAGCCAGCTCCCACACTTGGCCGCATTCCAAGCCAAACTATGGGGCATATTCATATACCGTTTCGATCTAGCTGGCGCCCTGAATAGAAGCAGGTGCTGTGCTAGCATGCCCCGCTCGAACACGGCCCGCTGGCCGTCCACAAGATCGTTTTTCCGTGAGTAACCATGGTCGACAAACTGACGCATCTGAAACAGCTGGAGGCGGAAAGCATCCACATCATCCGCGAGGTCGCCGCCGAGTTCGACAACCCGGTGATGCTCTACTCGATCGGTAAAGACTCCGCCGTGATGCTGCATCTGGCACGCAAGGCCTTCTTCCCGGGCAAACTGCCATTCCCAGTGATGCACGTCGACACCCGCTGGAAATTCCAGGAAATGTACACGTTCCGCGACAAAATGGTCGAAGAGCTTGGCCTGGACCTGATCACCCACATCAACCCGGATGGCGTGGCGCAGGGCATCAACCCGTTCACCCACGGCAGCGCCAAGCACACCGACATCATGAAGACCGAAGGCCTCAAGCAGGCCCTGGACAAGCATGGTTTCGACGCAGCGTTCGGCGGTGCCCGTCGCGATGAAGAGAAATCCCGTGCCAAAGAGCGCGTGTACTCGTTCCGCGACAGCAAGCACCGCTGGGACCCGAAAAACCAGCGCCCGGAGCTGTGGAACGTCTACAACGGCAACGTCAACAAGGGCGAGTCCATCCGCGTGTTCCCGCTGTCCAACTGGACCGAGCTGGACATCTGGCAGTACATCTACCTGGAAGGCATCCCGATCGTACCACTGTACTTCGCCGCCGAGCGCGACGTGATCGAGAAGAACGGCACGTTGATCATGATCGACGACGACCGCATCCTCGAGCACCTGTCCGACGAAGACAAAGCCCGAATCGTCAAAAAGAAAGTCCGTTTCCGTACCCTTGGCTGCTACCCGTTGACGGGCGCGGTGGAGTCCGAAGCCGAGACGCTGACGGACATCATTCAGGAAATGCTCCTGACGCGAACTTCCGAGCGCCAGGGCCGTGTCATCGACCACGATGGCGCAGGCTCGATGGAAGATAAAAAACGTCAAGGCTATTTCTAAGGGGCTGTCATGTCGCATCAATCTGATTTGATCAGCGAGGACATCCTCGCTTACCTGGGCCAGCACGAGCGCAAGGAAATGTTGCGCTTCCTGACCTGCGGCAACGTCGACGACGGCAAGAGCACCCTGATCGGGCGCCTGCTGCACGACTCCAAGATGATCTACGAAGATCACCTGGAAGCCATCACCCGCGATTCGAAGAAGTCCGGCACCACCGGTGACGACGTCGACCTGGCGTTGCTGGTCGACGGCCTGCAGGCTGAGCGTGAGCAAGGCATCACCATTGATGTCGCCTACCGCTACTTCTCTACCGCCAAGCGCAAATTCATCATCGCCGACACCCCCGGCCATGAGCAGTACACCCGCAACATGGCCACCGGTGCGTCCACCTGTGACTTGGCGATCATCCTGATCGACGCCCGCTACGGCGTGCAGACCCAGACCCGTCGCCATAGCTATATCGCCTCGTTGCTGGGCATCAAGCACATCGTGATCGCCGTCAACAAGATGGACATCAATGGCTTTGACCAAAGCGTATTCGAGTCGATCAAGGCCGATTACCTGAAGTTTGCCGATGGCATCGCCTTCAAGCCGAGCACCATGGCCTTCGTGCCGATGTCGGCGCTCAAGGGCGATAACGTGGTCAACAAGAGCGAGCGTTCGCCCTGGTACACCGGGCAGTCGCTGATGGAGATCCTCGAAACCGTCGAGATCGCCAACGACCGCAACTACACCGACCTGCGTTTCCCGGTGCAGTACGTCAACCGGCCGAACCTGAACTTCCGTGGTTTCGCCGGCACCCTGGCCAGCGGCATCGTGCACAAGGGCGACGAAGTCGTGGTGTTGCCGTCGGGCAAGAGCAGCCGCGTCAAATCCATCGTCACCTTTGAAGGTGAGCTGGAACACGCCGGCCCTGGTCAAGCGGTGACGCTGACCATGGAAGACGAGATCGATATCTCCCGTGGCGACCTGTTGGTACATGCCGACAACGTGCCGCAAGTGACCGACGCTTTCGACGCCATGCTGGTGTGGATGGCCGAAGAACCGATGCTGCCGGGCAAGAAATACGACATCAAGCGCGCCACCAGCTACGTGCCGGGTTCCATCACCAGCATCGTGCACCGTGTGGATGTGAACACCCTGGCCGAAGGCCCGGCGAGTTCGCTGCAGTTGAACGAGATTGGCCGGGTCAAGGTCAGCCTCGACGCGGCCATCGCCCTGGACGGTTACGACAGCAACCGCACGACCGGTGCGTTCATCGTCATCGACCGCTTGACCAACGGCACTGTGGCCGCGGGCATGATCATCGCACCGCCAGTCACTCACGGCAGCGCGTCGCAGCACGGCAAGCTGGCCCACGTGGCCACCGAAGAACGTGCCCTGCGCTTCGGCCAGCAGCCGGCCACCGTGTTGTTCAGCGGCCTGTCCGGCGCCGGCAAGAGCACCTTGGCCTACGCGGTTGAGCGCAAGCTGTTCGACATGGGCCGTGCGGTGTTTGTACTGGACGGCCAGAACCTGCGTCACGACCTGAACAAGGGCTTGCCGCAGGACCGTGCCGGGCGCACCGAGAACTGGCGTCGTGCCGCTCACGTGGCGCGTCAGTTCAACGAAGCGGGCCTGCTGACCCTGGCCGCGTTTGTGGCACCGGATGCCGAAGGCCGTGAACAGGCCAAGGCGCTGATCGGCGGCGACCGTCTGCTGACGGTCTACGTGCAAGCGTCACCGCTGGTGTGCGCCGAGCGTGACCCGCAAGGCTTGTACGCGGCGGGCGGGGATAACATCCCTGGCGAGTCGTTCCCGTATGACGTGCCGTTGAATGCCGATCTGGTCATCGACACCCAGGCCCTGTCGCTGGAAGACAGCGTCAAGCAAGTGCTGGAGTTGTTGCGTCAGCGTGGCGCGATCTAAGCCTCGCCGCCACAAAAAAGCCCGCCACTGAGCAATCGGTGGCGGGCTTTTTACATTCTTCAGTCGGAGTGCGGTCAAAAATGTGGGAGCGGGCTTGCTCGCGAATGCGGAGTGTCAGCCAATACATAGGTAACTGATCCACCGCCTTCGCGAGCAAGCCCGCTCCCACATTTTGATCATCGGTTGTCTGGGAAATCTGTGTGCAATTTAGCGAGCAACTGATCCTTCTCTTCCCACAACCGATTGATCCACCCCTGGAACGCCAACCGATACTCCCCATCCTGCTCATAATTCTTTCCAATGAACTCAGCCGGGATCTGCACCTCTTCAAACTGCACCACCACGTCCTTCACATTCCCGCACAGCAAATCCCAATACCCAGGGCGTCCGGCAGGGTAGTGAATGGTCACGTTGACCAATGACTTCAACTGCTCACCCATCGCATCCAGCACAAACGCGATACCACCGGCCTTGGGTTTGAGCAGGTAGCGAAACGGCGAGTTCTGCTGCGCATGCTTGCCGGGGGTAAACCGCGTGCCTTCGGCAAAGTTGAAAATTCCCACCGAGTTGTCGCGAAACTTCGCACAGGTCTTGCGCGTAGTTTCCAGGTCCTTGCCCTTTTTCTCCGGGTGTTTTTCCAGATAAGCCTTGGTGTAGCGCTTCATGAACGGAAAGCCCAGCGCCCACCACGCCAGGCCGATTACCGGCACCCAGATCAGCTCCTGCTTGAGGAAGAACTTCAGCGGGCGGATCCGACGGTTCAGCACATATTGCAGCACCATGATGTCGACCCAGCTCTGGTGGTTGCTGGTCACCAGGTACGAGTGCTGGTAATCCAAGCTTTCCAGGCCTTTAAGGTGCCAGCGCGTGCGCCGGACCAGGTTCATCCAGCCCTTGCTGTTGGTGACCCAGGCCTCATGCGTGTGGTTCATCAGCCATTCGCTGAAACCCTTGGCAAACGGCAGCGCCTTGAACAGCGCGACGATAAACAAGAACGAGCACAGCAGGATCGTGTTCAGCGCCAGCAACAGCGATGCGATCACCCCGCGCACGGCGGCAGGTAGAAAATCCAGCATTTAGATATCCATAGGTCGGTTGGCGGCTTGGATCGCGGTGAGCGCGATGGTGTACACAATGTCGTCCACCTGAGCGCCACGCGGCAGGTCGTTGACCGGTTTGCGCAGGCCTTGGAGCATCGGCCCCAGGCTCACGCAATCGGCGCTGCGTTGTACCGCTTTGTGGGTGGTGTTGCCGGTGTTCAGGTCGGGGAACACGAACACCGTGGCCTTGCCGGCAACCAGGCTGTCGGGGGCCAGTTGGCGGGCCACGGTTTCGTTAGCCGCGGCATCGTATTGCAGTGGGCCGTCGATCAGCAGCGAGCTTTGTTGCTCATGGGCGAGCAGGGTGGCTTCACGGACTTTCTCCACTTCCTCGCCGCTGGCGGAGTCGCCGCTGGAATAGCTGATCATCGCCACGCGCGGCGTGATGCCAAAAGCAGCGGCCGAATCAGCGCTTTGCAGGGCGATCTCCGCCAGTTCGGCAGCGCTCGGGTGCGGGTTCATCACACAGTCGCCGTACACCAGCACCTGCTCAGGGAACAGCATGAAAAACACCGACGACACCAGCGTGCAACCCGGTGCGGTCTTGATCAACTGCAGGGCAGGGCGGATGGTATTGGCGGTGGAGTGGATAACGCCGGAAACCAGGCCGTCCACTTCATCCAGAGCGAGCATCATGGTAGCGATCACCACGGTGTCTTCCAGTTGCTGCTCGGCCATCGGCGCGTTGAGGCTCTTGCTCTTGCGTAGCGCGACCATCGGTTCCACGTAGCGCTGGCGGATCAGGTCCGGGTCGAGAATCTCCAGGCCTTCGGGCAATTCGATGCCTTGGGCGCGGGCGACCGCTTCCACATCCGCCGGCTTGGCCAGCAACACGCAGCGAGCAATGCCGCGTGCCTGGCAGATAGCGGCGGCTTGTACGGTCAGCGGTTCGCTGCCTTCCGGCAACACAATGCGTTTGTTGGCGGCCTGGGCGCGCTGGATCAACTGGTAGCGGAACACCGCCGGCGACAGGCGCATCTCCCGCGGCGTGCCGCAACGCTGGTGCAGCCAGCGCGCATCGAGGTGGCTGGCGACGAAATCGGTGATGATTTCCGCGCGCTCGCGGTCATCGATGGGGATTTCTTTATTGAGGCTGTTGAGCTGGTTGGCAGTGTCGTAGGAGCCGGTGCTCACCGACAGCACCGGCAGCCCGGCCTGGAACGCGCCTCGGCACAAATCCATGATGCGCGGGTCGGGCAGGGTGTCGCTGGTCAGCAACAGGCCGGCCAGCGGCACGCCGTTGATTGCGGCCAGGCTGACGGCGAGGATAATGTCGTCGCGGTCGCCGGGGGTTACCACCAGCACGCCGGGCTTGAGCAGCTCCACGGTATTTCGCATGGTGCGCGCGCAGATGATGATCTTGGTCATGCGCCGGGTTTCGTAGTCGCCGGCGTTAAGGATCTGCGCGCCCATCAGGTCGGCCACATCGCGGGTGCGTGGGGCGTTGAGTTCGGGCTGGTAGGGGATGCAGCCGAGCAGGCGGAAATCACCGCTGCGCAACAGGGGCGAATGTTCCTTGAGGCGCGCGGAGAAGGCTTGCATGCTTTCGTCGGTGCGCACCTTGTTAAGGATCACGCCGAGTACTTTCGGGTCTTTCGGGCCGCCGAACAGTTGGGCCTGCAACTCCACGCGGCCGGAGAGTTCGGTGAGCACTTCGTTTTCCGGGGCGGAGACCAGGATCACTTCCGCATCCAGGCTCTTGGCCAGGTGCAGGTTGACCCGCGCGGCATAGCTGGCGCTGCGGGTCGGCACCATGCCTTCGACGATCAGCACGTCCTTGCCCACTGCGGCCTGTTGGTACAGCGTGATGATTTCTTCCAGCAACTCGTCGAGCTGGCCGTCGCCGAGCATCCGCTCGACATGGGCCAGGCCCAGGGGTTGTGGTGGCTTGAGGCCGTGGGTGCGCGCTATCAGTTCGGTGGAGCGCTCAGGGCCAGTGTCGCCCGGGTGTGGTTGGGCAATCGGTTTGAAAAAGCCGACTTTCAGCCCGGCTCGCTCAAGGGTACGCACCAGCCCAAGGCTGATGGAGGTCAGACCCACACCAAAATCGGTGGGCGCGATAAAAAAAGTTTGCATGCGAATTCTCTGGAGTTGCATGGCTTGGGTGGCGCTCTATGGCTGAGCGTCTACCGGGAATCAGATGCCAAGGTTATCGTTATTCGTGCACTTGCGCACACCAGCCGCAGGCAAAGGGCTGGCCTATTTTTTCAATACGTTGCGCGCGGTCAAGCACCCAGGCGCGCGACTGCCAGGGCGGCTGGTGGCGCAGGTGCTGGGTGTGGCCGCAGGACAGCTCGGCAACCCAGTGCCGGTCTTCATCCTGATGAAAACCGGTGATCGTCGAGTGGCTTGTCTGACCCCGTCCGTCCGGGTTCTGTTCGCTTTCGGGCAAATCCTTGTTTAGACTTGTCCGTTCTTCATTCTTATGCAAAAGGTCTCGCCCCATGACGATCGCCGCTAACAAGGCTGTCTCCATCGACTATACCCTGACCAACGACGCTGGTGAGGTCATCGACAGCTCCGCCGGCGGCGCGCCGCTGGTCTACCTGCAAGGCGCAGGTAACATCATCCCAGGCCTGGAAAAGGCCCTGGAAGGCAAACAAGTTGGTGATGAGCTGACCGTTGCCGTAGAACCTGAAGATGCCTACGGCGAATACTCGGCCGAGTTGGTCAGCACGCTGAGCCGCAGCATGTTCGAAGGCGTTGACGAACTGGAAGTAGGCATGCAGTTCCACGCCTCCGCTCCGGACGGCCAAATGCAGATCGTCACCATCCGTGACCTGGACGGCGACGACGTTACCGTCGACGGCAACCACCCTCTGGCTGGCCAGCGCCTGAACTTCCAAGTGAAGATCGTTGCCATCCGCGACGCCTCCCAGGAAGAAGTGGCTCACGGCCATGTCCACGGTGAAGGTGGTCATCACCACTGATTGATGCATTGATCAGCTGGTAGCAAAAACGCCCCGACTGGTTCGGGGCGTTTTTTTTGTGCTCGAAAATACACTGCTCCCACATTTTGATCTGCGCACTCCACATATCGGGCGCAAACAAAAATGCCCCGGACCTTTCGGTACGGGGCATTTCTTAACTGTTTCACAACCTGGGTTGCGTTGCAGTTGTTACCACTTAGGCTGCAGCAGGAACGCTCAGAGCCTTGATGTGGCCATTCAGGCGGCTCTTATGACGAGCGGCCTTGTTCTTGTGGATGATGCCTTTATCGGCCATACGGTCGATAACTGGCACAGCCAGAACGTAAGCAGCTTGGGCTTTTTCAGCGTCTTTGGTGTCGATGGCCTTAACTACATTCTTGATGTAGGTACGAACCATGGAACGCAGGCTGGCGTTGTGGCTGCGACGCTTCTCAGCCTGTTTTGCACGTTTTTTGGCGGAAGGTGTGTTGGCCACCGTCGAGCTCCTCGAAAGACTTTTTAGGAAATAGCAAACAAAATAGGCCGCGAATCATGCCGATGACTTGATGTGTTGTCAAGAGCGGCTGATGCGAACTGCTGAGTGGTCGATCTGAAGAGGCGGGTGATTTATTTCCGGCGCTTGACCTGTAAACTCGCGAGCTTTGGCTCTGTGCTGTTGCAGGCGCGCAGTATCGCATAAGTGGGCGCTTCTTTCGCCTGCTGTTTATCTATAGGCGCAAACTCTTTCAATGAATCTGCTCAAATCGCTGGCCGCCGTCAGCTCTATCACAATGATCTCCCGGGTTTTGGGGTTTGTGCGTGACACCCTGCTGGCGCGCATTTTCGGCGCCAGCATGGCCACGGATGCCTTCTTTATTGCCTTTAAATTGCCCAACCTGCTGCGGCGGATCTTCGCCGAGGGTGCGTTTTCCCAAGCGTTCGTGCCCATCCTGGCGGAATACAAGACCCAGCAGGGTGAGGAAGCGACGCGCACTTTTATCGCCTATGTCTCGGGCCTGTTGACCCTGGTGCTGATGCTGGTGACCGTGCTCGGCATGCTTGCTGCTCCCTGGGTCATCTGGGCCACAGCCCCGGGTTTCGCCAATACACCAGAAAAATTCGCGCTGACCACTGACCTGCTGCGGGTGACCTTTCCTTATATATTGCTGATCTCCCTTTCATCGCTGGCCGGGGCGATCCTCAATACCTGGAACCGCTTCTCGGTGCCGGCCTTCGTGCCGACCCTGCTGAATGTCAGCATGATCATCTTTGCGCTGTTCCTCACGCCGTACTTCGATCCTCCGGTAATGGCACTGGGTTGGGCAGTACTGGCCGGCGGCCTGGCGCAATTGCTCTACCAGCTGCCGCACCTGAAAAAGATCGGCATGCTCGTATTGCCACGCCTGAACCTCAGGGACACCGGCGTCTGGCGTGTGATGCGCAATATGTTGCCGGCGATTCTCGGTGTGTCGGTCAGCCAGATTTCCCTGATTATCAACACGGCGTTCGCTTCGCTGCTGGTGTCCGGTTCGGTGTCGTGGATGTACTACGCCGATCGCTTGATGGAATTGCCGTCCGGTGTGCTGGGCGTGGCGCTGGGCACGATTTTGTTGCCGACCCTGGCGCGCACCTACGCCAGCAAGGACCGTCAGGAGTACTCGCGCATCCTCGATTGGGGCCTGCGCCTGTGCTTTGTGCTGGTGCTGCCGTGTGCCCTGGCCTTGGGGATCCTGGCCGAGCCGTTGACCGTGTCGCTGTTTCAATACGGCCAGTTCGACGCACATGATGCATTGATGACGCAGTACGCACTGGTCGCCTATTCCGTCGGGTTGCTTGGCATTATCGTGATCAAGGTGCTGGCACCAGGCTTCTACGCCCAGCAAAACATTCGTACACCGGTCAAAATCGCGATTTTCACGCTGATCGTCACGCAACTGCTCAACCTGGTGTTTATCGGCCCGTTGGCCCATGCCGGCCTGGCGCTGGCGATCAGCGTCGGTGCATGCATCAACGCCGGGCTGTTGTTTTACCAGTTGCGCAAGCAGCAAATGTTCCAGCCGCAGCCCGGTTGGGGCCTGTTTGCCCTCAAGCTGCTGGTAGCGGTGGCGGTGATGTCGGCCGTGCTGCTGGGCTTGATGCACTATATGCCCGCCTGGGACGAGGGCCACATGCTGCAGCGCTTTATGCGCCTTGGCGTGCTGGTAGTCGCCGGCGTGGTGGTGTACTTCGGGATGTTGCTGCTGCAAGGCTTCCGCTTGCGGGATTTCAATCGCAAGTCATTGAGCTAGAGAGTTTGCCGCGATAAAACGGTTGTTTTATCGATTCGATCCATTTGGCCTGTGCTGTTGCCTGTCGTCCGGGGCCGGGTGTGGTTATAATCGACCACTTTATGAGCAAGAAGCGCGTTATGCAGCTGGTTCGAGGTCTCCACAACCTGCGCCCTGAACATCGGGGCTGCGTCGCCACTATTGGCAACTTTGACGGTGTTCACCGTGGCCACCAGGCTATCCTGGCCCGGCTGCGCGAGCGCGCAGTCGAGTTGGGCGTGCCCAGCTGCGTGGTGATTTTCGAACCGCAGCCGCGGGAATACTTCACGCCCGAGACAGCGCCGGCGCGTCTTGCCCGCCTGCGGGACAAGCTGCAACTGCTGGCGGAAGAGGGTGTAGACCGCGTCCTCTGCCTGGCTTTCAACCAGCGCTTGCAAAGCCTGAGCGCTGCCGAGTTCGTCGACCGCATCCTCGTCGATGGCCTGGGTGTGCAGCATTTGGAGGTCGGTGACGACTTCCGCTTTGGTTGCGACCGCGTCGGGGATTTCGATTTCCTGCTACAGGCCGGTGCCAACCAGGGGTTTACCGTCGAAGCCGCGCAAACCGTCGAACTGGACGGCCTGCGCGTGAGCAGCACCCAGGTGCGTAACGCCCTGGCTGCTGCCGACTTCGCCTTGGCCGAGCGTTTGCTCGGCCGTCCGTTCCGCATTGCCGGACGGGTCCTGCACGGCCAGAAGCTGGCGCGCCAATTGGGCACGCCAACCGCCAACGTGCAACTCAAGCGTCGTCGTGTGCCACTGACCGGGGTGTATCTGGTGAGTGTCGACATTGATGGCCAAGCGTGGCCGGGAGTCGCCAACATAGGCGTCAGGCCCACGGTTGCAGGTGATGGCAAGGCCCACCTGGAAGTACACCTGCTGGATTTTGCCGGTGATCTGTATGACCGGCGTTTGACGGTGGTTTTCCACCAGAAGCTGCGTGAAGAGCAGCGTTTCGCCTCCCTTGAGGCGTTGAAAACGGCGATCAATGCGGATGTCGCCGCCGCCCGTGCACTAGCCGCACCTAGCGCCCATCGCTAACCGAAGAGCCTTAAATGACCGACTATAAAGCCACGCTAAACCTTCCGGACACCGCCTTCCCAATGAAGGCCGGCCTGCCACAGCGCGAACCGCAGATCCTGCAGCGCTGGGACAGTATTGGCCTGTACGGAAAGTTGCGCGAAATTGGCAAGGATCGTCCGAAGTTCGTCCTGCACGACGGCCCTCCTTATGCCAACGGCACGATTCACATCGGTCATGCGCTGAACAAAATTCTCAAGGACATGATCCTGCGCTCGAAGACCCTGTCGGGCTTCGACGCGCCGTACGTCCCGGGTTGGGACTGCCACGGCCTGCCGATCGAACACAAAGTCGAAGTGACCTACGGCAAGAACCTGGGCGCGGATAAAACCCGCGAACTGTGCCGTGCCTACGCTACCGAGCAGATCGAAGGGCAGAAGTCCGAATTCATCCGCCTGGGCGTGTTGGGCGAGTGGGACAACCCGTACAAGACCATGAACTTCAAGAACGAGGCCGGTGAAATCCGTGCCTTGGCCGAAATCGTCAAAGGCGGTTTCGTGTTCAAGGGCCTCAAGCCCGTGAACTGGTGCTTTGACTGCGGTTCGGCCCTGGCTGAGGCGGAAGTCGAGTACGAAGACAAGAAGTCCTCGACCATCGACGTGGCCTTCCCGATCGCAGACGACGCCAAGTTGGCCCAGGCTTTTGGCCTGGCAAGCCTGAGCAAACCGGCTGCCATTGTGATCTGGACCACCACCCCGTGGACCATCCCGGCCAACCAGGCGCTGAACGTGCACCCGGAATTCACCTACGCCCTGGTGGACGTCGGTGATCGCCTACTGGTGCTGGCCGAGGAAATGGTCGAAGCCTGCCTGGCGCGTTACGAACTGCAAGGTTCGGTGATCGCCACTACCACCGGCTCTGCGCTGGAACTGATCAACTTCCGTCACCCGTTCTATGACCGCCTGTCGCCGGTGTACCTGGCTGACTACGTCGAACTGGGTTCGGGTACTGGCATTGTTCACTGCTCGCCGGCCTATGGCGTGGACGACTTCGTGATCTGCAAGAAGTACGGCCTGGTCAACGACGACATCATCAACCCGGTGCAAAGCAACGGCGTCTACGTGCCGTCGCTGGAGTTCTTCGGCGGCCAGTTCATCTTCAAGGCCGACCAGCCGATCATCGAAAAGCTGCGTGAAGTCGGTGCGCTGATGCAAACCGCGACCATCCAGCACAGCTACATGCATTGCTGGCGCCACAAGACTCCGCTGATCTACCGCGCCACCGCGCAGTGGTTCATCGGCATGGACAAAGAGCCGACCCGCGGCGACACCCTGCGTAATCGCGCGATCAAGGCTATTGAAGAAACCAAGTTCGTCCCGGCCTGGGGCCAGGCGCGCCTGCACTCGATGATCGCCAATCGTCCGGACTGGTGCATCTCCCGCCAGCGTAACTGGGGCGTGCCAATCCCGTTCTTCCTGAACAAGGAAAGCGGCGAGCTGCACCCACGTACCGTTGAACTGATGGAAATCGTTGCCCAGCGCGTTGAACAGGAAGGCATCGAAGCCTGGTTCAAAATGGACGCCGCCGAACTGCTGGGCGATGAAGCGCCGCAGTACGACAAGATCAGCGACACCCTCGACGTGTGGTTCGACTCCGGCACCACCCATTGGCACGTCCTGCGCGGCTCGCACCCAATGGGCCACGAGACCGGCCCGCGTGCCGACTTGTATCTGGAAGGTTCAGACCAACACCGTGGCTGGTTCCACTCGTCGCTGCTGACCGGTTGCGCCATCGACGACCACGCGCCGTACCGCGAACTGCTGACCCACGGCTTCACCGTCGACGAGACGGGCCGCAAGATGTCCAAGTCGTTGAAGAACGTGATCGAGCCGAAAAAGATCAACGACACCCTGGGCGCCGACATCATGCGTCTGTGGGTAGCGTCGACCGACTATTCGGGCGAGATCGCCGTGTCGGATCAGATCCTGGCTCGTAGCGCCGATGCCTACCGCCGTATCCGAAATACCGCACGCTTCCTGCTGTCGAACCTGACCGGTTTCAACCCGGCCACCGATATCCTACCGGCCGAGGACATGCTCGCCCTGGACCGTTGGGCTGTGGACCGTACCCTGTTGCTGCAGCGTGAGTTGCAGGAGAGCTACGGCGAATACCGCTTCTGGAACGTCTACTCGAAGATCCACAACTTCTGCGTGCAGGAGCTGGGTGGTTTCTACCTCGACATCATCAAGGATCGCCAGTACACCACCGGCGCCAACAGCAAGGCACGCCGCTCGGCGCAGACTGCGCTGTATCACATCTCTGAAGCGCTGGTGCGCTGGATCGCGCCGATCCTGGCGTTCACCGCCGACGAACTGTGGGAATACCTGCCGGGCGAGCGTAACGAGTCCGTGATGCTCAACACCTGGTACGAAGGCCTGACCGAACTGCCGGCCGACTTCGAACTGGGCCGCGAATACTGGGAAGGCGTAATGGCCGTCAAAGTTGCGGTGAACAAGGAGCTGGAAGTGCAACGTGCGGCCAAGGCCGTCGGTGGCAACCTGCAAGCCGAAGTCACCCTGTTTGCCGAGGAAGGCCTGTCCGCCGACCTGGCCAAGCTGAGCAACGAGCTGCGCTTCGTGCTGATCACCTCCACCGCGAGCCTGGCACCGTTTGCCCAGGCTCCGGCGGACGCGGTTGCCACCGAAGTACCGGGCCTCAAGCTCAAAGTGGTCAAGTCGGCCTTCCCTAAGTGCGCCCGTTGCTGGCACTGCCGCGAAGATGTTGGCGTGAACCCTGAGCATCCGGAAATCTGTGGTCGTTGTGTCGACAACATCTCGGGTGCTGGTGAGGTTCGCCACTATGCCTAATGCCGGTCGTTTCGGACGTCTGGGCTGGCTCGTACTGAGCTTGCTGGTGCTGGTCATTGACCAGGTCAGCAAGGCTCATTTCGAGGGCACTCTGGAAATGTTCCAGCAGATCGTAGTCATCCCGGATTACTTCAGCTGGACCCTGGCCTACAACACTGGCGCGGCCTTCAGCTTCCTCGCTGATGGAGGCGGCTGGCAGCGCTGGCTGTTCGCCGTGATCGCGGTGGTGGTCAGTGCGGTGCTGGTCGTGTGGCTCAAGCGTCTTGGTCGCGATGACACCTGGTTGGCGATCGCCTTGGCTCTGGTGTTGGGTGGCGCGCTGGGCAACCTGTACGATCGCATTGCCCTGGGCCATGTGATTGACTTCATCTTGGTGCATTGGCAGAACCGTTGGTACTTCCCGGCTTTCAATTTTGCCGACAGTGCCATCACCGTCGGTGCAATCATGCTGGCGTTGGACATGTTCAAAAGTAAGAAAACCGGAGAGACCGTCAATGACTGATCAGGTATTGGCTGAGCAACGCATCGGCCAGAACACGGAAGTCACCTTGCATTTCGCACTGCGCCTTGAGAACGGCGACACGGTCGACAGCACGTTCGACAAAGCCCCGGCTACCTTCAAGGTGGGCGACGGCAACCTGCTACCGGGTTTCGAAGCGGCCCTGTTCGGCTTCAAGGCGGGTGACAAGCGTACCCTGCAGATCCTGCCGGAAAACGCCTTTGGCCAGCCCAACCCGCAAAACGTGCAAATCATCCCGCGTTCGCAGTTCCAGGACATGGACCTGTCGGAAGGCCTGCTGGTGATCTTCAACGATGCGGCGAATACCGAGCTGCCCGGCGTGGTGAAAACCTTTGATGACGCGCAAGTGACCATCGACTTCAACCACCCGCTGTCCGGTAAAACCTTGACCTTTGACGTTGAAATCTTCAGCGTTAAAGCGCTTTAAACTGACAGAAGCGGTTCCTGTGTGAGCTGGCTTGTGTGGGAGCTGGCTTGCCTGCGATGCAGACGACTCGGTGTATCGACTACACCGCGGTGATGCTATCGCAGGCAAGCCAGCTCCCTCAGGAGTCGGTTTCCCCAAGGGCTGTGTTGATCTAATTTCTTGCAGGGCAAGACACGAGGCACAGCATGCAAATCAAACTCGCCAACCCCCGTGGCTTCTGCGCCGGTGTGGACCGGGCGATCGAAATCGTCAATCGCGCCCTGGAAGTCTTCGGGCCGCCGATTTACGTGCGCCATGAAGTCGTCCACAACAAATTCGTGGTCGAGGACCTGCGCGCGCGCGGTGCCATCTTTGTCGAAGAGCTGGACCAGGTGCCGGACGACGTCATCGTCATCTTCAGCGCCCACGGTGTTTCCCAGGCCGTGCGTACCGAAGCGGCAGGCCGTGGCCTGAAAGTCTTCGATGCCACCTGCCCGTTGGTCACCAAGGTGCACATCGAAGTCGCGCGCTACAGCCGTGACGGTCGAGAGTGCATCCTGATCGGCCATGCCGGCCACCCGGAAGTTGAAGGCACCATGGGCCAGTACGATGCCAGCAATGGCGGGGCTATCTACCTGGTCGAAGACGAAAAGGATGTTGCCAATCTTCAGGTGCAAAACCCTGAACGCCTGGCATTCGTGACCCAGACCACCTTGTCTATGGACGACACCAGCCGCGTTATCGACGCGCTGCGTAGTCGCTTCCCGGCCATCGGCGGGCCGCGCAAGGACGACATCTGCTACGCCACCCAAAACCGGCAGGACGCGGTCAAGCAACTGGCCGATGAATGTGACGTGGTCCTGGTGGTCGGCAGCCCTAACAGCTCCAACTCCAACCGCCTGCGTGAGCTGGCTGAGCGCATGGCAACCCCTGCATACCTGATCGACGGCGCCGAAGACATGCAGCGCAGCTGGTTCGATGGCGTCGAGCGCGTTGGTATCACGGCGGGTGCTTCGGCCCCGGAAGTGCTGGTGCGCGGCGTTATCCAGCAGTTGCATGCGTGGGGTGCCACCGGTGCGGACGAACTGGCGGGTCGCGAAGAAAACATCACGTTCTCCATGCCCAAGGAGCTGCGGGTTCGCTCGCTGCTCTGATTGTCCGGGTGCCGGATTAGCTCCGGCACAATGCCTGCTCGGCACGGTCGCTGCGCAGGCTGATGCGCCCGCTGGGCGCCAGTACGACCTGATACAGGCTCTGTGGCTGCTCCGAGTCGCACACATGCACAGTACCTGCACGAAACCCTCCCCCTGAAAATATCGGCTCGCCCAGCCCGCTGAAGCGCACCTGGTTCTTGAGCGGCCCATTGCCGACGATCGGGACCTTCCCGCTGTCCTGGTGCTCCAGCAATACCGGGTTTTTATCGTCCAAGTGGCCGCGTCCGCTCTCATCCACGATCACCCGCCAACCCCGGCTCCAGTCTTCGTCCAGCGCGTGAATGACCACCGCCCGATTGCGTGCGACGGCTTCGGTGCGTGCGTAGCGCAGTCCTCCCGCCAAGGACTGTGCCGCGCTATGTCGTTGCTGTGATTCCAGCAGGCTCTTGAAACTGGGCACTGCCAGGTTAGCCAGGACGCTGCTCACGATCAGTCCGAGTAGCAGTTCAATCAGGGTGAAACCTCGTTGTTGCATATGCCATCCCTCCATGGATTTGAGTACAGCCATAGGTATAGCGCCCGTGCTGTGGCGCTGGATGGTGGCCTTTATGTCCAAAGTATTTCGCTTTGTTCCGGGAGCAGCGCGGGTGAAAAACCGACGCTAGTCTTGGGCCGTACAGCAGATTTCAGCTGCTTTTTTCTGGCCTTCGACACGGATGACGACGGTAATGCTTGCCTGCCCAAACACCAGTTTTCCCCACGCCTTACTCCGGCACCAACGCGGCATGACGCTGATCGAGGTGTTGGTTGCGGTGCTGATTCTCACCATCGGGCTGTTGGGCGCGGCGGTGATCCAGCTCAATGCGCTGAAATACACCGACAGTGCCAGGATGACCAGCCAGGCCAGTTTCATTGCCTACGACATGCTCGACCGAATCCGCGCCAATTCCGCTGCCGACTACGCATGGGAGCGGTCCGAGCGTGCTCCGGCGAGCAGCGCTACCGCTAGCGTGCGCGACCAGGACCTGCATGATTTCGAGGCGAATATTCTCGGCTTCGCCGGGGAGAGCGCCAAAGGCGCGGTGTCGATCAGTGCAAACGAAGCCACTGTCAGTATCAGTTGGGATGACAGTCGAGGCGCTAACAGCCCGGGTGCTCGGGAAACATTCATTCTGACCAGTCGCGTCAGTGATGAGCCGGGGGTGACGCAATGAGGCGTCGCACTCGGGGTTTCAGCTTGGTGGAATTGCTGTTGGCTTTGGCGATGGGCTTGGTGCTGGTGCTAGGGGTCAGCCAGGTGGCGGTCAATTCCAGGACCACCCACGACAGCCAGCAGGCCGCCATGATGCTGCAGGATGATGCGCGGTTCGTGCTGGGCAAGATGAGCCAGGATATCCGTCAGGCGGGCATGTTTGGCTGTTTGGCCACGGAGTTTATCGACAACGCTCCTCCGGCCTTTGATCGGCCTGTCAGTTGGAGTGCTGGGGCGGGTGCAAGGTCGCTCACGCTGGTGACCGCGGATGTCGGCAATGAGAGTGGCAAACCCGATTGGACGGTGCTGTCTGACTGCACAGGCAGCGCCCAAGCGTATGCCGGAAATTCCCCTGTGCCTGCACCCGGACAGATCCGTTTTGCACTGCGCCAACTCACGTACATCTTCGAAGCGGGCCAATTGAAGGTCAGCACGCCTGCGGCCCCTGCCAAGGCAGTGCTGGTGGATAACGTGCAGGCATTCGATTTCAGCTTTGGCGTGGCTGCCAAAGCCGCATCAACAGAGGTCGTGCGCTACGACTCGAGTCCCGCCGATGTGTCCCTGATACGCAGTGTACGCATTCTGATGACGCTGCGAGATCCGACCGAGCGGGTTAAAGATCAAACCTACAGCGTCGTGGCGGCGCTGCGAAACCGTCTGGGATAAGCCGCCATGATGCTCACGGAGGGTATTCGTTTGCGCCAGGCGGGCTTGGTTCTGCTGATCAGCCTGGTGTTCCTGTTGCTGGTGTCGCTGATCGGTTTGTCGTCGATGCAAGGCGCAGTCATCCAGCAAAAGATCGCCGGTAGTCTCTGGCAGCGCAATCAGTCGCTGCAAAGTGCCGAGAGTGGCTTGAGGCGCGGTGAACAGGCCATACAGCGGTCATTCGCGACGTTGCCGTTGTGCCAGTCGATGGTTGCCTGTGCGCCGCCGCAAGCAGCATTTTCAGTGGTCGGAGCGGGAGTGGACCCCGTTTCTGGCGTCACCTGGGTTGTGCTTAAGGGCGGGGTATACGGCATTCAATTCCTTGGCCCCGCAGTAGGGGTGGCCCATTTACCCCCGCAAACCCACGCTGCGTTGTACCGAGTGACAGCTGTCGGGCTGAGCGGCCAACTGCGCACGGTGATGGAGAGCGTTTACGCACGGGTGGACGAGGAGGGAGGCTCGCGTTTTCGGCGTGTCGCATGGCGGCAACTTCAATAAGGAGCAATGTAATGGGCATGGATAGCCAGGGTTTCACCCTGATCGAGTTACTGATCGCTGTAGCGCTTATCGCGGTTCTCGCTGGGATCGCTTATCCCGGATACACCGGCCATATGAAAAAAGTGTATCGCGCTGAAATCGTCGCGTTGTTGACCGAGCAAGCTCAACACCTGGAGCGCTTTTATACGAGGAACGGCACTTTTATTGACGCAAGCGGCGTCAGTGCGGGCAATGATCGCTATAGAATCAGCGCTGCATTGAACCCTCAGGATTTCCAGCTGGTGGCTACGCCTGCTGTCGATTCGATAATGGTCGGCGACCCTTGCGGCGACTTCAGCCTGACCAGCACCGCTGCGCGGTCCAATCCGGGCGCGGCGCCAGACATGTCGCGCAAGCTGTGCTGGGGGCAATAATGAGGGTGCTGGATGATTGGGCGCCGGGTGCGCTTGTTCCTATTTATCGGCTGGATCAAATGATGGCAGAGCAACAGCAGGTAGTGATAGTCGGTGGCGGGGTCATCGGTTTGTTGACGGCGTTCAACCTGGCGACCCAAGGGCAAGCGGTGGTACTGCTGGAGCGCGCGGGGTTGGGGCAGGAGTCTTCCTGGGCGGGCGGCGGGATTGTTTCGCCGCTGTATCCGTGGCGCTATAGCCCGGCAGTCACCGCGCTGGCGCATTGGTCCCAGGATTTTTATCCGCAGCTGGCAGAGCGCTTGTTTGCTGCGACGGGTGTCGACCCTGAGGTGCACACCACAGGGCTGTACTGGCTGGACCTGGACGACGAAGTCGAAGCCCTGGCTTGGGCTGTGCGTGAAGGCCGGCCATTGAGCAAAGTGGACGTGTCAGCCGCCCATGATGCCGTTCCGGTGCTGGGCAGTGGGTACTCCCAGGCGATCTATATGGCCAACGTCGCCAATGTGCGCAACCCGCGCTTGGTCAAATCCCTCAAGGCTGCACTGCTGGCGCTGCCCGGTGTGACCATTCATGAACAGTGCGAAGTGACCGGGTTTGCCCTGGACGCTGGCAATGTGGTGGGCGTGAAGACGGCCGACGGCCCGATCTTCGGCGATCATGTCGTTCTTGCGGCGGGCGCCTGGAGCGGTGAGTTGCTTGGCACACTCGGCTTGGCGCTACCGGTGGAGCCGGTCAAAGGCCAGATGATCCTGTACAAATGCGCCTCTGACTTCCTGTCGAGCATGGTCCTGGCCAAGGGGCGCTATGCGATCCCTCGGCGTGACGGGCACATCCTGGTCGGCAGTACGCTGGAGCATGAAGGCTTCGACAAGACTCCCACTGAAACAGCGTTGGAAAGCCTCAAGGCGTCAGCGGTGGAGTTGATTCCTGCCTTGGCGGACGCCGAGGTTGTTGGGCACTGGGCCGGATTGCGCCCAGGTTCGCCGGAAGGTATCCCTTACATCGGCCGCGTGCCGGGATTCAAAGGGTTGTGGCTCAATTGCGGGCATTACCGCAATGGCCTGGTGCTTGCGCCGGCGTCCTGCCAATTATTTACCGACTTGCTGCTGGCGCGTACGCCAATTATCGACCCGGCGCCTTATGCGCCCGAGGGTCGGATCAACGCTGGATAGACTTCGGCCCCTGCTCCAGATGCGCCTGGGTGCAATACCACTCCTGGCGCGAGCCCAAGGCACGATCCTGCGGTAGGTGCACGCCGCAGTGGGCGCAACGCACCATCAAGGCGGCGTCGGGCTCACTGGCGCGTTGCTGTTTGGCGGCCGGGCTTTTGAATTTGCGCCAGAACCATACTGCAGCGGCAATGACGGCAATCCAGAACAGTAGACGAAGCATGATGGGCAGTTTCTCGACAAGGAATGCGCCAGTTTAGCCAAGGACGTGCCAGGCGCACAGCGCAATAATATCGCTCACAAAAAAGGAGCCTCGAAAGGCTCCTTCTTGATGACGCAGGGTGCAATCAGTCAAACACACCAAAGGTCATGTAGCTGAACCACGAACGGTCCTGGTTGTTGCCCAGGGCCTGTGGCTCTTCCTCTTCGATCACGTCGCCGTTCTCGTCATGCGGCTTGAGGTCCGAAGGGATAGCGTCCTTGGCGTCCTGGTACTGCTTGATCACGTCCTGGTTGGCGCGGGTTTCGCCCGGCGGCAGCGGTGGACGGGACTCGATCAGGCCCAGGGTGTACTTGCTCAGCCACGAACGGTTGTCGGCTTCGGCAACCTGAGGCACGAACTGGCCATCTTTCAGGCTAGGGTGGTCAGGGTAGTTGAGCTTCAGGGTTTCCAGGCTGGTGCTGGCCAGGTCGTCCAGGTGCAGACGCTGGTAAGCCTCGGTCATCACTGCCAGGCCGTCACCCACGGAAGGGGTTTCCTGGAAGTTCTCGACGACATAACGGCCACGGTTGGCGGCCGCTACATAGGCCTGACGGGTCAGGTAGTAGTGAGCCACGTGGATCTCGTAGGACGCCAGCAGGTTGCGCAGGTAGATCATGCGCTGCTTGGCGTCCGGCGCGTAGCGGCTGTTGGGATAGCGGCTGGTCAGTTGCGCGAACTCGTTGTAGGAGTCGCGGGCAGCGCCCGGGTCACGCTTGGTCATGTCCAGCGGCAGGAAGCGCGCCAACAGGCCAACGTCCTGGTCGAACGAGGTCAGGCCCTTCATGTAGTAGGCGTAGTCGACGTTCGGGTGCTGCGGATGCAGGCGGATGAAACGCTCGGCGGCGGACTTGGCAGCTTCCGGTTCGGCGTTCTTGTAGTTGGCGTAGATCAGCTCGAGCTGGGCCTGGTCGGCGTAGCGCCCGAACGGATAACGCGACTCCAGTGCCTTCAGCTTCGCTGTGGCGCTTGTGTAGCTATTATTGTCCAAGTCTTTCTGAGCCAGTTGGTACAACTCGACTTCGCTCAGGTTTTCGTCGACGACTTCCTTTGTTGACGAGCAAGCAGCAGTCATGGCGAGGATGGCGATCAGCAGCAGGTGTTTCACTTGCATGGCGGCTTGCGTCCCTATGACGGCCGCTGTCTTGGGCGGGGCCGTCCTGTTATGATGAGCGCCCCGTTGAAAGCCTCGGGGCAAAAGACGCCGTATTTAACCACAAGCGCGCAGCCGAAACCAAAGGCTGTGCCACGCCTAGTCTGAGCATGTCCGATAAAATTGAACTTCGCGCAGAGGTGCCGTCCGAATTGGGCGGCCAACGCCTCGATCAAGTCGCCGCACAATTATTCGCTGAGCACTCGCGCTCGCGCCTTTCCGCCTGGATCAAAGACGGCCGCCTGACTGTGGATGGAGCGGTTATCCGCCCGCGAGACACAGTCCATGGCGGTGCGATTCTTGAGCTGACTGCCGAGCAGGAAGCCCAGGGAGAATGGGTTGCCCAGGACATTGAGCTGGACATCGTCTATGAAGACGACGACATCCTGGTCATCAACAAACCCGCAGGCCTGGTGGTTCACCCGGCCGCCGGGCACGCTGATGGCACTTTGCTTAATGCCTTGCTGCACCACGTGCCGGACATCATCAACGTCCCGCGCTGCGGCATCGTGCACCGTCTGGACAAGGACACCACCGGCTTGATGGTGGTGGCCAAGACCATTCAGGCGCAGACGCAGTTGGTCACACAATTGCAAAGCCGCAGCGTCAGCCGGATCTACGAATGCATCGTGATTGGCGTGGTGGTGGCAGGTGGCAAGATCAACGCCCCGATCGGTCGTCACGGCCAGCAGCGCCAGCGTATGGCGGTGATGGAGGGCGGTAAGCAAGCCGTCAGCCACTACCGTGTACTCGAGCGTTTCCGCTCCCACACGCATGTGCGGGTCAAGCTGGAAACCGGCCGTACGCACCAGATTCGCGTGCACATGGCGCACATTAACTTCCCGTTGGTCGGAGATCCGGCCTACGGCGGTCGCTTCCGTATTCCGCCGGCGGCCAGTGTGACCATGGTTGAATCGCTGAAATCCTTCCCGCGCCAAGCACTGCATGCACGCTTCCTCGAGCTGGATCATCCGACGAGCGGTAAGCGGATGAGCTGGGAATCGCCTCTTCCAGACGATTTGGTCTGGTTGTTGTCGCTGCTCAAGCAGGATCGCGAGGCATTTATCGGATGAGTGACTGGCTGATTCCTGACTGGCCTGCGCCGGCTCAGGTGAAAGCCTGCGTCACCACCCGTGCGGGCGGCGTCAGTCTGGCGCCGTTCGACAGCCTCAACCTGGGCGATCATGTCGAGGACAGCCTGGACGCCGTCCTGGAAAATCGCCGTCGGCTTACCGATGCCTTCGTTATACAGCCGGCCTGGCTGCGCCAAGTCCACGGTATCAAGGTGGTCGAGGCCGATCCTGGTCAGACTGTCGAAGCCGATGGCAGTTGGACCAGCACTCCAGGCATTGCCTGTACCTCAATGACTGCCGATTGCCTGCCCGCGTTGTTCTGCAACCGCGCCGGCACCCGTGTGGCGGCTGCCCATGCCGGTTGGCGCGGGTTGGCGGCAGGCGTGTTGGAGGCTGCTTTCGACAGCCTGGACGCCGAACCCGCTGACGTGTTGGTCTGGCTCGGCCCGGCCATTGGCCCACAGGCATTCGAAGTCGGCCCTGAAGTGCGTGAAGCCTTCATGCAGCAACTGCCGATTACCGCCGAAGCCTTTGTGCCCAGCCGCAATCCCGGCAAGTTCATGGCCGACATCTATCAGTTGGCCCGTTTGCGCCTTGCCGCGCGGGGTGTCACGGCTGTTTACGGTGGCGGTTTCTGCACCGTGACCGATCCACGCTTCTTTTCTTACCGCCGCAGCTCTCGCACCGGTCGGTTCGCCTCCCTTATCTGGCTCGAGCGCTAGACTCTTCTGATCTGCGTCAACTGTCCGTAGCTTGAATCTCCCAGAATCGACCACATCTATAGGGGTATCTGGCAGGTTTCTTCATTCAGGATGTTTTATAGCTCCGGCCTGCTCAAAAGGAAGGTGACTAATGCGTATTGATCGTTTAACCAGCAAATTGCAGTTGGCCTTATCAGACTCCCAATCGTTGGCGGTGGGCCTTGACCACCCGGCCATCGAGCCTGCGCACTTGATGCAGGCGCTCCTGGAACAGCAAGGTGGTTCTATCAAACCCTTGCTGATGCAGGTGGGCTTTGACGTCAACAGCCTGCGCAAGGAGTTGAGCAAAGAGCTCGACCAACTGCCGAAAATCCAAAACCCGACCGGCGACGTGAATATGTCGCAGGATTTGGCGCGCCTGCTGAATCAGGCTGACCGTCTGGCCCAGCAGAAGGGTGACCAGTTCATTTCCAGTGAACTGGTACTGCTCGCCGCGATGGACGAGAACAGTAAGCTTGGCAAATTGTTGCTGGGCCAGGGCGTGAGCAAGAAAGCCCTGGAAAACGCCATCAACAACCTGCGTGGCGGTGACGCGGTAAACGACCCCAACCATGAGGAGTCGCGTCAAGCACTGGATAAATACACGGTCGACCTGACCAAGCGCGCCGAAGAGGGCAAGCTTGACCCGGTGATCGGCCGTGACGATGAAATTCGTCGCACGATCCAGGTGCTGCAACGTCGCACCAAGAACAACCCGGTGCTGATCGGTGAGCCTGGTGTGGGTAAAACCGCGATTGCCGAAGGCCTGGCCCAACGCATCATCAATGGTGAGGTGCCGGACGGCCTGAAGGGCAAGCGTCTGCTCTCCCTGGACATGGGCTCGTTGATTGCAGGTGCCAAGTTCCGCGGTGAGTTCGAAGAGCGTCTGAAATCCCTGCTGAATGAATTGTCCAAGCAGGAAGGGCAGATCATTCTGTTTATCGACGAACTGCACACCATGGTAGGCGCCGGCAAAGGCGAGGGCTCCATGGACGCCGGCAACATGCTCAAGCCAGCCTTGGCGCGGGGTGAGTTGCACTGCGTCGGTGCTACCACGCTCAACGAATATCGCCAGTACATCGAAAAAGACGCCGCCCTTGAGCGTCGCTTCCAGAAAGTGCTGGTGGAGGAGCCGAGCGAAGAAGACACCATCGCGATCCTGCGAGGCTTGAAAGAACGTTATGAGGTCCACCACAAGGTGGCGATCACCGACGGTGCGATCATTGCGGCGGCCAAGTTGAGCCATCGCTATATCACTGACCGTCAGTTGCCGGACAAGGCCATCGACTTGATCGACGAAGCGGCCAGCCGTATCCGCATGGAAATCGATTCCAAGCCGGAAGTACTCGACCGTCTGGATCGGCGCCTGATTCAACTGAAAGTTGAGTCCCAGGCCCTTAAGAAAGAAGAAGACGAAGCGGCGAAGAAACGTCTGGAAAAACTCCAGGAAGAAATCGTCCGTCTGGAGCGCGAGTATTCCGACCTGGAAGAAATCTGGACCTCGGAGAAAGCTGAAGTGCAGGGTTCTGCGCAGATCCAGCAAAAGATCGAGCAGTCCCGCCAGGAACTGGAAGCCGCACGGCGTAAAGGCGACCTGAACCGCATGGCCGAGTTGCAATACGGGGTGATCCCGGACTTGGAGCGCAGCCTGCAGATGGTCGATCAGCACGGTAAAAGCGAGAACCAGTTGTTGCGCAGCAAAGTGACCGAGGAAGAAATTGCCGAAGTTGTTTCCAAGTGGACCGGCATTCCGGTGTCGAAAATGCTCGAAGGTGAGCGCGACAAGCTGCTGAAGATGGAAAGCCTGTTGCACCAGCGCGTCATTGGCCAAGAAGAGGCTGTGGTGGCGGTGTCCAACGCAGTACGGCGTTCCCGTGCCGGTTTGTCCGACCCGAATCGCCCAAGTGGTTCGTTCATGTTCCTCGGCCCGACCGGCGTGGGTAAAACCGAGCTGTGCAAAGCCTTGGCCGAGTTCCTCTTTGATACTGAAGAGGCCATGGTGCGGATCGATATGTCCGAATTCATGGAGAAACACTCGGTGGCTCGCTTGATCGGCGCGCCACCAGGCTATGTGGGCTACGAGGAGGGCGGTTACCTGACCGAAGCCGTGCGGCGTAAGCCTTACTCGGTGATCTTGCTGGATGAGGTCGAGAAGGCGCATCCGGATGTGTTCAACATCCTGTTGCAAGTGCTGGAAGATGGCCGCCTGACGGACAGTCACGGGCGCACCGTGGACTTCCGCAACACGGTGATCGTGATGACCTCCAACCTGGGCTCGGCGCAGATCCAGGAGCTGGTAGGTGATCGTGAGGGCCAGCGTGCTGCTGTAATGGATGCGTTGACCACGCACTTCCGTCCAGAATTCATTAACCGGGTCGACGAAGTGGTGATCTTTGAGCCTCTGGCACGTGACCAGATCGCGGGTATCACCGAGATCCAGCTGGGCCGTCTGCGCAGTCGTCTGGCCGAACGCGAACTGTCGCTGGAGCTGGGCAGTGACGCGTTGGAGAAATTGATCGCGGTCGGTTATGACCCGGTGTATGGCGCACGGCCGTTGAAACGTGCGATCCAGCGCTGGATCGAAAACCCGCTGGCCCAGTTGATTTTGTCGGGCAGTTTCATGCCGGGCACCAGCGTCACGGCGACCGTGGAAAACGACGAAATCGTCTTCCACTGAGCCCAGGCTGTAGGCGGATAAGACAAGGCCCCGCATTACGGGGCCTTTTTTTTCGATAGGGCGTTGAACTGTAAGGCAAAGGCTTGTAAAGTGCGCCCCGCAGCAACGTCAGCCCACGGGTTTCTTCTCCCCAAGAAGAAATCAGAAACAAGCGCAAATCATTGTCTTAAAAGCAATTTAAAGGGTTGACAGGGGTTTTTAAGATTGTAGAATAGCGCGCCTCAGACACATGAACGTAGCGATACGGGCAAGTCGAAGAGAAGGTTACACAGTAGTAAAAGTTGTACATTTGAAATATGTAGTTCCGTGATAGCTCAGTCGGTAGAGCAAATGACTGTTAATCATTGGGTCCCAGGTTCGAGTCCTGGTCACGGAGCCAATTTCAAAACCGGGGTATAGCGCAGTCCGGTAGCGCGCCTGCTTTGGGAGCAGGATGTCAGGAGTTCGAATCCCCTTACCCCGACCATATTTGGGTCGTTAGCTCAGTTGGTAGAGCAGTTGGCTTTTAACCAATTGGTCGTAGGTTCGAATCCCACACGACCCACCATTTTTGAGACCAGTTAACGCTGGAATCAGATCTTAAGATCAGAGGCCAAAAGCACTGATCGAAGAAGGCGACTGAAAGGTCGCCTTTTTATTACCGGGGTATAGCGCAGTCCGGTAGCGCGCCTGCTTTGGGAGCAGGATGTCAGGAGTTCGAATCCCCTTACCCCGACCATATTAAAAATCCTCGTATCGAAAGATACGGGGATTTTTTTTGTGCTGAAAATTTCAAATGCAACGCAAAAAAATGTGGGAGCGGGCTTGCCTGCGATAGCGGATTGTCAGCCAGCCTATGTGCTGCTGTTCCACCGCTATCGCGGGCAAGCCCGCTCCCACATTAATAAGCGTTGTTAGTGCAATTTCAGACGCGGCTCGGTGCCTCGGCCGATCTTGCTCCCCAGCATCAGCATCGCCGTACGGAAAAACCCATACAGCGCCACCTGGTGCATCCGGTACAGCGACACGTAAAACATCCGCGCCAACCAGCCTTCCAGCATCACGCTGCCAGTGAGGTTACCCATCAAGTTACCCACCGCCGAGAACCGCGATAGCGAAATCAGCGATCCATAGTCGGTGTACTTGTACGACGGCAGGTCCTTGCCTTCAATACGCAGCTTCAGCGATTTTGCCAGCAGCGACGCCTGTTGGTGAGCCGCCTGGGCCCGTGGCGGTACGTTGCGGTCGGTGCCCACTTGTGGGCAAGCAGCGCAGTCACCAAAGGCGAAGATGTTTTCGTCGCGGGTAGTTTGCAGTGTTGGCAACACCTGCAGCTGATTGATACGGTTGGTTTCCAGGCCGTCGATGTCCTTGAGGAAACCTGGTGCGCGAATGCCGGCGGCCCACACCTTGAGGCTGGCTGGAATCACTTGGCCGCTGCTGGTGATCAGGGCGTCGGCCGTCACTTCACTGACCGCCGAGTTGGTCAGCACCGTCACTCCGAGCTTTTCCAGGGTTTTATGCACAGGCCCGCCGATACGCTCCGGCAGGGCAGGCAACACCCGTGGCCCGGCTTCGATCAGGGTGATGTGCATGTTTTCCGGCTTGATGCGGTCCAGGCCATAGGCGGCCAACTCATGGGCGGCGTTATGCAGCTCGGCGGCCAGTTCGACGCCGGTTGCACCGGCGCCGACGATGGCGACGCTGATTTTTTCCACCACGTCGGTCTGCCCGGCATGAGCGCGCAGATAGTGGTTGAGCAATTGCTGGTGGAAGCGCTCGGCTTGCTTGCGGGTGTCGAGGAACAGGCAGTGTTGCGCCGCGCCTTCGGTGCCGAAATCGTTGGTGGTGCTGCCGACCGCGATGACCAGGCTGTCATAGTCCAGCACGCGCGCAGGCACCAGCTCACGGCCTTCTTCATCAAGCGTGGCGGCGAGCTGGATCTTCTTTTGTTCACGGTCAAGCCCGCTCATGCGCCCCAGTTGGAACTCGAAGTGGTTCCATTTGGCCTGGGCGACATAATTGAGTTCGTCCTCCGAAGAGTTCAGCGAACCTGCGGCCACTTCGTGCAGCAAGGGCTTCCAGATATGGGTCAGGTTGGCGTCCACCAGCGTGATGCTGGCGGTGCCGCGCTTGCCCAGAGTCTTACCCAGGCGGGTAGCCAACTCCAGGCCGCCGGCGCCGCCGCCGACGATAATAATACGATGGGTCATGGGGATATCTCGCAAGGCTAAAAGAAATCGGAGCAGTTACCCCCGCGAGCGCCAGGCAGCTCATAGCGTCAGGTAACTCAAAAGGCGACTCAACAGGCCGAGGCCGATCACCACTACAAGCACCACACCGAGGAGCAGCCACGGCCGGAAAGGCTTGCGCTCGACTCGGTGTTGGGAGAGTTGCAGGTACTCTTCGACATGCTGTTGGTCATCGGGGTTCAGGCGGCTGGTCATAAAGGCCTCGTCAGGTAGACGTTGCAAAAGGGCGCCACGTTACAGTCCGGGGGCTCAGAGGCTGATGCCCACGTCGAACACTATGCTGCGGCCCAGGTTGTTGCGCAAGAAATCCGGCGCGTCCGGGTGTGCGAACAGCACCCGTGCAAAAGTCGGCCCCACCAGTGACAGCGAGCGCCAGCCTTGGCGCAGGTATTCCGTCGGTGGCGGGAAGTGGCTGTTGAGGTCGAGCACTTCGCGCTTGAGGCTGGAGAAAGCGACGATATCCAGCTCCCCCAGGTCCATGCCGCGCTCTTTATAGTTGTGGGCCTTTTTGCGCAATGTGGGCGCCAGGCGCATTAAAAATTCATGGGCCGGGATACGTCGCGGCTTGGCTTCACGTCGTACCAGTTGGCTAAGGGAGAAGGCGCTGCGACGGCGCAGCAACTCGTCACGCCATTCGTCGTTCAGGCGACGGCCTTCATCCAGTACGAAAAACACTTCGAAGCTGGCATCGCGGAACAGCACGTCCGGCGGTTCTTGCCCGGCGGCGTGAAACTCTTCGGCACGGTAAGGCACGTTCAAGCCTTGCAGCAGGCGCTGGCAGACCCAACGCTCACGCTCCCACTTGCGGGCATTGGACAGGAAAGCGTTGGCTTGCTCGGCCGCCACGGTGAGCAGGCGCAAGTAATCTGAGTCATCCATAGGTAGCAGCTTAGCGCTCAAATCATGACCGCAGGAAGTCCCGCTGTAAAAGCTCGGTGTAGACTGGTCACTCGATCATCAAGCCGGACTTGAGGAGTGCGTAGTGAAGTTTTTAGCGGTGCTGATGCTCAGCCTTTTACCCGTGTGGTCCCAGGCCGTTGAAGTGGGTGAACGCCTGGCGCCCTGGACGTTGCTGGATCAATTCGACCAGGCCTACACCCTGGATGACCAAGCGCAGATCTTGCTGGTGGCGCGCAGCATGGACGCCGCCAAATGGGTGGATACGGCATTGCAAGGGCAGCCTAAGGGGTATCTGGAGTCACGGCGCGGGGTGTTTGTCGCCGATATCCAGCGCATGCCCCGACTGATCGCCAAACTGTTCGCAGTGCCGGCCATGCAGTCCTATAACTACCGGGTTATGCTGGACCGTGACGCGCGCGTTGCGCCGCGTTATCCGGGTCCTGTGGATAAGGTGCTGTGGCTGCAACTGGATAACGGCAAGCTGGTCGCGCAACGCGAATACAGCTCTGGCGCTGAGCTGCGCCAAGCCCTGGAGCAGGTGAAGCCGTGATCAGTGCGGCCGTGTTGGCGCCGCAAACCCTTGGCATCGGCTGGCTGTTGTACGCGCCGGTGGTGCTGTGGGCAATCTTGCGTTCGCCATGGGTCGAGTTGTTTGCCGACCGGCGGCGTCAGCATTTGCTGTTCGGCACGGTGTTCGCGTTGTTCATGCTGTGGTTGGTACGGCGGGATTTCGATACCGGGGTCTCGTACCACTTTATCGGCATGACTGCCGTCACCCTGCTGCTGGATTGGCCACTGGCGATCGTCGGCGGCTTTGCTGCCCAGGTGGGCCTGATGTTGTTGGGGCGCCAGGACTTGGCTGCCCTTGGTGTCAACGGCTTGCTGCTTGTCGGGCTGCCAGTGCTGGTTACCGAGGGTTGCGCACTGCTGGTCGAGCGTGCGCAACCACGCAATCCGTTTGTGTATATCTTCTGTTCCGGCTTTTTTGCCGCCGCGCTGTCGGCGTTGCTCTGCCTGTTGTTCGGGCTCGGGCTGTTGTGGTTCGACGGTCTTTTTGCCATGCCGGAATGGCTGGAGGATTTCGTCGGCTATCTGTGGTTGATCATCTTCCCAGAGGCCTTTATCAACGGCATGGTTATCAGCGCTTTGGTGGTGTTTTGCCCGGAATGGCTGGAGACCTTCAACCGTACTCGCTACCTCTCGGCGCCCTGGAAGGACGACGATTCACAGCGTTGACCCAGATCAAATCCCGCGTAGCCGAGCAGGCCCATGCTCTGCGAAATTTTCCTGGGCAAGGCGGGGGCACGATCATGAGTGTGTATGAGTGGGCACGGCAGGAGTTGCGCAGAAGCCAGGATGCGGCACAGGAAATCGGTTTTGACCCAGGCTTGACCCTGCGCGCCATGCTCAGTGCGGTGGTGCAGCAGAGCAAGGGTGTGCGCAGTTTTGAAGACCTGGCCGACGAGCTGCAATACCTTGCAGAGAACCTCGACGACCAGCAGGAATATGCCTTTATGCGCCCTTAATGGCGCGGCGGCAGGTCTTCGGAAAACAGCTCGTCTTCGGCATCCGGAGCCACCGGGATTTTGTGTTCCTCGGCCGCCCAGGCGCCGAGGTCGATGAGCTTGCAACGGTCCGAGCAGAACGGCCGGTTGAGGTTGGTCGCTTTCCATTCCACGGGTGCGCCGCAGGTTGGGCAATCGACGGTCAAGGGTTGGCTCATGTTCGGCCTCCACGCAAAGTAAGGTAAAAGTGGTGCAGTCGCTCGACCTCGCTGTGCAGCCAGGCGAGGTCCTTGTCGTTGACCAGTATGTCATCGGCATGGTTCAGGCGGTCTTCACGGCTTGACTGCGCCTTGAGGATTGCCTGTACCTGTTGTTCGGTGATGCCGTCGCGCTGCAGGGTACGCTGAATCTGCAGCGATTGCGGCACGTCGATCACCAGGATGCGTTGGGTCATGCTGTTCTGGCCTGACTCAATCAGCAGCGGCGATACCAGGATTGCGTAAGGCGACTGCGCGCGCGCCAGGTGGTTGCGAATCTCCTCGCCAATCAACGGGTGTAGCAAGGCTTCAAGCCAGCGGCGCTCTTCGGGTACCTCAAAGATCAGCTTGCGCAATGCGGCGCGGTCCAGCTGGCCGTCAGGCTGCAGCACGCCGGCACCGAAGTGCTCGGCGATGCGTGCCAGTGCCGGCCGGCCAGGCTCGACCACCCAACGGGCGGCGTGGTCGGCGTCCACCAGGTCAATACCCAGGTTGATAAAGTGCTGGGCAGCCGCACTTTTGCCGCTGCCGATACCGCCGGTGAGGCCGAGAATCCAAGGTGCTGCAACAGAAGTGGTCATCTGAAACCGACAGACTGCAAATAGAAGTCGGTTATTTGACCACCCCAGAGCAATGCAATCCAGCCGGCAATTGCCAGATACGGACCAAACGGCATGGGCGCCGATGCCTGGGTCTTGCGCAGACGCATCAGGATCAAGCCTACGCACACCCCAAGCAGGGACGACATCAACAGCGTCATCGGCAGGATCTGCCAGCCACCCCAGGCGCCGAGCAGCGCCAGTAACTTGAAGTCGCCGTGGCCCATGCCGTCCTTGCCAGTGACCCACTTGAACAGCCAGAACACGCTCCACAGGCTCATATACCCGATCACCGCGCCCAACAGGGCGTCCGGCAATGTCGTCAACAGGCCCAACCCGTTGACGATCAGACCCAGCCATAACAACGGCATCACCAGCACATCGGGCAGCAGTTGATGGTCTGCATCGATCAGGCTCATCGCCAACAAGCCCCAACTCAGCACCATCACCGCTCCCGCCTGCCAGCCAACACCGAAATGCCAGGCCACCCAGGCCGAGATCAGCCCGCACCCCAGTTCTGTAAGTGGATAGCGGGCGCTGATCGCGCCCTGGCAATGGGCGCAACGGCCTCTGAGAAACAGATAACTGAGTAGAGGAATGTTTTCCCAGGGACGTATCGGATGATTGCAGTGCGGACAGCAGGAGTTGGGATGCATCAAATTGTAAGTCGGCCCGGCAGGTTCAGCGGGCAAACCGAGCACTTCGTGGGCCTGGGCGCGCCATTCACGTTCTAGCATTTTCGGCAGGCGCCACACCACCACATTGAGAAAACTGCCAATCACCAGCCCCAATACCCATGCCATCACGACAAAAGCCAATGGGTGTTCACCCAGCACCAGGTTCAAAATGCACTCCCCAACTGGAATACCGGCAGGTACATGGCGATCACCAACGCGCCAACGATACCCCCCAACACCACCATGATCAGCGGTTCCATCAGGCTGGTGAGGTTGTCGACCAAGTTGTCCACATCGGCCTCGTAATGGCTGGCGACCTTTTCCAGCATGCGGTCCAGTGTGCCCGACTCTTCGCCGATGGCCGTCATCTGGATTGCCATTGCGGGAAACAGTCCGCTGGCGACCATGGATTGGTTCAGTTGCATGCCAGTGGATACATCGTGTCGCATATGTTCGATTGCCTGTTTGAACGGTCCTGAACCGGCAGCACCAGCCACCGATTCCAGTGCCTGTACCAACGGAACACCGGCGGCAAAGGTGGTGGAAAGCGTGCGGGCATAGCGAGCCACGGCTGATTTGCTCAGCAGTTTGCCTGCCAGAGGCATTTTCAACAAACCGGTGTCCAGCCATAGACGAAAAGCAGGCAAGGCACGATAGGCGTGGCGCAATCCCAGAGCCCCCGCAAGAGCGCCCAGCGCCATGATCCACCAGGCTTTCTGCATGAACTCGGAGAGCGCGATAACCTGCAAGGTAAAACCGGGCAACGTGCCGTCGACCCCGGCAAACAGGTTCTGGAACTGCGGCACGACGTGGATCAATAGAACGCTGGTGACAACGCTGGCCACTACCAGCACGGCGATCGGGTAGGTCATGGCCTTTTTGATCCTGGCCTTTAATTGCTCGTTCTTTTCCCGATGGATTGCCACGCGCTCCAGCAGTGTTTCCAGTGCCCCGGCCTGTTCGCCGGCTGCCACCAGGTTGCAATACAGCTCATCGAAATAGCGCGGTTGTTTGCGCAACGCTTCGGCCAGGCTGGAGCCGGCGGCGATCGCCTGTTTCAACCCTTGCACCTGCTCACGCACAGCTCGGTTGTCGAAGCCTTCGCCGATGATGTCGAAGGCTTGCAGAAGGGGAATGCCGGCCTTCAGCAGCGTGGCCAGTTGGCGAGTGAGTAGGGTGATGTCCGTCGATCTGATCGACGGTGCCAAGCTTGGCAGCACGGCAGATTGCTTGCGTACCACGCCTGGGCTGATGCCTTGCCGGCGCAACTGAGCCTTGACCAAGGCGGGGTTGTGCCCTGCGGTTTGCCCGGACACCTTACGTCCTTTACGGTTGATGCCTTCCCAGGCGTACAGCGTTGAAGCGTTATCCATGACAGGGTTCCGCAGAGAGGTCGTCGAAGATTTATAGCTTAGTCAGGTGACGGATTCGGGCAGGCAGGCAACGCAGGATAAAATGTCAGAATGTGCGTCCAGTGCGCGATTGAGCGCTTGCGGATGAGTACACTGGCGCCGCTGCACAACACGGGGCGCAGGAAGCGCCTTGTCATGAGTTCTATTCTGGAGAGTGAAAGTGATGCGTCAGAAAGGTTTTACTTTGATCGAGTTGTTGATCGTCGTGGCAATCATCGGCATCTTGGCCACCATCGGCCTGCCCATGTACACCACCCACCAGGCCAAGGCCAAGTTCACCGCCGGCCTGGCTGAAATCACCGCGTTGAAGCCTGGGTATGAAGACACCCTCAACCAAGGCACCGTACCCACGCTGGCGTTGATCGGTGGCGCCAGCCCGACCGCCAATTGCAAGATCGATGTGGCAGGGGATGTGGCGACGGGCGCGGGTTCCATCCGTTGCGAAATACTCGACGCTCCCGCGCCGGTACTGGGCAAGACCATCAGCCTGACGCGCAACGCCACCAGTGGTTGGAAATGCACCACCACTGCTGACGCGAAATATATCGCCAAGGGCTGCGGCGCCGACGGTGCATAACTGCTAGACCCTCCACAGGGAAGTTGAGGTGGCCGATGTATTTATCCATACAGCAGCGTGGCAGTATTTTTCTGGTAGCAGTGGTGTGTCTGCTGGTTGTCGGGATTTGTGCACCGTTCAGTGGGCATGATCTACAGCGGGCGATGCAGATTGCCATCGGGGCTTGTGCGGTGCTGTATGGGCTGTCGGTCGCCCCCGTTGAACGGTTGGTAGACCGGCCCACCACCCTGGGCCTGGCGCTGATTATTGGGCTGGGCCTGGTGTCATCGACGCTGGCCCACCAGCCGCTCTGGGCACTGGCCGAAGTGGCTTTGTTTGTCAGTTGCGGTGCGATTGCCGTGGCAGTTGCCTTGCTGCGTCGCCAGGGCGGCGAGCCTTTGGACCGCGCCTTGATCATGGTGGTGGTGCTGCTGTGCCTGATCAAGTCGATTCAATACGTGTATGCGGGCGCACTCGCGTTCGCCAGCGCCGAGCGGACGCTGGACCCTGACTTGCTGCTCTCTGGCTTTTCCAACAAGCGATTCTACGGCCAGTTCCAGACGTTCACCCTGCCATTGCTGGCGCTTCCCTTGTTGATCCCGACGCTCTCGCGCTCGCTCAAAGTTGCGGTGTTTGCGTTGCTGTGCGTGTGGTGGCTGATCGCAATTGGTGGCGGCACACGCGGCACCTGGCTTGGCATGGGCGCGGCGGGTGTGGTGTTGGCGGTGTTGGGGCCTTGGGGCCGGCGCTGGCTGGGGTGGCAGCTGGCCGCAGTGTGTGGCGGGCTGTTGCTGTACTGGCTGGTGTTTACGGTGTTAGCGGATTACCTGGGGATCGAACTCACCAGTGGCGCCAGCGATCGCCTCACCACCTCGTTGTCGGGGCGCGGGCCGATCTGGTGGCAGGGATGGCACATGCTCACCGAACGGCCAGGGCTGGGTTTCGGGCCTATGCATTTTGCCGATATCACCAACAGGATTGCCGCTCACCCCCACCAGGCCATCCTGCAATGGGCCAGTGAATGGGGTGTGCCATCGGCTCTGTGCGTCGCGGTGTTGGCGTGGCGAGGCGGCTGGGCCACATTCGGTATATTGCGTGAGCGTGCGCTGAGCGCCGAGCGTGCAGACCTGCTGCGGCTGTGCCTGTTTGCATCGGTGGTTGGCGCGTTGGTGCAGTCCATGGTCGATGGCGTGATTGTGATGCCCAACTCCCAGGTTTGGCTGGCGCTGGTGGTGGGCTGGCTGATGGCGCTGCATGTGTGGCGAATGCCGCCGACCGCTGAACTGCCATTGGCCCGGGGTGCTTGGAAAACGCTCAGTGTGCTGGCCGTTGGTCTGTTGATTTTTATTGTCGCGCGCGATGTACCTCACATCAAGCAAGCGCAGCAGCAGTACCTGGACGGCCATGACACCTTCCTGCAACCGCGCTTCTGGGCCCAAGGTGTGATTGCCCGTTGACGCCGGTAAGTTGCCGGACTTCCGATGCAGTGCTAGCTTTAGCCCACCGCCCGTGTAGCTCAGCCGGTAGAGCAGCGCACTCGTAACGCGAAGGTCGCAGGTTCGATTCCTGTCTCGGGCAAAAAGGCAACAAAGGCAGCACGTTTTCAGTTGATCCCAGAATGGTTCTGAAGGCCAGACGAGCCGGCATTCGCGCCCGCTCATTTGTATCTGCGCAACCCTTGATGACCCAGATGCATCCCCATTCCTCGATCTAAGAGAACACACATGACCACGACTGAAATGACCCAGGAAGCTCGGCACGAAGAAGCACTCAATAAATACCTTGAGGACACGCCGCAGCTTAAAGAAGAAATCAAGGACCTGAGCGCCGACGATCAGCGCGATCAGATTCAGTGGGCATTCGAGGACGAGGCCGAGAGCCAGGGCCTCCAGCCTTGGGAGCTGACCCTCAAGTACACCTCGACACCGGAAGAATTCGAAGCGGCACGGCTGGTCTTGCACAAAGAGGCGGCCGAGGTGCTGGGTGTCGATTGGGAAGAGTACTGCGAGATGAATAATCTGGTGGTCTGAGCGTTTTAAATGGGCGGGCTTGTTGTGGCGAGGGAGCTTGCTCCCGCTGGGCTGCGAAGCAGCCCTGATAGCGGGTGGTGAGGTGTATCAGATACACCGGCTGTGTCGGAAAGGGAGTGCTCCGCGCTCCAGCGGGAGCAAGCTCCCTCGCCACAGTGAGCTCGCTCTTAATTTGAAAGCTTAGATACTCAGCCGCATCGACAAATCCACCGCCTTCACATCCTTGGTCATGGCGCCGATTGAGATGTAGTCCACCCCGGTCTCTGCGATAGGCAGCAGGGTGCTTTCATTGATCCCGCCGCTGGCCTCCAGCTTCGCCTTGCCGCCGTTCAGGCGCACGGCTTCACGCATATCGTCCAGGCTCAACTCATCGAGCATGATGATATCCGCGCCCACTGCCAGGGCTTCGCGCAGTTCATGCAGGCTTTCCACTTCGACTTCCACCGGCTTGCCGGGTGCGATCTTGTGGGCGGCCGTGATCGCCTGGGCAATGCCCCCGCAGGCGGCGATATGGTTTTCCTTGATCAGGAACGCGTCATATAAACCGATACGGTGGTTGTGGCAGCCGCCGCAGGTTACTGCGTACTTCTGCGCAAGGCGTAGGCCCGGCAGGGTTTTGCGGGTATCGAGCAGCTTGACCTGGGTACTGGCGACAAAATCTGCCAGGAATTGGGCGCGGGTCGCGACCCCGGACAGCAACTGCAGAAAATTCAACGCGCTACGTTCGCCGCTGAGCAGCGAGCGTGCCGGACCTTCCAGGTTGAACAGCGCTTGGTTGGGGCTGACGCGTTCACCGTCGGCGACCTGCCAATGCACGGCGACCCGTGGGTCCAACTGACGGAATACCGCGTCGACCCAAGCCGTACCCGCGATAACAGCGGCGTCGCGCGTGATGATGGTGGCGGTGGCCAGCCGTTCGGCCGGGATCAACTGAGCAGTGATGTCGCCGCTGCCGACGTCTTCCAGCAGTGCGCGGCGCACGTTGGCTTCGATTTCGGCGGTGAGGTCGGCAAGACGGAGATTCGGCATAACAGGCTCCACAAACAAAGTGCCCCGATTATAGGGGCAGTGCGCTTCTGAACCCAGGCTCACCCCTCATTTACCGTGCGATGGCAGAGTTTGCTGGCGCAACCCACCTCATTTGCAAGATAATCTTGCGCCTTGCAATTGGCGTCATAGCTTTGACGTTTAGACAGATAGCGCCGTTTCAGGAGGCCAGGATGCACAATGACGGAAAGGTGGTGCCAATCAAAAAGGCACACGCCACGCCATCGCCGCTCGCCCGACTTCCGGTGGTGTTGCTGCAGGTCCGCGACAAGGCGGTGCAACAGTTGCAGCAAGGGCTGCAGGAACTGTTCGATAACGCCGACGACACGTTGTTCGAAATGGCCGACAGGTCGCGCAACACGCTTGACCACCATATTTTCTTTGAAGCCATGCGCGACCTGCGCCTTAAGCGCAAGAATTTTGAGCGCGTGTTCCTGGAGCAACTGTTTGAAGCCTTCGCCAGCCTGGGCCAGGCGGGGCAGGGAGAGCTGCAACTGGTGCCGGTGGTTTCCTATGACGCGCCGCCCGGTTCATCCAAGGATGCCCTGGAAAAAGCCGTGGCGCTTGAAGCCATGCTCGGCCGGGTACGACATCGTGACGGCCTGGCCCTTGGTCAACTCACTGCGCGGTTGAGCGCATTACTGGGCAATCGCCTGGATGAGCGTGACAACCCGCTGGGCCCCGCGCTGTTGTGTGAGTTTTTCCTGCGGGCGGGGCGCAGCCTGGGGGTGGAGATCCGCGTCAAACTGATCATGCTCAAGCTCTTTGAAAAGTACGTGCTCAGTGACGCCGACCAGTTGTATGGCGAAGCCAATCAATTGCTGGTCGCGACCGGCGTATTGCCGGAACTCAAGGCCGTACCGTCCCGTCGGCTTGAGGCGCGTGCGGCCCGCGAACACCCGCACGAAGAGGCCCCGTCGGCCGCCGATCAGCCCGCCGACGACAATGGCCAGGAAGCCTTCGCCGCGCTCCAGAACTTACTCACAGCGGTACGCGGCAGCGTGGCGCCAACGCTTGAGGCCAGTGCCGAACCGCTGCCTATTTCCACCCGTGATCTGTTACGCCTGCTGTCCCACTTGCAGCAGTACGTGCCGGAGCCTGAGGCCGAAGACGATTTCGACCTGTGTAACCAGCTTGAACAGTTGCTCACCCGTGTCAGCGTCAAGAGTGGTAAGTCGCGGGTGGTAGAGGATGCGGACGAAGACGTGATCAACCTGGTCGCGCTGTTATTCGA
Organism: Pseudomonas sp. LAP_36; assembly: GCF_019456785.1. Classification (NCBI taxonomy): domain Bacteria; kingdom Pseudomonadati; phylum Pseudomonadota; class Gammaproteobacteria; order Pseudomonadales; family Pseudomonadaceae; genus Pseudomonas; species Pseudomonas sp. LAP_36. The sequence goes on from NZ_JAHZMS010000001.1 coordinate 119,738, forward strand.
ATTTATCCTCAACGACCTTACCGTGCCCGGTGCCTTCAAGGCTTTGATCGGTCGCCTGCAGATCCCGATGCTGAAAGTCGCGTTGCTCGACAAGAGCTTTTTCAGCCGCGCCAGTCACCCGGCGCGACGCTTACTCAATGAAATCGCGGCCGCCGTCATGGGCAGCAGTCCGCCTGAAGACTGCCAGCGCGACCATCTTTATCTGCGCATCGAGCAAGTCGTGCAGCGTTTGCTCAATGAGTTCGTCGAAGACCCGGCGATTTTTCCCCAATTGCTCGCAGAGTTCAGCGTGTTTACCGCCGATGAACGGCGACGCAGCGACCTGCTTGAACAACACACCCGCGATGCCGAAGCTGGACGCGTGCGCACCGAAGCCGTACGCCAGCGCGTGGCCGATGTGCTTAATCGACGGTTGTTGGGCAAGGTCCTGCCGCGTCCGGTGGTGCAGTTCCTGCAGCAGGCATGGAGCCAAGTGTTGTTGCTGACCAGCCTCAAGCACGGTGAGCAGTCGGTGCAATGGCAAGCGGCGTTGCGCACCATGGACGAGCTGATCTGGAGTGTCAGCCTGCAGCAAGACACTGAAGCCGGGCGCCATTTGCTGGAGCAACTGCCTGGCTTGCTCAAGGCCTTGCGCGATGGGTTGACCAGTGCCGCGTTCGACCCGTTCAGCACCCGTGAATTCTTTCTGCGCTTGCAGGCCTTGCACGTCCAGGCGCCCGAAGGCATGGAAGATCTGATCGAAGTGCGCGAGCCGTTTGTCCTCAGCGCGGCGTCGCCCGCCCCGGTCATCGACCTGCCGAGCAACGACCCGGACTTGCTCAAGGCTCAAGAACTAAAGGTGGGTAGCTGGGTGGTGTTCCAAGCGGACGCGACCAGCACTCTGCGGTGCAAGCTGACGGCGATCATGGCACCGGCCAACACGTATATCTTCACCAGCCGCACGGGGCTCAAGGTGCTGGAGAAGAGTACCGGCCAGTTGGCGCTGGCGTTCAAGCGCGGCACGCTGCATTCCTTGGACGACGCCCCCCTGTTCGAGCGCGCGCTGGCCGCGGTGTTGAATAAACTGCGTCAACTCAATCGCGGCAAGTGATCGCAACCAGAGGGTCGAACGCGGCATACTGGTCATACGTTGTCTCGTTCAAGGAACCTGTATGCAGTTGGACCCCACCAGCGGTTGGTGCCAGGGCATTCGTCATTGCCCTTCGCCCAACTTCAACGAGCGCCCCGCAGGCGAAATCTCACTGTTGGTGGTGCATAACATCAGTTTGCCACCGGCGCAGTTCGCCACCGGTAAAGTGCAGGAATTTTTCCAGAACCGCCTGGATGTCACGGAACATCCCTACTTTGAAGGGATTGCCGACCTACGGGTGTCTGCGCATTTTCTGATTGAGCGCGATGGCACGGTGACGCAGTTTGTCTCCTGCCTCGACCGCGCCTGGCATGCCGGGGTCTCATATTTCGAGGGCCGGGAAACCTGTAATGACTTTTCCCTGGGGATAGAGCTGGAAGGCACGGATGATCAGCCGTTTACCGACGCACAATATGTGGCGCTGACCGATCTGGCCCGCCAATTGCTGGCGGCTTACCCGGGCATCACCCCCCAGCGCATTTGTGGTCACAGCGATATCGCGCCGGGACGCAAGACCGATCCCGGCCCCGCTTTTGATTGGACGCGCTTTCGCAGCGCCCTGCAGGATGGAGGACACGCACGATGAGTTTTCTGGTGTTGGTGCTGGCCGTATGGATCGAGAAGTTCTCGGCCCTGCGCCAGCGGTTGCAGCGCGATGGTGGTTGGCTGCGCGAACTGGCCAAGCTGGAATCGAGCCCGAGCATGGGCAAGCGTCCCTGGCTGATTCTGGTAGTACTGGTGTTGTTGCCGGTGGCATTGCTGGCGTTGTTGCTGCTGGTGCTGGAGCCGGTGGCCTACGGTCTGTTGGCGCTGCCGGTGCACCTGGTGGTAGTGATCTACAGCCTGGGCCGTGGTGATCTGCTCGCCGGGCTCGGTCCGTTTCGCGATGCCTGGCGCCGTGGCGACCTGCAAGCTGCCGAGCACGTGGCCGAACGTGACCTGAACCTCAGCGCCGACAGTGGCGAACAGCTGCTCGAACGCGTTCAGGGCCATCTGTTGTGGCAGGCGTACCAGAGCTTCTTTGCGGTGATTTTCTGGTACTTCCTGCTGGGCCCAGTGGCTGCCTTGGCCTATCGCCTACTTGCCCTGGCCAGTGAGCACAGCAAGAACCCACGGGTCGCCGAGCGCGCCGGGCAACTGCGCCACGCGTTTGACTGGCTGCCGGTGCGCCTGTTGGCGGCCAGCTTTGCCTTGGTGGGCAACTTCGTCGCGGTTGGCCGCGTGATGCTGCACGAACTGCTGAGCTGGGACATCAGCGCTGCCCAATTGGTGGAAAAAGTCGGCCTGGTCGCCGCCGAAATCCCGCCACCAGCGGTGGGCGCCGATGGCATCAACAGCCTGGATCGCATATGGGAACTGCTGCTGCGCGCCGCCGTGCTGTGGTACGCCGGGTTTGCAATCTGGACGGTATTGCCCTAGCCGAGTGAATGCGGGCAAATTATTTTTCGGCAGCCCCGCTGCCGTTAACCTTAAGTTACAAAACTCCCTTTCAAATTGAGCTATACAGATGCTGGCTAACTGCCGCCCTGGGCCTCAATAAAAATAAAAGAAAGGGAGTTCACCTGTGAAGAGCTTGCTCTATCCCGCCGTCGCGCTGATGAACCGCCTGAGCTTCGGCATGAAGTTCAGCTTGATCAGCGTGCTGTTCCTGCTGCCCATGCTGGCGACCAACTATTACCTGGTGCGCGATTCTTGGCGTGAATTCCAGGGCACACGCGTGGAATTGCAAAGCCTCGACTTGCTCGGCAGCAGCCTGGCCTTGCGCCGCGACTTGGAAACCCTCAACAACCAAGTCCAAATCAACGCCACCCTTGGCCAGTCCGGCAAGGCCGGCGACCTTGAGGGCAAGATCAGCGCATTGGAAAGCAGTGTCCTGAGCCGCCTGCAAAGCCTCAGCGCCATGGCGACCGATCCCGAGCAAATTGCCGCCTTTGACGGCAAGCGCGACGAGTTGATCGCGGCCTTCAAGGCCCAGCAGCAGGAAACATCGCTGCTGAGCAAAAGTGCACTGATCGGCAAGTTGCTTAACAAGGCACAGATGCTCAGCCAGATCATCGCCAGCCAATCCGGTTTGAGCCGCGACCCCCAGAGCGATCTGCGCCAGCTCAGCGAATTGATCACCAGCGTGACCCCGCAAGTCACGCAGACCCTGGGTGAAGGTCGGGCAATCGGCGCGTATTCCCTGGGCCAAGGTTTTCTCAATTCGTCGTCCAGTACGCGCTTTGACGAACTGTTGCAGCAATTGGAAAAACTCCAGGCTGAATATGGCTTGAAGTTGCAGGATGCCTTGGGCGCCAGCATAGCCGCGCACACTGCACTCGATGGCCTGGCCAAGGCGAGTAACGCCAGCTTGAAGCAAGGCAGTGAGTTGTTTGAGGAGCAGGTGGTGATGGCCGAAACCCTTGACGCGCCCTGGCAGGGTTTCTACGACGGTATCAGCCAGCTGATGGCCCAGACCTACCAGTTGGACGACGCCACCCTGGCCTTTCTCGGACAGCAGTTGGAGCAACGCCTGGCGCAGAACCGCACGCACATGGTGGTGCTGGTCCTGGCCCTGACGGTCGTGTTCCTGCTGATCTTCTATTTGTACGCAGGGTTTTACGCCTCCACGCGCACAACCCTGCGGCGCCTGGGGACGATGATGGACAAGGTGGCGGCCGGCGATATGACGGTCACCTTTGTCGCGGATAGCCGCGATGAGTTGGGCGACCTGGGCCAGGTGTTCAATGGCACCGTAGCGAAGATCCATGACTTGATTGAACGTGTCGGGCACACCGTCGGCCAGGTCGAACTCCAGGCCGGCCAGGTGGAAACGGTCTCAGCCCAGAGCAATCAGGCGGTGTCCGGGCAGCGCACGCAGATCGAGCAAGTCGCGACGGCCATGAACCAGATGTCGTCCACAGCCCAGGAAGTCGCACGCAGTGCGGCGGCGGCGGTCAGCAGTGCCCAGAGCGTCAACGATGAAACTGTCAGTGGCCGTAGCCTGGTGCAATCCCAGCAGGGCAGCATCGCGCGGCTGGCCTCGGAGATCGATCAGTCGGTGCGGGTGATTAACCAATTGGCCACCGACAGCCAGTCCATCAGCAGTGTGTTGGAAGTGATCAAGAGCATTGCCGAGCAAACCAACCTGCTGGCACTCAACGCCGCCATCGAGGCCGCGCGGGCCGGTGAGCAGGGGCGTGGTTTTGCTGTGGTGGCCGACGAGGTGCGCACCCTGGCCCGGCGCACGCAGGACTCCACAGAAGAAATCGAACAGATGATCAGCCGCTTGCACAGCGGTGTGTCGGCCGCCGTGAAGGCCATGGGCAGCAGCCATGAAATGGCCAATGGCACCGTGGAGCAGTCGGAAAGGGTCCAGCAGGCCTTGGAAAATATCCTCGGTGCCGTGGGCATGATCGTCGATCAGAACCAGCAGATCGCTGCCGCCGTGGAACAACAGACGGCCGTCGCCCACGATATTGACCAGAATATCGTCGCAATCAATCGGGCCGGCGAATATGCCGCCGAGGGCGCGCATCAGACCGAAGCGGCGAGCCGGCAGTTATCGATGCAGGTGATCGAGTTGAAGCAATTGATCGGTGCGTTTCGCGTATAAGACCTGGACGTAGGATTTATCGCTGGATGGCGTGGTGCTTGTCCTGATTTTCCGGCGTCCCTTTTCTGGCCCCCTGAATGGGTGAAAATTCTTTCACTCGATTTCAAGTTCTGGGGAGGCACAGCGATGACCGCTGCAATCGGCATCAAAGGGCACTGCGCCCATTGCAACATCACCTTTGAACTCAAGCCTTGGCAATTAAATGCCATTGCTATCGAAGAGCCATTCGATTGCCCGTACTGCCAGTGGATTTTGCGATTGAACTGCCCCCGGCAATTGCGTCAGTTCAAGTCCCTGGACCATTGGGCACTGGTGCGCCCAAGCATGGTGGTCTTGACCTGTATTGTGTTGATTGTGGTGCTGGTCGCGGAGTGGCTGGGGCTGATCAGTGTGATTGGCCAGTTCAACGTCTCGCTGGTGGTGCTGCTGGTGCATTTCCTGGCGTTGCGTTATGCCCGTTACCGCCAGCAGATAACGCTGGACCTGCAAGGGATCACGCCGAACCTACCAATTGAACAGCTCGCACGCATTGCGTGTGCTCGCCTCAGCCAGCAATAGGGAGCTGATACCCATGCGCTCGGCAAGGGCGGTGCAGATGGCTGGCAGGTGCTCGGGGCTGTTGCGTTGGCCGGGGAACATGGCCGGTGCCATATCGGGCGAGTCGGTTTCCAGCACCACCGCGTCGAGCGGCAGTTGCGCCAATACCTTGTGCATACGCAGGGCCTGGGGCCAGGTAGGGGCGCCGCCCAAACCCAGCTTGAAGCCGAGCTTGATGTACTCGCGGGCCTCTTCTTGGCTGCCGGCAAACGCATGGATGATGCCGCCACGGGGTAGGCGGATGCGCTTGAGGATGGCGATCACCGCGGCGTGGCTGCGACGTACATGCAGTAACGCTGGCAATTGGAAGTCCACCGCCAGCTTCAGTTGAGCTTCAAACAGGCTCTGCTGGCGTTCGCGGTCCAGTTGCTCGAGAAAGTAATCCAGGCCGATCTCACCGACCGCACACAGTTGCCGGTGGCCGTGCAGGCGAGTCAGCCAGTCGCCCAATTCCGTCAGGTCGGCGGGGCGATGCTCATCGAGGTACGCCGGGTGCAGGCCAAAGGCGGCGAACAAACCTTCGTCCGCTTGCACCAGATCCCACAGGCGCTGCCAATTCTGCTGATACACCCCCAGCACCACCATGCGGCGCACACCCAATGCCCGGCTACGACTGAGGACGTCCCGGCGGTCGCTGTCGAAATCCGCAAAGTCCAGGTGGGTGTGGGTGTCGATCAGCTCCACGCTCAGGCCTCGTGAATACGCTGCTTGAACGTCCGGCCAATGGCGTGCACGCCAGGTTGGTACTGCTCTTCTTCGATAGCGGCCAGGGCCAGGCGCAGGGCGGTTTCGGCGATCTGCTGATGTTGTTGGGCCATGGCGTTGACCGGCAACGGCAGGAAGTCCAGCAACTGGGTGTCACCAAACGTGCCCAGGCGCAGCGGGCGTGATTTGAGTGGGAAGTCATGCAACGCGTCGAACACGCCTTGCAGCAGCACGTAGGACGTGGTCACCAGCGCGTCAGGCAAATGCCCCAGTTGACGCAGAAGTTGCTCCATCAACTGTCGGCCACAGTCGCGGCTGAACGCTTCGCCGTGTTCGACGATGACCTCGCCGGTGAAACCTTCGAGTGCTTCACGGAAACCAGCGGCACGCTCCTGGCTGATGCTCAGCTCGGGCCGTGCGCCGATCAGCACGATCTGCTTGGGCAGCGGTTGCAGCAGGCTGCTGGTCAATTGCTGGCACGCCTGGCGATCGTCGCTGACCACCGAGCAGAATTGATCCGCGCCCATCACCCGGTCGATGGCAATCACCGGCAACCCTTTGGCTTGCAGCTCGCGATAACTGTCATCGCTGGCCGGCAGGCAACTGGCCACAAACAACGCATCACAGCGGCGGGCGCGGAACAGTTGCAGTAATTGGCGCTCGCTGTCGGCGTCATCGTCGGAGCTGGCGATCAGCAACTGATAGCCACGCGCCCGTGCGCCTTGCTCCAGGAGCTTGGCGATTCGTGCGTAACTGGGGTTTTCCAGGTCGGGCAGGATAAAACCCAAGGTGCGCGTGTGCCGACTGCGCAGCCCGGCGGCCTGGGGGTTGGGGGTAAAGCCATGGGCTTCGACGACAGCACGCACCCGTTCGACGGTGGCGTTGCTGATGCGTTGCTGTTCGGCTTTGCCATTGATGACGTAGCTGGCGGTGGTCACGGACACACCGGCGAGACGTGCGATATCACTGAGTTTCAAACCGGGATTTCCTTGTTTTTTGGCGCTTGCCCCGACATTTTGTCCAATCGTAACCGATTCCTGTACACGACCAATGTCCTGGCTCAAGCGCCGAGCGGTTCTTCAAGGACAAGCAATTAACGCGTAGTCTTCCATAAAGTCTAGATTAAACGTTTCAGCCGGCGTATTTTTACGAAGATCGCGTCTGAGTAGTTACTGCCAATTGACTGCTCAGTCAGTATTGATGAACACCCCTTACACTGTTTGTTTAAAACAATACCTAGTGCGCCACCGCACTAACTAGGAGAACGGCATGCTTGAGCTCACTGTAGAGCAGATTTCCATGGGCCAGGTGGCTGTGGATAAATCTGCTGCCTTGCACCTGCTCGCTGAAAAACTGGTGGCCGATGGCCTGGTCGCCGAGGGTTACCTCAGCGGTTTGCAAGCCCGTGAAGCCCAGGGCTCGACCTTCCTCGGCCAAGGTATTGCCATCCCCCATGGCACCCCCGAAACCCGTGACTACGTATTTTCTACCGGTGTGCGCCTGCTGCAGTTCCCCGAAGGGGTGGACTGGGGTGACGGCCAGATCGTGTACCTGGCGATCGGCATTGCCGCTAAATCCGACGAACACCTGCGCCTGTTGCAACTGCTCACCCGGGCCCTTGGCGAAACCGATCTGGGCCAGGCACTGCGCCGTGCCGGCACTGCCGAAGCCTTGCTGAAGCTGCTGCAAGGTGCGCCGCAGGAGTTGGCACTGGATGCGCAGATGATCGGCCTGGGCGTGTCCGCCGATGATTTCGAAGAGTTGGTGTGGCGCGGCGCCCGCCTGTTGCGCCAAGCCGATTGTGTCAGCAACGGTTTCGCCGCCGTCCTGCAGCAGGTCGACGCACTGCCCCTGGGCGATGGCCTGTGGTGGTTGCACAGCGAGCAAACGGTCAAGCGCCCGGGCCTGGCGTTTGTCACGCCGGATAAACCTATGCGTTACCTCGGCCAGCCACTCAATGGCCTGTTCTGCCTGGCCAGCCTGGGTGAAGCCCACCAGACGCTGCTTGAGCGCTTGTGTGCCTTGCTGATTGAAGGTCGCGGCCAGGAACTCGGCCGCGCCACCAGCAGCCGCGCGGTGCTTGAAGTGCTCGGCGGCGAACTGCCGCCGGACTGGCCGAGCGCGCGCATCACCTTGGCCAACGCCCACGGCTTGCATGCACGCCCGGCGAAGATCCTCGCGCAATTGGCGAAAAGTTTTGAAGGCGATATTCGCGTGCGTATCGTCGATGGCCCGGTGGGCGCCGTGTCGGTGAAAAGCCTGAGCAAACTGCTGAGCCTCGGCGCGCGTCGCGGCCAGGTGCTGGAGTTTGTCGCCGAGCCGACGATTGCTGGCGATGCACTGCCTGCGCTGTTGGCGGCGGTGGAAGAGGGTCTCGGCGAAGACGTTGAGCCGCTGCCGACCCTGAGCGCCCAGCTCGAAGTCCTCGACATTGAGCCGGTGCTCAGCGCGCCGCAGGCCGGCAGCCAGATCCAGGCCATCGCCGCCGCGCCGGGCATCGCCATTGGCCCTGCGCATATCCAGGTTCAGCAAACGTTCGATTACCCACTGCGCGGCGAGTCCGCCGCCATTGAGCGCCAGCGCCTGCAAAGCGCCCTGGCCGAGGTGCGCAGTGATATCCACGGGCTGATCGAACGCAGCCAATCCAAGGCTATCCGCGAGATTTTCATCACTCACCAGGAAATGCTCGACGACCCGGAACTGACCGACGAAGTCGACACCCGCCTCAAGCAAGGCGAGAGCGCCGAAGCGGCGTGGATGAGCGTGATCGAAGCCGCCGCCAAGCAGCAGGAGTCGTTGCAGGATGCTTTGCTCGCCGAACGTGCGGCTGACCTGCGTGATGTCGGCCGCCGAGTGCTGGCGCAATTGTGCGGCGTTGAGACGGTTCAGGCGCCAAGTGAACCTTACATTCTGGTCATGGACGAAGTCGGCCCGTCCGACGTTGCACGGCTTGATCCCTCGCGCGTCGCCGGTATCCTCACCGCCCGTGGTGGGGCTACCGCCCACAGCGCCATCGTCGCCCGTGCCCTCGGTATTCCCGCGCTCGTCGGTGCGGGTCCCGCCGTATTGCTGCTGGCCTCCGGTACGCCGTTGCTGCTGGATGGCCAACGCGGTCGCCTGCATGTCGACGCCGACGCTGCCACCCTGCAGCGCGCCACGGTTGAGCGCGACACCCGTGAGCAACGCCTGCAAGCCGCTTCGGCGCAGCGTCATGAACCTGCATTGACCCGTGACGGCCACGCCGTTGAAGTATTCGCCAACATCGGCGAAAGCGCCGGCGTTGCCAGCGCGGTGGAGCAGGGCGCCGAAGGCATCGGTTTGCTGCGTACCGAACTGATTTTCATGGCCCACCCGCAAGCGCCGGACGAAGCCACCCAGGAAGCCGAGTACCGCCGCGTGCTCGATGGCCTCGGTGGTCGCCCATTGGTCGTTCGTACCCTTGATGTAGGCGGTGACAAGCCGCTGCCGTATTGGCCGATTGCCCAGGAAGAAAACCCTTTCCTTGGCGTGCGCGGCATTCGCCTCACCTTGCAACGCCCGCAGATCATGGAAGCGCAATTGCGCGCATTGCTGCGCTCGGCGGACAACCGCCCGCTGCGCATCATGTTCCCCATGGTCGGCAGCGTTGACGAATGGCGCGCGGCCCGCGACATGACCGAGCGCCTGCGCCTGGAAATCCCGGTGGCCGACCTGCAACTGGGCATCATGATCGAAGTGCCATCGGCCGCTTTGCTTGCGCCGGTATTGGCCAAGGAAGTCGACTTCTTCAGCGTCGGCACCAACGACCTGACCCAGTACACCCTGGCCATCGACCGCGGCCACCCGACCTTGTCGGCTCAGGCCGACGGCCTGCATCCGGCGGTGTTGCAACTGATCGATATCACCGTGCGCGCCGCCCATGCCCATGGCAAATGGGTGGGGGTGTGCGGTGAGTTGGCGGCGGACCCGCTGGCGGTGCCGGTGTTGATCGGCCTGGGGGTGGATGAGTTGAGCGTGTCGGCCCGCAGCATTCCTGAAGTGAAGGCGCGCGTGCGCGAATTCAGTCTGAGCGAGGCCCAGGGCCTGGCGCAAAAAGCACTCGCGGTGGGCTCGCCCGCCGAAGTGCGTGCCCTAGTGGAGGCCGTGTAGATGGCAAGGATTCTGACCCTGACGCTGAACCCGGCGTTGGACCTGACGATACGCCTGGCGCGCCTGGAACCGGGTGAAGTAAACCGCAGCGAAACCGTGCTCACCCATGCCGCCGGCAAGGGCGTGAATGTGGCGCAGGTGCTGGCGGATTTGGGCCATCACGTGAGCGTGGGTGGTTTTCTCGGTGCGGCAAACCCCGCGGCGTTTGATGCACTGATTGCCAGCCGTGGGTTTGGCGACGCGTTCATTCGCGTGCCGGGCGAAACCCGGAGCAACATCAAGATTGCCGAACAGGACGGCCGCGTTACCGACATCAATGCGCCGGGGCCTGTGGTGAGTGAGCAGGCGCAACGAGAACTGCTCAAGAGGGTGGCGATGATCGGCCCTGAATTCGATGCGGTCGTGGTGGCCGGCAGCTTGCCGCGCGGCGTCAGCCCGCAATGGTTTCAGGGCTTGCTCGAGGAGCTCAAGGCGCTCGGTTTGAAAGTGGCCCTGGACACCAGCGGCGAGGCGCTGCGCGCCGGCTTGAAGGCTGGCCCATGGATGGTCAAACCCAACACCGAAGAGCTGGCCGAAGCCTTGGGTAATGCCACGGACGCCATCAACCAGTTGCATCAACAGGGCGTGGAGCATGTGGTGGTTTCCGACGGCGCCGCCGGCGTGACCTGGTACAGCCCGGCCGGGGCGCTGCATGCCACGCCGCCACAGGTGACGGTCGCCAGTACCGTCGGCGCCGGCGACTCGCTGCTGGCCGGGATGCTGCACGGTGTGCTCAGTGGCGATACGCCGGAGCACACCCTGCGCCGGGCCACGGCGATTGCCGCCATGGCGGTTACGCAGATTGGTTTTGGCATCAGCGATGACGCGCAGTTGGCGCGTCTCGAAAGCGGCGTACACGTACGCCCGCTGACAGAACAATAAGAGGGTTTGTGATGAAGTTAGCCATTGTTACTGCCTGCCCGAACGGCATGGTCACCAGTGTGCTGTGCGCCCGCTTGTTGGACGCTGCCGCGCAGCGCCAGGGCTGGAGCACCAGCGTTGAGGTGGTGGATGTGCAGCGCCCGGAACGCCAGTTGTCCCAGGCCACAATCGACGACGCTGAGTGGGTGTTGCTGGTCAGCAGCACCCCTGTCGACATGCAACGGTTTGTCGGCAAGCGCGTGTTCCAGAGTACCCCGGCCCAGGCGTTGGCGGATGTCGACGCCGTGTTGCGTCGCGGCGCCGAAGAGGCGCAGGTCTACGTTGCGGCTGCACCTGTAGCCAAAAATACACCGCGCATCGTCGCGATTACTGCCTGCCCAACGGGCGTCGCCCACACCTTCATGGCCGCCGAAGCCTTGCAGCAGACGGCCAAGCGTTTGGGCTATGACTTGCAGGTCGAAACCCAGGGTTCGGTCGGCGCACGCACGCCATTGAGTCCGGAAGCTATTGCCAATGCCGACGTGGTGCTGCTGGCGGCCGATATTGAAGTGGCCACCGAGCGCTTCGCCGGCAAGAAGATCTACCGCTGCGGCACCGGTATTGCCCTCAAGCAATCCGAAGCCACCCTCAACAAGGCCCTCGCCGAAGGTGCCGTGGAAAGCGCGGCCAGCGGCGCGGTGGCCAAGAAAGAAAAAACCGGTGTGTACAAACACCTGCTGACCGGCGTGTCGTTCATGTTGCCGATGGTGGTGGCGGGCGGGTTGTTGATTGCGTTGTCGTTCGTGTTCGGTATTCACGCGTTTGAACAAGAGGGCACCCTCGCCGCTGCGCTGAAAACCGTCGGCGATCGCGCCTTCATGCTGATGGTGCCGCTGCTGGCGGGCTACATCGCCTACTCGATTGCCGACCGTCCTGGTATTGCGCCGGGGATGATCGGCGGCCTGTTGGCGGGCACCCTGGGCGCGGGTTTTATCGGCGGCATCCTCGCCGGTTTCCTCGCAGGCTACTGCGTCAAGTTCATCTCGCGTGCGGTGCAATTGCCGCAAAGCCTGGAAGCGCTCAAGCCGATCCTGATCATCCCGTTGCTGGCAAGCCTGTTCACCGGCCTGGCGATGATCTACCTGGTGGGCCCACCGGTGGCGCGTCTGCTCACGGGCCTTACTGACTTCCTCAGCACCATGGGCACCACCAATGCGGTGCTGCTGGGCATCCTGCTGGGCGGCATGATGTGCGTCGACCTCGGCGGGCCGATCAACAAGGCGGCGTATGCGTTTTCGGTCGGCTTGCTGGCGGCGTCCAGCGGTGCGCCGATGGCGGCGACCATGGCCGCCGGCATGGTGCCGCCCATTGGCATGGGCATCGCTACGTTCCTGGCGCGACGCAAGTTCGCCCAGGCCGAACGCGAAGCCGGCAAGGCGGCGATGATCCTCGGCATGTGCTTTATTTCTGAAGGCGCGATCCCGTTTGCCGCCAAGGACCCGCTGCGCGTGATCCCGGCCAGCATCGCCGGCGGCGCCCTGACCGGCGCGCTGTCGATGTACTTCGGCTGCAAACTGGCGGCGCCCCATGGTGGGTTGTTTGTGCTGGTCATCCCGAATGCGATGAACCATGCGCTGCTGTATCTGCTGGCGATTGTTGCGGGTAGTTTGTTGACCGGTTTGGTCTACGCGTTGATCAAGCGCCCTGAAGCGGTCGAACTGGAGATGACACCTGCCAAGGCCTGACTCGGTTTAAAAGTGTGGGAGCTGGCTTGCCTGCGATAGCGGTGGGTCAGCTTGCAAATTTGTTACTGATACACCGCTATCGCAGGCAAGCCAGCTCCCACATTTGATCTTCATTGTCTGTGGGGCTGGTGTCATATCTGCTTCATGCCGCCGTGGTTTAGTTTCCCTTTTGATCCTCAAGAGGGCACCTGCATGAGCCACTTCGATCTCGGCCGCCGCCGCGTGATGCAAGCTGTCGGTGCCGGGCTGTTATTACCGGGCCTGGCCCCGGCAGTGATCGCCTCCGTGAAGGACCGCCCGCAACTCACTGACGGTGTGCAGTCCGGCGACCTGCTCGGCGACCGCGCGATGATCTGGAGCCGCAGCGACCGCCCCGCGCGCATGGTGGTGGAGTGGGACACCCGCAGCGTATTCAGCAACCCGCGCAAATTCATCTCGCCGCTTGCCGACAACCGCACAGACTTTACCGCCCGCGTCGAACTCACCGGGTTGCCCGCCGACCAGGCGATTTTCTACCGTGTGCATTTCGAAGACGCCCAGACCGGTGTTGCCAGCGAACCCTGGTTCGGCCACTTGCGCAGCGTGCCGCAACAGCGCCGCGATATCCGTTTTGTGTGGAGCGGCGACACCGTCGGCCAAGGCTTCGGCATCAACCCGGACATCGGCGGCATGCGCATCTACGAAGCCATGCGCCTGCGCCTGCCGGATTTCTTTATCCACAGCGGCGACACCATCTACGCCGACGGCCCGGTACCGGCGCAGCTTAAGGTTGAAGATGGGCGTATCTGGCGCAATATCACCACCGAAGCCAAGAGCAAAGTCGCCGAAACCCTGGATGAGTATCGCGGTAATTACCGCTACAACCTGATGGACGAAAACGTGCGGCGCTTCAACGCCGAGGTGCCGCAGATCTGGCAATGGGACGACCACGAAGTGGTGAACAACTGGTCGCCGAGCAAGCAGCTCGATGAGCGTTACCAGACCAAGGACATCAACACCTTGGTCGGCCGCGCACGCCAGGCCTGGCTGGAATATTCCCCGATGCGCCGGCAAAGCGCAGATGGCGGTGGGCGGATTTATCGCAAGCTCAGTTATGGTCCGTTGCTGGATGTGTTCGTGCTGGATATGCGCAGCTATCGTGGCCCCAACGATGACAACCTGGGCGGCGAAAAACCCTTCCTCGGTCGTGAGCAATTGGACTGGCTCAAGGGCGAACTCAAGGCGTCCAAGGCGCAGTGGAAAGTGATCGCCGCCGACATGCCCATCGGTCTTGGCGTGCCTGACGGTGAATTGAACCCCGGTGTAGCGCGTTGGGAAGCCATCGCCAACAACGACCCGGGTGCGCCGCAAGGTCGCGAGTTGGAAGTCGCCGAATTACTGGGCTTTTTAAGGGCTCAGAAGGTGCGCAACCATGTGTGGTTGACAGCGGATGTGCACTACTGCGCCGCGCATCATTACCACCCGGATCGCGCGGCGTTCCAGGATTTCGAGCCGTTCTGGGAGTTTGTCGCCGGGCCACTGAACGCAGGGAGTTTCGGGCCTAATCCACTGGATAAAACCTTTGGGCCCGAGGTGGTGTTCGAGAAGGCACCACCGGCGCAAAACACCTCACCGTTTGCCGGGTTCCAGTTTTTTGGCGAGGTGCAGATTGATGGGCGGACGGCGGAATTGACGGTCATCCTTCGTGATTTGGATGGCGTATCAGTGTTCGAGCAAAAACTCCAACCAGCCTGACGTGGAATGCAATCAAAACTGTGGGAGCTGGCTTGCCTGCGATAGCGGTCGTGAATTCACTATCGCTATCGCAGGCAAGCCAGCTCCCACATTGATCTCATTGTCTATGAGGGATCAGTAGACATCCCGGCGGTAGCGACCTTGCTCGATCAACCGCTCTACAGCTTCACTGCCGAGAATATCCACCAGCGCCTGATCCACCCCAGCCGCCATCCCCTGCAAACTCCCGCACACATAAATCGCCGCGCCATCCGCCAGCCACTTACGCAGCACATCGTCCGATTCACGCAGGCGATCCTGCACATAGATTTTCTCTGCCTGATCGCGGGAAAACGCCAGGTCCAGCAACGCCAGATCACCACTGGCCAACCAGCCCTGCAATTCGTCCTGGCAGAGGAAGTCGTGGGCGATATTACGTTCGCCGAACAGCAGCCAGTTGCGTTGCTGCCCATCGGCAATCCGCGCCTTGAGCAAGCTGCGCAGGCCTGCCAGGCCGGTGCCGTTGCCCAGCAGGATCAGTGGCACCGGTGCCTCCGGCAGGTGGAAGCCACTGTTGCGACGCAGGCGCAGGCTGACGCTTGATCCGATGGCGGCGTGCTCGGTGAGCCAGCCACTGGCCAACCCCAGGCTGCCGTCGGGGTGGCGTTCCTGGCGCACGATCAACTCCAGCACGCCCTCGCTGGCAATCGAGGCGATGGAGTATTCGCGCATGCCCAGGGGCACCAGCGCGTTCACCAGGGCCTGGGCGTGCAGGCCGACCAAGTGGGTGCGGTTGTCCGGCAGTTGGCGCGTGGCGAGCGCTTGGTTGAGGGACTGCGGCATGCCGTCGATCAATACGCCATCGCTGCCGGCCAGGCCGAGGCCGGCGAGGAAGTGTTCGATGGCCCAGGGGCAATTGCGTGGCAGCACTTCCACCAGATCACCGGCTTGCCAGCTTTGCGGCGAAGGCGAGGTGAGGCCCAGCAAATACACGTTCGAGCCGCTGCTGTCGCGGTTGAGCAGGGTGCGTTGGCTGAGCGTCCAGTTTTCGTACTGGGCGGTCGGCCAGGCTGCCACGGGGGCGTGGCCTGTGAGTTGTCCAAGCTGTTGTTGCCAGTGCAGCAGGGCGGTGGTGTCGCCGTTGTCCACTTCCACGGGCGCGAACAGGGGGTTGCCGCCCTGGTTGGTCAGCCAGAAACTCAGGCACCGTGCAAAACCGCAGAAGTGTTCGTATTGGCGGTCACCCAAGGCCAGTACCGAGTAGTTCAGGCCTTTGAGGGACAGGTCCTGGCCGAGCACGCTGCGCTCGAAACCACGGGCGCTGTCGGGGGCTTCGCCGTCACCGAAGGTGCTGACCACGAACAACGCATTTTCTGACTGACGCAGGTCATCCTGGCTGACGCTGCCCAGGGGCTGCACCTTCACCGGCAAGCCTGCCGCTTGTAGTTGCCCGGCGGTCTGCCAGGCCAGTTGTTCGGCAAAACCGCTCTGGCTGGCAAAGCCGATCAGCCAGGCCGGGGCATCGCTGGTATTGGCCGTGAGCCCTTGCCGTGCATCGCGCACCTGGCGTTTTTTGCGACGACGGTCCAGGTAGAGCAGCCAGCCGGTGATGAAGAACAACGGCATCAGCAATGAGCTGACCGTGAGGATAATCCGCCCTGTCAGGCCAAAGTAGCTGCCGGTGTGCAGCGCATAAACGCTGGTCAGCAATTGGGCGCCGAGCGTCTTGCTGGCGTATTGGTCGTGGGATTTAACCTCGCCGGTGGCCGGGTCCAGGTTGATCTGGTTCAGCGCGCGGTCATGGGGCGAGTTGCTCAGCAGGTAGTAGACCGTGGCGGGTTGCCCCGCGACCGCTGGCATGCGGATGTTATAGGCGCTCAAACCTGGGCCGGCGTTGCTGTAGATACTGCTCCAGATTGCGTCGTAGTTGGCCACTGGCGCCGCACCGTCGGGCGCCGGGCCGCGCTTGCGAACCCTTTCATTGTGAGGCGCGTCGGACAACAGTTTGGTCAGGCCCTGGCTGTACCAGTCGTAGGACCAGGTCAGCCCGGTCAGCGCCGACAGCAGATAGGCCAGCAAGCACCAGGTGCCGAATACCGAGTGCAGGTCCCAGTTGAAGCTGCGCCCCTTTTTGCGCCAGTCCAACGTCAGCCAGGCCCTCCAGCTCGCCACTTGGCGCGGCCAGCGCAGGTACAAGCCGGAGAGGCAGAAGAACACCAGGATCAGCGTGCAGGCGCCGGTGATCTGCCGGCCGGTTTCGCCCATGACCAGGAAACGGTGCAGTTGCAGGATAAAACCGAACGCGTCCTGGCCGACGGCGTCGCCCATGTAGTCGCCGGTGTAGGGGTCGAAGTAGCGCATCTGGCCACGGCGCTCGCCGGGCGGCGGGGTGAAGAACACGCGTGCAGCGTTACCGCTTTCGCTTTCCACCCAGAGCATGGACACGGTCTTGCCTTCAGTGGCCTCCAGCTTGCGCACCAGCTCGGCGGGCGGCAGCACACCCGCTTCGCGTTTCTCGACGCTCAGTACCGTGGGGTTGAGCGCCCGCAGAATCTCATCCTGAAACGAGACCGCAGCTCCGGTGGTCCCCATCAAGGCCAGCACCAGCCCGGCAGTAATGCCAAAGAACCAGTGCAACTGGAACAGGGTTTTCTTCAACACGTCTGACCGCCTCGTCTATCTGAATATGTAGGGCACGGCGCGCATTATGCCGTGGCTTGTCGAGAAACATTCTGTGTAACACGCAAAAGCCCCACGCATCCGATGCGTGGGGCTTTTTGCTGCGTGGCGCTGCTGTTTAAAAGTGGAAGCTGGTGGTCAACAGTGCCGTACGACTGGCCGCCTGGTTGGCGAAGTGGGTCGAGAATGCCTTGTCGTAGTAAACCTTGTCGGTCAGGTTTTGCACGTTCAATTGAAGGTCGACGTTCTTGGTCAGCTCGTAGCTGGCCAAGAACGTCGTAGCGGGTGTAGGACGGTACGTATACGCCGTGGGCTGGTACCGACGCTCAGCCGAAGGCGGGGATTTTCGCGGGCAGTTCAGCTACGCGGCGGTGCTGGCGGACAGAGGCCAGATCGATGCGGCGTTAGTGTGGTTGCGCAAGGCGTTGGCGGGCGGGAATCTGAGGTTTTTGCGGGTGGCGCATAAAGCGCTTTTAAAAGCAAAGCAACCAGAGATCCACTCCGTAGCAGAGGAGTTTGAGGTGCAAATTGCTCGATTAAACGATGAGCGGCCGAGCATTGAGGTTGTTGTCCGAGCGTAAATCACTATGATTAGGTGTGATTCAGTTTTAATCATGTATCTCGCATCGATGCGGAGAGAGGGTTTATGGGGGCGGACACCAAAGTACTGACAGCTCACGTCCCCACGGCGCTGGCGCAAAAGGTCGATCAGATGGCGGCGCGAATGGATCGTTCTTGAGGTTGGATCGTCAAGCAAGCCCTCGCCGATTGGGTTGATCTTGAAGAGGAGCGCAGCCGGCTCACGCGGGAGGCTATGGCCGATGTTGACGCTGGTCGTGTGATTGACCAGCAGGCAGTGCAAGCTTGGGTTGACAGTTTGAGCACCGATACGCCGTTGCCGGTGCCGCGTTGATGGAGTTGAAGTGGACTAGTAGAGCCTTATCAGACCTGGCTCGGCTTTTCGACTTCCTCGCTGTAGTCAATCGACAGGCTGCGGCACGCACCGTGCAGTCTCTGTCCCAAGCACCTACGAGTTTGCTGACTAATCTACGTCTAGGTGAGCGAGTCGAAGAATTCGAACCACGCGATGTAAGAGGGCTTTTAGTGGGCCGGTACGAGATGAGGTATGAGATTCAAGAATCCACAAGCTATATCTTGCGCTTGTGGCTCGTCCGCGAAGCTCGATGATTTTTACTCATAAAAAAACCCATGACACGTCATGGGTTTTTTATTGGCAGTACGCTTACACGTAGAACGACTTCAACGGCGGGAACCCATTGAACTCAACCGCGCTGTAGCTGGTGGTGTAAGCGCCGGTCGACAGCCAGTACAAACGATCACCAATCGCCAGGTTCAGCGGCAAGCCGTACTTGTAGTTTTCGTACATGATGTCGGCGCTGTCGCAGGTCGGGCCGGCGATGACCACTTCTTCCATCTCGCCTTTCTTCTCGGTCCAGATCGGGAACTTGATGGCTTCGTCCATGGTTTCGATCAGGCCGGAGAACTTGCCCACGTCCGTGTACACCCAGCGCTCGACGGCGGTGCGCGATTTACGCGCGACCAGCACCACTTCGCTGACCAGGATACCGGCGTTGGCAATCAACGAACGGCCCGGCTCAAGGATGATTTCCGGCAGTTCATCGCCAAAGTCTTCCTTGAGGAAACGGATGATTTCTTCGGCGTAGGTTTCCAGGCTGTTGGTGCGGGTGATGTAGTTGGCCGGGAAGCCACCGCCCATGTTGATCAGCTTGAGGTGAATGCCGTCTTCTTCTTTCAGGCGTTCGAAGATCACCTTGACCTTGGCGATCGCCGCGTCCCATACGCTGATGTCGCGCTGTTGCGAGCCAACGTGGAACGAGATGCCGTAAGGCACCAGGCCCAGGTCGCGGGCGAGGATCAGCAGGTCCATGGCCATGTCGGTCTGGCAGCCGAATTTGCGCGACAAAGGCCAGTCAGCCGTGGTCGAGCCTTCGGTGAGGATACGCACATACACTTTCGAACCCGGCGCGGCCTTGGCGATGTTGCGCAGGTCGGCTTCGGAGTCGGTAGAGAACAGGCGCACGCCCTTCTCGTAGAAGTAGCGGATGTCCTTGGATTTCTTGATGGTGTTGCCGTAGCTGATACGGTCGGCGCTGACGCCACGGTCCATCACTTTGTCCAGCTCGTAGATCGAGGCGATGTCGAAGCTCGAACCTTTGTCCTTGAGCAGGTCGATGATCTCGACGGCCGGGTTGGCCTTGACTGCGTAGTAGACCTTGGCGAATTCGAAACCGGCGCGCAGGTCATCGTAGGCCTGGCTGATCATCGCGGTGTCGATCACCACGAACGGGGTTTCTTGCTTGTCGGCGAACGCCTTCATTTTGTCAAACGTGGCGCGCGCGAAATAATCTTCGACGTTGATCGACATGCTGGGAGACTCCTAAGGGCAAACTAAATTGATCAATGGGTGCAAATGAACGTCCTCCGTATCCCCACTTTGGTTCGCCTACTTCCCAAGGCATGTCGCCGAAAGCAAAAAGGCCATGGGCGTAACCGCTTCCCTTGGCCTTGCTGTCTCGTCGTCAGTACTTGAGCCGGATGGATCGTTTCCAGCATGGACGTTCGGCGCGAACTTTAGGGCTTGATGGGCGTGGGATCAACTAAAAATGTCGCGTTTTTGCACGCGTTCGTCGCGAGGACCGGTACAGCTACTTATGTAACCGACAGGTGTGACGGAATGATGTTCCCCGAATGGGGTAAATCAGCGTGAATTGTGATGCCTTCATCGCGGGCAAGCCCGGCTTCCACAGGGATCGGCGTTATTCATGACAACGCGATCAAATGTGGGAGCTGGCTTGCCTGCGATAGCGATTGATCAGGCCAGCGCAGTTTCAGCAGGCGAAACGATACTGGTCTTGCCCCCACGCGACTTACCCGAACTCAGGTACTCGGCAATCGACTCCTGCGTCACCTCGCCCAGGAACACCCGCTCCGCATCCATCACCGGCAACCACGAGCGGTTGAACTCGTACATGCGCGACAGCAGGATGCGCAAATGCTCGTCATACGCCGCCGTGGCGTTGAATTCGCGCAGGTATTGGCCGCAAGTACCGGTCTGACGGTGCAGGTCGCGACGTCGTACATACCCCAGCGCCTTGTTCTCGGCACAGGTGACCACCACATAGCGGCGGTCAGTTTCATCCATCAATTCCAATGCTTCGGCCACCGGTGTTTCCGGGCTCACAGACGGCGCGTTATCCGCCGCGTCCTCGGCTTTCACCAGCAACAGGCGCTTGAGGGTGCTGTCCTGGCCCACGAAGTTGCTGACGAACTCGTCGGCCGGGTGCGCCAGCAAAGTGTCCGGGTGATCGATCTGCAGCAGCTTGCCGGCGCGGAAGATCGCGATCTTGTCGCCCAGCTTGATGGCTTCGTCGATGTCGTGGCTGACCATGATCACGGTCTTGTTCAGCGCGCGTTGCATCTCGAAGAATTCGTTCTGGATCATCTCGCGGTTGATCGGGTCGACCGCGCCGAACGGCTCATCCATCAGCAGCAGCGGCGCATCGGCCGCCAGTGCGCGGATCACGCCGATACGCTGTTGCTGGCCGCCCGACAATTCGCGCGGGTAGCGATGCAGGTATTGCTTGGGTTCCAGCTTGATCATGCTCATCAACTCGCGGGCGCGGTCGTGGCATTTCTGCTTGTCCCAGCCCAGCAATTTGGGCACGACCACGATATTTTCCTCGATGGTCATGTTCGGGAACAGGCCGATCTGCTGGATCACATAACCGATGTTGCGGCGCAGGGTCACTTCGTCGAGGTCGGTGGTGTCTTCGCCGTTGATCAGAATCTTGCCCGAGGTCGGCTTGATCAGGCGGTTGATCATTTTCAGTGTGGTGCTCTTGCCGCAGCCCGAAGGGCCGAGGAATACGCAAATCTCGCCTTCGTTGACGGTCAGGCTTACGTCGTTGACGGCGGAAACAGTCTTGCCGTTGCTTTGAAAAGTCTTGGTCAGGTTTTGAAGTTCGATCATTTGAGCAGTCCTTTTGGAGTCAGCGAGCGTTGCAGCCATTGCAAAAGCAGGTCGGCGAAGATGGCCAGGAGACTGACCAGCACGGCGCCAACGATCAGCATCGACATGTCGCTGCGGCTGATGGAAGCCAGAATAAGTACACCCAGGCCACCGGCGCCGATGGTGGCGGCGATGGTCATTACACCAATGTTCATCACCACGGCGGTGCGTACACCGGCGAGGATCACCGGCACGGCGATAGGCAGCTCGACCATGCGCAGGCGCTGGCCGAAGGTCATGCCGATGCCTTTGGCGGCTTCACGGATGCCCGGTTCCACACCGGTGAGGGCGAGGTAGGTGTTACGCATGATCGGCAACAGGGAGTAGAGGAACACGGCGGTGATCGCCGGCATTGGCCCCAGGCCCTGGCCGAACTTGGAGTAGAACGGCAACAACAGGCCGAACAGGGCGATAGACGGCACCGTCAGCAAAACCGTGGCACTGGCTTGCAATGGGCCGGCCAGCGTCGGGAAGCGTGTCATCAGCACGCCCAGCGGCACGCCTACGACGATTGCCAGGATCACGGCGATGCCAACCAGGGTGATGTGCTGCCAGGTCAGGTGCAGGACCTGGGCCCAATCAAGATGGGAAAAGGCGTTCAGGAATTCCATGTCTTCTCCTCTTTAGTTGATGGGGTGTTGGCGCAGGAAATCGGCGGCAACAGCGGATGGGCTTTCATGGCCGACGTCGACCCGCGCGTTCAGCTCGCGCATGGTTTTATCGTCGAACAGATCGGCCAACGGCTTGAGTTCAGCGGCCAATTGCGGATGTTTGTCGAGATAGTCCTGACGGATCACCGGCGCAGCGGTGTAGTCCGGGAAGTAGTGCTTGTCGTCTTCCAGCAGCTTCAATTTGAAGGCATTCAGGCGACCGTCGGTGGTGTAGACCAAGCCGGCAAACACTTGGCCATTTCGCAGCGCGGTGTAGACCAGGCCGGCGTCCATCTGCCGGGTGTTTTTGCGGGTCAGGTTCATGTCGTACAGCTTGACCATGCCACCCATGCCGTCGGAACGGTTGGCGAACTCGGTGTCCAGGGCCACCAGGCGCGTGCCTTTGGTTTTTTCCGCCAGGGCTTGGGTCAGGTCGCTGATGTTATTGATCTGCGGGAATTCCTTGGCCACGTTCTCGGGCAACGCCAGCGCATAGGTGTTGCTGAAGCGCGACGGCGAGAGCCAGACCAGGCCTTTTTTCGCGTCGAGTTCTTTCACCCGAGCGTAGGACTGTTCGCTGTCGAGTTTCTCGTCGATATGGTTGTAGGCCACCAGCGACACGCCGGTGTATTCCCACAGCAGGTCCAGTTGCCCGCTTTCCTGGGCACTGCGCGCCAGGTTGCTGCCCAGGCCGCCGGTCACCTGGGTTTTATAGCCCTTGGTGCGCAGGTACTGGGAGGTGATTTCGGCCAGCAGGGTCTGTTCGGTGAACACCCGGGCGCCGATGCGGATCAACGGTTTTTCAGCGGCTTGCGCAATGCCTGCAAACAGCAGCACGCAGCTCAATATCAGAGTCAGTCTTTTCATGTGATTTCCTTTGCCAAGCCTTAAGACGGACGCAACCCGCGTTCCAGCCAGAGGCGGCTGGCCATGGTCACCAGACCGTCAAGCAGCAACGCCAGCAACGCGGTGCACGCGGCGCCGAGCAGCAATTGCGGCTGATTGTTCAGGGCGATACCGGGGAAGATCAGGCTGCCCAGGCTGTTGGCACCAATCAGGAACGCCAGCGGTGCGGTGCCGACGTTGATCGCCAGGGCCACGCGCACGCCGCCGATGATGATCGGCACGGCGTTGGGCAATTCCACGCGAAACAGCACCTGGCGCGGCGTCATGCCGATGCCGGTGGCGGCTTCTTTCAGCGAGCCTTGAACGTTTTTCAGGCCTTCGTAGGTGTTGCGCACGATAGGCAGGAGGGAGGCGAGGAACAGCGCAAAAATGGCCGGGCCGCTGCCGATGCCAAGGACGCCGAGGGCGATGGCCAGTACGGCCAGGGGCGGGACGGTGTTACCGATGTTGAAGATCTGCATGAAGCGTTCTGCGCGCCCGACCATGTTCGGTCGGCTGAGCAGGATACCGGCGGGGATGCCCACAATCAGGGCGGCCAGCATGGAGACTAGAACCAGGATCAAATGAGCTTGCAGGTAAAACAACAAATCGTCGCGGTACAGTTCGATCGTGTTGATGCCGATCCAGTGGATCAGCAGGGCCAGGAGAGCGACGACAACCGCTCCTCCCATAAGCCCTTTGCCATAGCGAATAGCCACAGGCGGACTCCTTTTTTCTTCTGTCGGCGCCCACATTCTCCGGCGGCAATGCCATTCCTGGCTGCCTCTGAATGTGGTCGCGAAATGCAGCTCGCCGATACCGGCAACGCGGTATGCGATCGAGCCATGAGCGCAGCCTCGTCAGGCTAACTTGCTGATTTATCAGCCCCTGTTTCGAGTGCGATAGCAGGGGAGTGGACGTCTCTACCTTTTAAAAGGTTCCACACTTGGCAGCATTTAGCCACCCCCAATGGGCTGAACGGTGGTCTGGCCGCCCGGGTTTGCGCTATACTCGCCGCCCTTTTTTGACTCACCTGCCAGGCGATTTCCCATGACCCACCAGGCCGCCGAAGTCGCGAAACGCCGCACTTTCGCCATTATTTCCCACCCCGATGCCGGTAAAACCACCATCACCGAGAAGCTGTTGCTGATGGGCAAGGCAATCGCGGTGGCCGGCACGGTGAAATCCCGCAAGTCCGACCGCCATGCCACCTCTGACTGGATGGAAATGGAAAAACAACGGGGTATTTCCATTACCACGTCGGTCATGCAATTCCCGTATCGCGACCACATGGTCAACCTGCTCGACACCCCGGGCCACGAAGACTTCTCCGAAGACACCTATCGCACCCTGACCGCGGTCGACTCCGCGCTGATGGTCCTCGACGGCGGTAAAGGTGTCGAGCCACGGACCATCGCGCTGATGGACGTGTGCCGTCTGCGTGACACGCCGATCGTCAGCTTCATCAACAAACTCGACCGCGACATCCGCGACCCGATCGAGCTGTTGGATGAAATCGAAGCCGTCTTGAAGATCAAGGCCGCGCCGATCACCTGGCCGATTGGTTGCTACCGCGACTTCAAGGGCGTGTATCACCTAGCCGACGACTACATCATTGTCTACACCGCCGGCCACGGTCACGAGCGCACCGACGTCAAGATCATCGAGAAACTCGATTCGGACGAAGCCCGCGCCCACCTGGGTGACGAGTACGACCGCTTCGTCGACCAGCTGGAACTGGTGCAGGGCGCCTGCCATGAGTTCAATCAGCAAGAATTCCTCGACGGCCAACTGACCCCGGTGTTCTTCGGGACGGCCTTGGGCAACTTCGGTGTCGACCACGTGCTCGACGCCGTCGTCGATTGGGCGCCGAAGCCTTTGGCCCGCGTCGCCAACGAGCGCACCGTTGAGCCTGTGGAAGAGAAATTCACCGGCTTCGTGTTCAAGATCCAGGCGAACATGGACCCGAAACACCGTGACCGCATTGCCTTCATGCGCATCTGCTCCGGCCGATACGAAAAAGGTATGAAGATGCGCCACGTGCGCACCGGCAAGGACGTGCGCATCGGCGACGCCCTGACGTTCTTCTCCTCCGAGCGTGAACAGCTCGAAGAAGCCTACGCCGGCGACATTATCGGTCTGCACAACCACGGCACTATCCAGATCGGCGACACCTTCACCGAAGGCGAAGCGCTGGGCTTCACCGGTATCCCGCACTTCGCCCCGGAACTGTTCCGCCGCGTGCGCCTGCGCGACCCGCTGAAATCCAAGCAACTGCGCCAAGGCTTGCAGCAACTGGCGGAAGAGGGCGCCACCCAGGTGTTCTTCCCCGAGCGCAGCAACGACATCATCCTTGGTGCCGTCGGTGTGCTGCAGTTCGACGTGGTCGCCAGCCGCTTGAAAGAGGAATACAAGGTCGAATGCTCCTACGAGCCGATCACCGTGTACTCCGCGCGCTGGATCGATTGCAGCGATAAGAAGAAGCTGGAAGAGTTCTCCAACAAAGCCGTGGAAAACCTGGCGATCGACGGCGGTGGCCACCTGACCTACCTGGCGCCGACGCGGGTCAACCTGGCGCTGATGGAAGAGCGTTGGCCGGATGTGAAATTCCGTGCGACCCGCGAACACCACTGAGTTCTTATCGGGGGGACTAAAAAACCTCACAGGCGCGAGTCTGTGAGGTTTTTTTTCGGCTGCGCAAGAGCCTGTTGACATGGCTGTCCGCTGTCAGAGTTGACAGTAGACGCTGGATTTGGGGTGAACTAGTTTGTGAACTCACAGACATGTGTTCCCGCGTTCCGCAGGTCATTTCAACAGGAGAAAGGTCATGACGGTTCAATTAGATGCAGGGCAAGTCAGGTTCAAAGATAGCAGCCATGCAAACCTGATATTTCAAGGTGCGTCTAATATGTATGACGCAGGGGGCGGCGGTGTAATAACGGCCGGTTCTCCCGATCAGAACGCGGGTTCTATTCAGTTGTTCTGGACAGGGTTGGAGCTATGGTTATCCGGTAGCCCATTGAGTACCGAGCTGAGATTTGAGTACATGCCAAGAGTTGATAATGGGCGTAAATGGAATGGGAGAGCGGGTGTTCTGAATGGTGTCATCAGCCACTCAGGGGCCTTGGCAATCGTCAGTTTCAAGGTCACGGTTCATCGTGATGGCTCACCGACGGAAACCCGTGACATTGAGGGGGGGTTATACTGTGACCGCTTCACCGGGGCGCAGAATCCTTCCTCCAACGGATGAACCTGTGTGGTAAGTCGCCATTTTCGCCTGAAAGGCTCGGCTGGGAGAACGTATCCATTTGCACAACCCGTGCATCAGGTCTAGCGTTTCGGATGCGGCTTTACCCACGACTGAAAAGGAGACCTCCTTGCCAAGTGTTCGACGCACCCTCCGTCTGATATTTTTGGGGGGCTTGGGACTTTCCATCGCCTGGGCCCACACCACGGCACTCGCAGACGCTGGAACGCCTGCATGGAAAGACACCGGCCCTGTCAGCAAGCGTAAGCAACAAGAAGTCAACTCCGGCAGCTGGCAGCCCCAAGCCCAGCCCGCCCCGAAGGAGGACCAGGAAAACCCCTACAACGAAGGCGAAGACAGCGAAACCTACGACGACGGCGACACCTGAGGCCTGGCGTAAACCCGGCATTGGGACTAGCGTCAACGCTGGCGACGGTGAACGGCTGTCGCGTGGGATTTACCTACTGACTGGGCGGAATCAACCATGAGTATTTTTCAACGAGTCGTGCTGTTGATAAAGGTGCTGGTGCTGTTGTCGTTAGGGACGTCGACGGCCTGGGCGCAAAATCCGGTGCACAGCGGTCTTGTGTCTTCGGGGCATAGCCAAGATCTGCAGTTGGCCAAATCCGAAGCTGAACCCGGCGATCAGGACCAGGGCGGCAGCGAGGGTGACGACGACTCCACCACAGACGGCCCCGACAGCGATGCCCCTGACGATGAAGGCGACAGCCAAACGTAGGCATCGCCAAAAAGAAAGCCCCTCCCGCCAAGCTGATGCGCAACCTGATGGGAAGGGCTGTAGAACACGTGCAATGCCCTGGGCTCAAGACTCAGGGCATTTTTGTTGCAGGGTCAGGCGACAAATTGCTCCGCATAGTGGCAAGCCACCTGGCGGTTATCCAAGGCGCGCAGTTGCGGCTCCTCGGTGCTGCACCGCGCGGTCGCGTACGGGCAGCGCTTGTGGAAAGCGCAGCCGGGCGGCGGGTTCAGCGGGTTGGGCAGTTCGCCGACGATCTTGATCTTCGGCTTGTTCGGGTCCGGGTGAATGGTCGGGGTCGCCGACAGCAACGCCTGGGTGTACGGGTGCAGCGGGCGGGCGTAGATGTCTTCCTTGGGGCCGACTTCCACCGGGCGACCGAGGTACATCACCATCACGTCATCGGCAACGTGTTGCACCACGGCTAGGTTGTGGGAAATGAACACGTAGGCCGTGTTGAATTCCTGCTGCAGGTCCATGAACAGGTTCAGCACCTGGGCCTGGATTGACACGTCGAGTGCAGAGGTTGGCTCATCCGCCACCAGCACTTTCGGTTGCAGCATCATCGCGCGGGCGAGGGCGATACGCTGGCGCTGACCACCGGAGAACATGTGCGGGTAACGCTGATAATGCTCAGGGCGCAGGCCCACTTGCTTCATCATCGCCTGCACTTTCTCGCGGCGTTCGGCGGCGGACAGGTTGGTGTTGATCAGCAGCGGCTCACCGAGTTGATCGCCGACTTTCTGCCGTGGGTTCAACGAGGCGTAGGGGCTTTGGAACACCATCTGCACGTCTTTGCGCAATTGCTTGCGCTGGGCCTTGTCGGCGCCGGCGACTTCCTGGCCGGCGATTTTCAAGGACCCGGAAGACGGCTCTTCAATCAGCGTCAGCGCACGGGCCAGGGTGGATTTGCCGCAACCCGACTCGCCAACAACGGCGAGGGTCTTGCCGGCCTCCAGCTCAAAGGACACGCCATTCAGCGCACGTACCAAGGCATGGCCCTTGAACAGGCCACGGGACACTTCATAGTGACGGGTAAGGTCGCGGGCGGTAAGAACGACGGCCATTACGCCACCTCCTGGTTCAAGGGGTAGAAGCAACGTGCAAGGCTGTGGCTTTTCGGGTCAAGTCCGGGCCGCTGGGTGCGGCAGGATTCCTGCACGTACGGGCAACGGGGTGACAGCAGGCAACCTTGCGGGCGGTCATAACGACCAGGAACGATACCCGGCAGCGTGGCCAGGCGCGTGGCGCCGAGGCTGTGCTCGGGGATCGCCTTGAGCAGCGCTTCGCTGTACGGGTGCGCCGGAATGTCGAACAACTGCGGCACCTGGCCGACTTCCACGGCTTGGCCGGCGTACATCACGCACACGCGCTGGGCGGTTTCCGCCACGACCGCGAGGTCGTGGGTGATCAGCACCAGGCCCATGTTCTGTTCTTTCTGCAGGGCCAGCAGCAGTTCCATGATCTGCGCCTGGATGGTCACGTCCAGCGCGGTGGTCGGTTCGTCGGCGATCAGCAGTTTCGGCTCGCCGGCAATCGCCATCGCGATGGCTACACGCTGGCTCATACCACCCGACAGTTGGTGCGGGTAGGCATCCATACGGCTGGCGGCGCCTGGGATTTCAACCTTTTCCAACAGTTCGATGGCACGCTTGCGCGCTTGCTTGCCGGACATCTTCAAATGCAGGCGCAGTACTTCTTCGATCTGGAAACCCACGGTGTAGCTGGGGTTCAGCGCGGTCATCGGGTCCTGGAACACCATCGCCAGGTCTTTGCCGACGATCTGGCGACGCTGGCGGTTGCTCAGCTTGAGCATGTCCTTGCCGTCGAAGTTCAGCGCGTCGGCGGTGACGATGCCGGGATGCTCGATCAGGCCCATCAGCGCCATCATGGTCACGGATTTACCCGAGCCCGACTCGCCAACGATCGCCAGTACTTCGCCTTTGTCGACCGAAATGTCGAGGCCATCGACCACCGGCACGGCGGTCTTGTCGCCGAAGCGGACGTTGAGATTCTTGATTTCTAACAGTGACATGGGAATCTCCTCAGGCGGCGTTCTTGAGTTTCGGGTCCAGCGCATCGCGCAGGCCGTCACCCATCAAGTTGATTGCCAGCACGCTGAGCAAAATGGTCAAACCAGGCAGGCTCACCACCCACCAGGCGCGTTCGATGTAGTCACGGGCCGACGCCAGCATGGTCCCCCACTCTGGGGTTGGCGGTTGTACGCCGAGGCCAAGGAAGCCCAGGGCCGCGGCATCGAGGATCGCCGAAGAGAAACTCAAGGTGGCCTGTACGATCAGTGGCGCCATGCAGTTGGGCAGCACGGTGATGAACATCAGGCGTGGCAGGCCGGCGCCGGCGAGGCGGGCGGCGGTCACGTAGTCACGGTTCAGTTCGCCCATCACCGCCGCGCGGGTCAGACGCACGTAGGACGGCAACGAGACGATAGCGATGGCGATCACGGTGTTGATCAGGCCAGGGCCGAGGATCGCGACAATGGCAACGGCCAGCAGCAGCGAGGGCAAGGCCAGCATGATGTCCATCAAACGCATGATGGTCGGGCCGAGCAAGCGTGGGAAGAATCCGGCGAACAGACCCAGCAGGATCCCCGGGATCAGCGACATCACCACCGACGACAAACCGATCAGCAACGACAGACGCGAGCCCTGAATCAGGCGCGAGAGCAAATCACGGCCCAATTCGTCGGTGCCCAACAGGAACTGCATCTGCCCGCCTTCCAGCCAGGCCGGCGGGGTCAGCAGGAAGTCGCGGTATTGCTCGCTTGGGTTATGCGGCGCAACCCAGGGCGCGAAGATCGCGCAGAACACAATCAGCAACATGAACAACAGGCCGGCAACCGCGCCCTTGTTCTTGGAGAAGGCTTGCCAGAATTCTTTGTACGGGGACGGGTACAGCAGGCTTTGATCGACTGCTGACACTGGAGTAGGTGTGGTCATGGTCTTGATCTCAGCGCTGGTGACGGATGCGTGGGTTGGCGAAGCCGTAGAGGATATCCACCACGAAGTTCACCAGGATCACCAGGCAGGCGATCAGCAGAATGCCGTTTTGCACCACCGGGTAGTCCCGCGCGCCAATGGCTTCGATCAGCCATTTGCCGATGCCGGGCCACGAGAAGATGGTTTCGGTCAAAACCGCACCGGCCAGCAGCGTGCCGACTTGCAGGCCGACCACGGTCAATACCGGGATCAACGCGTTACGCAGGCCGTGTACGAATACCACGCGCGCCGGCGACAGGCCCTTGGCCTTGGCGGTGCGGATGTAGTCTTCGCGCAGTACTTCGAGCATCGACGACCGGGTCATCCGCGCGATCACTGCCAGCGGGATGGTGCCAAGCACGATGGCCGGCAGGATCAGGTGGTGCAGTGCATCCCAGAACGCGTCTGGCTCGTCAGCCAGCAGGGTGTCGATCAGCATGAAGCCGGTGCGCGGCTCGATGTCGTAGAGCAGGTCGATACGCCCGGAAACCGGGGTCCAGCCCAGGCTCACCGAGAAGAACATGATCAGGATCAGGCCCCACCAGAAGATCGGCATCGAATATCCCGCCAGGGAGATGCCCATCACCCCGTGGTCGAACAGGGATCCTCGTTTAAGTGCCGCGATCACCCCGGCCAGCAGGCCCAGGATACCGGCGAACAACAGGGCGGCCATGGACAGTTCCAGGGTCGCCGGGAAGAGGGCGGTGAATTCGGTCCACACGCTGGTCCGGGTCCGCAGCGATTCGCCAAGGTCGCCTTGGGCGAGCTTGCCGACATAGTCCAGATATTGCGCATACAACGGCTTGTTAAGGCCAAGGCGTTCCATTGCCTGTGCGTGCATCTCGGGGTCGACTCGTCGTTCGCCCATCATGACTTCGACGGGGTCGCCAGGGATCATGCGAATCAACGCAAACGTCAGCAACGTGATGCCGAAGAACGTGGGGATCAGTAACCCCAGTCGGCGGGCAATAAAACTAAACATCTTGTTGTGTACCTCAATCAGCCGGTTAGGCAGGTCCGGCGCCGTCAATAGCGACGGCGCCGAGCGTTTTTCTTATTTACTTCACCTGGGTGGTGGCGAAGTTATTTGTACCCAGAGGGCTTTGGGTGAAGCCTTCTACGTTCTTGCGCATGGCGGTGAACAGTTTCGGGTAAGCCATGGGAAGCCATGGTTGGTCCTTGTCGAAAACGTCCTGTGCTTGTTCATAGAGTGCAGCGCGCTGGCCGGGTTCAGCGACGGCACGTGCCTTATCGATCAAGTCTTGAAACTCTTTGTTACACCAACGTGCGTAGTTTTCGCCGTTTTTCGCAGCATCGCAACTCAGGTTTGGCGTAAGGAAATTGTCCGGGTCGCCGTTATCACCTACCCAGCCAGCCGAAACCATGTCGTGCTCGCCGTTTTTAGCACGCTTGAGCATCTCGCCCCATTCCATAACTTTGATATTGACCTTCAAGCCAATCTGCGCCAGATCCGCCTGCATGCGCTGTGCGCCGAGCATCGGGTTAGGGTTGGTCGGGCCGCCGCCGTTACGGGTGAACAGGGTGAATTCGGTGCCTTCCGGTACGCCGGCTTCCTTGAGCAGGGCGCGGGCCTTGTCCAGGTCGCGGGGCGGATTCTTCAGCTTGTCGCTGAAGCCCAGCAAGGTCGGCGGATAAGGGCCGGTGCCCACCACCGCATTGCCTTTGCCGAACAGGGCTTCTGTATAGCCGGCCTTGTCGAACGCGATGTTGATCGCGTGACGGACCCGCGCATCGCTCATGTATTTGTGGGTGGTGTTCAACGCCGTGTAACTGGTGGTCATCGCTGCCAGCTCATCGACTTTCAGGTTAGGGTCTTTCTTGATGCTTGGAATGTCATCCGGCTTGGGGAATAACGCGATCTGACATTCGTTGGCCTTGAGCTTCTGCAGGCGCACGTTGTTATCGGTGGTGACCGCCAGGATCAGCGGGTCTACTGCCGGTTTGCCGCGGAAATAGTCGGGGTTGGCCTTGAACCGCGCCTGGGCGTCTTTCTGATAACGGGTGAAGATGAACGGGCCAGTGCCGATGGGCTTGGCGTTCAGGTCTTCGGTCTTGCCGGATTTGAGCAACTGGTCGGCGTATTCCTTCGAATGGATTGAAGAAAATGCCATGCCCAGGTCGGCCAGGAACGGTGCTTCAGGACGGGTCAGGGTAAAGACGACGGTATGATCGTCCGTCTTCTCTACGCTCTTGAGCAGTTCCTTGAAGCCCATGCTTTCAAAGTACGGGTAGCCCACGAGGGACTTTTTATGCCACGGGTGATTCGGGTCCAGCTGGCGCTGGAAGCTCCAAAGCACGTCGTCGGCGTTCATGTTGCGCGTGGGTTTGAAGTAGTCGGTGGTGTGGAACTTGATGTCGTCACGCAGGTGAAAGGTGTAGGTCAGGCCATCGGCGCTGATCTCGGGCAGGTCTTTGGCCAGCGCGGGGATCACTTCAGTGGTGCCGGGCTTGAAATCCACCAGGCGGTTGAACATGGTTTCAGCAGCAGCGTCAGCGGTCACGGCCGTGGTGTACAGGACCGGGTCGAAACCCTCCGGGCTGGCTTCGGTGCAGACCACCAGCGGTTTGGCCGAAACGCCGATCGCCACGCTCAACAGCGCGGCAGCCATGGCGGCTTGTAGTGGAAGCATTTTCATTCAGAGCCCTCTGCAATCGATGGGACCAGACAAACGTAGACGGCGAGCTCGTCCTGAGCCCGCCGTCTACCTGGCGCTAATTAAAGGATGTTGAATGGAACAGTGGTCACCAGACGGAACTCTTTGATGCTGCCATCTGCCTGGAACTCGCTGCCACGGTGCTCAACATAGGTTGCGCGCACGGTGGTGGCCTTGAGTGGGCCGCTTTGGATGGCGTAAGAGCCGCCAACACCGTATTCCTGGTGTTTTTCGCCGTCCTGGTTCTGGATGCCGTCGTAGGCGAACTTGGCCCGACCGTTGTTGCCGGTGTAGTGAGTGCCGTCGATGCCCCAGCCACGCGCCGAGTAGATGTTGAACTTCAAGCCTGGCACGCCGTATTCGGCCATGTTGATGCCATAGGCAACCTGGAACGATTTCTCGTTCGGGCCGTTGAAGTCAGAGGTCAGGGAGTTGGCCAGGTAGATGCCGTTGGTTTCGTGCAGGTAGTCGAAGTATTCGTTACCGTTCACAGCCTGGTAGGAGAAGGTCAGGCTGTGTGCCTGGTGAGCCAGGCCCAGGGACAGGGAGTAGGTATCGTTGTCGATTTCCCCCATCTCTTTTTTGCCTTCATCGACAGTCTTGTAGTAGTTGAAACCGGTGGTCAGGGCCAGTTGCTGGGCATCACCCAGCTCGTGGGTTGCGCCGAAGTAGTACTGGTTCCAGAAGTCCTTCACGTTGGCGCCGAAGACGCTGACTTTCAGGCTTTTCAGCGGCTGGTAGTTCAGGCCCAGGGTGGACACCTTGTCGGTTTCCGCGCCATTGCCGTATTCGCTGCGGAATTTCGACAGGCTCTGTTCGGTACGTGGCGAAACGCGGTCAAACACGCCACCTTGGAACGACAGGTTGCTGAACTCTTCGCTGTTGAAACTCACACCTTCAAAGCTCGATGGCAGGGCACGGTTGCCGATGGTGTCGACGATGCCGCTGCTGAAGTTCTGACGACCGGCAGTCAACGTGGTGTTCGACACACGGAACTGCACGTTGGCCAGGCCCAGTTTGCTCCATTGGCCTACTGCATCACCGTCGGAGTCAGCCAGGGTACGGTTGGAGCCGCCCTTGATATCACGCTTGCTGCGGTCCAGGACCACGGCGTTGTACACCGCCAATTCAGTCTTGACGCCTACGGTGCCCTGGGTGAAACCCGAGCTGGCGTTGATGATCGTGCCCTGTACCCAGTTGGTACGGTTACGGTCAGTCAGCGTCTGGCCATGCTTTTTGTATTCGAAGGTGCCGCCACGGTATTTGCTTTCGTGGGAGTACCAGTTACGCGTGGTGCCGCCCAGGCTGAAGTCTTCGATAAAGCCTTTGGCTTCGCTTTGCGCGCTGGTGCCGGCCAGGGTAGTCGGAACGAAGTCCTGGCTGACGGATTCAGCGTAGGCGGTGGCCGTGATGCTGCTGATGGCCAGGGCCAGAAGCGCTTTGCTGCTCAGTTTCATGAATGAAGCTCCTTTGGTTCTCTTTTTAATGCCGGTCTTTTTTGGTGATCCGGCTATTGGGTGTGTAACTCGTTCAAGCCATTGCAAACGTTTGCCGTAGGAAAAATCCTAATAGAAGGCCGCGCGTTTGCAGCAAGGCGATGTTCGCCCTGCGCAATCCGGTTATTTTCTTATGGGGTGATACTGACGCCCGAGAACACGTTGCGGCCGAAGGGGCTCACTTTGAAACCTTCGACTTTGGTGCTTAACGGCTGGTTGACCGTCGAGTGGGCGACTGGCGTGATTGGCACCTGCTGCTTGAGCAGTTGCTGCGCCTGTTTGTACAGAACAGTCCTTTGTTCGCGGTCAGTCACGACCTTGGCTTGCTTGATCAACTTGTCGTACGCCGGGTCACACCACATGGAGTAGTTGTTCCCGCCGATGGCGTCGCAGCTATAAAGCGTGCCCAGCCAGTTGTCCGGGTCACCATTGTCGCCGGTCCAGCCGATCAGGCTGATATCGTGCTCACCGTTCTTGGTGCGCTTGATGTACTCGCCCCACTCGTAGCTGACGATCTTGACCTTGAGGCCGATCTTGGCCCAGTCGCTTTGCAGCATCTCGGCCATCAGCTTGGCGTTGGGGTTGTACGGCCGTTGTACCGGCATTGCCCACAGGGTGATCTCGGTACCTTCCTTCACGCCGGCGGCCTTGAGCAGTTCCTTGGCTTTTTCCGGGTTGTAGGCGGCGTCCTTGATGCTGTCGTCGTAGGACCACTGCGTCGGCGGCATCGCGTTGACCGCCAGTTGCCCCGCGCCCTGGTACACGGCATTCAGAATGCTCTGCTTGTTCACCGCCATGTCCAGCGCCTGGCGCACTTCGAGCTGGTCGAATGGCTTGTGGCGCACGTTGTAGGCGATGTAGCCGAGGTTGAAGCCTGGCTTGGTCAGCAGTTGCAGGTTCGGGTCCGCCTTGAGGGCGTCCACGTCAGCCGGGCGCGGATGCAGGGTTACCTGGCATTCGCCGGCCTTGAGTTTTTGCACCCGCACCGAAGCGTCGGTGTTGATGGCGAAGATCAACTGGTCGAGCTTGACCCGGCTCGGGTCCCAGTACTGTTTGTTGGCCACGTAACGGATCTGCGAATCTTTCTGATAACGCTGGAACACGAAGGGGCCAGTGCCGATCGGCTTCTGGTTGATATCGCTCGGCTTACCGGTCTTGAGCAACTGCTCGGCGTATTCGGCCGACAGGATCGCAGCGAAACTCATGGCAATGTTCTGCACGAACGCAGCGTCGACCGTGTTCAAGGTCATCACCACGGTGTGCGGGTCGGTTTTCTCGACCTTGGCAATGTTCTTGTTCAGGCTCATTCCGTTGAAGT
Source organism: Pseudomonas sp. LAP_36 (assembly GCF_019456785.1). Classification (NCBI taxonomy): domain Bacteria; kingdom Pseudomonadati; phylum Pseudomonadota; class Gammaproteobacteria; order Pseudomonadales; family Pseudomonadaceae; genus Pseudomonas; species Pseudomonas sp. LAP_36. The sequence continues at coordinate 155,004 of NZ_JAHZMS010000001.1, forward strand.
ACGGAAACTCGGTGGGGTAGGCCTTGCGAAACGGGTGCTCAGGGTCAAGCATGCGGTTGAAGGTGAACAGCACGTCGTCGGCGTTGAAGTCCCGCGTTGGCTTGAATTCCTTGTTGCTATGGAATTTCACCCCTTCACGCAGGTGGAAGGTGTACGTCAGGCCGTCTTCGGAAATATCCCACTTGGTTGCCAACCCCGGCACCACATTGGTCTCACCTTTTTCAAACTCAACCAGGCGGTTGTACAGCGGCTCGGCCGCATCGTTATCGGTGGCGGTGGTGTACTGCGCGGTGTCAAAACCTGCCGGGCTGCCTTCCGAGCAGAACACCAGGCTCTTCTTGTCGGCGGCTTGGCCCATCGTGGCCACGGCCAGAAGGCTGGTGCCAAAAATTGCGGATAGAACGGTGGTATGGCGCATGACGATCCCGATCCTTGTTTGTAGTTGTCATCAGCGAGCAATCACCCTGGCGTTCGGCCAGGGGGACATCACTGATCCCACACGCAGCAAGTACCCTTCCGAGGTTGGTGCTTCTGCTGTCCTACGACGTTATGGGTCGCGGACCTGGCAGTAAATGCACCAAATCGGATTGACCTTGTAGGCAACGGAGTCACGCATCGCAGTTCGCTGCTGTAGGACGCAACGATTGCAAGCGTGGTCTGTTTCCTACGGGTCGGGCGGATGCAATAACGGCGACGTTATGCAACGTCGCCGCCAAGGCTTCTTACTTGCCGCTGACGCTCACGCCGTAGAAGGAGTTCAAGCCAAACGGGCTGATCTTGAAGTCCTGCACGGTGGTGCGCATGGGTTGATACACCGTCGAGTGCGCGATAGGTGTCATCGGGACTGCATCTTTGAGGACATGTTGCGCCTGCTTGTACAGCTCGGTGCGTTTGGCGACGTCCGATGTGGCCTTGGCTTCTTTCACGATGCCGTCGAATTTCTTGTCGCACCATTTGGAGAAGTTGTTACCCGACAGCGAGTCGCAGCCGAACAGCACGTTCAGCCAGTTGTCCGGGTCACCATTGTCACCGCTCCAGCCAATGATCATGGCCTGGTTCTCGCCACCTTTGGAGCGCTTGATGTACTCGCCCCACTCGTAGCTGGTGATTTTCACGTTCAGACCGATCTTCTTCCAGTCGTTTTGCAGCATTTCAGCCATCAGCTTGGCGTTCGGGTTGTACGGACGCTGAACCGGCATGGCCCACAGAACGATTTCGGTCCCTTCCTTGACGCCGGCTTCCTTGAGCAGCGCCTTGGCTTTCTCTGGGTCGAACTTGGCGTCCTTGATGGTGGTGTCATACGACCATTGGGTCGGTGGCATGGCGTTCACGGCCAATTGGCCAGCGCCCTGGTACACGGAGTCGATGATCTGCTGCTTGTTCACCGACATGTCCAGCGCCTGGCGCACACGCAGGTCGGCCAGCGGGTTTGGCTGGTCGCTGCCCTTGACCTTGTCCATGACGTTGTAGGCGATGTAGCCCAGGTTGAAACCGGCCTGGTGCGGCAGTTTCAGGTCCTTGTCTTCACCCAGCGCCTTGAGGTCGGCCGGGCGTGGGAACAAGGTGATCTGGCATTCGTTTTTCTTGAGTTTCTGGATACGCACCGACGGGTCGGTGGTGATGGCGAAGATCAGGTTGTCGATCTTCACATCTTCAGGTTTCCAGTAGTCCTTGTTGCCGGTGTAACGAATGTTCGAGTCTTTCTGGTAGCTCTTGAACACGAACGGGCCAGTGCCGATTGGCTTCTGGTTGATGTCCGCAGGCTTGCCTTCCTTGAGCAGTTGAGCGGCGTATTCAGCCGACTGGATCGAGGCGAAGCTCATTGCCAGGTTCTGGATGAACGCGGCGTCCACAGTGCCAAGGGTGAACTTGACGGTGTGCTCATCGACTTTCTCGATGTTCTTGATGTTGGTGTCCATCCCCATGTCCGTGAAGTACGGGAACTCAGTGGGGTAGGCTTTGCGGAACGGATCGTCCTTGTTGATCATGCGGTTGAACGTGAACAGCACGTCATCGGCATTGAAGGTACGGGTCGGCTTGAAGTACGAGGTGGTGTGGAACTTGACGCCATCACGCAGGTGAAAGGTGTAGGTCAAGCCATCCGAAGACACGTCCCAGCTGGTGGCCAACCCAGGAATCACAGCGGTGCCGCCGCGTTCGAACTGGGTCAGGCGGTTGAACATGGTTTCGGCCGAGGCATCGAAGTCTGTTCCGGTGGTGTACTGGCCTGGATCAAAACCGGCCGGGCTCCCTTCGGAGCAGAACACCAGGTTAGTCGCCGCTTGGGCGAAAGGCGCCGCGGCCATTAGGCCAGCGCTAACAATTAACGGAATGACTGCGTTTCTAAGCATGTTGGCCTCATGATTTGTTGTCATTTTTGATGGTGAGGGCGACCTCGTGAGTCGGCCTGCGGATACTTATGCAGGCGCCATACCCATTGCAAGATGCTGAACCGTTACGAGGGTGAAACAGTGGTACGAACGTACAGGAATGTCGCAATTATGAAAGTTTGTACATATTTGCGCATATTTCGAGGGTTTTTTCGGTGCAAGCAGCGCACTAAAAAAGACCAACCGAGGCGTCTGGCGCACTCGGTTGGGGCGTTGCTGTTACTTATCTAGACTCACGCCATAGAACGGCGTCAACCCGAAGGGGCTGATCTTGAAGTCTTTGACTTCCTTGCGCATGGGTTGGAAAACCGTCGAGTTTGCGATAGGCGTTATAGGTACCTGTTCCTTAAGGATTTTCTGCGCCTGTTGATACCACTTGATGCGCTGCTCGCGGTCATTGCTGATCTTGGCTTGTTGCACGAGTTTGTCGTACGCCGGGTTACACCATTTAGCGTAGTTGCTGCCCTTGACCGCAGCACAACTGTAGAGCACGCCAAGCCAGTTATCCGGGTCGCCGTTGTCGCCGGTCCAGCCATAAATCATCGCATCGTGCTCGCCGTTTTTGGCGCGCTTGATGTATTCGCCCCATTCATAGCTGACGATGTTGGCCTTGATGCCCACCTTTTCCCAATCCTGCTGGATCATCTGCGCGGACATGCGCGCGTTTGGGTTGGACGCGCGTTGTACGGTCATCGCCCACAGGTTGATGGTGGTACCGGGTGCAACCCCTGCTTCTTTTAGTAGCGCCCGAGCCTTGGTCGGGTCGTGCGGCGCGTCTTTGATGGTCGGGTCATAAGACCACTGCGCAGGGGGCAGAGCGTTCTGCGCCAATTGCCCGGCGCCCTGGTACACGGCCTTGATGATCGCCGGCTTGTCGATCGCCATGTCCAGCGCCTGGCGCACCTTGAGCTGGTCCAGCGGCGGGTGGGTCACGTTGTAGGCCAGAAAGCCCAGGTTGAAACCGGCTTGCTGCAGCACGCGCAGATTCGGGTCCTGCTTCATCACTTCGATATCGGCGGGGCGCGGGTAGCCGCTGACCTGGCATTCGCCGGCCTTGAGCTTTTGCAGGCGTGACGCGGCATCCGGGGTAATGGCGAACACCAGGTTGTCGAGTTTCACCTCTTCGGGCTTCCAATACTGTTTGTTGGCCACGTAGCGGATCTGCGAATCCTTCTGGTAGCGCTTGAACACAAACGGCCCGGTGCCCACCGGCTTCTGGTTGATGTCGGAGGCTGTGCCTTGTTTGAGCAGTTGCGCGGCGTACTCGGCGGATTGCACCGAAGCGAAGCTCATGGCCAGGTTCTGCACGAACGACGCATCGACGTTGTTCAGGTTGAAGCGCACGGTGTGTTCGTCGAGTTTGTCGACGCTCTTTATCGTGGTGTTCAAGCCCATGTCGGTGAAGTACGGCGACTCGGAAGGGTAGGCTTTGCGAAACGGGCTTTCGGCATCCAGCAGGCGATTGAAGGTGAACAGCACGTCATCCGCGTTGAAGTCGCGAGTAGGCGTGAAGAAATCCGTGGTGTGGAACTTGACGCCATCGCGCAGGTGGAAGGTATACGTCAGGCCGTCCTTGGAAACATCCCAGCTTGTCGCCAGGCCAGGTTCGACTTCGGTGCCGCCGCGCTTGAACTGGGTCAGGCGGTTGAACACGGTTTCGGCAGATGCATCAAAATCGGTGCCGCTGGTGTACTGGCTGGGGTCGAAACCGGCGGGGCTGGCTTCGGAGCAGTAGACCAGGGTGCTGGCCGCCTGGGCCAACGGCATAAAGGCCAGCAGGCCTGCGGCGAGGAGGAGCGGTTTTAAGGCGATTCTTTCCATGGAGACCCCTGAAGTGGCAGGCATACATAAGCTGCCCAAACGAAAACGACGTCACCGAGGGTAACGCCGTTCAGGTTTGTCAGGTAGGGGTCACTGCATCTGCACTTCGATCACGCCATCGGCACTCATGGTGACTTGGCTGGTGCCGGCTTCTACTTCCGGTGTCGGTGCCGAATCGGCCATCGCTGCCTTCATCATCATGCCGCCACGGGCATAAGGCATTGGGTAACCGTTGGTGTTGAAGTTCAGGTTGACGATCTTGTAGCCCTTGCCGCCCAACGCATCGGTTGCCAGTTGCGCGCGTGCCTTGAAGGCGGCAACCGCATCCTTGAGCAGCGCATCTTCACTGGACTTGCGCGTGGCGTCGGCGATGGCGAAGTCCATGTTGTCCATCTTCAGGGTGGTCAGCAGTTCGCCGGTGAGCTTGGACAGCGCCGGGAAGTCCGCGCTTTCCAGGCGCAGTTCGGCACGCTCACGCCAGCCAGTGATCTTCTGGTTCTTGTTGTCGTAGATCGGGTAGCTGTTGCGGCTGCCTTGGCGCAGGGTCAGGGCTTTGACTTCGCGGGCCTGGCCGAGGGCCTTGTTCATCGTTTCAGTGATTTCGGCGGCGAGCTTGGCCGGGTCGCTGTTCTGGGATTCGGTGTACAGCGTGACGATCATCTTGTCGCGGGCCACTTCCTGGCTGGCCTCGGCGCGCAGGGAAATCTGGTTGTAATGCAGCTCATCGGCGGCCAGGGCCGGAAGGCTGGCCAGGGCGCTGACGCTGAGCGTGATAACGGCTGCACTGCGAGTGAAACGAGACATGAAAGCTCCTTGGAATGTTCGTGTTCGGTAAGACTGTAGACGATGGCGTTGGGTTCTTCGGGTTTACACATTAGCTACAAGTTGCGGCGACGCCGACGAACGGTCATTTGCCCGGCCTGCGGCAAAGAGCCACACGCGCCGTGCCAGCCTGCCGGCTTCGTTTATACTCCTGCCGATCCGCCTGCAGCGCTCACCGGGAGAGCTCATGCTCGCCGCCGTAAAACTGACTTCCGCCACCCGCCAGAACCTCTGGCGCCTGACGTTCATCCGTACCCTGGTACTGGCCGCACAGGCCGGCTCTGTCGGGCTCGCCTATTGGTTCGACCTGTTGCCGCTGCCATGGCTGCAATTGGGCGTGACCCTGGGTTTCTCCATCGTGCTCTGTGTGTTTACCGCCATCCGGTTGCGCACCACGTGGCCGGTGACCGAGCTGGAATACGCCCTGCAATTGGCGTGCGACCTGTTTATCCACAGTGTGTTGCTGTATTTCTCCGGTGGTTCCACCAATCCGTTTGTTTCTTATTACCTGGTGCCACTGACCATCGCCGCCGTGACCCTGCCGTGGCGCTATTCGGTGGTGCTGTCGGGCATCGCGTTGACGCTGTACACCTTGCTGTTGGCGCGCTTCTATCCGCTGCAAACGTTCCCGATCGCGCGGGAAAACCTGCAGATCTACGGGATGTGGCTGAGCTTTGCGCTGTCCGCTGCGGTCATTACGTTCTTCGCTGCCCGCATGGCCGAAGAACTGCGCCGCCAGGAAGAACTGCGCGCCATTCGCCGTGAAGAAGGCTTGCGCGACCAGCAGTTGTTGGCCGTTGCCACCCAGGCAGCCGGCGCCGCCCATGAGCTGGGCACACCCTTGGCCACCATGAGCGTGCTGCTCAACGAAATGACCCAGGACCATCACGACCCGGCGTTGCAAGAAGATCTCGGCGTGCTGCGTGAGCAGGTCAAGCAGTGCAAGCAGACCCTTCAGCAGTTGGTACGCGCCGCCGAAGCCAATCGCCGCCTGGCGGTGGAGATGCAGGACGTGACCCAGTGGCTCGACGAAGCCCTGAACCGCTGGCACCTGATGCGCCCCGAAGCCAGTTACCGTTTTCATCTGCTGGGGCAGGGCAGCGTGCCGCGCATGGCGCCGCCACCGGATTTGACCCAGGCCCTGCTCAACCTGCTGAACAACGCCGCTGACGCCTGCCCCGAAGGCTTGGGCGTACAGTTGGACTGGGATGCCGAAAACGTGACCATCAGCATTCGTGACCACGGCGCGGGTGTGCCGCTGGCGATTGCCGAGCAGATCGGTAAACCGTTCTTTACCACCAAGGGCAAAGGCTTCGGCCTCGGCCTGTTTTTGAGCAAGGCCAGCGTGACCCGCGCGGGCGGCTCAGTGAAACTCTATAGTCATGAGGAAGGCGGTACGCTCACCGAGCTGCGCCTGCCCCGTGTCGCACGAGGAGATATCGATGAGTGACGAGATCCAAGTCGAAGGCGAAGAACTGCCGCACCTGTTGCTGGTAGATGACGACGCCACGTTTACCCGCGTGATGGCGCGTGCCATGAGCCGTCGTGGTTTCCGCGTCAGCACCGCAGGTTCCGCCGAAGAGGGCTTGACCATCGCCCAGGCCGACCTGCCGGACTACGCTGCGCTCGACCTGAAAATGGACGGCGACTCCGGCCTGGTGCTGTTGCCCAGGTTGCTGGAACTCGACCCGGAAATGCGTGTGGTGATCCTCACCGGTTACTCCAGCATTGCCACTGCGGTCGAAGCCATCAAGCGCGGCGCGTGCAACTACCTGTGCAAGCCGGCAGACGCCGACGACGTACTGGCCGCCTTGCTGTCCGAGCACGCTGACCTCGACACCCTGGTGCCGGAAAACCCGATGTCGGTGGACCGCTTGCAGTGGGAGCACATCCAGCGCGTGCTGACCGAGCACGAAGGCAATATATCCGCCACTGCCCGCGCCCTGGGCATGCATCGCCGCACCTTGCAGCGTAAGTTGCAGAAGCGCCCGGTACGTCGCTGAACCTAAGCTGAACAGTCTGCTTCAGGCCGCACAGGCGTATGAACCGATCACCTATGATCGGTTCATACGCCTGTGACCTAATCCCTACCGAGCCTGAACGATGAATCAGAACGCTGAGTACTCCGCGGTCAACGACGCGGTGCGTGGGCAATTTTTACGGCGGGTGTGGGGGCTGATCACGCCTTATTGGCGCAGCGAAGAGAAGGGCAAGGCCTGGCTGCTGCTGTTGGTGGTACTGGGGCTTTCGCTGTTCAGCGTCGCTGTGTCGGTATGGTTCAACAGTTGGAACCGCGACTTCTACAACGCCCTGGAGCACAAGGACTACGACGCCTTCACCCATCTACTGATGTACTTCAGCGTGATTGCGGTGGTGGCAATCGTGACCGGTGTGTTCACCTCCTATTTGCAACAGATGCTCACCATCCGCTGGCGCCGCTGGCTGACGGAAACCTACTTTGCCCAATGGTTGAGCCACAAGAATTACTACCACCTGGAATACGGCGGCTACACCGATAACCCCGACCAGCGTATCTCCGAAGACCTCAACGCTTTTACCAGCAGCACCCTCAACTTGGGGCTGGGTTTTATCAGCAACCTGGTGAGCCTGGTGTCGTTCTCGGTGATTCTGTGGGGCGTGTCCGGCAGTATCGAAGTGTGGGGCATCACCATTCCCGGCTACATGTTCTGGGCGGCGCTGGTTTATGCGGTGGTCGGCAGTTGGTTGACCCACTTGATTGGTCGAAAACTGATCGGCCTGAGCAACCGTCAACAACGGTTTGAGGCCGACTTGCGTTTCAGCCTGGTGCGGGTGCGCGAAAACGCGGAAAGCATCGCGCTGATCAATGGCGAGCGCAACGAACACCAGCAATTGAGTGCGCGTTTCGGGCGGGTGTGGAGCAATTTCTGGAGCATCATGCAGCTCAAGAAGCGCCTGAATTTTTTTACCAGTGGTTACTCCCAGATCGCGATTATCTTTCCCTTTGTGGTCGCGGCGCCGCGTTATTTTTCCGGCAAAATCGAACTGGGCGTACTGATGCAGGTGGCCCAGGCGTTTGGCAGTGTGCAGGGCAGCCTCAGCTGGTTTGTCGACGCCTATACGATGCTGGCCAGTTGGCGCGCCACCTGTGATCGTCTGCTGAGTTTCGGCCAGGCCATGCACGACAACGAAAACCGCACCATGGGCATTGGCTTGCAACATCAAGGCGGGGATTTGCAGGTCAAGGACCTGAGCCTGGACCTCGCAGACGGCCGCCATCTGCTGCAGAGCGCCGACCTGGTCGTCGCCGAAGGTGAGCGCGTGATGCTCAGCGGTCGTTCCGGCAGCGGCAAGTCGACCTTGCTGCGGGCTATGGGCAACCTGTGGCCCAACGGCCACGGTAATATTCGCCTGCCGGCCGAGCGCTCTTTGTTCCTGCCGCAAAAACCGTACTTGCCGATTGGCACGCTGAAGGCGGTGTTGAGTTATCCACAGGACGACAGCGCCTACCCGGCAGAACGTTATGCACAGGTCCTCGAGACGTGCCGTTTACCCCATCTGGTGGGTCGTCTGGACGAAGCCAACCACTGGCAGCGCATGCTCTCCCCGGGCGAGCAGCAGCGCCTGGCCTTCGCCCGTGCGTTGTTGTATGCGCCGCAATGGCTGTACATGGACGAAGCGACGTCGGCTATGGATGAAGAGGATGAGGCAACGCTGTACCAAACGTTGATTGATGAGCTGCCGGGGCTGAGCATTGTCAGCGTGGGGCATCGCAGCAGCCTCAAGCGTTTCCATGGGCGGCATGTGCGGATCGAAAGCGGGCGCTTGCAAGAACAACCATTGGCGTAAGGTCTTGCACTTTTCACATTTGATTTGATGTTGTTTGTGAGACTCACAAAAAAGCCCGGCTGATCATCGATCAGCCGGGCTTTTTATTGTTTGAAGACGAGTTACTTCTTCAGACCGTAATGCTCATCCAGCATGCCAGGGGCGTTCGGCGTTTTTGGCGCGTAGTCCCGTGGAGGCTCCTGGTTTTCCCGCGGCGGGGTCAGGCGCTCCCGTGGCGCTTGCGGTGCATCGGAATGCAACGCGGCCAGCAGACGCTGACGGGTAATGTCGTCGAGAGCCAGGCGGTTGGCACCATCGGCGAGGTGGTCCTGTACTTCCTGGTAGCTCTGGGTGAGCTTCTTGACCAAGGTCGCGGTGCTGTTGAAGTGGGTAACCACCTCATTCTGATAACTGTCAAAACGTTCCTGAATGTCATCCAACTGACGCTGCGTGCGGTTAGGCGCGGCATTCGGCAGCAGGCGAGCAACCAGGAATCCAATGGCGACACCGGCAACCAGGGCAAGAGTCGGCAACAACCAAACTAAGAGCGAGTGTTCCACGAGTCCTTCCTCTATAAACGGCTTTGCTTTACGTTAACGGCTCAAACCTGCGCTGTATACCGCGATTAAGCTCGCAATGATGCCATGCACAGACTTTTAGCTAGACGAGTCGACCCATTGAGAGGTCACGGAGTTCATCTCTTGCTCATGCGTGAAACCCCCGTTTTGATCGATGGCCCGGTAGGCCAATTGGAAGCCCTGTACCTGGATCACCCCGAGCCGCGTGGCTTGGCGCTGATCTGCCACCCTAACCCGGTGCAGGGCGGGACCATGCTTAATAAAGTTGTGTCGACCCTGCAGCGCACTGCCCGCGATGCTGGATTGATTACTTTGCGTTTCAATTACCGTGGTGTCGGCGCAAGTGCCGGCACCCACGACATGAGCACCGGTGAAGTGGACGATGCCGAAGCGGCTGCCAACTGGCTGCGGGAAAAACACCCCGAGCTGCCGATCACCTTGCTTGGTTTTTCCTTCGGTGGCTACGTCGCTGCCAGCCTCGGCGGTCGCCTGGAAGCCAAGGGCGAAAAACTGTCACATCTGTTCATGGTGGCCGCTGCGGTGATGCGCTTGAGCGACAACGACCTGCTGCCCCAGGGATGCCCATTGACCCTGATCCAGCCTGAAACCGACGAAGTGGTCGACCCACAACTCGTCTACGACTGGTCTGCCGCCCTGAAACGCCCCCATGAGCTGCTGAAAGTGGCAGAATGCGGACACTTTTTTCATGGCAAGCTCACCGATCTCAAGGATCTGGTCCTGCCGCGCCTCTCGAATTGATAGCAGTCTGATAAGCGATAACCCATGACGACTCGTACCCGTATTCTCACCGGCATCACCACCACCGGCACGCCGCACCTGGGCAACTACGCCGGTGCAATCCGCCCGGCGATCCTTGCCAGCCAGGACGCCAATGCCGATTCCTTCTACTTCCTGGCCGACTACCACGCCCTGATCAAATGCGATGACCCGCAGCGCATCCAGCGTTCGCGTATGGAAATCGCCGCGACCTGGCTGGCCGGTGGCCTGGATGTAAACCGGGTGACGTTCTATCGCCAGTCCGACATCCCGGAAATCCCCGAGCTGACGTGGCTGCTGACCTGCGTGGCCGCCAAGGGCCTGCTCAACCGCGCCCACGCCTACAAGGCCTCGGTGGACAAGAACGTGGAAACCGGCGAAGACCCGGACGCCGGCATCACCATGGGCCTGTACAGCTACCCGGTGCTGATGGCGGCGGACATCCTGATGTTCAATGCGCACAAGGTGCCGGTCGGCCGTGACCAGATCCAGCACGTGGAAATGGCCCGCGACATCGGCCAGCGCTTCAACCACCTGTTTGGCAACGGCAAAGAATTCTTCACCATGCCTGAGGCGTTGATCGAAGAAAGCGTCGCCACCTTGCCGGGCCTGGACGGCCGCAAGATGTCGAAAAGCTACGACAACACCATCCCGTTGTTCACCAGCGCCAAGGACATGAAAGACGCCATCTCGCGGATCGTCACCGACTCCCGCGCGCCAGGCGAAGCCAAGGATCCGGACAATTCGCACCTGTTCACCTTGTATCAGGCGTTTGCCAGCAAGGCCCAGGAAGAGGAATTCCGTGCCGAGCTGCAGCAAGGCCTGGGCTGGGGCGAGGCGAAAAGCCGTCTGTTCCAGCTGCTGGATGGCCAGTTGGGCGAAGCGCGCGAGCGCTACCACGCGCTGATGTCGCGCCCATCGGACATGGAAGACCTGCTGCTGGTCGGCGCCAAAAAGGCCCGTGCCGTGGCAGCGCCGTTCCTCGCCGAGCTGCGTGAAGCCGTTGGCCTGCGTTCGTTTGTCGAGCAAGCTGCGGCGCCGGTCGCTGCGAAGAAGAAAGCCGCAAAAGCCGCGCGCTTCGTGAGCTTTCGCGAAGACGACGGCAGCTTCCGTTTCCGCCTGTTGGCCGCCGATGGCGAGCAATTATTGCTTTCGCGTCATTTCGCCGACGGTAAAGCCGCAGGTGCCGTGACCAAGCAACTGCAAAACGGTGACGCGCTGGATGTGCGCCCTGAGGCCCTGAGCTTCAGCGTATGGCTGGACGGTAGCGTGGTGGCGGACAGCGCCGAGTTCGCCGACGAAGCGTCCCGCGATGCCGCCATCGCCGCGCTGCGCGTCGCGTTGACCCCCCTCGAGGATTAACCCGACCAAGGGTTGATTGCCATTATCCAGGGCCGTCGTTACAGTAACGGCCCGTTTTTGTTGCCTTGCTAACGAAATTATGACGCCCCTAGAACGATATCAAGCTGATTTGAAACGCCCTGAGTTCTTCCATGACGCGGCCCAGGAAACGGCAGTGCGTCATTTGCAGCGCCTGTACGACGACCTGGTCGCGGCCTCGCAAAGCAAGCCAGGGATGTTCAGCAAGCTGTTTGGCAAAAAAGACCACACGCCGGTCAAGGGCCTGTATTTCTGGGGTGGCGTGGGCCGTGGCAAGACCTACCTGGTGGATACGTTCTTCGAAGCGCTGCCGTTCAAGGAAAAGGTGCGGACGCACTTCCACCGCTTCATGAAGCGTGTGCACGAAGAGATGAAGACCCTGCCGGGCGAGAAAAACCCGTTGACCATCATCGCCAAGCGTTTCTCTGACGAGGCGCGGGTGATTTGCTTCGATGAATTTTTCGTCTCCGACATCACTGATGCCATGATCCTTGGCACGCTGATGGAAGAACTGTTCAAGAATGGCGTGACGCTGGTCGCCACCTCGAACATCGTGCCTGACGGTTTGTACAAGGACGGCCTGCAACGCGCACGCTTCCTGCCGGCCATCGCGCTGATCAAGCAGAACACCGAGATCGTCAACGTCGACAGCGGCGTCGACTACCGCCTGCGCCACCTGGAGCAAGCGGAGCTGTTCCACTTCCCGCTGAACGAAGCGGCCCATGAAAGCCTGAAAAAAAGCTTCCGTGCGCTGACGCCGGAATGCACCCAGGCGGTGGAAAACGACAAGCTGATGATCGAGAACCGCGAAATCATCGCGCTGCGTACCTGCGATGATGTGGCTTGGTTCGAGTTCCGCCAACTGTGCGACGGCCCGCGCAGCCAGAACGACTACATCGAACTGGGCAAGATTTTCCACGCGGTGATCTTGAGCGGCGTGGAGCAGATGAGCGTGACCACCGACGACATCGCGCGACGCTTTATCAACATGGTCGACGAGTTCTACGACCGTAACGTCAAGCTGATCATTTCGGCGGAAGTCGAGCTGAAGGATCTGTACACCGGTGGACGTTTGAACTTCGAGTTCCAGCGCACGCTGAGTCGTTTGTTGGAAATGCAGTCCCACGAGTTCCTGTCGCGCGGTCACAAACCGTAAACGAGAGTTCGAAATGAAAAAGGCCCGCAGCGATGCGGGCCTTTTTTCATGCGATCTTCTGAGCAATGCAGATCAACTGTGGGAGCGGGGCTTGCCCGCGATGGCGGCGTGTCAGTTACTTATTTACTGACGGATGTACCGCTATCGCAGGCAAGCCAGCTCCCACATTAGCGTTGTGTTTGTCTTGGCTTACGCAGCCTGCTGGAACTGCTGGCGATACTGGTTCGGCGACAGTTCGGTGTGCTGCCTGAACAGCCTGGCAAAGAAACTCGCATCGTCATAACCCACCTCATAACTGATGGTCTTGATGCTCTTGCGGCTGCCCGAGAGCAGTCCCTTCGCCGTCTCAATCCGTAACCGTTGCAGGTAATGCAGCGGCTTGTCACCCGTGGCGGTCTGGAAGCGGCGCATGAAATTGCGGATGCTCATGCCGTGTTCCCGTGCCACATCTTCGAAGCGGAATTTGTCGGCGAAATGCTCTTCGAGCCAATGCTGGATCTGCAGGATGATCACGTCCTGGTGCAGCTTCTGCCCGCCAAACCCGATGCGTCCAGGTGCATAGCTGCGTTGCACTTCGTAGAGGATGTCGCGGGCCACGGCCTGGGCGATGTTGGCGCCGCAGAAACGCTCGATCAAGTAGATGTAGAGGTCGCACGCCGAGGTGGTGCCGCCAGCGCAATACAGGTTGTCGGCGTCGGTGAGGTGCTTGTCCTGGTTGAGCTGGACCTTGGGGAAGCGCTCGCTGAAGGCGTTGAAGAAACGCCAGTAGGTGGTCGCCTCCTTGCCGTCGAGCAGGCCGGCTTCCGCCAGCCAGAACACCCCGGTGGCTTCGCCGCACAACACCGCACCGCGGGCGTGTTGCTCGCGCAGCCACGGCAGCACTTGAGGGTAGCGCGCGCACAAGGCGTCGAAGTCATCCCAGAAGGCCGGTAATACGATGATGTCGGCGTCTTCCAGGCCGCCGTCCACCGGCATGATCACATCACTGAAGCTGCGCACCGATTGCCCGTCGGGGCTGACCAGTCGGGTCTCGAACGCAGGGGTCAGGCCCTGGCCCAGTTGCTTGCCGTAACGCAGGCTGGCGAGGTGGAAGAAATCTTTGGCTTGCATGAGGGTTGAAGCGAATACCCGATCAATGGCCAAAATGCTGACGCGCCGCAACGGCGTGGAGATTTGGTTAGACATAATTTCATTTATTCTTATAGGGGAAAGTGGTCACCAGACGGCTGGATCGTCTTATTTTTTGTCGCATGTGTCCAGTGTCCCGTGATGCCTTCGCGGCATAGTCTCTGTGGGTTCGTCTTTGTCCGACAATCCACGCAGGTGACCCATGATTCCCAGAACCTTGTTCAGCCCGGAACACCAACTCTTCCGCGAAAGCGTGCGTACCTTCCTTGAAAAAGACGCCGCGCCGTTCCATGGGCAATGGGAGAAACAGGGCTACATCGACCGCAACTTGTGGAGCAAGGCGGGGGAGGCGGGGATGCTGTGTTCCCATCTGCCGGAGGAATACGGCGGGCTGGGCGCGGACTTTTTGTACAGCGCGGTGGTGATCGAGGAGATCAGCCGGCTGGGCCTCACTGGCATCGGTTTTTCCCTGCACTCGGATATTGTGGCGCCCTACATCCTGCATTACGGCAGCGAGGCGCTGAAGCACAAATACCTGCCCAAGTTGATCTCCGGCGAGAGGGTCACGGCTATTGCCATGACTGAACCGGGGGCGGGTTCCGACCTGCAAGGGGTCAAGACCACGGCGGTGCTGGAGGGCGATGAGTATGTGATCAACGGCTCCAAGACGTTTATTACCAATGGCTACCTGGCCGAGTTGGTCATCGTCGTCGCCAAGACCGACCCCAAGGCCGGTGCCAAGGGCACCAGCCTGTTCCTGGTGGAAGCCGACACACCGGGCTTCGCCAAGGGCAAGCGCCTGGAGAAGGTGGGCATGAAGGCCCAGGACACATCGGAGCTGTTCTTCCAGGACGTGCGTGTGCCCAAGGAAAACCTGTTGGGCCAGGCGGGCATGGGCTTCGCGTACTTGATGCAGGAGTTGCCTCAGGAGCGATTGACCGTGGCGATTGGTGCCCTGTCATCTGCTGAGGCCGCTTTGCAGTGGACGCTGGAATACACCCGCGAACGCAAGGCGTTCGGCAAGGCAATTGCGGATTTCCAGAACACCCGCTTCAAGCTGGCGGAGATGGCCACCGAGATTCAGATCGGCCGCGTGTTTGTGGACAAGTGCATGGCGTTGCACCTGGAAGGCAAGCTGGATGTGCCTACGGCAGCGATGGCCAAGTACTGGGCCACGGACTTGCAGTGCAAGGTGCTCGATGAGTGCGTGCAGCTGCACGGCGGCTACGGCTTCATGTGGGAATACCCGATCGCCCGGGCCTGGGCGGATGCGCGGGTGCAGCGGATTTATGCGGGGACCAATGAGATCATGAAGGAGATTATTGCGCGGGCGCTTTGATCTTGTGGTGCTTTTGACGTCGCCATCGCAGGCAAGCCAGCTCCCACATTTGACGGTGTTCACAAATCAAAATGTGGGAGCTGGCTTGCCTGCGATAGCGATCTAACGATCAATCAAGGCGCTGGATTCGGATGATCCTTCTGAATCGCCTCAATCCCCTCCAGCACCTCTTTCGACAGCTTCAGATCAGCACTGGCAATGTTGCTGTCCAGCTGCTCCAGGCTTGTCGCCCCGATGATGTTGCTGGTCACAAACGGCTGCTGCGTGACAAACGCCAAGGCCATCTGCGCCGGGTCCAGACCATGCTCCCGAGCCAGCGCCACATAACGGCTGCACGCTGCTTCCGACTGCGGGTTGAAGTAGCGGCTGAAGCGGCTGTATTCCGTCAGGCGCGCTTTTGCAGGGCGCGCGCCGTTCTCGTACTTGCCGCTGAGCATGCCGAACGCCAGTGGCGAATACGCCAGCAAACCGCACTGTTCACGAATCGCGACTTCCGCCAAACCCACCTCGAAACTGCGGTTGAGCAGGTTGTACGGGTTCTGGATCGACACCGCGCGGCTCCAGCCACGGGCTTCGGCCAGGGCGAGGAATTTCATGGTGCCCCACGGCGTTTCATTGGACAGGCCGATGTGGCGGATCTTGCCGGCCTTCACTTGCTCGTCCAGCGCTTCGAGGGTTTCCTCCAGAGGGGTGAGGTCGTCTTCGTCCTTGTGCTTGTAGCTCAGTTGGCCGAAGAAGTTGGTGCTGCGCTCCGGCCAGTGCAGTTGGTAAAGGTCGATCCAATCGGTTTGCAGGCGCTTGAGGCTGGCATCCAGGGCTTCGACGATGTGCTTGCGGTTGTGGCGCAGGTGGCCGTCGCGGATGTAATCAATGGTGTTGCCGGGGCCGGCAATCTTGCTGGCAAGGATCCAGTCGGCCCGGTCGCCACGGCTTTTGAAGTAATTACCGATATAGCGCTCGGTGGTGGCATAGGTGTCGGCCTTGGGCGGCACCGGGTACATTTCTGCGGTGTCGAGGAAGTTGATCCCCGCGGCCTTGGCCCGTTCGATCTGTGCGAAGGCCTCTGCCTCGCTGTTCTGCTCGCCCCAGGTCATGGTGCCCAAGGCTATCGCGCTCACGTTCAGATCCGTACGGCCCAGCTGTCGATAATCCATCGGGTACTCCTTCAGGGAAAACAATCATAAAAGCAGGTTGAATTTTTTTTCGCAATCTGCATAATTGCCCACCTCTTTCTGCAGTGGAAGTGATGCGCCGTCTGCCGAAGAATCTTGCCGTTGAACGGACGCGCCGACCCGAGCCCCCGATAGCGTCTGTATCCGGCTGCCTTTGACTTGTCAAAGTACGCACTATTCAGTAAGATCCGCCGTCTAATTTACAGGGCGGCCCCTGAGGCTATTAAAGAATGACAACTTTTACTGCAAAACCGGAAACAGTTCAGCGCGACTGGTTTGTCGTCGACGCCGCTGGTCAGACCCTGGGTCGTCTGGCCACTGAAGTCGCCAGCCGTCTGCGTGGCAAGCACAAGCCTGAGTACACCCCTCACGTTGACACCGGTGACTACATCGTGATCATCAACGCTGAGCAGGTACGTGTTACCGGCAACAAAGCGCAAGACAAAATGTACTACCGTCACTCCGGTTTCCCAGGCGGTATCAAGTCTTCGAACTTCGAAGGTCTGATTTCCAAGAAGCCTGAAGCCCCGATCGAAATCGCGGTCAAAGGCATGCTGCCGAAGGGCCCACTGGGTCGCGATATGTTTCGCAAGCTGAAAGTCTATGCGGGCGCTGTACACCCTCATGCTGCTCAGCAGCCCCAAGAACTGAAGTTTTAACGGAATAGTTCATTATGTCGGCGACTCAAAATTACGGCACTGGCCGTCGCAAAACCGCAACCGCACGCGTTTTCCTGCGTCCGGGCACTGGTAACATCTCGATCAACAACCGCACTCTGGAAAATTTCTTCGGTCGCGAAACTGCCCGCATGGTAGTTCGTCAGCCGCTGGAACTGACCGAGACCGTTGAAAAGTTCGACATCTACGTCACCGTTATCGGTGGCGGTGTAAGTGGTCAAGCTGGCGCAATCCGCCACGGTATCACTCGCGCTCTGATGCAGTACGACGAAACCCTGCGTGGCGCTCTGCGCAAAGCTGGCTTCGTGACTCGCGATGCCCGTGAAGTTGAACGTAAGAAAGTCGGTCTGCGTAAAGCGCGTAAGCGTCCGCAGTACTCGAAGCGTTAATTCGCTTTACGTTCCACAAAAGCGCCCAGCCTCCTCACGGAGCTGGGCGTTTTTTATTGCCTGCGATTTATGCATAAAAATCGCCGTGACAACTTGCCACATCCGTAGACCCCCTATACTACAAGGCCTGGAGGCGGAGCCCCGGGCAATTCCCTTGTCATACGTGGGGCTTTTCATTACCATTCGGCAAAATTTTTATAAGTTCAGATTTAATACTTAGTAGACGCCTGATTTAACAGGCCAAAAAGCTGATGGGAGAGGACTGAATGAGCAATGACGGCGTGAATGCAGGCCGGCGTCGCTTCTTGGTAGCAGCCACATCCGTGGTGGGTGCTGCAGGAGCGGTGGGGGCTGCGGTCCCGTTCGTGGGGTCATGGTTTCCCAGTGCCAAGGCGAAAGCCGCAGGTGCACCGGTGAAGGTGAATATCAGCAAGATCGAGCCAGGCCAGCAGATGATTGCTGAATGGCGCGGCCAGCCGGTCTTCATTGTTCGTCGTACCGAGGAAATCCTGGGGAATCTCAAGAAGATCGAGGGCCAGTTGTCTGACCCCAAGTCCGAGAAATCCGACCAACCCGCCTACGCCAAGAACGAAGCACGTTCGATCAAGCCAGAGATCCTGCTGCTGGTTGGTCTGTGCACCCATTTGGGATGCTCGCCAACCTTCCGCCCGGAAGTCGCTCCTGTGGACCTGGGCAAGGATTGGGTCGGTGGTTATTTCTGCCCCTGCCACGGTTCCCACTACGACCTCGCCGGCCGTGTCTACAAATCCCAGCCTGCGCCTTTGAACTTGCCGGTTCCTCCGCACGAGTACGAATCTGACGACATCATTGTCATTGGCCTCGATAAGGAGAACGCGTCATGAGTAAGTTCATGGATTGGGTGGATGCGCGCTTCCCCGCCACTAAAATGTGGGAAGACCATCTCAGCAAGTATTACGCGCCGAAAAACTTCAACTTCTTCTACTTCTTCGGCTCCCTGGCCCTGCTGGTGCTGGTCAACCAGATCATCACTGGCGTCTGGCTGACGATGAGCTACACGCCGTCGGCGGAGGAGGCGTTTGCTTCCGTTGAAGGCATCATGCGAGACGTCAACCACGGCGCCATCCTGCGTTTGCTGCATGCGGTCGGTGCGTCGATGTTCTTCATCGTCGTCTACCTGCATATGTTCCGTGGCCTGCTCTACGGTTCGTACCAGAAACCTCGCGAGCTGGTGTGGGTCTTCGGCATGCTGATCTACCTGGCGCTGATGGCCGAAGCCTTCATGGGTTACCTGCTGCCTTGGGGCCAGATGTCGTATTGGGGCGCCCAGGTGATCATCTCGCTGTTTGGGGCAATTCCAGTAATCGGCAACGACCTGACGCAGTGGATCCGTGGTGACTACCTGATCTCCGGCATCACCCTGAACCGCTTCTTCGCCCTGCACGTGGTGGCATTGCCCATCGTGATTCTGGGCTTGGTGGTGCTGCACATCCTGGCGCTGCACGAAGTGGGTTCCAACAACCCGGACGGCGTGGACATCAAGAAGCACAAGGACGAAAACGGCATCCCGCTGGACGGCATCCCGTTCCACCCTTACTACACCGTCAAAGACATTGTCGGCGTCGTGGTGTTCCTGTTCGTGTTCTGCTCGATCGTGTTCTTTTTCCCGGAGATGGGTGGTTATTTCCTGGAGAAACCTAACTTCGAACAGGCCAACGCCTTCAAGACGCCTGAGCACATTGCCCCGGTTTGGTACTTCACACCGTTCTACGCAATCTTGCGCGCAATCCCCGACAAACTCATGGGCGTGATCGCCATGGGCGCGGCCATTGCGGTGCTCTTCGTGTTGCCTTGGCTCGACCGCAGCCCGGTCAAGTCCATGCGCTACAAGGGCTGGCTGAGCAAGATCTGGCTGTGGGTGTTCTGCATTTCGTTCGTGATCCTGGGTGTGCTGGGCGTATTGGCGCCGACGCCTGAGCGTACGTTGCTGTCGCAGGTCTGCACCTTCCTGTACTTCGCCTACTTCATTCTGATGCCGTTCTATACCCGGCTCGAGAAGACCAAACCGGTTCCGGAAAGGGTGACTGGCTGATGAAAAAGTTATTTGTTGCATTGATGCTTGCGGCCTTGCCGCTACTGTCCTTCGCTGCCGAACACGGCGGCCCGGAACTGGAAAAAGTCGATATCGACGTGTCGGACAAAGCCGCCCTGCAGGACGGCGCGCGGACGTTCGCCAACTACTGCATGGGCTGTCACAGCGCCAAGTTCCAGCGTTATGAGCGTGTCGCCGATGACCTTGGCATTCCTCATGAAACGATGCTGGAGAAGCTGGTGTTCACCGGGGCCAAGATCGGCGACCACATGAACATCGGCATGAAGCCTGCGGATGCCAAGGCCTGGTTCGGTGCTGCACCGCCTGACCTGACCCTGGTGGCGCGCGTGCGCGGTACCGATTGGCTGTATGGCTACCTGAAATCCTTCTATGAAGACCCGGCGCGTCCTTACCAGGTCAACAACCGCGTGTTCCCGAACGTCGGCATGCCTAACGTTCTGGTCGGCCTGCAAGGCAAGCAAGTGGTAGGATGCAAGCAGATTCAGGTCGTTGAAGACGGCAAGAAGCAATACGATCCGTTGACCGGCACGCCGTTGACTCATGAAGCGTGCGATCAACTGACGATAGAGACTCCAGGTTCCCAGACTGAGGAGCAGTTCGACGGGACGGTCAAGAACCTCGTGACCTTCCTGGCCTACTCTGCCAACCCGGTCAAATTGCAGCATCAGCGCATCGGTACGTATGTGTTGCTGTACCTGGCTTTCTTCTTCGTATTCGCCTATCTGCTCAAACGCGAATACTGGAAGGATGTGCATTGATCCAACCGTAAGCAATTGCTGTTAATCTTGCGCGCCCAGCGGCATCTCTGAACACGTAGCGATCTGGTTGTACCAGGCGTTATAGAGATGCTCTCTGGGCGCGCTCGTTTTTGAGCTTTCGATAATTTCAACAAGCGAGGAGGACCGCCATGGGCGTGACCAACCGGTTGGCCTGTTACTCCGACCCCGCCGACCACTATTCCCACCGAGTACGCATCGTGCTCGCAGAGAAGGGTGTCAGCGCCGAGATCATCAGTGTGGAGGCAGGTCGTCACCCACCGAAACTGATCGAAGTGAACCCTTACGGCAGCTTGCCCACCCTGGTCGATCGTGACCTGGCGTTGTGGGAGTCAACCGTGGTGATGGAATACCTGGATGAGCGTTACCCGCATCCACCTTTGCTGCCGGTGTACCCGGTGGCGCGTGCCAACAGCCGCCTGCTGATCCATCGGATCCAGCGTGACTGGTGCGGGCTGGTGGATGTGATTCTGGACACACGCAGCAAAGAGCCGGCACGCGTGCAGGCGCGTAAGGAATTGCGCGAGAGCCTGACCGGTGTTTCGCCGTTGTTCGCCGACAAACCTTTTTTCCTCAGCGAGGAACAAAGCTTGGTGGATTGCTGCCTATTACCGATACTCTGGCGCTTGCCGATTCTCGGTATTGAACTGCCGCGGCCGGCCAAGCCGCTGCTTGATTATATGGAGCGCCAGTTTGCGCGTGAGGCTTTCCAGGCGAGTCTGTCTGGTGTCGAACGCGATATGCGCTAAGGCTTAAGGAGCCGCTGATGAACTCCAGTCGACCCTACCTGGTCCGCGCGCTCTATGAGTGGATTGTGGACAACGATTGCACCCCGCACATGCTGGTCAATTCTGAATTTGCTGCGGTTCAGGTACCGCAGGGTTTTGCCAGCGACGGGCAGATTGTGCTGAATGTATCGCCGAGTGCCGTGCGCCACCTGCACATGGACAACGAAGCCGTGAGCTTCGAAGGGCGTTTCGGCGGCGTGCCGCATACGCTGTACGTGCCGATTGGCGCCATCCTCGGCATTTATGCCCGGGAGAACGGCCAAGGCATGGTGTTCGATCTGGAGTCGCCTTTCGAGGATGACGAAGCGATCGAAGCAGAAGATGGCGACGATCTGCCGCCACCGGATTCCGAGCCACCGCGCCCTAGCGGCCGGCCAAGCCTGAAAGTCGTGAAGTAACCGGTTTTCACCCTCGGGTGAGCCTCAAAAATGCCTCGACCTGTGTCGGGGTATTTTTTTGCGCGCAGGATATAAATGAAAGTCGTGCCCGGGCAGTGATCGTACAACCGCCATGGGCTATGATGCGTGTTCAAGTTCGCCGAGAAAAATGGATCATCATGGATAACGCCGCCACCGCCCCTCGTCTTCCCCGCAAGCGTCGCAGCCTTGCCCAGGAATTGGTCACGGTGTTGTCCGAGCAGATCCGCGACGGTCAGCTCAAACGTGGCGATAAACTGCCCACCGAGTCGGCGATCATGGAGGCCCATGGGGTCAGCCGCACCGTGGTGCGTGAGGCCATCTCACGCTTGCAAGCGGCGGGGCAGGTCGAGACCCGTCATGGTATCGGCACGTTTGTGCTGGATACGCCGAGCCCAAGCGGCTTCCGTATCGACCCGGCCACCGTGGTAACCCTGCGTGATGTGCTGGCGATTCTGGAATTGCGGATCAGCCTGGAAGTCGAATCCGCTGGTTTGGCCGCCTTGCGCCGCAGCGATGAACAGCTGGCCGCCATGCGTGCGGCACTCGATGCCCTGAATGAAAGCGCGGCCCACGCTGGAGATGCGGTGGCGTCTGATTTTGCGTTCCACCTCGAAATTGCGCTGTCGACCGGCAACCGCTACTTCACCGATATCATGACCCACTTGGGCACCAGCATCATTCCGCGGACCCGTTTGAATTCTGCGCGCCTGGCCCATGATGACCAGCAACATTACATGGGGCGTTTGAGCCGCGAGCACGAAGAGATTTATGAGGCGATTGCGCGCCGGGATTCAGATGCGGCGCGGGCGGCGATGCGGTTGCATTTGACGAATAGTCGGGAGCGGCTGCGCCATGCTCATGAAGAGGCGGAGGCGCAGCGGGGGTAATTCTGGTAACGGTGAATTAACTATTCAGGCGAGGGTGAAGTCGATTTGGTCGACATTGCCTCCGTTGATTACGAAGTTCTTGGCTACGACCTCCAGAGCTGGATCACCATCAAGTTCAATCGTGTCCCCGATGTTGGGCAGGTCGGTAGCGTCAACGTTATGAGTCGCCGATTTAGATTTGTTGGAACGGGATTTAAAGGTGCACTTTTTAGTAGCCATGATATGCCTCACTGATTTTAGGATGAGTGAATGGCCTCCAAGGTGTTTGCGCCTCTTTTCGCGAAAGAGGTAACCCGGCGGTCGAATGCAAGCTACTGGCAGTTGATTCACCTGCGATACTGTCAGAAATGACAGTGGCGACGAGCGGTCCCATGCGCGCGTCTGCACACACACATGGGATTTCTGTTAACTCAAGGCTGCGGTGCGTTCGGCGTGTAGTCCTTCAACAACAAATACGTACTCCACCCCCACCAATCATTCGTC
This sequence comes from Pseudomonas sp. LAP_36, assembly GCF_019456785.1. Taxonomy (NCBI): domain Bacteria; kingdom Pseudomonadati; phylum Pseudomonadota; class Gammaproteobacteria; order Pseudomonadales; family Pseudomonadaceae; genus Pseudomonas; species Pseudomonas sp. LAP_36. Next base: position 177,885 of record NZ_JAHZMS010000001.1, read on the forward strand.
CAGTGCTTGTCGTTCAAGTCATTTACATCCTTACGACGCAGCACCTTGTCCCCCTCCATCTTGAACAGCGGTGAGAAGTTGTTCGCCGGGTTCTGCGCGGCATTCAGGTCCGGCACATACAGCGGCGCCTTGAAGTTGGCCGGGGAGGGCGCCACACCACTGATAAAGGTGTCGAAGACCTCATCCGCCGAAGCCTGCACTGCGCGTTTAACCTGCCCCCGGTTGTCCGCGTCGATGGCGTCGAAGTAGCGTTTATCCCCATAAGCGTGCCACTGATCTCCCAGGGCATTGCGCACCTTGAGCCCGAGCTTGCTGTCTTCATCGTGCATGAAACGGCTGATCAGCGAGCCCAATTCACCGGGCGTTACCACTGCCGCCAACTGCTTGCGCGGAACCCGCAAGTGGCCTGCGGAAAACAGATCGGTCAAAAAGTGATCAGCAAAGCTGTTCATGGCATACGCCAGTTCCAAGGCCTGGTCGGTGCCGGTTTGGTGAGCCGCCACGGCTTGTTGCAGCGCCGCCGTATGCCCCGCCAAATAGGCCGACAGCGCCCATTCGCCAAAGTGGTCGGCATTGTCCGCCGCCAGTTTCAGGTAGCGGCCCAACGGAACAAGCGCCGACACCGCGCTGCCACCGCCAGTGATGCGGTTCCATTCCTCAGACAACGTATCGCCCAGGGCGTCGTAGGCCTCATGGGCTTGCTTGCCGTCCTTTATCACCTGCTTGACCGCAGTGATCTCCTTTTGCATCACCGCCAGGATCTTGTGTGCTTCTTCTCGCGAAGCGGGCAGCACGGCCAGCGAGTTGAAAGCGGCAGTGAAGCGCTGCACGCGCTCGGCCGGCGACGCGCCATCGCTGATGGGCTGGCCGGGGATGCCATAGAAGTCGCCGCCCAGGGCGATCACTTGGCCATAGGTGAGCGCCAAGCCGTTGGGCAGGTGCAGTTCGACTTGGCGCGCGGGGATCGCCGGTGCGTCCTTGACGAAGCGCAACAGGGTGTCATCGCCGATGGCAGTGTGTTCACCGCCCTCGAAACGTAGGGTAGGCGGGTTTTTTCCGGGTGCTGCGAGTTCAAGACCTGACATGTTAGCTCCTTGCTATGTCGTAGGAATCTTCCGTGATGACTGTATATGCATACAGCAACAGCGAGCTTAGAGGAAAAATTTCCTACGTCAAGGAGGCGGCTCTAAACACCTTGCGGATGAAGTTTGATGAATTGCAGTTGACGAATATTTTTATAGTTGTACGATGACGTACGACATCACCAAAACCAACAATAACCTTTCGACAGAAAGTCTTTACCCAGGGTGTTCGAATAATGAATCCACAAGAACTGAAGTCCATCCTCTCCCACGGTCTGCTCTCTTTTCCGGTGACCGATTTCAATGCCCAGGGTGACTTTCACCAGGCGGGCTACATCAAGCGTCTAGAGTGGCTGGCCCCGTATGGCGCGACCGCCTTGTTCGCCGCCGGCGGCACGGGTGAGTTTTTCTCCCTCGCGGCCAGCGAATATTCCCAGGTGGTGAAAACCGCCGTTGATACCTGCGCGACCAGCGTGCCGATCCTCGCCGGCGTGGGCGGTTCGACTCGCCAAGCTATCGAGTACGCTCAAGAGGCCGAGCGTCTGGGGGCCAAAGGCCTGCTGTTGCTGCCGCACTACCTCACCGAAGCCAGCCAGGACGGCGTTGCCGCCCACGTTGAAGCGGTGTGCAAATCGGTCAAGATCGGTGTGGTGGTCTACAACCGCAACGTTTGCCGCCTGACCGCGCCATTGCTGGAACGCTTGGCCGAGCGCTGTCCGAACCTGATCGGCTACAAAGACGGCCTGGGTGACATTGAGTTGATGGTGTCGATCCGCCGTCGCCTCGGTGACCGTTTCAGCTACCTTGGCGGCCTGCCGACTGCAGAGGTTTACGCCGCTGCCTACAAGGCCTTGGGCGTGCCGGTGTACTCCTCGGCGGTGTTCAACTTCATCCCGAAAACCGCGATGGATTTCTATCACGCGATTGCCCGCGAAGATCACGCTACCGTTGGCAAAATCATCGACGACTTCTTCCTGCCATACCTGGACATCCGTAACCGCAAATCCGGTTATGCCGTGAGTATCGTCAAGGCCGGTGCAAAAATCGCAGGCTATGACGCCGGCCCGGTGCGTACGCCGCTGACCGACCTGTTGCCGGAAGAATACGAAGCCCTGGCCGCGCTGATCGACAAGCAAGGCCCGCAATAACCTATCTATAAGGCCGCTGAGCAATCAGCGGCCTTTTGCGTCAGGAGAAGATTCGTGTCCCAAGCCCAACGTTTTGACAACTACATCAACGGCCAATGGGTGGCCGGCGCTGACTATTGCGTCAACCTCAACCCGTCGGAGTTGTCCGATGTCATTGGTGAATACGCCAAGGCTGATGTTGCCCAAGTCAACGCCGCCATCGATGCTGCTCGCGCGGCGTTCCCGGCCTGGTCCACTTCCGGCATTCAAGCGCGCCACGATGCCTTGGATAAAGTCGGCAGCGAAATTCTCGCGCGCCGCGAAGAGCTCGGCACCTTGCTGGCTCGTGAAGAGGGCAAGACCCTGCCCGAGGCCATCGGCGAAGTGACTCGCGCCGGTAACATTTTCAAGTTCTTCGCCGGCGAATGCCTGCGCTTGTCCGGTGACTACGTGCCGTCGGTACGCCCGGGCGTCAACGTTGAAGTCACTCGCGAAGCCTTGGGTGTGGTCGGCCTGATCACCCCGTGGAACTTCCCGATTGCCATCCCCGCGTGGAAGATCGCCCCAGCCCTGGCCTACGGCAACTGCGTAGTGATCAAGCCTGCTGAACTGGTACCGGGCTGCGCCTGGGCCCTGGCCGAAATCATCTCGCGCGCCGGTTTCCCTGCCGGTGTATTCAACTTGGTGATGGGCAGCGGTCGCGTAGTGGGCGATGTGCTGGTCAACAGCCCGAAAGTCGATGGCATCAGCTTCACCGGTTCTGTGGGTGTAGGTCGCCAGATCGCTGTCAGCTGTGTCTCGCGCCAGGCCAAAGTGCAGTTGGAAATGGGCGGCAAGAACCCGCAGATCATCCTCGACGATGCCGACCTCAAGCAGGCCGTCGAGCTTTCGGTACAGAGCGCGTTCTACTCCACCGGCCAGCGTTGCACCGCCTCCAGCCGCTTGATCGTCACCGCCGGTATTCACGACCAGTTCGTCGCGGCCATGGCTGAACGCATGAAGTCGATCAAAGTCGGCCACGCCTTGAAAAGCGGCACCGATATCGGCCCGGTCGTTTCCCAGGCCCAGTTGGACCAGGACCTCAAGTACATCGACATCGGCCAAAGCGAAGGTGCGCGGCTGGTCAGCGGTGGCGGCCTGGTGACCTGTGATACCGAAGGCTATTACCTGGCGCCGACGCTGTTTGCCGACAGCGAAGCCGTCATGCGCATCAGCCGTGAAGAAATCTTTGGCCCAGTCGCCAACGTTGTGCGCGTGGCGGACTACGACGCGGCGCTGGCCATGGCCAACGACACCGAGTTCGGTTTGTCGGCGGGCATTGCCACCACTTCCTTGAAGTACGCCAACCACTTCAAACGCCACTCCCAGGCCGGGATGGTGATGGTCAACCTGCCAACCGCGGGTGTGGATTATCACGTTCCATTCGGTGGCCGTAAGGGCTCATCCTATGGTTCGCGTGAGCAAGGTCGCTATGCGCAAGAGTTCTACACCGTGGTGAAGACCAGCTACATCGGTTCGTAACAGCGACACCAGGTGGGGGCCAGATGCCTGCTGGCTCCCCCAACAAAAAAACAGAAAACCATTACCCGCAAAAAAAATAATTAGTGGGAGTACTTCTACATGCAAGCGACCAAGCCGACCCACGTCCGCTATTTGATCCTGCTCATGCTGTTCCTGGTGACCACGATCAACTACGCCGACCGGGCCACCATCGCCATCGCAGGTTCCAGCCTGCAAAAAGACCTCGGCATCGACGCGGTCACCCTCGGTTACATTTTCTCCGCATTCGGTTGGGCCTACGTGGCCGGGCAAATCCCCGGCGGCTGGCTGCTGGACCGCTTCGGCTCGAAAAAAGTCTATGCCCTGAGCATCTTCACCTGGTCACTGTTCACTGTGCTGCAAGGCTATGTCGGTGAGTTCGGTGTCTCCACCGCTGTTGTTGCGCTGTTTATGCTGCGCTTCATGGTGGGCCTGGCCGAAGCGCCATCCTTCCCCGGTAACGCACGTATCGTGGCAGCGTGGTTCCCTACCGCTGAGCGCGGTACCGCCTCGGCGATCTTCAACTCGGCGCAATACTTCGCCACCGTGTTGTTCGCGCCACTGATGGGCTGGATCGTCTACCGCTTCGGCTGGCAGCACGTGTTTATCGTGATGGGCGTGATCGGCATTATCTTCTCGCTGATTTGGCTGAAAGTTATCCACAGCCCGCGCCAGCACCCGCTGATCAACGAAGCTGAGCTCAATCACATCGCCGCCAACGGCGCGATGGTCGATATGGATCAGGACAAAGGCAAGGGCAAGAAAACCGACGGTCCGAAGTGGGATTACATCCGCCAGTTGCTGACCAACCGCATGATGCTCGGCGTCTACTTGGGCCAGTACTGCATCAATGGCATCACTTATTTCTTCCTGACGTGGTTCCCGGTGTACCTAGTGCAGGACCGTGGCATGACCATCCTCAAGGCGGGTTTCATCGCCTCGTTGCCAGCGATCTGCGGGTTTATCGGTGGCGTGCTCGGTGGGGTGATTTCCGACTACCTGCTGCGCAAGGGCCATTCCCTGACGTTCGCGCGCAAAGCACCGATCATTGCCGGCCTGTTGGTCTCCAGCAGCATCATCGCGTGTAACTACGTTGACGTTGAGTGGATGGTCGTGGGCTTCATGGCGTTGGCCTTCTTCGGCAAAGGCGTTGGCGCACTGGGTTGGGCGGTAGTGTCCGACACTTCGCCGAAACAAATCGCCGGCCTCAGTGGCGGCTTGTTCAACACCTTCGGTAACCTGGCGTCGATCACCACGCCGATTGTCATCGGCTACATCATCGCCACCACTGGTTCGTTCAAGTGGGCCCTGGTGTTCGTCGGCGCCAACGCACTGGTGGCGGTATTCAGCTATCTGGTCATCGTCGGTCCGATCAAGCGTGTGGTGCTCAAAGAGCCGCCAGCCAAAGGCCCAGAGCTGACCAACCTTACCGAAGCGCATTCCTGAGGGGCGATGTAATGCAGTTGATTGAACATGCCGACTCGCCGCGCTCGATTCGTTTGCACGAGCGCGACAACGTGGTGATCGTGGTCAATGACCAGGGCGTACCGGCCGGGACGGAGTTCCCGGACGGCCTGGTGACCGTGGATTTCATCCCCCAGAGCCACAAGGTGACCCTGGAAGATATCCCTGAAGGCGGTCAGATAATTCGCTACGGCCAGACCATCGGTTACGCCTTGGCGCCGATTCCGCGCGGCAGTTGGGTGCAGGAAGATCAACTGCGCATGCCGACCGCGCCGCCGCTGGACAGCTTGCCGCTGTCCACTGAGGTGCCTGAGACCCAGGCGCCGCTTGAAGGGTTTACGTTCGAGGGATACCGCAATGCCGACGGCACCGTGGGCACGCGCAATATCCTCGGGATCACCACTACGGTGCAGTGCGTCACCGGGGTGCTGGACCATGCGGTCAAGCGCATCAAGGATGAGTTGCTGCCCAAGTACCCGCACGTCGACGACGTAGTGGCGCTGACCCACAGCTACGGCTGCGGGGTGGCGATCACGGCGACGGATGCCTACATCCCGATCCGTACCGTGCGTAACCTGGCGCGCAACCCGAACCTGGGCGGCGAAGCACTCGTGATCAGCCTGGGCTGCGAGAAATTGCAGGCCGGGCAGGTCATGCACGATAACGACAGCTCCGTCGACCTTAGCGAGCCGTGGCTGTATCGGCTGCAGGACTCCAGCCACGGCTTCACCGAAATGATCGAGCAGATCATGGCGCTGGCCGAGACGCGCTTGAAGAAACTCGACCAGCGTCGCCGGGAAACCGTGCCGGCGTCCGAGCTGATCCTGGGCATGCAGTGTGGCGGCAGTGATGCATTCTCCGGCATCACCGCCAACCCGGCGTTGGGCTATGCCTCGGATTTGCTGTTGCGGGCGGGGGCGACGGTGATGTTTTCCGAAGTCACTGAGGTGCGTGATGCCATCTACCTGCTGACTTCGCGTGCCGAGAGCAAGGAAGTTGCCCAGGAACTGGTCAGGGAAATGGACTGGTACGACCGTTACCTGGCCAAGGGCGAAGCGGATCGCAGCGCCAACACCACGCCGGGCAACAAGAAGGGCGGCTTGTCGAACATTGTCGAGAAGTCCTTGGGCTCTATCGTCAAATCCGGCAGCAGCGCAATTAATGGTGTGCTGGGCCCGGGCGAGCGTTTCAAGGGCAAGGGCCTGATCTTTTGCGCCACGCCGGCCAGTGACTTTGTGTGCGGCACCTTGCAACTGGCGGCGGGGATGAACCTGCACGTGTTCACCACCGGGCGTGGCACGCCTTATGGGCTGGCGATGGCGCCGGTGGTAAAGGTGTCGACCCGCACGGAGCTGGCGCAGCGCTGGCCGGACCTGATTGATATCGACGCCGGGCGTATTGCGACTGGGCGCGCGAGCATCGAGGAGTTGGGTTGGGAGTTGTTTCACTTCTACCTGGATGTGGCCAGCGGCAAAAAGCAGACGTGGGCGGAGCATCACAAGCTGCATAACGACATCACCTTGTTTAACCCTGCGCCGATTACTTGACTGTAGTGAGCGGGCTTGCCCCGCGCTGGGGGGCGAAGCCGCCCCAAACCCAGGCGACTGAGTTCCAACTGGAGAAACTCAGTGCCGGAGATGGGGCGGCTTGCCCCCCAGCGCGGGGCAAGCCCGCTCACTACAGGTATCTGGACCAGACGAAGCGGCCCGCACTGGCTTATCATTAGCCACCTAACGACGGTCACCAAGGTTCTCCCCGGCATGCTGGCAATTTTCCTCACCACCCTCACCATCACCGCGCCGGTGTTTGCCATGCTGTTCCTCGGTGTGCTGCTCAAGCGCATCAACTGGATCAACGACAACTTTATCCACACGGCTTCGTCCCTGGTGTTCAACGTCACCATGCCGGCGTTGCTGTTCCTCGGCATCCTGCATGCCGACCTGCATTCGGCGCTCAAGCCGGGCTTGCTGATTTACTTTTCCGTCGCCACCTTGCTCAGCTTTGCCCTGGCCTGGGGCTGGGCGATCTTTCGATGCAAGCGTGAAGACCGAGGCATCTACACCCAAGGCGCGTTTCGCGGCAACAACGGGGTGATCGGCCTGGCGCTCGCGGCCAGTATGTACGGCGACTACGGTATCTCCCTCGGCGCGATCCTCGCGGCGCTGGTGATCCTGTTCTACAACACGCTGTCGACCATTGTGCTGGCGGTGTACAGCCCGGTGATCAAGTCCGACCCGTGGAGCATTTTCAAAAGTGTGGTGGCCAACCCGCTGATCATCAGTGTGATCGTGGCTGCGCCGTTCGCCTATTTTCAAATCGGCCTGCCGGGCTGGCTGGAAAAATCCCTGCAGTACCTGGCAGACACTACGTTGCCACTGGCGTTGATCTGCATTGGCGGCACGTTGTCCCTGGCGGCATTGCGCAAGAGCGGCAACATGGCGTTGAGCGCGAGCTTGATGAAAATGGTCTGGCTCCCGGTCGTCGCCACTCTGGGGGCATGGTTGCTTGGCTTCCGAGGGCCAGAGTTGGGGATTTTGTTCCTGTACTTCGGCGCACCAACCGCCGCTGCAAGCTTCGTGATGGCCAGGGCGGCTGACGGTAACCATGAATTGGCGGCGGCGATTATCGTGATCACCACCTTGATGGCGGCGGTGACTACGAATATCGGGATTTTTGTGTTGCAGGCGGGTGGTTGGATCTGAGAGTGGCGGTGTGGTTCAGGGCCAATCGCAGGCAAGCCAGCTCCCACACTTTCAATGTATTCACAAATCAGAATGTGGGAGCTGGCTTGCCTGCGATAGCTATTTAAAAGTCACTGCTTATCGGCCTGATACGCCTCAATCACTTCCTGTGCCGCCCGAAACGCATCAATCGCCGCCGGCACACCGGCATACACCGCGCAATGCAGCAGCGCCTCGCGGATCTCTTCCACGGTGCAACCATTATTCAGAGCGCCCCGCACATGGCCCTTGAGTTCCTGCGGGCACTTGAGTGCGGTCAGGGCGGCGAGGGTGATCAGGCTGCGGGTTTTCAGCGGCAACCCTTCGCGGTTCCATACACTGCCCCAGGCATGTTCGTTGACGAAGTCCTGCAGCGGCTGGGTGAACTCGGTGGCATTGCCCAGGGCGCGGTCAACGAACACATCGCCCATGACCTGGCGACGCATTTCAACCCCGGGCTTTTTCTGATCGGTCATTGCGATTCCCTCTTGTGTTGGCGGCGCCAGGCTCGCAGCGTGCTGAACAACAGAAAAGCCACCAGCACTGGCAGGACATAAAACAACATCAGTTGCTCGAGCTTGTTGGCCAGGGGCATTCCGGTGGTGAACGCCATCACGTGCAGCCCGTACGCCAGGTACAGGCCCAGCAGCACCAGGCCTTCGGCGCGGGTCAGGCGGTAGCCGGTATAGAACATCGGCAGGCACAGCACCACGACAGCGAGCATCACCGGCAGGTCGAAGTCCAGGGCGTTGGGCGATACTGACAGCGGCGAAGGGGCGAGCATGGCGGTCAAGCCCAAGACGCCAAGCAGATTGAACAGGTTGCTGCCGATCACATTGCCCACGGCAATTTCCCGCTGCCCGCGCAGGGCGGCAATCAGCGAAGTCGCCAGGCACGGCAGCGAGGTGCCGACGCCGATCAGTGTCAGGCCAATCACACGCTCCGACAGGCCCAGATCGCCCGCCACATCCACCGCCGCGCCCAGCAGCAAATGCCCAGCCAGCACCAGGATCAACAACCCGCTGAGCATCTGCAGCACGCTGCTCAGCCAGGGTGCGCGGGCCACTGTGTCCAGCGTACGTGGGCGGCGAGAGTGACGGGTCTGGTAGTGCAAAACGCCGAGGTAAGCAGCCAGGGCCACGAGCAGCAACAGGCCGTCGGTGGGCGTAAGTTCTTCATTGGCCGCCAGGGTAAACACCAGCAGCCCGGCCAGGATCATCACTGGGATGTCCAGGCGCACCAGCTGGCGCGAGACTCGCAGCGGAATGATCAGCGCCGACAGGCCCAGGGTCACCAGGATGTTGAAGATGCTGCTGCCGATTACGCTGCCCACGGCGATGTCTGTATTGCCCGCCAGGGTGGCCTGCAGGCTGACGGTCATCTGTGGCGCGCTGCTGCCGAAGGCGACGATCGTCAGGCCGATGATCAGCGGCCGTACCTTGAGGCTTGCGGCCAGGCGCACGGCCGCGCGCACCAGGATTTCGGCGCCGATGATCAGTAGCAGCAGGCCGCTGACCAATTCCAGCAGGCTCCAGGGCGAGAGGGCGGTTAATCCAAAAATGGCCAGGGCTCCATCGTCAGTTGCTCAAGGCTTGTACGCGCACTCGCGCCGTACCGCTGCTGATCATGCCTAGCTGCTCGGCAGCCTTGCGTGAAAGATCGATCAAGCGCCCACGGGTGTGCGGGCCGCGATCATTGATGCGGACAACCACGGATTTGTCGTTGTCGAGATTGGTGACTTTGACCTGGGTACCGAACGGTAAGCGCCGGTGGGCGGCGGTCAGGCCGTATTGGTTGAAGGGTTCACCGCTGGCAGTCTTATTGCCGTGGTGTTTGGCGCCGTAATAGGAGGCGGTGCCGGTTTCGTCATAGCCGTTGGGGTTGATGACGCCGTTGGCGCAGCCGGCCAGTAGAGAGAACAAGGCCAGTAGGCCGAGTAGACGCTTCATTTTCAAGATGCCCCCGTCACAAATGTGGGAGCGGGCTTGCTCGCGAATGCGGTGTGTCAGCTAAATATTCATTTACTGATCCACCGCATTCGCGAGCAAGCCCGCTCCCACAGGGGGTCCGAGTAGAGCATGAAATCTCCCCCGGACCATTCATTGCTATCAGCCTTCAAGCTTGCTTTTCAGCAGCTCGTTCACTTGTTGCGGGTTGGCCTTGCCTTTGGAGGCTTTCATCGCCTGGCCCACAAAGAAGCCGAACATCTTGCCGCGCTTGGCTTCGTCTGACGCACGGTATTGCTCGACCTGCTCGGCATTGGCCGCGAGCATTTCATCCAGAACGGCCGAAATCGCGCCGCTGTCGGTGACTTGCTTGAGGCCACGCTTCTCGATGATCTCGTCCGCGCTGCCTTCACCGCTGGCCATGGCTTCAAACACAGTCTTGGCGATTTTGCCGGAGATGGTGTTGTCCTTGATGCGCAGCAGCATGCCGCCCAGTTGCTCGGCGGTGACTGGCGCTTCGTCGATTTCCAGGCCCTGCTTGTTCAGCAGGCTGCCCAGCTCAACCATTACCCAGTTGGCCGCCAGCTTGGCGTCACCGGCAATGCTCACGACTTTTTCAAAGTAGTTGGCTTGTTCGCGGCTGGAGGCCAAAACGCTGGCATCGTAGACCGATAGGCCGAACTGCTCCTGGAAGCGCTCGCGTTTTTGCTGCGGCAGCTCCGGCAGGGTGGCGCGCACGTCATTGAGGAACGAGTCTTCGATGACCACCGGCAACAGGTCCGGATCGGGGAAGTAACGGTAGTCGTTGGCTTCCTCTTTGCTGCGCATGGCGCGGGTTTCGTCTTTGTTCGGGTCGTACAGGCGGGTTTGCTGGATGACCTTGCCGCCGTCTTCGATCAGTTCGATCTGGCGACGCACTTCGCTGTTGATCGCCTTCTCGATGAAGCGGAACGAGTTGACGTTCTTGATCTCGCAGCGGGTGCCGTACTCGGATTGGCCCTTGGGACGGATCGACACGTTGCAGTCGCAGCGCAGCGAGCCTTCGGCCATGTTGCCGTCGCAGATGCCCAGGTAGCGCACCAGCGCGTGGATCGTCTTGACGTAGGCCACGGCTTCCTTGGCGCTGCGCATGTCCGGCTCGGAGACGATTTCCAGCAGCGGCGTGCCGGCGCGGTTCAGGTCGATACCGGTCGCGCCCGGGAATTCTTCGTGCAGGCTCTTGCCAGCATCTTCTTCCAGGTGGGCGCGGGTGACGCCGACGCGCTTGATGGTGCCGTCTTCCAGAGGAATGTCCAGGTGGCCCTTGCCGACGATCGGCAATTCCATCTGGCTGATCTGGTAGCCCTTGGGCAGGTCCGGGTAAAAGTAGTTCTTGCGCGCGAACACGTTGTGCTGGCCGATCTCGGCGTCAATCGCCAGGCCGAACATCACCGCCATGCGCACCGCTTCCTGGTTCAGCACCGGCAGTACACCGGGCATGCCCAGGTCTACCAGGCTGGCCTGGGTGTTGGGCTCGGAGCCGAACGTGGTGGCGCTACCGGAGAAAATCTTCGATTGGGTGGCGAGCTGGGTATGAATCTCCAGCCCGATCACAACTTCCCATTGCATAGTGTTGTCCTCAGAAGCCGGTAGGGGTGCGGGTGTGCCAGTCGGTGTTCAACTGGTACTGGTGCGCCACATTGAGCAGGCGGCCTTCCTGGAAATACGGGGCGAGCAATTGCACGCCCACCGGCAGGCCATCGACGAAACCGGCAGGCATGGACAAGCCCGGCAAGCCCGCGAGGTTGGCGGTGATGGTGTACAGGTCTTCCAGGTACTCGGCGATCGGGTCGCCGGTCTTGGCACCGATCTTCCAGGCCGGGTTCGGCGTGGTTGGACCGAGGATCACGTCGACGTCTTCAAAGGCAGCCATGAAGTCGTTCTTGATCAGGCGCCGGATTTTCTGCGCCTTGAGGTAGTAAGCGTCGTAGTAGCCAGCCGACAGGGCGTAGGCGCCGACCATGATGCGGCGTTGCACTTCGGCACCGAAGCCTTCGCCACGTGAGCGCTTATAAAGGTCGGTGAGGTCTTTCGGGTTTTCGCAGCGGTAGCCGAAGCGCACGCCATCGAAGCGCGACAGGTTGGATGACGCTTCTGCCGGGGCGATTACGTAGTACGCAGGAATCGCGTGCTGGTTGTTCGGCAGGCTGATTTCCTTGATCACAGCACCGAGGCTTTCCAGCGTCTTGACGCTGTTGTGCACCAGCTCCGCGATACGCGGGTCGAGGCCAGCGCTGAAGTATTCCTTTGGCACGCCGATGCGCAGGCCTTTGAGCGAGGTGTTAAGGCTGGCGCTGTAGTCCGGCACGGCCTCATCGATGCTGGTGGAGTCCTGTTTATCGAAGCCTGCCATGCCTTGTAACAAAATCGCGCAGTCTTCGGCCGTGCGTGCCAGAGGGCCACCCTGATCAAGGCTGGACGCGTAGGCGATCATGCCCCAGCGGGAAACGCGACCGTACGTCGGCTTCAAACCGGTGAGGTTGGTGAACGCGGCCGGCTGGCGAATCGAGCCGCCGGTGTCGGTGGCGGTGGCGGCGGGCAGGAAGCGCGCAGCCACTGCGGCAGCCGAACCACCGGAGGAACCGCCGGGCACGTGGTCCAGGTTCCAGGGGTTTTTTACTGCGCCGTAGTAGCTCGACTCGTTGGCCGAACCCATGGCGAATTCGTCCATGTTGGTCTTGCCCAGGGTCACGGCGCCGGCGGCGGCCAGCTTGGACACCACGGTGGCGTCGTAGGGCGCCTTGAAGTTGTCGAGCATCTTCGAGCCGCAGCTGGTGCGAATGCCCTGGGTGCAGAACAAGTCCTTGTGGGCAATAGGTGCGCCCAGCAGCGCGCCATTTTCACCGTTGGCGCGACGTGCGTCGGCAGCCTTTGCCTGGCTCAAGGCCAGCTCTTCGGTGAGGCTGATGAAGCTGTTAACCTTTGGATCAAGCTCGGCGATACGCGCAAGCAGGGTCTTGGTCAGCTCTTCGGAAGAAAACTTTTTTTCGGCGAGACCGCGGGCGATCTCGGCCAGAGTCATGTGATGCATTGCAGGCTCTTTCCCTTTAGTCGATGACTTTCGGAACCAGGTACAGGCCGTTTTCGACCGCTGGCGCAATGGACTGGTAAGCCTCGCGATTATTACGCTCGGTCACGACGTCTGCGCGCAGGCGCTGGCTGGCTTCCAGTGGATGAGCCAGGGGCTCGATGCCGTCGGTATTCACGGCCTGCATTTGGTCGACCAGCCCGAGAATACTGTTCAGGGCTGCGGTGGTCTGTGGAAGATCGGCATCATTAAGGCCAAGCGAGGCCAGATGCGCGATTTTTTCCACGTCGGAGCGTTCAAGTGTCATGGGAATCTCCAGTGGAAAACAGAACGGAGGCTGTCCGTGTGTTAGATTGTCGGAACACTACCGCATTTCTACGGTCTTACGGCCGCGATTGTGGGGGTTGGTGCACAGAAAGTCGGCCAATTTAGCACATTGGCGCCTTGCCCAAAATCCCTGTCGTTGTTAGAGTTTGCCGCACTTTTTTACCCACGCGTTGCCTAGGGTCCCTTTCCCATGTTCAAGAAACTGCGTGGCATGTTTTCCAGCGATCTTTCCATTGACCTGGGCACTGCCAACACCCTTATTTACGTGCGCGAGCGCGGTATCGTCCTGAATGAGCCATCAGTTGTGGCCATTCGGACCCATGGTAATCAGAAAAGTGTCGTTGCCGTCGGCACCGAGGCCAAGCGCATGCTCGGCCGCACACCAGGCAATATTGCCGCCATTCGTCCGATGAAAGACGGCGTGATCGCTGACTTCAGTGTCTGCGAGAAGATGCTGCAGTACTTCATCAACAAGGTTCACGAAAACAGTTTCCTGCAGCCCAGCCCTCGTGTGCTGATCTGCGTGCCGTGCAAGTCCACCCAGGTTGAGCGTCGAGCCATCCGTGAATCGGCCCTCGGCGCCGGTGCCCGGGAAGTGTTCCTGATCGAAGAGCCAATGGCTGCTGCGATCGGTGCCGGCCTGCCGGTTGAAGAAGCCCGCGGTTCGATGGTGGTGGATATCGGTGGTGGTACCACTGAAATCGCCCTGATTTCCCTGAACGGTGTGGTGTATGCCGAATCCGTACGTGTAGGCGGCGACCGCTTCGACGAAGCGATCATCACCTATGTGCGTCGTAACTACGGCAGCCTGATCGGCGAATCCACCGCTGAGCGCATCAAGCAGGAAATCGGTACCGCTTACCCGGGCGGCGAAGTGCGCGAAGTTGATGTTCGCGGTCGCAACCTGGCCGAAGGCGTTCCACGTGCTTTCACCCTGAACTCCAATGAAGTGCTGGAAGCTCTGCAAGAGTCCCTGGCCACCATCGTTCAGGCTGTGAAGAGCGCCCTGGAGCAATCGCCGCCGGAACTGGCTTCCGACATCGCCGAGCGTGGCCTGGTGTTGACCGGTGGTGGCGCCTTGCTGCGCGACCTCGACAAACTGCTGGCCCAGGAAACCGGCCTGCCGGTGATCGTCGCCGAAGACCCGCTGACCTGCGTCGCCCGTGGCGGTGGCCGTGCACTGGAAATGATGGATAAACACACCATGGACCTGCTCTCCAGCGAATGAGTCGTTGCTGGTAAGCCCATGTTTCGCCCGCAGGCAGCACTTTGCAGTGCTGCCTGTTGGCGTTTATCTTCTTCAATCTGCATCCAGGCCGGTTAGATGCCGTATGAATAAAGAGAACATTTGCCTGGGAGGAGCGGCCTATTAAACCGCTTTTCGCCAAAGGCCCCTCATTGGGCGTGCGCCTGTTGGTGCTGGTCGTGCTTTCGGTCGCGCTGATGGTGGTCGATGCTCGCTTTGCACTGCTTAAGCCCGTGCGCAGCCAAATGTCGCTGGTGTTGATGCAGACCTACTGGATCACCGACCTGCCGCAACGTCTGTACCAGGGCGTGGCCAGCCAATTTGGCAGCCGCACTGAGCTGGTTGCCGAAAATGAAAAACTCAAGACCGAAAACCTGCTGTTGCAGGGGCGCATGCAAAAGCTCGCGGCCCTCACCGAGCAGAACGTTCGGCTGCGCGAGTTGCTCAATTCCTCCGCGCTGGTCAACGAAAAGGTCGAAGTGGCCGAGTTGATCGGCATGGACCCCAACCCCTTCACCCACCGCATCATCATCAACAAGGGTGAGCGCGACGGTGTGGTCCTCGGCCAGCCGGTGCTTGATGCACGTGGCCTGATGGGCCAGGTGGTTGAGCTGATGCCCTACACCTCGCGGGTATTGCTGCTGACGGACACCACCCACAGTATTCCGGTGCAGGTCAACCGCAACGGCCTGCGTGCGATTGCCAGCGGCACCGGCAACCCCGAGCGCCTGGAACTGCGCCATGTGGCCGATACCGCCGACATCAAGGAAGGCGACCTGTTGGTCAGCTCCGGCCTGGGTCAGCGGTTCCCGGCGGGTTATCCGGTGGCGACGGTGAAGGAAGTCATCCACGATTCCGGTCAGCCGTTCGCCATTGTGCGTGCCGTGCCGACTGCCGCCTTGAACCGCAGCCGCTACCTGCTGCTGGTGTTCAGCGACAATCGCACCCCGGAAGAGCGCGCCAACGACGCCGCCCAGGCTCAGGAAGCGGAAGACCAGAAGAACGGCACGGCGCCGATCATTCCTGCCACCGTGCCCAAGCCTTCCACTGCCGTACCGGCTACGCCTGCGGTGGCACCGGCCGTGGCTACGCCCGTCAAGCCTGCAGCGCACACGGTCAAACCGGCCACGACCAAACCACCCGCGTCGACGCCGTCTGCCGCAGCACCCGTGACTAAACCGCCTGCTGCTGCTCCGGCTGCGCGCCCAGCGGCTACCGCCCCGGCAACCACGCGGCAGAGGGAGGAATAATGGCCGGTACTCATTCGCAAAATGGCTGGATTGTCTGGCTGACCTTCGCCATCGGCCTGCTGCTCAGCGTTTCGCCGCTGCCACAGTTCATGGAAATCCTGCGCCCGCTCTGGCTGGCGCTGCTGCTGGCCTTCTGGTCGCTGAACCTGCCGCATAAAGTCGGCATGGTCACCGCCATGTTCCTGGGCTTGGCGGAAGATGTGCTCTATGGCACCTTGCTGGGCCAGAACGCATTGATCCTGACCCTGATCACTTTCCTGGTGCTGTCGTTGCAGCAGCGTCTGCGCATGTTCCCGATGTGGCAGCAGTGCCTGGTGATCCTGGTGATTTTCGGCCTGGCGCAGCTTGTTCAGCTGTGGCTCAGCGCCTTGACCGGTAACCGGCAGCCGACCTTGGCGCTGGTATTGCCGGCCCTGGTCAGCGCCTTGCTGTGGCCGTGGATCAGTTTTGGTCTGCGTGGGTTGCGTCGTCGCTATAAGATCAATTGAATGGATTGCGAGGCTCTGCCTGGTTATCGAACCCTACAGGGAGAGTCTGCAATGAATTCGCTTTACCTGGCCTCGGGCTCACCGAGGCGGCGTGAACTGCTGACCCAGATCGGTGTGCCTTTCACCGTGGTCAGCGCCGCCATTGATGAAACCCCTCTCACAAACGAATCTGCTGTTTCCTACGTCGAGCGTTTAGCGCGGGGCAAGGCAGCGGCGGGTTTTGCTGCGCTTGAACACCCTGCTGGCGCCTGTGTGCTGGGGGCCGACACTGCCGTGATCGTCGATGGCCAGATCCTCGGCAAACCTGTGGACCAGGCCGATGCCTTGGCGATGTTGATGGCCCTGTCGGGGCGTGAACACGAAGTGCTCACCGCCATATCCCTTACCGACGGCCAGCGTTGCGAAACCCGATGTGTCAGCAGTCGTGTGCTTTTTCGTGGGATTTCTGTCGAGGAGGCTACAACCTACTGGCACAGTGGTGAACCTCAGGACAAAGCAGGCAGCTATGCTATCCAAGGGTTGGGTTCGGTGTTTGTCGCCGGCCTCAATGGCAGTTATTCCGCCGTGGTAGGGCTGCCGGTGTGCGAAACCGCGCAACTGCTCGACCAATTCGGCATACCCTGTTGGCAAAACCTTACCGCGCGCTGAACGCCGTTATTGGCGCGCCCAGCCTTAAGCGACCGGTCACTATTGTGAAAACGCCTGAACGAGACCCAGCCATGAGTGAAGAGATTCTGATCAATATCACGCCGATGGAATCGCGCGTGGCGGTGGTAGAGAACGGTGTTCTGCAAGAAGTGCACGTGGAGCGCACCCAGAAGCGCGGGATCGTCGGCAATATCTACAAAGGCAAGGTAGTGCGGGTATTGCCGGGGATGCAGGCGGCATTTGTCGATATTGGCCTGGACCGAGCTGCGTTTATCCATGCCTCCGAGATTTCCCTGCGCGAAGGCCCGGCGGTCGAAAGTATCAGCGCCCTGGTGCATGAAGGGCAGAGCCTGGTGGTGCAAGTCACCAAGGACCCCATCGGCTCCAAGGGCGCACGCCTGACCACTCAGCTGTCGATTCCGTCGCGTTACCTGGTGTACATGCCGCGTACCGCGCATGTCGGCATTTCCCTGAAGATCGAGGACGAAGCCGAGCGCGAGCGCCTGAAGAAGGTGGTCAGCGACTGCGTGGCGGCCGAGGGCATCAAGGAAGCCGGTGGGTTTATCCTGCGCACCGCCGCTGAAGGCGCTGGTGCCGATGAGATCCTCATGGACATCCGCTACCTGCGGCGCCTGTGGGACCAGATCGATGCCCAGATCAAGACCATCAGTGCACCCAGCGTTATTTATGAAGACTTGGGCCTGGCCCTGCGCACGTTGCGCGACTTGGTCAGCCCCAAGATTGAGAAAATTCGCATCGACTCGCGGGAAACTTTCCAGCGCACCACGCAATTCGTTGCCGAATTGATGCCGGAAATTGCCGACCGCCTGGAACACTACCCCGGCGAACGGCCGATCTTCGACCTGTATGGTGTCGAAGACGAAATCCAGAAAGCCCTGGAACGCAAGGTGCCGCTCAAATCCGGCGGCTACCTGGTGGTGGACCCGGCAGAAGCCATGACCACCATCGACGTCAACACCGGCGCATTTGTTGGTCATCGCAACCTTGAAGAAACCATTTTCAAGACCAACCTCGAAGCGGCCACCGCGATTGCCCGCCAGCTGCGCCTGCGAAACCTGGGCGGGATCATCATCATCGATTTCATCGACATGGAAGATGAAGAGCACCAGCGCCAGGTGCTGCGTACCCTCGAGAAGCAGCTGGAGCGCGATCACGCCAAGACCAACATCATCGGTATTACCGAGTTGGGCCTGGTGCAAATGACCCGCAAGCGCACCCGCGAAAGCCTTGAGCAGGTGCTGTGCGAGCCGTGCAGCAGCTGCCAGGGACGCGGTAAATTGAAGACCCCGGAAACGGTTTGCTACGAGATTTTCCGCGAAATCCTACGAGAGGCACGTGCTTACCAGGCCGAAGGTTATAGAGTGCTGGCCAACCAAAAAGTGGTGGACCGGCTGTTGGACGAAGAGTCCGGCAACGTTGCCGAACTGGAAGGGTTTATCGGGCGCACGATACGCTTCCAGGTTGAAACCATGTATTCCCAGGAACAATACGACGTGGTGCTGCTCTGATCCCCAATCGTTTTCTTTTTATGAGACTGGCAGACCTTGATCTGCCGTCCGACTACCGCCTTGAGGGTCGCCTGACATGGAGCGTCTGATACGCTTTTTTGCCGCTTTGACCCGTTGGGGCCTTGGCCTTTGTGCCTTGCTGCTGGTATTGGCGGCGGTGTATGTGAGTCTGGGGCGTGAATTGACGCCGCTGGTGGCCGAGTACCGTGCGGAAGTCGAGGCCAAGGCCCAGGCTGCGGTGGTCATGCCTGTGCACATCGGCAGCCTGGAAGGCCGCTGGAGCGGCTTCGCGCCGGTATTGCTGGCCCATGATGTGATGGTGGGCGAGGGCAACAGTGGCTTGCGCCTGGACCAGGTCGAAGTGGTACCGGACATCTGGGCAAGCGTGATGGCCCGCGAAGTGCGCATTGCGCATTTGCAAGTCAGTGGCCTGCAGCTCAGTGCCAAGGAAGACAAGGACGGGAAATGGGTCCTGCAAGGTCTGCCGGTGCAGGACGACCAGCCGCTGGACCCGGAGCAGTTGCTCAAGCGCATGCAGTTGGTCAAGCGTGTGTCGCTGCTCGACAGCCAGGTGACGTTGCAACCGTTTGACCATGCGCCAGTGACCCTGACGTATGTCGGCCTCAGCTTGCATACCGGCATCACCCGCCAACGCTTGGACGCGCGCTTGACCTTGCCGGACGGCCAGCCCCTTGCCATGAGCCTGCGCACGCGTATTCGTGCCAGCCAGTGGAAAGACGCTGAAGTCCAGGCCTATCTGAGCCTGCCGCAAAGCGACTGGGCCAAATGGATTCCTGCCAAGCTGACCCAGCAGTGGAAACTCACTCAGTTCAAGGCCGGTGGCGAATTCTGGCTGAACTGGGCCAAAGGTACCGTACAGAGTGCGGTGGTGCGTCTGAACTCGCCGCAGGTCAAGGGCAGCTACGCCGATCGTAAGCCCGTGCATATCGAAAACCTTGCGCTCACCGCCTACCTGCAACGCAGTGACACGGGCCTCAAGGTGCTGTTCGACTCACTGGCGATGAACCTGGGGGAAACGCGCTGGGAGTCGCGCGTGCAACTGCAACAAACCCTGGCCACCGACAAGGCTCAGGAAGTCTGGAAGCTGCAGGCCGACCGCCTTGACCTGACGCCAATCACGCCACTGCTCAACGCCCTGGCACCGCTGCCGGAAGGGTTCGCCAAGACTGTAGAGCACCTCAAGGCCACTGGCCTGTTGCGTAACGTGCTGGTGGATTTTCGCCCTCAAGACACTACCGATCAAAAACTCAGCTTCGCTGCCAACCTCGATCGCGTCGGTTTTGATGCCTACTCTGGCGCCCCGGCCGCGCGTAACGTTTCCGGCAGCATCAGCGGCGACTTGGGCCAGGGCGAGTTGCGCATGGACAGCAAGGATTTTTCCCTGCACCTCGATCCGATCTTTGCCAAGCCGTGGCAGTACATCCAGGCCAATGCGCGCCTGACGTGGAAGCTGGACAAAGAAGGCTTCACCCTGATCGCCCCGTATATCAAGGTGCTGGGCGAAGAGGGCAAGGTGGCTGCTGACTTTCTGATTCGCCTGCATTTTGACCACAGCCAGGAAGACTACATGGACCTGCGCGTCGGCTTGGTCGAGGGTGATGGGCGCTTCACTCCCAAGTACTTGCCGGCGGTATTGAGCCCCGCACTGGATGAATGGCTGCGCACGGCGATTCTCAAGGGCGCGGTGGATCAAGGGTTCTTCCAGTACCAGGGTTCGCTGAACCACGACGCGCTGCCGGCTTCGCGCAATATCAGCCTGTTTTTCAAGGTGCATGACGCTGAACTGGCCTTTCAACCGGGCTGGCCGCATGTGAGCAAGGTCAATGGCGAAGTGTTTGTCGAGGAAAGCGGTGTGCGCATCCTGGCCAGCAAAGGCCAGTTGCTCGACACGAAGGTCAAGGACATCTACGTCAATATCCCTCACGCACCTGCCGGCAAGGACAGTCACCTGTTGCTCACCGGTAATTTTGCCGGCGGCTTGGGCGATGGTCTGAAAATCCTCCAGGAAGCGCCGATTGGCACCGCATCGACGTTCGCCGGATGGAAGGGTGAGGGCGACTTGCAAGGCAGCCTTGACCTGGATATTCCGTTGACCAAGGGTGCCGATCCAAAAATCGTGGTGGACTTCAAAACCGATAAGTCGCGCTTGCAACTGGCTGAGCCGACCCTGGACCTGACCCAGCTCAAGGGTGATTTCCGTTTTGACAGCACCAAAGGCCTCAGTGGCCAGAACATCACGGCCCAAGCGTTTGACCGGCCGATCACCGCGCAGATTTTCGCCGATGGCAAGCCGGGCAGCATCAGCACCCGCGTGGCTGCCAAGGGTCAGGTGACGGTCAAGCGGCTGACGGACTGGTTGAACGTCAGCCAACCGCTGCCGGTGTCTGGCGATATTCCCTACCAACTGCAATTGACCCTGGACGGTGCCGACAGCCAACTGATGGTCAGCTCCAACCTCAAGGGTGTGGCGGTGGATTTGCCCGCGCCGTTCGGGATGCCAGCCAGCCAGGGGCGTGACAGTGTGTTTCGCATGACCTTGCAGGGCGCCGAGCGCCGTTATTGGTTCGATTACGGCGAACTGGCGAACTTCACCTTTGCTGCGCCGCCGGACAGATTCAATGATGGCCGCGGTGAACTGTTCCTCGGGGATGGGGACGCCGTGCTGCCGGGCGCCAAGGGTTTGCGCATTCGTGGTGTGCTCTCGGAGCTGGACATCGATCCGTGGAAAAAGCTGGTGAACCAGTACGCCGGCAATGACCCGGGGGGGAGTGCCAAGCAACTGCTGAGCAGTGCCGACTTCAAAATCGGCAAACTCACCGGTCTGGGCACCCAGTTCGATCAGGTCAACCTGCAACTCAACCGCAAACAGGCGGCCTGGGGCTTGCAGCTCGACAGCCAGCAGGCCAAGGGCACAGTCGACCTGCCTGACGCCAAGGGCGCGCCGATTGCGATCAACCTGCAATATGTGAAACTGCCGGCGGTGGATCCGACGGTGCAGGCGGACGAAAACGCGCCGGACCCTTTGGCAAGTATCGATCCCAAGGATATTCCGGCGCTGGATATCGCCATTGATCAGCTGTTCCAGGGCCCGGAGCTGGTGGGCGCCTGGTCGCTGAAAATCCGCCCGACCGCCAAAGGCCTGGTCTTCAATAACCTGGACCTGGGCCTCAAGGGCATGCAGCTCAAGGGCGCCGGTGGTTGGGAAGGTGCGGCGGGCGACAGCAGCAGTTGGTACAAGGGCCGTTTGGACGGTAAGAATATCGCCGATGTGCTCAAGGGCTGGGGCTATGCCCCCACCGTCACCAGCCAGGATTTCCACT
Organism: Pseudomonas sp. LAP_36; assembly: GCF_019456785.1. NCBI lineage: Bacteria > Pseudomonadati > Pseudomonadota > Gammaproteobacteria > Pseudomonadales > Pseudomonadaceae > Pseudomonas > Pseudomonas sp. LAP_36. Next base: position 199,659 of record NZ_JAHZMS010000001.1, read on the forward strand.
TGGATGTGGATGGTCGCTGGCCTGGTTCGCCAGCCTATGTCGGGCCTAAGCGCTTCTCCGGCAGCTTGGATGCCGCGTTCCGCAACGGCCAGTTCGTGGAAGTGGAGGGTGGCGCCCAGGCCCTGCGGGTATTTGGCCTGCTGAACTTCAACTCCATCGGGCGCCGGTTGCGTCTGGACTTCTCGGACTTGCTCGGCAAGGGCTTGAGCTATGACCGAGTCAAAGGCTTGTTGGCGGCGAGTAGCGGTGTATTTGTAACCCGTGAACCGATCACCATGACCGGGCCTTCTACCAACCTGGAGCTCAACGGCACCCTGGACCTGGTAGCAGACCGTGTCGACGCCAAGCTGCTGGTCACCCTGCCGGTTACCAATAACCTTCCGATCGCAGCGCTGATCGTGGGGGCGCCCGCCATTGGTGGCGCGCTGTTCCTGATCGACAAGCTGATTGGTGATCGTGTTGCACGCTTCGCGAGCGTGCAATACAAGGTCGAAGGGCCGTGGAAGGACCCGAAAATCACCTTCGACAAGCCATTTGAAAAACCAAACTGAGGGCCTGTGGAGTAGCATGGCCGCATGCCTTTTATGGAGTGTCGGCCCATGTCCTTTGCGGTAATTCAAATGGTCAGCCAGAGCGATGTGCTGGCTAACCTGGCCCAGGCCCGGCGCTTGCTGGAGCGGGCGGCTGCGGGTGGGGCGAAGTTGGCGGTGCTGCCGGAAAACTTCGCTGCCATGGGGCGTCGCGATGTGGCTGATATCGGCCGCGCCGAGGCGCTGGGCGAAGGTCCGATCCTGCCGTGGTTGAAACAGACCGCCCGCGACCTCACCTTATGGATAGTGGCCGGCACGTTGCCGTTGCCGCCAGAGGACCAACCGCACGCCAAGTCCAACGCCTGCTCGCTGCTGGTTGATGATCGCGGCGAAATCGTGGCTCGTTACGACAAGCTGCACCTTTTCGATGTGGATGTCGCTGATGCTCGCGGTCGTTACCGTGAATCCGACGACTATGCTTTCGGGGGTAATGTGGTGGTGGCAGATACGCCCGTCGGCCGTTTGGGCTTGACGGTGTGTTACGACTTGCGCTTCCCCGAGCTCTACAGCGAGTTGCGCGCGGCGGGGGCTGAATTGATTACGGCGCCTTCGGCGTTTACGGCAGTGACCGGCGCCGCTCATTGGGACGTGCTGATTCGCGCACGGGCCATCGAGACCCAGTGCTACCTGCTGGCGGCGGCGCAAGGTGGTGTACACCCGGGCCCCCGGGAAACCCATGGCCACGCAGCCATTGTCGACCCCTGGGGGCGCGTGCTGACACAACAGGATACAGGCGAAGCGGTGTTGCTGGCCGAGCGCGATAGCAGTGAACAGGCGTCGATACGGGCGCGCATGCCGGTGGTCAACCATCGGCGCTTTTTCTCGCAGGGCGCACAGCGGCCTGCTTCGGAACGATGAATTTAAGGTCATACCTATGAGCGAGTTGTTGTCCTCAGTCAGTGAACACCTCCTGGCACCCGGTGGCGTGACCATCGAAAGCTTGCAAACCGTGCTCGGCGATCTGGCCGGACCGGGCATTGATGCGGCTGACCTGTATTTCCAGGGCCAGATCTCCGAGTCCTGGTCCCTGGAAGACGGGATCGTCAAGGAAGGCAGCTTCAATCTGGACCAGGGTGTCGGCGTGCGTGCGCAATCCGGTGAAAAAACCGGCTTTGCCTACAGCAACGCGATCACCCTGGAAGCCTTGGGCCTCGCGGCGCGTGCTGCGCGCTCAATCTCCCGCGCCGGCCAAAATGGCACGGTTCAGGCGTTCAGTACTCAAGATGTGGCGCAGTTGTACGCACCGGATAACCCGTTGGAAGTCATCAGTCGTGCGGAAAAGGTCGAGCTGCTCAAGCGTATCGACGTGGCCACCCGCGCCCTCGACCCGCGTATCCAGCAGGTCACCGTGAGCATGGCCGGTGTGTGGGAGCGCATTCTGGTGGCGTCCACCGACGGCGGCCTGGCGGCGGATGTACGGCCGCTGGTGCGCTTCAATGTCAGTGTAATCGTCGAACAGAATGGTCGCCGCGAGCGCGGTGGCCATGGTGGCGGTGGGCGTACCGACTACCGTTATTTCCTCACCGACGACCGTGCCATGGGCTATGCCCGTGAGGCCCTGCGCCAGGCGCTGGTCAACCTGGAAGCCATTCCGGCGCCGGCGGGTACCTTGCCAGTGGTGCTGGGATCGGGCTGGTCCGGCGTACTGCTGCACGAAGCGGTCGGCCATGGCCTGGAAGGTGACTTCAACCGCAAGGGCAGTTCAGCCTACAGCGGTCGTATGGGCGAGATGGTCGCGTCCAAGCTCTGCACCATCGTCGATGACGGCACCCTGACCGGGCGTCGTGGCTCGCTGAGCGTCGATGACGAAGGTACGCCGACCGAGTGCACCACCCTGATCGAAAACGGCGTGCTCAAGGGCTACATGCAAGACAAGCTCAACGCCCGCTTGATGGGCGTGGCGCGCACCGGTAACGGCCGTCGCGAATCCTATGCGCACTTGCCGATGCCACGCATGACCAATACCTACATGCTCGGTGGCGAAAGCGACCCGGCGGAAATCATCGCTTCGGTGAAGCGCGGCATCTACTGCGCCAACCTCGGTGGCGGCCAAGTGGACATCACCAGCGGCAAGTTCGTGTTCTCCACCAGCGAGGCGTACCTGATCGAAGACGGCAAGATTACTGCGCCGGTCAAAGGAGCAACGTTGATTGGTAACGGTCCGGAAGCCATGAGCAAGGTGTCGATGGTCGGTAACGACCTGTCGCTCGACAGCGGCGTGGGCACGTGCGGGAAGGACGGGCAGTCGGTGCCGGTGGGTGTCGGGCAGCCAACGCTGAAAATTGATGCGATCACCGTGGGTGGCACGGGCTCGTAAGAAAGGTGGAGCTTCGGGTGGCGAAAACCGCCACCCGGTGAAGAGGATCAGCGCAGGCCGCGTTGAGTCTCGTCCAGCTCTCGGATGTACTTGAAGATTTTACGGCTGGTGGCCGGCGCTTTGTTATGCGCCTGCTCGTGCTGGGCCTGACGGATCAGGGAGCGCAGTTGCTGGCGGTCCGCGTCCGGGTAGTCCAGCACGAATTTCTCCAGCACGGCGTCATCGCCCGCGATCAAGCGGTCACGCCAACGCTCCAGGTTATGGAAGCGTTCGTTGTACTGGCGAGTGGAGGCATCGGTTTGATCAAGCAAAGCCAGAATGGCGTCAGTGTCCTGATCGCGCATGAGTTTGCCGATAAACATGATGTGCCGTTTACGCGCGATATTCGCGGTGTGCTTGGGCGCATCGGCCAAGGCCCGGCGCATTTCGTCGGTCAAAGGCAGTTTTGCAATCAAATCTTTCTTGAGCGTTGTAAGGCGCTCGCCCAGGTCAACCAGAGCATGCAGCTCGCGTTTGACCTGGGTTTTGCTTTTCTCCCCATCGAGGGAGTCGTCGTAAGAATCAACCATGGTGGCAGTCCGCAAAGAAACGCTGCCATGATAACCAGTCGGGGGCCGCTTGTCCGGCCCGGTCGCTCGATGGCCTTAACCGAAAGCAGAATTTGAGTGGAGAAAACCATGAGTGCAGCCCAAAGCGTCGGTCCGCAAGCGTTACCGGCACTGCAGGAACAAGTCGAGCAGATCCTTGCCGAGGCCAAGCGCCAGGGGGCCAGTGCCTGTGAGGTGGCGGTGTCGCTGGAGCAGGGGCTGTCGACGTCGGTACGCCAGCGTGAAGTGGAAACCGTTGAGTTCAATCGCGACCAAGGGTTTGGTATTACCTTGTATGCAGGGCAGCGCAAAGGGTCGGCCAGTACGTCGGCCAGTGGCCCGGAAGCGATTCGCGAAACGGTGGCGGCTGCGTTGGCGATTGCCAAGCACACCTCGGAGGATGAAAGCTCGGGTTTGGCCGATAAGGCGCTGATGGCCAAGGACCTGAAGGATTTCGATCTGTTCCACGCCTGGGACATCACGCCTGAGCAAGCCATCGAACAGGCATTGATCTGTGAAGCAGCGGCGTTCGACGCCGATGCGCGCATCAAGAACGCTGATGGCACCACATTGAGTACCCATCAGGGCTGCCGCGTGTATGGCAACAGTCATGGTTTTATCGGCGGTTATGCGTCCACTCGTCATAGCCTGAGCTGCGTGATGATTGCCGAAGCCAATGGGCAGATGCAGCGCGATTACTGGTACGACGTGAATCGCCAGGGCGATTTGCTGGCGGACCCGGTGAGCATTGGCCAGCGTGCTGCGCAGCGTGCCGCGAGCCGCCTGGGCGCGCGCCCGGTGCCGACGTGCGAAGTGCCTGTGCTGTTTTCGGCAGAACTTGCCGGTGGGTTGTTCGGCAGCTTCCTGGGGGCGATTTCCGGTGGCAACTTGTACCGTAAGTCCTCGTTCCTGGAAGGTGCGATTGGCCAGAAACTGTTTCCCGAGTGGCTGACCATCGATGAACGCCCGCACCTGATGCGTGCCATGGGCAGCACGTCGTTCGATGGTGATGGCCTGGCGACTTATGCCAAGCCATTCGTCGAGAAAGGTGAATTGGTCTCCTACATATTGGGCACGTACTCCGGTCGCAAACTCGGCCTGCCAAGCACGGCGAACTCCGGTGGCGTGCATAACCTGTTTGTCACCCATGGCAATGAAGACCAGGCGGCGTTGCTGCGGCGCATGGGCCGTGGCTTGCTAGTCACCGAATTGATGGGCCATGGCTTGAACATGGTCACCGGTGATTACTCCCGTGGCGCGGCGGGGTTCTGGGTAGAAAACGGCGAGATTCAGTTTGCCGTTCAGGAAGTGACTATCGCTGGCAACATGCGCGATATGTTCAAGCAGATCGTTGCCGTGGGTAATGACTTGGAACTGCGCAGCAACATTCGCACAGGTTCTGTGCTGATCGAGCGGATGACCGTCGCCGGCAGCTAACCCTTCAACGCTCCCTGAAAAAGGCGCGCCATCCCACGGATGGCGCGCCTTTTTTTGTAACTACGTCGTGGGACGAATCCTTTGGTGCTCTTGTTTTGATTCTTAATATCATTTAATAATGAATATCATTATCGAGCGAGTGTAGATCATGAGTTCTGTCCTGCATGAGGATCCTTATCTGGAAAGCTGGCGCTGGATGAGTCGTCAAATCCGCTGCGCACTCGATCCAAATGAGCCTCGCCTGATCGAGCATTACCTCAACGAAGGTCGATACCTGGCGTGCTGCACCGCGACCCATCCGTGGACGATCGCTGAAACCTCATTGCGCTTACTGCTCGACACCGCCAGCGATATAGCGCTGCCGTGGCACTGGCGTTCCCTGTGCCTGGACCAGGCTTGGCGTCCACTGCGCGACCTGGAAAAGCTCTCTCACTGTGCCTGCCGCCTCAAGCGCTGGCAGACCTTTGCCTGGCAATTGGCGACCTGCGAATTGCTGCCGTCCATTTCTCACTCCGACCTCGTGCAAGGATCTAACGATGAGTAACACCCGTATCGAACGCGACAGCATGGGCGAGCTGCAAGTGCCCGCCGAGGCCTTGTATGGCGCCCAAACCCAGCGCGCGGTAAACAACTTCCCGATCAGCCATCAACGTATGCCGGCGCAATTCATTCGCGCCCTGATCCTGGCCAAGGTTGCGGCGGCCAAGGTTAACGTTGACCTCGAACAAATCAGCGCAGGGCAGGGCAAGGCTATTGTCGATGCCGCCCAAGGCCTGCTGGAAGGCGATTTCATGCCGCACTTCCCGGTGGATATCTTCCAGACCGGTTCCGGCACCAGTTCCAACATGAATGCCAACGAGGTGATTGCCACCCTCGCCAGCCGTTTGCTGGGCGAGGCGGTCAATCCTAACGACCACGTGAACTGCGGCCAGAGCAGCAACGACATCATCCCGACCACTATCCATGTCAGCGCCGCGCTGGTTTTGCATGAGCAAACACTGCCGGCCCTGTTGCACCTCGTTCAAGTCATCGAGCAGAAGGCCGAAGAGGTTCACCCGTTCATCAAGACCGGCCGCACTCACTTAATGGATGCCATGCCGGTACGCATGAGCCAGGTGCTCAATGGCTGGGCGCAGCAACTCAAGGCCAATATCGCGCATTTGCAGGATCTTCTGCCTAGCTTGCAAGCGCTGGCCCAGGGCGGCACAGCGGTTGGCACCGGGATCAACGCACACCCGCAATTCGCTGCGCGATTCAGCCAGCAGTTGAGCAGCCTGACCGGTGTCAAATTCACCCCAGGCAAAAACCTGTTCGCGCTGATCGGCTCCCAGGACACCGCCGTCGCCGTTTCCGGCCAGTTGAAAACCACCGCCGTGTCGTTGATGAAAATCGCCAACGACCTGCGCTGGATGAACTCCGGCCCGCTCGCAGGCCTTGGTGAAATTGAACTGGAAGGCCTGCAGCCTGGCTCTTCGATCATGCCTGGCAAGGTCAACCCGGTGATCCCGGAAGCGACGGCCATGGTCGCCGCGCAGGTCATCGGCAATGACACCGTGATCACCATCGCCGGTCAATCGGGCAACTTCGAGCTGAATGTGATGCTGCCGATCATCGCCCAGAACCTGCTCAGCAGCCTCGAATTGCTGGCCAATTCCAGCCGCCTGCTGGCGGACAAGGCCATCGCCAGCTTCAAGGTCAATGAAGCCAAGCTCAAGGAAGCGCTGTCGCGCAACCCGATTTTGGTGACCGCACTCAACCCGATTATCGGTTACCAAAAGGCCGCTGAAATTGCCAAGAAGGCGTATCAGCAAGGCCGTCCGGTGATTGATGTCGCCCTCGAGCACACCGACCTGCCGCGCAGCCAGCTGGAAGTCCTGCTGGATCCGGAAAAGCTCACGGCCGGCGGCGTGTAATCACCGACCCTGCTTTGGAGGCTCACCATGGAGCACTGGAAACGCACGATCGAACGGGCCAATCGCTGCTTTATGGCGGGCGAGTTGGTTGACGCTCGCGAGGCCTATTTGCAAGCCCTGGCCCTGGCTCAGGTGCTGTTCGAACGCTGGGCGGATGCCGACGAAGCAGTGGCGGCGTGCGTCATTTCTCATCATAACCTGGCGGACTTGCACCTGCGCCTGAACCAGCCGGAAGAAAGCGCGGAATACCTTTGCGCTATTCACCAGCGTCTTTTACAGACCCTGCAGGACTCGCGGCTGAGCCCGCAATTGCGGGAAGCGGCCTTGCGCCAGAGCAGCAAAACCTACGTCGAGCTACTGAATTTCATCAGCGATCACGGCGAGTACCCGCGTACCCATCGCTTGCTGGGCGGTACTGCGGCGCAGCCGACCACTCCTCATTACGGAGCACATTGATATGACCTACACCTTGCCTGCCTTGCCTTACGCCTACGACGCCTTGGAACCGCATATCGATGCGCAAACCATGGAGATCCATTACACCAAGCACCACCAAACCTATATCAACAACCTTAATGCCGCAGTTGAGGGCACTGAGTTTGCGGGCTGGCCGGTGGAAAAACTGGTATCCAGCGTGCAGCAGTTGCCGGAAAAACTTCGTGCAGCCGTGATTAACCAAGGCGGCGGCCACGCCAACCACTCGCTGTTCTGGGCCGTGATGTCGCCCAAAGGTGGCGGTAAGCCCGAGGGCGCACTGGGCAAGGCGATCGAGGAACAATTGGGCGGTTTCGACAGCTTCAAGGATGCTTTCACCAAAGCCGCGTTGACGCGCTTCGGTAGTGGATGGGCCTGGCTGAGCGTCACCCCGCAAAAGACCCTGGTGGTGGAAAGCAGCGGCAATCAGGACAGCCCCCTGATGAGCGGTAATACGCCGATCCTCGGCCTCGACGTCTGGGAGCACGCCTACTACCTGCTTTATCAGAACCGTCGCCCGGAATACATCAATGCGTTCTACAGTGTCATTAACTGGCCTGAAGTCGCCGCACGCTATCAGGCCGCTGTGGCCTGATATCCACCTCTATAACAAGGTCTAAGGCCGACTATGGGCACTGACACACTGGCGATCAGCAGCGGGCGGATGTTTCGTTATGCACTTGGCTCGCTGCTGCTATTGGCAGGTACTGCATTGCTGGTGGCCCACGGGCTGGCCTGGCTTGACCTGGAACCGCGCATTTTGCGTGCCCTGCAGGGCGGGTCCATCTGCGCGCTCGGCACGGCGCTCGGTGCGGTCCCAGTGTTGGTCATTCGGCGGATGCCGGTGACATTGAGCGATACACTGCTGGGCTTTGGGGCAGGGGTGATGCTGGCGGCGACGGCGTTTTCGCTGATCGTGCCAGGCATTGCCGCGGCTGAAAGCCTGGGATTGTCGCCCTGGGGCGCCAGTGGCTTGATCAGCTTCGGCATTATGCTTGGGGCGTTCGGGCTATACCTGGTTGACCGCAAGGTTTCCGGCGCAAGCCCGGAAATGCTCGTCGGCACGCCGGATAAGCCGGTGATCCCGCCGCGCATCTGGCTGTTCGTGTTTGCCATCATCGCTCACAACATCCCCGAAGGCATGGCGGTCGGCGTTTCTGCCGGAGGCGGCATGCCAGAGGCCGATAGCCTGGCCATGGGCATTGCTTTGCAGGATGTGCCTGAAGGCCTTGTGATCGCGCTGGTGTTGGCCGGGGCAGGGATGTCGCGGGTCAAGGCGTTTATGATCGGTGCTGCGTCAGGCTTGGTGGAGCCGGTGTTTGCTGTGCTCTGCGCCTGGTTGGTGAGCCTGGCTGAGGTGCTGTTGCCTTTGGGCCTGGCCTTGGCTGCTGGCGCGATGCTATTGGTGGTGACTCACGAAGTCATCCCTGAATCGCGACGCAATGGTCACGAAAAACTCGCCAGTTTGGGATTGTGCACCGGTTTTTGCTTGATGATGGTGATGGACACGGCTTTAGGATAAACACGCTTTTCTGTAGGCGCCTGCTTGCCGGTGATTGGCTCCAGTCTTACATCGAACGCAATGACGTCATTGCCGGCAAGCCGGGCTGCTACGAAGGGTTATTCGCCTTCATCAAAGTAGTTGTTGATTAGCGCAACCAGTGCGTCCATCGCTTCCTGCTCTTGCTCGCCTTCTGTCTTCAAGTGAATCTTGGTGCCTTTGCCGGCCGCCAACATCATCATTGCCATGATGCTTTTGCCATCGACCATGGATTCCGGCGTGCGCCCGGCCCGAATCTGGCAGGGAAACTGCCCAGCCACACCCACGAATTTGGCCGAAGCGCGGGCGTGAAGGCCCAGCTTGTTGATGATTTCAATTTCCAGAGCGGGCATCGCGGGGGTGTTCCTTTCAGCTAAGGTCGCGGTGGCGGACCTGGACGTTCTTGAGGGTTTGTTGCAGCACCTGGCCCAAGCGTTCGGTCAGGTAGACGGAGCGGTGGTGGCCGCCGGTGCAGCCAATGGCAATGGTGACATAGGCCCGATTGCTTGCGGCAAAGCGTGGCAACCATTTGAGCAAGTAGCTGGAAATGTCCTGGAACATCTCCTCAACATCCGGTTGCGCAGCCAGGTAGTCGGCAACAGGTTGATCCAGCCCGGATTGTTCGCGCAGTTCCGGCTTCCAATAGGGGTTCGGCAGGCAGCGCACATCAAACACCAAGTCTGCATCTACCGGCATTCCGCGCTTGAAACCAAACGACTCCACGAGAAACGCCGTGCCTGGCTCCGGCTGGTTCAACAGGCGCAGCTTGATGGCATCGCGCAGCTGGTACAGGTTAAGGCTGGTGGTGTTGATCTTGAGGTCGGCGAGGTCAATGATCGGTCCCAGCAGCTTGGTTTCGTCCTCGATGGCTTCGGCCAAGGAGCGGTGAGGGCTGCTGAGGGGGTGGCGTCGGCGTGTTTCGGAGAAACGCTTGAGCAGCGTCTCTTCGTCGGCATCCAGGTACAGCACATCGCAATGAATGTGCTTGGCCCGCACTTCCTCGAGCAATTGTGGAAATCGCTCAAGATGGCTGGGCAGGTTGCGGGCATCTATCGAAACGGCGACCAGGGGTTGCGCCAGTTCAGTATGGATCAGCGCGCGTTCCGCCAATTCCGGCAGCAGGCCGGCGGGCAAATTGTCGATGCAGTAGAAACCGCTGTCCTCAAGGACATTGAGGGCGGTGCTTTTACCTGAGCCGGAACGGCCGCTGACGATGATCAAGCGCATGATTACTGCCCGTTCTGTTCGTCCACGACAACCTGATACAGCGCCTCATTACTGCTGGCACTGCGCAGTTTGTCGCGTACTTCCTTGCGGTCGAGCATGCTGGCGATCTGCCGAAGCAGTTCCAGGTGTGCATCGGTGGCAGCTTCCGGGACCAGCAAAACAAACAGCAGGTCGACCGGGGCGCCATCGATAGCGTCGAAATCGATGGGATGGTCCAAGTGCAGCAGGGCGCTGACAGGCGTCTCGCAGCCTTTGAGGCGGCAGTGGGGAATAGCGATGCCGTTACCAAAACCGGTCGAGCCAAGTTTTTCACGAGCAATCAGTGCCTCGTACACAGTTTGCGTTTCCAGTTCAGGCACTTCACGGCCGATCAGGTTGGCAATTTGTTCGAGGGCGCGTTTTTTACTGCCGCCCGGCACGTTCACAAGGGAACGGCCGGGGGTCAGGATGGTTTCAAGTCGGATCATGGGGGGAGAGTTAACGACCTGTACCTTGCATCAGGTGCAGATTCTTTTCCTTATGCTTTATGAGTTGGCGGTCCAGCTTGTCGTAGAGCGAGTCGATCGCCGCGTACATGTCCTCATGTTCCGCATTGGCGACGAGCTTGGCATTCGGTACGTGCAGGGTGGCCTCGATTTTCTGCTTGAGCTTATCGACCTCCATGATGACCTGCACGTTGGTGATCTTGTCAAAATGCCCCGCAAGCTTGTTCAGCTTGCTTTCGGTGTATTCACGCAGGGGTTTGGTGACTTCCAGCTGGTGTCCACTGATGTTGACTTGCATACAGCTTCTCCTTCGTTGCCAGTGCATAAAGCGACAGGCGAAAGCGCCTGCCACTGGAACGCTGTGGCCCGCCCGTCACATCAAACGCTTACGCTCGCTGGAAGGCGCGATCCCGAGGGACTCGCGGTACTTGGCGACGGTTCGACGGGCGACCTGAATGCCTTGTGCCTCCAGTAAACCAGCGATCTTACTGTCACTCAATGGCTTTTTCTGATTTTCCGCGGCAACCAGTTTTTTGATGATCGCGCGAATCGCCGTGGACGAGCATTCACCGCCTTCGGAGGTGCTGACGTGGCTGGAGAAAAAGTATTTCAGTTCATAAATACCCCGTGGGGTATGCATGAATTTTTGCGTGGTTACCCGAGAAATCGTCGATTCATGCATGCCAACCGCCTCGGCGATGTCATGCAGTACCAACGGTTTCATCGCCTCGTCGCCGTATTCCAGGAAGCCGCGCTGGTGCTCGACGATCTGGGTGGCCACTTTCATCAGGGTTTCGTTGCGGCTTTGCAGGCTCTTGATAAACCAGCGAGCTTCCTGCAATTGGTTGCGCATGAAGGTGTTATCGGCGCTGGTGTCAGCGCGACGCACAAAACCGGCGTATTGCGGGTTGACCCGCAGGCGTGGCACCGACTCCTGGTTCAGTTCAACCAGCCAGCGCTCGTTATCCTTGCGCACGATCACGTCGGGAACCACGTATTCGGCTTCGCTGGACTCGATTTGCGAGCCAGGACGCGGGTTGAGGCTTTGTACCAGCTCAATGACCTGGCGCAGGTCGTCTTCCTTGAGCTTCATGCGGCGCATCAGTTGGCTGTAGTCGCGGCTGCCCAGCATGTCGATGTAATCGGTGACCAGGCGCTGGGCTTCGGCGAGCCAGGGGGTCTTGGCGGGCAGTTGGCGCAATTGCAGCAGCAGGCATTCGCTGAGGGAGCGCGCACCGATGCCAGCGGGTTCGAACTGCTGGATGCGGTGCAGGACGGCTTCGATCTCGTCCAGCTCGATATCCAGTTCAGGGTCGAATGCTTCGAGAATTTCCTCAAGCGTCTCGTCCAAGTAGCCCTGGTTATTGATGCAGTCGATCAGGGTCACGGCGATCAGGCGATCGGTGTCCGACATCGGCGCCAGGTTCAGTTGCCACAGCAGGTGGCTTTGCAGGCTTTCGCCGGCGGAGGTGCGGGTGGTGAAATCCCACTCGTCATCGTCATTGCTGGGCAGGCTGCTGGCGCTGGTCTGGTAGACGTCTTCCCAGGCGGTGTCGACGGGAAGCTCGTTGGGAATGCGTTCGTTCCAGTCGCCTTCCTCGAGGTTATCCACCGTTGGGGCGGTTTCCTGATAGGAGGGTTCCTGCACATCGGGGTTGGGTTTTTGCTCGATGTTATCGGCCAGCGGGTCTGCATTATCGAAGTCGTCGCCTTCTTCCTGGCGTTCGAGCATCGGATTGGACTCCAGGGCCTCCTGGATTTCCTGTTGCAGGTCCAGGGTCGACAATTGGAGCAGGCGGATGGCCTGTTGCAGCTGCGGTGTCATCGTCAGCTGCTGGCCCATTCTCAGGACTAGCGATGGTTTCATGGCAGGGGCTTAACACCTTATTCGCCGGCGCAATGCGCCATCCACGACAGGGCGCGTGAGCGCCAAACATAAGCAAATTATATGCCTGATATCGGGGGCTTTGCCTAGAGCGCGGTAACAATAAAAATCCAGAGGTTTTCATTGACTCCCGCGCACCTTGGCAATCGGCCGTGACACCACGGTGTTTACAGGCGGAACTCGTGACCCAGGTACACTTCCTTGACCAGTTCATTGGCCAGGATGGTGGCGGAGTCGCCTTCAGCGATCAGTTGACCATCGTTGACGATATACGCGGTTTCGCAGATATCGAGCGTCTCACGGACGTTGTGGTCAGTGATCAGCACGCCAATGCCCTTAGCCTTGAGGTGGTGAATGATCTGCTTGATGTCGCCGACCGATATTGGGTCGACGCCGGCAAACGGTTCGTCCAACAGGATGAACTTCGGTGCAGTGGCCAGGGCACGAGCGATTTCTACGCGGCGGCGCTCACCACCGGACAGGCTCATGCCGAGGTTGTCGCGGATATGGTTGATGTGGAATTCCTGCAGCAGGCTTTCCAGCTCCTTGCGACGGCCGTCACGGTCGAGCTCCTTGCGGGTCTCGAGGATGGCCATGATGTTGTCGGCCACCGACAGTTTGCGGAAGATCGACGCTTCCTGCGGGAGATAGCCGATACCGGCGCGGGCGCGGCCGTGCATCGGCTGGTGGCTCACGTCCAGGTCATCGATCAATACGCGACCCTGATCCGCCTGGACCAGTCCGACGATCATGTAGAAGCAGGTGGTCTTGCCGGCGCCATTGGGGCCGAGCAAGCCGACGATCTGGCCGCTGTCGATCGACAGGCTGACGTCGCGCACGACCTGACGGCCTTTATAGGCCTTGGCCAGATGCTGGGCTTTCAGGGTTGCCATTACTCGGCCTTCTTCTTCGGCTGGATAACCATGTCGATGCGTGGGCGCGGTGCGGTGACCTTGTTGCCATTGGCACGACCGGCGTTAGCGATCTGTTTCACGGTGTCATAGGTGATCTTCTCACCTTCCGTGGAGTTGCCGTCGGGGCTGAGCACCTTGGCTTGGTCGATCAGCACAATGCGGTTCTGCTGGGCGTGGTACTGGATGGTCTTGCCGTAACCCTTCATCGGGCCGGTGTCGGTAGCGGACTGCTTCTGTTCGAAGTACGCCAGGTTACCCACCGAAGTGACCACGTCAATATCGCCAGCCTGGGTGCGAGTCAGGGTCACCGTGTTGCCGGTGATCTTCATCGAGCCCTGGGTGATGATCACGCCGCCTGTGTAGGTGGCGACGCCTTGTTTGTCATCCAGTTGCGCATCGTCAGCCGAAATGTGGATCGGCTGCTGGCTATCGTTCGGCAGAGCCCAGGCGCTCACGCTTCCCAGTGCTGCGCCCAGGCCGAGCAAAATAGGGAGAGTTTTAACGAGCCTCATACTGTCCTCTTACGTTCGATAGCAGGTGTATCCTGCTTTCTTTCAAATACGCTTTCATTCCCTTGCCAGTCGATACACCGCCAGCGCCGTCGATTCTAACGTCTTGCTCGGTCTGCGCATATTGCTTCTGCGGGAATACGGTCATGCGACTGCTGGTAATCACGGTCTCACGTTTTTTATCGTCAGTGCGCGCAACGCGCACCGAGTCGATCAGTTCCACCTCGGTACCGTCCGGGTTGACCTCGCCACGCTTGCTGGTGACGTGCCATGGGAACTCGGTACCGCGGTAAATATTCATGTCCGGGTTGGTCAGCAGGGTCACTTCGCTGGCCTTTATATGCTCGACCTTGTCTGAGGTCATCTCGTACTGCACCTTGCCGTCGGGCAGGAACTGCACGCTTTTGGCATTGATGGCGTAATAGTCGATCACCCCCTCGTCAACCTGCGCAGCAGGCTGGTCGAGAAAGCGCTCCGGGCTGATATTCCAGTAGCCCACCGCCAGGAACAGCGCGGCGATGACTGCGAATAGCAGGAAGTTGCGAATCTTTTTGCTCAGCATAAAACGCTCTATAAGTAGGCGGCGTGGGCCGCTTCAAGGCTACCTTGGGCACGCAGGATCAGCTCGCAGAACTCGCGGGCGGCACCTTCACCGCCGCGGGCGGTGGTGATGCCATGGGCATGCTCGCGAACAAAGGCTGCGGCATTGGCAACGGCCATGCCCAGGCCCACTCGACGAATCACCGGCAGGTCGGGCAGGTCATCGCCCAAGTAGGCGACCTGCTCATAGCTTAGGTTGAGTTGGCCAAGAAGCTCGTCCAGAACCACCAGTTTATCCTCGCGGCCCTGATACAGGTGAGGAATCCCCAGGTTTTGTGCGCGGCGTTCCACAACGGGGGTTTTTCTGCCGCTGATAATCGCTGTTTGCACACCCGACGCCATCAGCATCTTGATGCCTTGGCCGTCGAGGGTGTTGAACGTCTTGAATTCGCTGCCGTCTTCGAGGAAGTACAAGCGGCCATCGGTCAGCACGCCGTCAACGTCGAAAATCGCCAGTTTGATGTTTTTGCCGCGTTGCAACAGGTCGTCGGTCATTTACATCACTCCCGCACGCAGCAAGTCGTGCATGTTCAAGGCGCCAATCGGGTGGCCGTCGCTATTGACTACCACCAGCGCGCCGATCTTGTGGTCTTCCATGATCTTCAAGGCTTCGGCTGCCAGCATTTCAGGGCGGGCGGTCTTGCCGTGGGGTGTCATTACCGCATCGATGGTGGCGGTGTGGATGTCGATGGTGCGGTCCAGGGTGCGGCGCAAGTCACCGTCGGTGAAGACCCCGGCCAGGCGCCCGTCGGCTTCCAGGATAACGGTCATGCCCAGGCCCTTGCGGGTCATTTCCATCAGCGCGTCCTTCAGCAAAGTGCCGCGCTGGACATGGGGCAATTCGTCGCCCGAGTGCATGACGTTTTCCACTTTCAATAGCAGGCGGCGGCCCAGGGCACCACCTGGGTGGGAAAACGCGAAGTCTTCGGCGGTAAACCCGCGGGCTTCCAGCAGTGCCACGGCCAGGGCATCGCCCATGACCAGCGCGGCGGTGGTGGAAGAGGTTGGTGCCAGGTTCAGCGGGCAGGCCTCGTGGGCCACGTGAACGTTGAGGTTCACTTCGGCGGCCTTGGCCAGCGTTGATTCCGGGTTGCCTGTAACGCTGATCATCTGGATGCCCAGGCGCTTGATCAGTGGCAACAGGGTCACGATTTCATTGGTGGTGCCGGAGTTGGACAGTGCCAGGATGATGTCATCCTTGGTGATCATGCCCATGTCGCCATGACTGGCTTCGGCCGGGTGTACGAAAAACGCAGTGGTCCCGGTGCTGGCCAGGGTGGCGGCGATCTTGTTGCCGACGTGGCCTGACTTGCCCATGCCGACCACGACGACGCGGCCCTTGCTGGCCAGAATCATCTCGCAGGCGCGTACGAAATCTGCGTCGATATGGGCCAGTAAGCCTTCTACGGCTTCAAGCTCGAGGCGGATGGTGCGTTGTGCGGATTGGATAAGGTCGCTGGATTGGCTCATGTCTGGAATCGTATAGCCTGACGAAAAGTCGGCGATTATAACGGTAATGATCAATTCCCTCACGCAAGTTCGTCAGGGTTTGTGCGCGACGCGCCTGAGATTCATCTGAAGCAACGTTTTTTCCCTGTGCTCAATCTGAACAAGCGCTGTTCCGGCCTTGGGCGCCTCGTACCAGCAGTGATATAGTTCGCCGCCAGTTCGGTCCGCCCAGCCCATGTGTTCAACTATTGCACAAGCATTGCAAACGTTTGTCGCAAGCGTGGTGTCTGAGTGAGAGGCTGCATCCCAAGGAGTTTAGATGAGTGCCGATAACGCCTACGCGGTCGAGCTGAAGGGACTGACCTTCAAGCGCGGGACGCGCAGCATCTTCAATAACGTCGATATCCGCATTCCGCGCGGCAAGGTCACGGGCATCATGGGGCCTTCCGGTTGTGGCAAGACCACCCTGTTGCGCCTGATGGGCATGCAATTGCGGCCCAGTGCCGGCGAAGTGTGGGTCAACGGCCAGAACCTGCCGACATTGTCGCGCAGCGATCTGTTCGACGCACGCAAGCACATGGGTGTGCTGTTCCAGAGCGGTGCATTGTTCACCGACCTTGATGTTTTCGAGAATGTGGCTTTTCCGCTGCGGGTGCACACCCAGCTGTCCGACGAAATGATTCGTGACATCGTGTTGCTGAAACTGCAGGCCGTAGGCCTTCGCGGTGCCACCGACCTGATGCCCGACGAACTGTCCGGTGGCATGAAGCGTCGGGTCGCCCTGGCGCGCGCCATTGCCCTCGACCCGCAGATCCTCATGTACGACGAACCTTTCGTCGGCCAGGACCCTATCGCCATGGGCGTGCTGGTGCGTCTGATCCGCCTGCTCAACGATGCGCTGGGTATCACCAGCATCGTGGTTTCCCATGATCTTGCAGAAACCGCGAGCATTGCCGATTACCTCTATGTAGTAGGCGATGGCCAGGTGTTGGGGCAGGGCACGCCTGAAGAACTGATGAATGCAGACAATCCGCGTATTCGCCAATTCATGACCGGCGACCCTGATGGCCCTGTGCCTTTTCACTTTCCGGCAACGGATTACCGCTCAGATCTTCTGGGGAAGCGTTGATGCGCAAGACATCTTTACTCGAGAAGGTGCGCCTTTTCGGTCGCTCCGGCATCGATATGATCGAAGTGCTGGGGCGTTCGACAATCTTCCTGTTCCACGCCTTGCTCGGCCGTGGTGGCATTGGCGGCGGTTTTGGCCTGTTGATCAAGCAACTGCATTCAGTCGGCGTGATGTCCCTGGTAATTATTGTGGTTTCCGGGATTTTCATCGGCATGGTGTTGGCGTTGCAGGGGTTCAATATCCTTTCCGGCTACGGTTCGGAGCAGGCCGTTGGGCAGATGGTCGCGCTGACGCTCTTGCGCGAACTGGGGCCGGTGGTCACTGCCTTGCTGTTTGCGGGCCGCGCGGGTTCTGCGTTGACTGCCGAAATCGGCAACATGAAGTCCACCGAGCAATTGTCCAGTCTCGAAATGATCGGTGTGGACCCGCTCAAGTACATCGTTGCGCCGCGCCTGTGGGCCGGCTTCATTTCACTGCCTCTGCTGGCGATGATTTTCAGCGTGGTGGGTATCTGGGGCGGTTCGTGGGTCGCGGTTGACTGGTTGGGCGTCTATGACGGCTCCTACTGGGGCAACATGCAAAACAGCGTCACCTTCAGCGGTGACGTGCTCAACGGCATCATAAAGAGCATCGTCTTCGCTTTTGTAGTGACCTGGATCGCCGTATTCCAAGGCTACGACTGTGAGCCCACTTCAGAAGGGATCAGTCGCGCCACCACCAAGACCGTTGTGTACGCCTCGCTGGCTGTACTGGGCCTTGACTTCATTTTGACCGCCTTGATGTTTGGAGATTTCTGATGCAAAACCGCACTGTGGAAATCGGTGTCGGCCTTTTCTTGCTGGCTGGCATCCTGGCTTTATTGTTGTTGGCCCTGCGAGTCAGTGGCCTTTCGGCCAGCCCCACCGCCGATACTTATAAACTTTACGCGTACTTCGACAATATCGCCGGTTTGACTGTCAGAGCTAAAGTGACCATGGCCGGTGTGACCATCGGCAAGGTCACGGCAATCGATCTGGACCGCGACAGCTTCACCGGGCGAGTGACCATGCAGCTGGATAAGAAGGTAGATAATCTGCCAACTGACTCCACTGCATCTATCCTCACTGCGGGTTTGCTGGGCGAGAAATACATCGGTGTCAGCGTGGGCGGGGAAACGGCCCTGCTCAAGGATGGCTCGACAATCCACGACACACAGTCGTCGCTGGTGCTTGAAGACCTGATCGGTAAATTCCTGCTTAATACGGTCAATAAAGACGCTAAATGAGGAATCTGTACATGATCTCTACCTTGCGACGTGGCCTCCTGGTACTGCTTGCAGCGCTGCCGTTGATGGCCAACGCAGCAGGTTCTGCCCACGAATTGGTGCAGGACACAACCAACAAGATGTTGGCTGACCTGTCGGCCAACAAAGAAAAGTACAAACAAGATCCGAGTCAGTTCTACAACGCGCTCAATACTATTGTCGGTCCTGTTGTAGATGCCGAAGGCATTTCCCGCAGCATCATGACGGTCAAGTATTCGCGCAAGGCTACCCCGGCGCAGATGCAGACCTTTCAGGAAAACTTCAAGAAAGGCCTGTTCCAGTTCTATGGTAACGCGCTGCTTGAGTACAACAACCAGGGGATTACCGTCGCTCCAGCCGGGGATGAATCAGGTGATCGCACCAGCGTGAACATGAGCGTCAAGGGCAACAATGGCGCTGTCTACCCTGTGCAGTACACGCTGGAGAAGGTCAACGGCGAGTGGAAGCTGCGTAACGTGATCATCAATGGCATCAACATCGGCAAGCTATTCCGTGATCAGTTCGCTGATGCCATGCAACGCAATGGCAACGACCTGGACAAAACCATCAATGGTTGGGCCGGTGAAGTCGCCAAGGCCAAGGAAGAAACCGATAAAGCTGCCGGGAAACCCGCACAATGACCGAGTCGGCTGTTCGTCTCGGCGACGCCGGCGAGCTGTTCATCAGCGGCGTGCTGGATTACCGCACCGGGCCTGACCTGCGCAAGCAGGGCCAGGCACTGATCAACACCAGCGCTGCGCCTGCACTGGTGCTGGATTGTTCGGGTGTGACCAAGTCCAGCAGCGTTGGTTTGTCACTGCTGCTGTGCTTTATGCGTGACGCCCAAGCGGCGAATAAGCCGGTCAGCATCCGTGCGATGCCTGAAGACATGCGCGAAATTGCCGAAGTTTCCGAGCTGACCGAGCTGTTGGCGCATCCTTAATACACATTATTAGAGAAGCCCCCCGTCAGAGTCCTGCTAAGCGGGGTTCGCAGGCGCGGGGCTTTTTTGTATGATGTGCGACCCGCGCGCACTGGGCGCCGATAGAGGTTGATCATGCAGGCCCTAGAAGTTAAAAGCTTCCTTGAAGGAAAGCTGCCCGAAACGAGTGTTGAAGTCGAAGGCGAAGGCTGCAACTTCCAGCTGAATGTGATTAGCGATGAACTGGCGGCACTTAGCCCGGTCATGCGTCAGCAGCAGATCTATGCCCATTTGAACCCGTGGATCACCGATGGCAGCATCCATGCGGTCACTATGAAATTTTTCAGCCGCGCGGCCTGGGCCGAGCGCACCTGAGCCCCCAAGGCGTCGAGATTCTTATGGATAAATTGATTATTACCGGCGGTGCCCGCCTTGATGGCGAGATCCGCATCTCCGGTGCAAAAAACTCTGCCTTGCCGATCCTGGCAGCGACCCTGCTGTGCGATGGCCCGGTCACCGTGGCCAACCTGCCGCACCTGCACGACATCACCACCATGATCGAACTGTTCGGTCGCATGGGCATCGAGCCGGTGATCGACGAGAAGCTGTCCGTCGAAATCGACCCACGCACCATCAAGACCCTGATCGCCCCGTACGAGTTGGTGAAAACCATGCGTGCGTCGATCCTGGTGCTCGGCCCGATGGTTGCCCGTTTCGGCGAAGCTGAAGTGGCATTACCTGGTGGTTGCGCCATTGGTTCGCGTCCGGTCGACCTGCACATCCGTGGCCTTGAAGCCATGGGCGCGACCATTGACGTCGAAGGCGGTTACATCAAGGCCAAGGCGCCGGAAGGCGGCTTGCGTGGCGCCAGCTTCTTCTTTGATACCGTCAGTGTGACCGGTACCGAGAACATCATGATGGCCGCTGCCCTGGCCAAAGGCCGCAGCGTGCTGCAAAACGCCGCCCGCGAGCCTGAAGTCGTCGACCTGGCGAACTTCCTGAACGCTATGGGCGCCAAGGTTTCCGGTGCTGGCACCGACACCATCACCATTGACGGTGTTGAGCGTCTGCACACGGCCACCTACAAGGTCATGCCGGACCGCATCGAAACCGGTACCTACCTGGTTGCCGCTGCCGTTACTGGTGGCCGCGTCAAGGTCAAGGACACCGATCCGACCATCCTGGAAGCGGTCCTGGAAAAACTGCGCGAAGCTGGCGCAGAAATCACCACCGGTGAAGACTGGATCGAGCTGAACATGCACGGCAAGCGTCCTAAGGCCGTCAACGTACGTACCGCTCCGTACCCGGCGTTCCCGACCGACATGCAAGCGCAGTTCATCTCCTTGAACGCCATTGCTGAAGGCACCGGTGCCGTGATCGAGACCATCTTCGAAAACCGCTTCATGCACGTGTATGAACTGCACCGCATGGGCGCGAAGATCCAAGTGGAAGGCAACACTGCCATCGTTACCGGTACCGAGAAACTCAAGGGCGCGCCAGTTATGGCCACCGACCTGCGTGCTTCGGCGAGCCTGGTGATCTCGGCGTTGATCGCTGAAGGCGACACTCTGATCGACCGCATCTACCACATAGACCGTGGCTACGAGTGCATCGAAGAAAAACTGCAGATGCTCGGCGCTAAAATCCGCCGCGTACCGGGCTAGTCCCGGGCTGTTTGTAGTGAGCGGGCTTGCCCCGCGCTGGGTTGCGTAGCGACCCCAAAAAATGGGCCTGCTGCGCAGTCCAGCGCGGGGCAAGCCCGCTCACTACAATGAGGTTTGCCGTTAAATGAGCGGTATGCTGAATTCGTTTCAAATCGAGGCTGTCATGGCCTCGATCTGTGTCTGGCGCCGTTTGCGACCGGACAGCAATAGCCAGATGAAGGACTGACGCTTCCATGTTGACCATCGCACTGTCCAAGGGCCGGATCCTTGACGACACGTTGCCGCTTCTGGCTGAAGCGGGCATCGTGCCGACCGAGAATCCGGACAAGAGCCGCAAGCTAATCATTCCCACGACCCAGGACGATGTTCGCCTGTTGATCGTGCGGGCTACCGACGTGCCGACCTATGTTGAACATGGCGCGGCCGACTTGGGTGTCGCCGGTAAAGACGTGCTGATGGAATACGGTGGTCAGGGCCTTTACGAGCCGTTGGACCTGCGTATCGCCCTGTGCAAGCTGATGACCGCCGGTCGCGTCGGTGACGTCGAGCCCAAGGGCCGCCTGCGCGTGGCCACCAAGTTCGTCAACGTTGCCAAGCGTTACTACGCCGAGCAAGGCCGTCAGGTCGACATCATCAAGCTCTACGGCTCGATGGAGCTGGCGCCGCTGATCGGCCTGGCCGACAAAATCATCGACGTGGTCGACACCGGCAACACCCTGCGTGCCAACGGCCTCGAGCCCCAGGAATTCATTGCCGACATCAGCTCCCGCCTGGTCGTCAACAAAGCATCGATGAAGATGCAGCACGCCCGTATCCAGGCGTTGATCGACACCCTGCGCAAGGCAGTGGAGTCGCGACACCGCGGTTGACTCACCCGCGTAGCTGAAAGGCTGCGCCCGTCTATCCGCCTCATAGCCAGAATTCTCAGGTGCCCAAGCGGAAACGACTGCTGGAAAGGTGCGCTGACGTTCAATAACGAAGCGCGCCTTACCCCAAAAGGCAACTTATGTTAGTAGAAGATTCTTTTTCAATAATTAGCGACGCGTAGCAGCCTGCCTTTTGAGGTAAGGCCCTGCGGGTTGGCACTGTGGTCGCGCCATGCTGCGTTGCGGGATTTGGTAAGGAAACAACCCTTACCAGCGTCCCGCGCCTTGCCTGGCACAACCACAGTACCAACGCGCTTCGTTATTGAACGTCAGCGCACCTTCGGGCGCCTGAGTTTTTGCCAATTCTATTGAGGCCCTCGCTATGACCACGTCCACTGCAATTGCCCGACTCAACGCTGCCGACCCGGATTTCGCCCATCATCTGGATCATCTGTTGAGCTGGGAAAGCGTGTCCGACGACTCGGTCAACCAGCGGGTGCTCGACATCATCAAGGCCGTGCGCGAGCGCGGTGATGCGGCGCTGGTGGACTTCACCCGTCAGTTTGACGGGCTGGACGTCAAGTCCATGTCCGACCTGATCCTGCCCCGCGAACGCCTGGAGTTGGCGCTGACGCGTATTACCGCGCCGCAGCGAGAAGCCCTGGAAGTGGCGGCAACGCGGGTGCGCAGCTATCACGAAAAGCAGAAACAAGACTCTTGGAGCTACACCGAGGCAGACGGCACTGTACTGGGCCAGAAGGTCACGCCACTGGACCGCGCCGGCCTTTACGTGCCGGGCGGGAAGGCGTCGTACCCATCGTCGGTCTTGATGAACGCGATCCCGGCGAAAGTGGCGGGCGTGACCGAAGTGGTCATGGTCGTGCCAACGCCGCGCGGTGAAATCAACGAGCTGGTATTGGCCGCCGCCTGCATTGCCGGCGTCGACCGCGTTTTCACCATCGGTGGCGCGCAAGCCGTTGCCGCCCTGGCCTATGGCACCGAAAGCGTGCCGAAGGTCGATAAGGTGGTTGGTCCCGGCAACATCTACGTCGCCACCGCCAAGCGTCACGTGTTTGGCCAGGTCGGTATCGACATGATCGCCGGCCCATCGGAAATCCTCGTGGTATGCGACGGCCAGACCGATCCGGACTGGATCGCCATGGACCTGTTCTCCCAGGCCGAGCACGATGAAGACGCCCAGGCGATCCTGGTCAGCCCGGACGCCGAGTTCCTCGACCAAGTGGCGGCCAGCATCAATAAGCTGCTGCCGACCATGGAGCGTGCCGAGATCATCGAGAAATCGATCAATGGCCGTGGCGCGCTGATCCTGGTGCGTGACATGGAGCAGGCCATCAAAGTGGCCAACCGTATCGCGCCGGAGCACTTGGAGTTGTCCGTGGCCGACCCACAAGCCTGGTTGCCATCGATTCGCCACGCTGGTGCGATCTTCATGGGTCGCCACACCAGCGAAGCGCTGGGTGACTATTGCGCAGGCCCGAACCACGTGCTGCCGACCTCCGGCACCGCGCGTTTCTCCTCGCCACTGGGCGTGTACGACTTCCAGAAGCGTTCGTCGATCATCTTCTGCTCGCCGCAGGGCGCTTCCGAGTTGGGCAAGACCGCCTCGGTACTGGCCCGTGGTGAATCCCTGAGTGCCCACGCCCGTAGCGCTGAATACCGCATCCTTGAAGAGGGGAACTGAGATATGAGCAAATTCTGGAGCCCCTTCGTCAAAGACCTCGTGCCTTACGTGCCTGGCGAACAACCGAAGCTGACCAAGCTGGTCAAGCTCAACACCAATGAAAACCCCTACGGCCCGTCGCCCAAGGCGTTGGCCGCGATGCAGGCCGAGCTGAACGACAACCTGCGCCTGTACCCGGACCCCAACAGCGACCTGCTCAAGCAGGCCGTGGCCAAGTATTACGCGATCGACGCCAGTAAGGTCTTCCTCGGCAACGGTTCCGATGAAGTCCTCGCACACATTTTCCACGGCCTGTTCCAGCACGAACTACCGCTGTTGTTTCCGGATATCAGCTACAGCTTCTACCCGGTTTACTGCGGCCTCTACGGCATCAAGTCCGACCCGGTGCCGCTGGACGAACAGTTCCAGATTCGCGTGGCGGATTACGCCAGGCCCAACGGCGGGATTATCTTCCCCAACCCGAACGCGCCTACCGGTTGCGTGCTGGCACTGGATGCGGTGGAGCAGATCCTCAAGGCCAACCCGGACTCGGTGGTAGTAGTGGATGAAGCCTATATCGACTTCGGCGGCGAAACCGCGATCAGCCTGGTGGATCGCTACCCGAACCTGCTGGTGACCCAGACGCTGTCCAAATCGCGCTCACTGGCCGGTTTGCGCGTGGGCCTGGCCGTGGGCCACCCGGACCTGATCGAGGCGCTGGAGCGGGTCAAGAACAGCTTCAACTCTTATCCGCTGGATCGCCTGGCGATTGTCGGCGCGGCGGCAGCGTTCGAGGACCGTGAGTACTTCGAGAAGACGTGCCAGTTGGTCATCGACAGCCGCGACAAGGTGGTTGCGCAGTTGGAGGCAAAAGGTTTTGAAGTGTTGCCGTCGGCGGCCAACTTTATCTTTGCTCGCCACCCTCAACATGACGCTGCTGGCCTGGCGGCCAAGTTGCGTGAGCAGGGTGTGATCGTGCGGCACTTCAAGCAGGCGCGGATTGCCCAGTTCCTGCGGATCAGCATCGGTACGCCGGAGCAGAACCAGGCGCTGATTGATGGGCTTGGTGAGCTTTAACGTTCACTGAAAATCAAATGTGGGAGCTGGCTTGCCTGCGATAGCGGTGTATCAAACGACAACTATGTCGCCTGTTACTCCGCTATCGCAGGCAAGCCAGCTCCCACACTGATTTGCGTTGTGTCAGTTAGAGCAACGGCTCATCCGGCTTCTTGTTTTTCCAGCCATCATTGCCCGGCAGCAGCAGGTTCAAACCAATCGCTACCACCGCACACAGGGCGATGCCCTTGAGGCCGAAGTCATCCGGGCCGGTGCCGGTGCCGACCAGCACACCGCCAATCCCGAACACCAACGTCACCGACACAATCACTAGGTTGCGCGCTTCGCCCAGGTCGATTTTGTGGCGGATCAGCGTGTTCATCCCCACTGCGGCAATCGAGCCGAATAGCAGGCACAGAATCCCGCCCATCACTGGCACCGGAATGCTCTGCAGCAATGCGCCGAACTTACCGATAAACGCCAGGCTGATGGCAAACACCGCCGCCCAGGTCATGATCTTCGGGTTGTAGTTCTTGGTCAGCATCACCGCGCCGGTCACTTCGGCGTACGTGGTGTTCGGCGGGCCGCCAAACAGGCCGGCGGCCGTGGTGGCAATGCCGTCACCCAGCAGGGTACGGTGCAGGCCCGGCTTTTTCAGGTAGTCGCGACCGGTCACGCTGCCGACTGCAATCACACCGCCGATATGCTCGATCGCCGGGGCCAGGGCCACGGGGACGATAAACAGGATCGCCTGCCAGTTGAACTCAGGCGCGGTGAAGTGGGGCAGGGCGAACCAGGGGGCGGCGGCGATCTTTGCTGTGTCGACCACACCAAAATAGAACGCCATGGCAAAACCGACCAATACGCCGGAGATGATCGGCACCAGGCGGAATATGCCCTTGCCGAACACCGCCACAATCAACGTGGTGAGCAGCGCCGGCATCGAGATCATCATTGCCGTCTGGTAATGAATCAGCTCGGCACCATCGCCGGATTTACCCATGGCCATGTTGGCGGCAATCGGTGCCATGGCCAGGCCGATGGAGATAATCACCGGCCCGATCACCACGGGCGGCAGCAGCCGGTCGATGAAACCGGTGCCCTTGATCTTCACCGCGAGCCCGAGGAAGGTATAGACGAAACCGGCCGCCATTACCCCGCCCATGGTCGCCGCGAGGCCGAACTGGCTTTTGGCGAGAATGATCGGAGTAATGAAGGCAAAGCTCGACGCCAGAAAGACCGGCACCTGCCGCCCTGTCACCACCTGGAACAACAACGTGCCCAGGCCCGCGGTGAACAGCGCAACGTTTGGATCAAGACCTGTGATCAGCGGCATCAACACCAGCGCGCCAAATGCCACGAAGAGCATTTGTGCGCCAGACAGGATCTGGCGCCAAAGCGGGTCGTTGAATTCATCCTGCATGCTCAACCGTCCTTCTGCTTGGTACCGAAGATCTTGTCACCGGCATCGCCCAGGCCTGGGATGATGTAGCCGTGTTCATTCAGGCGCTCATCGATGGACGCGGTGTAGATCTGCACGTCCGGGTGAGCTTTCTCGACGGCGGCGATGCCTTCGGGCGCGGCCACCAGCACCATGGCGCGGATGTCCTTGCAACCGGCTTTTTTCAGCAAGTCGATGGTGGCGACCATGGAACTGCCGGTGGCGAGCATCGGGTCGATGATCATCGCCAGGCGCTCGTTGATTTCCGGAACGAGTTTTTCCAGGTAGGTGTGGGCCTGCAAGGTTTCTTCATTGCGGGCCACGCCCACGGCGCTGACCTTGGCGCCCGGGATCAGGCTGAGCACGCCTTCGAGCATGCCGATACCGGCGCGCAGGATCGGCACGACGGTGATTTTCTTACCGGCGATTTTCTCGACCTGCACGGTACCGGCCCAACCTTCGATGTCGTAGGTTTCCAGGGGTAAATCTTTAGTGGCTTCGTAAGTCAGCAACGCTCCGACTTCCTGAGCAAGCTCACGGAAGTTCTTCGTGCTAATGTCGGCGCGGCGCATAAGGCCGAGCTTGTGTCGGATCAGCGGATGGCGGATCTCGCGAGTGGGCATGGGAATGGCTCCGGCGGCGGGCAAAAAAACCGGCCTAGATTAATCTATCCGAGGGTGTTGTCCTATAGACATCTAGTACGTTAGTCCATTAAGGCTTGCCCGGAGCGCACGAGAAGCGTACCTTCGCCCGCTTTTCTTGCCACAGCACCCCCTTGGAGAGCGCCATGTCCGCTGATCTCGAGCATATCCGTCAAATCATGCGCGAGGCTGACTGCCTGTACACCGAAGCGCAAGTCGAAGAGGCAATCGCCAAGGTCGGCGCGCACATCACCCGCGAAATGGCTGAAACCAACCCGGTGGTTTTCTGCGTGATGAACGGTGGTCTGATCTTCGCTGGCAAATTGCTCACCCACCTGCAATTCCCGCTCGAAGCGTCCTACCTGCACGCCACCCGCTATCGCAACGAAACCAGCGGCGGCGACCTGTTTTGGAAAGCCAAGCCGGAAGTCTCGTTCATCGACCGCGACGTGCTGATCATCGACGACATCCTCGACGAAGGTCACACCCTCGGCGCGATCATTGACTTCTGCAAGCACGCTGGCGCGCGCAAAGTGCACACTGCCGTGCTGATCGACAAAGACCACGACCGCAAGGCCCGCCCAGAGCTGAAAGCCGATTTCGTTGGCCTGCCGTGCATCGACCGCTACATCTTCGGTTACGGCATGGACTACAAAGGCTACTGGCGCAACGCCAATGGGATCTACGCCGTCAAAGGGATGTAAGCCATGACCCGCTTTCTTGATCAGACGCTGTTTGCCGAATTGGCCGAGAAAGCGGGCGCCAGCCCCCGTGGCCGGCACCATCACAACTTTCACCAGATGGAAGAGCCCTGCCATCGCCTGGCCGTGGGCCTGCAGCCCAGCACCTATGTGCCGCCGCATCGGCACCTGAGTGCGGACAAGGCGGAAACCTTGCTCGTGCTTCAGGGCAGCCTGGGTCTGCTGGTGTTCAGCGAAACCGGCGAGGTGCTGGCCAAGCGCGTCATGCAGTCGGGGGGCGAATGCGCGGGTGTGGATCTGCCACCCGGTGTGTTTCACGGTTTGGTGGTGCTGGAGCCCGACACGGTGATGTTCGAGTGCAAAGCCGGACCTTATCGCCCGGTAGGCGAGGGTGAGCTGGCCGATTGGGCGCCGCGTGAAGGCGAGGCTGGTGTGGCCGCGTATCAACGTTGGATGCTTGCCCAGTTCGATTGAGCTACAGTGCTGGGCTATCTCGCACGGAGCGGCCCATGAACCTGTTGATACGTACCTGCGCCGCCCTGGCGTTGACCCTCAGTTTGCCCCTGGCCGCCGCGCCTGCACCGTTGCACAGCCAATTCCTGCCCTCCGACGACCTGGCCCTGCGCGCCGAAGCCCCTGACCAGCAGCAATTGCTGCAAGTCACCGAGTACGCGGTGGTGGTGGGTAACCAGCGCCAGTCCAGCCAGCAACCGATCCCGGTGACCTCGCCGCTGATGATCCGCCTTAAGGGCAAGTCCCTGAACAAAGGCGCGACCATCAGCCAAGTGGTGCTCAACTTCGATGCGGAAAGCAAAAGCCTGAAAAAGCCGGTCTACGACGACAAGAGCAAGACCCTGACGTTGTCCTACCCGGTGGCCCAGTACCGAGTGATCGTCGACCTGCTGCGCAATGACACGGTGTATGTGCAGTTCCTGAGTTATGCCAATGGGCATATCTGGGCGGATTTGCATACCGGCGCCGTTCGCGCGAAGTAGTCAGGCGACACAGATTCCACTATGTGGATGCAATTAATGTGGGAGCTGGCTTGCCTGCGATAGCGTTGTATCAGTGACAGAGGGGCCCGTTGACCCACCGCTATCGCAGGCAAGCCAGCTCCCACATGAGTGTTTGGTTGTTTTCGAAGGTGGTGTCTCACAGGTAGACTTCAAGCCCCGTGTAAATGTCTGCAGGCTGGAGTCGGTAATGCGTAAAGATAAGAAACAGGTGATTGGTGACGAGATTGGCGATGATCAGATCAAGTTGTTCCTCGACTTCGAACCGGTTGACGCGACTTCCCCGTCCCTGCACAAACTGATCAAAGCCTACCGTGGCCTGCGTATCGACGACTTTGAGCGCTTCCTGGGTTTCTTCAAGGAAGCCGGCCTGGACCTGGACGGCAAGGATGAGCATGGCCAGACCTTCGTCGACCTGATCAAGGACCAGCGTCACGCAGACGAGTACATCGAGTTGATCAACAACGCTCGCGGTTGATTCTCCAGGCAATAAAAAACGCCCCGTTCTCATGCCGAGAGCGGGGCGTTTTTTTATTGCCTTAAGGCCTCAAGCGTAGCTCTCGGTCTCGGCAGCAGGCTCAACCAGTTCCAGGCTGATGTTGTTCTGCTCATTGATCTTGCGATACAGCTCGGCATCCGTTTCCAGGACCTTTTCCCGAGCCGGGAAGATCTCGTGCAGCTTGGCCGCCCACTCTCCGGCAGCCTTGGCCGGGAAGCAGCGTTCGATCAGGTCGAGCATGATCGAAACGGTCACCGAAGCGCCAGGAGATGCGCCCAGCAGTGCCGCGAGCGAGCCGTCTTTGGCCGCGACCAGTTCGGTGCCGAATTGCAGTACGCCACCTTTTTTCGGGTCTTTCTTGATGATCTGTACCCGTTGGCCGGCCACTTCCAGGCGCCAGTCTTCGGCTTTGGCTTCGGGGTAGAAGCGGCGCAGGGACTCCAGGCGCTGCTCCATGGACTGCATCACTTCGCTGACCAGGTACTTGGTCAGGTCCATGTTGTCGCGGGCCACGGCGAGCATCGGGCCAATGTTGCCGGCGCGAACCGACAGTGGCAGGTCAAGGAACGAGCCGTGCTTGAGGAACTTGGTGGTGAAGCCGGCATAGGGCCCAAACAGCAGGGATTTTTTGCCTTCCACTACGCGAGTGTCCAAGTGCGGCACGGACATCGGCGGCGAACCCACGGCGGCCTGGCTGTAGACCTTGGCCTCGTGGTGCTTGACCACTTCCGGGTTGTCGCAACGCAGCCATTGGCCGCTGACCGGGAAACCGCCAAAACCTTTGCTTTCTTCGATACCCGAGGCTTGCAGCAGCGGCAGCGCCGCGCCACCGGCGCCGAGGAACACGAACTTGGCGTCCACTTCACGGCTGTTGCCGCTGTTGACGTCCTTGATGCTGACGGTCCAGCCCGCGCCGTTGCGCTTGAGGCCGGTCACACGCTTGCTGTACTTGACCTGGGCGTCTGCCGAGCTGGTCAGGTGGCTGAGCAGTTGGTTGGTCAGCGCGCCGAAGTTGACGTCGGTGCCGTTCATGACACGGGTCGCCGCGATTTTTTCGTCGAGCGGGCGGCCCGGCATCATCAGCGGCATCCACTTGGCCATCTCGCTACGGTCTTCGGTGTAGTGCATGTCCGAAAACGCGTGGTGCTGGCTGAGGGTTTCAAAGCGCTTCTTGAGGAAGGACACGCCTTTTTCGCCCTGTACGAAGCTCAGGTGCGGCACCGGACTGATAAAAGATTTGGACGAGCCAAAGGTGCCCTTTTTGGTCAGGTACGCCCAGAACTGTTTCGACACCTCGAACTGGGTGTTGATGTGCACGGCTTTCTTGATGTCGATGGAGCCATCGGCAGCCTGCGGTGTGTAGTTCAGCTCACACAGCCCGGCGTGGCCGGTACCGGCGTTGTTCCACGGGTTGGAACTCTCCGCGGCACCCGAATCCATCAGCTCAACGACTTCCAGCTTGAGGCCGGGGTCGAGCTCTTTGAGCAGTACGGCCAGGGTGGCACTCATGATGCCGGCCCCTACCAATACTACGTCGACTGCTTCGTTATGCGCCATTTAACGCGTCTCCAAAATCTGCAGCACCAAATTGACGGCATGGCTGCCAGGAGTGACGGGGCGGTTCACGTGTTGCCCCAGGTTACCCATGGCCAGGATCGCCATGTCCGTTTCGCAATTCTTTGCAACTTCAGCACACGCTTCCTGCCGGGCTAATCTGCCTATGAACGCATTCATGGGCGCCTGTGGCAATTCGACTTATGGTCAAAACGTGTGATCTGTGCAATCAATCCGTAGCGGACAGGCTCAAGCTCCGATTTTCAAGGAGTACTCGGTCCTGTGTGGTTGGGCTGTTCCAGACGCTGATGGTGCTTGTACAAACGCCAAACTATTCATTTGCTCGCCACACTCTTGTGAAGTTGTGAAAACCCGTTTTTTCACGCTCTTTTGAAGACGTGAACCTCAAAAAAGGGCTGCCCCAGCCTGGCACCTGGCCCGGAAAACCTTGCCGACATGCGGCAAAACGGGCAAACAACTCAAGTGGCCGAGCGCAATGGCAGCTCTGGCAGATTCGGCAAAGACGGGTGGTTTGCAAAGAAAACAGCAAGCGCGCCAGCTTCACTCGATCTGTGTGGGCGGCTCTCTGTGGGCGATTCTTGGGGTTAATACCGAGGCATTAACGATGCTGCGAGGCCCGATCAGGAGACGTCCTTATAATCGGGGGGAGATTGTAGCGAAGAACGCTGGGGAAATGGGCGTGTTTTATGACTTTTATTAGGCGTTCGGTCAGGCAGCCAACGGCTGATGCCGTGACGACCGCGCTGGACGTGGGCTGACGCGGGCGCGAGCGGGCAGTGGGTGGTGCATCCAGCTCAGGCGAATCTCATCGATTTCTACCCAACCGTCGCCCACGGGCGGCTGGCAGCATTCTTTGAATGCCTGGCAACGACCTTGTGCATCGAGCAGGGCGAACTGACGAAGGGCCGGCTTGCGCGTAAACAATGACCAAAGAAACTGCATGACGATTGACCTCCTGAGATTGAGGCCAAGCATGCCTGCGCTGGATGACGAGCCCATGTAACGGGTGTGACATCTCGGTGACAGCGAACCGCGCTCCACACGTGGGGTCACAGGTTGTAACTGATGCTAGTTCCCCGCAGTGGCGCCCCGCTATACTGCCGGCCTGTCGGATCATGATTTCTGGAGAGAAGCGCATGTTGCAACGCCTGTTGTTCGGTTTGATCACTGTGACCAGCTTGACCCTGGTGGGCTGCGCCAACAGCCCGCAACAACTGACCCCGGAACCGAAACTCACCACGCAGTTGGCCCCGGTGGGCCACGGCCAGGCGGTGTCGGTGCGGGTGGTGGATGGTCGTCCATCGCCTACGCTCGGCTCGCGCGGCGGCCTGTACCCGGAAACCGCTCTGATCTCGGTGAACGCTCAAGACGTGCTGCCCAAGCTGCAGGCCCAGGCTGAAGCCGCCGTGCGCTTGCTGGGTTTCACCCCGAGCGCCAATGCACCGGGCGCTCCGCAATTGACGATCACCCTGGCTGAATTGAAGTATCAATCGCCTAAGGACGGCCTGTACGTGACCGAAGCTTCCATCGGCGCGACGTTCAAGTCCGACGTCACCGCGGGTACCCGTCGCTACAGCGGTCGCTACGGCGCCTCCCTGAACCAGCGTTTCGGCATGTCGCCGAACCAGGAAACCAATACCAAGTTGGTCAGCGACGTCCTGAGTGACGCCTTGACCCGACTGTTCAAAGACCCAAGCATCGGTTCGTTGCTCAGCGCGCAATAAACGATTGTTAAAAAACCGGGCTCGGTTGAGTCCGGTTTTTTTTCGCCTCCTGTTTCACGCGGCGGTGTCGATACAGAAGTCCAGCAGGCTCACCCCCGTTAACAGATCGGTCTCCGGAAGGTCCGCATGCTGGTGCCCGCCAAGGGCGCAATACACCAGCCAGTGGCGATCCTGGACGTTGAAAGCCAGGCCGCCGATCAGCGCTTCCTGCTCATCGCTTTGGGCGACCAGATACAGCCGATCCTGGTTTTGCGCGTGCAACATGACAAGCTCCTGAGGCGTCAAAGGGCAACAGAGTGGACTGTTAAGGTGACGTTCAGGTGACGCTCTAAATTACTGGATACATTAACCGTCAATGGGGAAGGGAGCCGTTTCGGTGCCGGACGCCACTATCGTTCAGGTTGGTAGCTGAGCTGATACCAAGACACTGTTCCACTGAGGTTTGCAATGGCGCTGTCCGCACTACTGATCAATGTTGTAGCGTTAGCGGTAGCGTGCCCGGGTGCAGCGCTGCTGTTCATTACGCGCCTGCGCGAACAACGCGCGATGGCCGACCTGGCCGCGCAAGGCGAAGACCGTGCGATCGATCAACCGATGTTGTTTCTGGATGTGCGCACCGAGCGCGCGCACCGGGTGGCTTACCGTATTGGGTTTGCCTGCCTGGGGTTGGCGTTGGCTATTTCCTGGTTCAGTACCCACCTCTAAAAACGCCATAAAACAAATGTGGGAGCTGGCTTGCCTGCGATAGCATCACCGAGGTGTGACTGATCCACCGAGGTGTCTGCATCGCAGGCAAGCCAGCTCCCACACAAGCCAGCGCTCATAGCGTCAGAGCGGTATGCCGGCCTTGACCCGATACTGATTACGCACCGGCGTAGCGTATTGCACCACCAGGAACGGTCGGTGCTCGGCCGGGCACTCGTTCAAGCGCCGCTCCCATTCTGCCTTCGCCTTGGCCAGTTCGTCGGCCGGGAATACCTCGGCCGCCGTCGGCACCTGCAATTGCGGGTCGGCGTCGCTCCATTGGGCATACGCCAGGTAATGCACCGGGAACAGTCGGTAACCGCCGAGAATCTGCCGATCCATTTCCACCGCCAACAGTTTGGTATCTTCGAAACGCTCGGTGATCGGCGGCGCAAAGTTGATGTGCACCCGCCCCTTGTAGCCCGTGATGCCAAGGGCGATGCTCACGTCATCCTCGCCCGGCGCCTTGCTGTAGGTGCCGGTGGTGGCGCGGATGTACAGCTCGCGAGCCTTGGCGGTATCGCACGGGTCGTACTCGTAGCTGATCGACACCGGCGTCAGGTTCAACGACTGGATGACCTCGGCAAACGGCTCATCCTTGCGGCTGACGTGGAACATCTTGAGGATCGCCGATTCGGTGCGATCATCCCCATCCTTGGCGCGCCCTTCGGCCTGGGCAATCCAGATCGATTGGCAGTCGTTGCGGATCGAATGGTTGATGTAGGCTGACAGCAGGTTGAAGGCCGCCATCTTTTCCTTTCGCCCGGTGATCGAGCGGTGCACGATAAAGCTCTTGTTCAGTCGCATCAGGTCGCTGACAAACGGCTTTTGCAGCAGGTTGTCGCCGATGGCGATGCGCGGCGTCGGCAGGCCGGCGTGGTACACGGCGTAGTTGACGAAGGCCGGGTCCATCACGATATCGCGGTGGTTGGCGAGGAACAGGTAGGCGGTGCCGGACTTGAGCTGCTCGACGCCGGTGTAGGTCACGCCGTCGGTCGCGCGGTCAATGGTGTGGTCGACGTAGTACTCGACTTTGTCCTGCAAGGTCGCAACGGTGGTGACGCCGGCGAATTCACGGCGCAGTTTGCGGGCGATCATCGGCTTGAGCAGCCAGCCCAGGGCGCCGGCAAAGCGCGGGAAGCGGAAGTGGGTCAGGATGTCCAGAAAGGCCTTGTCACTGAACAGGCGTGCCAGCACTGCCGGGACTTCGCTGTCGTTGTAAGGTCGGATGGTATCGAATTCGCCCATCATGCTCTCTTGTTAGAAACGGCTAGGGTAAGTAAAGGAAATACCAGGGTGCGGCCTGAGTAATGGGCTCAGCCGAAATATAACCCTGTAAATAGACCGGCGATTATACGCACAAGTCACCTTGGAGGCTGCGATGCTGGAAACTGCGACGTACGATTGTCCTTATTGTGGTGAAGAGGTCGAGACAACGGTGGATTTGTCCGGCGGCGATCAGACGTATATAGAAGACTGTCAGGTGTGTTGCCGGCCAATCAGTTTCAATCTACAGGTGCATGGCGACGAGTGGATGCTCGAAACCCGTAGCGAAAACGAATAACAGGTACGCCCATGCAGCGAATCTACGAACCGGAAAACCTGATGGAAGGCGAGTTGCTGCAACAGATGCTCGCCAGCGAAGGTATCGAGGCCCACCTGGTGGGCCGCCATTTGCTCGGCGGCACCGGCGAACTGCCCATCTTCGGCTTGCTGGGCCTGGAGGTGGACAACGACCGGGCCGTGGATGCGCGTGAACTGATCACCGCCTACATCGGCGCGCAACCCCTGCCGGGTGATGAACCTGACAGCTTCCCCGGCGTTCTGGTCTGTTAGGCTGTCGGTCGGTTTACCCAAGAGTCATGTTGCCCCATGTGTGGACGTTATGCCCTGTTTCGCTGGAACCCCGCTTTTGCTGCCTTGCCGGGTTTCCCGGCCGACCAGCAGGCCCAGTGGAACATCTCCCCGAACGATTCGGTGCTGATCCAGCGCACCACCGACGGCCAGCTCACCCTGGCGCGGGCCCGCTGGGGCCTGACACCGCCCTGGCTGACCGACCTTTCGCGCACGCCGGCCCATGCCCGCGCCGAAACCCTGGCCGAACAACCGATGTTTCGCGAAGCGTTCCGCCTGCGCCGTTGCCTGCTGCCGGCCAATGGGTTCTACGAATGGCGCGGCACCCAGCGCAAACGTCCGTACTGGCTGACGCCAGGAGAGGGTTCCACCTTGTTTTTTGCCGCGATCTGGGAAGCGTATCCGGTGCAGGAACAGGTGTGGCTGAGCACGGCGGTGGTGACCCAGGCTGCGCAGAGCCAGCGTCGGCCGCTGATCCTGGATGCGGCGGGGCAGGCGGCCTGGCTCAATCCCGAAACACCGTTGCACGTGTTGCAAGGGCTATTGGCAAGTGAACCCACCGCGTTGCGCGAGCGGGTGCTGGCCAACATGGTCAATGATCCGAAGCTCAATGGGCCGGAGTGCTTGACCCCGGCGTGATCCCGTAAGGTGTGTATTGGCTTGCCTGCGATGGGGTCCTCAAGATCCCCGAAAGCTTAAACTTTGAACTGATTGATCAAGCGCCGCTGCTGCTCCGCCAGCTTGGTCAAATCCGCACTGGCCGCGCTGGATTCATCCGCGCCTCCCGCCACTTCATTGGCCACCTGGCCGATGTTGATCACGTTACGATTGATGTCCTCGGCTACCGCGCTCTGCTCTTCGGCCGCACTGGCGATCTGGGTGTTCATGTCGTTGATCACCGACACCGCCTGGGTGATGGTTTCCAGCGCTTCGGCCGCCTTCGCCGCGTGTTGCACGCTTTCATCGGTGCGGCTTTGGCTGTCCTCCATCACCCGTACCACGTCCCGCGTGCCTTGTTGCAACTGCTGGATCATGGTCTGGATTTCTTCAGTGGCTTTTTGAGTCTTCTGCGCCAGGTTGCGCACTTCGTCAGCGACGACGGCGAAACCCCGGCCTTGCTCGCCGGCACGCGCCGCCTCGATTGCAGCATTGAGCGCCAGTAGGTTGGTCTGCTCGGCGATACCGCGAATTGCCGTAAGGATGGCGTTGATGTTCTCGCTGTCCTTGGCGAGGGTTTGCACCACGCCCACGGCCTTGCCAATTTCTGCGGCCAACGCGCCAATCGAGGTGGATGTGTCGCGCACAATCCGCATGCCCTGGCTCGCGGCCTGATCGGCATGGCTGGCGGCTTGCGCGGCCTGGGTAGCGTTGCGCGCAACGTCTTGCGCAGTGGCGGTCATCTCATGCACGGCGGTGGCCACTTGGTCGATTTCCACCATTTGTTTATGCACGCCCTGGTTGGTGCGAATCGCAATATCAGCCGTGTGCTCCGACGAGTCACTGACCTTCTGCACTGAACTCACCACCTGGGTGATCATGCCTTGCAGCTTGATCAGGAAGGTGTTGAAGCCGTTGGCGATCGCGCCCAGTTCATCGGCGCGATCGCTGGTCAGGCGCCGCGTCAGGTCGCCTTCGCCCTGGGCGATGTCATTGAGCATGGCCACCATTTGCTTGAGCGGACGGGCGATGCCGTGGCCTACCAGCCAGATCACCAGCAAGCCGGCACCGGCGATCAATAGGCCGGCAATGGTCATGCCGAAGATATCGGTCTTGCGCTGGGCTTCCAGGTCACTTTGCAATTTCTGCGAGTCGGCCATCACTGCGCCCAGGGGCAACTGCATCATCAGGGTCCAGCGCGCGTCGGTCTGGCCGATGCTGAAGGGCAGGAACAGCTCGATATGCCCGTGTTCCCGGTCGATGTCGTAGCGCACTTCACCGGTTTTGAGTTGGCCGAGGTTGGCCAGTTCGTTGCCGTCGAGCAAGTCGCTGGCTTTTTCACCGAGCTTGCTGGCGTCCTTGGTATAGGCCACAAGGCGTCCGTTACTGGAGATCAGCGCCAGTTCACCGGCACCGTCGTAGAGTTTCTGATCGGCGCTGGTGAGCATGTCCTGGATGAAATTGACCGAGAGATCGGCACCGACGATGCCCTGGAAGGTGCCGTCGATCAGGATCGGCTCGATAAAAGAAGCCAGCATCACCATCGCATTGCCCACCTTGTAAGGGGCCGGGTCGATGACACAGGCTTTTTTGCTTTCCCTGGAGCACAGGTAGTACTCGCTGGCACGCACCCCGGTGGAGAGGATTTTCTGGTCGGCCACGTCGGCGAGTTTATCCAGGCCCAGGCTGCCATCCGCGTTGCGGTACCACCACGGTAGGAAACGTCCGTCGGCACCCATGCCAAGAATGGAGCTGTTCACGTAGGCCGTGTCGTTGTGATCAATGGCATTGGGCTCCCAGCCAATGTAGGCACCGAGGATCTTCGGGTTGCGCACCACGGTTTCATGCAGCAGGTTGATCAATTGTTCGCGGCCGACCTGCAGGGCAGGTTCGCCCTTGGCGTCTTTCATGCCGAGCAGGGCGTTGGCGGTGGCCAGGCTCTTGGCGGTCACCAGCGGGGCTTCCAGCTCACGCTGGATCAACGTGGCCTGGGTGTGCGCCAGGGCGGTGAGGCGTTGCTCGACAATCTGCTCGAACTGAGCCTGGGTGCGCTCCTGCACCATCGCCTGGGTTCGCGCGCCGGCA
Organism: Pseudomonas sp. LAP_36; assembly: GCF_019456785.1. Taxonomy (NCBI): domain Bacteria; kingdom Pseudomonadati; phylum Pseudomonadota; class Gammaproteobacteria; order Pseudomonadales; family Pseudomonadaceae; genus Pseudomonas; species Pseudomonas sp. LAP_36. Next base: position 237,120 of record NZ_JAHZMS010000001.1, read on the forward strand.
AACAAGGCGTAAAGCACCAGCACAGCGACCACACTCAGAACAATAGCGCCAGCCAGTGCCGCGACAGAAAACTGAATCGACTTGAATTTCATGAGAACTCCGGGCACAGAGGGGAGGGTCCGCCTTTTTGTATCGGCCACGGCCGCGGTGGGCATGAGCGTTTTTCCGACAAAAATGTCAGGGGTGTCGCGAATGGAATGCCCGCCGCCGTTGATGGGATAGGTGAGATGTATCCGAAAATCGTGAGTTACACGTCTGCTGTATCTGGCGCAGATACAAATGTGCGCCTACGATACGCGCCATATTTCAGGGCGTATTTTCAGGGAGAGTGTTCATGAAGAAGTCATTGGTTATAAGTGGTTTGGTTGCAGCGATGCTGCTGGCCGGGTGTCAGTCGGTCAATACCACCAGCGGCGGCGCCGTTGGAGTGGAGCGCAAGCAGTACATGTTCAGCATGCTGTCGAGCCAGGAAGTCGACCAGATGTATGCCCAGTCCTACCAGCAGACGTTGGGCGAAGCCAGCAGCAAAGGCCAGTTGGACAAGACCAGTGCCAACGCCAAGCGCGTGCAGGCCATTGCCAAGCGTTTGATTGCCCAGGCGCCGACCTTCCGCCCCGATGCTGCGCAGTGGAAGTGGGAAGTGAACCTGATCAAGAGCGACGAGATGAACGCCAACTGTGGGCCTGGCGGCAAGATCTTCGTGTACAGCGCGTTGATCGATAACCTCAAGCTCACGGATGACGAACTGGCCGCCGTGATGGGCCATGAAATCGCCCACGCCTTGCGTGAGCATGGCCGCGAAGCCATGTCCAAGGCCTACGGGATCGAGATGGCCAAGCAGGGCGCCGGTGCGTTGTTCGGCCTCGGCCAGGACAGCCTGGCACTGGCCGATACGGTGGCCAACTACGGCATGACCTTGCCCAACAGCCGCAGCAATGAAAACGAAGCGGACTTGATCGGCCTGGAACTGTCGGCCCGCGCCGGCTACAACCCGAACGCGGCCATCACGCTGTGGAACAAAATGGCCAAGGCTTCGGAAGGCGCACCGCCGGAGTTCATGAGTACTCACCCGGCTTCCGACAGCCGGATTGCCTCGTTGCAGGCGGCGATTCCGAAGGTGATGCCGCTTTACCAGCAGGCCAAAAAATCCTGAGTTAACGCAGATCAATGTGGGAGCCGGGCTTGCCCGCGATGCAGGCAACTCGGTCTCTCAGCTGCACCGGGTTGATGCCATCGCAGGCAAGCCAGCTCCCACAGAGATCGGGTTTGCAGCCTTAGATCCAGCCGCTGCTTTGCATGGCCTTGTACACCGCCACGATAGCCAGGATGAAAAACGCCGTAGCTGCCAACCGGCGAATCAAGGTCAACGGCAGTTTCTCCGCCGCAAAATTACCCGCCAATACCACCGGCACGTTGGCAATCAGCATGCCCACGGTCGTCCCGATAATCACCAGCCAGAGTTCCGGATACTGCGCCGCCAGCATGACCGTGGCGATCTGCGTCTTGTCACCGATTTCGGCGAGGAAGAACGCAATCAGCGTGGTCAGGAACGGTCCGAATTTGCGCGTGGTGCTGGCTTCGTCATCGTCGAGTTTGTCCGGCACCAGGGTCCACAAGGCCGTGGCGCAGAAGCTTGCCGCCAGGATCCAGTGCAATACCGCGTCGGAGAAGAAGCTCCCGAACCAGGCGCCAACGGCACCGGCGGCCGCGTGGTTGGCCAGGGTCGCGGCAACAATGCCGGCGATGATCGGCCAGGGCTTGCGAAAGCGAGCAGCAAGGATGAGCGCGAGCAGTTGCGTCTTGTCGCCGATTTCGGCCAAGGCAACGATTGCGGTAGGAACGAGTAATGAATCCAGCATCAGGTAGGTTTCCAGGGGCGGGTCGACACGGCTATGACACGTACAGCCTTCCCGCCCCGGGTAAGGTGTGCGTGTCATAGGTCTTGTCAAACCCCGGTCCGTCTGTGCGGACTCCTGGGTCGCATACGCCATGGTCTGTTGACCAAGTATGTTGACGTATGCCGGACGAGCGTGGCGCTCGTGGGAGACTACTCCCCTAGGACGGAGCGGATTCTGCCTAGGCAAATTCCATTCGGCAAGCCTTCTTTTTCAAACGCCCGTCAGCCGCGCTTGGCACGGTAGATGCGAAAACCATTGCCTTCAGCCTTGACCGCACAAATACCCAGATGCTCTTCAATCAAGGGTTGGTACTTGAGGAAACTGTTTGCGACTACGCGAAGTTCGCCGCCTTTTGCCAAATGTTTGCCGGCTTTTCGCAGCAGGTTTTCTGTGGCGAAGTAATCGGTGTGCACGCCGACATGGAACGGCGGGTTGGTCAGAATCGCGTTCAAACCCATCGGCGCTGCGTCAATGCCATCACCGGTCAGCACCTCGGCTTCCAGGCCGTTGGCGGCCAGAGTAAGACGGCTGCTGGCGGCGGCAAACGCGTCCACGTCGAGCATCGTAACGGTGTTGTGTGGGTAGCGGCGTTTTACCGCAGCACCCAGCACACCTGCACCGCAACCGAAGTCCAGCAGATGGCCGCTCGGCAGTTTATCCAGGTGCTCCAGCAACAGCTCGGTACCGCGATCCAGGCGACCATGGCTGAACACACCGGGCAAGCTCACCACCTTGAGTGGCCCCTCAGCCAAAGGCACATCGAACACCTGAGCCAGGCTCTCCAGCTCGACCGCTTGCGGGGCATTGGCCACGGTGACTTGCCACAGTTGGCAATGCCGCGCGTTGTCGAGCTTGCGCGGTTTGCCGAAGGGGATCATCTGCTTGGCGGCGCTCTCGATACCGCCTTTTTTCTCCCCTACCAGATACACCTCAGCGCCGGGCAAGCGCGCGGCTACGGCGTTGAGCAGGTAGTCGGTGAGGTCCTTGGACTTGGGCAGGAAGATGACCGCCGCCTCGAATTCGCGCTCTGGCACATTCACGCCAAATTGGCTGCGCTCGGGGAAGCGTGCGTCCAGCGCGGCCTGGTCGCCGGCATGCCAGCACCAGCCGCGCGCGTTGGGCAGGCGACCGAGCAGGTCGTCGGCGGGCAAACCTACCAACAGCAGGTTGCCTTGAAAAAGTTCGGCCTGACGAAGCAGTACTTCACTGCGCGGATCCATGGTCTGCTCCTTGAAAAGGGGCGCAGTTTATCAACTCACGACGCGCAGCGGGGCGCCGCTGAAAAAGCCCCGGGCGTTTTCCGCCAACTGACCAACAATGCGCTGGCGCGCCTCGCGACTGCCCCAGGCATTGTGCGGGGTGACGATCAGCCGGGGGATATCGCCGGCCAGCAGCGGGTTGCCGTTCACCGGCGGCTCAACGCTCAGCACATCGGTCGCCGCGCCGCCCAGGTGGCCGTTGCGCAATGCATCGGCCAGGGCTTGCTCGTTGATCAATCCGCCGCGCGCGGTGTTGACCACAAACGCGCCGGGCTTGAGCAGCGCCAATTCGCGGGCGCCGATAAAGTCGCGGGTGTGGTCGTTGAGCGGGCAGTGCAAGGTGAGCGCGTCAACCTGCGCCAACAGTTCATCCAGCGGCACGCGATCAGCGCGGGCAGGGCGGCCCGGAATGGCGCCCAGTAACACGCGCATGCCAAAGGCTTCAGCCAGGCGCGCGACTGCGCTGCCCAATTCGCCGTGGCCGAGCAAACCAAGGGTTTTACCTTCCAGCTCGACAATCGGATGGTCCAGCAGGCAGAACTGTTTGGCTTCCTGCCACTTGCCGGCGCGCACATCCCGTTGATAATCCTTCAAGCGCGTCGCCAGGTTGAGCAACAACATGATCGTGTGCTGCGCCACCGACGGCGTGCCGTAGCCCTGGCAGTTGCTCACGGTAATGCCACGGGCACGGGCGGCTTCGAGGTCAACGTTGTTGGTGCCGGTGGCAGACACCAGGATCAGCTTGAGCGCCGGGCAGGCCGCCAGGGTTTCGCTGTTGAGGGCGATCTTGTTGCTGATCGCAACCTGGGCGCCTTGCAGGTGTTCGATCACGTTCAGCGGCGTGGTGTCGCTGAACAAGTGCAGGTCGCTGAAGCTGTTGCGCAGTTCGCTGAGGTCGAGGTCCCCCAAGTCCAGGGACGGGTGATCAAGGAAGACGGCGCGGCGATTGTTCGTCATCAACTGTACCTTTGTGCGACAGGGTTCGAAGGCGTAATCTGCCGAGCCTATCAGATGAAATAATCAGTTACTTAATGGAGTGCGTATGTACGTCGCCGAGTTTTTGACCGTAGCGCTGATTCACTTATTGGCGGTGGCCAGCCCCGGCCCGGATTTCGCGGTGGTGGTGCGTGAAAGTGTGACCCACGGCCGCCGTGCAGGGACCTGGACCGCGTTGGGCGTGGGGTCGGCTATTTTCCTGCACGTGGGGTATTCGTTGCTCGGTATCGGCTTGATCGTCTCCCAGTCCATCGTGCTGTTCAACGCGCTGAAATGGGCGGCGGCGGCCTACCTGCTGTACATCGGCTTCAAGGCTTTGCGCGCGCAGCCGGCCAAGCCTGCGGCCGAGGGTGAGTTGCATCGCGAAGCGGGCGAACGCACGCCCCGTGGCGCGTTTACCGCAGGTTTTGTGACCAATGGCTTGAACCCCAAGGCCACGTTGTTCTTCTTGTCGTTGTTCACCGTGGTGATCAACCCGCACACGCCACTGGCGGTCCAGGCCGGTTACGGCGTGTACCTGGCGGTGGCCACGGCGCTGTGGTTCTGCCTGGTGGCGATGCTGTTCAGCCAGCAACGCGTGCGCGCCGGGTTTGCGCGGATGGGACATTGGTTCGATCGGACCATGGGTGCGGTGTTGATTGCGATTGGGGTGAAGCTGGCGTTTACCAGCATGAAGTAAGGCTGGATAAGTAAGACCGAATGCAAGTGGGCACGGTCCATGTGTGAGCCGGGCTTGCCCGCGATGCAGGCGCCTCGGTATTTCCGATGTACCGAGGCGTTGCTATCGCAGGCAAGCCAGCTCCCACCTTGGAGCGCTGCATGTCCCCGATGCTGGCGCAAAGCTAGCATTCATTGGGCGCTGCAAATCATTCCTTTGGCTGATTTGGCTGAAACATAAGGTCTCTAAAGTGCAGGTCTTCAAGCCAAGACCGTGCAGTCATAAAAGGGATTCGTATGTTGCAGACCCGTGTCATTCCGCCCGCCGAAGGTGCGTACCAATACCCGCTGCTGATCAAGCGCCTGCTGATGTCCGGGACCCGTTACGAGAAAACCCGGGAAATCGTCTACCGCGATAAATTGCGCTACACCTATCCAACCCTGATCGAACGGGTCGCGCGCCTGGCCAATGTGCTGACAGAAGCCGGGGTCAAGGCCGGTGACACGGTGGCGGTGATGGACTGGGACAGCCATCGCTACCTGGAATGTATGTTCGCCATTCCGATGATTGGTGCGGTGATCCACACCATCAACGTGCGCCTGTCGCCGGAACAGATCCTGTACACCATGAACCATGCCGAGGACCGCTTCGTGCTGGTCAACAGCGAGTTCGTGGGTCTCTACCAGGCCATTGCCGGGCAACTCACTACCGTTGACAAGACGTTGTTGCTCACCGATGGCGAGGCCAAGACCGCCGAGCTGCCAAACCTGGTAGGCGAGTACGAAACCCTGCTGGCCGCTGCCAGCCCGAAGTACGACTTCCAGGACTTCGACGAACACTCCGTCGCCACCACCTTCTACACCACTGGCACCACCGGCAACCCCAAGGGCGTGTACTTCACTCATCGCCAATTGGTGCTGCACACCATTGGCGTGGCGACCATCATGGGCAGTGTCGACAGCGTGCGCCTGCTCGGCACCAATGACGTGTACATGCCGATCACGCCGATGTTCCACGTGCACGCCTGGGGCCTGCCGTACGTGGCGACCATGCTCGGTTTGAAGCAGGTCTACCCCGGCCGCTACGACCCGGAATACCTGGTGGAGCTGTGGCGCAAGGAAAAGGTCACTTTCTCCCATTGCGTGCCGACCATCCTGCAAATGGTGCTCAATGCAAAAGCCGCCCAGGACGTGGATTTTGGCGGTTGGAAAATCGTCATTGGCGGCAGCGCGCTCAACCGCACCCTGTATGAAGCATCCAAGGCCCGTGGCATTCAACTGACCGCAGCCTATGGCATGTCTGAGACCGGGCCGCTGGTGTCCTGCGCGCACCTCAACGAAGAGCTGATGGCGGGCACCGAGGATGAGCGCACCACCTACCGCATCAAGGCCGGCGTGCCAGGGCCCTTGGTGGAAGCCGCGATCATCGACAGCGACGGCCATTTCCTGCCCGCCGACGGTGAGTCCCAGGGCGAACTGGTATTGCGTGCACCGTGGCTGACCGAAGGTTATTACAACGAGCCGCAGAAGGGCGCCGAGCTGTGGGCGGGCGGCTGGATGCACACCGGCGACGTGGCGACGCTGGATGCCTTTGGCGTGATCGATATTCGCGACCGCATCAAGGATGTGATCAAGACCGGCGGCGAGTGGATCTCTTCCCTGGCCCTCGAAGACCTGGTCAGCCGTCACCCGGCGGTACGCGAAGTAGCGGTGGTGGGCATCGCCGACCCGCAGTGGGGGGAACGCCCGTTTGCGTTGTTGGTGGTGCATGATGGCCATGTGATAGGGGCCCGCGAGCTCAAGGAACACCTCAAGCCGTTCGTGGAGCTGGGCCACTTGAGCAAGTGGGCGATTCCAAGCCAGATCGCTGTTGTTACTGAAATTCCCAAGACCAGCGTCGGCAAGCTCGACAAAAAACGTATCCGCATTGACATCATCGAATGGCAGGCCAACAACAGCACGTTCCTGTCCACCCTCTGAGCTGATTCGCCGTGCCCTTGTTGCACGGCGATGCTCTATCTCGCGCCTTCACTTGTGATTTGCCAATTTTCAGCCATCCTTCCCGCGTCGGCCTTCGTCGACGTGGCGAAAGGGTCGTGGCAGACGGGTTGCTGATGCAAATCACACTTTAGAGGGATCAAGCACTACCCCCTGCTGGCTATAGTCCCTTCCAGAGTTTTTCAAGGATGCGGTGCTGCGGACCATGGAGGTTCAGTTGCAGTCCGGCATTGGAATCGTTGTATTCCGGCCGTTACAAGCATCACAGAACGAACTCACTGCCATAACAATAATGCACATGGAGTAGCGTCGATGACCTCAGTAAACCAGTTCTGGCGCCGGGCTAAATTGCCCCTGGCCGTCAGTCTCGCCTCTACGCTCGCCGGGCCCGCATTCGGCGTCAGTTTCAATATCGGTGAAATCGAAGGGAGTTTTGACTCGTCTCTTTCCGTGGGGGCGAGCTGGTCGACGGCCAAGCCCAATCAGGATCTGATCGGTGTTAACAACGGTGGCAATGGCCTGTCCCAGACGTCCGATGACGGCCACCTGAACTTCAAGCGTGGCGAGACGTTCTCGAAAATCTTCAAGGGCATCCATGATCTAGAGCTGAAATACGGCGACACCGGCGTATTTGTGCGTGGCAAGTACTGGTATGACTTCGAACTCCAGGACGAGAGTCGCGAGTTCAAGGACATCAGCAACAGCAATCGCAAAGAGGGCGCCAAGTCCTCCGGCGGGCAAATTCTCGATGCTTTCGTTTACCACAACTACTCGATTGCTGATCAGCCCGGCAGCGTGCGGCTCGGTAAGCAAGTGGTGAGCTGGGGTGAAAGTACCTTCATCGGTGGGGGCATCAACTCCATCAACCCGATCGACGTGTCTGCGTTCCGTCGTCCGGGGGCTGAGGTCAAGGAAGGCTTGATTCCGGTCAACATGTTCTATGTGTCGCAGACGCTGACCGATAACTTGTCGGCGGAAGCGTTCTATCAGTTGGAATGGGACCAGACGGTTACCGATAACTGCGGGACATTCTTCTCTCAGCCGGACGTCATCTCTGATGGTTGCGACAACAACCTACGGGTGTTGAACAAGCGCTCTCGCATCTCGCCTCTTGCTTATCCAACCCTCAATACTTTGGGTGTTGATGTGAACGAAGAGGGCGTATTGGTGCGCCGTGGTCCTGACCGTGATGCTCGCGACAGCGGTCAGTTTGGCGTTGCCATGCACTACAACTTCGAGCCGTTGGACACCGAGTTCGGCGCTTACTTCATGAACTATCACAGCCGTGCGCCGATTTTCAGTGCACAAGGTGCGCCAGCGTCAGCGTACAACCGTCCTCTGGGTGGGCTGGCGGCGCTACGCCCGGTGATTGTGGCGGGTAGCTCCAACTACTTCGTCGAATACCCGGAAGACATCCGTCTTTACGGCTTGAGCTTTTCCACCACGCTGCCTACCGGTACCGCATGGAGCGGTGAGTTGAGCTACCGGCCAAACGCACCGGTGCAACTGAGCACCACCGACATACTCTATGCGGGCGTCACGCCTATTACCGGCTTTGGCAACGCTTCGGTGCTCAAAGGCTCGCCTGGTCAAGACCTGCATGGTTACAACCGCAAGGAAGTCACGCAGTTCCAGACCACATTCACGCACTTCTTTGATCAGGTGATGGGCGCGAGCCGCTTGACCACGGTGGGCGAGATTGGGGTGACTCACGTGGGCGGCCTGGAGAGCAAATCAGAGGCTCGTTATGGCCGCGACCCGGTATTTGGTCCAGGTACGTTGCCCGGTGGTTTCTGCAATACGCTCAATAACTCGACCGCCGTAGGTGCCGGCCTGGGTAATGCCAATGGGCTGAATACCAACTGCAACAACGATGGCTTTACCACGGCCACTTCCTGGGGCTACCGCGCTCGGGCAATCTGGGAATACCCGGATGTCTTCGCCGGCGTCAACCTTAAGCCAAACGTGGCGTGGTCCCATGACGTCAAGGGTTACTCCCCTGGTCCTGGCGCTAACTTCGAAGAAGGTCGCAAGGCTGTCAGCCTGGGTCTGGACGCCGAGTACCAGAACACCTACACCGCCAGCCTGAACTACACGAACTTCTTCGGCGGCGATTTCAGCACAGTGAATGACCGCGACTTTGTCGCTTTGAGCTTCGGCGCGAACTTCTAAGCACACTGCATTTCAGGAAGACCAGAACATGAAAATAACCAAAAGTCTGTTGCACGTGGGTGTGCTTGGGCTGTCGATCCTGGCGAGCAACGTCATGGCGGCAGTGTCGGCGGATGAAGCCGCCAAGCTGGGCACGAGTCTGACCCCGATGGGCGCCGAGATGGCCGGTAACGCTGCAGGCACCATTCCTAAGTGGTCGCCGCTGCCTACCAACGCCGGTGCCGTCGACGCCCGTGGGTTCCTGGCCAACCCTTACGCGAGTGAACAACCGCAATTCACCATCACCGCGCAAAACGTCGAGCAGTACAAAGACAAGCTGGCGCCGGGTCAGTACGCGATGTTCAAGCGCTACCCCGAGACCTTCAAGATGCCGGTCTACCCGACCCATCGCGGCGCTACCGTGCCGGCTGATGTGTTCGCCGCTATCAAGAAGAACGCCACCACCACCAACCTGGTGTCCGGCGGCAACGGCCTGGAAAACTTCGAAACCGCCGTGCCGTTCCCGATTCCAAAAAGCGGCGTTGAAGTCATCTGGAACCACATCACCCGTTATCGCGGTGGCAGCGTGACCCGCCTGGTAACCCAGGCTACGCCACAAACCAACGGTTCCTACAGCCTGGTGTACTTCCGCGACCAGTTTGTGTTCCGTGACAAGATGAAAGACTTCGACCCGAAAAACCCGGGCAACGTGCTGTTCTACTTCAAGCAGCAAGTGACCGCGCCGGCCCGTCTGGCCGGTGGTGTGCTGCTGGTGCACGAAACCCTGGACCAGGTGAAGGAGCCTCGTTCGGCCTGGGTCTACAACGCCGGCCAGCGCCGTGTGCGCCGGGCGCCGCAAGTGTCCTATGACGGCCCAGGTACCGCCGCTGACGGCCTGCGTACCTCCGACAACCTCGACATGTACAACGGCGCACCGGACCGCTACGACTGGAAGTTGGAAGGCAAGAAAGAAATCTACATCGCCTCCAACAGCTACAAGATCGACGATCCGAAGCTCAAGTACGCCGACATCATCAAGGCCGGCCACATCAACCAGGACCTGGCTCGCTACGAGCTGCGCCGCGTCTGGCATGTAGTCGCCACCTTGAAAGAAGGTCAGCGCCACATCTACGCCAAACGTGATTTCTTCATCGACGAAGACACCTGGCAAGCAGCGGTCATCGACCACTACGACGGCCGTGGCCAACTGTGGCGCGTGGCTGAAGCGCATGCCGAGAACTACTACGACAAGCAAGTGCCGTGGTACGCCCTGGAAACCCTCTACGACCTGCAGTCCGGCCGCTACCTTGCACTGGGCATGAAGAACGAAGAGAAACAGGCGTATGACTTCGGTTTCACCGCCACCACCAGCGACTTCACCCCAGCGGCCCTGCGCCAGGATGGCGTGCGCTAAGCTGAGTTAACCGAGGCCGCATCCTCGGAAAAAAGCCCCGACCCGTTCGGGGCTTTTTTATGTGGCGAATTTTTTTGTCGCAGTTCTTTTTCAGACAAATGTTGCAAAGATCTACAAACCTGCTGCTTTTACCGCTAGTCTGCGGACATCTGCAATGCCGACAACAGCCTTCTACAAGAGCCCGGCGATGACTGATTTGTCCCGAATCCAAGGGCCTGCCAGTGCGGTAATTCCCACCCTGGAAGGTCGCTTCTACAGGCCACCGCTGCCTGACGGCTACGTGCTGCGTCCGCGCCTGTGCGAACGCCTGAGTGCTGGCCTGCAAGGGCGGCTGCTGCTGGTCAGTGCACCGGCAGGGTTCGGCAAGAGTTCGTTGGCGGTGGAGTTCTGCCAGAGCCTGCCGGCCCATTGGCAAAGCCTGTGGCTGGGCCTGAGCCCACGGGATAACGACCCCGGCCGTTTCCTTGAGCGCCTGCTCGACGGTTTACAGCAATTTTTCCCGCAACTCGGCGCCCAATCCCTGGGCCTGCTGAAAATGCGCCAGCGTCACCAACCCTTTGCCTTTGAAGAATGGCTGGACGGACTGCTCGATGAGCTGACCGTGCACCTGTCCCCGCGCGCGCCGTTGTTATTGGTATTGGATGACTACCATCTGGCCCAGGGGCCGGTGCTCGACCGGTGCCTGCAGTTTTTCCTCAACCATTTGCCCGATGGCCTGGTGGTGCTGGTCACCAGCCGTCAGCGCCCGGACTGGCATCTGGCGCGGCTGCGTTTATCGCGCCACCTGCTGGAGTTGCACGAACAGGATTTGCGCCTGACGCACAGCGAATCCCTGGCGGTGCTGGATCGCCACAGCAGTTCCTTGCGCGGCGAAGCCCTCGACAACCTGATCCGCCGCAGCGAAGGCTGGGTTGCCGGGCTGCGTTTCTGGTTGCTCGCCGCCTCCGAGGCCGGCAACGACGGGGCATTGCCGCAGAGCTTGCACGGCGGCGAAGGGCTGATCGGCGATTATTTGCTTGAAGAGGTGATCGACTGCCTGCCCGCCGAAGTGCAGGCGTTTTTGTACGACACAGCCCCTCAGGATCGGTTTTGCAGCGAACTCTGCGACGCGGTGCGCGAAGCCCATGACAGCGCTGAAATCCTGCGTTACCTGCAAGCCCACCAAGTGTTCCTGGTGCCTCTGGACGAGCAGGGCCACTGGTACCGTTATCACCATTTGTTTTCAGACCTGCTGCGCACCCGCCGCGCCAGCAGCAATGTGCTGCCGCCGGCCAGCCTGTACCTGCGCGCGTGCCGCTGGTTCAATGCCCAGGGCTTGATCGATGAGGCCGTGGAGCAAGCGTTGCGCGCCGGCCATCTGGATGTCGCCGCCAACCTGGTTCAGAACCTGTCCGAGGAGCAACTGCTGGCCGAGCAGAACGTGGGCATGCTGCTGCGTTGGAAAATGGACTTGCCCGACAGCTTGCTGATCAGTACGCCGCGCCTGATTGTTCTCTACAGCTGGGCCTTGGGCCTGGCCTGCCAGTTGGATGCGGCGGAAGAATTATCCAGCTACCTCAGCCGCTTCCTGCCAGCACCGTCGGCCACGGCGCAAAAATCGATGCTGGCACAGTGGCTGGCGCTGAGCGGGATCATCGCCCGGGGCCGGGGCGATCGCGAGCTGACCCAGCGCTATTGCAGCGAGGCGCTGGAAAGCCTGCCGCAACGGCGTTACGGCCAGCGGTTGATGTGCCTGTCGACCCTTTCCAACCTGGCCATTGTCGATGCCGACCTGTGGCGTGCGCGTGGCTTGAATCGCGAATCCCTGGAGTTGGCGCAGCGCGTCGGCAACCCATTGTTCGAGGCCCTGGCCCATTACGACCGTGCGCGTGTGTTGCAGGCCCGCGGTGAAATCCTGCGTTCCCTGGATGAAGTGCATCAGGGCCTGCAACGCCTGCAGGGCTTAGCGCCGCAGCGGTTGTACGCGGTGCGCGCGCGGTTGTCACTCTACGAAGGTTTTTTGCTGCTGGTGCGGCTACAACCCGAAGCCGGACTCGCCCGCTTACGCGCCGGGCTCGTCGAAGCCCGTGCCTGCCGCGACATCAGTGTGTTGATCGGGCATTGCGTGATCGCCAATTTCGAAGGCCGCCGTGGTGACTTCGGCAAAGCCTTTGCTGAACTCGCCGAGGCCGAGCGCCTGATGCATATCTGGGACGTGCCGCCGATCTACTACCTGGCAATGATCACCCTGATCAAATGCGAACTGTGGCTGGCCCAGGGCCGTACAGATCTGGCCGACGCCTGGCTGACCCGCCTGGGGCAGACCTACAACGGTGAGCAGGCCGCCGCCGCGCCGGAATTTCACCCGCACCTGCCACAACATATCGAGCTTCAACAAGCGGCGCTGGATGCCACTCGCCATCAACCTGTTGCCGCATTGCAACGGCTTGAAGCGTTGGCGCAGCAGGCGCACAACAGCGGCCGCCAGATGATTGCCCTGATGGCGCTGACGCAGCAGGCCCAGTTGCTCTTGGAAAGTGGCCAGGAAGCCAAGGCGCGCGCGGTTCTGGTCCAGGCCCTTGAGGCCGGCGCCGGGGGCGCGCTGCAACCTTTCCAGCGCTTGTTGGAAGGGCACCCTGGCTGGATGCGCGAGCAATTGGGCAAGGATGCGCATGGCCTGCTGAACCAGAGTTTGCTGGTGCTTCTGCCGACGGTGGTGACACCCGAGGTAGCGCCGGCTCACGAAACCTTGAGCGCGCGTGAGTTGGCAGTGCTGAAACTGATTGCCCAAGGCTGCTCGAACCAGGAAATCAGTAACCAGCTGTTCATCTCACTGCACACCGTGAAGACCCACGCCAGCCACATCAACAGCAAGTTAGGGGTGGAGCGGCGGACCCAGGCGGTGGCCCGTGCCAAGGCAATGGGACTGCTGGCGTAGACCCTCCGAAGTCTATGGCGCGCTTGGGCACTGGTTGGACGGCCTGTCGACTGCCTGGCGAATCTGCGCCGCGAAGCGTTTGAGATTGTTCTGGTGGGCGAGCACCAAGTCGTCAATGCTCGCGCCGGCCGGCGACTGCAAGGTGGTGCGGCAGGTCAGCGGCACGCGATCACTGCCGCTGGCCGGCCGCAGACGCCATTTGACGTCGAGCAGTGCGTACTGGCCGGGCACGGAGTCAAAGCGCTGCACCTCAAGGCGCAACAGCATGGGTTGTCGAGGGTTGCTGTTAGCCAATTGGTCCACCAGCGCGCTCCTCAACTCATCCACCAGGCTGGCAGCCCACCACTGGGTGTCCAGGATCGCGACGCCGCTGTTGCCTTGGCGAACCACAATCTGCGGGCGGTCGACTTGTGGTGGCACACTGATACTTTCGATTTTTATCCCACCCGCGTCGGCCCCGGTGGTGTTGCTCCACTGCGCCGGGGTCAGGGTATGAAAAGTAATCGGTGTACTGCTGCATGCCCCCAGCGCGAGCAATGCGCTGAGCAGGGTGATTTTCAACGGTAACGTCATGGCGCTTGCTCCACGGTTCATTTGCGCGGCGGTCCTTGCAGGTCCAATGGGGCGGCGTTGTCTGGGCGGCCGCGAATCAGTGATTCCGGGTGTCGGCCCAGGTAGTCCGACAGCTCGCGCAAGGAACGCGACATGCGACCTAGCTCATCCAGGGTCTGGGTCAGTTGCTCGCGTTGCGGTGAGTCTTCGGCCAGGGTCGAGCTGGCCGATTGCAACGTCTTGCTCACGTCAGCCAGGGTGTTCTGGACGCTGGGCAAGGTCTTGGCGTTGAACTGGGTCAGTCCTTTGCGCAGTTCCACGAGGTTGCTGTCGAGGTTGCCGGCGATACGTTCGATCGGTAGCTGGTTGATCTTGTTGACGATGTTTTCGAGTTTTTCCTGCAACTGTTCCAGGTTGCCAGGAATCGTGGGAATGCTGACCGGACGCGCCTTGGGATCAAACGCCACCTTCTCGGCTTTCGGGTAGAAGTCCAGGGCGATGTATAACTGGCCGGTCAGCAAATTGCCGCTGCGCGCCTGGGCCCTCAGGCCGTTTTCGATAAACGAGCCGATCAGGCGCACACCGGCGGCTTCATCATTGGGGTCATGGTTCATCGTCTTGAGCAACTTGGTATGGGCCTGACCGAGCAATTGCGGGTAGATCACGATGCCGACGTTGAGCGGAAAGCTGCGCTTCTTCGCGTCGAAATCCAGGTTGATCGACACCACCTTGCCAAACTCGACGCCGAGGAATTCCACCGGTGCGCCGACCTTGAGCCCGCGCAGAGCCTGGTCGAAGCGCAGGCTCATGTATTGCCCCTGGCCGTTGGGCGGGGCGAGGGCGGCGAGCTGATCGTCGAACAGTTCAAACGTGCGTTCTTCACCGGCCGGCTTGTCGTTGGGGCTGTAAGGCGGTGCGAGGAAAGCGATACCGCCGACCAGCATGGACGACAGCGATTCGGTTTTCAGCGCGAAGCCATTGGCGCCCACACTCAGGTCGATGCCGCTGGCGTTCCAGAACCGCGTGTTTTCGGTGACGTAGACATCGTTGGGCGCGTGCACGAACACCTCGATATCGACGCCCTTGCCTTCGGCATCCAGCTTGTACGCCACGACCTGGCCGACCTCGATTTTGCGGTAATACACCGGCGAGCCGATATCCAGCGAACCCAGGTTCTGCGTGTGCAGGGTGAAGCGCTTGCCCGGTTCGCCGTAAGTGATGGGCGGCGGGTTTTCCAGGCCGGTGAACTGTTTGGCGCGGGTCTCAGACTGACCAATGTCGGCGCCGATGTAGTCGCCAGAGAGCAGGGTGTCGATGCCGGAGACGCCGCCGGCGCCGATGCGCGGGCGTACCACCCAGAACTGCGAGTCGGCGCGGGTAAAGCTGTCGGCCTGCTTGGCCAGCTTCACGGTGGCGTTGACGCTTTTCTGGTCGTCACTCAAGGCCACTTCGGTCACTTGGCCGATCACCACGTTGCGGTATTTGACCTCGGTTTTATTCGCGGTCAGGCCACTGCCGGTCTTGAAGTTAAGGATGATGGTCGGGCCTTGCTGAAGCACGCTGTGAACCACCAGCGAAATCCCCACCAACACCGCAACGATCGGTACGATCCAAACCAGCGAAACGCTGAAACGCCGAGTCTTGACGGCCGGCGAGCCTGGGGATTGCGGGGTGTCAGGGGTGGGTGACGTCATCCGAGGTATCCTTGGTGTGTGGGGGTTCCCAGATCAGCCTCGGGTCGAAGCTCATGGCGGCCAGCATGGTAAACACCACCACCAGGCCGAAAAACAGAATGCCCAGGCGTGGCTCGATAGTGCCCAGGGCCTGGAACTTGACCAACGCGGCCACCAGCGCAACCACGATCACGTCGAGCATGGACCAGTAGCCGATCAGTTCGACAAACCGAAACAGCTTCGAGCGCTCCTTGCGCGCCCAGCGGCTGTTGCGCTGCACGGTGACCAGCAGCAGCGTCAACGACACAAACTTGATGCCCGGCACCGCGATGCTGGCGATGAAAATAATCAGCGCAATGTCCCACGCGCCATGCTGCCAGAACTCCAGCACGCCGCTCATGATGGTGCTGTCTGCGCCTGAACCGAGCATGGTGGTGTTCATCACCGGCAGCAGGTTGGCCGGCACATAAAACGCCAGCGCCGTCAGCATACAGGCCCAGGTACGGGTCAGCGAGTTGACTTTGCGCCGGTGCAGGGGGGCGTCACAGCGCTGGCATTCCGGCGCGCCGGTGCTGATGTCGGCAGACAGGCCGCAACTGTGGCACAGGCACAGGTTAAGCTCGCTGGCAGTCGGTGGCGGGTTCATACGGCGTCCCACAGGTCGCGCACGTCACGACCGGCAATGCGGATCAGCAACAGGCTGAGCGCCGCCAGGGCAAAAAGCCCGGTGCCGGGGATCACATCCAGCATACCGGCCAGCTTGAACACGGCCACCATCGCACCAAGCAGGCACACTTCCAGCATGCTCCAAGGTCTGAGCGCTTCCAGCCAGCGCATGCATAGCTTGAAGGCGGGCGAACGTCTGCCCGAGAGGGCAAAACTCAGCACCCAGGTCAGCAGCAATAGCTGAAACACCGGTGCGATGATGATGGAAATAGCGGCCACCAAGGCGATAAAGGTAATCGGCCCCAGACTCAGCGCAACCACTGAATCCCACAGGGTGGCGCTGTTTTTCAGTCCTTGCAGGCTGATGCTCATCACCGGATAGAAATTGGCGAAAGTCCATAACACGGCGGCGGTCAGCGTCAGGGCAAGACGCTGTTGGACTGACAGGCCGTTGTAACGCTGGAGTACGCCCGCGCAGCGCACGCAATGGGCTTTTTGATGTTTGGCGAGCGTGACTTTTTCGTACACACAGTCGCAGTGCTCGCAGATGATCAGCTGATTCGCCATGGGGCTCGCTCCAGCGCGGCGCGGTTGCGGTCTTGGATTGTTCTTCAATGGCGCTTGGAAAGCTTAGCCGTTGGTACTCGGGACGCAATGCTCCCTTTCGGGTCAGGGGTATCGTCAACCATACTCTGTGCCGAATATGCCATAGAGCCTGCTGGAGCACCGATGAATATTGAACACGCCGCACTCATCCGCGAGACCTTTCCCGTCGGCCCGCTGCAGTGCAACTGCACCATCATCGGCGACCCGATCAGCAAAAAAGCCATCGTGGTCGACCCGGGTGGCAACCATGAGCTGATCCTGGCGCGCCTTGATGCATTGGGCCTCAAGGTCGTGAGCATTATCCACACCCATGCCCATCTCGATCACTTCCTGGCGTCCGGGCAGTTGAAAGAGAAGACCGGCGCCACACTGCACTTGCACAAGGAGGATCAATTCCTCTGGGACAATCTGGAAATGCAATGCCAGATGTTTCGCGTTCCCTACACCCCGGTGCCTTCGCCTGATCGCTGGCTGGAAGATGATGAGGAATTGGCCTGCGGCTGCGGTGTGGCGTTGCACACACCGGGGCATACGCCGGGGTCGATGAGCTTCTGGTTTGCCGATGCCAAGCTGCTGATTGCGGGTGACACGCTATTTCGTCGCGGTATCGGGCGTACAGATTTGTGGGGCGGGGACCAGGCGACCATTGTGCGTTCGATCAAGCAGCGCTTGTATACCTTGGATGAGGGCGCAACGGTGGTAACCGGTCACGGCCCCGATACCCGGTTGGGGGATGAAATGCGCGAGAACCCTTTTGTGCGGGCGTAACGGAATAGTTGCCACGCAGGTGCTGTTCTATAGCGGGCACGCCTTGTAGCAAAAACTCAGGTCGTGTTCAGCGTGCGTCTGCTACGGTTTTTGTAGCCACGGAATTTTTACCGTTTGTCGCGTTCCAAACTCGGCACAGGTCCATTGCCAATGTCCTTTGCACCTCAGAATGCAAAAGTAGGAGCTCCCTTCATGTTCACTTCGCGTCGTCTGCTTGTTGTTGCTACCGCCGTAGCCTTGTTGTCCGGCTGCGCATCCCCTAACCCTTATGACGGCAGCAGCCAGGGACAGGCGAGTAACGAATCCGGCGGTATGAGCAAGACCGCCAAGTACGGTGGCCTGGGTGCCCTGGCGGGCGCATTGGCGGGTGCGGCCATCGACCATAACAACCGTGGCAAGGGCGCACTGATCGGTGCCGTGGTTGCGGGTGCCGGTGCTGCGGGCTACGGCTACTACGCCGACCAACAGGAAAAGAAACTGCGTGAAAGCATGGCCAACACCGGTGTTGAAGTTCAGCGCCAGGGCGACCAGATCAAGCTGATCATGCCGGGCAACATCACCTTCGCGACCAACTCGGATGCGATCTCCAGCAGCTTCTATCAGCCGCTGAACAACCTGGCCAACTCGCTCAAGCAGTTCAACCAGAATACCATTCAGATCGTTGGTTACACCGACAGCACCGGCAGCCGCCAGTTGAACATGGACCTGTCCCAGCGTCGGGCGCAGAGCGTGGCCAACTACCTGACGTCCCAGGGTGTCAATGGTGCCAACCTGACTGCACGCGGTGCCGGCCCGGATAACCCGATTGCCAGCAACGCCGACGTCAACGGCCGCGCCCAGAACCGTCGCGTGGAAGTGAACCTCGGTCCAATCCCAGGCCAGCAGTATGGCCAACCAGGTGCCCAGCAACAGGCGCCACAGCAGAACAACCAGTTCCAGGGCAATCCGTACTCTCAATACCAATAAACAATCGTCAACAAAAAAGGGCGCCATGCGGCGCCCTTTTTTGTGGCTGCGTGATTACATCAATCGATGTACTCGAAGACCTTGACGATTTTCTGCACGCCGGACACACCCTGCACCAGATTGGATGCACGGGTTGCTTCAGCCTGGGTCAGCAGGCCCATCAGGTAAACGATGCCGTTGTCGGTGACGACCTTGATGCGCGAACCAGGGATCGCGTTATCAGTGAGCATCTGCGCCTTGATTTTGGTGGTCAGCAGGGCGTCATTGCTGATGGCGAGCAGAGTGATCGGTTCCATCACCTGCAACTCGTTGTGCACCTTCTTCACGCGCTGCACAGCGGCAGCAGCTTGTTCGGCCTGGGCCTTGAGGTCGGCGCGTGGCGTCTGGCCTGCTAGCAGCACGACGCCGTTGAAGCTGGTCACAACAATGCGCGATGCGCCGTTGCCCAGATCGGTCGCGGCCTTGGCGACGTTGACTTCGACCTTGGTTTCGATCAGCGAGTCATCGATCTTGCTGCCGAAGGTACGGGTGCCCTTGTCGTCCTGAATAGGGGTGTCGCGTGTTGCGGTGATGGCCGTGCTGCAGCCGCTGATAGCGAGGCACAGGGTAATGGCCAAAAGGCTGAGGCGGTTAACGGTCATTCTTCACTCCCAAACAGTTGGCTGTCGATCAGATCGCACAGGCAGTGGATCGCCAGCAGGTGGACTTCCTGGATACGTGCAGTGACATTGGCCGGGACGCGAATCTCCACGTCTTCCGGCAGCAGCAGCGAGGCCATGCCGCCACCATCGCGTCCGGTCAATGCTACGACAATCATTTCGCGATCATGTGCGGCCTGGATCGCTTGAATAATATTCGCCGAGTTGCCGCTGGTGGAAATCGCCAGCAGCACGTCACCGGGTTGGCCCAGGGCGCGGATCTGCTTGGAGAAAATTTCGTTGTAGCTGTAATCGTTGGCGATCGAGGTGATCGTCGACGAGTCGGTGGTCAAGGCAATGGCCGGCAGGCTCGGGCGCTCACGTTCGAAACGGTTGAGCAGCTCGGACGAAAAATGCTGGGCATCGCCGGCCGAACCGCCGTTGCCGCACGAAAGCATTTTGCCCTCGTTGAGCAGGGCATTGACCATGACCTGACTGGCTTGCTCGATGTGCGGTGCAAGTACGTCCATCGCCTGTTGCTTGGTGTCGATGCTGGCCTGGAAAAGCTGGCGAATTCGGGATTGCATGTCCATCTGTGTGACCTTAAGTAGCGCGGCTGTTTGGCACAGGAATGTGTAGCCCGCAAAGCAAAGAGCAAAAGTGTGTGGTGAAGATGTCCGGCGAATCAACTGTCGAAGGCATTTTTAAGCCAGTTCAGATCAGCCTGACCAGACGGCGTGCTTTCTATGGCAACCACATCGAAACGGCAGGGGGCGTCGGCCCAGCGATGCTCTTTTTGCAGGAAAAACTGCGCTGCGAGTATCAGTTTCTGACGCTTGCGCCCGTCGATACTGGCGAGTGCGCCACCCCATTGTGCGTGTTTTCTGTAGCGGACTTCGACGAATACTACTGTATCGCCGTCAAGCATGACCAGATCAAGCTCGCCGCGTTTGCACAACCAGTTCTGCGCCAGGAGGCGCAGACCCTGCTGTTGCAAGTGTTTCAGTGCTTGAAGTTCGGCGTCCTTGCCGCTTTGTGCGCTGGACCGCTCGGGCATCAGCGCGGGGTGTCCGGCAGGCGCTGGATCTCGCCACCGACGAACTTGGCCCATGGCATCTGACGATCAACGCGCTGGTTGGTGCTGATGCCCAGGTTGCCCGAAAGGCCGTCAATACGGGTATCCGGCAGTGCCTTGAGCTGGCCCAGGCGCGGCGCCAGGCGGTAGGCATCGACGCCCATCGCGTACAGGCGACCCAGGCTGCCATTGGCTTGCGGCCATTGGGCAGCAACCTGGTTGCGCAGCGGATCGGTGGTGTTAAGCAGCCAAGGGGTTTCGCAGAACATCACGTTAGTCATGTCCAGGTACTGGTTCTTGTCGCCGCTGGCACTGAACACATGGGACGTGGCGTACACCGGCACATCACCGGCGTATTGGAAGTTCAGGGTCGGCTTGATCTGCTGGGCCAACTGGGGGGGCACGGCCAGGAAGATGAACTCGATGTCCTGGCGACGCGAGGGTTGCGCGGCGACGTCGGTGCCGACGGTGCTTTGCAGGCTCTTGGCGCGGCCTTCGCTTTTACGCAGTTGGAACAGGTCGGCAATTTGCTGGGCGAGGGCGACTGGCTGGTCGACATACTCGACACCCATCACCGTGCCGCCATTGGCTTCCCAATCCTGGCGGAAGGCCTTGTAGACACGTTCGCCCCACTCACCACGCGGCACCATCGCCGCAGCGCGATGCAGGCCGTCGGCCCGTGCGCGGCGCGACACTTCGCGGGCTTCGTCTTCAGCAGCCAGGCCAAACTGGAACAGCTGCGGCGGGCCTTGGTCAGTCTCGCTGTAGTTCAGCGCCAGGGTGGTAATCGGTAACTGCGCACGTGCGCTGAGTTGTTTGACCAGTGGTTTTTCCAGCGGGCCGACCACCAGTTGTACGCCGGCGGCCTGGGCCTTGGCGTAGAACTCATCAATGGACGTCAGGCGCGAGCTGTCATAGAACTCGATGACCGGCGGCTTCTGCCCGGCTTGTTCAGCCTGGTAGTGCGCAGCCATGAAGCCCTCGCGCAGTGCTTTGCCGACGGCGGCCAGCGGGCCGTCTTGTGGCAGCAGCAGGGCAATCTTGGTCAGGGGCTGGCTGGCCAGCTCCTTGAGTTTGGTCAGCGGCGACGGCAGTTGCACGGCGGCTGGGTGGCCCGGGTTCTGTGCACGCCAAGTGTCGATCGCGGCTTGTTGTTGCTCCAGCGTCCCGGCGCCCTTGACCGACTGTGCGAGGGTGATCCAGCCGTCCAGCACTGGGTTGCCGCTGGCTTGCAGCTGTTCGGCCGGCAGGGCGGCAATCAGTGCCCAGATAGCTTCGTGGTTGCTGTTAGCGGCATCGCCAGTGAGCAGCGGGGCCATGGCAACACGCTCACGCGCAGCAGCCAGGGTCTGGCCGTCGGCTTCATAAGCACGGGCGTGCACGCTGCCGGTGCGGATCTGCTGTTCAGGCGGCAGGTCCTTCAGGCTTTGCAGGCTCGGGTGGTTCAGGGCGGTCAGCGCGGCCTTGGGCTGGTTGCGTGCCATGGCCAATTCGGCGGCCAGGGTGCTCGCAAAAACCTGCGGGGCTGGCTTGAGGACATCCAGGGGCACCTGCGCAAGAATCTGCGCTGAGCGGCCTGGGTTGTTCTGTTTGTAGGCCATGTCTGCCGCACTCAGGCGCAGCATGGCGGCCTTTTCTGGCGTGTTGGCGGTCGTGGCCTGTTCGAGCAGTTGCTCGATACTGGCGTCCGGAGTCCGTGGAAGGTCGCCAAGGCTGGACGAGGGCGAGCTGGCGCAAGCGGCCAACAAGGCAGCGAGGCAGAGGGCGGAGAGCAGCCGCAGGCAAGCGATCATGTAAGTGTTCCTGATACCGATCAAATTAGCGTGGAATTGTACCCAAGCACTGGCTCAGGCGCGATGTCAGTGGCGTGAAACTGTCGATTTAGATCGTGCAAATGTTGCTATTAGCTACTAACGGCTGAAACGGCATCTACCGTGATGGCATATTTTCAAGGCGCCTACGCGTTACAATGTCGCTTTTGCCAACCATCGAGGTGTGCGTTTTGACTGCTCCAGGTCCTTTGAATTCCACTGCAGGCTCGCTTTTTGTCGTGGCGACGCCCATTGGCAACCTGGACGACATCAGCGCTCGGGCGCTTAAGGTGTTGCGCGACGTCAAATTGGTTGCGGCTGAAGACACGCGGCACTCCCAGCGATTAATGCAGCATTTTGGTATCAGCACCCCACTGGCGGCCTGCCACGAACATAACGAACGCGAAGAGGGCAGTCGTTTTATCGTGCGTCTGCTGGCCGGCGACGATGTGGCGCTGATCTCCGACGCGGGCACCCCGCTGATTTCCGACCCAGGCTACCATCTGGTGCGCCAGGCACGGGCTGCTGGTATCAATGTAGTGCCTGTTCCGGGGGCGTGCGCACTGATCGCCGCATTGTCGGCGGCAGGCTTGCCCTCCGACCGTTTTATCTTCGAAGGTTTTCTGCCGGCCAAGGCCGTGGGTCGTCGCGCGCGTCTTCAGGCGTTGAAGGAAGAACCGCGCACCCTGATCTTTTACGAGGCCCCGCATCGCATCCTTGAATGCCTGCAAGACATGGAGCTGGTGTTTGGCGGCGAACGCCTGGCACTGCTGGCCCGTGAGCTGACCAAGACCTTTGAAACACTCAAGGGCCTGCCTTTGGAAGAGTTGCGCGGGTTTGTCGAAGGCGACAGCAATCAACAGCGCGGCGAGTGCGTGGTGCTGGTGGCGGGCTGGACGGCGCCGGAGGATGAAGACGCCTTGGGCAGCGAGGCGATGCGCATACTCGACCTGCTGCTCAAGGAAATGCCCCTCAAGCGTGCTGCGGCCCTGGCGGCGGAAATTACCGGCGTTCGCAAGAACCTCTTGTACCAGGCTGCGCTGGATAAACAGAAAGCCGAATAGTTCCGGGATAAACCTGTATTCCGTCTGAGCGTGATGGTAATTCTGAACTTTTATTACTTGTCCTAAGTCCGCCGTGCCGTTAACCTGCGCGGCGGAGAGTCGATTGGACAGTCGCTGCCTTCTATGAAAATTAGGAGGGGGAGGAAAGTCCGGGCTCCATAGGGCGAAGTGCCAGGTAATGCCTGGGAGGCGTGAGCCTACGGAAAGTGCCACAGAAAATAACCGCCTAAGCGCTTCGGTGCCGGTAAGGGTGAAAAGGTGCGGTAAGAGCGCACCGCACGACTGGCAACAGTTCGTGGCTAGGTAAACCCCACTTGGAGCAAGACCAAATAGGGTCCCAAGGCGTGGCCCGCGCTGGGACCGGGTAGGTTGCTAAAGGTGTCCAGTGATGGCCATCGTAGACGAATGACTGTTCAAGACAGAACCCGGCTTACAGATCGACTCTCCACCTTTTTCCTTCTGTCTGAATCTCGGGCAGAAAACCGGTAGTAACGCAAGAATCCCTCCCTGCCAAATCATTGGCAGATGCATCTTCGTAATACCAAAAAAATCTTACTCTTAATAAATCACTTTAACTTTAAGCCATAGCTCTTTGAGCTATCTGCGCTTGTTGAGCCAAAAATACCGACGAACTCTGGTTTCTCCTCCGTTTACGCTCCTAAATCTCCGTTCTGTAAGGCTTTTCCTTGAATCCGCGCCTTGACGGTGTGGTGGGCGCATTCCTATAGTGTGCGCAAGTGGCGGAAAGTGGCACAAAGTGGGTTTTTTGAACGTAAAACGCTAAAATTTGGAGAAACGCATCTGTGTTTCGCGGAGCTAATGCAATCAGTCTCGATGCAAAAGGCCGTCTCGCTATGCCGAGCCGGTATCGTGACGAGCTGATTTCGCGAAGTTCCGGGCAGTTGATCATCACCATCGATGCCGTTGACCCTTGTTTATGTGTTTACCCGCTCGATGAGTGGGAGTTGATTGAAACCAAATTGCGCGCCCTGCCTTCATTGCGTGAAGAAAACCGCCGCCTGCAGCGTTTGCTGATTGGTAATGCCGTCGACCTCGAGCTCGATGGCAGCGGTCGCTTCCTGGTGCCTCCGCGTTTGCGCGAGTACGCCAAGCTGGATAAGCGCGCAATGCTGGTCGGCCAACTGAACAAGTTCCAATTGTGGGACGAAGATGCCTGGGATGCTGTTTCTGCAGCAGACCTGGCTGCTATTCAACAACCGGGCGCCATGCCTGATGAACTGCGTGATTTGATCCTGTGACTATTGATAGCGGCTTTAACCACATCACCGTACTGCTTGACGAAGCCGTTGAGGCTCTCGCCGTACGCGCGGATGGCTGCTATTTGGATGGCACTTTCGGCAGGGGCGGGCACAGCCGGTTGATCCTCAGCCAGCTTGGGTCGGACGGTAAACTCCTCGGGTTTGACAAAGACCCCCAAGCGATTGCCACCGGGCAAGCGCTAGCGGCCGAAGACGGCCGCTTTGTCGTTGTGCAGCGGAGCTTTGCCGAGCTGGGCGCTGAAGTCGCCGAGCGCGGCATGGCGGGCAAGGTGGCCGGGGTTTTGCTCGACCTCGGCGTGTCTTCGCCACAGCTCGACGACCCGGAGCGCGGCTTCAGTTTCATGAATGACGGCCCGCTCGACATGCGCATGGACCCGACGCGTGGCGTCAGTGCTGCACAGTTCATCGCCACCGCACCCGTGGAAGAAATCGCCCGTGTGTTCAAGGAATACGGTGAAGAACGCTTCGCCGGTCGCATGGCGCGTGCCGTGGTCGAGCGCCGCGAAATCCAGCCATTCGAGCGCACTGCTGATCTCGCCGAAGTGCTGAAAGTCGCCAACCCCGCGTGGGAAAAAGGCAAGAACCCGGCGACCCGTGCGTTCCAGGGCCTGCGTATTCACGTCAATAACGAATTGGGCGACCTGGAGGCCGGCCTCGAAGCTGCCCTCGAGGCGCTGGAAGTGGGCGGTCGGCTTGTTGTGATCAGCTTCCACTCCCTGGAAGACCGTATCGTCAAACTGTTCATGCGTCGCCTGGTCAAGGGTGAGTCCGACAACCTGCCGCGCAACCTGCCGGTACGTTTCGAAGCCTTTGTGCCGAAAATCAAAGTCCATGGCAAAGCGCAGTTCGCTTCCGAAGCTGAACTCAAGGCCAACCCACGTTCCCGTAGCGCCGTCATGCGCGTTGCGGAGAAGTTGCGGTGAGCAAGCTTTTCGCCAAGCCCCTCCCGGGCGGCAGCTTCTTTATGTTGCTGCTGTTTGTCGGCGTGCTGATTTCCGCGATTGCGGTGTCCTACAGCGCCCACTACAACCGTCAACTGCTCAACACCCTGTACGGGGAGTTGAGTGTGCGCGACAAGGCGCAAGCGGAGTGGGGGCGGCTGATCCTGGAGCAAAGCACCTGGACCGCCCATAGCCGTATCGAAGTGCTGGCCACCGAACAGCTGAAAATGCACATCCCCGGCGCGGCCGAAGTCCGCATGGTGGCGCCATGATGAAGCTCGAAGGCGCACTCTACCCATGGCGCTTCCGCCTGATGGTGGGGCTGCTGGCGTTGATGGTGGGTGCGATCGCCTGGCGGATCATTGATCTGCAAGTGGTCGACCGTGAGTTCCTGATCGGCCAGGGCGATGCACGTAGCCTGCGGCATATTCCGATTCCTGCGCACCGCGGCCTGATCACAGATCGTAACGGCGAGCCTTTGGCCGTCAGTACTCCGGTGACGACCCTGTGGGCCAACGCCAAGGAACTGCAGGTGGCCAAGGACCGTTGGCCAGCGCTTGCCGCTGCCCTCGGCCAAGACCCGAAAGCCTTGGCCGAGCGTCTGGAAGCGCAAGCCAACAAAGAATTCATCTACCTGGTTCGCGGCCTCACCCCCGAACAGGGCCAGCAAGTGCTCGATCTTAAAGTCCCCGGTGTCTACGGCATCGAGGAATTCCGTCGTTTCTACCCGGCGGGTGAAACCACCGCGCACATGGTGGGTTTTACCGACATCGATGACCACGGCCGCGAAGGTGTGGAGCTCGCCTACGATGAATGGCTCGCCGGAGTTCCCGGCAAACGACAAGTCATCAAGGATCGGCGCGGCAGGTTGATCAAGGATGTTCAAGTCACTAAAAACGCCAAGGCCGGTAAGCCCTTGGCGTTGTCGATTGACTTGCGCCTGCAATACCTGGCCAACCGTGAGCTGCGTAACGCGATCATCGAGAACGGCGCCAAGGCCGGCAGCCTGGTGATCATGGACGTGAAGACCGGCGAGATCCTCGCCATGGTCAACCAGCCGACCTACAACCCCAACAACCGTCGCAACCTGCAGCCGGCGATGATGCGCAACCGCGCGATGATCGACGTGTTCGAACCGGGTTCGACCATGAAAGCCATCTCGATGAGTGCCGCCCTGGAAACCGGACGCTGGAAACCCAGCGACAAGGTCGAGGTGTACCCAGGCACCTTGCAGCTGGGCAAATACACCATTCGTGACGTGTCTCGCACCGAAGGTCCGGTGCTGGATTTGACAGGTATCCTGATCAACTCCAGTAACGTGGGCATGAGTAAGGTCGCCTTCGATATCGGCGGCGAAACCATTTACCACCTGGCGCAGAAGATCGGTTTGGGCCAACCCACCGGCCTGGATTTCCCTGGCGAGCGTGTGGGCAACCTGCCGAACTACCGCGACTGGAAAAAGGCCGAGACCGCCACGCTTTCCTACGGGTATGGCCTGTCGGTGACGGCGATCCAACTGGCCCATGCTTTCTCTGTATTGGCAAATAATGGCCGGATGGTTCCACTGAGCCTGATCCACATCGACGAAGCGCCGAAAGCCACCCAGGTTATCCCGGAAAACGTCGCCAAGACCATGCAGGGCATGCTGCAACAAGTGATCGAAGCACCGCGCGGCGTATTCCGTGCCCAGGTGCCGGCGTATCACGTGGCTGGCAAGTCGGGTACCGCGCGTAAGACATCGGTTGGCACCAAGGGCTACGCCGAAAACTCCTACCGTTCGTTGTTCGCCGGCTTCGGTCCGATGAGCGACCCACGCTACGCCATCGTCGTCGTGATCGATGAACCGAGTAAAGCGGGCTACTTCGGTGGCCTGGTATCGGCGCCGGTGTTCAGCAAAGTGATGTCCGGCACCCTGCGCCTGATGAACATCACACCGGACAACCTGCCGCCGACTCAACAAGCGAACGCCGGACCACCGGCCGCTGCTGTAAAAGCCAATGGAGGGCGCGGCTGATGTCTCTTAGCCTGAACAAGATTTTTGCCCACGCTGGTCGCGACCTGTTGATTCGCGAGTTGAGCCTGGACAGCCGTAATGTGCGTGCCGGTGACCTGTTCCTGGCCGTGCCTGGCGGTAAATTCGATGGCCGCGCGCATATCGCAGACGCGTTGCAGCGTGGTGCTGCCGCCGTGGCTTACGAAGTGGAAGGCGCTACCGTGCTGCCGATCACCGACGTGCCATTGATTCCGGTCAAGGGCCTGGCCGCACAACTGTCTGACATTGCCGGGCGCTTCTATGGCGACCCGAGCCGCCAGCTCAATCTGGTCGGCGTCACCGGTACCAACGGCAAGACCAGCGTGACCCAATTGGTCGCCCAGGCCCTTGACCTGCTTGGCCAGCACTGCGGCATTGTTGGCACCTTGGGCACCGGTTTCTACGGCGCGCTGCACAGCGGCCTGCACACCACGCCAAACCCGATCGCCGTGCAAGCGACCCTGGCCGACCTGAAAAAGGCCGGTGCCAAAGCGGTTGCCATGGAAGTGTCGTCCCATGGCCTGGACCAGGGACGCGTCACCGCGCTGGCGTTCGACGTGGCGGTGATGACCAACCTGTCCCGTGATCACCTGGACTACCACGGCACCATGGAAGCCTACGCGGCGGCCAAGGCCAAGCTGTTTGCCTGGAATGACCTCAAGTGCCGGGTTGTGAACCTGGACGACGCGTTCGGTCGCCAACTGGCAGCCGAAGACCGTGAATCGCGCCTGATCAGCTACAGCCTGGAAGACTCCAGCGCTTACCTGTATTGCCGCGAAGCCCAATTCAATGACGAAGGCGTGCGCGCCACCTTGGTTACGCCGCAAGGCGAACACCATTTGCGAAGCACCTTGCTCGGTCGTTTCAACCTGAGCAACGTACTCGCCGCTATCGGCGCGTTGCTCGGCCTGGATTACGCCCTGGACGAAATCCTGCGCGTACTGCCCAAGCTGGAAGGCCCAGCCGGTCGCATGCAGCGCCTGGGTGGCGGCACACAGCCGTTGGTGGTGGTCGATTACGCCCACACGCCAGACGCTTTGGAAAAAGTACTGATGGCCCTGCGTCCACACGCCAAGGGCAAATTGCTGTGCCTGTTTGGTTGCGGCGGCGATCGCGATCGCGGCAAACGCCCGCTGATGGCCGACATTGTCGAACGCCTGGCTGATGGCGTGCTCGTCACCGACGACAACCCACGCAGCGAAGACCCGAGCCAGATTTTTGACGACATCCGTGTTGGCTTCAAAGAGGCGTCCAAGGTCACTTTCGTCGCCGGTCGCGGCGCGGCTATCGCCCAACTGATCGCCAGCGCCAGTGCTGACGACGTGGTCGTGCTGGCCGGTAAAGGTCACGAGGACTATCAGGAAATCAACGGCGAGCGGCATGCCTTCTCCGATCTGGTCGAGGCTGACGATGCCTTGACGGCCTGGGAGGTTGCTCATGCTTAAAGCGATGAAGTTCAGCGAACTCGCCCAGGCGCTGTCGGCCCGCGTGTTGTCGAGCGATTGCAGTTTCGACGGCGTCAGTATCGACAGTCGCGCCATCAAGCCGGGGCAACTGTTTGTTGCGCTGACGGGGCCGCGTTTCGACGGTCATGACTACCTGAATGACGTCGCCGCCAAAGGCGCAGTCGGCGCGTTGGTTCAGCACGAAGTCGCGGATTCCACTTTGCCGCAATTGCTGGTCGCTGATACCCGTCTGGCCCTGGGCCAGTTGGGCGCGTTGAACCGCGCCGCCTTTGATAAGCCGGTTGCCGCCATCACCGGCTCCAGCGGTAAGACCACGGTCAAGGAACTGCTTGCCGGTGTGCTGCGCACGCGCGGGCCGGTCCTTGCCACACGTGGCAACCTGAACAATGATTTCGGCGCTCCGCTGACCCTGCTCGAACTGGCCCCGGAACACACCGCGGCCGTGATCGAACTGGGCGCTTCGCGCGTCGGTGAAATTGCCTACACCGTGGCCTTGACCAAGCCCCACGTGGCCATCATCAACAACGCCGGTACCGCCCACGTCGGCGAGTTCGGTGGCCCGGAAAAAATCGTCCAAGCCAAAGGTGAAATCCTTGAAGGCCTGGATGCGTCGGGCACTGCTGTTCTGAATCTTGACGACAAGGCTTTCGAAACCTGGCGCGTACGCGCTGCCGGGCGCAAGGTCCTGACGTTTGCCGTGCTGAATGCAGCGGCCGATTTCCATGCCTCCAACATCACGGTCGATGCGCGTGGATGCCCGTCCTTTACCTTGCACACTCCGCAAGGCAGTGAGCACGTGCAGTTGAACCTGCTGGGCAACCACAACGTCGCCAATGCCTTGGCCGCCGCCGCTGCTGCTTACGCCCTGGGCGTGTCGTTGTTCGGTATCGCCACCGGTTTGGGCGCGGTGCAGCCGGTCAAGGGCCGCACTGTGGCGCAGTTGGCCACCAACGGCATGCGCGTGATTGATGACACGTACAACGCCAATCAGTCCTCGGTCTGCGCCGCCATTGACCTGCTCAAAGGCTTTGATGGCCGCAAGGTACTGGTGCTGGGTGATATCGCCGAACTGGGCGAGTGGGCCGAACAGTCGCACCGTGAAGTCGGTGCGTATGCCGCAGGCAAGGTTGACGCGCTCTACGCCGTCGGCCCGAACATGGCTCACGCGGTAAACAGCTTTGGTTCCGGCGCGCGGCATTTCGCGACCCAGGCCGAGCTGATCCAGGCGCTGACGGCGGCTGAACAAGACAAACACACAACCATTTTGATCAAGGGATCGCGCAGCGCGCTGATGGAAAACGTCGTCGCGGCCTTGTGTGGCTCAAGTACGGAGAAACATTAATGCTGCTGCTGCTGGCTGAGTATCTGCAACAGTTCCACAAAGGCTTCGCGGTCTTTCAGTACCTGACCCTGCGCGGGATCCTGGGTGTGCTGACCGCGCTGTCTCTGTCGCTGTTTTTGGGGCCGTGGATGATCCGCACCCTGCAGAACCTGCAAATTGGTCAATCGGTTCGCAATGACGGCCCGCAGTCGCACCTGTCCAAATCCGGCACTCCGACCATGGGCGGCGCGCTGATCCTGTCGTCTATCGGTATCAGCACCTTGCTGTGGGCTGACCTGCACAACCGTTATGTCTGGACGGTGCTGTTGGTGACCCTGTTGTTCGGCGCCATCGGCTGGGTGGATGACTATCGCAAAGTGATCGAGAAGAACTCCAAGGGGCTGCCAAGCCGCTGGAAGTATTTCTGGCAATCGGTGTTCGGCCTGGGCGCGGCAATTTTCCTGTTCATGACGGCGCCGAGCGCCGTCGAGACCACCTTGATCATCCCAATGCTCAAGGACGCCAGCATTCCACTGGGCATCGGCTTTGTGGTGCTGACCTATTTCGTGATCGTTGGCTCGAGCAACGCGGTGAACTTGACTGACGGCCTCGACGGCCTGGCGATCATGCCGACAGTGATGGTCGGCGGTGCGCTCGGCATCTTCTGCTACCTGTCGGGTAACGTGAAATTCGCTGAATACCTGCTGATTCCTTACGTACCGGGCGCGGGTGAGTTGATCGTGTTCTGCGGCGCGCTGATCGGCGCCGGCCTGGGGTTCCTGTGGTTCAACACCTACCCGGCGCAAGTCTTCATGGGCGACGTCGGCGCACTGGCGCTGGGCGCGGCCCTGGGCACCATCGCGGTGATCGTTCGCCAGGAAATCGTGCTGTTCATCATGGGCGGTGTGTTCGTGATGGAAACCCTGTCGGTGGTCATCCAGGTGGCCTCCTTCAAATTGACCGGGCGTCGTGTGTTCCGCATGGCGCCGATTCATCACCACTTTGAACTCAAGGGCTGGCCCGAGCCGCGTGTGATTGTCCGTTTCTGGATCATCACCGTGATTCTGGTCCTGGTCGGCCTTGCCACCCTGAAACTGAGGTAGAAACGAGTGTCCCTGATCGCTTCAGACCACTTCCGCATCGTTGTCGGCCTCGGCAAGAGCGGCATGTCCCTGGTTCGCTTCCTGGCGAACCGGGGCACGTCGTTTGCCGTGGCCGACACGCGGGAAAATCCACCGGAGCTGGTCACGCTGCGCCGTGACTACCCGCACGTGGAAGTGCGTTGTGGCGAGCTGGATGTCGAGTTTCTGTGCCGCGCCGATGAGCTCTACGTGAGCCCCGGCCTGGCGTTGGCGACACCGGCCCTGCAAGCGGCAGCGGCGCGTGGCGTGAAGCTGTCCGGCGACATTGACCTGTTTGCACGCAACGCGAAGGCACCGATCATCGCCATCAGCGGCTCGAACGCGAAAAGCACCGTGACCACTCTGGTTGGCGAGATGGCGGCTGCGGCCGGCAAGCGCTTGGCCGTGGGCGGCAACCTCGGTACGCCGGCGCTGGACCTGCTCAGCGACGACATCGAGTTGTACGTGATGGAGCTGTCGAGCTTCCAGCTGGAAACGACTCACGACCTTGGCGCCGAAGTCGCCACCGTCTTGAACGTCAGCGAAGATCACATGGACCGCTACAGCGGCCTGCCGGCCTATCACCTGGCCAAGCACCGAATCTTCCGCGGCGCCAAGCAAGTGGTGGTCAACCGCCAGGATGCGCTGAGCCGTCCGCTGATGGGCGAGGGCCTGCCGTGCTGGACCTTCGGCCTGAGCAAACCCGATTTCAAAGCCTTCGGCATCCGCGAAGAGCACGGCGAGAAGTACCTGGCCTTCGAATTCCAGAACCTGATGCCGGTGCGTGAGCTGAAAATCCGTGGCGCACATAACCAGTCCAACGCCCTGGCGGCCTTGGCGCTCGGCCATGCCGTGGGCCTGCCGTTCGACGCTATGTTGTCGGCCCTGCGCACCTTCGGCGGTCTTGAGCATCGCTGCCAGTGGGTCCGCGACCTGGATGGCGTCAGCTATTACAACGATTCCAAGGCCACCAACGTCGGTGCGGCGCTGGCTGCCATCGAGGGCCTTGGCGCCGATATCGAAGGCAAGCTGGTGCTGATCGCCGGTGGCGACGGCAAGGGCGCCGACTTCAAGGACCTTAAAGGCCCAGTGGCCGCGCATTGCCGTGCCGTGGTGCTGATCGGGCGCGATTCTGACTTGATCGCCGCCGCCCTGAGCGATGCCGTGCCGCAAGTACGCGCCACGTCGCTGGACGACGCCATCGCCCACTGCAAAGCCCTGGCCCAGCCGGGCGATGCGGTGCTGCTGTCGCCGGCATGCGCCAGTTTCGACATGTTCAAGAACTACGAAGAGCGCGGCCAGCTGTTCGCCCGCGCCGTGGAGGCCTTGGCATGAGTATCGACTTCAGAAACATCATCAAGCCGTACCCGTCGCCGATTATTACCGGGCGCGGTATCGACCTGGATTTCCCAATGCTCGCCGGTTGCCTGGCGCTGCTGGGCCTGGGCCTGGTGATGATCACGTCGGCGTCCTCCGAAGTGGCCGCCGTGCAGTCTGGCAACACCCTGTACATGATGATCCGTCACTTGGTGTACCTGGTGATCGGCCTCGGTGCCTGCGTTGTGACCATGATGATCCCGATCGCAACCTGGCAACGCCTGGGTTGGCTGATGCTGATCGGTGCGTTTGGCTTGCTGATCATGGTGATCCTGCCCGGCATCGGCCGCGAGGTGAACGGTTCGATGCGCTGGATCGGCTTCGGTGCGTTCAACGTGCAGCCGTCGGAAATCGCCAAGGTATTCGTGGTGATCTACCTCGCCGGCTACCTGGTACGTCGCCAGAAAGAAGTGCGCGAAAGCTGGATGGGCTTCTTCAAGCCATTCATCGTGCTGCTGCCCATGGCCGGCCTGTTGCTGATGGAGCCCGACTTCGGTGCCACCGTCGTCATGATGGGCGCGGCGGCGGCGATGCTATTCCTCGGTGGCGTTGGGCTCGTACGTTTCGCCTTGATGGTCGTGCTGGCGGTGGTTGCGGTCTACCTTCTGGTCCTGGCGCAACCCTATCGGATGGCCCGCCTGATTACCTTTACCGACCCATGGTCCGATCAGTTTGGCGCGGGTTACCAGTTGACCCAGGCGCTGATCGCCTTTGGCCGAGGCGGGTGGTTTGGCGTGGGGTTGGGGAACAGCGTGCAGAAACAGTTTTACCTGCCGGAAGCCCACACCGACTTCGTGTTCTCGGTACTGGCGGAAGAGCTGGGTGTAGTGGGTTCGCTGTGCACTGTTGCGCTGTTTGTATTTGTCTGTGTGCGCGCCATGTACATAGGCCTGTGGGCCGAGAAAGCCAAGCAGTACTTTGCCGCCTACGTTGCCTATGGGTTGGCATTCCTATGGATCGGCCAATTCCTGATTAACGTCGGGGTGAATATCGGACGGCTGCCGACCAAGGGCCTGACCCTGCCGTTCCTCAGCTACGGCGGCAGCTCATTGGTGATTTGCTGCATCTGCCTGGGCTTGTTGTTGCGTATCGAGTGGGAGAGTCGAACCCACTTGGGCAGCGAAGAGATGGAGTTCAGCGAAAGCGACTTCGCTGAGGAGCCGACCCATGGGCGCTAACGTGCTGATCATGGCGGGCGGCACCGGGGGCCATGTGTTCCCGGCCCTGGCCTGCGCGCGCGAATTCCAGAACCGTGGCTATACCGTGCACTGGTTGGGAACACCGCGTGGCATCGAAAACGAATTGGTGCCGAATGCCGGCTTGCCGCTGCACCTGATCAACGTCACCGGCCTGCGTGGCAAGGGCAAATTGTCCTTGCTCAAGGCGCCGTTCGTGTTGCTCAAGGCGGTATGGCAAGCGCGCAAGGTCATTCGCGAATTGAAACCGGTGTGCGTGCTCGGCTTTGGCGGTTACGTGACCGGCCCAGGTGGCGTCGCGGCCAAGCTTGCCGGCGTGCCGGTGATCGTGCACGAACAGAACGCCGTCGCCGGTACTGCCAACCGGCTGCTGGTGCCCTTGGCTGCACGGGTGTGTGAAGCGTTCCCGAATACGTTTGCAGCGTCGGACAAGCGCCGCACTACCGGTAACCCGGTGCGCACCGAACTGTTTATGGACATCGCCCGCGAAGCATTGGCCGGGCGCAAGGCGCATCTACTGATCCTGGGCGGCAGCCTGGGCGCCGAGCCGCTGAACAAATTGCTGCCGGAAGCCGTGGCGCAACTCCCTGTGGACGTGCGCCCGGAGATCTTCCATCAGGCCGGCAAGCATCACGATGAAGTCACCGCGACGCGCTACCGCGAAGCCGGTGTAGAGGCGAACGTACAGCCCTTCATCAAAGACATGGCCCAAGCCTATGGCTGGGCCGACCTGGTGGTTTGTCGCGCTGGTGCGCTGACCGTCAGTGAACTGGCCGCCGCCGGTCTGCCGTCCTTGCTGGTGCCTCTGCCCCACGCGATTGACGATCACCAGACCCGCAACGCCGAATATTTGGCCGGGGAGGGCGCTGCCTTCCTGCTGCCGCAAAGAACGACTGGCGCCGCCGATTTGGCCGCACGCCTGACCGAGGTTTTGATGCAACCGGAACGACTCAATAGCATGGCGAGCACCGCAAGCCGCCTGGCCAAACCTGACGCAACCCGCACCGTGGTCGATATCTGCCTGGAGGTGGCCCATGGTTGAGAATCAGAAAGCCATGCCCCAGCCGGAAATGCGCCGCATCCGTCGCATCCACTTCGTCGGTATCGGCGGTGTGGGCATGTGCGGCATTGCCGAAGTATTGCTGAACCTGGGCTACCAGGTGTCCGGCTCTGACTTGAAAGAGTCGCCGGTCACCGATCGCCTTAAGACGTTTGGCGCGCAGATCTTCATCGGCCACCGTTCCGAGAACGCCGCCGAAGCTGACGTATTGGTAGTGTCCAGCGCCGTGAACACCTCCAACCCGGAAGTGGCCACGGCCCTTGAGCGCCGTATTCCGGTGGTGCCACGCGCCGAGATGCTCGCCGAGCTGATGCGCTATCGCCACGGCATCGCCGTTGCCGGTACTCATGGCAAAACCACCACCACCAGCCTGATCGCCTCGGTGTTCGCTGCCGGTGGCCTGGACCCGACGTTCGTGATCGGCGGCCGGCTGAATGCAGCCGGCACCAATGCCCAGCTCGGCACCAGCCGTTACCTGATCGCCGAAGCCGATGAAAGTGATGCGAGCTTCCTGCACCTGCAGCCGCTGGTCGCCGTCGTCACCAACATTGACGAAGACCACATGGCGACGTACGACGGTGACTTCAACAAGTTGAAGAAAACCTTCGTCGAGTTCCTGCACAACCTGCCGTTCTACGGTCTGGCCGTGGTGTGCCTGGACGACCCGGTAGTGCGCGAAATCCTTCCATCGGTGAAACGCCCAACCGTGACCTACGGTTTCAGCGAAGACGCCGACGTGCGCGCGATCAATGTGCGCCAGGAAGGCATGCAAACCTACTTCACCGTGCTGCGCCCGGATCGTGAGCCGCTGGATGTCTCGGTGAACATGCCGGGCAACCACAACGTCTTGAACTCCCTGGCGACTATCTGCATTGCAAGCGACGAGGGCGTCAGCGATGAAGCCATCGTCGAAGGTCTGTCGCGCTTTGCCGGCGTGGGGCGTCGCTTCCAGGTCTACGGCCAACTGCCAGTAGAAGGCGGCGACGTGATGCTGGTGGACGACTATGGTCACCACCCGACCGAAGTGGCCGCCGTGATCAAGGCCGTGCGTGGTGGCTGGCCGGAGCGTCGCCTGGTGATGGTCTACCAGCCGCACCGCTACAGCCGTACCCGGGATTTGTACGACGATTTCGTCAATGTACTGGCCGACGCCAACGTGCTGTTGTTGATGGAAGTCTACCCGGCCGGTGAAGAACCGATCCCGGGCGCCGACAGCCGCAAGCTGTGTAACAGCATCCGTCAGCGTGGCCAGTTGGACCCGATCTACATTGAGCGCGGTGTGGACCTGGCGCCAATCGTCAAGCCGCTGCTGCGTGCTGGCGACATTCTGCTGTGCCAGGGTGCCGGTGACATTGGCGGGCTCGCCCCTAAATTGCTCGCGAGCCCGCTGTTTGCGGCCGCTAAGGGGAAGTCGAAATGACCACTGGCTACGGCTCCCTGTTCTCCACTATCACGCCTGCCGACTTCGGTCGCGTAGCGGTGTTGTTCGGCGGCAAAAGCGCTGAACGCGAAGTGTCGCTCAAGTCCGGCAACGCCGTGCTTGAAGCCTTGCAAGGCGCTGGTGTGAACGCGTTTGGTATCGACGTAGGCGACGACTTCCTCGCCCGCCTGCAGGCCGAGAAAATCGACCGCGCCTTCATCATCCTGCACGGCCGTGGCGGTGAAGACGGCAGTATGCAAGGCCTGCTGGAGTGCGCTGGCATTCCTTATACCGGCAGCGGCATCCTCGCGTCGGCATTGGCCATGGACAAGCTGCGCACCAAGCAGGTGTGGCACAGCCTGGGCATTCCGACCCCGCGTCACAGCGTGCTGTGCAGCGAAGACGATTGTATTTCTGCAGCCAAGGAACTGGGCCTGCCTTTGATCGTCAAACCAGCCCATGAAGGCTCCAGTATCGGCATGGCCAAAGTGAACTCGGCCGCCGAATTGATCGACGCATGGAAAGCGGCAAGCACCTACGATTCGCAAGTATTGGTTGAACAGTGGATCCAGGGTCCCGAGTACACCATCGCCACCCTGCGTGGCCAGGTATTGCCGCCCATCGCATTGGGCACGCCCCACACCTTTTACGACTACGACGCCAAGTACGTGGCTTCCGATACCCAGTACCGGATCCCGTGCGGCCTTGATGCAACCAAAGAACAGGAATTGATGGACCTCACGGCGAAAGCCTGTGAGGCGCTGGGTATCGCCGGTTGGGCGCGGGCAGACGTGATGCAGGATGACCAAGGGAATTTCTGGTTCCTTGAAGTCAATACCGCTCCGGGCATGACCGATCACAGCCTGGTACCCATGGCCGCTCGCGCAGCCGGTCTGGATTTTCAGCAGTTGGTGCTGGCGATCCTCGCGGCAAGCATTGAGCCCAGAGGCTAAGACATGAAAGGCGCATCGCTTCGTCATCAGCCCCCACAAGCACCGAGCCGCAAGCCGGTGCCTCGGGGTGCCAGCCGAATGGTGGCTAAAGAGCCGATGTCTTCGCGCCTGCCGAAAGCCAATTTTGGTTTCCTCAAGGCGCTGTTCTGGCCGGTGCTGCTAGTGGTGTTGGGTTTTGGCACTTACGAGGGCGCACAGCGTCTACTGCCGTACGCCGACCGGCCGATCACCAAGATCAGTGTGCAGGGCGACTTGAGCTACATCAGCCAGCAGGCGGTGCAGCAGCGTATCAGCCCGTTCCTGGCGTCGAGTTTCTTCACCATCGACCTGGCCGGTATGCGCGCGGAGCTGGAACAGATGCCGTGGATCGCCCACGCCGAAGTCCGCCGTGTATGGCCGGACCAGGTCACGATCCGACTGGAAGAACAACTGCCCGTGGCCCGTTGGGGCGATGAAGCGCTGTTGAACAACCAGGGCCAGGCGTTCACCCCGCGTGAGCTGGCCAACTACGAGCACCTGCCGCAGTTGTTCGGGCCGCAGCGGGCGCAGCAGCAAGTGATGCAGCAGTACCAGGCCTTGAGCCAGATGCTGCGGCCACTGGGCTTCTCCATTGCACGCCTGGAACTGCGTGAACGGGGCAGCTGGTTTTTGACGACCGGGGCTGGCAGTTCCGGCCCGGGCATCCAGTTGTTGCTGGGACGCGACCGCTTGGTGGAAAAGATGCGCCGTTTCATTGCCATCTATGACAAGACCTTGAAAGAACAGATTACGAACATTGCGAGCGTCGACCTGCGTTACGCCAACGGCCTTGCCGTCGGCTGGCGTGAACCGGCTGCGCCCACGGCAGCGCAACCCGCTGTCGCGAAGAATTAAGAAGAGGCAGGACCCATGGCAAACGTGCAAAGCGGCAAAATGATCGTCGGTCTCGATATCGGCACCTCCAAAGTGGTGGCGCTGGTGGGCGAGGTCGGGGAAGACGGCACGATCGAAATCGTCGGTATTGGCACGCATCCGTCCCGTGGCCTGAAGAAGGGCGTGGTGGTGAACATCGAGTCCACCGTGCAATCGATCCAGCGCGCTATCGAAGAAGCGCAGCTGATGGCCGGTTGCCGGATCCACTCGGCGTTTGTCGGCGTGGCGGGCAACCATATCCGCAGCCTGAACTCCCACGGCATCGTGGCTATCCGCGACCGCGAAGTCAGCTCGGCTGACCTTGAGCGTGTACTCGACGCTGCCCAGGCCGTGGCGATCCCGGCTGACCAGCGCGTACTGCACACGCTGCCGCAAGACTACGTGATCGATAACCAGGAAGGCGTTCGCGAGCCTCTGGGCATGTCGGGCGTGCGCCTGGAAGCCAAGGTCCACGTGGTGACCTGCGCGGTCAACGCTGCACAGAACATTGAGAAATGCGTGCGCCGCTGCGGCCTGGAAATCGACGACATCATTCTCGAGCAACTGGCCTCGGCCTACTCGGTACTGACCGACGACGAAAAAGAACTCGGCGTATGCCTGGTCGACATTGGTGGCGGCACCACCGACATCGCGATCTTCACCGAGGGTGCGATCCGTCACACCGCCGTGATCCCGATTGCTGGCGACCAAGTGACCAACGACATCGCCATGGCGTTGCGTACACCGACCCAGTACGCCGAAGAAATCAAGATCCGCTATGCCTGCGCCCTGGCCAAGCTGGCCGGTGCCGGCGAGACGATCAAAGTGCCAAGCGTGGGCGATCGTCCACCGCGCGAATTGTCGCGTCAGGCCCTGGCCGAAGTGGTCGAGCCGCGCTACGACGAACTGTTCACCCTGATCCAGGCTGAACTGCGCCGCAGCGGCTACGAAGATTTGATCCCGGCCGGCATCGTGCTGACCGGTGGTACCTCGAAGATGGAAGGCGCGGTCGAGCTGGCCGAGGAAATCTTCCACATGCCCGTCCGCCTGGGCGTGCCCCATGGCGTCAAAGGCCTGGGCGACGTGGTACGCAACCCGATTTATTCCACCGGTGTGGGCTTGCTGTTGTACGGGCTGCAAAAGCAGACCGACGGCATTTCCTTGTCGGGCCCGAGCAACCGTGACAGCTACCGCAGTGACGACGAGGCGAAAGCGCCGTTGTTCGAGCGTTTGCAGGCATGGGTCAAAGGCAACTTTTAAAGATTTACCGCGACACCGCAGCACAGCAATAAGCAGTAGGCGAAAAAACTAGAGAAAATGAAAGGAGAGGGAACATGTTCGAACTCGTAGACAACATCCCCGCTAGCCCGGTCATCAAAGTGATCGGTGTCGGCGGTGGCGGCGGTAACGCTGTCAACCATATGGTCAAGAGCAACATTGAAGGCGTTGAATTCATCTGCGCCAACACTGATGCCCAGGCGCTGAAAAGCATCGGCGCGCGGACCATCCTGCAATTGGGCACAGCCGTGACCAAGGGCCTTGGCGCTGGCGCCAATCCGGAAGTCGGCCGTCAAGCCGCGCTGGAAGACCGCGAGCGTATTGCTGAAGTGCTGCAAGGCACCAACATGGTGTTCATCACCACCGGCATGGGCGGCGGTACCGGTACCGGTGCTGCGCCGATCATTGCCGAAGTGGCCAAGGAAATGGGCATTCTGACGGTGGCTGTCGTCACTCGTCCGTTCCCATTCGAAGGTCGCAAGCGCATGCAGATCGCGGACGAAGGCATCCGTCTGCTGTCTGAAAGCGTCGACTCGTTGATCACCATTCCCAACGAGAAGCTGCTGACTATCCTGGGCAAGGACGCAAGCCTGCTGTCCGCGTTCGCCAAGGCTGACGATGTACTGGCCGGTGCCGTTCGCGGTATCTCCGACATCATCAAGCGCCCAGGCATGATCAACGTCGACTTTGCCGACGTACGTACTGTCATGAGCGAAATGGGCATGGCGATGATGGGCACTGGCTGCGCCAGCGGTCCGAACCGTGCACGTGAAGCCACTGAAGCGGCCATCCGCAACCCGTTGCTGGAAGACGTGAACCTGCAAGGCGCACGCGGCATCCTGGTGAACATCACCGCCGGTCCTGATCTGTCCCTGGGTGAGTACTCCGACGTGGGTAGCATCATCGAAGCCTTCGCTTCCGAGCACGCGATGGTCAAAGTCGGTACCGTTATCGATCCAGACATGCGTGATGAACTGCACGTGACTGTGGTTGCGACCGGCCTTGGCGCTAAAATCGAGAAGCCTGTCAAGGTCATCGACAATACCGTTCATACCAGCCACAACAGCCACGCCAGCCAAGCGGCTGCTGCTCCAGCGCCTTCGCGCCAGGAACTGCCGTCGGTGAACTACCGTGATCTGGACCGTCCGACCGTGATGCGCAACCAGGCTCAGGCCGGTGCTGCGGCGTCCCGTAGCCCGAATCCGCAAGATGATCTGGACTACCTGGACATCCCGGCTTTCCTGCGTCGTCAGGCCGATTGATGGAATGTATCAGGGCTATGAAGGTGATTGGTGTTCAGCAAAGGTCTGGTCTGCTATTATCGCCAGCCTTTGTTGATACCAGTTCGCAATTTGCGCTCAAGCGGTCCAAGCCATGATTAAACAACGCACCCTGAAGAATATTATCCGTGCCACAGGTGTAGGTCTGCACTCCGGGGAGAAGGTATACCTGACCCTCAAACCTGCACCTGTCGACACCGGCATCGTGTTTGTTCGTGCCGACCTGGACCCTGTGGTGCAGATTCCTGCTCGCGCGGAAAACGTTGGCGAAACCACGATGTCGACCACATTGGTCAACGGTGACGTCAAAGTGGACACGGTGGAGCACTTGCTCTCGGCCATGGCTGGCCTGGGCATCGATAACGCCTACGTCGAGCTCTCCGCGTCCGAAGTCCCGATCATGGATGGCAGCGCTGGACCCTTCGTATTCTTGATTCAATCTGCCGGCCTGGAAGAACAGGACGCAGCCAAGAAGTTCATTCGCATTCTGCGGGAAGTGACAGTAGAGGACGGCGACAAGCGCGCCACCTTCGTCCCGTTCGAAGGCTTTAAAGTGAGCTTTGAGATCGATTTCGATCACCCGGTATTCCGTGACCGCACCCAAAGTGCAAGCGTGGATTTTTCCAGCACTTCGTTCGTAAAAGAAGTCAGCCGCGCCCGTACCTTTGGTTTCATGAGTGACATCGAGTACCTGCGCAAGCACAACCTCGCACTCGGCGGCAGCGTTGAAAACGCCATTGTGGTCGACGCGGATGGTGTACTGAACGAAGACGGCCTTCGTTACGAAGACGAATTTGTTAAGCACAAGATCCTCGATGCAATCGGTGACCTCTACCTGCTGGGCAATAGCCTGATAGGCGAGTTCAAAGGCTTCAAGTCGGGCCATGCCCTTAACAACCAGCTGCTGCGCAAGTTGATTGAGCAGACAGATGCTTGGGAAGTCGTGACCTTCGAAGATGCCAGCACCGCACCGATCTCTTACATGCGTCCCGTTGCGGCGGTGTAAGTAACAACTCTCTTTTCTTTAGTTTTGAAAGGCTGCCTTCGGGTGGCCTTTTTTTTGCTTTTAATTTCAATTAATCAGTGTTTTTTTGCACGATGGAATGGTGTGTTGAAGTTTTATTCGTGGTCAAACGGGGTTTTCAGTTCCTGCAGCCAAGTAGTGAATTTTCTCGTAATGGTTAGGCTGTTTTCTTTACCCAAGGCGACTGAGTAATGTAGCGCTGTGTTTCGATCTACCGCATGGATGCTCTGAGTTGTGGTTTCACGAATTTCGGAGTGCTTGTTATGTTGGAAATTGTTGAGTGGGGTAAAGGGTTCGATGTGTACTTCATTGGCCATGCCGGGAGTGTTCGAACATGAGCAGGGAGGATGATATTTTACAGGCGTTTGCAATGAAACTCGGATTGCCCGGGTTGAAGTTTGATGCGTCTCGTGTTTGTCAGTTGAACGTGGAGGGTCTCAAGTTAGCACTTTATGATAATAGAACCAGAAAAAGTGTGACGATCCTCTGTGACCTTGCGGACAGCTCAATGAGTCGTGGGGAGGTCGAGGACTGGCAAAAGTTCCTGTTTGAATCGCAATTTCAATTCTTGCATAAGGACACGCCTGTCGTCGGGTTCAACTCGGCGTCGGGAGCAATGGTCGCGATGAATCATATCGCTGATGACGAGCT
Source organism: Pseudomonas sp. LAP_36 (assembly GCF_019456785.1). Lineage (NCBI taxonomy): Bacteria > Pseudomonadati > Pseudomonadota > Gammaproteobacteria > Pseudomonadales > Pseudomonadaceae > Pseudomonas > Pseudomonas sp. LAP_36. The sequence continues at coordinate 279,520 of NZ_JAHZMS010000001.1, forward strand.
GTCTCTTTCACGGCTCTGCGCGGAATTGAACGAGCTGATTGAATGGGTGCTGGAATGGTTCCACCAGTTTTCAATGAGATCACGGGCAGCGTTTATCGGTCTGACATCTCCCACTTATCAACCTGCCAACAGCCTGCGTAGAGGTCACCATGCCTAGTATAAGTCCAACCCATATTCCCAGTACCGGAACACTTTTGCGCGAAGCACAGGCTCCAGGCATTTTGGAAAGCAACGGTGTAAAGCGCCTTGTAACAGTCGGTGATGCCAAAGGCCACTTTGGTGGGGGGCTGCCTGGCTCGCTGGGCAATGGCTCTGCGCTTTACAAAGATGTTGCGGCTCGACAGATTGTGAAGGCGTTTCGGGGGTTCATCAGTGGAAAGTCGCATGAGCGGATGATTCATAACGGATCAATATGGAAGGGGGCACCGGCCGGTACAGAGAGAAATCACGTTGATGAACTGTCGAGAAACAACCTTCACGGGCTTCGTAAAGAACTGGGGAGGCTGTCCGAGCAGGAAAGTAGCTTTTTAGACAATTTTTTTACTGTCCCCCTGTATGCAACCCATAGTACGGCCGCACCCGTAAAGCGAGAGGATGGCAGCGTTGCACTGTTCTCGCGTCAAAAATTGATCGATAGACATATTATTTTTAATACTCAAAATTCGCCTCAAGAAGATATAAAACTTTTAGGAAATGATGACTTTGTATTCTTTGCTTTGGAGGTAGGCAAGGAGCCGAAGAAACCAAGTAGTCGTTTTGGTGGCACGACATATCGCTTCGATTTTGACACGCCTGCCTTCAAGGATGCCGCGTGGTTAAGTTTGGTTGAAATGCGTTTTGCGCAGACACCTAATTTGGATAGGCATGTAGACGGCCTGGACAGCACTGAATATGGCAAGCTCTCAAAACAGAAACTTCAACCCTTTGAAACTGTTTTTTCCAGGGGTGACATGAAGGCGGGTATTGGGCTATCGATTATCCGGGATTTGCGTAAACTTTCACCGACGTCAAATTACAATTTGCTTGAAAGTAGGGGGGAAGTGGAAATCAATAAGCTTGTTAATGGCCTCTATCGTCCTGAGATAAAAGTCGCTAAACATTTCTTTTCGGACAACTATATGGAGGCAGCCGTTAGAAAGGATGACAAGGCATAAGGCCAGCGGTTAGTAGCAGCGGGGCGTGGCGTTGATGATGCGATATATCTTGGCATCAACTGATGCCTGGCAGGCGCAGGCATTACAAAGTGCTGGCATCCACAACCCGATTCCGCCCCGTATGCTTGGCCTCATACAACGCCCGATCCGCGCTCAGCAGCAGCGCTTCCAGCGACATGTGACTGCGCTTGTCCCATGTGCTCACGCCGATACTCACGGTAATCGGCCGCTCATCCCCTGCCACCCGTGGCAAATGCTCGATGCTGCTGCGGATGTGCTCGGCAATCACCTTGGCACCCTTGGCATCGGTATGCGGCAGCACCACCGCAAACTCTTCTCCACCATAGCGCGCGGCCAGGTCGGCGGGGCGACGGATGTTGCTACCGATCACTTGGGCCACGGTGCGCAACGCTTCGTCCCCACCGTGATGACCGTGGCGGTCGTTGAAGGCTTTGAAGTGGTCTACGTCGATCATCACCACCGTCAGTGGCTCGGCCGAGCGCTGGGCGCGCTCCCATTCCAGGCGCAGGCGTTCGTCGAGGATGCGGCGGTTGGCCAGGCCGGTCAGGGCATCGGTGGCTGCCAGTTCTGACAGTACACGTTCAGCGCGATAACGGCGCCGCAGTTCCCGGCGCAGCATCCAAGTCAGCCATAGCAGGCCAACACACAGGATACCGGTGGCCCCACTGGTGAGCAGCGCGGCGCGATTCCATGGCGCGAGCACGTCTTCGCTGGACAGCGCCACCACCACGATCAGCGGCAATGTCCCGACATTGGTAAAGGTATACAGGCGCTCCTTGCCGGTGATGGCCGAGATGGCCTGAAAACTTCCTCTGCCCTCATTGAGTATGCGTTTGAAGTTGGGACGGTCGCTCAGGTCCTTGTCAATCATGTCGCGCTCCAGCAGTGGCTGCTGGGCTAACAGAATGCCGCGGTTGTTGAGCAGGTTGACCGAGCTGCCGTTGCCGATCGTCAGGCGGCTGAACAGCTGGTCGAAGTAAGCCAGGCGCATGGTCGCTACCGCTACGCCGGCAAACTCGCCATTGGGGCCTGATACGCGACGGCTGAATGCAATGCGCCACACTTGGTCGCAGTTACAGTGGATGCGGAATGGACGACTGATGAACAACCCCGTTTGCACAGCGTTTTTGTGTGCCAGGAAATAGTCACGGTTGGCGAAATTACGCGGTGTCGGCGTGAGTGTCGATGAGTCTGCGATCACTGAACCATTGGCGTTCAGCAGCAGGACCTCGCCTTTGAAAGGCGCGGCGATGGATTGATCAAACTGCACCAGGTGCTGGATGTCCGCCGATGCCTGGGACAAGTCTTGACGCTGCCTGGCAGTGATCAACCCCTGCAAGGCAAAGTCATAGAGTTCGACATTACGCAACACGTCGGCGTTGATCAGTTGTGTGATGTTGCTCGTCGAGCGTTGAGCGGCCTGCAAGGTGCTGGCGTGTTCACGAATCAACAGCGCCGCGACAATGACCACAATCAAGGTCACGGTGAAACCGCTGCCCAGAATCAGTAACAGCTCCGGGCGCGCAGGCGGGGTACGAGTACGGCGTTGGCTCATCGCGCAGACTTCAGCAGGGAAGATACTGGCAGTTTAGTTCTACCCGATGAAAATTAAATCATCGCCGCGAAAGAAATCAGGGTGTCAGAACACGTTGATCGGATAGTCGACGATCACCCGGTATTCATCCACATCCCGATCCACCGCCGAGTAACCGTTGCTGCCCCGGTTGACGGCCCATTGCAGGCGCAATGCCAAGTCCTTGGCCTTGCCGTCCTGTACCACGTATTTCACATCGATATCCCGTTCCCAGTGCTTGGCGTCCTTACCGTCAGCGCTGTACCAGGCGCTGTAGCCACGGCTTTGCGGATCGACCTTGGTCAGGTCGGTCTTGCCGCTGATATAGGACACGGCCGTGCTCAGGCCGGGCAGGCCCAGGCCGCCGAAGTCATAGGCGTACTTGAGCTTCCACGAGCGTTCATTGGGGCCGTTGAAATCAGAGTATTGCTGGGAGTTGTCCAGGTACACACTGTCGCCCTGGGCAATGTAGTCGAACGGCGTGTTGCCATTGACTCGCTGGTAGGCGGCGGTGACGCTGTGATGACCCGCGTTCACGGTGAAATGCAGGCTGTAGGTATTGTTATCGATATCTCCCAGCAGCGACTGCCCGGTGTCCTGGGTGTGATAGTAGTGCAGACCGGGGTTGAGACTGATCATCTCGTTCACCACATAGGTGTAGTCCAGGTCGTAGTAGTACTGGTTCCACACGTCCTTGAGTTCGGAGGCGTAGAGGTTGCTGGTCAGCCCATCGATGCCGCTGAACGACATGCCTGCCCAGTTCATGTGCTGGCTGTCCGCGTTATTTGGCAGAGCGCCGTAGCTGGTGCCGATGCGCCGGTGGCCGCTCTGGTTGTAAAGTTTGGTGAAGCTGGCCTGGCCCCCTTCGAACATCCAGCCGTCCAGGCTGTGGTTGGCCAGGCTCACGCCACGGAAGGTCTGAGGCAGCATGCGGGTCATGCCGCCGGCGATCACCGGGTTATTCAGAAACAGGTCGCCGGCTTTCAGCTCGGTATCGAACGCACGCATTTTCAAGGTGCCACCGGCTGTGGAAAACGATCCGGGCGCCTTGCCGTTGCCACTGCCGTACGGAAGGATGCTGGAGCCATCAGTGCCGCCACCGCCGTCGAGCTTGAGGCCAAGCATGGCGTGAGCGTCCAGGCCGAAGCCGACAGTGCCCTGGGTGTAGCCGGATTCAAAAGTGCCAATGAAACCCTGGCCCCATTCTTTGCTGTCATCAGTGTGGATGTCGCGACGGTCGCGGTTCATGTAGTAATTGCGGGCGTTTAGCTTGAGGCTGGAACCTTCGACAAAGCCATCGGCAGGGGGAGCGTCTGCCGCATGGGTAAGGGGGGCAATCGTTGTTGCAATCGCGAGGAATAACGGGGTGAACGTCAGCGAGTTCTTCACCGGTGGTGCTCCTTTGGTCAATCTGGAACGGCCAATGTCGTGGGGGTGTGCCTGGCCTTTTTTACGGCAAAAAAAAGCCGCTGAAGTCAGCGGCTTTAAGACAGATTCCCAGTGTAGAGCCCTGGAAATAAGTCGAGGGAAATTCGGGTAAGCGGAAGCTGCCTTTGCCGTCGCGCTCATCGATGCGTCAAATTAACGCAGGCGAGCGGTACGATACAGAGTGTAACAAGATAAGGACTGTTGCCCAAACCGCAACAGTCGGACTGCCTGATCTTTCTGGTGTACATCGAACACACTGTGGGAGCGAGTTGGCTACACGGGAAGGGTGATGCCGAAGGTATTGCCGCCGTGCTCGCTGCGCACAAACACATCGCCGCCGTGCATCAGCGCAATCGCCTTGACGATGGCCAGGCCCAGTCCATGATTCGCGCCGCTGTTGCTGCGTGACGCATCCACCCGATAAAAGCGTTCGAACAGGCGCGGCAGATGTTCGCTGGCAATTTCATCGCCGGGGTTAGTTACGCCGATTGCCACCTGATGTTCGTGCACCTCGATGTTCACAACGATGATCTGCCCAGGCGCGGTGTGTTGCACAGCGTTGCTCAGCAAGTTGATCAGCGCACGGCGCAGGTGGGCTTTTTCGATCTGCACCGTGGCATCGCCACTTACCTGTACTTCGACCTGAGCGTCTTCGAGAATGAAGTCCAAGTAATCGAGGGTGGTTGCCACTTCATCGGCCAGGGAGCTTTCGATCAGCTTGGTGGCCTTGCTGCCCTGGTCGGCGCTGGCGAGGAAGAGCATGTCATTGATGATCGAGCGCAGGCGCTCCAGCTCTTCAAGGTTGGATTGCAGTACCTCGAAATAATGCTCGGCCGAACGCCCGCGGGTCAGCGCCACCTGGGTCTGGCCGATAAGGTTGGTCAGTGGCGAACGCAGCTCGTGGGCTACATCGGCGTTGAACGACTCCAGGCGCGAATAGGCCTGCTCGACGCGGTCGAGAGTGGCGTTGAACGAGTTGACGAACTGGCTCAGCTCCGGCGGCAGTGGCGACAACTGCAGGCGCCCGGAGAGCTTAGGCGGGGCAAGTTTCTGTGCTTCATCCGACAGTTTGCCCAGCGGTTTGAGGCCGATGCGCGCTACCCAGAAGCCCAGCAGCGCGGCGAGCATGACACCCACAAAGGCCAGGCTCACCAGTGCCACCAGCAACTGGTGCTGGGTCGCGTGGAAGTTTTCTGTGTCGATGGCAATCATGAAGCGCAGCGGCGGGCGCTGGTCCTTGGCCGGGAACTGGCTCACCAGTGCCTTGAACGGGTGTTGATGGCCCGGTAGATGCAAATCGCGTTTGCCGGTGTGCCCATTGGCAAAAGCGCGGATCTGGGCATCGGGGTTGCCATACTCATAGGAGGGGACGTCGCTGACCACCCAGAAGCGGATACGCTTGTCTTCTTCACTGAGCAACTTGAGCTTGGCGGTAATCTTTGCCCAGTGATCGGGCGTCCCGAAGCGGCCCACCGACGACTCCAACACGCTGTAGCGTGCATCCAGTTCAGCCTCAGGCAACAAGCCCAGCCCCCGATCCACCTGCTGGTACAGCGCACCGCCGATCAGCAGGAAGATCACCAGCGCTACCAGGGTGAACATGCCGCTCAGGCGCAGGGCAATGGAGTTAGCTGACACTGCGACTCTCCAGCACATACCCCATGCCACGGATGGTGTGCAGCAGCTTGGTATCGAACGGCCCATCGAGTTTGGCCCGCAGGCGCTTGATCGCCACTTCCACGACGTTGGCGTCGCTGTCGAAATTGATGTCCCAGACCATTTCTGCAATCGCTGTCTTGGACAGGATCTCGCCCTGGCGCCGCGCCAATACGCTGAGCAGCGAGAACTCCTTGGCGGTCAGGTCCAGGCGCACGCCGTTACGGCTGGCCTTGCGGCTGATCAGGTCGATCCACAGGTCGGCAACGGTTACCTGCACCGGCTCATGACCACCGCTGCGGCGGGTCAAGGCTTGCAAACGTGCCACCAGCTCCAGGAAAGAGAACGGCTTGCCCAGGTAATCGTCAGCGCCTTCGCGCAGACCACGAATGCGATCTTCCACGCGTTCGCGGGCGGTGAGCATGATCACCGGCGTTTGTTTGCGCGCACGCAGCGCACGCAATACACCAAAGCCATCGAGGCCGGGCAGCATCACGTCGAGCACAATCACCGCGTAGTCACTCTCCAACGCCAGGTGCAAACCCTCGACGCCTTCGCGGGCCACATCGACGGTGTAGCCCTGTTCTGTCAGGCCGCGGTGCAGGTAGTCCGCGGTTTTTTCTTCGTCTTCAATAATCAGGACGCGCATGAGCCTTTTGCTCTAGGGCGGGGCCCCAGCCTCAATGTGTGGTCGCCAACGCAGGTGTTGGTTTGGGCCTGTGGAAAAACTTCTCAAGGTACAAGTATATGACCGGCGTGGTGAACAGCGTCAGCGCCTGGCTGACCAGCAGCCCGCCGACCACCGAGATGCCCAGCGGCTGGCGCAGCTCCGCACCGGCGCCATAGCCGAGCATCAGCGGCAGGGCGCCGAGCAGTGCGGCCAAGGACGTCATGATGATCGGCCGGAACCGTGTGATGCAGGCTTCGAAGATCGCATCCTGCGGTGACAGCCCACGCGTGCGCTGGGCGTCCAGGGCGAAATCGATCAGCAGGATACCGTTCTTCTTGACGATGCCGATCAACAGCACCAGGCCGATCAGCGCCATGATCGAGAAGTCCTGGCCCAACAGCCACAGCATGACCAGCGCACCCAGGCCTGCCGAGGGCAACGTCGAGATGATCGTCAGCGGGTGCACGAAGCTCTCATACAGCACGCCGAGAATGATATAGACCGCCACCAATGCCGCAAGGATCAGCCACGGCTGGCTGGCCAGCGAACTCTGGAACGCCTGCGCCGCACCCTGGAAATTGCCGATGATCGAAGCCGGCATGCCGATCTCGTTTTTCGCCTGGTTGAGCAGAATCACCGCATCACCCAACGCAATACCGGGCGCCAGGTTGAACGACAGATTGGCGGCCGGGAACATGCCATCGTGGCTGATGGACAGTGGGCCAACTGTGGGCGCTTCGACGCGGGCCAATGCCGACAGCGGCACCATTTCATTGGTCAGCGGCGAACGCAGGTAGAAGTAATTCAGGCTTTCGGCCTTGCCGCGCTGTTGGGTGTCCAGTTCCAGTACCACTTGGTATTGGTTGATTTCGGTCTGGAACTCATTGACCTGGCGCTGGCCGAAGGCGTCATACAGCGCTTGATCGACGTCGGTGGCGGTGAGTCCGAACCGTGCGGCAGCGCGGCGATCGATGGTGATGTGGGTGATGCTGCCGCCCAGTTGCAGGTCATTGGAGATGTCGCGGAACGCCGGAATGGAACGCAGTTTTTCGGTCAGGCGTTGGGTCCAGGTGTTCAGCGTCGCGCCGTCGTTACTCTTGAGCACGTACTGATATTGACTACGACTTGGGCCGGAGCTGAGGTTGATGTCCTGGCCCGCGCGCAGGTACAACACGATGCCCGGCACCTTGGCCAGCTTGGGTCGGATGCGGTCGATGAATTGGCTGGCGGACACATCCCGATCACCTCGGGGTACGAGGGAAATCCAGAAGCGCCCGTTGGCGATGGTCTGGTTGCTACCGGTTACACCGACGGAGTGGGAGAACGCTCGCACAGCCGGATCATCCTTCATGATTTGCGCCAGCGCCTTGTGCTTGGCGACCATGTCCGGGTAAGACACGTCCGCCGCCGCCTCGCTGGTGCCGAGAATAAAACCGGTGTCCTGCACCGGAAAGAAACCCTTGGGGATAAACACATAGCCGACCACGGCCAGCGCCAGGGTCAGCATGAAGATGCCAGCCATGGTGCGCTGGTGGGCCAGGGCGCGACGCAAGCTTCTTTCGTAGGCTGCCAGCAGTCTTTCACCAAAGCCGGGTTTGTCATGCGCGCGGTGGTTTGGTGCATTCATGAACAATGCGGCCAGGGTCGGCGCCAGCGTCAGGGACACCACGACGGAAATCAGGATGGTCGACGTGGCGGTCAAGGCAAACTCCTTGAACAGCCTGCCGACTACGCCGCCCATGAACAGCAGCGGAATAAAGGCTGCCACCAGGGACACGCTGATAGACACCACGGTAAAGCCAATCTCACTGGACCCCTTGATCGCCGCCTCGCGCTTGTCCATGCCGGTCTCAAGATGGCGATGGATGTTCTCCACCACCACAATCGCATCGTCCACCACAAAGCCTACGGCCACCACGATGGCTACCAGGGTCAGGTTGTTCAGGCTGAAGCCCAGCACGTACATCAGGGCAAAACTCGCGATCAACGATACGCCCAGCACGCTGGAGACAATGATGGTCGCCGACCATTGGCGCAGGAAAATCGCCATCACCCCGACCACCAGCAATACGGCGATCAACAAGGTCATTTCCACTTCGTGCAGCGAGGCACGGATGGTGGTGGTACGGTCCATCAGCACGCTGACCTGCACCGATGCCGGCAGCATGGCTTCCAGTCGTGGTAATTCGGCCTGGATGCGCTCCACGGTCTCGACGATGTTGGCGCCAGGCTGGCGGGTAATTACCAGGTTAACGCCAGGCGTGTCGACGGCCCACGCCTGAACGTAGGCGTTTTCCGATCCGCTGACGACTTTGGCGACGTCGCGCAGTTGAACAGGGGCGCCATCCTTGTAGGAGACGATCAAGTCGCCGTATTCACCCGGGTGAAATAGCTGATCATTGGTTGCCAGGGTCGAGACGCTGTTCTTGCCGTACAGCGCCCCTTTGGCCAGGTTGAGGCTGGATTGCTGGATCGCCAGGCGGATGTCGGCCAAGGTCAGGCCGATGGCGGCGAGCTTATCGGGAGAAGCCTGCACGCGAATCGCCGGGCGCTGCTGGCCGGTGATGTTGATCTGGCCTACGCCGTCGATCTGGCTGATCTGGCGCGCCAACAAGGTTTCGACCAAATCACTCAGTTCAGTGCCGGGCATGTCGTGGGAGCTGACACTGACGATCAGAACCGGACTGTCCGCCGGGTTTACCTTACGCCAGGTCGGCAGACTCGGCATATCGCTCGGCAGTTTGCCGGCAGCGGTATTGATAGCTGCCTGCACTTCCTGCGCAGCGGTATCGATGCTTTTATCGAGGGTGAATTGCAGGGTCAGCAGAGTGGAGCCCAAGGCACTGCTGGAGGTCATCTGAGTCATGCCAGGAATTGCGCTGAATTGCACTTCCAGTGGGGTCGCAATCGACGATGCCATGGTGTCCGGGCTCGCGCCTGGTAACTGTGCGGTCACCTGAATGGTGGGAAACTCAGCCTCTGGCAGTGGGGCGATGGGTAATTTTGGAAAGGCAATCAGCCCGAGCAGCACCAGGGCGAATGTGAGCAGCAGGGTGGCGACCGGGCGGTCGATGCACCAGGCGGAAATCGAGCCCCGGGATGTCGTCATGGCTGCACCATGACGTCAGCGGTCTGGATCACTTGGGGTGGCTCTTTGAGGACCTCTATCTTGGCGCCCGCCTTGAGCCGCGACTGACCATCGCTGACCAGCACATCGCCCGCCTGGATGCCCTTGAGAATGTTGCGTTCACTGTCCTGATACACCACTTGCACCGGCACGATTTCTACCTTGTCACCGTTGACGCGGTACACGAAGTGCGAGTCCAGGCCGCGCTGCACCACGCTTGGCGGAACCGCCAGGGCGTTGCGGTCGAGGGCGGTCTGGATCTTGATCGTCACCAGTTGGCCCGGCCAGAGTTTCTGCATGCTGTTGCTGAATTCGGCCTTGGCGCGGAGGGTGCCGGTGGTACTGCTGATCTGGTTGTCGATCAGGCTCAGGCGGCCCTGGCCGAGCAGGTCGGCGTTTTCGCCTTCGGTATCGGCACCCAGGTAGGCGTCTACGCGGGCGGGATAAGCCGCTGCGATCAGGCCCTGCAATGTCGGTAACATCTGCTGGGGCAGGGAGAATTCGATGGCAATCGGGTCGATCTGGGTGACCGAGAACAGCCCTTGGGCATCGCTCATGCGCAGGAAGTTGCCTTCATCCACACTACGGATACCGACGCGGCCGGTGACGGGCGAGCGAATCTGCGTGTAAGACAGTTGCACCTGGGCCGCGTCGATGGCGGCCTGATTACCCTGTAACGTGGCTTTCAGCTGGTTGACCAGCGCCTGTTGCTGGTCGTAGGTCTGCTTGGAGATGCCATCATCAATGCTCAGTTCCTTGTAGCGCTTGAGGTTGACCTGCGCCACGTGCAGTTGCGCCTGGCTTTCGCCCAGTTGCGCCTTGGCCTGGTCGAGGCTGGCACGGATCGAGCGGTCATCGATGCTCGCCAGCAGGTCACCGGCCTTGACCAGTTGCCCCTCCTTGACCAGCAATCGAGTGAGGATGCCGTCGATTTGCGGGCGAATAACCACGCTGTGCAACGACAGCACCGAGCCGATTCCGGTCACGTAGCGCGGCAAGTCCTGCTCCACCACCTTCACGACCCTTACTGGCACGGCGGTGGAGGCAACCAGTTTGGGCTTGGCAGGTCGGGTCAGCGCCCAGGCCGCGACAGCCAGAATTGCGAGGACTCCCACGGTCAATACAGTTTTTCTTTTAATGTGCATGCTGTAAGGCGCCAAGGCAGGGGTTGAGGTAGGGGTGAGTATTTATAGCCTGCTGACCCAGTCAGTAAAGTGACCGCTATCTGACAGCCGCGTCAGTTAACTCCTGACCATTCGTACGACGCTGGTCAAAGATCTGAGTCGCGCAGGTATACTTCCTACCTATGTGATCCTTCACTTGGCCCACATCATCTTCTGCATGCCCCGGAGCTTTCATGAAATCCCCGACACACACACCTGTTGAAGCGGCCGACCTCGTCGATTCGGCCAACGCCGACGGCGTTGAAAAAGCCGAGATCCCGGCGTTCAAGTTTCCCTTCAAACCGGGTGAACTGGGTGGCAGCAAGAGTGACGCCCAGCCTTGGTACAAAAACGGTGCCAAGAACGGCCACACCAAGACCCCTGGCATGGCGCCGCCGGGTACTCGTCGTTCGATGGGTAAACGTTAGGAATAATCTGCAACACGCCTTGCAGGATGCAACCTACAGTGCCCGCTGAAATTTCCGCTTGTAGGCTCGCGATCGTTTCTTGAAAGCTTGCACCGCTTCTGTTCGGCCTCGACTTTTTACCGAGGCTGGATAGAGGGCGCTCTTTCCGGAAAAGGATGTTTCCTGTGGCCCTGATACAGCTCTGTGTAGCGCTTGCCCTGTTGCTCGCGGTGGATGCCGTTGCTGGCATTGATCAACCGCGACGCGAAATCCGCTTCGCCGTTGCCGCGCAATTCCCCCCCTTCCAGAGCCGTAACCCGCAAGGGCAATTGGTCGGTCTGAATATCGAGCTGGGCAATGCTTTGTGCCAGCAGTTGAATGCGCGCTGCACCTGGGTCGATCAGGTGTTGGTCGAAAACTTCGAAGACCTTGATGCCCGCCAATTCGATGCAATCATGGGGATCGCGCCCACGCCCAAGCGACGGCGCTGGGTGAGCTTCAGCGATATCCTCTACCCCTTCACCACGCGCCTGGTCGCGCATCGAACCTCAGGCCTGATGCCAACGACGGCGTCGCTCAAGGGCAAGCGCGTTGGCGTATTGTTGGGCAGCAATCGTGAAGCCTTTGCCCGGTCGCAATGGGCGCGCAACGGGGTGATCATCAAGAGCTTCTGGCTCAACGACGAATTGGTGCGCAGCCTGGTGGCAGGTGATATTGACGCCACTCTGCAGGGCACCGTGGAAATCCGCAACGCCTTGCTCGACACGGTCGCAGGTGCGGATTTCGACTTCCTGGGCCCTGCCGTGTCTACCGAACTGCTGGGCGAGGGCGTGGCGATTGCACTGCGCAATACCGACACAGCGTTGCGTACGGAGCTTAATCGCGCCCTTGAACAACTTATGCACAACGGCGAGTATCAGCGGATTCTTGCGCCTTACCGGCTGGATGCACCGTGAGCGTCCACAGGCCCAGCATGCTGGCGTCGCACTGGAGGGTGCCAGCCAGCGCGTCACAAATCACGGCGCTTGTGGTGAAAGGACCATCACTATCGCGGGCTTGCCCGCGATGAGGCCGGAACAGTCTAAGCTGCCCGCAACGAAATAAACGCATAGTTGGCCGGCACCTCAGTCGCAACCCGCGCGCCGGCATCCAGCACCTGTTCGGCGATGTCCAGGCCCGACACATGGAACACCCACTCGCTGGCCACGGGTGGCTGATTCGCTGCGGACTCAAGCGCCTGGCCAAATGCGCCCATGTCCGGCAGGTAAGCGGTAAACCCATCCCCCTTGAGCGCCGTGGTCCGTATGCCCAGCAAGGCGCACACCGTTTCCTTGGTCTGCACGTCATCGCGATCGGCCTGACGTGAACGGCGGATCAACTCAGCCAGCTCCAGGTCCATCAACTCACCGCCTACGATCAGCGCAGGGCCCTGTTCCCAGGATTCCGGTGGGCAGTCCTTGGCGGCAGGGTTCAGCGGGATGTGCGGGTTGATCTCCATCGGGTAGATGCGGCACACCAATGGCCGGCGTTCATAGATGCGGCACAGGTTGTCTTCGTCAAGATTCCGGCAGCGTCCGGCGTTGTAGGCAGCAAAGGTGATCGCCACAAACGCCTCGGTGTTGCCGCTGGGTACCACCACCGAACGGCGCTCGGCATGTTCGCGTTGCTGCTGGGGCAGGCCCAGGCCATTACCCAGGAACCCTTCCACCAGGACGATGACGTTACCGCCGTCCGCCGCCCACAGGCGGGCCTCGTCGAGTGTCAGGGGGACGTGATGGTCGGTGCAGCATTTACCGCAACCGACGCAGGAAAAGTGGGTGTTCATGGCAGATCTGTCACCAGGCTAGGTCAGAGGGCACGCAGGAACGGTGACGGGTTTTTACCTCTGTTCACCGTTCAGGCACTCTGGAAGCAAGTTATGCGCCAGCGACTGTCAGTCGTCTGCGACCACATCCCGTAGGACAAATACCATGCCTGCGCTTTCATACAGTTGCCGGGCACGCAGGTTGCTCTCCAGCACCTTGAGGTCCACGTAGGGTTCGCCGCGCTGCTTGAATACCTGGAAGCTGTGCAGCAACAACGCACGGCCCACTCCCTGGCCCTGGGCGCAAGGGTGTACGCACAGGTTCTTGATAAAGGCGCTGGTCCAGCACTGCGCCACGCCGAGAATGCCCTCGCCGCTGCTGGCCACCAGGCACAGCGTGGGGTCGAACTCGGCATCGCTAGTGAATTGGCGCTGCCAGGTTTCCAGGTTGGGAACGCGGCCGCCGCCCTGGTCCTGGGTCATGCGCAACACCGCGTGAATCGCCGGGGCGAGGTCTGCGCGGTAATGATCCAACTGTGTATTGGCCGGCCACTGCGGTGCGGGCAGGCTGCCCCTCAGGTCGCGGCGCAGTAGTTGGAAATACTCGGTCACAGACTCTGTTGCGCCACGGTTTTGGCGGCCACTACCAGGCACTTGGTCAGCTCGGGCGAGGAAAACTTGGTCAGCACCGAGTTGGCCCCGGCCAGACGGGCTTTTTCGCTGTTCATCGCGCTGTCCAGGGAGGTGTGCAGCAACACATACAGGTGCTGGAAGTCCGGGGTTTCACGCAGGGTGCGGGTGAGGGCGTAACCGTCCATTTCGGACATCTCGATGTCCGACACCACCACATTGATCTGCTCGGCCGTGCCTTGCAGCTCCAGCAGCACATCGATGGCTTCCTTGGCACTGCGCGCAGTGTGGCAGGTGAGGCCGAGGTTGCGCAGGGTGTGCACCGATTGCTGCAGGGCGACCTGGCTGTCATCGACCACCAGGATCCGCGCATGGCCGAGTACTTCAGCTTCTTCCATGGTCAGGTCGGTAGGCGCCACTTCGATCGGAGCCGGCGCGATACCGTGGATGACTTTTTCGATATCCAGCACCTGCACCAGGCCGCCTTCCACCTGGGTGACTCCAGTGATGAACGCGCGGTTACCGCCGGAGCCATAGGGCGGCGGGCGGATGTCGGTGGTCAGGCAATGCACGATCTTGCTCACCGCCTGCACATGCAGACCCTGCTTGGAACGGCTCACATCAGTGACGATCAGGCAGCCGCCGTTGGGGTCTTCAAGGGGCATTTCGCCCAGGGCACGGCTCAGGTCGATCACTGCCAGCGAGGCACCGCGCAGGGTGGCGATGCCTTTGACGTGCGGGTGAGACTCCGGCAGCTTGGTCAGCGGCGGGCACGGAATGATTTCGCTGACTTTCAGCAGGTTGATGGCCATCAGCTTGCCGCTGCGCAAGGTAAAGAGCAGAAGCGAAAGTGAGTCTGCGCGGGCTTTGGTGGTGGACATAAAAACCTTCTGTGGATCAGGGAGGACGATCTATGGAAGGTTATCGACTTGGGGGAGCCAGGCTTTAACCGTATTTTGTGTGGTACATGCCCCGCTCCCACAGGGCATTTGTGTCAACCCTTCCAGACTCGCGGGTTCACCAGGTCCTGCGGACGTTGGCCCAGCAGGGCGCTGCGCAAATTGTCCAGGGCGCGGTTGGCCATGGCTTCACGGGTTTCATGGGTGGCCGAGCCAATATGCGGCAGGGTCACGGCATTGCTCAGCTGGAACAGCGGCGACTCGGCCAACGGCTCTTGCTCATACACATCCAGCCCGGCGCCACGGATGCGCTGGGTTTGCAGCGCTTCGATCAGCGCCGGCTCGTCGACCACCGGGCCTCGGGAGATATTGATCAGGATCGCGCTGGACTTCATCAACCCCAGCTCGCGGGTGCTGATCAGGTGGCGGGTCTTGTCGCTCAACGGCACCACCAGGCAGACGAAGTCCGCCTCGGCCAGCAGTTCATCCAGGCTGCGAAATTGTGCGCCCAGTTCCTGCTCCAGCGCCGGCTTGCGGCTGTTGCCGCTGTACAGGACCGGCATGTTGAAACCCAAGCGCCCACGCCGTGCCACGGCCGCGCCGATATTGCCCATGCCGACGATGCCCAGCGTCTTGCCATGCACATCGCAACCGAACAACGGCGCGCCCACGCTGGCTTTCCACTGGCCGGCTTTGGTCCAGGCGTCCAACTCGGCCACGCGGCGGGCGCTGCTCATCAGCAGGGCGAAGGCCAGGTCGGCGGTGCTTTCGGTGAGGACGTCGGGGGTATTGGTGAGCATGATCCCGCGCTCGTTGAAGTACGGCACGTCATAGTTGTCGTAGCCCACCGACACGCTGGACACCACTTCCAGGTTGCCCGCACCTTCCAACTGCTCGCGGCCCAGCTTGCGACCCACGCCGATCAGGCCGTGGGCGTGGGGCAGGGCTTCATTGAATTGAGCGTTGATATCGCCCAGCTTGGGGTTGGGCGCAATCACCTCGAAATCCTGTTGCAGGCGTTCGATCATTTCCGGGGTGACACGGCTGAAGGCGAGGACAGTCTTTTTCATTGCAGGCGGGCTCATCGACTACGGAAGAATGCCAAGCACGCTAACATTATTGAGTATTGTTGTGCGAATTGAGGGGGCTGTAGTGAGCGGGCTTGCCCCGCGCTGGGTGGCGAAGCCGCCCTAAAACCTAACACCTCGTTCTAACTGGAGAAATTTGGTGCTTGGGTTGGGGCGGCTTCGCCACCCAGCGCGGGGCAAGCCCGCTCACTACAATCAGTTCGCCATTCGCGCGCCGCTCAGGCTGCCACTCAACTCATACGTCACCAACTCCGCCTGGTGCGCTGCCAGAATTTCCGGCAGCGAGCCGCGCAGGTATTCCACCCAGGTTTTGATCTTCGCATCGAGGTATTGGCGCGACGGGTAGATGGCGTACAGGTTCAACTCCTGGGAGCGGTAATTGGGCATCACCCGCACCAGGGTGCCGTTGCGCAAGCCCTCGATGGCCGCATACACCGGCAGTAAGCCGATGCCCATGCCGCTGGTGATCGCGGTTTTCATCGCATCGGCCGAGTTCACCAGGAACGGCGAGGTGTTGATCGCCACGCTTTCCTGGCCTTCGGGGCCGTTGAAGGTCCACTTGTCCAGCTGGATCACCGGGCTGACCAGGCGCAGGCAGGCATGGTTGAGCAGGTCATGGGGGCGATGCGCGCAGCCCTTGGCCTTGACGTAATCCGGCGAGGCGCAGGCGATGCTGTAGGTGATGCCCAGGCGCTGCGACACGAAACCCGAGTCCGGCAGCTCGCTGGCGAGCACGATCGACACGTCATAGCCCTCGTCGAGCAAGTCCGGCACGCGGTTGGCCAGGGTCAGGTCGAAGGTCACGTCCGGGTGGGTACGGCGGTAGCGGGCGATGGCGTCAATCACGAAATGCTGGCCGATGCCAGTCATGGTGTGCACTTTCAGCTGCCCGGAAGGGCGCGCGTGGGCGTCGCTGGCTTCGGCCTCGGCTTCTTCGACGTAGGCCAGGATCTGCTCGCAGCGCAGCAAATAACGCTTTCCGGCTTCGGTCAGCGCAATGCGGCGGGTGGTGCGGTTGAGCAAGCGGGTTTGCAGATGGGCCTCAAGGTTGGAGACCGCGCGCGACACGTTGGCCGTGGTGGTATCCAGGTGCACGGCGGCGGCGGTGAAGCTGCCGGCTTCGGCCACGCAACTGAAGGCGCGCATGTTTTGCAAAGTGTCCATGGAGAGTTCTCAGGGGAGATGCCAAATTGTGACAGAAAGTTACGCCGTCCAGTGATCCCTACCAACGGATTATCGCTTGAACGGTAACAAAGATTCACAGGAATGCCAGCTTATCGTCCTCCATGCCGCCGCCTAGAATTGCGCCACCTCTCCCCGCACCACCACCTCAGGAATTCGCAGCAGTGCCGCGTCGCATCAACAGAGAGTTGAAGGCTCTCAGTGTTTGGGCTTTATCGTTAGCAATCAGCGGCTGCATCGGAACCGGAGGAATCGCCCCCCAAGGCCAGTCCCTCAACGCCAACAACCTGGCCACCGACGAAGCGATCCAGAGTGCCGCCAAGGACGCTCATTGGCCCACCGCGCAATGGTGGCGGGCCTACGGCGACCCTCAACTCAGCCGCTGGGTCGACCTCGCCACTCAAAACAACCCGAGCATGGCCATGGCCGCCGCACGCGTCCGTGAAGCACGGGCGATGGCCGGGATTGCCGAGTCAGCCGAGTCGTTGCAGGTCAACAGCGACACCACCCTCAAGCGCCACAACTGGCCGAAGGATCAGTTCTACGGTCCCGGTGAATTGAGTGGCGCCAACACCTGGGACAATAATTCGTCCCTCGGCCTGAGCTATGCCCTCGATCTCTGGGGCCGCGAAAGCAATGCCTCCGAGCGTGCCGTCGACCTGGCGCATATGAGCGCCGCCGAAGCGCGCCAGGCCCAGCTCGAATTGCAGAACAACGTGGTGCGCGCTTATATCCAGCTGTCCTTGCATTACGCCAATCGCGATATCGTCGCGGCCACCCTGGCGCAACAGCAGCAGATTCTCGACCTGGCCAACAAACGCCTGAACGCCGGGATCGGCACGCACTTCGACGTCAGCCAGGCTGAAACCCCGCTGCCGGAAACCCACCGCCAACTGGACGCCCTGGACGAAGAAATTGCCCTGAGCCGTAACCAGCTGGCGGCGTTGGCGGGCAAAGGCCCGGGGGAGGGCGCGCGATTGCAACGCCCGACACTGTCTCTGGCCGCACCGCTGACATTACCCTCAAGCCTGCCCGCGCAATTGCTCGGCCAACGCCCGGATGTGGTCGCCAGCCGCTGGCAAGTTGCCGCCCAGGCGCGTGGCATCGATGTGGCCCACGCCGGCTTTTATCCCAACGTGGACCTGGTCGGCAGCCTCGGCTACGTGGCCACCGGCGGCGGCATGCTAGCGTTCTTGGCGGGCAAGAAATTCAACTACAACGTTGGCCCGGCGATCACCTTGCCGATCTTCGACGGCGGTCGCTTGCGTGCGCAACTGGGTGAGGCCAGTGCCGGATATGACATCGCGGTGGCGCGCTATAACCAAACCCTGGTGAATGCGCTCAAAGGCATCAGCGATCAATTGATCCGCCGTGAATCGATGGATAAGCAATCCTCTTTCGCCGCGCAATCGGTGGCCTCGGCGCAAAAGACCTACGACATCGCGATGATCGCCTACCAGCGCGGCCTCACCGACTACCTCAATGTGCTCAACGCCCAGACCTTGCTGTTCCGCCAGCAGCAGATCGAGCAACACGTACAGGCCGCACGCCTGACCACCCACGCCGAACTGGTGACCGCTCTTGGCGGCGGCATCAAAGCCGGCGACGACGTACCGCCAGATACCAAGACCCTCCCGAGCAAAACCCCGGCGGCGCTCGCCGTGTTTGATCACTGAGTAGGATGTGATGACCCCCTTGCCTGCACCGCTGCGCTGGCTGCATTCCCTTGAGTGGCGCCGTGGTTTTTTCGACTGGGCACGCAGCGACGGCGTGACCTGGGTGTATATCTTCAAGGTGCTGATCGCCGCGTTCCTCACGCTGTGGTTGGCCATGCGCCTGGAGCTGCCGCAACCGCGCACGGCAATGATCACCGTGTTTATCGTGATGCAACCGCAGAGCGGCCAGGTGTTTGCCAAGAGTTTCTACCGCTTCCTTGGCACCCTGACGGGGTCGGCGGTGATGGTGTTGTTGATTGCCCTGTTTGCGCAGAACACCGAACTGTTCCTCGGCGCGCTGGCGATCTGGGTCGGCGTCTGCACCGCCGGTGCGACGCGCAACCGTAACTTTCGCGCCTACGGGTTTGTACTGGCCGGCTACACGGCGGCGATGGTCGGCTTGCCGGCCCTGGCCCACCCGGACGGCGCCTTTATGGCGGCGGTGTGGCGCGTGCTGGAAATCTCCCTGGGGATATTGTGTTCCACGCTGGTCAGCGCGGCGATCCTGCCGCAAACCAGCAGCGCCGCCATGCGCAACGCCTTGTACCAACGTTTTGGCGTGTTCGCGCTGTTTGTCACCGACGGCCTGCGCGGGCGCAGTAAACGGGACGGTTTCGAGGCCAGCAACGTCCGGTTTATCGCCGAAGCGATCGGCCTGGAAGGGCTGCGCAGCCTCACCGTGTTTGAAGACCCGCACATGCGCCGGCGCAACGGTCGGCTGAGCCGCCTCAACAGCGAATTCATGAGCATCACCACGCGGTTCAACGCCTTGCACCAGTTGCTTGAACGCCTGCGAACCGATGACGCCGATCATGTGGTCGCCGCCATCAAGCCCGGCCTGCAAGACCTTGCCGAAGTGCTCGATGGCTTCTCCGGTCGCGCGCTCACCAGCCCTGACGCAGCGCGCCTGGTGGCTCATCTGAGCGCCTACAAGGACGGCCTGCCGGCCAAGGTCCGCAGCCTGCGCGCGACCTTCCAGGAACAGAGCCCCAGCGAAGCCGAACAGCTGGATTTCCATACCGCCTACGAGCTGCTTTACCGCTTTGTCGATGACCTGCACAACTACGCGCAAACCCACGCCTCCCTCGCGGATCACAGCCATGCGCGCGAGCAGTGGGACGAAACCTTCATACCGAAAACCAACTGGCTGGCCTGCGCCGCCTCAGGGATTCGTGCGTCATTCATCTTGATCGTGCTCGGCAGCTATTGGGTCGCCACCGCCTGGCCCAGCGGCGCCACCATGACCCTGATCGCCGCCGCCACCGTCGGCTTGTCCGCCGCCACACCGAACCCCAAGCGCATGGCATTCCAGATGGCGTGCGGCACCTTGATCGGCGCGCTGGTGGGTTTTGTCGAAATGTTCTTCGTATTTCCCTTGATCGACGGCTTCCCGCTGCTCTGCGTGATGCTCGCCCCGGTGATCATCTTTGGGGCCTTCCTCGCTTCACGCCCGCAATACGCGGGTGTGGGCGTGGGCCTGCTGATCTTCTTCAGCACCGGCTCGGTGCCGGACAACCTCACGGTCTACAACCCCTACACCTTTATCAACGACTACATCGCCATGGTCATCGGCATGCTGGTGTGCGCGGCGGCGGGGGCGATCATCCTGCCGCCCAACAGCCGCTGGCTGTGGCGCCGCCTGGAGCAGGACCTGCGTGAGCAAGTGGTGTACGCGATCAGCGGCAAGCTCAAGGGCCTGGCCTCGAGTTTCGAAAGCCGCACCCGCGACCTGCTGCACCAGGCCTACGGCCTCGCCGTCGGCCAGCCACACGTGCAGCGCGACCTGCTGCGCTGGATGTTCGTGGTGCTGGAAGTCGGCCACGCGATCATCGAGTTGCGCAAGGAACAGGCGATTTTGCCGGTGCACCCGGCGTACGCCGAATCCCAGCCCTGGCGCCAGGCGATCCGCGTGATGGGCCGCTCGCTGGTGCGCTTGTTCCTGCAACCCAGCGCGAGCAACCTGGAGCGTGGCCTGATCGCTGTGGACCACGCGATCAGCCGCGTGCAGGCCACCGACGAACCCTTCGCCCCGCACTTCGATACCTCGGCGCTGCGGCGGGTGAAAAGCTACCTGCATTTTATCCGCACCTCATTGCTGGACCCGCAATCGCCGCTCGCTGCCCTCAAAGGATCCCCGAATGCCCCGTGAAATCGCCTTCCACGGCGTGTACATGCCGACCATCACCCTGATGTTCCTGATCGCGGCCGTGCTGGCCTGGGCGCTGGATCGCTGCCTGGCCGGGTTCGACCTGTACCGTTTTTTCTGGCACCCGGCGTTGCTGCGCCTGAGCCTGTTCGTTTGCCTGTTTGGCGCCCTGGCGCTGACCGTCTACCGTTGAGAATGCCCCGATGAAAAAGTTTTTCAGCCTGCTCGCGACCTTGCTGGTACTGGCCTTGGCGATCTGGATTGGCCGCACGCTGTGGGTGCATTACATGGAGACCCCGTGGACCCGCGACGGCCGCGTGCGTGCGGACATCATCAACGTGGCGGCTGACGTTACGGGTGAAGTGGTCGACGTGCCGGTGCGTGACAACCAGTTGGTGAAAAAGGGCGACTTGCTGATGCAGATCGACCCCGAGCACTACCGCATCGCAGTCAAGCAGGCGCAATCGTTGGTGGCTTCGCGCAAGGCCACTTGGGAAATGCGCAAGGTCAACGCCCACCGCCGCGCCGACCTCGATGCGCTGGTGATCTCCAAGGAAAACCGCGAAGACGCCAGCAACATCGCCGATTCGGCCTTGGCGGATTACCAGCACGCTCTGGCGCAATTGGAAGCGGCCGAACTCAACCTGAAACGCACTCAAGTCGTCGCGGCGGTCGATGGTTATGTCACCAACCTGAATGTGCATCGCGGCGACTACGCGCGCATCGGCGAAGCCAAGATGGCTGTGGTGGATATGAACTCGTTCTGGGTGTACGGGTTCTTCGAAGAAACCAAGCTGCCTCACGTTAAAGTCGGTGATAAGGCCGACATGCAACTGATGAGCGGCGAGACGCTGAAGGGGCACGTGGAGAGCATTTCACGCGGCATCTATGACCGCGACAACCCCGAAAGCCGCGAGCTGATTGCCGATGTGAACCCCACCTTCAACTGGGTGCGTTTGGCGCAGCGGGTCCCAGTGCGCATTCATATCGATGAAGTGCCGGAGGGGGTGTTGTTGGCGGCGGGGATTACTTGCACGGTGATTGTTGATCAAACACGCAACTAAAATGTGGGAGCGGGCTTGCTCGCGAATACGGTGTGACAGTCACCTAATCCATCGACTGACCCAACGCCTTCGCGAGCAAGCCCGCTCCCACATTTATCGACCCTGTCAGGCTTTGATAAAGGTCTCATGCAGGTGACGCCACAACAGCGCGCCACTGGCCTGCTTCTCGAACACCACCGTGGCGCGGCGGTCCGTCTGCGTGCCGCTGTCATCCACCTGATGTTCACGATAAGTCACCGTGGCGCCACGCGCATGCCGGTCAATCCCGGTCATCTCGCTCAACGTGATCTTCAACCCCGGACGCATGCCGCCCAAACGCGTGAACAGGGCGTTGACCCCGGCGGTATTGACCCGTGTGCCGGTCGCCGGGGCAACCATGCTGAATTCCGGAGAGAAGCGCGCGAGCAAGTTCTGCAAGGTGCCCTCTGGCGCAACCCCGGCAAACCATTGCTCGATCTCGACGTGGGTCTGGATCACTTCTTCAAAAAAGTCGCTGTAATCAATCATCGGTGAGGCTCGCTGGCAGGGTGGAGCAATGCGCGCACTCGGGACGTGTCCAGGCGCAGCACTGCAAAAAGAGGCAGCAGGGTCAGGGCTGCTGCCATCGTGAAGGTAATGGCGAAAGAATCCAAGGCCGACAACAATCCACTCAGCAGCGCGGCGCCCAGGCAGAAGCTCACTTGCCGATTGATGTTCCACAAGGCGCTGGCGTGGCACATGCGTTCGGCGGGGATATCGAGAAAAGCCAGGGTTTGCGCGGTGCTGCTGCACAGGCTGCCGCCCAAACCCATCAACAGATAGGCCGGGATAATCAGCGCAGGCTCGTTCAGCAACAGAATGCCGATGCATTGCAGCGCCATGCCCGCCAGCAACAACGGCTTCGGCCCGCAACGGTTGAAGAGCTTTTTGCTGAGGTAAATTGCGACTGCCGAGGCCAGCGCCCAGGGCAGCATCAGCGCACCGGTGTGCGTGGCGTCATAGCCGAGGCCGCGCAGGTAGAGGATGGCGATCAGGCTGGTGCCGATAAAGACGCCGGGAATGCACAGATAGATCAGCATGGCGACCCGCAACATCGGGCTGCCGATCTGTTTGAAAATACTGCTCACGTCCAGGCCCGGCCTTACAGTTGTGGGCGCGTCGGGTTTTATCCACAGCAGGGCCAGCAGCAGTGTGATCAGCGCCAGCGGCAGGTTGGCGTAGAAGATCCAGCGCCATGACAGGCTGTCGACAATCAAACCGCCCAACGCTGGGGACAACGCGGGCACCAACAACGCCACTGACATCACCCGCGCCGTCAGTTGGCTGCGCTCAGCGGCAGGGAAGTGCCGGTAAGCCATGGCCTGCCCAACGGGAATCAGCAGGCCACCGCCCAGCCCTTGCAGGCCGCGCCAGCCGATCAGCGTTTCAATCGAACTCGCCTGGCCCACCATCACCGAGGCTCCGGCGAACAACAGCAGGCTGGCGGCGATCAAGGCTCTTTCTCCCATCATCGCGGCCAGCCAGACGCTGAGCGGAATGATCACCGTCAGGCCGAGCATGTAGGCGTTGCTGATCCACGCCAGTTGCGTGACCGAGGCCTGCAGGTCGCGGGCGATATCCGGGTAGGCGACCGTGGCGACAAACATATTCACCAAGTCCAGGGCGAAGCCTAGCAAAAAGATCCAGGCGACTTTCGAGCGGTAGGTCATGGGCGCAATCCTGCGAATGAAGCGGGCAGGGTAGGAGGGATGCAGTGTTTGGTATACGTCGGTTTGCCTGTTAGTTTGTCAAAAATATTTTGACAAAGGAGCGCGCTGCCGATGGTCAGCCTGGACCGATTCGACACCTTCAAGGCCGTGGTCGAGGCCGGCTCGCTGACGGCTGCGGCTGATTTGCTGGGGCAGACCCGCGCCGTGGTCAGCTTCAACCTCAAACGCCTGGAAGCCGAGTTGGGCGTGACCCTGTTGACCCGCAACACCCGCCAATTGGCGCTGACCGATGCCGGCGAACGCTTCTACCTGCGCTGTACGCGTATGCTCGAAGAGGCGCGGCTGGCGGTGGAAGAGGCGCGCTCGGAGCATGCCCAGCTCAAAGGTTCGTTGCGCATTACCACCACCATGGAATACGCGTTGGCCGTGGTCGTTCCGGCTATCGAAGCTTTCCGCCGCTTGCATCCGGACTTGAATATTCACTTATCCACCTCCTCGACCCATGCAGATTTGATCTCCGAGCGTTTTGACGTGGCGATCCGCCTGGGACGTTTGCTGGATTCCAACCTGCGCGCGGTGCAGTTGTCGACGTTCGAGGTGTTTGCCGTGGCGGCGCCAGCGTTAGCAGGGGTTAGCACCCTGGATGAATTGGAGCAGATGCCCAGGTTGGGCCATGGGCGGCTGACCGAATTGACGGTGACCGACTCGGCGGGCGTCGAGCATCAATACCGCACGGGGCACACCACCCTCGTGGTTGACAGCGCCGCAGTCCTGCAAGCCTTCGCCGTGCGCGGGCATGGCGTGGCGGTGTTGCCCCAATGGCTGGTCAAAGACGATCTGGACGCCGGCAGGTTGGTGCGCCTGTTGCCGGACCATCGCTTCGCCCCGCAAGGGGTCTACGCACTGTATCCGGACACTCGGCATTTGCCGCTGAAGGTGCGGGCGTTTATTGATTTCATGAAGAGCTAAAGCGAGCCGGCGAGCCCGAAGCGCTTCTTGAGTACCTTCTCCAGCAACCCCTTGGGCAGTAACGCCGCCATCAACGGCAATGCCCGGCTGCCATTGCCCGAACGCAGCAGGCGTGGCGGTAGATCTTGTTGCACAGCCTTCAGCACATCCGCCGCAAACACGCTGGCCGGTGTGGGTTTGTCCTGGGAGGCCTGGCTGCGCGCACGGATGCCGTCGCGCAACGGCCACCAAGGGGATTGCTCATTGATCAACAACTCGGCCTGGGCCCCGGCGTTTTTCGCGAAGTGGGTGTTGATGGCGCCGGGTTGCACTTCCATCACGCGCACGCCAAACGGCGCCAGTTCCATGCGCAGTGCATCGCTCAAGGCATGTACGGCGGCTTTTGACGCGCAGTAGGCGCCGGCAAACGGCGTGACCAGCACACCGGAAACACTGCCGATATTCACCACCAGGCCTTTACTGCGCCGCAGGGCCGGAAACAACGCTTGGGTCACACCCACGATAGAGAACACGTTGGTCTCGAATTGGCGCTGCATGGCTTCGGTGCCGCCGTCGAGTAACGGACCCATGGCGCCATAACCGGCGTTGTTGACCAGCACATCCAATTCGCCCAATTGTTCGGCCAGGCGCTGCAAGGCGGCGCTGTCGTTGACGTCCAGTTCGACGGCATTAAACCCGGCGGCGGAAAGGGCGGCGACGTCTTCCGGGCGGCGGGCGCTGGCCCACACCGTGTAGCCGGCGGTTTTGAAGGCATCCGCCAGGGCACGGCCGATGCCGCTTGAACATCCGGTGATCAGTACGTTGGGCATGGGTCAGTCCTTTGTCAGTCCGAGAAACTGCCTTGCAGGTGCTCGGCACGAAATTCGAGGGTTTGCGGGCGGTAGCCGGCGCGTAGAGGCGGTGTGGGCAGGCAATCGTCCCAGGTGGCGCCGGCCTGCAACTCACCCGGTCCGCGATAGCGCGGGGCGGCGTAGACATTGTCGGCGAGGTTGACCGTGTCGCCCGGCGCATAGGCGGCGACGCGCCACCGCAGCTCGGTGAGGGGCACGTCGTTGCCGTTGTTCAGGGTCAGTTTGAGCGGCCGGTCGGCCGGGCATTCTGCGGCGGCATAGGTGATGCGCAGTTCCAGTCGGGCTAATTGAGAGGCTTCGCGGTTGTCCAGCCATACCACCCAAACGGCGACCAGACCCAGGCCAACGGCGGCGGCCAGCGACACCGGCAAGGCCTTGGCCGGATAGCGCAGCAACAGGATCAACCAGGTGATGATCAATAGGACGCCGAAGAACATGATGACAACCTCATAAGCAGATAAAACATCCTACCTGCGGGGTGGCCTCGGTGCCTATCGCGGGTAGCGGTTTTCGTTTACAGGGAACCTGATAACTCATTTTCTCCACAGAGCCAGCATAGGGAAATGCCAACTACCCAGGAGGGTTATCAACCGCAGTCTGATTAAGTGAGAAAAACTATGATTGCAGCAGCCCTTCTTGCGCCGGCCGTCACCTCCGCCCTGGCGTCGGCGGTGACCTCTCTCATCACGGCTCAGCGAGCACCAGCGCCGAATACGGCTGGAGCGTCCAGGCAAACGAACGAAGAGCCGGGTTCACGCCCGTCTGGTCGTATGCAGAATCAGAAGCTTACAAACTTGGGGCAAACCTTGCTGCAAGCGCCTTCAGCAGATCTGCGCAACAGCGGTATGAACGCCAGGCACGCCAAGGGATTTGGTATTGCCATGGGCGGCATGGCAACCCAGGAGGCTGGGCAAACACTGGTCACCAGCGGTGGGACGTTGTCCAAAGTCCTCGGCGCCGCGATGATCGTGGGAGGCAAGGTTGCCCAAGAGTATGGTGCCGACACATTCGATCGCGCCAGTCGTAGGTAACGGCAATCAAAACCCAGGATTGCGTCTGTTCAGCAGCCGCAAAGCACGACCTGGGTGTGTGGGCATTTCCTTTGATACGGGAACCGGTTTCGAGCTTTTTCCCACAGAGTTTGAGCACGGAGTTGCGCGCTAAGCCATGAAGGAACTCAACCGTAGACTTACGAAGTGAGATGTTCTATGACCGTATCAAATACCCTCGCCCCTGTACCGACGCCTTTGTCTCGCTGGCATCCACGCCAGCGCCTGCGGTGTTGGGAACACCCAATCAAGTGCCCAAGCAAGAGGTCAGCTCGAACGGGTTACCGCGTATGCAAAACCTGGGGCTTACGAATCTGCGCCAGACACTCATGCAAGGCATCAGCAATCGCGTCAATTCGCAGTTTTCAACGGCGCTTCACGTTAAAGATGATTCGAATAAGGGTAAGGTCGCCGGGGTCGCCATAACGGTGGCAGGTGCGGCGATGCAGGGGGTTGGCGCGAGAGTTGCGACCAATGGTGGCGCAGGTGCGAAAGTTTTCGGGGGGGCTATGGTCTGGGGCGGCAGGACTATGGAGGAATATGGCAAGAAAAAATATGACATTGCGGGCACCAGCACTAACAATACGGGCAATTACAATGCCTATTCCCCGAGTAACTGGGGCGGTCGCGCATAGGCTTGAACGGCCTGTGAACTAAAAAGCCCCCGCCCAACCGGCTGCGGATAGGGGACGCAGTCGGCTGGACGGGGGCTTCTTGTACGACTGTTTTACTGCGCGATAGTTTTCACCGACACGCCACGTTCAACTGGCGTCGAGCGGCCGTAGATATCTTCAAATCGTTCGATATCGTCTTCGCCCAAGTAGCTGCCCGATTGTACTTCGATGATCTCCAACGGGATCTTGCCTGGGTTACGCAGGCGGTGCACCGAAGCGATCGGGATGTAGGTGGACTGGTTTTCGGTGAGCAGGAACACGTTCTCGTCACAGGTCACTTCGGCCGTGCCGCTGACCACGATCCAGTGTTCGGCGCGGTGGTGGTGCATTTGCAGCGACAGGCATGCGCCCGGCTTGACCGAAATGTGTTTGACCTGGAAGCGGCCGCCCATGTCCACCGAGTCGTAGGAGCCCCACGGGCGATAGACTTCACAGTGGTTCTGGGTTTCAGTGCGGCCCTGGTCGTTCAGGGTGTTGACCATCTGCTTGACGCCCTGGACCTTGTCCTTGTGGGCAATCATCATCGCGTCCTTGGTTTCAACGACCACGATGTTGTCCAGTCCGATCACCGACACCAGTTTGCCGTTGCCGTGGATCATGCAGTTGCGGCTGTCCTGGATCACCACGTCGCCTTTGCTGACGTTACCGTGGACGTCTTTGTCGTTGACAGCCCACAGCGACGCCCAGCAACCCACGTCGCTCCAGCCGGCGCTCAGCGGAACCACGCAGGCGCGCTGGGTTTTTTCCATCACAGCGTAGTCGATGGAGTTGTCCGGGCAGCAGGCGAAGGTGGCTTCGTCGAAGGACACGGTGTCGGCATCTTGCTCGCTGCGTTCCAGGGTCAGCACGCAGGTGTCGTAGATGTCCGGATCGTGCTTTTTCAGCTCTTCGAGGAAGCGGCTGGCGCGGAACAGGAACATGCCGCTGTTCCAGAAGTAACCGCCGCTTTTGACGAACTCGACGGCACGTTTTTCATCGGGCTTTTCCACGAACTGTTGCACGCGGCTCACGCCTTCGGGCAGCAGCGAATCAGCCGTGGACTTGATGTAGCCATAACCGGTTTCCGGACGGGTCGCCGGCACGCCGAACAACACCATCTCACCACGCTCGGCGGCTACGGTAGCCAGTGCCAGTGCACGCTGCAGGGCTTTCTGGTCGTCGATCACGTGGTCGGCCGGCAGCACCAGCATCAGTTCGTCGCGGCCTTCGTTGACCAGCATCATCGCGGTGAGGGCCACGGCCGGCGCCGTGTTGCGGCCGAACGGTTCCATCAGGATGCGCTGGCATTCCAGCTTACGGGTCGCCAGTTGTTCGTTGACGATAAAGCGATGGTCCTTGTTGCAGACCACGATCGGGGCGTCCATGCCTTCGAACACCAGGCGTTCCAGGGTTTGCTGGAACAGCGTGTGTTCGCCGGTCAGGGCCAGGAATTGTTTAGGAAACTGTTTACGGGAAAGCGGCCAAAGACGTGAGCCGCTACCACCGGAAAGGATTACTGGGATCATGTGTTTCTCCTTGAATCAATTTGGGTCAGAGCTACGAAGGTTTGTCGTTTCACTCTTGTTTTTGTCTCGGTCCCTGTGGGAGCGGGCTTGCTCGCGAAGGCATCACCTCGGTGCATCTGACAAACCGAGTCGTGTGCATCGCGGGTAAGCCCGGCTTCCACAGGGAAATAATTAGCGGGTCGACACGGGGCGTTTCACCCAGACTGGCGACAGGCTCGAACCGGAACCCGTGACGTACAGCACGGCGGCTTCACCGCGCTCCAGCGCCACTGGCTTCAGGTCGCTGACTTTCTTGTCGCCGTCATACAAGGCCAGGCTCACTTTCACCGGGTTGATTTCGCGCTCGCCGCGGCCTTTGGCAGCCACGGACTTGACCACGTCGGTCTTGCCGTCAGCGGTTTTCAGGGTCAGGGCCTTGTCGCTGAGGTTCTGCACGCGCACCAGGGACTTCTGCTTATTCTTGAACGGTGGTTCTTCGATCAGCTGTGGCTGGCCGCTGCCGTTGTTGACCAGGGTGTAGTAGTGGTCTGCGGCGAGTTTGACCGGCACGGTCTGGCTGCCTACCTTCGCGCTGTAGTCACCGCCCGGCATGAAGCTGAAATCGCTGCTCGCCAGTGGCGCGACTTCGCTCAGGTTGGTGCTGCCAACGGTGGCGCTGACTTCTTGATTGGAGGCGTTGTAGACGCGCACGAAGCTCGAACCTTTCGGTGCGACGGGGCCGTACAAGGCAGCATCACCGGCGAAGGCCGACATCGAAGCGATGCTCATGCCAGCGGCGAGGGCCAAGGTTTTGGCGAGACGACGCGGAGTAGTAGTGAAAGTCATGTGAGTTACCTCTCTTTCAGTTTTGCGCCCGGTCGGGCGTCTCGGATTTTGGGTTTTTAGCTGGGGTGTTCAGTGCCATGTTCTGTTGGCGCGTACCGGCTTGTTTAAGTTGCGCAACCCACTTAGGGTCGGCATCGCCGATTTCGTTGTTCACGGGCAGATAACGTTCAGGAAACTCCCAGATCAGCACCTGTGGCGGGCTGTTCTTGAAGTCATCGCTTTTGAGGTAGCTGAGCATTGGCAGGATCGGGCCATGGCCGTCTTCGGCGTAGCTGACTACGTCGCTGCCCAGGGCTTGCTTGAGGGCGCCGACGAAGTTCCAGTTGGGGTTGGCGCTGTAGCTGGTGCCCACCAGTGCCACCGGGGTTTCGCTGTCGCTGAACAGCGCGTCGTCACCTTTGGTTTCGGCCAGGTGCGTGACGCGTTTTTCCAGCGGCTCTTTAGGTGGCATCAGGTTTTCGAACAGCGGGTCCAGAGGCAGGAACAGGCGCAGGTCGCCTTTGTGCGGCTCGGTTTTCTCTGCTTCGGTGACAAAGCGCTGTGGTTCGCCGCTCAGCGGGGTCTTTTCGGTAATCGTCTTAGCCAACTGCTTGGCGGCAATTTCAGCACCGTCCGGCGTCCAGTGCGTGTCGGTGCGCAGGAACACTTGCTTGCCAGCGAGCTTGGCCTGTTGCAGTGGGCCAAGCAGGTCGGGGGCGATGATCTTGTCGGCGGCGACACGGGCGTGGAAGTCCTGGTACAGGTTGGCGTGGATGCTGGCCGGTTTCACTTCACCCAGGTGTTCCGGGTACAGGCGCACCTTGGCCGGCACGATCGCCATCACCAGCTGAATGCCCTGCGCCTTAAGCTTCTGGCGTACGCCTTCGACCAGCGCGTAGTTGCCTTCAAGGTTCTGGTCTTCGTTGACGGCGGGGTTGAACTCCTCGTCGCTGTACAACCAGTGATCGCGACCCAGTACCACGCCAGGGCGACCTTCATTGAACAGCTTATAATCCAGCGCTGCCCACAGGTTGGTGCCCAGGCGTTTGATCGGGAACTCTTCGTCGTAGTGCGTCTCGACAGCCTTGGTCCAACGGCCGTTGAGCACGGTTGCGTCGGCATTGGTGCTGAAACCGAAGAAACTGCGCAGTGACCAGGCACCCAGGGCCAGCAGCACCACCAGGAACAGGCCGATATA
Organism: Pseudomonas sp. LAP_36; assembly: GCF_019456785.1. Classification (NCBI taxonomy): domain Bacteria; kingdom Pseudomonadati; phylum Pseudomonadota; class Gammaproteobacteria; order Pseudomonadales; family Pseudomonadaceae; genus Pseudomonas; species Pseudomonas sp. LAP_36. The sequence continues at coordinate 309,985 of NZ_JAHZMS010000001.1, forward strand.
GAGGACGCGTAATGAACGGGTCATGGTCGGCTCCCTCAGAATTGGAAGTAAAGGAACGGCGAGAAACTCTGCGCCGACAATTTAAGAATCGACGCCACGAACAGCAGCAGCACCGCAGCGCGCATGGCGTAGCGTGGCCAGTCAGCGGTCCAGTAGGCCGGTTGCACGGCGGCATCTTGGCCCACGGTGAAGCCGGGCTCGTGGATGCTGCCAGGGTTGTCGCCCGGTACGGCCTTGATCAGGCTCGGGTCGGCTGGCTTGGTCTTCTCGGTTTTCTCGGCAGGGCGATTGGTGTAGAAGTCGCGCAGGCCAAAAAACGCCAGGGTTGCATAGGCCACCACCAGGGTTGCTACTTGCAGGCCGGTGAGGTTGGCGCGGTTGAGTTCCGACAGCGACCACTCGCCAAAGCTGAACATCGCACCGTACATACGGCCGGCGACGTGCAGGTTTTCGGCGCGGAAGATCACCCAGCCCATCACCACCAGCAGGAAGGTAAAGGCCCACCGTACGGGGTTGAAGCTGCGCGGCGAGGTGTTGAGGCCGATGGCTTTTTCAATCGCTAGCCACATGCCGTGCCAGGCACCCCACACGATGTAGGTGATGTTCGCACCGTGCCACAGGCCACCGAGCAACATGGTCAGGAACAGGTTGCGGTAGGTGGTCAGCGTGCCTTTACGGTTGCCGCCCAGGGTGATGTACAGGTAGTCACGCAGCCAGGTGGAGAGGCTGATGTGCCAGCGACGCCAGAACTCGGTGATCGACTGGCTGATGTACGGCTGCTTGAAGTTTTCCATGAAGCGGAAACCCATCATCAAGCCCAAACCAATCGCCATGTCGCTGTAGCCGGAGAAGTCGAAGTACAGCTGTGCGGTGTAGGCCAGCGCGCCGAGCCAGGCATCGCCCGTTGTCGGGTTTTGCAGGGCGAAGCAATGGTCGGCCACCACCGCCAGGGTGTCGGCGATGAAGACCTTCTTGATGAACCCCTGCATGAACCGCGTGCAGCCCTCGGAGAACTTGTCGAGGGTGTGGGTGCGGTTGTTGAACTGGTCGGCCAGGTCGCGAAAGCGCAACACAGGGCCGGCAATCAAGTGCGGGAAGATCGCCACGAACGCTGCAAAGTCGATGAGGTTGCGCGTGGCCGGGGTGTCGCCACGGTACACGTCGATGATGTAGCTGATGGACTCGAAGATGTAGAACGAGATACCGATCGGCAACAACACGTGGGTCAGGATAAACGGCTCCAGGCCCGCCGACTTCATCATCACATTGATGCTGTCGACGCCGAAGTTGGCGTACTTGAAGTAGCCGAGGATGCACAGGTCGACCACCACGCCCAGCAGCAGCCAGCGCTGGGCCGGCTTGGTGCGCACGCCTGCCGCACCGACCTTGAGGCCGATCCAGTAGTTCCACAGCGTCACCGCGGCGAACAGCGCCAGGAAGTCCACTCGCCACCAGGCGTAGAACACGTAGCTGGCCAGCAGCAGCAGCAGGTTGCGATAGCGTTGCCCGCTCAAATAGTACAAGCCGAGAAAGATCGGCAAGAACAGAAACAGGAACACATTGGACGAGAAAACCATCCCGATCTCTCCATGTTTAACCAACAGTCAAGGGCCAGAGCCCCCCCAAACCCCCCCACGATTTCGCGAGGGGGCGGTACTACATTCCTACTGACGAAACCGGTTCAAACTGTGGGAGCGGGCTCCCACATTTGAAGTGCGTTTCGTCAGCTACCTTTGTTGCCCTTTTCATGCGTCGGGTCGTACACCTTGGTCAGGTCACCCCCGAGGCGGAACGTCTTGAATGGCTGCATCCCGTGTTTGCGCTCGATCACATCCGGCGCACAGGTGTAGAGGGTGCAGAACGGCTCAAGCCAGGCATATTTCATGTCTTCCTTGAGGTCCTTCATGTCTTGCTCTTTGCCATTCTTCTGTTCGAAGATTTCCGGGTCTTTCACCCCGGCCAGCACTTTGTCGCCCAGGCGCTTGAGCGCGCTGTTGTTTTCCTGACGCAGATCAACACCGTTGACCAGGGCAAAACTGGCGATCATCGACAGCGGCGGCAGGGCGTAGTTGTGGTACGACAAGGCGCGTTGCTGGCGCTTCAATTCGTTCGGCAAGAAGCCCTGGTCATCGACCTGGTTCACGCCGACCTTGTATTCCTTCACCGCCCAATCAAACAGGTCGCGGCGGTTGGTGGCGACGGACGTTGCCATCACCGACCAGGCGGCCCAGTAGGAGTGGTTGTTGGTTTTCTCCAGCGGCAGGTTGTCCCAGTCGCTTACTACCTGATCGGCCAGTTTGTTGAACCAGGCTTCGATGATTTGCGATTCCTGCTGGTGGTTGGCCAACGGGTGCGAATCGGAGAACTTCAGGCGTACATAGGCCGACGCCATGCTGCCCAGCGCCCATTTGCGCATGGACTTGCCGGTGTGGTTGAAGTCCTTGGACATCAACGCATCCGCCTTGGCCCAGCTCGTGAGCCAGTTGAGGGTGCATTCCAGCTGCTCCGGACGACCGTCGCGCATGAACTGCATCACGCGCTTGCTGGTGTCTTTTTCCAGCTTGGTGATATCAGCGGTGCTGTCGCGGAAGGCTTTTTCGGATTGCACATTCAGCGTGGAACGCGCCTTGTCCGAACCTTCGTACTTGCTGCGAAATTGCAGCGAGCCGGTGTACGGCGCCGGCATGGCGTCGCAGTCATTCTTGAAGTCGCCGGTCTTGAAGGCTTCAATCGGTGCGAAATAACCCTGGGGCGGACGCAGTGGCGCGGCGGCGTTAACGGAGCCGGCGAACATCGCCAGGCCGAGTAACGTAGGGATCAATAACTTCTGCATAGGTAACCTCATTGCCCGAGTGATGCGGTTTTTTGACCGCTGCTTGGGAATACGTTGCGTGTGCAAATTTTCGCTTCAACCTTTTGCGCGGCAGCGCCCGCTTCGGGACCCTGCACTTCCACGGCCAGCAAGTTCTGCGAGGCCCAGTCTTCATCGGTGCGCAGTTCAAAGGCGAAACGCCCATCTGTATCGGATGTTTCGGGTTTCTCGATCTTGATGTCCTCGTGGCGCCCGTTCATGTACCAGAGGGTGGCTTGCAAGGTTTTCACCGATGGATCGGCGAAGCGGATATCAACCTGGTGGTTGGCGTTGCGCAGGTCTTTGTTCGAACTGTTAACCAGCAATTCGTTCTTGCCGGGTTTCAATGTCGTGCTGGCCGTCATCTGTGCGGTCTTGCCTTCGCAGCCGTTGTCGAGCAGGGACATCATCTGGCGATAGATGGTCTCCTGGTCGAGGCGATACAGCGGCGAGAACTCCCAGATCAGAATCTTTGGCGGCGACTTCTGGAATTCGTCGCTGCCCAGGTACTGGATCATCGAACCTTCCAGACCGCCGCCAGGGAAGGCGACGTTGAGGATATCGGCACCGATTTCCTGCTCGAGGAAACCGGCGAAGTTGTAGTTCTTGCCACTGTGGCTGGTGCCCACGAGGGTGATCTGCGGGTTGCCCGAGTCGCCGAACAGGTCGCCATCACCGGCTTCGCCTTTGGGCTCGGTGGTGAACTGGTCCATGTACTGGATCGCGTAGCTCGTGCCGCACAGCTGGCCGGCCATGTTGTGCAGGGTGCCGGTCTTGCCCATGCGCCCGGAACGCTTGGTTTCGAATTCGCGCTTGGGAATGTCGGCAAACTCAGGCATTGCACGCACTTTGGCACCGACGATTTTCGCCGTGCGCTGGGCGCCGTAGGGCGTCCAGTGCTGGTCGCCACGGAAGTAAAAATCGTGGGCCGGCAGTTCATCCGGAAGCTGTTCGTTGGTCAACGGCGACAGGTCCGGTACTACGTAGCCCATCTTGGCGAAACGGCCGAGCATGGTCTTGTAGTTGCCCAGTGCCTTGTCGAAATCGAACTTGGCTTTCTCTTCCGGGTTGAGTTTATTGCGGTTCACCAGGCCACGGGTGGGCTGGTAAACCACCACCAATTCAACGCCCTTGGCCTTGAACGCATCGTGCAGCTGTTGCATGCGCTTGTAGCCGGAAGGCGTGGTGTCGAACTCGGTACGCAGGTCTTCCTGGGTACGGAACAGCCAGTCGCCCTGGGCTTGTACCAGGGTGGTGAAATTCTGCTGGTAGCGCGTGGTGTAGTTGCGCGCATCATGCGCCGCCGGGCACAGGCTGCAGCACGGTTCGGCGGTGAAGGTCGGCGCCTTGATTTCGTCGGCGCGCACGCCCTGGCTGGCCGCAAGCAGGCCGAGGGTCAGACCCGAGAGGCTGAGCAGTTTGATCATGTGTGGGTGCATAAGGGTCATCCTCAGTCCTGCATTTCGGTCTGGCGTTCGACAGGGTCGATCAGCACGGCTTTCTGCTGGCGTACCAGCAGGTCGAGAATTTCTTCCTGGCGCTCGCCAAGAATGCCGGAGAAGCTGATGCCGCTGGATTTGGTCGGCGCCAGCATCGACACGCGGTACAACTCGACACTCAACGGCGAATCGATGGACAGCGGTCCGCTGCCGTTACCCGCCAGCTCTCCGCCGACCACGATCAGCGAAACTTTGGCGTCGAACGGGTCGAGGGCGATGTCACGGTCGGTGTCGGTCAAATCCTTGATGTGGCCGTAAAGCCCCGTCAGGCCGTTGGCCATCGAGGTGTTTTCGTACAGCTTGATGTTCACGCTGTTACGCACGCGGATACCGTGGCGACGGTTGGCAATCACTTTATTGCCCCACAGCAGGTTGTCACCGCTCTCATAGAGCGTGATGCCGTCGGTGTGGTTGCGGTAGAACTCGTTGTCAGCCACGTAGTTGTTGACGCTGTTACGGTCGAGCACCAGGCCGGAGAGCTTGTTGTCGTAGCTACGGTTGTTGAAGATGAAGCTGTCGTTCACTTCCCGGGAAATGATGATGCCGTGCTTCTTCTTGGTGCCGTAGACGGTGTTGTCCGCGATGATCAGGCCGTGGGAACGGTCATGAGGGTCAATGCCGTAGACGATGTTGTCTTTGTAGGTATTGCCCTTGATCACAAAGCCTGTGGTCTCGTAGCAGTAGAAGCCGTACCACATGTCCGAGAACTCGGAATCAATGATCCAGCCGGTCGGCTCAGGACGCTTGAGTACCTTGGCCATATTCGGCGTGTACTGGGAAATACTCACCCCGTACGACTTACTGTTGGCGTAGCCGAAGCTCGCCATCTTGGTATTGGCGATGTACGTCTCGGTGCCGCCCCAAGCCAGCAGGAACGGGCGAAATTCCTTGGGCGACTTGAACAGCGCCGGGCCGTTGGCTTTTTCGCTCCAGCCGGTGACTTTGGTGTCACTCACAAACAGCTGGCCATCGTTGATCAGGAACGAACCGGCTTCCTGGGACAAACGCAACTCCTGGGTCTTCTTGTCGATTTCCAGGATGCCTTTGCGCCCGACCACGATCGGCAACTTGGCCAGGAACACGCCCGGCGAGGTTTCGCTCAGGTACTGCTTGGGCACCTTGCCCAGCAGGTCCTTGAGGTTCATGTAGCCGTCATCGACAAAGATCGCCTGGGGAATGCCGTGCTGGCGCACCACCCATTCGGCCATCTTGTTGTCACCGCCAATGAAGTCCTTGAGGGCGTCTTCCTGCATCATGCGACGGATGCTGATCTTGCCCGCTTTGCCACGCACGATCTTCTTTTGCATCGCTGCAGCGGTGTAGCCCGAAAGATCCGGCAGGGCCGGCTTGGCCATTTCCAGCGGCGCGGTCGGCGGGCTGGAAATAGTGTAGGTCTTGGCCTGTTGCAGTTCTTTGGCGATGGTCGGCGCCTTGACCTGCTGCGCGGTATCGGCGAAGGCTGTGGCGCTGGCCATCAGCATCGCGGTCACCAGCAAGCGTTGAGGAATCATTGCGCAGGCTCCCATCAGAACTTCCAAATCACGTCGACAAAGGCGCGATGCATGTACGAATCGACCTGGCTGCCATAGGCGTCACCCGGTTTGAACACACCGGCACGGAAGCGCACCAGGGCCGACGGTTCGTCGATCGACTGGCTGAGCGCGGCCGGCAGCAAGCCGGTCTTGAAGTACTTGGTAACGACCAGGTCCATCTCCTGGCCCAGGTCTTTCTTGCCGTCTTCAAGCGGCAGGGAAGTGCTGGACAGGATCGCGCCGGTCACATCGTCGGTGTTGTTCTGCACGGCATCGATGCCGTTGCTGCCCACCGGCTTGTTACCGTCGACACGCCAGAACTTGTGGTACACCAAGCTGGCGTCGTAGTCCTCGCGCAACTGCCAGGAACCGAAGAGGCTCATGGACTGCATGTTGTTCATTTCGCCACGGAAGGCTTCGCCGAAGCGGTGCACGCGGGACTGGGTGCCGGTCCAGTTCGAACGGTTGCTTTGCAGGCCGTTCTGTTCGTACTCGGCGCTGGCGCGGGCGTAGGCAGCACCCACTTGCCACTGCGGGTCGAGGCGCAGGCGGATACCCAAGTCGGTAGCCCAACCATTCACGTCATCGCTGCGCTTGGCCTGGTCGGGGCGGGTGCCGTCGGCCTTCAAAGCGTTGACCGTGTCACGGTCGCCCTGCATGCCGGTGATGCTCGCCCAATAGTTGACGGTGTTGGTGTTGCGCCAGTTATAGGCGTCGCTGTTGGCTTCGATGCCGAGCCAGGTCAGGTCGCCGTTCTCGCGCTTGTCCAGCGAGTCGGTCGGCTGGCCCGGTTCCGGGTAATCGAGCTTGCCGTTGTCATGGGTGTGGTGGCCGCGCAGGCCGATCCATTGGCCCGGCGTCCACTGGTAGGAAGCGTCGGCGTACAGGTGCTGACGGTCCTTGTCCTTCGGCGACAGTTCCTTGAGGTCGGTGCGGTATTCGCTGAAGCGTTCGGCAACGCCGACGTTGGCCTTGAGCAGGGTGGTGTCAAAGGTCCAGTTCAGTGCTTCGATGTTGGTATCGCGCCATTGGCCGTCGTCATTGCGCAGGCGTTGGCGACCGAGCTTGAGGATCTCGCCAGGGTAGGGCGTGAAGCCGCTGTAGCCGACCCAGAACTCACGCATGGCCAAGTAGTTTTTCTTGGTCTTGCGATCGTTGTTGCTGGTTTGCTGGTTTTCGTCATTGGCCGACTGTTGCAGGGTGTCGGTCTCGATGATGTCGCTGGACGCAACCGCCTGGCCCATGGCGTAGGCGCTCCAGTTGCCGCTTTCACCGTAGATCCACGGGCGCAGGTCGAGGCCGATGCCGTTGACGTCGCCGCCTTTCTGCGTGCCGAGGTCGCGGTCATCTTCGGACTGCGCGGTGGCTTTGACTTCCAGGCCGAAGTTCTTGGCTTCGGTCAGGGCGGCCAGGGTCGGGCACGACCACAGCAGGGCGAAGGTCAGGCCGATGCCGGCCTTGACGAATGGGTTGAGCTTCATAGGGATTCCTCGCCGTCTTCTTCTTGCAGGGCGTGCAGTTGCAGCGTGCTCTGGGCCAGGGTGCCGCGTGCGGCCAGTTCCTGTTGCACCAGGCGTTGGCCTTGAGCGCGTTGCTCAGGCGTCAGCGGTGCCTCCAGCTGCGTGGCCAAGTCATTGGCCTCTGGCGTGCCCTGGGCTTTAGCCAATTGGCTGAAGACATAGGCATTCAGTGGGTCGGGCTTGGTGCCCTTGCCTTGGGAAAACAACTGGGCGATGGCGAAGTCGGCGCTGTTCTGGCCGTTGCGCGCCGCCGTCAGCAAGTGGTCCAGGGCTTTTTGCGAGTAGACCTTGCCCAGGTAGCCACGGCGGTAGATCTGGCCGAGGTAGTAATCGGCAGCCACTTCGCGGCCTACGGCTTTCTGGAAGTGTGCTTCGGCGGCCTTGGCGTCTGCCGGTACCCACTTGCCTTCGTAGTAGAGCTTGCCCAGCAACAGCTCGGCGCGCGGCTGGTCGGCGGCGCGGCCGTTGTCCAGGTACTTCATCATTTGGTCGACGTCGCCGAGCTCCGGGAAGTCGTAGAGCAGTTGCGCCAGGCTCACCCAGGAAGCCGGGTAGCCAGGCGCGATTTTTTCCAGCAGGGCCTGGGCAGTTTTTTCGTCGGTCTTGCCCAACGAAGCATCACCCAATACGCGAGCAACACTGTCGACGCGTTGTGCGGTGACGGTGCCACGGCTGTAGCCCGCTTCCATTTGCTTGAGCAGCTCGGCCTGTTTTTCCGGTTCGGCTTTTTTCTGGTAAACCGTGGCCAGCTCGACGTAGCAGATGTCGGTGGTGTTGAGCGCGGCTTTACAAATGCGCTCCACATCATCCAGATGCTGGTCGTAGGTATCCTGGGTGCGATACAGCAGCACCTGGGCCAGGCCGGCTTCCGGATAACCCGCTGCTTGCCACTTGCTGATCTGCTGCTGGGCGTTCACGTTCGGAAAGCTGTGCGGGTATTGCAGGTACAGCATCGCCAGCGGGATCAACGTGTTGCCTTCACCGTTGGCAAAAGCTTTTTTCAGCAGGCCTTCGGCTTCATGGTGCTCGGCTTCGGTGGAGCCGGGCTTCGCCACCAGCAGGCGGCCGAGGCGTGCCTGGGCGCGGGGCGAGGTGTCCGCCGCCGCACGGTAAGTGGCTTCAGCCTGTTTGATTTGCGCCGGATCGCGGGTGCCTACCTGGATATCGGCGAGGCCCACTTGGGCCTCGCTGTAACCCAGGTCTGCCAGTTGCTGGTAATTCTGCTGCGCGGTGACGGTGTCGCCACGCTTGAGCGCTTCATTGGCCAGGCGTTGGTCAGGCAGGCCGGCGCAACCGGCCAGAGAAATGGCCAGTGCCAATGTGCACAGCGATCCAATGTGGGAGCGGGCTTGCTCGCGAAGCAGGCGACGCGGTCCATCAGGCATACCGCGCTGATCCCTTAGCGAGCAAGCCCGCTCCCACAGGGATTGCGGTGTTTTTGGGAAAGTCATCACAGGCATGTCCTCGCTTACAGACCGTGAGCCATGGCTTTGTCGATCAGCCAGTTCAGCGATGGGCCGCGGTCGCTGGTCACTTCGACCGGGCGGCCGGCGTAGGTGCTGTCCAGCGGAGCGTCAGGCTTGATCTGCACGCGGATGTCGGAGGACAGGTCGGCGCTGTTCAGGCTGGTGCTGCTGACGATGGTGCCGGTGCGCAGTTGTTCTTCGTCGGCCACCTGGAAGCTCACCGGTGTGCCTGGGCGAACGTCACCAAACTGGCGATAGGTGAAGCGTGCTTCAACATTGGCTTGGGCGCCGCGCGGTACCAGTTGGAAGATCACATCGCCTTTGCTGGCGTACTGACCGTCGGCGACCATTTGCTGGGCAACGATGCAATCGCATGGCGAAGTCAGGGTGCCGGTCATTTGCTTGCCGAACAGCTCTTCAACCTTGGCCGGTTGCAGTTGGTCTTCATCCAGATGGCCCTTGAGCACATCCAGCATGCTGGTGCTGAAGGTGGCCAGTGGTGCGCCTTTGGCCGCGATCGCATCACCCTTGAGCAGGCTTTGCACGGTGCCGTCGCGCGGCATGGTCACGTTCATGCCAGGCACGCTGACAATGCCGGCCTGGGCGTGGCTGACGAAGTACATGCCGTAGACCGACTTGAACACAAAGCCGAACGCGGCCAGACCCACCAGGAAGATTGCCAGGCTGAACGTCACGGCGCGCAAGCGACCGAAGGCGCTCATGTTGCTGCCGCTGTCCTTGACCTTGCGCGCCTTGGTGAAGTTGTCGCGCTGCAGGGTCGCGAGCACGTCGCCCATGGTCACGATGTCACCGGACAAGTGCGAGGTGATCAAGTGGCGCAGGGTGGAAATATCCTGGGCATCGAGGTTCTGGAACTGGCAACCGGTGCGGCCGGTCTGGCGGTCGTAGGAGCGAATCTGCAGCTCCACGTCCATCGCCAGGCCGAGGTTATCGATGACGAATTGCAGGCGCCCCTTGTGCACTTCACCGATGGTCAGCGGCTGCGTCGCGGTGAACGCGAGGCCGCCAGCGGACAGGTCGAGCACGCGTGCTTCGGTCGGCGTGCGGTCGGTGTTGAAAAAGCGCAGCTTGGCCGGGATTTTGACGCGGGCGTGCTGGCGCTGGGCTTCGGATTCGTGGACTACGTTGGCGTTTACTGGACTGTTCATCAGGGCATTTCCTAGAGTTAATTCAGGCTTGGCAGGGTCAGACCATCATCAGCAACACGGCAACAAAGATGCTGCCGGCGGAGAAGGTCATGGTCCGAGACGACCAGGTGTTGAACCAACGTTGAAAGCTGGCCAAATCGCGGGTCAGTTTGGTGTCCTGGCGGGTCCAGGACTGTTGATCAAGGCGGAAGAACACGTAGATCTTCACCAGCGCGCCCATGATCTGGTTGTAATAGAGAATCACCGGGTAGGCCGGGCCGATCTTGTGGCCGGAGCACGACAGCAGCAGGGTCAGGATCAGGCGGGTGATGCCGATCCACAGCAGGTACGCAAGGATGAACGCGCCGCCGTATTTGAAAGTGGCGATGATCGCCACGGTCAGGCCGAGCAGGGACGTCCACATCGACACGCGCTGGTCGAACAGCACCACGCTGGTGAACAAGCCCAACCGACGCACACCCAGGCCCAGGGCACGGGAGTTCTGGCGCAGGTTGTTGCCGTACCAGCGAAACATCAGCTTGCGGCTGGCCTTGATGAAGCTTTTTTCCGGCGGGTGTTCCACGGTATTGATCGCGGCGTCCGGCACGTAGAACGTGTCGTAACCCAGGCGCATCAGGCTGAACCAACTGGACTTGTCGTCGCCGGTCAAGAACTTGAAGCGGCCCAGGCGCCAGTGTTGCAGCGAGTCGCTTTCCACATCGGCGATAAAGCCCGGGTCGGTCACTACGCTGGCACGGAACACCGACATACGACCGGTCATGGTCAGTACGCGCTTGGACAGGGCCATGGAGCACATGTTGATGTGGCGTTGGGCGAAGCGCAGTTTGTGCCACTCGCTCATGATGTAGCCGCCGCGCACTTCGCAGAACTCGTTGGTGGTCAGGCCGCCGACATTGCCGAACAGCTGGAACCACGGCACGGTCTTGCGCACGACGCCTTCGGCGAGCACGGTGTCGCCATCGATCACCGCAACCACTGCGCGGTCATCCGGCAGATGGCGGGAGATGGCGCGGAAACCAAAGGCCAGGCCGTCGCGTTTGCCGGTACCGGCGATCCGCACGAAGTCGAGCTTGACGTGCTCCGGTGGGTTCATGCGTTCCCACAAACTCTTCACCAGCAGCTCGTCGGACATTTCCACCAGTGAGCAGACCACGGTGGTGGGGAAGCCGCATTCGATGGCTTCACGGATCACCGAGCTGTAGACCTGTGCAGTGGTCAGCGCATCAATACGGAAACTGGTGACCATCAGGAACACATGGGACGGGTCGGCGGCCTTGCCCAGCTTGCGCACTTTACGGCGCAGGTGCGGGTAGACCACGTACAGGAACAGCATGCCGCGAAAGAAATGCGTTGCACCCATCGAGTAGCGCCAGATACCGACGGCGCCAATCAGGAAAATAAAATTCTTCGACTCAGCGTCGAACGTACTCGCCGGCAGCAGCAGGGCGAGTCCCATCAGCAGGCTCAGGAAGAACAGCCAGCCGGCGGATTGGAGCAGTACGTGTTTTAACTTGGACATGAGCGTCATCCGAAGGTGAAGAAGGCTCCAGGCTGCAAGCGCTGGGGATTAGTACGCTTGCAGCCCGGAACTGGCCGTTGCTGTTACCAGCAAATGCCTTCGGTACGACCGGTCGTGCTGGTGGCCTTGGACATGAAGCCCACCAGGTCGATCACTTGCTTACCGTGCGGTGCGTTCTGCGCCAGGGCACGGAACTTCTCATCGCGGTTGCCCAGGATGATCACGTCGGAGTTGTTGATCACGTCGTCGAAGTCCGAGTTGAGCAGGGACGACACGTGCGGGATCTTGCCTTCGATGTAGTCTTTGTTCGCGCCGTGGACACGGGCGTACTCGACGTTGCTGTCGTAGATGCTCAGGTCATAACCCTTGCCGATCAGCATTTCTGCCAGCTCGACCAGCGGGCTTTCGCGCAGGTCATCGGTGCCGGCCTTGAAGCTCAGGCCCAGCAGCGCGACTTTGCGTTTGTCGTGGCTGGAAACGATGTCGAAGGCGTTCTGCACCTGGGACTCGTTGCTGCGCATCAGCGAGTTGAGCAGCGGCGCTTCCACGTCCAGGGTGCTGGCGCGGTAGGTGAGGGCACGCACGTCTTTTGGCAGGCACGAACCGCCGAAGGCGAAGCCTGGGCGCATGTAGTACTGGGAGAGGTTGAGGGTCTTGTCCTGGCAGACCACTTCCATCACTTCGCGACCGTCGACGCCGACAGCCTTGGCGATGTTGCCGATCTCGTTGGCGAAGGTCACTTTGGTGGCGTGCCACACGTTGCAGGTGTACTTGATCATCTCGGCAACGGCGATGTCCTTGCGGATGATCGGTGCGTCGAGTTCTTCGTACAGCGACTGCAGGACATCGCCGGAGGCTTTGTCGAATTCGCCGATCACGGTCATCGGTGGCAGGTCGTAGTCAGCGATGGCGGTGGATTCACGCAGGAATTCCGGGTTGACTGCAACGCCGAAGTCCACACCGGCTTTTTTGCCAGAGCAGTCTTCGAGGATCGGGATCACCACGTTGGCTACGGTGCCTGGCAAGACGGTGCTACGCACGACCACCGTGTGGCGGGTGGCTTTGTCACGCAGGACCAGGCCGATCTCGCGGCATACCGCTTCGATGTAGTCGAGTTCCAGGTCGCCGTTCTTCTTGCTCGGCGTGCCGACGCAAATCATCGACAGGTCGGTATCGCGGATGGCTTCGGCGAAGTTGGTCGTGCCGCGCAGCCGGCCGGTTTCAATACCCTGGCTCAACAGTTCGCCCAGGCCTGGCTCAACAATCGGCGATTTGCCAGCGTTGATCAGGTCGATCTTATCCTTGGAGATATCTACGCCGACCACTTCGTGGCCACGTGCAGACAGGCAACCGGCACAGACTGCGCCAACGTAACCCAAACCAAATATGCTGATGCGCATCGCATTTACCTCATGTGTCATTGAAGACGGTGTTAATCATGCCAATAATTGGCCGGAGTTCATGTTTGCAAGCGTCACTGATGCCGCGAAAGTTAGGCGAATAGACGCCGACTTATCGCGTGCAGGCATGTTAAATAGCGAGTGACTAACTATTGCACTCAAGTTGTGCGCAACTTGGCCTTGTTATTGGGGCCTGCCCTGAAATGCAGCCAGCCTTCCTGGGAGAAGGGCGTGGCGCCAGTGCCACAAGATTTTGATATGGGTTTTTAGCCTTAAATATCAATGTCTTGGGTTGTATCACTGACCCATTAGGGTAAGCACAGCCTTGGCCTCATAGTTCGTGGCAAATCATCCTTGTCGCCGCTCGTAACTAAGCATTTGTAAAGTGACCACTCGGTCAAAGTTTAGTGTGACAACTTCGATACTCTCCATTGGTCGTCATGTAAGTCATCTCCTACAGAAACAGAGAATTTCGTTACCGGTGGTATGAGCCGTGCGTTTTGACGAAGTTCCGGGCCGCTCATCCTGTTTCCCGAAATTTCTTGAAATATTAGGCAAGATGGCACTAGTACTATATTGATAGCACTTGCTATTTGGGCCAGTAGTTGTGGGGAGTTGGCGCGCAGGGATAGTTTTGTGCCATCACGCTTTTAAAAAAGTGGTGCCACTACGAAAAAAAATGACGAATGTCGAGTGAAAGAATTGTTAGACATGCTTCAGGATGTTTTTTGACGCCAAAAATATGACGAATCTTGATGGGCGTGCACCTAAAAATGTGGGAGCGGGCTTGCTCGCGAATGCGGTGGGTCAGTCAACTCATTCAGTGGCTGACATTGCGCATTCGCGAGCAAGCCCGCTCCCACATTTGGACCTCATTGTCTGATGAGGCGGTTACGCCTTATTGCGGTGCGTGATCGCGCAAAAACACCAGGTTATCCGGCTTCGACTGCTCTGCATTGAAGCGATACCCCTGCACATCAAACGCCTTGAGCTTTTGCGGGTCGTTGATGCGTTCTTCGATCACAAAGCGGCTCATCATGCCCCGTGCCTTCTTGGCGTAAAAGCTGATGATCTTGTACTGGCCGTTCTTCAGGTCCTTGAACTCGGTGTTGATGATCCGCGCGTTCAGGGCCGTGCGCTTGACCGCCGAGAAGTACTCGTTGGAGGCCAGGTTGAGCAGCACGTCGTCGCCTTGCTCAGCCAGCGCTTGGTTGAGCCACTCACTGATTCGTGTGCCCCAGAAGGCGTACAGGTCCTTGCCACGGGCGTTGGCCAGTTTGGTGCCCATTTCCAGGCGGTACGGCATCATCAGGTCCAGCGGGCGCAGCAGGCCATAGAGACCCGAGAGCATGCGCAGGTGGTCCTGGGCGTAGGTGAAATCGGCATCGCTGAAGGTTTCGGCATTCAGGCCGGTGTAGACGTCACCCTTGAACGCCAGCAGCGCCTGTTTGGCGTTGGCTTGGGTGAACGCTGGGGTCCAGCTGCCGAACCGGGCAGCGTTGAGGCCGCCGATCTTGTCGGAGACGTGCATCAATTCGCTGATTTGCGCCGGGCTGAGGGTGCGCAATTGCTCGATCAGTTCCTGGGAGTGGTCCAGGTACTGCGGCTGGGTGAAGCGCTGGGTCACGGGCGCGGTCTCGAAATCGAGGGTCTTGGCGGGGGAAATCACCATCAGCATGAAGTTGGCTCCTGTAATCGTGGGAGGGATTCTAGGGGCTTGGGCGTTTTGACTCCACCTATGATGGCGATAGGTATGCACTCGTTACGCGCCTAGGGGTTAAATGCGCTCGGGGTCAAGGCTCGTTCCACATTGTTAGGTTTGCACGTAAAAGTAATGGGGGTGAGCAACGATCAATTCTTCCTGGCTCGTCGTCTGGTTTGCCAGAAATGCGCCGAGGAAAAAAATGTACGTTTTGCTGGTCGGTACTCCTGGGTTGATGAGCTGCATTGCCAGCGATTGGCCAGCGACGCTGGCGCTCAGCATGGCAGCATTGATAATGACGATCTTTGGAGTTGCGTGCGCTTTTTGTTCTTTCAGGCGAATGTAAAAATCGCCATTGGAGAGTTTTCCCGACACCACGGAGGCCGTGTGTATTCTTGTCCCAACTGAATACATCGATTCTGTGTCTTGATAATCAAAGGGATAAAACGCTGAGGCGTAAGTGCCGCCGAGATTCCAGGGGGCTTCTAGCGGCTGGGTTTTTCTGACCTGCTGAGTCAATTTGAGCCACTCCTTCGCGAAGCGCTCAACCCGCTGGGACTGGCTTTTACTCGTGCCTGCGCCGGTCCGGGATCGGCCTTGGGTCGAAGCGCCTGAAGGATTGATCTGGCTTGGAGAGATCGCGGTGGGGCCCCCGGAGCCAGGAGAGGTGTCGATAGGATCCACCCAAACAGCGGGGATATTGTTTTTATCCGGGTTGGCTCCTTGCGTTCGTGAAGCGTGCATAGGAGCCAGCTGCGGCTGTGAAGGTTTGCGATCGCAACCCGCTATGTGCTTTCCATGAAAATAGGATGAAGGCGTTATTTTTCGGCCAGGCTTGGAGGGCGAAATGATAGTAATGCGAACTTTAACCTTGCAGCGTGTGTTCGCGCACTCAACCTCCACTGCGCTGTTGGCTTTGGCGGAGGTCGAGTAGTTCTTTTCGATGTCTTCAATGGAAACCAATTGCCCGACTTGCCCCAATGTCTGATGGCTCTTGGTCAGCCTTGCCTGCTCATGCATATTCAATATTCCTTTCGGTCTTTAGATGAATGCGGATCCCTTTGCGCACAGCTGGATACACACCGGCGCTCAATTGACTCTACCGGGCAAATGAGGTGCTGCGCCACTTTAGCGCCGACCCTATTCACGCTCCGGCATAGGCGTGGACGAGTGACTGATCGGCTATAGTGCCGGTCGACTCTGGAGAGGGAGACCCGTTGTGCGAATCGCGCTTTTTTTATCCGCTTGCCTGTTCTGCCTGAGCGCTCACGCCGCCCCGGTGGATGTGGCCAGCCTCGACCGTGGCACCTGGCCAGAAAAACTCGGCAGCCCGGCGCTGTTCGACGTCGCCTCGCGCGCGGAAATCCTGATGTTCGCCCATAGCCTGTTGGCCAGCGAGAATCAGGATGAAAGCGCGCTCAAACAGCGCCTTGGCCTGAAGATCATCAATCTGTCCGCCATCGACGACCTGCGTCGTCAGCTCTGGCAGCGCCTGCTGGAGAACTACACGCTTGCCCAAAGGAGCTGCGAGGAGGATGCCTCGTTCTGCTACCTGGTGGAAAACATGGACGACCTGCGCGAGCAGGCCGGCAAGTTCGAGGTCAGCAGCGATTCCTTCTATATAGGCTGGGCCGCCCCCAGTCATAGCTTCCATGAACGGTACCTGGACGAACTGCTGCGCAAGGCTGCGCTGTTTCCACAGATCAGCAGCGAAATCGCGCGGTTTGGCGACCATGAGCGTAATGGCGATGAATTCAACGACCGCCTGTTCCTGCTGACCTTCGACGGCGGCCCGGCCTCGGTCAGCGGTAACACCGACTGGCTCACCGACTACCTGCGCAAGCAAAAGATGAACGCCACGTTCTTCGCCCTCGGCAGCAGCCTGCAAACCCGGGTGGAGCGCAGTTCCGTTGCTGATGTGCAGGCGCTGTACCAGGGTCAGTGCGTGGGCACCCAGGGTTGGCAGTACCGTTCCCACAGTCATTGGGTGGATTGGCAGAGCTCCATCACCCGCAGTGCCTCACTGGCGCAAAACCTGATGCCGGAAAACTACGTGCCTCTCTTCCGTCCGCCCTACGGCCAGCGTCGTGCCGACAGCCAGGGTTTCTTTCAAGCCCAAGGCTTGCAGGTGGCATTGTGGGACATCGATTCCCAGGACGAGCCGGGCAAGCTCAAGGCCGATGAGTCGGCGCAACGGGTGCTGACGTTGATGCTGCTGTGGCGCAAAGGTGTGATTGTGTTTCACGACACCCAGGACAAAGCGCGGGTTGCTTTGCCCATCCTGCTACAGGCAACGGCGCAGAGTGGACTGGGTTGGCAGGACTGCCGAGAGGCGTTTCGCTGAAGTGCCCGGCCCTGTTGGGTGTGAGGCATTTTCGGAGTGATTTTGTACGATATTTCGATGCAGGCGGACTTCCGACTTTAACGGGGTACCTGTTACTCGGCTAGTGCTATTCGTCATCCTGAAAAATAAACTTCAAAAAAGCGTCAAAGTGCTTTTTCCTGTCATGGGTTTTGCGGTATTACGAAGTCAGATCGCCGAAACCTGCAACACAGGTGGCGTCTTCCAAGACTCCTCATGTGGGCACTGCGCTTGACGTCACTCAGGTGCAGTCGGTGGTCGAATCGAGGCGCAGCACCGCCCAGGTATTGCGTCGACTGGCTCCCACAAAGGTGACCGAGTATGGATGATCATGGACGTAACCCTTCTTCCGACCAGCCAATCCTTTATGTGCTTGATACCAACGTACTGATCCACGATCCGAACGCACTGCTTAACTTTGAAGAACACCACGTCGCCATCCCGATGATCGTGCTTGAGGAGCTCGACAAACTCAAAAGCGGGCACCACAGCGTTGCCGCCGAATGCCGCCAGGCCATCCGCCTGATCGACAAGACACTGGGCGAAGCATCGCCGGAGGATGTTGAAGTCGGCGTACCGATCCAGCGTGGCAAAAGCGGGCCCAAGGGCTTGCTGTCGATTCTGATGAGCAAGCGCAGCGAGCCCAACAGCCTGCTGCCGGAAAATCTGAACGACAACAAAATCATCAACCAATTGATCGACCTGCACGCGCGCGACAAGGATCTGCGCCTGGTACTGGTGACCAAAGACATCAATATGCGCCTCAAGGCACGAGCGTGTGGGATCGCTGCCGAGGACTACAGCACTGACCAACTGGTCGACGACGTGTCGATGTTGTCGCGTGGCTATCACACGGTGCCCGGCTCCTTCTGGGACCTCGTCAGCAAGGTCGAAACCCGTCAGGACCATGGCCGCACCTGGCATCAGGTACAGCTGATCGACAACCTGCCGGCTGTACACATCAACGAATTCATCATCGACGAACAGGGCTTTGTAGGCTGGATCAAAGAAATCCAGGTCGACAAGCTGCTGATTCTCGACCTGCATCAGGAACCCCTGTTGCACCAGGAAGCCTGGGGCCTGAAACCGCGCGATATCTACCAGAGCCTGGCGCTGTACGCGCTGCTCGACCCGGACATCCACCTGGTCAACCTGACGGGGGCTGCCGGTTCCGGTAAAACCATCCTTGCCTTGGCTGCTGCCATCGAGCAGACCATGGTGACCAAGCGCTATCGCCGCATCATCGCCACCCGCAGCGTGCAGGGCCTGGACCAGGAAATCGGTTTCCTGCCCGGCACCGAGGCGGAAAAAATGGAACCGTGGCTGGGGGCGATCACCGACAACCTCGAAGCCTTGCACATGGATGACGAAAACACCCATGGCAGCGTCGACTACATCCTCAGCAAAGTGCCGTTGCAGTTCAAATCCCTCAACTACATCCGAGGTCGCAGCTTCCAGCAGAGCCTGATTTTGATCGATGAATGCCAGAACCTGACCCCGCACCAGATGAAAACCATCATCACCCGTGCCGGTGCCGGTTCCAAAGTGGTGTGCCTGGGCAACCTGGCACAGATCGACACCCCTTACCTGTCCGCGACCAGCTCCGGGCTGACGTACCTGACGGAACGCTTCAAAGACTTCCCCAACGGCGTGCACATTGCGCTGCAAGGGGTGCCCCGTTCGATTCTGGCCGAATACGCCGAATCTCACTTGTAAATGCGGTCAGTGTGGGAGGGCACTTGCCCCTCCCACATTTTGATCGGCGATAGGTTTACAATCGGTGCTCCTGATCAGGAGTATCCCTGTGCTGACCCATCTCGATTCCCAAGGTCGCGCCCATATGGTCGACGTCACCGACAAGTCCGTGACGTTCCGTGAGGCGGTGGCCGAAGCGCGCGTGCGCATGCTGCCCGAGACCCTGAAAATGATTGTCGACGGCGCCCATCCCAAGGGCGACGTATTTGCCGTGGCCCGCATTGCCGGGATCCAGGCTGCGAAAAAAACCAGTGATCTCATCCCTCTGTGCCACCCGCTGATGTTGACGGGCGTCAAGGTCGAACTGAGCGCCGATGGCGTGGACGCTGTGCATATCCTGGCGCGCTGCAAACTCTCCGGCCAGACCGGTGTAGAGATGGAAGCGTTGACCGCTGCCAGCGTCGCGGCATTGACGATCTACGACATGTGCAAGGCCGTGGACCGTGGCATGACCATCGAAAGCATTCGCCTGCTGGAAAAGCTCGGCGGTAAAAGCGGGCACTTCAAGGCGGACCAGGCATGAGCATCAACGTATTGTTTTTTGCGCGTTACGCCGAAGCAGTGGGCTTTGACTCGCTGGAGGTGGAGGGCGATTTCGCCACTGTCGATGCGGTGCGTCTAGCGTTGGCCAGTGACCCGGAGTTTGCCGTACTCAACGAGACCAGCCTGATGTGTGCGCGCAACGAAGAGTTGTGCGGCCTCGATGAGCCAGTGCAGGCAGGTGACGAAGTAGCATTCTTTCCACCCGTGACCGGAGGCTGATCATGGCCATTCGTGTGCAGGCCCAGGCGTTCGATCCGGGTTTTGAGGTGAATGCCATGCACGCGGCCAATGTGGGCGTGGGCGGGGTGGTGAGTTTTGTGGGCTATGTCCGCGACTTCAACGACGGCCTGGACGTGGCAGGGATGTTCCTGGAGCACTACCCCGGCATGACCGAAAAGGCCCTGGCCAAGATCGCAGTCGAAGCTGAGCAGCGCTGGCCGTTGCTCAAGCTGGAAGTGCTGCATCGTATTGGCGCGCTGGAGCCGGGTGAGCCGATTGTGTTTGTTGCAGCCGCCAGTGCCCATCGGCAGGCGGCGTTTGATGCCTGTGCGTTTGTGATGGACTACCTGAAGACGCGGGCGCCGTTCTGGAAGAAAGAGAACACCAGTGAGGGGCCGCGTTGGGTGGAAGGGCGGGAAAGCGATTGTGCGGCTGCACATCGTTGGAACGTGTGAGAGTTTTCATGGCTTTTTGAAGCGCAAAACTTCATGACTATTTCTATTTGTTCTTATTAACTGTTACTTCTGACAGTTGTCATCACCTTGGTGAAAGACTTTTAATCGACCGTATGGTGCGGTGGCTTATAGCGGTTAAAGAAATTTATAATAAGTTTGTCGAGCCTGTAATTTTCTTATTTTTCATAATTTCTATAAGGAATTTGACATGGCTCAGACCGAAGATTCTATTCGCCTTTCTCATTTTACAATCAGAGGCTCTGGCGATGAAAGTTCGCGTTGCTCGGTATATGCCAATGGTAACCATCAGTGCGAGCTAATTATCGAAGTGATTAAAGAGGCTCAGGATGGGAACGGAGTGTGGCATGAAACTGAATTGTCGGAGTCTGAGCGTGCCAGTGTAACGGTCATCCAGTGTTTCGCTGATAAGATTCAACCACTCGCGTCGGGATGGTCGTGTGATAAGAAGAGAAATCAATATGATCTTGGCCTGCAAAAAAATAAAACAGGGCAGGGCAAGGCTAGAAAAAATGAAACTTCGATCTGCGGTGTAGGTTCTAAAAAAGAGTATGTGCGGCGTTTTATGCGTTGCGCCCCAACTGATAGTTATGCACCTATCACCCTTGTGGCCAAGGTTGAATTTGATGGCCAAGTTTATACGTCGGCAGGCTGTGCAGGCGATGAGGAAGATTCGTCGGTAGTCGTTAAGCCGATCCGTCCATTCGTCATTAAAGCTGAGGATCTCTCTGAATCTGCAGATGCTGCGTATGTAGACGCCAGATGTACCATTCAATGTTCCTATTGGACGCCTCCAAGCCCAATGTATTTTACTCGGAATTTAGGGCTTGGACGGTCTGTTGAATTTTCTGAAGAGGGAGAGCTGTTCCAAACATCGTTCTTACATGAGGAAGCATACAACTTGGGGTGGAAGGCTGGCGTTGTCAGGGGGGGGGACTATTCCGGTCTGCAGCTGCATTTGAGTGATATTCATCATGGTTTCTACCATCCATGGAAAAATCCGCTAGTACGATTTCATGAGCGTCCGACGATCATGCGTGCTCTCCACGTGAGTGATGATATGCCAATTCTTCGCGAAGACACTCGCAGTGCATGGACATTGATTGATAATGTCGGGACGACACAAAAATACCGTTTATCGAAATCATCTGGCGGTTTTGGGATGCGGGTGGAGGACTATGAGGAGATCGCTGAAACTAACGTCAAAGTCTTCAAGATTTTTTTCCCTAGTGGGCAGCCCAATAGTAATGAGCTCTATACCAATAATCGCCATCAATGCAAAGTTTTGATTGAAGTCGTCAAAGAAGAAACTCTCGATGGGAGCATCTGGGTGGAAAAACCCCTGACGAATGAGGAGAAAAAAAGCGCAACGATCACCTTTTATTCATCAGATAAGTTTGCCCCACTCCCGACGGGGTGGTCTGTTGACACAGATAAAAACATCTTCGATACGGGAATTCGCAGCCTGGATGCCGAGAACTCTGTGTGTGATGATAGTGGGTATACAGTTACCAATGATCCTAGAGCTGAAATAATTGAGCGATATATGCGCGTTGCGCCAGGCATCCCATTAGAATCAATCAGATTTATGGCGAGAATAATTGTAGGTGGCGTGGTTTATACAACTTACGGGTACGTGGGTAATTCATTTATCACTCTTTCACCTGTCAGGCCTTATGTTATTCGGGTTGGTGAGTTAACTGTGAATCGCTATGATGTTTTTAATGGCGCAGTCTCTACTGATTTAGATATGTATTATGTGCGTCCGTCAATGGGCGGTGTCGAGTTTCTGATGAACAAAGGGTTGGACACCCCTCTGTCGTTGCCTAGTGAAGGGTTAAAATTTCAGTCGTGTTACGCTCATGATGGGGGTGCTTTAGGGCGCTCTAGAAAAATTGGTGTGCTGTTAGGTGATGATGTTAATGCCGTCGTTCGATTTGGTGATATTGCGAATGATGGATTAGTGGATCCAAATATTATAATAAAAGCGGATCATCATAATACAGTAATGCGTATTGCGAGAGTGACAAGGCCTTCGATTTCGTTCGGTAGCGGAGACACAAAAACGCCATTGCGGCTGATCGATAATTACGGATGTGAGCAGGCGTATTATATTAATCAGAGTGAGGACGGTAATACCGCCTACTTTACCGATTATAACTAGTGCTTAGGAACCTTGAGTCTTGTTGTTATTGATGAGGCGGCGTTCAATTTCAAATGCTGACTTGAGGTGCGTCCGTATGAATGTTTACTCGAATGCGTTTTGCTTTGGCTCTTATTTGGCCGGTTCTGTCGATGACCGCACATTGCAATACACGTCTAAGGTTCAATTGGCAACCTTATATCCAAACGGCCCTTTAGAAGTGTCTAAGGATGTCACGCTGTCATTTTCAATGCTGAACACTCAGCCTTCAAGGTACGGTATTGGTTGGCGAATCAGTAATACCGAGTTTGATGTTGACAACCTTACGCTCACGCTACTCACGGGTGAGCGCTATAAAACCCAGAGCCTGCCGTCAGTAGGGGGCACGCTTGCATTCACAGATCGTAAGTTAAGGGATTTGGTGGTCAAGCGGCCGGCTGCGGACACGCTACATGTAGTTTATAAGGATGGAACCGTCGAGGTTTTGAAAAAGCATGGCAGTACCGTGCCCTATCGTATAAATACCATTCAGTTTGAAAATGGCGAGAGCTTGAGCTTTCGATATGCTTTGGGTGAACACCTCGATCGCATCCTTAATCAGAAGGGCGAGGAACTTGTGGTGTTGACCTATTCCCAGAGCTGGATACTGTCGACGGTCGATACCCTTGTCGGCGGCGGGCGTTACGCACGCGTCCGATTTTCATATGCCAACGAGTATTTAACCGGTGTCACCGTTCCCTATGATCGCAGTGGTCCGCCCGGGTCTGCTGCTTACACGTTCGCCTATACCGTGTTCCGCAATGGCTTGAGTGCTATCGAGAGTGTAAAGCGGCCTATGGGGGGGGAGGAACGCATTGTCTACAGCGAAAATACCCTTGCCTACGGTAACAACCAATACATTCCCAGCGTCGACACGTGGGTGCAGATTCCTGGCGCCAATCAGCCGCGCATGATCAGAAAATATAGCTACAGTCCGGGCAGCAACTTCTCCGGATACCCTTTTTCAGGTGGTTTCCAGGAGGGCGAGGACAACTTGTTGAGGGTGGCGGGGGCTTACGTTTATTGGTCGGAGGAAACCCGCATTGACGCAGCCGACAATGACAAGGTGCTGATGGTTACACGTACGACCTACAACAAATTTCACCTGCAGACCGAAAAAACGGTGCGGCGCGATGGCACCATAAGCAAGACCAGCGTCATCTATAACGTGGTCGCGGGTCAGTTCTCTGATCAACCGGCCAATTACGCGATTCCGAAGACGGTTACCCAGCGCTATGAACGGGCGGGTAACCCTGCAAGGGAGGTGTCTGAGCATATCGAGACCGACGACTTTGGCAATGAGCTAAGTCTCACTGAAGTATCCGGCGTTCGCACCGAGTACAGCTACTACCCGATCACTGGTGAAGCTGCAAAATGCCCGGCCGACTCTCACAACCTCTTTCCTCGCTACGTGAAGCAAGAGCGCCTTTTTCCTGTGGGAGCCACGGTTGCTGCGCGAGTCACCGACTACACCC
The DNA here is from genome assembly GCF_019456785.1 of Pseudomonas sp. LAP_36. NCBI lineage: Bacteria > Pseudomonadati > Pseudomonadota > Gammaproteobacteria > Pseudomonadales > Pseudomonadaceae > Pseudomonas > Pseudomonas sp. LAP_36. Next base: position 333,652 of record NZ_JAHZMS010000001.1, read on the forward strand.
ACACCCGCTTGCCGGCGACGGGCGCCAGTTACTTTGTCTTGCAGCAGTCCATCCTTCAGGCTGGGAGTTTCAGCCAGCAGCACACTTACTACAGCGCGCCTGCCGAGCTGGTAGGTCGGTTGGAAACATCCTCTTGCACCATTGCTGGACTGACGCTGGTCAGCAACTTCAGCTATACCATCGCGGGTGATCGTCTTATTGAAACGCGCCGACTGCTGGGCCGTGAAGGGCAATGGGTTGAGTCTCAACGCACACTATCGCTGGTCAACCGGCGCCAGGAATCAATGATCCGGGACGGTGGTTGTGCAGTGGCTCTAGCATTCGATGTCAATGGTCGACTGGTTGAGGAAGTGGTTTCTCCGGGCAAACCGCAGCAGGCTAAGCGTAACTATGCCTACCATTTTTCGACGCAGAGCAACGCTGCTCATCTGATCACCACAGATGCCCAAGGTCGCCAGGTCGTCACAAGGTTTGATGGGCTTGGCCGCCAGGTTTCCGATAATCAACTGATGGCGGGACCGCTGGAACGCGCTATCGGAACACGGACTTACGATGCGCTTGGGCAACTCATTGAACAGGTCGATTTCGATTATGTGACCGACGGCCAGCGTGTGCTGAAGACGGTCTATTCCTACAATGGTTGGGGCAACCCCAGCAGCGTAACCGGTCCCGATGGCCGCGTTCTGATTGATGAATACGATCCGCAGTTGAATCTCAAGGTTGAGGGCGTTGAGGGTGGTGAACGTCTGAAAACTTATTTCAATGAGCATAGTCAGCCGGTGAAGGTGGAGCGACTTGATGCCAGCAATAACGGCGTAGAAGTAGAGTCGCGCACCTATGATGGCCTGGGCCGATGCCTGCTGGTGAAGGATATCAATGGCACTTCGAGTGAGTTCACCTATGACACCTTCGGCCGGCTGTTGACCGTTCTTCAAAAGCCTGTGGACGGCACCCCGCAACGGTTGCGCAAAATTGACTACGCGCCGGGTACCAGCAGCGAAACGGTCAGCGCACTCTTGATCGACGGCAAACAGTTGGGCACACGCAGTTATGACAGCCTGGGGCGCATGACCAGCCAGAGTCGTGGCACGGGGCAAGCCTCTACATGGGAGTATGAGGCAGGGTGGATGGCGCCCGTTGCGATGGTATCCCCTCGTGGTGCTCGTCAAAGCATTACTTATGACAAAGAGCTGGATGTGCAAACCAAGGTGGAGATGACGGGGCTCCCGGTAAGTACCTACAAGCATGATTATGTTGCGGGAACACTGACGCGCACGGAGACCAATGGCCTGATCCATGAGTATGTTCATGATGAGAACGGCCATCTCGAGAAGGAGACTCAAAACATCAATGGCACTTCGTTGACTGCCCTCTACAGCTATTCCCCTGGCGGTCGACTGCTGCATCAAACGGCCGCTGATGGTCAGGTTAGTCGGCTTGATTATGACGAGCGCGGTCGGTTTACCAAGATAGTCACGGGCAGTATGGTCGTTGAGCAGAGCTATGATACGTTGGGTCGGCCACAGAACCTGACCACTGCCTATGGCAGCACTGAAGTCGTAACCATGCTGTCTTACGATGGGCTGGGGCGTGAGTCCTCACGCCGTTTTGAGCAGAACGGCGCGCTGCTGCAAGTGATCACCAGCACATACGATGCCAACAGTATGCTGGCGACACGGGTTCTGACGGATGCGAGCTCACAAGTGGTGACCGATGAGAAATTTACCTACGATGCCTTCCTGAGGCTCAAGACTTATCGCTGTGAGGGTCGCGAACAGCCTAAGGACCAGTTGGGGCGTGGCGTCGTAGGGCAGGTTTTCAGTTTTGATAGCCTTAATAACATTACCCAGGTAATCACCTCCTTTACCGACGGTACGCAAGATACGTGCGTGCGTTTTTTCACCGGCACCGACCCTACCTGTTTGACCCGGCTCACTCACACTCTCCCAGTGCAGGATGTCACTCTGACTTATGATGCGGCGGGCAACTTGCAGGTCGGAGCCTCAGGCCAGACCTATACCTATAACAGTTTTGATCAACTGACTGGAGTACGGGCCAATGCCCTCCAGTACAGCTATGAGTACGATGCCGAATCACGCCAGGTACTTGCTTCCAGGGGCAACGAACCTCCTGTGAAGCTGATGTACGTGGAAGACCGCCTTGATACCGTGGTGGAAGGCAATAAAAAAATCCGTTTTGCCGACGGAGGGGATCAGGTGTTGGCGCGCAGCGGCGGTGTGGATGGGCCACAACTGCACACTAACGATGCATCAGGTAGCGTGCGCGGCATATCGGCTCCGGGGCTTGCGCATGTGCGGCGACATTACACGCCCTATGGCGATGCGCAAGTTGTACCGAATGACGGAAAGACTCGCACCATGGCAGACCTGCAACTGCCAGCGTTCAATGGTCATCGACTGGATGCGTCGTGCAACCTCTATATTTTGGGCAACGGCCAGCGCGTCTACGATCCTAGTCTGCTGGTTTTTCTGCAGGTTGATCCGCTTGCTCCATTCGATGAGGGTGGATTCAATAGCTACGCGTATTGTGCGTGTAATCCAATCAACTTGATGGACCCCAGCGGTTTGTGGCCGAGCTGGCTGAAGTGGGTTCTGACCGGGACGGCATTAGCCCTGTCGATAGTAACGGTAGGATTTGCGACGCCCGGGTTGATGGCGGCTGCGGCTGCCTATACGGCGGCGGCGACGGCGGCAGGTTTAGCAGCGGCTTCGGGTGGCGCAGCGGCAGTTGCTGCGACAGCCTCCGCCGCTACGGCGGCGATGGTAGTTGCCTCCAAATCGGCAGTTTTTATCGCTTCTGCATTGGGCGTAGTGGGTGGAACCTTGAGTACTGCGGCGCTTGGCATTGCAGAGGTTGACAGAATGACGGGGTGGGACCGTTCCCACCATATTCGCAACCTGGGGTGGGCCTCTTTAGGGTTTTCCATTGCTTCATGGACGGCCAGTATTGGGGGAGCCTATACATCGGCAAACCTGGCTTACAACGCGGCAGCGAAAGCCGGGACTGCCAAAGACTTCGTCAAGTACGCTGGCTTTTTTGATACCCCGCTTGGAAGCGGTCTGCAGGCGGCGGGCAAACGCATGGTGGGCTTGACCTACAAGTTCACCGACAAACAGGGCGTTACTACCTTCAGCAAGGTTTATGGCGTCACGCGCTTTGCTTTGAGAACGACCAATTTTGGCCGAGCGATAGAGGCCAGAAGCAAAGCGGCGTCACCGGCTTCTGAGTCAGGCCCGACGGGGCCGGGTTCGAACGCTTCGGCACAGCCACAGGCCGCTGGCAGTCTTTTTTTTGATATGCCAACGAGCAGTGCAGGTTACTTTCAGGCATTCAGAGACGAGGAGTCGCGCATTCGCCAACCATCCTGGTGGAATTGATATCGGTAGGACGGTGGCGCGGGACGTGTTTGATGCAACAAATTTGAGAGCGGGCGGGCCCGCTCACTTTTTTAATCGCGTTGCGCTTAAGGCCGCTTACGTTCCACCGCCCGCAGCAAATGCGTCGACGGCGTCTCACAGCTGATCTTGCGGCCCAGCAACGTCTCAATCGACGGCAACTGGTACGAGTCATCCTCACCCGCAAAACTGATCGACACCCCCGCCGCCCCGGCACGGCCGGTACGGCCAATGCGGTGCACGTAGTCGTCCGGCACTTCCGGCAGGGTGAAGTTGATCACGTGGCTGATGCCGTCGATGTGAATCCCGCGCCCGGCCACGTCGGTGGCCACCAGCACGCGAATCTTGCCTTCGCGAAAGCCTTCCAATGTCTTGATGCGCTTATGCTGCGGCACGTCGCCCGACAGCTGCGCGGCGTTGACGCCGTCACGCACCAGGCGCTCTTCGATGCGGCGTACTTCATCCTTGCGGTTGGCGAACACCATCACCCGCTCCCAACCGTTATCGTTGATCAGGTTGTAGAGCAGCTTGTACTTGTCGGCGCCGGCCACGGCGTAGATGTGTTGCTCGACGTTTTCGCTGGCGACGTTGAGCGCTTCGATCTCAACGATGGACGGGTCGGTAGTCCACTGCTTGGCGAGGTTCATCACGTCTTCGGTGAAGGTCGCGGAGAACAGCAGGGTCTGGCGCTCGGCCTTCGGTGGAGTTTGGCGAATGATCTGGCGCACTTGCGGGATAAAGCCCATGTCGAGCATGCGGTCGGCTTCGTCCAGCACCATCACTTCGACCATGTCCAGGTGCACGTCGCCGCGCTGGTTGAAGTCGAGCAGGCGGCCCGGCGTGGCTACCAGGATGTCGCAGTGACGGGCTTCGAGGTGCTTGAGCTGCTTGTCGAAGTCCATGCCACCGACGAATGTCATGACGTTGAGGCCGGTGTACTTGGTCAGGTCGGCGGCGTCCTTGGCGATCTGTACCACCAGCTCCCGGGTCGGGGCGATGATCAGCGCGCGCGGTTCACCCATGTAGCGTTCTTTCGGCGGCGGCGTCTGCAGCAGTTGGGTGATGATCGAAATCAGGAACGCGGCGGTCTTGCCGGTACCGGTCTGGGCGCGGCCGATGGCGTCCTTGCCCGCCAGGGTAAAGCCCAGCACCTGCGCCTGGATCGGCGTGCAGTACGGGAAACCCAGGTCCTGGATGGCGTGCATCAGTTCCGGGGCCAGTTTGAAATCGTGGAAGCGGGTCTTGCCTTCCTGGGGTTCGACGACGAAGTCTTCGAGCTTCCAGGGGATGACGACCGGCTTTGGTGCGCGTTCGCGGCGAGGCTTTGGAGCCACTGGCGCGGGAGCGGCTGCCGCCGGTGTTGCCTGTTCAGGCGGTGTCACCTTCGGCTGGGCAACGGGTGCTGTCCGGCCGGGTTGTTCACCGTCGTTGCGGCTGCCGGTAATAGAGACAGGAGCACTGGAATCAGGCGCGAGCGGCTCAGCCTCGCTTTTGCCGAACATCTTCTTGAGTGCTTTGAGCACGGTGATCTCATTAATTGGTTAAGGAATGTACGCCGGCCAGTGTAATGCAAGAATCGGGCGCGGCGTAGTGCGTCTGTCATACGGCTACATAAACGCCGGGTTTCAGCCCAGGCGCGCGGTCAGCCAGGCGCCGATATCGTGTATCTCCTGGGGTAACACTTCGTGGCCCATTGGGTATTCCTGCCATGTCACGGTGACACCACGGCTCATCAGGTGCTCATACGCCGTGCGACCCATGGCGTTCTGTACCACTTCATCGTACTGGCCGTGCAGACACAGCGTTGGAATGCGCTGCTGGCTGGCGGATAACTCCAGCTCATCGCCGAATGTCGGTGCGTAGGTTGAGAGGGCAATAACGCCGCCCAGTGGGCCTTCCCAATTCAGGAACGCGGTATGAAAGACCACGGCGCCGCCCTGGGAAAACCCGGCGAGGAAAATCCGCGACGCGTCTATTCCGGTTCTCTTCTGCGCTTCGATCAAATCCGTGACCATTTTTGCCGACACCTCCAGCTCTTCCAGGCTGATCGAGCGGGCCGGGCTCATGGCCTTGATGTCGTACCAACTGGGCATCTCATAGCCGCCGTTGATCGTCACCGGACGGGTCGGTGCCTGGGGCAAAACGAAGCGGGTCGTCAGCAAGCTTTCCTGTAACGCCTCGGCCACCGGCAGGAAGTCGTAGCGATCGGCACCCAGGCCATGCAACCAGATTACGCAGGCGTCTGCGGGCTTGGCGGGCTGAAGAATCAAGGGTTCGGTCATGTCTGCTCCATTAATGTGCGCGCGCTCCGATTAAGTGCAACGGAACGGTGCGCGACGAGTTGATCTGTTAAGAAGATGTCGCACGGTTGAATCTTTTGCTATTGACCGTGGGCTGAATCGGCTCAGCCGGCACTCTGGTACGGGCCTTGCTATGTGTTGGACGATGTCAGCGCTATCTCAGGACGGTAACACTATCAGTGACTGCCGCTTATGGGATAGCAACTGGATTGACCGCAACAACCTCATGCCGCTTGACCCCAAAAAAAGCCAACACGGGTCGATATCGCCTCATAAGGGTGCGCTGAGGTTCGAGCTCCGACACAACAAGAGCAACTGGAGGTTTGAATGAAGGTATTGAAATCCACCCTGGCCATCGTTTCTGCGGCGGCTGTACTGGGTGTCAGTGGTTTCGCCCAAGCTGGCGCCACGCTGGACGCCGTGCAGAAGAAAGGCTTTGTGCAATGTGGCGTGAGTGACGGTCTGCCGGGTTTCTCGGTACCGGATGCCAGCGGCAAGATCCTGGGGATTGACGCTGATGTGTGCCGCGCTGTGGCCGCTGCCGTTTTCGGTGACGCGACCAAGGTCAAATTCAGCCAGTTGAACGCCAAGGAGCGTTTCACCGCGCTTCAATCGGGCGAAGTCGACATTCTGTCCCGTAATACCACCATGACCAGCTCCCGCGACGCCGGCATGGGCCTGAAATTCCCAGGCTTCATCACGTACTACGACGGCATCGGCTTCCTGGTAAACAACAAGCTGGGCGTTAAAAGTGCCAAGGAACTGGACGGTGCAACCATCTGTATCCAGGCCGGTACCACCACCGAGCTGAACGTTTCCGACTACTTCCGCGGCAACAACCTCAAATACACCCCGATCACCTTCGACACCTCCGATGAAAGCGCCAAGTCGCTGGAATCCGGTCGTTGCGACGTACTGACCTCCGACAAGTCCCAACTGTTCGCCCAGCGCAGCAAGCTGGCCGCACCGAAAGACTACGTGGTCCTGCCGGAAACCATTTCCAAGGAACCATTGGGCCCAGTCGTGCGTAACGGCGATGACGAGTGGCTGGCCATCGTGCGCTGGGTTGGCTACGCCATGCTCAACGCTGAAGAAGCCGGTATCACTTCGAAAAACGTTGAAGCTGAAGCCAAGTCCACCAAGAACCCGGACGTCGCTCGTCTGCTCGGTGCTGACGGCGAATACGGCAAAGACCTGAAAGTGAAGAAAGACTGGGTCGTACAGATCGTCAAGCAAGTCGGTAACTACGGCGAAGTGTTCGAGCGCAACCTCGGCAAGAGCACCCCGCTGGAAATCGACCGTGGCCTGAACGCGCTGTGGAACGCCGGCGGCATTCAATACGCACCACCTGTGCGCTGATCGCTGATGGTTCTGTCACCCGGTGGGCCAACCACCGGGTGATGTTCTGTTCCATTATTTCCGGGGCACTTCATGCAAAATCAAATCGGCGCACCAAAGCAGAAGCTCAGCTTCAGCGATCCCAAAGTGCGTGCGTGGCTCTTCCAGATCATCACGATTGTGGCGGTGGTCTCGCTGGGCTGGTACCTCTTCAACAATACCCAGACCAACCTTCAACACCGGGGCATTACCTCGGGTTTCGACTTTCTTGAACGCAGTGCCGGCTTCGGCATCGCGCAGCACCTGATCGACTACACCGAATCGGACAGTTATGCCCGGGTGTTTGTGATCGGTTTGCTCAACACCTTGCTGGTGACGTTTATCGGCGTGATCCTGGCGACGCTGCTGGGGTTCATCATCGGCGTCGCGCGGCTGTCGCCGAACTGGATGATCAACAAGCTGGCAACCGTGTATGTGGAAGTGTTCCGCAACATTCCGCCGCTGCTGCAAATCCTGTTCTGGTATTTCGCGGTGTTCCTGACCATGCCGGGGCCGCGTAACAGCCACAACTTCGGTGACACCTTCTTTGTCAGCAGCCGCGGCCTGAACATGCCGGCAGCGCTTGCAGCCGACGGTTTCTGGCCGTTTGTGGTCAGTGTGGTGGTGGCGATTGTCGCAATCGTGCTGATGGCTCGCTGGGCCAACAAGCGCTTTGAAGCGACGGGCGTACCGTTCCACAAATTCTGGGCGGGCCTGGCGCTGTTCATCGTGATTCCGGCGTTGTGCGCCTTGATCTTCGGCGCGCCGCTGCACTGGGAAATGCCTAAGCTGCAGGGCTTCAACTTTGTCGACGGTTGGGTACTCATCCCCGAACTGCTGGCACTGACCCTGGCGCTTACTGTTTATACGGCAGCGTTTATCGCCGAGATCGTGCGTTCGGGCATCAAGTCCGTCAGCCATGGCCAGACCGAAGCCGCGCGTTCCCTGGGCCTGCGCCCTGGGCCGACGCTGCGCAAGGTCATCATTCCGCAGGCCCTGCGGGTGATCATTCCGCCGCTGACCAGCCAATACCTCAACCTAGCGAAAAACTCTTCGCTGGCCGCCGGTATCGGTTACCCGGAAATGGTTTCGCTGTTTGCCGGCACGGTGCTCAACCAGACCGGCCAGGCCATCGAAGTTATTGCTATCACCATGAGCGTGTACCTGGCGATCAGCATCAGCATTTCCCTGCTGATGAACTGGTACAACAAGCGCATTGCGCTGATCGAGCGGTGAGGAAACGCCCATGAGTTCACATATTTTCAAACCTGATATGCCGCCGCCGAACAAAGTGTTCGGGCCGATGGCATGGATGCGCGCCAACCTGTTTTCCAGCTGGCTCAATACGCTGCTGACGTTGCTCGCGTTCTACCTTGTGTACCTGGTGGTGCCGCCGATCCTGAGCTGGGCGATCATCGACGCCAACTGGGTCGGCACCACGCGCGCCGACTGCACCAAAGAGGGCGCCTGCTGGGTGTTTATCCAACAGCGCTTCGGGCAGTTCATGTACGGCTACTACCCTGGAGACCTGCGCTGGCGTGTAGACCTCACCGTGTGGCTGGCCATCGTTGGCGTGGCGCCGTTGTTCATCTCGCGTTTTCAACGCAAGGCGGTCTACGGCCTGAGCTTCCTGGTGCTGTACCCGATCATCGCGTTCTTCCTGCTGCACGGCGGAATCTTCGGCCTGACCAACGTGGCGACCAGCCAATGGGGCGGCCTGATGCTGACCCTGGTGATCGCCACCGTCGGCATTGCTGGCGCCTTGCCGCTGGGCATCATGCTGGCGCTGGGGCGGCGTTCGAACATGCCGGCGATTCGGGTGGTCTGCGTGACTTTCATCGAATTCTGGCGCGGCGTGCCGTTGATCACCGTGCTGTTCATGTCCTCGGTGATGCTGCCGTTGTTTCTTCCCGAAGGCATGGGCATCGACAAACTGCTGCGCGCATTGATCGGCGTGATCCTGTTCCAGTCGGCCTACGTGGCGGAAGTGGTGCGCGGTGGCTTGCAGGCGATTCCCAAAGGTCAGTACGAAGCGGCCGCAGCGATGGGCCTCGGCTACTGGCGCTCGATGGGCCTGGTGATTCTGCCGCAAGCCCTGAAGATGGTCATCCCCGGCATCGTCAACACGTTTATTGCGCTGTTCAAGGACACCAGCCTGGTGATCATCATCGGCCTGTTCGACCTGCTCAACAGCGTCAAGCAAGCCGCCGCCGACCCGAAATGGTTGGGCATGGCCACTGAAGGCTACGTGTTCGCGGCCCTGGTGTTCTGGATTTTCTGTTTTGGTATGTCGCGCTATTCCATTCATTTGGAACACAAGCTCGACACTGGCCACAAGCGTTAGGAGTTGATGTTATGAGCGAAGCGATCAAACAGCCTGTGAGCCCTGAAGGCATTATCCAGATGCAGGGCGTCAACAAGTGGTACGGCCAGTTCCACGTGTTGAAAGACATCAACCTCAACGTCAAGCAGGGCGAGCGTATCGTGCTGTGCGGCCCGTCGGGTTCAGGCAAATCCACCACCATCCGCTGCCTCAACCGTCTGGAAGAGCACCAGCAGGGCCGCATCGTGGTCGATGGCGTGGAGCTGACCAACGACCTCAAGCAGATCGAAGCGATCCGCCGTGAAGTCGGCATGGTGTTCCAGCACTTCAACCTGTTCCCGCACCTGACCATCCTGCAGAACTGCACGCTGGCGCCGATGTGGGTGCGCAAGATGCCCAAGCGCAAGGCCGAAGAAATCGCCATGCATTACCTGGAGCGCGTGCGCATTCCGGAACAGGCGCACAAGTTTCCGGGGCAACTGTCCGGCGGCCAGCAACAGCGTGTGGCGATCGCCCGTGCCTTGTGCATGAAGCCGAAAATCATGCTGTTCGATGAGCCGACTTCGGCACTCGATCCGGAAATGGTGAAGGAAGTTCTGGACACCATGATCGGCCTGGCCGAAGACGGCATGACCATGTTGTGCGTGACCCACGAAATGGGCTTTGCGCGCACCGTGGCCAACCGCGTGATCTTCATGGACAAGGGCGAGATCGTGGAACAGGCGGCGCCGAATGACTTCTTCGACAACCCGCAGAATGACCGGACCAAGTTGTTCTTGAGCCAGATTTTGCATTGATCGATGTTTGAATGAATAAACCCGGCCTGGCGCCGGGTTTATTTTTTGGGGCTAGGACACTTTGAGTGCCTCAGCGTCGTTGTTCACGGTGTAGGTGAAAGCGCCACGCATGTCAGCACCTTCTGCCAAGACTTCGGCATCTGCCAGCAAATGCGGGTGACGATCCAATAGCCGCATCAGTAATACCAGCGGCTTGGGGGGAAGAAGCTCGCCGCGTTCGTAGCGAGAGAATGCGTTGTGGCCGCCACCGGACAGTAATTCCACCGCTTCCTTTTGCGTAAGGTGCAATTTGCGGCGGATACGTTTCATCTCGGCGCCAATCATCTTTTGGGCTGCTATGACGAGTTCATCGCCGGCTTCGCCATAACGATCCGCACTATCGGTATCGGGGTCCCAAAAGCCGTCACCGCATACGTGACATTCCCAGCCGGAAAGATTGTCTACCCGGCGCTCCATACCTCTGACCCTGATGGTTTCACTGCGGCCCTCAAAATAATGCAATGCGTCGGGGGCACCACAGATGTAGCAATTTTTTACCTTCATAGGTTCTTCTCCTTGAAGGAGATCACCGGAGGGTCACCGTCCGGGGAGTAAGTGACCTTGATGTAAATCTCCCTATCTTTTGCGTACGTGTGATACACGTCCTGCCAAACCCGATGATCTCTATAGGTGGTCATCGACTTGTACAACATCCAGTTTTGTAACTCATAGATGGCATCCTGCATTTCCTTGATGCTGAAGTGGAGTTCCCTGCCGCACCTTTGTGCTGTGTGGGTAAACGCTCTCCTGCCAAGCCGCTTCACATCCGCCTTTACCACCGCCAGATCGTAATGAGGTGTGTACTTTTCCATAAGACACCTGAGTCCAATAATTACCCTCTGAGGGTAATTTTACCAATCGAAAATACTGCTCCTTTTCCTGCCTCAAAACCCTAGTCCGTTGCCTTTGTAGGCTGCTCCGAATAGGCTGTAGGAAAATTCATCCTATGATTGGACGAAAATGCAAAAGCCATGACAGACATCGCCCCCCTGATCAAACGCTCCCTGGTCGACCAGGCGTTGGAGCAACTGCGCCAACGCATCAGTCGAGGGGTGTGGGCCATTGGCGAACGCCTGCCCACCGAGCCTGAGCTGTCCGCCGAGTTGGGCATCAGCCGCAATACCGTGCGCGAAGCCATGCGCGTATTGGCCTTTTCCGGGTTGATTGAAATTCGCCAGGGCGACGGCAGTTACCTGCGTTCGATGACCGATCCGCTGGGCGCGATGCGTGCGTTGTCCCATTGCACGGTCACCCAGGCGCAGGAGGCGCGGCAGATTCTTGAAGTGGAGGCCATCGGCCTTGCGGCGTTGCGCCGAACCCATGACGACCTGGCAGGTTTGCGCGAAGCCCTGCACGCGAGCGCCGCGCTGTATCACGGCGATTTGGAGGCGTACATCAGGGCTGATCTGGTGTTCCACAAGCGCCTGGTAGACGCCGCACACAACCCGGCCTTGAGCGAGCTGTACCAGTATTTTTCCGCCGTCGTCGGCGCCCAATTGCGCCAGACCCTGAACATCTCGCCGCGTCGCCAAGCGGTGTTCGACCTGCATATCGCCCTGCTCGAAGCCGTGGAGCACCAAGACCCGGAACGCGCCAAATCCCTTTGCCGGCAGTTGATCAATGAACCCTGAAACCAAGCTTGAAGAACTGTTGATCGACGCTGAAGCCGACGACGAGGGGGTGCAACACACCCCACCGGTGGTGAGCCGCCCGTGGCTGTTGATCATGGGCTTGATCCTGGTAGCGATGAACCTGCGCCCGGCACTGTCGAGCCTGTCGCCGTTGCTCAGTGCGGTGTCCGACAGCCTGGGGTTGTCGGCGGCCAAAGCGGGTTTGCTGACCACTTTGCCCGTGCTGTGCCTGGGGCTGTTTGCGCCCTTGGCGCCGCTGCTGGCGCGGCGTTTTGGCGCCGAGCGGGTGGTGTTGGGAATTCTGCTGACGCTGGCGGGCGGGATCACCCTGCGCAGTGCGTTCGGCGAAGTGGGGTTGTTCGCCGGCAGCCTGATCGCCGGCGCGAGCATCGGCATTATCGGCGTGTTACTGCCGGGCATCGTCAAGCGTGATTTTGCCAAGCAGGCCGGCACCATGACCGGCGTCTACACCATGGCCCTGTGCCTGGGCGCGGCGTTGGCGGCGGGGGCGACGGTGCCGCTCAGTCATTACTTCGGCGACAGTTGGAGCGTCGGCCTGGGCTTCTGGATTGTGCCCGCGCTGGTGGCGGCGTTGTTCTGGTTGCCACAGGTCGGCCAAAAGCACGGCGCCCATCAAGTCGCCTATCGCGTAAAGGGCTTGCTGCGCGACCCGCTGGCCTGGCAGGTGACCCTGTACATGGGCCTGCAATCGTCCCTGGCCTATATCGTGTTCGGTTGGGTACCGTCGATTCTGATCGATCGTGGCCTGAGTGCCACCGATGCCGGTTTGGCGCTGTCCGGTTCGATCATCGTGCAACTGCTCAGCGCGCTGACGGCGCCGTGGCTGGCTACCCGTGGCAAGGACCAGCGGCTGGCGATTGTGGTGGTGATGCTGCTGACCCTTGCCGGCCTGTTCGGTTGCCTGTATGCGCCGCTTGAGGGGTTGTGGGGGTGGGCGGTGCTGCTCGGCCTGGGGCAGGGCGGCACCTTCAGCCTGGCGCTGACCTTGATCGTGCTGCGCTCGCGGGACTCCCACGTGGCCGCCAACCTGTCGGGCATGGCCCAGGGCATCGGCTACACCCTGGCTTCCTTGGGGCCGTTGGCGGTGGGCCTGGTGCATGATTGGACCGGTGGTTGGGCAGCGGTGGGCTGGATTTTTGCGGTGATCGGCGTGGGTGCGATCGTTGCCGGCCTGGGGGCAGGCCGGGCGTTGTATGTGGGGGTGAGCAGCGAGAAGGTCTAGTGCCTTACAGGTAGCGCACCGTCAATGTGGCTGAGCCGTCGATGGGCACTTCGCTGGTGAGTGTGAGGTTCTTGGACGGGGCAATGGCCGCGTCGATTTGCATCGAGGCCGTGAGCACTTGCACCGGGACCGGCATGAGCGGTGAGGCCTTGTAGATCGATACCAGGCCACCGTTCCTGAAGTAGCCGCCAGTGTTCCAGGTCAGGCCGCCGTCATTCGAGTGAATACCGTAGCCGCTGTCGCCGTCGGCCAGTATGGACCTGAGCATCACATACATGTTGCCGAGCTTCTGGTTGCCGTTGATCAGCCCCAGTCCCAGGCTTTGGGCGTCATCGAAGTAGGCCGAGCCTGCGCGGTTATCCTGGGTTTCGATCGCCACCAGGGTTGCGGCCTCGCACGTGACGGTGAGGGCCGTGGTCATGCTTGGCAGGTCGGTCGGCTGTTCGGGATATAGATCTTTGGACGCGATCTTGCCGACTTCAAACTGGCCGCCATTGGCCAAATTCAATTCACACGCACTCGGTGTAATCAACCCGCTCACGCTCAGGTCGATAGCCGAGGCCGCCTGGGTTTGCGCGGCGCAGGCCATTGCCAGGGTGGCGACCAGGATGGGAAGGGACTTGCTCATGGTGTTGCTCCTTTCTAGGGAAGGTTGTGTGGCAGGGAAAAGGGTTACAGGTAAACGACTTCCAACGACGCTGAACCGTCCATCAACACATCGGTGCTCAGGTCCAGGTTCTGCTTGGCGTTAAGCGTCGCTTCAAGTGTCAGGGTGCTGGTCAGGGTCTGGATTGCCGATGGTCCGGCGGTACTGCCCTGCACATCGGTGAAACCCAACAAACTGCGCGAGCCGATGTCGATGGGGTTGGTATTGGCCATGCGCCACGCCACGCCGCCGGTGGTGGACTCGGTGCCGTAGATCACCGGCACATCATCGACCACGGTTTTTTTCGGGTCGAAGCTCACGGAATACACGCCAATCTTGCCGCCGCTGTTATCCAGGCCGAGGCCGTAGAAAATCTCGCTGTTGACGTGGGCGGTGCCGTCGCGGTTATCGCGCATGCGCAGGGCATAACGGCCCGCCGCGTTGCAGTTGATGCTCAGGGTCAAGGACTTGAGCGGCAGGCGCGTGCCGACCGATTGGTTGAGGTCCTGTTGGGAAATCTTGCCGAAATCCACCAGCCCGCCGCCGGACAACATCGGTGTGCAGGCCATGGGCGTGATCAGCCCGGTGACAGTCAGCTCAACGGTGGACGCGGCGTGGGCGGAACTGCCCTGGGACAACAGGTACACAGCGAGAGGAATCAGGTAACGGTTCATGGTGAGCTCCAGTAGGGGGTCAGAGGTAAGTGATTTCGAGGGTCGCCGCGCCGTCGAGACGCACTTCGTTGCCCAGGTCCAGGCTGTTGAGCGGTGCAATCACCGCCTCCAGGCTTGCGGTGGCACTGAGGGTTTGAATCGCCACCGGGCCGGCGCTGCTGCCGGGCGTGGCGGCAAAACCCAGGTAGCGATTCGCGGCGATGGCGAGGGGGCTGCTGCTGGCGGTGCTCCAGGGCACGCCACCGCTGGCGGAGTCGGTGCGGTACAGCGCAGGCAGGCTGTCGGCGCTGGCCCGGGTTGGGTCGAAGGTCAGCGCGTAGCGGCCGATTTTTTGCTGGCGAGCATCCAGGCCCAGGCCGTAGGTGCCGGCCTCGGCGGGCCCGGTCGCTGAGCCCTCACGGTTGTCCTGCAGGCGCAGGGCGAAGTGGGTGGGGGCGTCGCACGCCACCGTCACCAGCAGGTCGCGGGGGGGCAGGGCGGTGTCACGGTCTGTGTGCAGGTCGCTGACCGAGAGTTTGCCGAGGTTGACGTTGCCGCCATTGGACAGGCTTGGTGTACACGCCGCCGGGGCAAAGCGCGCTTGCAGGCGCAACTCCCGCGAGCGCCCGGCGCCGGTGGCCTCCAGCACGCCGCTGGTGTCCCAGGTCACGGCGTCGCGCACGCGCAGGGCGTCTTCGCTGGCCCAGGCACTGGCGTCGATCTGCAACGACAGGCTGCGGCCAGTGACCACCGCACCGCCGCGCATTGGCACAATGCCGTGGTCGGCGCGCCACGCCAGGCTGGCGCTGCCGAGGCTGGGTGCCTGGCCGCTGGCGCTGAGCAAGCCCAGTTCAACGGCCTCGCCATCCAGCACAGCGTCACTGACGTTCAGGCCATAGCTGCCGCGCTCGGTGAAGCGAAAACGCTCCGGCCCGGCGGCCAGCCCCCGGTAGAACAGGCTCATATCGGTGGCTTGCGCGCAGTTCAAGGTGAGGCTGAGCCGGCGTTCGCCCAGCAATCGTTCCGGCGTCGGCACCAGGGCTGCGGCGCGGTTCATCAGGCCGAAATCCAGGGTCGATTCGCTGATGTTCAATTGGCACTCCTGCGCACCCCAGGCGCCGCTGCTCAGGCACAGGGTGGCTAACAACAGCCCGGTAGGCTTCATGACGATGTTCCTCATGGCTGGAGGCAGCGGGCGGCTGCGCTTTCGAAATACACATCGGGGTCGCCCTTGTTCGGCAACGTGTAGCTCAGGCGACAACGGGGTTGGCCCGGGGCCTTGACCCACAGCGGGCGCTCGTCGAGCACGTTGGGCAGGAACACCTGGCTGCCGTCCTGGACGAGGGTGATGAACTCGCCGTCCGCCGTGGTCACCGCTGCGCCTTTGGGCAGCGGCTGGCCGTCGTCGCGGCTTACCGTGAGCAGCGCGCGACGGGTCACGGCCACGCCGAATTGCACTTTGTCGACCGCGCCGCGTCCGGCGGTCAGCACCGCCAAGCCGTTGCTGATATCGGCATTGCGCGGCAGCGAACGGGTGTGCACTTCCACCGGGCTGCGGCCGTAGGCGCTCAGTTGCGGGACCACGGCCTGGCCTTGCCAGTCGGTCCACACCGGCCCGCTCGGGGTGCTGACTTTGATCCCTGCCATGTCGCCCACCGACATCACGGCAAAAGTGTCGCGCACCGGATAGGGCGAGAACGTCAGGCCGTCACCGTGGGCCACCACACCGCCGCGTGCGCCGCCCTGGTAGCTGGCGCGCTGATCGTCGGAGCGGGTGTAGTTGAAGTCCAGCTGGCTGTAATACGGCAGGGCCGAGACGCCGAGGGTGGCTTCCACTTCGCGGTCGCGGCTGTCACGTTCGACGTCGACGCGGTAGCTCAGTTGGTCGTTGAGTTGCTCGCTGAGCCCGGCGCCCAGGCGATGTTCACCGCCGGTATTGCGTACCCAGGTACGCGCCCGGCGGGTTTCACCCAAGGGCAGGCTGACGTTGAGGTAAAGGCTGTCATCGCTCTGGTGTCGCCCGCCGACTTGCCACTCGGCACTGGCCGATACCGACACCCGCCCGAAGCTGGTGCCCCAGGACGCCAGCGCGCGGCTGCTGTTGTCGCCGCTATAGGATGACAAACGCGAAATCCCGGCACTGAATGCGCCCAGTGTCGGGTGCGCCCAGGAGGCGGTGAAGCTCTGTTGATCGCGGTAGCGCGAGCGTTGCTGGTCGCGAGTGTTGGCGTCGAAGGTCGACTCCTCCAGGTCGCGGTAACCGAGGGAGCGCCACGACGCCGCGGTACTGAACCCCCAGCGATCCGACAGGCGCTGCGACCACGACAGGTCGGTCTGCAGCCCTTGGTCCTGGCCGACGCGGCTGGCTTGGGCGGCCTGGGTCGACCATTGCAGCTGACTGTCCTGCCACGGCAGCCAGCCCAGGCTGACGCCGCTGGATCGGTACGCATCCGCCACCAGCACGCCGGCGCCCACGCTGATTTGCGGGTGCAGCGCACCGCTCCAGCCCGCGCTGACCACCCAGGGTTCGGCTCCGGCACTGTCGCCAATCTGCCGCACCCGCCCGGCCGCCACCGAGAAGCCCGGCGCCGGCAAGCCCAGCCCGAGCATGCCCGCCGGTACGGTGAAACGGCGCTCTTCACCGCTGGTTTCCTTAACCGTGACTTCCACGTCGGAGCGGCTGTTCAGGCGCCGCACATCGGTCAGCGAAAATGGCCCGGCCGGAACCACCGTGGAATGGATCAGCGTGCCGTTCTGACGGATCTCCACCTGGGCCGGGCTATTCGCGATGCCATTGATGGTCGCGCCCTGGTTCTGGTCCTGCAGCGCGGTTTCGGTCAGCACCTGGGCGCCGGTGATTTGCGTGCCGGCCAGCACCGGGTTATAGAGGTTGATCTGCCCGGCCTGCAGCACCGCCTGCTGTTCAGCGAAGGTGCGCTGGGCGTAGGCGTCCAAGTGGGTGGTGCGCGAGCGACTCTCTTGCCAGGTGCGTACCTGGCGGCTGCGCACGATCCAGTCGCCGGCATTGAAGCCGACTTCGGTGTTGGCCGAGCCGAAGCGGCTGGTGTCGCCGCCGTATACGTTGTGCAGCCCAGTCAGGTCGTAATTGAGCAGCGCGGCAAAACCGCCGCTCTGGTAGCCAGACACATCTCGCTGCGCCGGGCGCAGGGCCTCGGTGGGCACCACCAGGGCCAGGTTGAGGCTGGCCGGGTCTTGCTCGATGACCGTCTGCGGGTAGCGCGCGAGAAAGCTGTCGCAGGCGCCATCGTCGGGGACGATCAGGTTGCCGACATCGAGCAACGCACGGTTGAAACACAGCGTACCGTCGCGCTCGAACGTCACATCGACCCGGCCGCGGCGTTGGCCGTTGACGTTCATGTTGACGGCATGCCGGCCAGGGGTGAAGCGCGGCGCGTCCAACAGCAGGTTGGCCAGCTCCGGGTCGATGCCGCGTTGGGACAAGGTTTGCGGATCAAATGAACCGGCGAGCAACAACTCATCGGCCAGTGGGTCGTTGGCGGGCAGTGTGCCACCCAGGGTCAGGGCCAGTCCCGCCAGAAACCTGCGGGACCGGCGAGTAGGACGACCGGGCACGGCTTCGCCGTCGCGGTCAGTGGTTACTGTGCTCACAAGGTCGTACTCAAGTGTTGGACGCGTGCTACCGATTCCTATCGGTTCACGCCGCGTGCCGGTGGCGTTCAATGGGAGGCCACTTCTTTTTGTCTGGGCGCCGGCTTAGGTCCTTGGGCGCCCGCTTGTCATAAAGTGATGGGGGCTTCGTAGGGCGCCACGGCGAACCCGTATACCGTGGCAGGTTGCAACTGCACACGGGTCGCGCCGCTGGCACTGGCGGTCACGTGCAGGGTTTCGCCGGGCAACACATAAGTGCGCGGCAACAGCGCGGCGCCATCACCCGGCAGCAAGCGCAGTTCCTGGGCCAGGCGCACCACGTAGGGCGTGGGGTTGTGCACGCTCAACTGGTTGTTGTCCAGGCGCCAGGCCAGGCCGGTCCAGGGCGTGCGATTGGGCTCAAGGCCCTTGGGATGAATGATCACCGGCAGGTTCTGGCGCACGGTCACGCCTACGCGAGCATGACCGGCCTGGGTGGCGGAGCGGTTCTGGGGCATGCCTTCGAAGATCACCCGCTTGAGACGTTGGGTGGTCAGTGGCTCGGGGGTCTGCAGGATGAAGCGCACCAGCTGGCTCTTGGAGGGCTCAACCCGCGCCAGCGGTGGGGTGACGAACAACAGTGACGCAGTGTCCTCGGGGATATCCTCGAGGGTGACGTGCAACAGGGCGAGCTTGTTGTCGGTGTTGGTCACCGACACCGAGGCTTCGCCGTCCTCTTCATGCACGATCACCACCGAAGTGTCCGGCACCATGCCGTCGGCCAGCACCAGCGACGGGCCGCCCAATGCCAGGGCCAGCGCGCCTATATACAGGCATGCGTAGCGCATCAGGGTAGAAAACAACAGGTTCAGAAAGCGGTTGAACAAGGCAACACAAGGGAAGGGGGGCATGGCTACAAGTACCTCAGGTCAAGCACGATGGAGCCGTCCAACGGCACCTCTTGGTTAAGGGTCAGGTAGGCGGCGGCGTTGATCGACGTATTGACGTTCAGGGTGGCGGTCAGCAGGCGATGGGGCTCGGGCACCAAGGTGCCCGGGGAGGCAAAACCCATGTAGTTATTGGGATAGGCGTTGGACTCGGGAAACCAGGTCAGGCCTTGGTTGCTCGAGGCCAATACCAGCACGCCGTCGCCGTCGCCGATGACGTCACGAAAGGCCAGGGACACGGTGCCCAAGCGCTCGGTCGGGGCATGTATGTTGTTGCCCAGGCCGTAATAAAAGCCTGGGCCCAGGGACGAATCGGCGCGGTTGTCCACGCCCACCAGCACAAACAGCACGGGCTCGTTGCAACTCACGCTCAAGTCCAGGTTTTGGCTGGGCAACTGGCTGAACTCCCATTGATTGAGCCCGCGTGCCGGCACCTTGCCGTGGTCGACAATTCCGTCGGCCGACAGCGATACGGTGCATGCATTGGGCGTGATCCGCCCGGTGACGTTCAGCTCCGTGCTGGACGTCGCCAGCGCCGAGGGCCCGATACTCATCAGGCCCAACAGAGCAAACAGCGTTGAAGGAGTGGTCTTCATAAAGTGTGTTCACTAGGTGAGCGCGGCCCGGCGTCCTGCCGTGCCGCTGCTCGGTTCAATGGCGGCTTACAGGTAACGCACGGTCAGGGTGACGGAGCCGTCGATAGCGACTTCGTTGTTCAGGGTCAGTTGGCTGGCGGGCGCGATGTCGGAGACCACGGCGAAGTCCGAAGAGAACACCTGCACCGGCACCGGCGCCACGGTGGTGGAATCGGCCACCGAAAGAATGTTGTCGCGCATCACGTAGCGGTCGAGGTACCAAGTCAGGCCGTTGTCCATGGAGGCAATGGTGCGCGCCGCGACGCCATCGGCCAGGGGCGACAGCAGGCGGATGGACATACGCCCAAGTTTTTCCGTGCCATTGATCAGGCCCAGGCCGAAATACATCAGGTCGTTGCCGTAGTCCGTGCCTTCGCGATTGTCTTTGCCTTCGATGGCCATCAGCGTGGCGGCGTCGCAGGTCACGGTCAGTTGCAGGATGTGCTGGGGCAATTGGGTCGGCAGGTCGGGCTTGAGGTCCTTGGCCGAAATCTTGCCGTAATCAATCGCGCCGCCATTGGACAGCGCCGGTGTGCAGGCACTCGGGGTGATCAGGCCCTTGACGGTGAGGTCGACGCTGGAGGCGGCAACGGCGTGGCCAGTGAACGCCAGCAGGGCGGCAGCGATCAGGGTAGTGAGGGACTTGTTCATTTTCAGGGCTCCGTAGGGGGACAGGGTCAGGGGTTACCAGTACTTCAGTTGCAGGGTGACGTGACCGTCGATGGGGATTTCATCGAGCAACGTCAGCCCCTTTGAAGGGGCGATGGTGGTGAAGGCGCGCAGCCGCGCACTCAGGTCTTGCATGGCGATGGGCGTGTATGGGGCACTCGGCGCGGCGAACGAGGTCAGCGCAGCGTGGCCCACGTAGGAAGACGGCCCCCAACTGGCGCCACCATCACGGGACATGATGGTGTTGACCGGCAATTCATCGGCCATCGGCTCGAATACACCAAATGCGACGTCGCCCAGTTTCTGGTCGGGGTTGGCCATGCCCAGGCCGTGGTGGGAGTAATGCCCTGCCGCCGTGCCCGAACGGTTATCCACCATGGTCAGGGTGAAAAACGTCGGCCCTTCACAGTGCACTTCAAAGGCCATCTCGCCCGCCTGAAGGCGGGTGGGCAGTTCGAGGTCGAGGTCACGGGCGGTGAGCTTGCCGTGATCGATCACCCCGTCGCCGGACAGGCTCGGTGCGCACGAGCTGGGGGTGATGGTCCCGGTGACACTCAGGTCCAGGCTGCTGGCGGCGAACACGCCGGGGGCGCAGGTCGCCAACAGCAGGGCGAGGGTGGCTGGGGTGGGTCTGGTCATGGGCACAAATCCTTGTGGGGTTTACAGGTAGCGCAGTTCGAAGGTGGTGGAACCGTCGATGGGGATTTCTTCGTTGGCCGGCAACCAGGCTCCGCCCGGGTAGAAGAACGGACTGACCAGGAACGAAACATTCAGGTTCTGGATCGGCAGCACGTTGGCCGGGCCGATGATCCACTCGCCGAAAGCGGTCAGCTTGCGCGGCTCGATCAGGTCCAGCGGGTCAGCGACGCGCCAGGTCTGGCCGTTGTTTTCCGAATACAAGCGGGTGAGTTCGACGCCATCGGCCAGTGAGTCGACAAAGTCCAGCCAGTAGCCGCCCATGGGTTTGCCCGAAGGCATCAACGCGAAGCCGAACGCCCAGGGCGTGAACATTTGCGGGCGATTGTCCTGGGGGGCTAATGCAAACAGGGTGGCCGCTTCACAGTTCACGGCCAGGTCCATTGCCGCCTTGGGCAGGTAGGTGATGTCGCCGGGAAGAATGTCGCCGGCGGCGATTTTGCCCAGCTCAACCACGCCGCCGCTGCTCAGGGTGGGCGTGCAGGCGCTGGGGGTGATCAGGCCGGTGACCGACAGGTCCACACTGCTGGCAGCGTGGGCGCATGCAGCGGCGGTCAGTAATAGAGCAGCCGCGAGGGTGGCGCGGGATGCGTTCATAGGAAAGAGGCTCCAGGTGAAGTAAAGGCGTAGAGGTTCAGGGCGCGCTGATGCGTCAGTGGGCAGTCGTTATTTTTTAAAGGGCGACGTCAGTTCAGGACGGGGAGAAATTTATCGCCCGGGGCGGGGAGGGGGAATGCAACTATTACGATACTGTCGGGCGATGTGGAACTTATCGTCGTGTATGTAGGAAAAACCAACTTGTCGTAGTTGTTGTATCGCTGCAGTTCGTCCATTCAGATATTTTTCGCGCACTTTGTTGGCCGCACCTTATTCAAATGAATGTGGCGAACGTTTATGTGCGAGAAGTTCGAGTGCGGTCGCCCACCTGGTCGACAACATACAGCCGCGCCCTGTCGGGGGGGCGGTGAGCTGATCGCTCCGTATGAGGTCGATATGCCGGGCAAGACTCCAGGCCGTGGGGCGCGCAAACGTGCGCCCGCGGTGGCTATGCCATTGCATTGGCAAGGCGCCAGGTTGCTGGTGGTCGATGATCAACGCACTTACCGCTTGTTAATGAGTTCGCTGTTGCATCGGCTCGGGCTGGCACATGACGCGGTGGCCGACGGGCGCATGGCCTTGCTGGCCCTGAACGCGCAACGCTACGACATGGTCATTACCGACTGCCGCATGCCGGTCATGGACGGCTATACCCTGGCCCGCGAATTGCGGTGCCGTGAGGCGCGAACCGGGACGCCGCACATTCCGGTGCTGGCCTTGACCGGCTGCCTTGGCCCGGATGAAGTGCGGCGCTGTGTCGATTGCGGCATGGACGGTTGGCTGATCAAGCCGGTCGTTCTGGAGCAACTGCGCGAGGTGCTTCTTTACTGGCTGCCGGCTCCGCAGTCACGGCCACGGGGTGGCTGGCGTGAGCCCGTGCCTGCCGCCGTGCAGGAGCGGGTGCCCACGCGCAGCAGCCTTATCGCCACCTTCGGCTCCTGGGCCGTGGTGCAGCCGTTGCTGAGTTGCCTGCTGCAGGAGGCCCGCGAAGATCTCGCCGTGCTCAGCCTGGCACGCTCCCGCCTTGATGCGACATTGACGACCCAGCGGTTGCATCGCCTTGTCGGCAGCATCGCGTTTTTTGGTGCGACGATCCTTGAGCAACGGGCGGTGCACTTGATTGCCCAAGTGAATCAATCCGGCGTCGCCACGCAGTTGACGGGCCTTGAACAGTTTCATCGGGATGTTGAACAGTATTTGGAGTGTTTGGCGGCTCTCTGAATTTTCTGACTTTGTGCCGTGGGAATTTATCTATTTGGCATGTAGTACTTTTCTGTATTCCATTTCTTTTTATTTTGTAGGTGAAAGTGTGAGGCCCATTAAATAAAGGCTGGGCGTAAATTGAGCGGCGAGCGCGCAGTTGTTACTAAAGGTTTACCGTTGTATTTTGCTTATACCCAAATTGCCATCATGGAAAAGCCAATGCTTCGCATAATAATTGCTGACGACCACCCGATCGTCCGAGTTGGACAAAAAGTGGTGATTGAGGCGAGTGGTAAATGCAAAGTCGTAGGAGAGGCCAATGGCCCCGACCAACTGCTGGCCTTGATTGCCAGCACCCCGTGTGACGTCATAGTGACGGACTTCGCCATGCCCGGAAATCAACAGGCTGATGGTTATGGCTTGCTGGGGTTGCTGCATCGCCAGTATCCCAACTTGCCGGTGATTCTAGTGACGATGTTTGCCAATATCACCACCCTGCGCACTGCGCTGGCCCAAGGCGCCAAGGCGGTTGTGGCCAAAAGTGCGTCGGCCAGGGAGTTGCCCCAGGCCCTCGCCACCGTGGCCGCCGGGCGTGTGTTTGTCAGTGAGTGCCTGCGGGTGCAACTGGACCAGGCGTGCGTGGCCGAGCCGACTCAGGAACCCCAGTTGTCCGGCAAGGAACAGGAGGTGGTCCGCATGCTCGCCAGCGGTATGACCGTCAGCCAGATCGCCGCGCGGGTCAATCGCAGCATCTCCACCATCAGCAAACAGAAAAGTACCGCCATGCAGCGGTTGTGTATTTCAACTGATGTGGCGTTATTTGCGTATGCGCGAGACACGGGGATGGTGCCTTAGTTGGTAAGTTTTACACTTTTTTGAACGCTTTTAAGTTCGTGTTAGTTGCAGGGGTTGAGAGGGTTGAAACAGTAAAATGTGTGCATGCTCCGGTACAGGTTGATCGGCGCATGACACTGAATACTTATTAAATAAATCGAGCCCCACTGCCGATGCAAAACCTGGTGGTTGATCTCAAGGTGGCGACGACCATTGCGCTCAAGCGTACCTTGCCGGTGGGTCAGGCTATCCCTATGGACGGCAGTGCAACCCTTGAGGTTGTTTACCTCTAAGACGTGCACGCCACTCAGGGCTGGTCCATCGCGTGCCTATTGTTGTGAGGAATGCCGATAGTCTTTCCCGCCCGGGCGGATTATCGTGCGGGCCTCACAACAAAATTTTCCCGGAGCCTGCCCATGAGTGATGCCCACGACGCCCTGATCACCCGCTTCTACCAAGCCTTTCAACGCCTGGACGCCGAAGGCATGGTTGCCTGCTACACCGACGATGTGGTGTTCAGCGACCCTGCATTCGGCGAGCTGCACGGGCGTGATGCCGGCGATATGTGGCGCATGCTCACCACACGGGCCAAGGACTTTTCGCTGACGTTCGATCATGTGCGCAGCGACGAGACCACCGGCAGCGCGCACTGGGTCGCGACCTATTTGTTCAGCGCGACCGGCAACACGGTGGTCAACGACATCGGTGCGCGGTTCGTGTTTCGCGACGGCAAGATTTGTGAGCACCACGATCACTTCGACCTGTGGCGCTGGTCGCGTCAGGCCTTGGGCCTCAAGGGCCTGCTGCTGGGTTGGTCGCCCGCGCTGAAAAACGCCGTGCGTGCCCAGGCGCTCAAAGGCTTGAAGGCATTCCAGGCCAGTCGTTGATAAGATTGGCGTCCCTTGGTCTTACCGAATGCACCCGTGACCACGCCTGAACCCAAACCCTGGTTTGTCTACCTGGTGCGCGCCGCCAATGGCTCGCTGTACTGCGGCATCAGCAATGACCCGGTGCGCCGCTTTGCTGCTCACCAGAGCGGCAGGGGCGCGCGGTTTTTCCTGTCCAGCCCGGCCGTGGCGCTGGTGTACACCGAGCAGTGCGCGAGCAAGGGCGAGGCGTTACGCCAGGAGCGGTTGATCAAGAAGTTGAAGAAGAGCGCCAAGGAATGCCTGGCGGCGAGTGGCTCATTGATTTGACTGATGGGCTCTCATCACCCCCAATCGGGTTTTTGCAGGCTAAGCTAGCGGCTCATTTCAAGAGCGGAAGCTGGCATGTCTGAGTTGATTCTTCATCACTACCCGCAGTCCCCCTTCGCTGAAAAAGCCCGCCTGTTGCTGGGCTTCAAGGGCTTATCCTGGCATTCGGTGTTGATCCCGCCGGTGATGCCCAAGCCTGACTTTACCGCCCTCACTGGCGGCTATCGTAAGACGCCAGTGTTGCAGGTCGGCGCGGATATCTACTGTGACACCGCTATGATTGCGCGTCGTCTGGAACAGGAAAAAGCCGCTCCTGCGTTGTTTCCCCAAGGCCTGGAAATGGTCGCCCAAGGCTTCGCTGCCTGGGCTGATTCGGTAGTGTTTGCCCACTCGGTTGCGTTGGTGTTCCAGCCCGAATCCCTGGCGGTCAAGTTCGCCAAGGTGCCGCCGGAAATGATCAAGGTATTGGTGGCGGATCGCAGCAAACTGTTCAGCGGTGGCACGGCGGCGCGTCTGCAACTGGACCAGGCCAAGCACCAATGGCCGGTGATCATCAACCGCATTGATCAGCAACTGCGGCACCAGTCGGGGGATTTCCTGTTCGGTGAGCCTTCGATTGCCGACTTCTCCCTGGCCCACCCGTTGTGGTTCCTCAAGGGCTCTTCGGTGACGGCGCCTTTGGTGGATGGGTATCCCTGCGTTGTTGCATGGCTGGACCGTGTGCTGGGTTTTGGCCATGGGACCTCCACTCAGATGAGCGCCGAGCAAGCCTTGGACGTGGCGCGCAGCGCGACGCCGGCGGCAGTGCCGCATGAACTGTTCGAGGACTTGAACGGCTTCGAGCCAGGCCAGCAAGTCACCATTTGCGCAACTGACTATGGCACTGACCTCGTGGCAGGCGAGTTGCTATTTGCGGGCCGCGAAGAGCTGATCCTGAGGCGCACCGATGAGCGCGCGGGCACCGTGAATGTGCATTTCCCACGCTTCGGTTTCCACATTCAGGCGCAATAAGTAAAAATATTTGCAAATAAGGGTGAGGTAAATTGCCGGCCCATCCGTGTAGTGCATGAAACTGCGATCTATTCGCATTAACAGCGTTTTCTACACGGGTTCTCATAGCATGAAGTCGACGGCGGGCGGTTTGGTTAAACAGTGGTTGGGCGCCTCGGTATTGGCAGCGTCGGGGCTGGCGTTGCTACCCCTGTGCGTGGCGCAGGCGCAGGAGCAGCAAAGCGCCCAGTTCAGCTTTGCCCTGGCGGCCAAACCGCTGCCCCAGGCCCTGAGCGACTTCAGCCGGGTCACCGGGATCAGCGTGATCTACACCGATGAAGCGCCCTACGGCCTCACCGCCCCGGCAGTCAGTGGGCAGATGAGCGCGACCCAGGCCCTGCAACGCCTGCTCGGTAACAGCGGCTTTACCTTTCGCCAGATCGACGCACGCACCCTGGCCCTGGAACCGGTGCCCACCGAGGGTGCGGTCAACCTCGGTGCCACCACCATCAGTGGCGTCGGCCAACAGACTCAGGACAGCACCAGCTACCAGCCACCGCCGACCAGTTCGGTGATGCGCTCCCGTGCCTTGCTGCTCGAAACCCCGCAAACCGTCAACGTCGTCCCCGCCCAGGTACTGCGTGACCAGACCCCGCGCAACCTGGATGACGCCCTCGCCAACATCAGCGGCATCACCCAGGCCAACACCTTGGCCAGCACACAGGACGCGGTGATGCTGCGCGGCTTTGGTGACAACCGTAACGGCTCGATCATGCGCGACGGCATGCCGATCGTGCAGGGGCGTGCGCTGAATGCCACGGCGGAGCGCGTCGAAGTGCTCAAGGGCCCATCCTCGCTGCTGTACGGCATCCAGGACCCGGGCGGCGTGGTGAACATCGTCAGCAAAAAGCCTGAGCTGGTGCAGTCCACGGCCCTGACCGTGCGCGGTTCAACCTTCGGTGACGGCAAGAACGGCAGCGGCGGCAGCCTCGACACTACCGGCCCGATTGGCGACAGCGGCCTGGCGTATCGGTTGATCGTTGACCATGAAGACGAGGATTACTGGCGTAACTTCGGCACTCACCGTGAGAGTCTGATCGCGCCGTCGCTGGCCTGGTATGGGGACACCACCCAGTTGCTGTTGGCCTACGAACATCGCGAGTTTCTCTCGCCGTTCGACCGTGGCACCGCCATCGACAAGTCCAACCACCCGCTGGATATCCCGTCTACCCGGCGTCTGGACGAGCCGTTCAACAACATGGAAGGCCGCTCCGACCTGTACCGCTTCGAAGCCGACCATGATTTGAACGACGACTGGAAAGCTCACTTCGGCTACAGCTGGAACCGCGAAACCTATGACGCCAGCCAGGTGCGCGTCAGTGCCGTGAATACCAACGGTACCCTGACCCGCAAGATGGACGGCACCAAAGGTGCGATCACCACCGACCGTTTCGCCACGGCCAGCCTGGAAGGCAAGGTCAATGTGCTGGGCATGCAGCATGACCTGGTGTTTGGCCTGGATGATGAATACCGCAAGATCTATCGTGCCGATTTGATCCGTCAGAACTCGCGCGCCGCCAGCTTCAACTACAACAACCCGATGTACGGCAACGAAGTGGCGGGCACCACCGTCAGCGCCGCCGACAGCGCCCAGACCGACCTGCTGCGCAGCGACTCGCTGTTCTTCCAGGACGCGATCCACCTGACCGACCAGTGGATTTTCGTGGCCGGCGCGCGCTACCAGATGTATGACCAGTACGCGGGCAAAGGCGTGCCGTTCAAGGCCAACACCAACGGCAATGGCCAGGCCTGGGTGCCGCGTGCGGGCCTGGTGTACCGCTACACGGATGAATTGTCGTTCTATGGCAGCTACACCGAATCGTTCAAACCCAACTCCACCATTGCCGCATTGGCCGATGGCAGCACCTTGACCGGCGACCTCACGCCCGAGGAATCCAAGTCCTGGGAGCTGGGGGCCAAGCTCGACATCCCAGGGCGTATCACTGCCAGTGCCGCGTTGTTCAATATCGACAAGCGCAATGTGCTGGTCTCGGTCGGTTCCGGCGCGAACACCGTCTACAGCATTGCCGGCCAGGTGCGTTCGCGCGGCCTGGAACTCGACGCCAGTGGCCAAGTGACCGACAAGTGGAGCCTGATCGGCAGCTACGCCTACACCGACGCACTGGACGTCAAGGACAACGACCCGACACTGGAAGGCAACCGCCTGCAAAATGTCGCCAAGCACACCGGCTCGCTGTCGGTGGCGTATGACTTTGGCAACATTTTTGGCGGTGATCAGCTGCGTGTGGGTACCGGTGCGCGCTATGTCGGTGAACGCGCAGGTGATGCGGCCAACGATTTCACCCTGCCGGGTTATACCGTGGCGGATGCATTTGCCACCTACGACACCAAAATCGATGGGCAAAAGGTCAAGTTCCAGCTCAACGTGAAGAACCTGTTCGACCGCGTCTACTACACCTCGGCGGCGAGCCGGTTGTTCGTGTCCATGGGCGATGCGCGACAAGTGTCGGTGTCCAGCACCCTGGAGTTCTAAGGGCGATGTGGTAGCGTTGCCGCCATTGATGATTGGGCGGAAAACAATACCGATGCCGTTTGGACGATGGATACACCTGTTGTGCTTGAGCGTGTTGCTGGGTGGTTGCGCGAGTGTTTCGACGACTTCCACCCCGGCAACCCTGGACCAGCTCCTGGCCGATCCGGCCTTCAATGGCGCCACCGTTTCGGTGATGGTGCGCGATGCCCGCAACGGCGACACCCTCTATCAACACAACCCGCGTACGCGGTTGATTCCCGCGTCCAACCTCAAGCTGTTGACCACTGCGGCAGCGCTGGATGTGCTGGGGCCGCAGTACCGTTTTTCTACCCAGTTGTTGAGCAATGGCACGCAGCAAGGTGAGCGCCTCACCGGCAACCTGTACCTCAAAGGCCTCGGCGATCCGACCACGCAGTTCGCCGATTACCAGGCACTGGCGGCACAGCTTGCAGGCCAAGGCGTGCGCCAGATCCAGGGCGACCTGGTATTCGACGACACCTTTTTCGACGCCGAACGGCTGGGCGTGGACTGGGCACAGGACGATGAAAGCACCTATTACGGCGCGCAGATTTCAGCGCTGACCGTGTCACCCAACACGGATTTTGATGCAGGAACATTGCTGGTTACGGCGAAGGCGCCCGCCGTGGTTGGCCAACCGGTCAGCGTGATGTTGAGCCCGTCCACCGATTACGTACAACTGAGCAATCGCGCCGTCAGCGGACCCGGCAACAACTACGGCATCACCCGCCAGCACGGCACCAATTTGCTGCAGCTCAGTGGTGCGTTGGCGCCGGGTAAGCAAAGTCGACAGTGGGTGAGTGTGTGGGAGCCGACACAGCTGGTGGCCAATCTGTTTGAACAGGCGTTGGCACAGCAGGGCATTCAGGTGATGGGACGGCGTGTGATCGGCGGTGCAAGCCCTGTGACGGCCAGGGTCCTGGCCGAGCATCAATCGGCGCCGTTGCAGGAACTGATCACGCCGCTGCTCAAGCTGTCGAACAACAACATGTCTGAGGCGTTGCTCAAGGCCATGGGCCGTAAGGCGTCGAATACAGGTACGGCGCAGGCCGGTGTCGCGGCAGTGGCGGACTTCATGCGCCACCAGGGTTTGGACCCGATGACGCTGAGCCAGGTCGATGGTTCGGGCTTGTCGCGGCGCAACCTGGTGTCGTCGCAGAACCTCACGGACCTGCTGCTGGCCACGGCCAAACAGCCCTGGTTCGAGGCGTGGTACACCGCCTTGCCGATCGCCGGCAACCCGGACCGCATGACCGGCGGCAGCTTGCGTTATCGCTTGCGCGGCACCGCGGCTGAGAACAACCTGCACGCCAAGACGGGGTCTATGGCCGGGGTCTCCTCGCTGAGCGGCTATATCACCGATGCTGACGGGCGACGCTTGGTGTTCTCAATGATCAGCAACAACTACCTGAGCGATGCAGCGCCGATCCGCGCGCTGGAGAACCGCGTGGCACTGGCCCTGACTCAATGGCACGATTAGCTCAGGGCTGATAGCCCATTCGCCAACTCACGGCCTGGGTCGCCGCCAACAAGCGTTGCGCCGCCGGGCCATCTTCATCGGCATGGAACAGTGAGGTGGGGCCGACCACGGTCATCACCGCCGCCACTTGGCCGATGGCGTTGAACACGGGGGCCGACAAGGCGTCCACCCCAGGCATCAGCAAACCATGCACAAAATGCAGGCCACGGCTGCGGATCTGCTGGCAGACGGTGGCGTAAGCCTGGTCATCGGCCAGGGCATGGGCGATACCGGCCTGGATCTCGCGGTCACGCAATTCCACAGTTTCCCGCGACGGCAGAAAGGCGCTGAACACCAGCCCGGTGGACGAACTGAGCAGCGGCAATACGGAACCCAATTGCGTCACCACCGTGACGGCGCGCACGGCGGGTTCGATCTGCACCACGGTCGCGCCCTGGTTGCCCCACACCGCCAGAAAGCAGGTCTCATTCAATTCGTCGCGCAACTCTGCCAGCGGCATTGCGCCGACTTTCAATACGTCCATGCTGCCCAGCGCCGCCAGGCCCACGCGCAAGGCTTCACGGCCCAGGCCATAGTGGTTGGTGGCGGTGTTCTGTTCGGCGAATCCCGAGGCGATCAACGCCTGCAGGTAGCGGTGCACCTTGCTCGCAGGCATCTGCACATGCTCGGCCAAGCGCGACAATGAGGTCGCCGGCGACAGTTCGGCCAAGGCCTTGAGGATGTCGGTGCCCACTTCGGCCGAGCGGACTTTCTGTTTACCGGTGTCGCGAGGCTTTTCCATGGAGGGGCGAGAATCCGAGAGATGAATGGGCGTCTTTATAGCTTGACGGTCGATAGTGATCAAATTACGTTATGCGTAACTGGATTACGATAAAAACAACTTCCGTGTAGAGGATGATCCATGAACCTCGAATACCTGTCGGGTTTCGGCAATGAATTCGCCAGCGAAGCGCTGCCCGGCGCATTGCCGGTCGGCCAGAACTCCCCGCAAAAAGCGCCTTATGGGCTGTACACCGAGCTGTTCTCCGGCACAGCGTTCACCATGGTGCGCAGCGAAGCCCGGCGTACCTGGCTTTACCGCATTCAGCCGTCGGCTAATCACCCTGCGTTCGTCAAGCTTGCGCGGCAATTGGCTGGTGGGCCGTTGGGCGCGGTAACGCCCAATCGCTTGCGTTGGAACCCGTTGGATGTTCCAAGTGAACCGACGGACTTCGTTGATGGGCTTGTAGGAATGGTCGCCAATTCGGCGCTGGAAAAACCCTCTGGCATCAGCATCTATTACTACTGTGCCAACCGTTCGATGGAGCGCGTGTTCTTCAACGCCGATGGCGAATTGTTGATCGTCCCCGAGCAAGGTCGGCTGCGTATCGCCACGGAATTGGGCGTGCTGGAGGTGGAACCGCTGGAGATCGTCGTGCTGCCGCGAGGCCTCAAGTTCCGCGTCGAACTGCTGGATGCCCAGGCGCGTGGCTACGTCGCTGAGAACCACGGCGCGCCGTTGCGCCTGCCGGACCTGGGCCCCATCGGCAGCAATGGCCTGGCCAATCCGCGCGATTTCCTCACGCCGGTTGCGCACTACGAAGACCTGAAAAAGCCTACGACGCTGGTACAAAAATTCCTCGGTGAACTCTGGGCCTGCGAACTCGACCATTCCCCGCTCAACGTCGTCGCCTGGCACGGCAATAACGTGCCGTACAAATACGACCTGCGCCGTTTCAACACCCTCGGCACCGTGAGTTTCGATCACCCGGACCCGTCGATTTTCACTGTCTTGACCTCGCCGACCAGCACCCACGGCTTGGCTAACCTCGACTTCGTGATTTTCCCGCCGCGCTGGATGGTGGCCGAGAACACCTTCCGCCCGCCGTGGTTCCACCGCAACCTGATGAACGAATACATGGGCCTGATCCAGGGCGCCTACGATGCCAAGGCCGAAGGCTTCCTGCCCGGCGGCGCGTCGCTGCACAGCTGCATGAGCGCCCACGGCCCGGACGGCGAGACCTGCACCAAGGCGATCAACGTCGAGCTGGCGCCGCACAAGATCGATAACACCATGGCTTTCATGTTCGAGACCAGCCAAGTGCTGCGTCCCACACAGTTCGCCCTGGAATGCCCGCAACTGCAAAACACTTACGACGCGTGCTGGGCCTCGCTGCCCGCCACCTTCAACCCGAATCGGAGATAACCCATGACTCAGCCAACACTAACGCGCAGCTGGGTGACCTCGGCCAATGGTCACGCGGATTTTCCCCTGCAAAACCTGCCGCTGGGGGTGTTCAGCCTCAACGGTTCGGCACCGCGCAGTGGCGTGGCGATTGGTGATTCCATCCTTGATCTGCACGCCGCCTTGGATGAGTTCGACGGTGAAGCGCGTCGCGCCGTTGAAGCGACCGCTGGCGGCCAACTGAACGGGTTTTTTGAACTCGGCCGTGGCCCGCGCGTGGCCTTGCGCGAGCGTCTGCTGGAACTGCTGGCTGAAGGCAGTAAACTGCAAACCCGCGAGGCACAGGTGCTGCACCGCGCCGCCGATTGCCAGATGCACCTGCCGGCGAAAATCAATGACTACACTGACTTCTACGTCGGTATCGAACACGCGCAAAACGTCGGCAAACTGTTCCGCCCCGACAACCCGCTACTGCCTAACTACAAGTACGTACCGATTGGTTACCACGGCCGCGCATCGACCATCCGTGCCTCGGGCACCGAGGTGCGTCGTCCCAAAGGCCAAACCTTGCCAGCTGGCCAGACCGAGCCGACCTTCGGCCCATGTGCGCGCCTGGACTATGAACTGGAGCTGGGCATCTGGATCGGCCAGGGCAATGCGATGGGCGATTCGATCCCCATTGGTGACGCGGCCGAGCACATCGCCGGTTTCTGCCTGCTCAATGATTGGTCGGCGCGGGATATCCAGGCCTGGGAATATCAGCCGCTGGGGCCGTTCCTGTCGAAAAGCTTCATCACCACCATTTCACCGTGGGTGGTGACCGCCGAGGCCTTGGAGCCGTTCCGCAAGGCGCAACCGGCGCGGCCTGAGGGCGACCCGCAACCACTGCCGTACTTGCTGGATAAACGTGACCAGGCTGCGGGTGCGCTGGATATCGAATTGGAAGTACTGCTCACCACCGCCGCCATGCGCGAGCAGAACCTGCCGGCGCATCGCCTGGCCCTGAGCAACAGCCTGCACATGTACTGGACCGTCGCGCAGCTGGTTGCGCATCACAGCGTCAACGGCTGCCAGTTGCAAGCGGGTGATCTGTTTGGGTCGGGCACCTTGTCGGGGCCGCAAGAAGGCCAGTTCGGCAGCCTGTTGGAAATGACTGAAGGCGGCAAAAAGGCAATCGAGTTGCCGTCCGGCGAAGTGCGCAAGTTCCTGGAAGATGGTGACGAAATCATCCTGCGCGCCCGTTGCAGCCGCGAAGGTTTTGCTTCCATCGGCTTCGGCGAATGCCGCGGCACCGTGGTCGCGGCGCGCTAGGAGGGCAGGGCGATGGAACTCTATACCTACTACCGTTCCACCGCGTCGTACCGGGTGCGTATCGCCTTGGCACTCAAGGGCCTGGATTTCAGTGCCGTGCCAGTCAACCTGCTGGTGCCGGCGGGTGGTGCCAATCGCCAGCCGGAGTACCTGGCGATCAACCCACAAGGTCGCGTGCCGGCGTTGCGTACTGATGAGGGCGAGTTGCTGATTCAGTCACCGGCGATCATCGAATACCTGGAGGAACGTTATCCACAGGCGCCGTTGCTCTCCAAAGACTTGGCGACCCGCGCGCATGAGCGTGCGGTGGCGTCGATTATCGGCTGTGATATCCACCCACTGCATAATTCGAGCACCCAGAACCTGCTGCGGCAATGGGGGCATGACGAGACGAAGGTGTTGGAGTGGATCGGTCATTGGATCAGCCAGGGGCTGGGTGCGGTGGAGCAATTGATTGGTGACCAAGGTTATTGCTTTGGCGACCAGCCGGGGTTGGCTGATGCGTTTCTGATCCCTCAGCTGTATGCGGCAGAACGCTTCAAAGTGCCATTGGCGGCGTATCCGCGCATTGGGCGGGTGGCGGGGCTGGCGGCGCAGCATCCGGCATTTATCCAGGCCCACCCTGCCAATCAACCCGACACACCCCAACCCTAAATGTGGGAGCGAGCAAGCCCGCTCCCACATTTGTTCGGCGTGATCCTTATAAAAATAATAGGTACCTTGCGATGCACAACCAAATTGCCAGCTTTCGCGCGGCACTCGACGCCCGTCCGGTATCGCGCTATCAGTGGTTGATTCTCCTGTTGCTCGCGCTGCTGCTGGTCACCGATGGCTATGACGCCCAAGTGCTGGGATATGTCGTGCCAGCGCTGGCCAAGGATTGGGGGCTGGAGAAAGCTGCATTTGGTCCGGTGTTCAGCGCCAACCTGCTGGGGCTGACGCTCGGCTCATTGCTGGTCACACCCTTGGCCGATCGCTTTGGCGTACGCCGCATCCTGCTCGGCTGTGTGCTGATCTACGCCAGCCTCACCGTGTTGATGGTGTTTGCCAACTCGCTGAACACGCTGATGGCCGCACGGTTTATCTGCGGTATCGGCATGGGAGGCGCGATGCCGAGTGCGATGGCGTTGATGTCGGACTATTCCCCACCACGCTTGCGCACGCTGATGGTGACCTTGGCGGCTTGTGGCTTCTCGTTTGGCGGGGCCGCAGGTGGTTTCGTGGCGGCAGGGTTTATTGAAGGCTTCGGGTGGCAGGCAGTGTTTCTTGCCGGAGGCGTGACGCCGTTGCTGCTGTTCCCGTTTCTGGTGTGGCTGCTGCCGGAATCCCTGCCGCGTTTGCTGCGTGATGCCCCGCCCTATGCACGGTTGCGGACGGTGACGGTGCGTATGCTGCCCGACTGGCAACCGCCGCTGGCGACACAGGCAGAAAACCAACAGGAGCAAGGCAGCAAACTGACGGTCGTGGAGTTGTTCCGTAACGGCTACGCGCGCCCGACCGTGCTGATCTGGGCGACCTTTTTTGTCAGCCTGATCCTGCTGTATTTCATGATCAGTTGGTTGCCGTCGCTGCTTCTGGAAAGTGGGTTGACACTTAAAGACGCCAATCTGGTGACATCGATGTTCCTGTTCGCCGGCACCTTGGGCGCCATCGGCATGGCCTGGTTCGCCGACCGCTTGAAAAGCAAAGTACGACTACTGTCAGGCGTGCTGGCGGCGGCTGCGGTGTGCACCGTTTTGCTCGGCCTGAACCATGACAACCCTCGCTATTTGGTGGCCTGCGTCTTTGCGGCCGGGTTTTGCATCATCGGTGGCCAGTTGACCCTCAATGCCTTTGCCAGCAACTTCTACCCGGCGCATGTGCGCGCTACCGGTACGGGCTGGGCATTGGGGGTAGGGCGATTTGGCTCAATCCTGGGGCCGCTGTTTGGCAGCATGCTGCTCGCGATGCATATCCCGGTGGAGCAGATTTTCTTCTTCTGCGCGATACCGGCGGTGATTGCGGCGTTGTTGATTATTCAGGTGCGTTCGCCCGGGGTTGAGCTGCCGAAGAACCCGATGACTGGGGATATTCTTAAGACGCCGCAGGCTTAATGCACCACTGAATTGGGCGGCAGGTGCCCCAGCCGCTCCGTCAGGCGCAGGCGTTGGATGGGGTCTTCGCTGAGCATCAACGCGTGCTCCAGGTCGAAGCGTTCCGCGTTAGGGCAGTCCAGGCGCTGATACAGGCTGGCCCTCGCCAGGTAATCGGCGGCGCTGGCATTGCCCAGTTCCAGCACGCGTTCGGCATCGACCAGCGCTTCAAGCGGGGCGTCATTGGAAAGGTGCAGTTGCCGCAGGTTGCGCGACAGCCGTTGCAGGATCGAACGCGGGTCGGCGGTGTGCAGGTGGTCGGCCTGCAACTTGAGGTTGGGGCCATATTGGCGTTGCAGCAGGTCGCGACAATCATTGGGGTACAGACGTCGGCCGCCGCAGGGGTCCAGCAGGTGATCGGCACCGGGTACCCGCAGCAGGAAGTGGCCGGGGAAATTCACGCCGACCATGGGGATGTCGAGGCGCCGCGCCAGTTCCATGGCGATCAGCCCCATGGCCAAGGGTTGTCCACGTTTGCGTTGCAAGACCTTGTCCAGCAGGGCGGCGGCGGGGCGCAAGGGGGTGAATTCATCCTGGGCAAACCCCAGGTCATTCATGCGCCGCAGCAGCGGCTGGGCCTGCTCATCCGCTGGCAGCATGGGCATGCCCAGGCTCACCTGCTGTTGCAACAGGGTCAGCTCCTGCAGGATCAGCAACGGCTGCACCGCCGGGTCATGCTCGGCGGCAATCCACAGCGCCGCTTCAAACAGCGCAGGTGGTGAGCGTTCCAGGCAGGCGAAAAAGGCTTTGCGGGGATTCATTGCATTCTCCGGCATATGCCCCCGTTTTAGCCTTGCTGGGATTTTTCGTCCAGTGGCTTAGAAAATATCCTGCGCTTATTTCCCAAGTCCCGCAAAAACGGGCGTCTTATTCCAGCGTGGTCCGGCACTTTTCTGCCACACGCCTATACTTGGCCCACTACCAGAAGTGATTCGGGAGCTTGACGATGTTTGCTCTCATGCATAGCACCCGCCTTGAATCGCTGCACTTGAGCGTCGACCCGGTCACCGGGCTGAAGGCGGTCATCGCCATCCACAACAGTCGCCTTGGGCCCGCCCTCGGTGGTTGCCGTTACCTCTCCTACCCCGACGACGAAAGTGCCGTGGCCGATGCCGCGCGCCTGGCCCAGGGCATGAGCTACAAGGCCGCACTGGCGGGATTGCCGGTGGGCGGCGGCACCGCAGTGATCCTGCGCCCAGGCCACGTGGAAAACCGCGCGGCACTGTTTGAAGCGTTTGGCCGTTGTATCGAACAACTCGACGGCCGCTACATCACCGCTACCGACAGTGGCACCTCGGTGGCGGACATGGATTGCATCGCCCAGCACACTCGTTACGTGACCAGCACCACCGCCGCGGGCGACCCTTCACCCCATGCCGCCATGGGCGTGTTCGCCGGCATCCGCACCACCGCCATGGCCCGCCTGGGCAGCGACAACCTGGAAGGCTTGCGCGTGGCCATCCAAGGCTTGGGCAATGTCGGCTACGCCCTGGCCGAACAACTGCACGCCGCCGGCGCCGAATTGCTGGTCAGCGACATCGACCATGGCAAGGTGCAGCTGGCCATGGAGCAACTGGGCGCGCACCCCATCGCCAACGAGGCGTTAATGAGCACGCCGTGCGACATCCTCGCGCCCTGCGGCCTCGGCGCCGTGCTCAACCGCCAGAGCGTCGGCCAACTGCGCTGCGCCGCCGTGGCCGGTTCCGCGAGTGCGCAACTGACCAACCTGCAAGTGGCCGACCAACTTGAAGGGCGCGGCATCCTCTACGCCCCCGACTACGTGATCAACTCCGGTGGCCTGATCTACGTGGCCCTCAAGCACAGCGGCGCAGAACTGGCGACCATTACTGCGCACCTGTCCAACATCGGTACGCGCCTAACCGAAATCTTCGCCCACGCCCAGGCCGAAAAACGCTCCCCCGCACGGGTGGCGGATGAACTGGCCGAACGGTTGCTGTACCAATAACCCGCTATTAAAAAGGCCCTGAATCGATGATTCAGGGCCTGTTCAATTCTGGCTTTATTCCGCCGCAGCGTTGAGCAACTCGGACAACGCGTCCGGCTGGCTCTTGAACGCCTTGGCAAATACATCGCGGTTCTTCGCCATGTAGATCCCGGCTTCTTCCACCTGCTGCTCACTCAGGGACGGCACGGCTTTTTGCAACACTTCTGCCAGCAGCTCAGCGAGCTCAAGCATTTTGTCATGACGGTCAGCTTCGGCTTTATCCATGAACAAACGCTCCAGATCTCGGCTGCTGCGGTATACCACTTCGACGGCCATTCACCACCTCACATGCCTTCACGATAGTTGTCTTTTGCGACTACTGTATTTATATACAGCAAAAAGAGTAAGCCAAACCGTGGGGTTTGGATAGCAGTTTTTAATGTAGCCCGTAAATACAGGTTAAGCGTGTCTCATGTCACCCGGCCATCATCTCATACCTGCCCTGGCCTTTTTTCTGCATGCAGAACAACCGTCACGTCCAACCCGCATTATCCGGTCGAGTCGACCTAAGGAAGCATCATCGTGAAAATCAACTGGGCCGAAAGGCTGCGCCAGCAAGTACATGGTCTGGCCGAGTCCCTGGGCAATCTGTTTGTCGAGTCGTTCCACTACCTGGCGTTGTTCGCCATTGGTGCGGTGACCGCTTGGGCAGCGGTGATGGAATTTCTGGGGATGCTGGAGAACGGGCACATCAAGATTGATGACATCTTGCTGCTGTTCATCTACTTGGAATTGGGCGCCATGGTCGGGATTTATTTCAAGACCAACCACATGCCGGTGCGCTTTCTGATCTACGTGGCGATCACCGCCCTGACGCGCCTGCTGATCTCCAACGTGTCGCACCACAACCCACCAGACGTAGGAATCATCTACCTGTGCGGCGGGATTCTGCTGCTGGCGTTCGCCATACTGGTG
The DNA here is from genome assembly GCF_019456785.1 of Pseudomonas sp. LAP_36. Taxonomy (NCBI): domain Bacteria; kingdom Pseudomonadati; phylum Pseudomonadota; class Gammaproteobacteria; order Pseudomonadales; family Pseudomonadaceae; genus Pseudomonas; species Pseudomonas sp. LAP_36. The sequence goes on from NZ_JAHZMS010000001.1 coordinate 372,032, forward strand.
GTGCGCTACGCGTCGTCGGCGTTCCCGTCGGTGAAGGTCGAAGGCCCGCGTCGCAAGGGCGGGGCGAGCCTGGAAACCGAGAAGGGCGAGCTTTAAAGCCCGACGCTGAAGGGCAGGGGGCGGGTGGGCGGTCGCTGTAGCACTTTGTGATCGCCATCTGTCATCACCGCCAGGATTTCCATGGCGCTGTGACCCTGTTCGATGGCAATACCGAATTGGATGCTCTGCACCAAACGCTTCAGCCGCTTTGGATCGTTGCGCTGTTCGGCGCTGATCATGCGTTTGGCTACCACCCCGTCCTCATTGGAGAGGGTGAGCATAATGCTGCCGTCCAACCGCTGGATGCTCAGGTTGACCCGATATTCCGGGGTGAAGGTGTCGGTGATGATCTGAAAAGGATTGTCCATGGTGCGTTACCGCCTGATAAGAACATGCAGTCATTGACGACCGGTGTTGGGATTAGTTCGTGTCTCCTGACCACCGGCCACTTCGTCGCTGAAGCGTCACAAGATCCGTTTGCTTCATAAGCTGTACAGCAAGGGGCGTGCCGTGTGGCGACCTACCTGACTGCGCCTGACCCATGTGGGAGCGGGCTTGCCCGCGATTGCGGTTCGTCAGCTTGTTAATTTCTGACTGACGGACGGCTATCGCGGGCAAGCCCGCTCCCACATTGAATGGACGTTGTGGGCTATTTCAGGGCAGTACGGAAAAAACGATCGCAGACAGCGCAATCAGCCCGATCACCACTACAAATACATTCGAGACTTGGCCCGAATACTGGCGCAGGGATGGCACGCGGCGAATTGCGTACATCGGCATCAGGAACAGCAGGCACGCGATGATGGGCCCGCCCATGGTCTCGATCATGCCCAGGATGCTCGGGTTGAAAGTGGCCACGGCCCAGCAGGTCAGCACCATGAACAGTGCGGTGCAGCGTTCCAGCCATTTGGACGACATCGAACGATTGCGCCCACGCAGGGATTTGACGATCAGGCCCTGGAAGCCTTCGCTGGCACCGATGTAGTGGCCGAGGAAGGATTTGGTGATGGCCACCAGCGCGATCAACGGCGCGGCGTAAGCGATCACTGGGGTCTGGAAGTGGTTGGCCAGGTACGACAGGATCGAGATGTTCTGCGCCTTGGCTGCTGCGAGGTCTGCCGGTGACAGTGCCAGTACACAACTGAAGCAGAAGAACATCACGGTCAACACCATCATGCCGTGGGCGGTGGCCAGAATGCCGCTGCTTTTGCGCTCGGCTTGCGCGCCATACACGCGTTTCTGGTCGACGGCGAACGCGGAGATGATCGGCGAATGGTTGAAGGAAAACACCATCACCGGGATCGCCAGCCACAGCGTCTTGAAGAACAGTGGCAACGGCATGCCCTCACTGGCGGAGGCGAAGAACGCGCCGTTCCAGTTGGGGATCAGGCTCAACGCCAGTAACAGCAAGGCAGCGACGAACGGGTACACCAGCACGCTCATCGCCTTGATGATCACGCCCTGGCCGCAACGCACGATGGCCATCAGGCCGAGGATCAGCACCAGCGACAGGATCGCCCGCGGCGGCGGGGTCATGTGCAGTTGGTGCTCCATGAAGCTGCCCAGGGTGTTGGTCAGCGCCACGGCGTACACCAGCAGGATCGGGAAGATTGCAAAGAAATACAGCAGGGTGATCAGCTTGCCGGCGCCGACGCCGAAATGCTCTTCGACCACTTCGGTGATATCACCGGATTTGCCTGACAGCACAAAGCGCGTCAGCCCACGGTGGGCGAAGAAGGTCATCGGGAAGGCCAGCAGTGCCAGGATGATCAGCGGCCAGAAGCCGCCGAGGCCAGCATTGATCGGCAGGAACAAGGTACCAGCACCGATGGCGGTGCCGTAGAGGCCCAGCATCCAGGTGGTGTCGTGCTGGGTCCAGCCGGTTGTGACGGTGCTCTCTACAGCAGGATTATCAGCAGCAGGTGTACGTACATCGGTCATCGTTATTGCCTCGTTATTATTTTTGCGCGGGCTCACGTTGGGGCAGTCAGGGAGTGCTCCTCAGCACTCCACCCAGCTGACCGCCAGGCCGCCCCGTGAAGTTTCCTTGTATTTGTCATGCATATCGGCGCCGGTATCGCGCATGGTGCGGATCACCCGGTCGAGGGAAATAAAGTGTTTGCCATCACCGCGCAGGGCCATTTGCGTGGCGTTGATCGCCTTGACGGCGGCGATGGCATTGCGCTCGATACACGGTACTTGCACCAGGCCACCGACCGGGTCGCAGGTGAGGCCGAGGTTGTGTTCAAGGCCAATTTCGGCGGCGTTTTCCAGTTGCTCCGGCGTGGCGCCAAGAATGTCCGCCAACCCGGCAGCGGCCATGGCGCAGGCCGAGCCGACCTCGCCCTGGCAGCCGACTTCAGCACCGGAGATCGAGGCGTTTTTCTTGCAGAGAATGCCCACTGCCGCCGCGGCCAGGAAGAAATTGACCACGTCGTCGTCAGACGCGTCGGCGTTGAACTTCATGTAGTAATGCAGCACTGCCGGGATAATGCCGGCGGCGCCATTGGTCGGTGCGGTGACCATGCGCCCGCCAGCGGCGTTTTCTTCGTTGACGGCGAGGGCGAACAGGTTGACCCACTCCATGGCCGACAAGGTTGACGTGATGACATTCGGTTTGCCGATTTCCAACAGGCTGCGGTGTAATTTCGCTGCACGGCGGGGCACGTCCAGGCCACCCGGCAGAATGCCTTCATCGCGCAGGCCTTGTTCCACGCATTCGCGCATCACCGACCAGATATGCAACAGGCCGCTGCGAATTTCGTCGTCGCTGCGCCACGCACGTTCGTTGGCCATCATCAGCTCCGATACCCGCAGGCCGTGCTTGTTGCAGAGGGCCAGCAGTTCAGCGGCGCTGGAAAAGTCGTAGGGCAATTCCACATCGCTGGTCGGCGCGATGCCCGAGGCTGCTTCGGCTGCCTCTATGATGAAACCACCACCCACCGAGTAATAGGTTTGCTCGTTCAGCAGGCCGTTTTCGCCGTAGGCGTGCAGGGACATGGCGTTGGGGTGGTAGGGCAAGCTTTCGTCCAGCAGTAGGAGATCTGTATGCCAGTTGAAGGCAATTTCCTGCTGGCCTGCGAGTAGCAGTCGTCCGGACTCGCGCAATTGCTGGATGCGTGCATTGATTGAGGTCGGATCGACCTGATCTGGCCATTCGCCCATCAGGCCCATCACGCAGGCACGGTCGGTGGCGTGACCGACGCCTGTAGCGGACAGCGAGCCATACAGGCGCACTTCAACGCGGCGGGTATCGCGCAGCAATTGGGTGTCGATCAGCGCTTGGGCAAACGTTGCCGCCGCCCGCATGGGGCCGACGGTATGAGAGCTGGAAGGGCCAATGCCTACCTTGAATAGATCGAAAACACTGATAGCCATGCTAAAGCCTTACAAGCAATGGAGTGGAAATCGCTGCCATCTTTTGTAGGACGAGCGGAATTAGCGCGATACTGAGGCTCTGGATCGGCACTGACCAACGAATTATCCTAAGACACCCTTTAGCTGGACTAAACGCTATGACCCGACCCCTCCATGGTCAGACTTATGTGTGGCTGCACGTTTTTTCCTGTGCGGCGCGGCATTTGTCGTTCACCCGCTGCGCCGAAGAACTGCACATCACGCCGGGGGCGGTGAGCCAGCAAATCCGTCAGTTGGAGGAGCGATTAGGTTTCCGCTTGTTTCATCGACGCGCACGTGGCGTAGAGCTGAGTGCCGAGGGGCAGCGGTTGGCAGCAACGGTGGGTGAAGCCTACGGCAGCATCGATGCTGAATTGCAGCGCTTGGACGCGGGGATGATCAGCGGCACCCTGCGCCTGCGCTCGATCCCGTCGTTTCTCGGCAAGTGGCTGACCCCACGTTTACCGCGCTTGCAGCAGCGTTTTCCGGATATCCAACTGCGCATGGTTGCCGAAGACAGCAGCATTGCCCTGCATGAGGGCGACTTCGACCTGGCCATCGACTTGAATGACGGCAGCTACCCCGGCCTGTTATCTACAGCCCTGCTGGACGAACAGATCTTCCCGGTCTGCGCACCCAGCCTGTTGCGTGGTCGTCCACCGTTGCATGGCCCGGCTGATTTGGTGCATTTCCCGCTGCTGCACGACATCACTGCGTGGCGTGGGAGTTATGAGTACGCGGAGTGGGAGTTCTACCTGAATGCCATCGGCTATCACGTTGCCGATGTGCGTCGTGGCCACACCTTCAACCGCAACCACCTGACCATCGAAGCCGCCATCGCCGGCATGGGCGTGGCCATTGCGCGGCGCACTTTGCTTAACGATGAGCTGGAGCGCGGTACTTTGATCGTGCCGTTCGGCTTGGCCGTGCCTAACCACAAACGCTACGTATTGTTGTATGCGCCAGGCGCGCTGAACCATCCGGGCGTGCGGGCGGTCCATGATTGGCTGGTGGAAGAAGCGATGATTTTTCGCGGATTGCACCCCCTGGGAGAGGGGCAGTTGTAGGAAATTGGGCGAGTGAGAAGATGTACCCAACTCCCGACGATAACAGCGTGTTTGATCGTTGTCAGACTTAATTTGTAATGTGTGATTTATCTTTGCAAAGGGGTTGAATTGTTTCGCGGTCTGCCCAATTGTGTAATCAAGAGGTCATGGTTTTACCTGCCTGGTAAAGCAGTCGTGATCTCTCGCGAGCTAGCTGAAATAAGGGAAAAACTATGCAAATCCAAGTCAATAGCGATAACCATATTGAAAGCAGCATCCGACTGGAGGAGTGGGTACGTACTACCATTGAAAGCACGCTCGAACGTTATGAAGAAGACCTGACCCGCGTTGAGGTCTACCTGAAAGATGAGAACGGCGATAAGCCCGGTCCCCACGATTTAAGTTGCCGCCTGGAAGCACGGCCAAAAGGCCACCAGCCAGTGTCGGTCCTGCACAAGGCCGATACCCTGGAACAGGCGATCGACGGTGCAGCCACCAAGCTGGACCATGCGTTGGAACATTTGTTTGGCAAGCTGCAAGGCAAGCCACGCGCTGCCGGTAAAAACCTGCCGGCCAATAAAGTGAACGATGACGCGCTTGAAGAGGAATTCCTGGAAAACGAAAATGCTGCACTTAACAGCTGACAGTTTTTTCACACCCCACTAAAAACGGGCCTGCATTTGCAGGCCCGTTTTCGTTTCAGGCTTAAAACGCGATGGAGGTTTGCACGTAGACCGTGCGCGGCTCGCCTATGTATTTGCCCTTGTTGTTATCGTCGAACGAGCGGGTGAAGTACTGCGTGTTGAAGATGTTTTTCACCCCGACTGCCACGTTCAAGTCCGACAGCTGCGGGCCGAAGTCATATGCCGCGCGGCTGCTGAATAACATGTAGCCCGGGATGCGTCCGTTTGCGCCGTCAGCACTTTCCTTTTGGGTATTGGCGTTGTCGGCGAACTGGCTGCTCTGGTAGCTGCTGTCCAGGTTGAGCTTCCAGCGACCTTCGGTGTAACCCACGCCCAGAGTGCCCTTGTGCTTGGAGGAGAAAGGCACGCGGTTACCTTTGTTCGGGCCGTCTTCGCGAATGGTGGCGTCGACGTAGGCGTAGGTGGCATAGACATCAAAGCCGGCCAGTGCCGGGCTCAAACCGTCGAGCGCATAGTTGACGCTGGTCTCGATACCCTGATGGCGCGTTTCGCCACGGGCAATCACCGAGTCGTTGGTCTGGTTGCTTTCGTACTGGTTGTCGAAGTTGATCAGAAACGCACCGATTTCCGCACGTAAGGTGCCGTCGTCGTAGCGGGTGCCCAGTTCCCAGGTGCGGGCTTTTTCCGGTTTCACTTCGCCGCTGGTCACGCGGTTGGGCATCTGGCTGTACTGCACGCTGCCGAACGAGCCTTCGGTGTTGGCGTAAAGGTTCCAGCTGTCGGTAAGGTGGTAGAGCACGTTCAGCGCCGGCAGCGCGGTGTTGTAGTCGCCCTTGTATTTGACGTTGGTGAGGTTGTTGGTCTGCTGGGACTCGATCATCTCGTAGCGAATGCCCGGGGTGATGGTCCACTTGCCGATATCAATCCGGTCATCGACGAAGAAGGCGTTGGCTTCGGTGCCGCCACGGGTGTCGCGGTCGTTGCGGCTGTCGGTGCTGGGGATTTGCTGGTTGGCGGCGATCGGCGTGCGGTAACGCAGTTCGTGGCCGGCTTCGTTGATGTAGCGGTAACCGACGCCGACTTCATGGCTGGTCGGACCCAGGTCAAAACCTTGGGCGAAGCGGGTCTCGATGCCACGTACCCAATATTCACGCGGGGACAGCGAAAGGAACGTGCCCTGGTCCAGGTAGCCGCTGCGCAGGGTCTTGGTGAAGAAGCTGTTCACGGTAAATTCGCGACGGTCCTGCTCATAGCGATAGCCGATGTTGAACATCGTACGGCGGCCCCAGAATTTGTCGTAGGGGCGGGTGGACTGGTACGGGTCGGCCTTGTAGTTCGCGACGTTCAAGCCCCCAGGCATGTCGGCCTGGCCTTCGTAGTACTGCGCCATGGCGTTGAAACTGTTGGCGTCGTCGAGTTGGTATTTGCCCTTGAGAATCAGGTCGTCGATTTGCGTGTCGCTGTGTTCGCGCCAGTCGCCGCCACGGGTACCGGAGTACAAAATCGCCCCGCCCAGGCCATTGTCGGCGGTGCCGCCGGCGAGCAGGTTGCCGGTGGTCTTGAATCCGTCATGGCTGGAGGACGGGCTGGTTTCGGTCTGCAAGCCGCCTTTGACAGTGGGCGCATCCGGAATTGCGCGGGTCACGAAGTTGACCACACCGCCGACGTTTTGCGGGCCGTAGCGCACGGCGCCGCCGCCGCGGACGACGTCCACCGCGTCCATGTTGCCCATGCTGATCGGTGCAAACGAAAGCTGTGGCTGGCCGTAAGGCGCGAAAGGCACCGGGATGCCGTCCATCAGCACCGTGGAGCGTGATGCCAGGCGCGGGTTGAGGCCGCGAATACCGAAGTTCAGCGCCATGTCATGGCTGCCGGTGCCGTTATTTTCCGGCGCGTTGACGCCAGGGATGCGGTTGAGCACGTCTTTGGCCTGGGTCGCGCCCTGGCGTTCGAATTCTTCACGGCGGATCACATCACGGGCGCCGGGGTGTTCGAAGACGTTGGTTTGCGCGGCGTCGCCGAGCCAGTCGCCGACCACGCTGGAGGTGCCCAACTCAATGCTGGCTGGGGCAGTGGCCGGTTGCAGGCTGTAGGCATTGTCGCCTTCGGCGCGGGCTTGCAGGCCGGTGCCTTCCAGCAGTTTTTGCAGGCCTTCAGCCGCGCTGTAGTTGCCCGTCAAGCCACGGCTCTGCCTGCCCGCCGTCACTTCGGAACCAAAGGAGATCAATACGCCGGCTTCGCGGCCAAATTGATTCAGTGCGGCTTCCAACGAAGTCGGCGCGATGTGAAAAGGCTTGGCGTCGGCGGCCATCACCTGAGGCAGTACGGTAAGACTCAGGCTGGCGCCGAGTAGGAGTTGGCGCAGTGAGCGGGCGAGAAGCGTCGGTTGCTGGGGCATGACGGGCGGTCCTGAGAAGGAAGGATCTAGGTGGCTTTCCTTCTCTGTCACGCGAGGTGTGGAAAACGGCTCATCGTTTTTAAGAAAAAGTTCAGGCGCGGGCCTGGACGGTCACCCAGTAGCGGGTAAACCGCCGGATTTTGACCGGCAGGCTCACTTCCAGCAGGTCGAGAATGCGTTCGCTGTTGTCCAGTGGATAGCTGCCGGAGATCAGCAGATTGGCCACCTGTGGGTCGCAATTAACCTGGCCACGCCGATAACGGCCGAGTTCGCCGAGGAAGTCTTCCAGGCGCATGTGAGCCGCGACCAGCATGCCGTCGGCCCAGGCGCCGCTGTTGGCGTCGGTAGGGCGCGGGGTGTCCCAGCCTTTGCGCGTGAAATTGACCTGATGCGAAGCCTGGACTGTCAGCGGCAGGCCGCTATAGGTATTGGGCATGACGTCGACGCGCCCCTCAAACACCGACAGTTGAGTGTGATCGTTGAACTGGCGCACGTTCAAACGCGCCGCCTGGCTGCTGAGCAGGCCCTGGCCGGTCAGCACCTGCAGCGGCGTATTGCCTGCGGCGCTGGTCAACAGGATCTCGCCTTCGAGCAAGCGGATCAGGCGTTGCTGGCCGTCGAAATGCACATCCACCGCACTGCCGGTATTGAGCTGCAATTGGCTGCCATCCGCCAGTTGTACCTTACGGCGCTGGCCGACGGGGCTACGGTAGTCGGCGCTCAGCGGCGGCACTATATGTTGCTGGCGCAGGCTCCAGGCGGCGGCTGAACCTGCGCCGAGTATCAGCAGCAGCTTCAGGGCCTGGCGTCGGCTGGTGGAGGTGGGGGCGTTCAGTGCCGCGTGGGCCAGCGGCGACGGCATGCCGCGCAGGCGCTGGTTGACGCGCTGCATGTGGTCCCACGCGCGCTGGTGTTCGCTGTGGGCGTTCAACCATTGTTGCCAGGCGGCTTGCTGGCGCGGATTGAGGGCGCCTTGCTGCATTTCCATCAACCAATGCACGGCTTGTTCGGCGACTTGCGTGGAAAAATTCATAGCGCGAAGTAGCAGCGCATCGCCGCTTTGCTCAAGTGGCGCTTAACAGTGGCGATGGAAATGCCCAACTCAGCGCCGATTTGCGCGTAAGTCAGGCCATCGAGTTGGGCCAGCAGGAAGGCACGCTTGACCTGCGTGGGCAGGCCGTCGAGCAGTTGGTCCAGCTCGATTAGGGTTTGCAGGATGATTGCGCGTTCTTCTTCCGACGGTGCCACGTGTTCGGGCATTTGCGCCAAGGCATCGAGATAGGCGCGTTCCAGGTCCTGGCGACGGTAGAAGTTGAACAGCACGCGCTTGGCGACAGTGGTGAGGAACGCGCGGGGTTCGATCAGCGTTGGTGTTTCCCGCCCGGTGAGCACGCGGATGAACGTGTCCTGAGCCAGGTCGGCGGCACTTTCCGGGCAGCCGAGTTTGCGTCGCAACCAGCCGGTGAGCCAGTGGTGATGGTCGTTGTACAAAACTTCGACGGTATTGGACGGGCTCAACGGGAACGCTCCGCAAGCATCGGCATGCTTTAGAGAACAAGAATTGTTCGCATTGTAGGGCGCATGAAGGGCTTCGGCAATCCATCTGCACAGGTGATTCATCTGTTCTCTTTTGCTTATGAGAATATTTATCATTAATATCGCGTGCTGATGAACCTGGCGCCTTCCGCATGAAAAGCAAAACCTCGCTGCCTGTCTCCTACCGTCTCGCCGTGACCTCGCGCGTACTGGCTGCTGTGGTGGGCGGTTACCTGATGGCTTCACTGGCCAGCATCTGCCTCGCGCTGTGGATGCCCACGTCACGTGCCGACGCTGTGATCACCGGGATGATGAGTTCATTCGTGTTCTATTTGCTGGCCGTGCTCTGGTGTTTCGCCTGCCGCAGCGCCGCACGCGCCTGGTTCGGCGTGATGCTGCCGAGCGCAGCATTTGCCACGCTGGCGGGCGTGGGCTTTTGGATGGCGCGCACATGAAAGAGGGCTTTCGCCAGGCCATGGCCTGGTTGCACACGTGGGCTGGATTGATCTTCGGCTGGCTGTTGTTTGCGATTTTTCTGACAGGCACGTTGGCGTATTTCAAAGACGAAATCAGCCACTGGATGCAGCCCGAAGTGCAGGCTCGTCCTCTGGACGATGCACGTAGCCTGAACGTCGCTCAAACCTATCTGCAGCACGTCGCGCCGACCGCTGCCCGCTGGTTTATCACCCTGCCGGACAGCCGCGACCCCGGTCTGTCGGTAATGTGGCAGGACAAAGTCGACCCCGGCAAGCGTGGCAACTTCATCCAGAAAACCCTCGACCCGGTCACCGGCCAGGCGGTGCAGGCCCGTGAAAGCATGGGTGGCGAGTTCTTCTATCGCTTTCACTTCCAACTGCAAATGCCGCATCCCTGGGGCCGCTGGCTGTCGACCATTGCCGCGATGGTGATGTTTGTTGCACTGATCACCGGGATCATCACCCACAAGAAAATCTTCAAGGACTTCTTCACTTTCCGCCCCCGCAAAGGCCAGCGTTCCTGGCTCGACGGGCACAACGCGGTGGGTGTATTGGTGCTGCCATTTCACCTGATGATCACCTACAGCAGCCTGGTGATTTTCATGAGCCTGGTAATGCCGGCACCGATCCTGGCCTCGTACGGCAACGACACCCGCGCCTTCTTCAGTGAGGTGTTCCCGGCAACAAACAATGCACCGGCGCTTGGGCAACCCGGGCAGTTGAAGCCGCTGGTGCCGATGTACGAACAGGCGCGTGAGCATTGGGCGGGTGGACATGTCGGGCGTGTGGCGGTGAATAACCCCAGTGATGTGAACGCTTCGGTCAATGTGTTTCGCGCCGGCTCTGACAGCGTGGTGCATGATTTCGGCAGCACGGTGTCCTTTAACGGCACCACGGGCGAGCTATTGCGGGTCAGTGGTGAACAGTCACTGCCGGCCGTGACCGGCGGCAGTTTTTATGGCCTGCACATGGGCCATTTCGCCGGCCCGGTGCTGCGCTGGTTGTACTTTATCTGTGGTCTGGCGGGCACGGTGATGATTGGCACCGGGCTGGTGATCTGGCTTGGCAAACGCCAGCTCAAGCACGCAAAAAGCGCGGTGATGCCGTTTGAATTGCGCCTGGTGGAAGTGCTGAACATCGCCAGCATGTCCGGGCTGATGATCGCCATCGCGGCGTTTTTCTGGGCCAACCGTTTGTTGCCGGTGAGCTTCGCCGAGCGTTCCGACTGGGAAGTGCAAACCTTCTTTATCGCCTGGGGCCTGAGCCTGTTGCACGCCATGCTGCGCCGCGGTCGCCAGGGGTGGATCGAACAATTGAGCCTTGGCGCGCTGCTGTTTATCGCCATTCCACTGCTCAATGCGCTCACGACCTCCCATCACCTGGGCGTTTCCCTGGCAACGGGCGACTGGGCCATGGCCGGCTTCGACTTGACTTGCCTGGCCAGCGGTGTGTTCCTCGCCTGGGCCGCCTGGAAAATGCAGCAGCGTACGGTGCCTGCCTCCAAGCCTGAACGCGCACGCCGGTTGACGCTCAAGCAGGAGGCGAACTGAATGCTGCTCGCACTGCTGATGTGCTACGCGGGGTTCACCGCATTGTGCTTGTCTACCGACCGACATCACGGCGAACTGCTGCACAGCACGCCATCGCCACGTCGTCGGCTGGGCCTGCGTGTGGCTGGTTGGGTGCTGCTGACGGTGTCGATCTGGCCCGCCGTGAATATCGCGGGTTGGGGCCAGGGCCTGGTGGAGTGGTGCGCGGTGTTAATGCTCAGTGCGCTGTTGCTGGTGCTGTTGTTGCCGTATCGGCCAAGGCTGGCCTTGATCCTGGCGGGCGTCGGCCTGCTCGCCAGCCCTGTTGCGGCCTTTGCCACTCTTTGAGTTCAGCCTGATGATCAGCACGCCACCCGAATCCCAGGACAGCCCGCACGCTGACGCGGCAGGTGGACGTGCGCATTTCCTGCAGGTGTTTTTGTCCCAGCGTTCGCAGATGGAGGCCTTGGTGAGCCGTCGCGTGGGATGTCGCGCCACGGCGGCCGACCTGGTGCAGGACCTGTTCCTGCGCTTCTGGCGTCGGCCATTGGTGCAGGTCGAAGAACTCAGCACCTACCTGTTGCGCTGCGCCGGCAATATTGCCATCGACCACCTGCGCAGCGAAGGCGCGCGGGTGCGCAGCAGCGAAGGCTGGCTGCCCGAGCAGCAGGACAATCAGGGTTGCGAACCGCAGGCAGCGCTGGAAGCCGGCAACGATTTGCGCCACGTCGAAGCCGCCTTGCGCAGCTTGCCCGAACGCACGCGGCAGATTTTCCTGCTTAACCGCATTCACGGCCGCAAATACGCGGAGATCGCCAAGGCCATGGGCCTGTCCCAAAGTGCCGTGGAAAAACATATGATGCGTGCCCTCGAAGCCTGCAAAGCCAGCCTTCGCGAACCATCGCCCCCACGCACGCCAGGGAAAGCTCCGTGAACGTCACCCCCACGCCCGCGCAGGAGCAGGCCGCACTGGCTTGGCTGAGCCTGTTGCATGACCAACCCAGCAGCGGCGACCAGGCCACGTTCAGCCACTGGCTGCGCGCCGATCCCGCGCACGTCGAGGCCTACGCACAGGCTCAGGTGCTGTGGGAGTTGAGCGAAGTGCCGGCACGCAAATTGGCGGATGAAGAGGCCATGGCCTTGCAGGGCTATCTCAATGCGATGAACACCTCGAAGCGCTCACGGGTTGTGCGCTGGTCTGGCGCGTTGGCGATGGCCGCCTGTCTGGTGTTGATGGTGTCGATGGGCGCCGGTTGGCAGCCGTCGCGCTGGGTCGATGACTTCGGCGCCGACTACGTGACAGCGCCGGGGGAGGTCAGAACCGTCACGCTGGCCGACAAGTCCCAAGTCACCCTCGATGCCGACAGTGCCATTGCGGTGGATTTCAGCCAGGGTGAGCGGCATATCCAGTTGCGTCGCGGCGCCGGTTTTTTCAGCGTAACTCACACCGGGCAATCCTTTGTGGTGGAGGCGGGCAGCGGCGAAGCGCGGGTGTTGGGTACGCAGTTTGAAGTGCGCCTGCAACCGGAGGGTGCTCAGGTAACCGTGTTGTCCGGGCGCGTTGGCGTCATACCGTCCAAGCAGGGCCAGCAGCAAATTCTTACGGCAGGCCAGCAAGTGACCTACGTCGACGGTGTCGCCGACCCTCTGCATGCGGTCGACAGCGAATCACGCCTGGCTTGGCGTGACGGCTGGCTCAACTACTACAAGGCGCCGCTGGCCGATGTGATCAATGACTTGGGGCGCTACTATCCGGGCCGCATTCTGTTGCTCAACGAAGAGATGGGCGCCAAGCGGGTCAGCGGCAGCTTCCCGAGCAAAGACCCGCAGGCGGTGTTGAATGCGTTGCAGGCTGTGCTTGGCTTTGAGCAGCACACGGTATTGGGCCGGATGATCGTGGTGCGCTGATTACTTCAGCGCAGCCATGATCTTCTCGGGGCTGTAATCGCGGATCAGTGTGCCGTTTACATCCACGAACGGAATCCCACCGCCACCCAACGCCTCATACGCCTTGCGCGCCTGGGCGTCTTTTTCGATATCAAACGCCTGGTACGGAATGCCCTTCTGGTCCAGGAACCGGCGGATCTGCTTGCAGTAACCACACCACTCGGTGGAATAGAGCACCACACGCGCCGAGGCGCGGGTCTGCTCTGGTACCACCTGCGATGGGTTGAACACCCGCTCGATCTTGCCCCAGTTCTGAATCACCACCACGACCAGCAACACCAGCAGGACTTTCTTGAAAACCCCGCCGAGCATCAGTTGCGGCGCTTGAGCTGGTCGGTCAGTTGGGTCGGCAAGCCCTTGATGATCAAGGTACCGGCGGCTTCGTCGTATTCAATCTTGTCGCCCAGCAAGTGCGCTTCAAAGCTGATCGACAAGCCTTCGGCACGGCCGGTGAAGCGACGGAACTGGTTGAGCGTGCGTTTGTCAGCCGGTATCTCTGGCGACAGGCCGTAGTCCTTGTTGCGGATATGGTCGTAGAACGCTTTTGGCCGATCTTCATCGATCAGCCCCGAGAGTTCTTCCAGGCCCATCGGCTCGCCGAGCTTGGCCTGGCTGCTGGCGTAATCCACCAGGGTCTTGGTTTTTTCGCGAGCGGATTCGTCCGGCAGGTCCTCGCTTTCGACGAAGTCGCTGAAGGCCTTGAGCAGCGTGCGGGTCTCGCCCGGGCCGTCGACGCCTTCCTGGCAGCCGATAAAGTCGCGGAAGTACTCCGAGACTTTCTTGCCGTTCTTGCCTTTGATAAAGGAGATGTATTGCTTGGACTGCTTGTTGTTCTGCCACTCGGAGACGTTGATGCGTGCCGCCAGGTGCAGTTGGCCGAGGTCCAGGTGACGAGAAGGGGTCACGTCCAGCTCATCATTCACCGCCACGCCTTCGCTGTGGTGCAGCAGGGCGATGGCCAGGTAGTCGGTCATGCCTTGTTGGTAGTGGGCAAACAGCACGTGACCGCCGACGGAGAGGTTGGACTCTTCCATCAGCTTCTGCAGGTGCTCGACGGCAGTGCGGCTGAACGTGGTGAAATCCTGGCCACCGTCGAAATATTCCTTCAACCAGCCGCTGAACGGGTGCGCGCCGGACTCGGCATGGAAGAAGCCCCAGGCCTTGCCTTGTTTGGCGTTATAGCTCTCGTTAAGGTCGGCAAGCATGTTCTCGATGGCAGCGGATTCGGACAACTCCGAGTCACGCGCGTGAAGAACTGCAGGTGTGCCGTCGGGTTTTTTGTCGATCAGGTGGACGATGCAATGACGGATCGGCATAGGCTTCTCGGCTGGTTGAAGGGGAGCGGTGCGCCCTCCCCAAAAAGTTGCCCAGTGTACCGCACCCATTGGGCAAGACGCGCTTCGAAGGCGGTTTTGGGCACCCTCCGACGGTCCATATGCCTTTTTTTCACGGTTTAGAGCGATAAAGCTGACCAAATGGGTAGGTAGAGGCGGATATTTCCCCGTCTCTGTGCTAGTTTTGCCCCGTCTTACGCCAAGTCTCGGCGATAAGCGTGCATTCAGCATCTGTCAGGTCGAACCAATCCCCGTTTCAAGCATCTATAACCCCGATCTCCGTGGTTATAGCCGGGGGTGCCAGGCCATGACGGTCGGGCTCGACGGCTGACACTGCACTCTGCAATCCATATGAATTTGATAGGGAAGGAACACCACAATGGCTATTACTAAAGACCAACTGATCGCTGACCTGGCTGAAGCAGTAGACGCACCGAAGACCACCGTGCGCGCTCTGCTGGACCAACTGAGCCAGATCGTTGCTGATCAGCTGGAAAACGGCGGCGAAATCACTCTGCCAGGCGTTGGCAAACTGAAAGTGACCGAGCGTCCTGCCCGTACTGGCCGTAACCCTTCGACTGGCGCTGCCATCGAAATCGCTGCCAAGAAAGTTATCAAGCTGGTTGTGGCCAAAGGCCTGACCGACGCTGTTAACAAGTAAGACGCAGCAAAAAAACCGTGCTCCGGAGCGATCCGGGCACGGTTTTTTGTTGCCTGCGATTTACTGTGGTTGCGGGGTTGCTGTGGCGAGGGAGCTTGCTCCCGCTGGGCTGCGCAGCGGCCCCAAAAGTCTGGGAGCGCTTCGCACTGGAGCGCCAGCCCAGTCCCGCGGGAGCAAGCTCCCTCGCCAAATGGATCAGTCGCGCACCCAGCGCTGGCGCCAGATCTGCTGTTCGTTCTTGGTCTGGAAGGTCCAGGCCACAAAGCGGCTTTGCTTCTGCCCCTGGGACATTTCCACCACTTGGCTTTCCAGCACGCCGGCTTTTTTCAGTGCAGTCTCGATGGCGGGCAAGTTCGACGCTTTTGACACCAGAGTGCTGAACCACAACACCTTGTGGGCAAAGTGCGCGCTCTCGGCGATCAACTGGGTCACGAAGCGTACTTCACCGCCTTCACACCACAACTCGGCCGATTGGCCGCCGAAGTTCAGCACCGGCAACTTGCGTTTCGGGTCAGCCTTGCCCAAGGCTCGCCACTTGCGTTCGCTGCCCTTGGTGGCTTCGTCCATGGACGCGTGGAATGGCGGGTTGCACATGGTCAGGTCAAAGCGCTCACCCGGTTCCAGCAAGCCCAGCAGGATCTGCTTAGGGTTAGCCTGCAGGCGCAACTGGATGACCTTGCTCAAGTCATTGGACTGCACGATGGCCTTGGCTGCGGCCACGGCAGTAGGGTCGACCTCCGAGCCCAGGAAGTTCCAGCGGTACTCCATGTAGCCAATCAACGGGTAGACGCAATTGGCGCCCATGCCGATGTCCAGCACCTTGACGATTGAACCGCGCGGGATCTTGCCGTCGTTGACGCTGGCCAGCAGGTCGGCGAGGAAGTGTACGTAGTCCGCACGTCCCGGCACCGGTGGGCACAGGTAATCCGCCGGGATGTCCCAGTGCTGGATACCATAAAAAGCTTTCAGCAGCGCCCGGTTGAACACCCGCACCGCATCCGGGCTGGCGAAGTCGATGCTTTCCTTGCCGTAGGGGTTGAGGATCACGAACTGCGCCAGTTCCGGCGTGGTTTTGATCAACGCCGGGAAGTCGTAACGGCCCGTGTGACGGTTGCGCGGGTGCAGGGTGGCCTCTTTGCGCGGCACGACGGGTTTGGCCGTGGCTGCGGTTTTAGGCTTCTTGCGCGGAGGTTTTGGCGTGCTGGGGGTGGTCATGATGATTCTGGTGTTGGCTCAAAGTGGTGGGCATTGTCACACATTCTTGAGGTGATCTCGGTCAAATGTGGGAGCTGGCTTGCCTGCGATGGCATCAACGCTGTCGTGCAGGTACACCGAGTTGTCTGCATCGCAGGCAAGCCAGCTCCCACAAAAGGCAAAAAAAAGAGACCCGAAGGTCTCTTTTTCACGCGGTTTACACCTTACAAGCTGGAAATCCGCGCATGTTGCTCCGCCAGCTTACCCAAGGCCTGTTCAGCCTCGGCCAGCTTGGCGCGTTCTTTTTCGATCACTTCAGCCGGCGCCTTGTCGACGAACGCCGCGTTGGACAGCTTGCCGCCCACCCGCTGCACTTCGCCTTGCAGGCGCAGGATTTCTTTGTCGAGGCGGGCCAGTTCAGCGCCCTTGTCGATCAGGCCAGCCATCGGCACCAGCACTTCCATGTCGCCGACCAGAGCGGTGGCGGACAGCGGTGCTTCTTCGCCCGCCGCCAATACAGTGATCGACTCCAGCTTCGCCAGCTTCTTGAGCAGTGCATCGTTCTCAGTAAGACGACGCTGATCCTCAGCGCTGGCGTTCTTTACAAACACTGCCAGTGGCTTGCCCGGCCCGATGTTCATCTCGGCGCGGATGTTACGTGTGCCCATCATCAGCGTCTTGAGCCATTCGATATCGCTTTCGGCCGCCTCATCGATACGCGCTTCGTTGGCCACCGGCCAAGGCTGCAGCATGATGGTCTTGCCTTCGATACCGGCCAGCGGCGCGAGGCGCTGCCAGATTTCTTCGGTGATGAACGGCATGAACGGGTGCGCCAGGCGCAGCGCCACTTCGAGCACGCGCACCAGGGTGCGGCGGGTGCCGCGCTGGCGTTCGACCGGTGCGTTCTCGTCCCACAGCACGGGTTTGGACAGTTCCAAGTACCAGTCGCAATACTGGTTCCAGATGAACTCGTACAAGGCCTGTGCGGCCAGGTCGAAGCGGAACTGGTCGAGCTGGCGGGTCACTTCGGCTTCGGTGCGTTGCAGTTGCGAGATGATCCAGCGGTCAGCCAGGGACAGTTCGACTTCTTCGCCGTTCTGGCCGCAGTCTTCGCCTTTATCCAGCACGTAGCGCGCCGCGTTCCAGATTTTGTTGCAGAAGTTGCGATAGCCTTCGACGCGGCCCATGTCGAACTTGATGTCGCGACCGGTGGACGCCAGCGAGCAGAAGGTGAAGCGCAGGGCGTCGGTGCCGTAGCTGGCGATGCCGTCGGCGAACTCGTCGCGGGTCTGCTTCTCGATCTTCTTCGCCAGTTTTGGCTGCATCAGGCCCGAGGTGCGTTTCTGCACCAGGGTTTCCAGGTCGATGCCGTCGATGATGTCCAGCGGGTCCAGGACGTTGCCCTTGGACTTGGACATCTTCTGGCCCTGGCCATCACGCACCAGGCCGTGCACGTACACGGTTTTGAACGGTACTTGCGGCGTGCCGTCTTCGTTTTTCACCAAATGCATGGTCAGCATGATCATCCGGGCAACCCAGAAGAAAATGATGTCGAAACCGGTGACCAGCACGTCGGTGGAGTGGAATTTCTTCAGGAATTCGGTCTGCTGCGGCCAGCCCAGGGTAGAGAACGTCCACAGGCCCGAGCTGAACCAGGTGTCCAGTACGTCGTTGTCTTGTTGCAGCGCAACGTCCGGGCCGAGGTTGTGCTTGGCACGCACTTCGGCTTCGTCGCGGCCTACGTAGACCTTGCCTGATTCGTCGTACCAGGCCGGAATACGATGGCCCCACCACAGCTGACGGCTGATGCACCAATCCTGGATGTCACGCATCCACGAGAAGTACATGTTTTCGTACTGTTTCGGTACGAACTGGATGCGGCCATCTTCCACTGCGGCAATCGCAGGCTCGGCCAGCGGCTTGGTGGACACGTACCACTGGTCGGTCAGCCACGGTTCGATCACGGTGCCGGAACGGTCGCCCTTCGGCACTTTCAGGCCGTGGTCGTCAACGCTCACCAGCAAACCGGCGGCGTCGAAGGCGGCAACGATCTGCTTGCGTGCTTCGAAGCGGTCGAGGCCGGCGTATTCGGCCGGGATCTTGCCGTCGATGCTCTCGTTCAGCGTGCCGTCCAGGTTGAACACCTGGCAGGCCGGCAGTACGGCGGCATTCTTGTCGAAGATGTTCAGCAGCGGCAGGTTGTGGCGCTTGCCGACTTCGTAGTCGTTGAAGTCGTGGGCTGGGGTGATTTTCACGCAGCCGGTGCCGAATTCCGGGTCGCAGTAGTCGTCCGCGATGATCGGGATGCGACGGCCAACCAAAGGCAGCTCGACGAACTTGCCGATCAGCGCCTGGTAGCGTTCATCGTTCGGGTTAACCGCTACGGCGGCGTCGCCGAGCATGGTTTCCGGACGAGTGGTGGCGACGATCAGGTAGTCATTGCCTTCAGCGGTCTTGGCGCCGTCGGCCAGTGGGTACTTGAGGTTCCACAGGAAGCCTTTCTCGTCGTGGTTTTCCACTTCAAGGTCGGAAATCGCCGTGTGCAACTTGGTGTCCCAGTTGACCAGACGCTTGCCGCGGTAGATCAGGCCGTCTTCATGTAGGCGCACGAAGGCTTCTTTCACGGATTCCGACAGGCCGTCGTCCATGGTGAAGCGCTCGCGGCTCCAGTCGACGGACGAGCCCAGGCGGCGGATCTGACGGCTGATGTTGCCGCCGGACTGGTCTTTCCATTCCCAGATTTTTTCCAGGAATTTCTCGCGACCCAGGTCGTGACGGTTCTGGCCGGTGGCTTCGAGTTGGCGTTCCACCAGCATCTGCGTGGCGATACCGGCGTGGTCGGTGCCTGGCTGCCACAGGGTGTTGCGGCCCTGCATGCGGCGGAAACGGATCAACGCATCCATGATCGCATTGTTGAAGCCATGGCCCATGTGCAGGCTGCCAGTGACGTTCGGTGGCGGAATCATGATGGTGTACGAGTCGCCCGCACCTTGTGGGGCGAAATAGTTCTCGGACTCCCAGGTGTTGTACCAGGAAGTTTCGATAGCGTGGGGCTGGTAGGTCTTATCCATGCGCGGCGGGACCCTAGTTGGCATTAATTCAGGAAAGCCGGCAAGTATAACGGGGGAGGGCGTGGAGGGCGAGTTGAAGACGGACTAAAGGCCTATGCAAAACCAATGTGGGAGCTGGCTTGCCTGCGATAGCGGTATGCCAGCCACTGAAGATGTTGACTGAGACACTGCGATCGCAGGCAAGCCAGCTCCCACAAGGATCTGGACAGCTATTAAGACTGGTACTGGCTAAGCAACCTTTCCATCCGCGCATCCAACCGACGCTTGATCTCGGTCTCGATATGCGGGGCAAAATCGTCGATCACGTCCTGCATGATCAATTGCGCAGCGGCGCGCAGTTCGTTATCGAGGTGCAGCAGTAGGGCGTCCGGGCCTTTTTCAGCGGGGGCGGGTTCTGCTGCTGCAGTGACTGCCACCGGGGCTGCGGGCTTATTACCTACCATGTCGAATAACAGTGGAATCTGTACCTCGCTCTCGATCGTCTCGGTCAGCAGCGGCGGCTGCAAGTCATCATCACCCAGCAACTGGCGGATCGACTCGAGGTCGTCCAGCAGGTGGTCGTCTTTTTTTACAGAATTGGGAGTGTCCATCGTGTGCTCAAAGTCGTTGTAGCCGGTGATCTTGCAGAGGATAGCCCTGTTCGCGGTAGAAACGGAAACTCTCCCGCGCGGCCTGACGAATAGCCGGATCTTCCACCACCACTTCCGCCACGCGGGCGAACGCCTTGACAAAGGGCGGTACTTTCAGGTCCAGGTTGACCAGCAGGTCCTGGTGATCGCCGCAACTGTCCCCCAAACCCAGTACCACCAAGCCTTCGGGCTCGGATTCGGCTGGGCCGTGGGGCACAAAGCTTTCGCCCTTGAAGCGCCACAGGCGGGCATCCAGTTCGTCGCGTTGGGTCGCATCGCTGCAATGCAGGTAGATACGGTGGCCCATGCGCCAGGCTTTTTCGGTGAGCTTGCAGGCAAAGTCCAGGCGCGCGAGCGGGTCGGCGCTGGGCAATATATAGAAGTCGACTTGGGTCATTGGGGTCCTTATAGCCGCGCCGCAATTAAATCGATCACCCTTCGCCGCAAAGGAGTCTGAGCTTGGCGTAGCAGCTGTCGAGCGCAAGCGAGGCTGCGTTGCGGTGTGTCAGATACTCCGCCAACGCAGCCTCGCTTGCGCTCGGCAGCTGCTACGGCCGGGGTGACGCAATGGCGACCCCGGCGTTTTAGCGTCAGGCCTTGGCGCGATCCAGCAGGTATTGGGTCAGCAACGGAACCGGACGGCCAGTGGCGCCCTTGTCCTTGCCGCCGCTGGTCCAGGCCGTGCCGGCGATGTCCAGGTGGGCCCAGTTGAAGTTTTTGGCAAAGCGCGACAGGAAGCAGGCAGCCGTGATGGTGCCGGCTTTCGGACCGCCGATGTTGGCGATGTCGGCGAACGGGCTGTCCAGTTGTTCCTGGTACTCATCGAACAGCGGCAGTTGCCAGGCGCGGTCGTCGGCAGCCTTGCCGGCGCTGAGCAATTGCTCGATCAGTTCGTCGTTGTTGCCCAGCAGGCCCGAGGTATGGGAACCCAGGGCGACGATGCAGGCGCCGGTCAGGGTGGCGATGTCGATCACGGCCTGCGGCTTGAAGCGCTCGGCGTAGGTCAGGGCGTCGCACAGCACCAGGCGGCCTTCGGCGTCGGTGTTGAGGATTTCGACGGTCTGGCCGCTCATGGTGGTCACGATATCGCCCGGGCGCGCCGCGCCGCCGCTTGGCATGTTCTCGGCGCAGGCCAGGATGCACACCAGGTTGATCGGCAGTTTGAGTTCCAGTACGGCGCGCAGGGTGCCGAACACGCTCGCGGCGCCGCCCATGTCGTACTTCATCTCGTCCATGCCCAGGCCCGGCTTGAGGCTGATGCCGCCGGTGTCGAAGGTGATGCCTTTGCCGACCAGGGCGTAAGGCTTCTCGGACTTCTTGCCGCCGTTGTATTGCATCACGATCAGGCGTGGCGGCTGGTCGCTGCCCTGGCCTACGGCATAGAACGAGCCCATGCCCAGTTCCTTGATCTTTTTCTCGTCCAGCACTTCAACTTTCAGGCCCTTGAACTCTTTGCCCAGTGCCTTGGCTTGTTCGCCCAGGAAGGTCGGGTGGCAGATGTTCGGCGGCAGGTTACCCAGGTCGCGGGTGAACGACATGCCATTGGCGATTGCTGTCGCGTGGGTGACGGCGCGCTCGACTTCAGCCTGGGCCGCCTTGATGGTCAGCAGGGTGATTTTCTTCAGGGCACGCGGTTCGGCTTTCTGGCTCTTGAACTGGTCGAAGAAGTAACCACCATCCACCAACGTTTCAGCCAGCAGGCGGGTCTTGCCGTAGCTGTCACGGCCTTTTACGACGATTTCATCGAGTGCCAGCGCTGCATCGCTGCCGCCCAGGCCCTTGAGGGTGGTGAGGATGGCGCTGATGATCTTGCGGAAAGGGCGGTCGCCGAGTTCGGCGTCCTTGCCCACGCCCACCAGCAATACACGCTCGGCCTTAAGGTTGGGCAGGCTCTGCAGCAGCAGGCTCTGGCCGACTTTGCCGGCCAGGTCGCCGCGCTTGAGCACGGCGCTGATAGCGCCGCCGCTGAGTTCGTCGAGTTGCTTGGCGGCAACGCCGAGTTTGCGGCCTTCGCCAATGGCGACCACGAGGGTGGCGGTTTTCAACGTTTCGGGGCTAACGCTTTTTACAACCAATTCCATTTTCGGGTCCCTTATAAAGGTCTATTAGCCAGGAGTCTGTACTCCGGCTTTAATACCCGGCAGCTGTGTAAACCGCCGGCGACAAAGGCCGCAGTTTGAACCTCGCCGGCGGAGCCTGACAACCCTTGCCACCAGCTTTGTGCACGTGCATGAGGTTGCGCAGTGACAGGCGCGGTCAATCACAGGATAATGCGCCATCTTTTTAGCCGGCCCTGTGTAAAGGGGCTGACTCGGTATGCTTGCTTGTTTGGCCGCCTTAGCCTGACAACCCTGGAGTGTCTGGTTTGATCGTCTTCCGTTATCTGTCCCGCGAAGTCCTGTTGACCCTGAGTGCCGTGAGTGCGGTATTGCTGGTCATCATCATGAGTGGTCGTTTCGTCAAATACCTGGCCCAAGCCGCTTCGGGCGCCCTGGACCCAGGCTCGCTGTTCCTGATCATGGGTTTTCGCCTGCCGGGCTTCCTGCAACTGATCCTGCCGTTGGGCCTGTTCCTGGGGATCCTGCTGGCATACGGCCGCCTGTACCTTGAAAGCGAAATGACCGTGCTCTCGGCCACCGGCATGAGCCAGCAGCGCCTGTTGGGCATGACCATGATCCCCGCCGCCGGCGTCGCGCTGGTCGTCGCCTGGCTGAGCCTGAGCCTGGCTCCCCAGGGCGCCATGCAGTTCCAGTTGGTGCTGAACAAACAGGACGCGATGACCGAGTTCGATACCCTTGAGCCAGGCCGTTTTCAGGCGCTCAATGACGGCTCTCGGGTGACCTACACCGAAACCCTGACCGACGATCGCGCTAACCTGGGCGGGGTGTTTATCTCCGAGAAACGCCTGGGCCAGGACAAGAAGGACCGTGGTATTTCCATATTGGTAGCCGATTCGGGCCGCCAGGAAGTGCGCCCGGACGGCAGCCGCTACCTGATCCTGGAAAACGGCTATCGCTATGACGGCAGCCCCGGCATGGCCGATTACCGTGCAATCCAGTACGACACCTATGGCGTGATGCTGGCGCGTCCGGATATCAGCGACGAAGTCACCGACCGTGACGCCATCCCGACCTCCGACCTGTTCGGCAGCAAGGAACTGCGTTCCATCGCCGAACTGCAATGGCGAATTTCCCTGCCGCTGCTGGTGTTCATCGTGACCTTGATGGCCGTGCCGCTGTCGCGCGTCAACCCGCGCCAGGGGCGTTTCCTCAAGCTGCTGCCGGCGATCCTGCTGTACATGGCTTACCTGACCATCCTGATTTCGGCTCGTGGTTCCCTGGAAAAGGGCAAGCTGTCGCCGACCCTGGGCCTGTGGTGGGTGCACGGGATCTTCCTGGTGATTGGCCTGGGCCTGCTCTACTGGGAACCCATACGTTTGAAAATGAAGAGCCGTCGTGGCCAGAAGGAGTTGGCCCGTGGCTAAGCTCGATCGCTACATCGGTAGCAGTGTACTGATCGCCATCCTGGCGGTATTGGGCATCATCCTGGGCCTGGCGTCGTTGTTCGCCTTCATCGATGAAGTGGGTAACGTCAGCGACACCTATACCGTGTGGGATGTGCTCAGCTTTGTCGCGCTGACCGCGCCGCGTCGTCTTTACGAGATGATGCCGATGGCTGCGCTGATTGGCTGTCTGATCGGCCTGGGTACCCTGGCCAGCAACAGCGAACTGACCATCATGCGCGCGGCCGGGGTTTCCATCGGTCGTATCGTCTGGGCGGTGATGAAGCCTATGTTGCTGCTGATGCTGTGCAGCGTGCTGATCGGTGAATACGTCGCGCCGCCGACTGAATCCACGGCCCAGGCTAATCGTGCCTTGGCTCAGGGGTCGGGCGATGCGCAAAGCTCCAAGCGCGGCCTGTGGCACCGCCAGGGTGATCAATTCATCCACATCAACGCCGTGCAACCGGGCGGCCTGTTGATTGGTGTGACCCGCTACAATTTTGACAAAGAACGCCATCTGCTGTCGTCAAGCTTCGCCAAACGTGCGCAGTACAGTGATGAAAAGTGGCAATTGAGCGATGTGACCACCACGTATTTCCGCGATATCGGCCAAGGTACCAAGGCCAGCACCGAAGTGATCAACGTGCCAAGCGAAGAGTGGGACATTGCCCTCAAGCCGCAACTGCTCAATACCGTGGTGATGATCCCGGAAAGCCTGCCGATCTCCGGGCTTTGGAGTTATATCCACTATCTGAAGGACCAGGGCCTGAACAACGGTCGTTACTGGCTGGCATTTTGGGTCAAGGTGTTGCAACCGGTGGTGACGGCGGCGCTGGTGCTGATGGCGATCTCGTTCATCTTTGGTCCGCTGCGCTCCGTAACCCTGGGCCAGCGTGTATTTACCGGCGTGCTGGTGGGTTTCACATTCCGTATCGCCCAGGACCTGCTCGGCCCGTCGAGCCTGGTGTTCGGCTTCTCGCCGCTGTTTGCGGTGCTGGTGCCCACGGCCATCTGCGCCTTGGCTGGCTTCTGGCTACTGCGTCGAGCCGGTTGATACCACGCTTATGAACAAAAAATGCCCCGGTCGAGAGTTCGGGGCATTTTTGTTCTGGTCAGCAAAGATGACGCCTGGCCTGAGCATCAGGTACAATTCCCGGCTATTTTTCAGCGGGCAATCTGCCTGCAGCCTTTTTGAGTGTTGATCCGTGAGTGATTTGAGTCATATCCGCAATTTCTCCATCATCGCCCACATTGACCATGGTAAGTCGACGCTGGCCGATCGATTCATCCAGATGTGCGGCGGCCTTGCCGAGCGTGAAATGGAAGCCCAGGTGCTGGATTCCATGGACCTCGAACGCGAGCGCGGGATCACCATCAAGGCCCACAGCGTCACCCTGTACTACACCGCCAAAGACGGTATCAAGTACCAGCTGAACTTCATTGACACCCCGGGCCACGTCGACTTCACCTATGAAGTCAGCCGTTCCCTGGCGGCCTGCGAAGGCGCATTGCTGGTGGTGGACGCGGGTCAGGGTGTTGAAGCCCAGTCCGTAGCCAACTGCTACACCGCCATCGAGCAAGGCCTGGAAGTGATGCCGGTGCTGAACAAGATCGACTTGCCACAAGCCGATCCGGACCGCGTCAAAGAAGAAATCGAAAAAATCATTGGCATTGACGCCACTGACGCCGTCGAGTGCAGCGCCAAGACCGGCCTGGGCGTCGACGAAGTGCTTGAGCGCCTGGTCAAGACCATTCCCGCCCCCACCGGCAACTACGAAGATCCGCTGCAAGCGTTGATCATCGACTCCTGGTTCGACAACTACCTGGGCGTTGTTTCCCTGGTACGCGTACGCCATGGCCGTGTGAAAAAGGGCGACAAGATCTTGGTCAAGTCCACCGGCAAGATCCACCTAGTGGACAGCGTCGGTGTGTTCAACCCCAAGCACACGGCTACCACTGATCTGAAAGCCGGTGAAGTAGGCTTCATCATTGCCGGTATCAAGGACATCCACGGTGCGCCGGTCGGTGACACCCTGACCTTGAGCTCCACCCCTGACGTCGACGTGCTGCCGGGTTTCAAACGCATCCAGCCGCAGGTCTACGCCGGCCTGTTCCCGGTCAGCTCCGACGACTTCGAAGACTTCCGCGAAGCCCTGCAAAAGCTGACCCTCAACGACTCGTCGTTGCAGTACACCCCGGAAAGCTCCGACGCCCTGGGCTTCGGCTTCCGCTGCGGCTTCCTCGGCATGCTGCACATGGAGATCATCCAGGAGCGCCTTGAGCGCGAATACGACCTGGACCTGATCACCACCGCGCCAACGGTTATTTTTGAGCTGGCGTTGAAAACCGGTGAAACGATTTACGTCGATAACCCGTCGAAGCTTCCAGACCTGTCTTCCATCGAAGACATGCGCGAACCGATCGTGCGCGCCAATATTCTTGTGCCGCAGGAACACCTGGGCAACGTCATTACCCTGTGTATCGAAAAACGTGGCGTACAGCACGACATGCTGTTCCTCGGTACCCAGGTGCAAGTGACCTATGATTTGCCGATGAACGAAGTGGTGCTGGACTTCTTCGACCGTCTCAAATCCACCAGTCGCGGCTATGCTTCGCTGGATTACCATTTCGACCGTTACCAGTCGGCTAATCTGGTGAAGCTGGATGTGTTGATCAACGGCGACAAGGTCGATGCCCTGGCACTGATCGTGCACAAGGACAATGCGCACTATAAAGGTCGCCAGTTGACCGAGAAGATGAAAGAACTGATTCCGCGCCAGATGTTCGACGTCGCGATCCAGGCCGCCATCGGCGGGCAGATCATTGCACGGACCTCCGTCAAGGCACTCAGAAAGAACGTACTGGCCAAATGCTACGGCGGTGACGTAAGCCGTAAGCGCAAGCTGCTTGAGAAGCAAAAGGCCGGTAAAAAACGCATGAAGCAAGTGGGCAACGTGGAAATTCCACAAGAAGCCTTCCTTGCGGTGCTCAGGTTGGATAGTTAGGTCCTATGTCACTAAATTTCCCGCTGTTGCTGGTCATCGCCGTTGCCGTTTGTGGCCTCCTGGCGTTGCTTGATCTGGTGTTCTTCGCCCCGCGTCGGCGGGCGGCTATCGCTTCGTATCAGGGCAGCGTCAGCCAGCCCGATGCCGTGGTGGTCGAGAAGCTCAACAAAGAGCCTTTGCTGGTTGAATACGGCAAGTCGTTCTTCCCGGTATTGTTCATCGTGCTGGTGCTGCGTTCGTTCCTGGTGGAGCCGTTTCAGATTCCTTCGGGGTCGATGAAACCAACCCTGGACGTGGGCGACTTCATTCTGGTGAACAAGTTTGCCTACGGGATTCGCCTGCCGGTGATCGACAAGAAGGTCATCGAAATTGGTGACCCGCAGCGCGGCGATGTGATGGTGTTCCGTTTCCCGAGCGACCCGAACGTCAACTACATCAAGCGCGTGATCGGCCTGCCGGGCGATGTGATTCGCTACACGGGCGACAAGCGTCTGTTGATCAACGGTGAGTCGGTGGCCGAGAAGCTGCTCGGCTCCGAGCCAAGTTCCCTGGGCAGCGCCGAGCTGTACCAGGAAAAACTCGGCGCGGTAGAGCATGAGATCCGCAAGGAAATGTCGCGCTACCGCCAGCCTGACGGTGAGTGGAAAGTGCCTGCCGGGCACTACTTCATGATGGGCGACAACCGTGACAACTCCAATGACAGCCGCTATTGGAATGATCCCGCTATTCCCAAGGACTTGCTGGGCATGGTCCCCGACGAAAATATCGTCGGCAAGGCCTTCGCGGTCTGGATGAGTTGGCCGGAGTCCAAACTCAGCCACCTGCCGAACTTCTCGCGGGTCGGGCTGATCAAGTAATACAGGCGGCGCTGTGAACACAGCGCCGAATGCTTTTCTGGGGCTGGGACAATTATTTGCCCGGCCCCATGCAGCACCAACCAGGATTTGAATTTGAACACTGCGTCAATCGTCGATGGCCGCCGGTGCCACCAAACAGATATGGGTAAACCGTGAGCGTTTCTTTAAGTCGTCTCGAGCGCCAGCTCGGCTACACCTTCAAGGACCAGGAATTGATGGTCCTTGCCCTCACACACCGCAGCTTTGCTGGGCGCAACAACGAGCGCCTGGAATTCCTCGGTGATGCCATCCTTAACTTTGCCGCCGGTGAGGCGCTCTTCGAACGTTTCCCTCAAGCGCGCGAAGGCCAGCTGTCGCGCTTGCGTGCACGCCTTGTGAAAGGCGAGACCCTGGCCGTGCTGGCCCGTGGTTTCGGCCTGGGCGAATACCTGCGACTGGGTTCCGGTGAATTGAAAAGCGGTGGCTTCCGTCGCGAGTCGATCCTGGCGGATGCCCTGGAAGCGTTGATCGGTGCGATCTACCTCGATGCAGGTATGGAGACAGCCAAGGAGCGCGTGGTCGCCTGGCTGGCCTCGGAAATCGAAAGCCTGACGCTGGTCGACACCAACAAAGATCCCAAGACCCGCCTGCAGGAATACCTGCAGTCCCGTGGTTGCGAACTGCCACGTTACGAAGTGGTGGATATCCAGGGTGAGCCGCATTGCCGCGTGTTCTTCGTGGAATGTGAAATCACCTTACTGAATGAAAAAAGCCGAGGTCAGGGTGTGAGCCGTCGTATTGCCGAACAGGTAGCGGCCGCTGCAGCACTGATTGCCCTGGGCGTGGAGAATGGCCATGACTGATTCAACCGCAACACGCTGTGGCTATGTTGCCATCGTTGGCCGCCCCAATGTGGGCAAGTCCACGCTGCTCAACCACATCCTCGGCCAGAAGCTCGCGATCACCTCGCGCAAGCCGCAGACGACTCGCCACAACATGCTGGGCATCAAGACCGAAGGCAACGTACAAGCGGTCTACGTCGACACCCCGGGCATGCACAAAGGCGGCGAGAAAGCGCTTAACCGCTACATGAACAAAACCGCTTCGGCGGCGTTGAAAGACGTCGACGTGGTGATCTTCGTGGTCGACCGCACCAAGTGGACTGATGAAGACCAGATGGTCCTCGAGCGTGTGCAATACGTAACCGGCCCCTTGATCGTCGCGCTGAACAAGACCGACCGTATCGAAGACAAAGCCGAACTGATGCCGCACCTGAGCTGGCTGCAGGAACAACTGCCGAACGCCCAGATCATGCCGATCTCGGCCCAGCACGGGCATAACCTCGAAGCCCTGGAACGCGTGATCGCCGGCTACCTGCCGGAGAACGAGCACTTCTTCCCGGAAGACCAGATCACCGACCGCAGCAGCCGTTTCCTCGCCGCCGAACTGGTCCGCGAGAAAATAATGCGCCAGATGGGGGCCGAGCTGCCGTACCAGATCACCGTCGAAATCGAAGAGTTCAAGCAGCAGGGCAAGACCTTGCACATCCATGCGCTGATCCTCGTCGAACGTGACGGCCAGAAGAAAATCATCATTGGCGACAAGGGCGAGCGCATTAAGCGCATCGGTACCGAAGCGCGCAAGGACATGGAGTTGTTGTTCGATTCCAAGATCATGCTCAACCTGTGGGTGAAGGTTAAGGGTGGTTGGTCCGATGATGAGCGTGCACTGCGCTCGCTGGGCTACGGCGACCTGTAAACACCGCATACCTTTGTGGGAGCGGGCTTGTGTGGGAGCTGGCTTGCCTGCGATAGCATCACCTCGGTGCAATTGAAAAACCGAGGTGCCTGCATCGCAGGCAAGCCAGCTCCCACATTGGTTTGTCGCTGTTCTTAAGTTCTGCGAAGAGACTTCCATGTCCCAATCCCCACCCCCCAGCCAACTCGCCTACGTCCTGCACAGCCGTGCCTACCGCGAGACCAGCGCCCTGGTGGACTTTCTCACGCCTCAAGGTCGCCTGCGCGCGGTATTGCGCAGCGCGCGTGGCAAGGCCGGCACGCTGGCAAGGCCATTCGTGGCGCTGGACGTGGAATTTCGCGGCAAGGGCGAGCTGAAAAACGTTGGGCGGCTCGAGAGCGTCGGTACGTCGGCCTGGCTCAACGGTGATGCGTTGTTCAGCGGCCTCTACCTCAACGAACTGCTGATCCGCCTACTGCCCGCCGAAGACCCGCACCCGAGCGTCTTCGATCACTACGCCGCCACCTTGCTCGCCCTCGCCGAAGGCCGCCCGCTGGAGCCGCTGCTGCGCGCTTTTGAATGGCGCCTGCTCGACGACCTGGGCTACGGCTTCGAACTCGCCAACGACCTGCACGGCGACCCCATCGCCGCCGACGGCATGTATCGCCTGCAAGTCGATGCCGGCCTTGAGCGCGTGTACCTGCTGCAACCTGGCCTGTTCCAGGGCACCGAGTTGCTGGCGATGAGCGAAGCCGATTGGAGCGCCCCGGGTGCTTTGTCCGCCGCCAAGCGCCTGATGCGCCAAGCGCTGGCCGTGCACCTGGGCGGGCGGCCGCTGGTCAGCCGCGAGTTGTTTCGAAAGCCCTGACAACCCCGTGTATGCTGTGCAGCGTTTCTTTCCCTATTCAGGAGCGCTTCCGTGACCACCAGCAATCGCATTCTTCTTGGCGTCAACATCGACCACGTCGCCACCCTGCGCCAGGCCCGGGGCACCCGTTACCCTGACCCGGTCAAGGCCGCGCTGGACGCCGAAGAAGCGGGCGCCGACGGCATCACCGTGCACCTGCGTGAAGACCGCCGCCATATCCAGGAGCGCGACGTGCTGGTGCTCAAGGACGTGCTGCAAACCCGCATGAACTTCGAGATGGGCGTCACCGAAGAAATGATGCAGTTCGCCGAGCGCATCCGCCCGGCGCACATCTGCCTGGTCCCGGAGACTCGTCAGGAACTGACCACCGAAGGCGGCCTCGACGTGGCGGGCCAGGAGGCAAGGATCAAGGCTGCGGTAGAGCGCTTGTCGAAGATCGGCAGCGAAGTCTCGCTGTTCATCGACGCCGACGAGCGCCAGATCGAAGCCTCGCGCCGTGTCGGTGCGCCGGCCATCGAACTGCACACCGGCCGTTACGCCGACGCTACCACACCGACCGAAGTCGCCGACGAACTGCAACGCATCATTGACGGTGTGAACTGCGGCCTCAAGGAAGGCCTGATCGTCAACGCCGGCCACGGTTTGCACTACCATAACGTCGAGGCCGTGGCTGCGATCAAGGGCATCAACGAGCTGAACATCGGCCACGCCTTGGTGGCGCACGCGTTGTTCGTCGGTTTCAAAGGTGCCGTGGCCGAGATGAAAGCGCTGATCCTGGCGGCCGCCACAATGAAACGCTGACACTGTAGGAGCGAGCTTGCTCGCGAAAAACTTCAACGATGACGTGGGTTGCCTGAATGTCCGGGGGGCCTTCGAGTTTTTCGCGAGCAAGCTCGCTCCTACAGCCGGTGCAGGTGTATCGTATCTGCCCTTTGCAGGCCCTGGCTCTGCGGCAGATACGTGAGGTTGTTGTGTCCCGATCCTTTTCCCGTCGACAAATCCTGGGTGGTCTTGCAGGCCTGGCCGTAGTGGGTGTGGGGGCCGGTGGCGCCTACCGCTACTGGCTGGGGAAAGTCGCCGAGGCTGAGGCCGGGCACGATTACGAACTGATCGCGGCACCCTTGGACGTCGAGTTGGTACCGGGCCACAAGACCGAAGCCTGGGCATTCGGCCCCTCAGCGCCGGGCACCGAGTTGCGCGTGCGCCAGGGTGAGTGGCTGCGGGTGCGCTTTATCAACCATCTGCCCGTCGCCACCACCATCCACTGGCATGGCATCCGCCTGCCGTTGGAAATGGACGGCGTGCCCTACGTCTCGCAACTGCCGGTACTGCCCGGTGAATATTTCGATTACAAATTCCGCGTGCCGGACGCCGGCAGCTACTGGTATCACCCCCATGTGAACAGCAGTGAAGAACTGGGCCGTGGCCTGGTCGGCCCGCTGATCATCGAAGAACGCGAGCCTACCGGTTTCAAACACGAACGCACCCTGAGCCTGAAAAGCTGGCACGTCGACGAAGAGGGCGCTTTCGTGGCCTTCAGCATCCCGCGTGAAGCGGCGCGTGGCGGCACCGCGGGGCGTTTGTCGACGATCAATGGCGTGTCCCAGGCGGTCATCGATTTGCCTGCGGGGCAGATCACCCGTGTGCGCCTGCTCAACCTCGACAACACCTTGACCTATCGCATCAATATTCCAGACGTTGAAGCGCAGATCTACGCGCTGGACGGCAACCCTATCGAGCCACGCCCGCTGGGCAAGGAATACTGGTTGGGCCCCGGCATGCGCATTTGCCTGGCGATCAAGGCACCGCCTGCCGGTGAAGAACTGTCGATCCGCAACGGCCCGGTGCGCCTCGGTACGTTTCGTTCGGTGGCCAACTCCGATGCACCGAGTGAGTGGCCGCCCGCGTTGCCCGCCAACCCGATCAGCGAACCGGACCTGGCCAATGCGGAGAAACTCAACTTCAATTTCGAATGGGTTGGCAGCGTTTCAGTCGATGATGGCAAGCCACCAAGCCTGTGGCAGATCAACGGCAAGGCGTGGGACATCACAGACAAAACCTGTGCCGACCGCCCGATTGCCAAGCTGGAAAAGGGCAAGAGCTACATTTTCGAATTGAAGAACATGACCCAGTACCAGCATCCGATCCACCTGCATGGCATGAGCTTCAAGGTGATCGCCTCGAACCGCCACAAGGTGATCCCGTACTTCACCGACACCTACTTGTTGGGCAAAAACGAACGCGCCCGCGTGGCCTTGGTGGCGGATAACCCGGGGGTGTGGATGTTCCATTGCCATGTGATCGACCACATGGAAACCGGCCTGATGGCCGCCATCGAGGTGGCGTGATGCGCCAGTTTCGCCCAGCGGCGATCATCGACCGCAGCCGCGACCAGGACTTCATGCGTGAAGCCCTGGCCCTTGCTGCCCAGGGCGCTGCACTCGGCGAAGTGCCCGTCGGCGCAGTGCTCGTACAAGATGGCGAGATCATCGGCCGTGGCTTCAACTGCCCGATCAGCGGCAATGACCCCAGCGCGCATGCTGAAATGGTCGCCATCCGCGCCGCCGCGCAAGCGATCAGCAACTACCGCCTGGTCGGCAGCACGCTGTATGTGACGCTGGAACCGTGCAGCATGTGCGCCGGCGTGATCGTGCATTCGCGTGTTGCGCGGGTGGTGTATGGCGCGCTGGAGCCCAAGGCGGGGATTGTGCAAAGCCAGGGGCAGTTTTTTACCCAGGGATTTCTGAATCACCGGGTGTTGTTTGAAGGTGGGGTGTTGGCTGAGGAATGCGGGACGGTGCTGAGTGAGTTCTTTAAGGCCCGGCGGGCCAAGCCCGCACTCTAAAGAACACGGGTGAGCAAATGTGGGAGCGGGCTTGTTCGCGAATGCAGTGGGTCAGTCGGTACATGTGTGACTGATACACCGCATTCGCGAGCAAGACCGCTCCCACATTTTTGATCTCCACTTGGCAGGCAGATTGAAGGTTACTTCTTGGCGATGATCACCGCGCGCATCGGCGCCGGCAAACCTTCAATCGTCTTGCTGTGATCCTCCGGATCAAGAAAATCACTCAGCGACTGAAACTTCATCCACTCGGTCCCGCGCTGTTCTTCAACCGTGGTCACGCTCACATCCACACAGCGCACATCGCTGAACCCAGCACGGCGCAGCCACAGCATCAACGCCGGCACCGACGGCAGGAACCATACGTTACGCATCTGCGCATAGCGGTCTTCCGGCACCAGCACTTGCTGCTGATCGCCTTCCACCACCAAGGTTTCCAGGACCAGTTCACCGCCTTTGACCAGTGTGTCTTTCAGCGCCAACAAGTGCTCGATCGGCGAGCGGCGGTGATAGAACACGCCCATGGAAAACACCGTGTCGAACCCTTCCAGATTCGACGGCAAGTCTTCGAACGGGAACGGCAAGTGCCAGGCTTTGGGTTCGGACAGGTAACGCTGCACCGCCTGGAACTGGCAGAAGAACAACCAGTTCGGATCGACCCCAATCACGCTGTCCGCGCCGGCGCCGAGCATGCGCCACATGTAGTAGCCATTGCCGCAGCCGACATCAAGGATGCGCTTGCCTTTCAGATCCAGGTGCGGTGCGACCCGCGACCACTTCCAGTCCGAACGCCATTCGGTATCGACATGCACGCCGAACAAGTGGAACGGACCTTTGCGCCACGGGCTCAGGCCCATCAACGCGGTGTGCATTTGCGCGCGGGTAGCGTCGTCGCAGGCAGTGTCGAGGGTCAGGTCATTCAGCAAATCGACTTCGCTGGGCATGATTTTCGGTAAGGCATCCAACGCACTCTGCCAACGCTCCAGGTCGCCATGACCTTTCTCCATCTTGCTATCGAGTTGCGCTTGCAGGCCCTGGGCCCAAACGGCCAAAGGAGTGCCCACCAAGTGGCGGGCAAGGGGGGAGAGATCAATCATGGCAGGGCAATCAACGAGGCAAAGTTAAGACACTGGAACCACGGCACGACTTTCGAGAACCCCGCTGCCAGCAGGCGTTCGCGGTGTTCTTCGAGGCTGTCGGGCTTCATGACGTTTTCGATGGCGCTGCGCTTCTGGGCAATTTCCAGTTCGCTGTAGCCGTTGGCGCGTTTGAACGCGATATGCAGGTCGGTGAGTAGCGCGTGTTCTTCAAGGTCATTGAAGCGCAGCTTTTCCGAGAGGATCAGCGCACCGCCTGGCAGCAGCGACTGGCGGATACGCGAGAGCAAGGCCAGGCGTTCATCCGGTGCGATAAATTGCAGGGTGAAGTTGAGTGCAACCACTGAGGCCGGTTGGAATTGCAGCGCGAGAATATCGCCCTCGATGACCTCGACCGGCAGCAACTCCTGGAACATCGAATCCTGGCCATTGAGGTACTCGCGGCAGCGCTCCACCATCGCCGCCGAGTTATCCACCGCAATCACCCGGCACCCATCCGTGCGTACATGGCGGCGCAGGGCTTGGGTCACTGCACCGAGGGACGAGCCCAGGTCGTACAGCACGCTGCCCGGCTGGGCAAACTGCGCCGCGAGCACGCCGAGGTTTTCGACAATGGTCGGATAACCCGGCACCGAGCGCTTGATCATGTCCGGGAACACCCGCACCACGTCCTCGTTAAAGGCGAAGTCCGGCACCTGGGGCAGGGGCTGGGCGAATAGGCGATCGGGTTCTTTGCTCACGGTTGTTCCGGCGACGAGGGGGAAAGCCCGGCATTTTAGCCAAGTTGGCCCTCGTGTGCGCGGGTTGTCTGATGGAAAGCCGAGGCGGTAATGCCCCACTGGCCAAGCCAATACGTGCTGATCAACAAATACGGCGCGGCTTCAAACGTCACCACGAACCGGTTGATGCCTATCAGCGTGTCGGAAAACACAAACGACGCCGCACCCGCCGCTGCCAGCCATGCCGAACGTTTCGGCACGTCACTGCCCAGCCGTGCCAACGCACGCCAGAGCATGGCACTGATCACCAGGGCATAAACCACCACTGGAATCAGAAGGTCGCCCAGGCCATGGGAGATCAGGATGCTCAGCAGGACCGCGCCCACGCCCAGCGCCAATACCAGCGGCAGCAGTGCAAGACGGCGGCAGTCGCTGAAATAAGCTTTCAGATACGCCAAGTGTGCAAACAGAAACGCGCCCAGGCCAAAGATAAACAGGTCGCCTGGCCAGGCGAGTAATACATCGCCCACCAGGGAAAAAATCAGCCCCAGGCTGATCCAGCGTCGATAGTCGCTGGGCGGCGCATCATGCAGCCAGCCCAACAGCGCGAGGACCGGCAGCGGCTTGACCAGCAGGCACAGCAACGTGGCATGGGTGGTCAATCCGTAGATGAAAGTGCCGGCGCCCATCAACGCAAGAATCAGCCATGGCATATCAGTTCACCGTGATGGCGCAGTCGAACGTTTCGGCGGGTTCGGCTTCCGGCTCCCAGGGTTGCTGGGAGGTCAGGCGCAGGCGCCCCTGGCCGGCCGCGAAGGCCTGGAAGCGCCAGGTGGACTGGCCACCGCCGCCGACCACGCCGGATTCCGAGCTGCTGTAGACCTCAGGGCTCAAGGCGCGCAACACACCGCCAGCGGAATCCTGGATGGCCCAGCGGTAACCCGTGGTGGGGTTGCTCGGCAGGGTGAGGATCAGGTTTTGTCCGGTTTTAAGCTGAAGCGGGCAGGCGCTCTGGTTGTCCACGCTGACGTTTTGCTTGGGGGCGCTGGCGCAGGCGGCCAGCAGGGCAAGGCTCAAGGGGAGAAGCAGGCGAGCAGCGGTCATGAGGGCTCCGTTGATTGGCGACGAAGGGCGAGCATAACCGAAGATGGGACAAGGTGTGACAGATGGGCTAGACCTGACTTGTTGTAGTGAGCGGGCTTGCCCCGCGCTGGGTGGCGAAGCCGCCCTAAAACCGTGCACCTCGTTTTAACTGGAAAAACTGGGTGCCTGGGTTGGGGCGGCTTCGCCACCCAGCGCGGGGCAAGCCCGCTCACTACAGATCTGTCAGAAGAGCACCTTCGCCACATCCGCAAACCGCTTGGCAAAGTGCACCGTCATCCCTTCCTTCAGGTATTCCGGCAACTCCTCAAAACTGCCCCGATTTGGCTCCGGCAGGATCAGCTCATGAATCTTCTGACGCCGCGCCGCAATCACCTTTTCGCGCACCCCGCCAATCGGCAGTACATGCCCGGTCAACGTCAGCTCACCGGTCATGGCCACGCCTTTTTTCGGCGGCTGGTTACGTGCCAGCGACAACAGCGCACTGGCCATGGTCACCCCGGCGCTCGGGCCGTCTTTCGGCGTGGCACCTTCCGGTACGTGCAAGTGCACGAAGGCTTCGTCAAAGAATTTCGGATCACCGCCAAACGACTTCAGGTTCGAGCTGATGTAGCTGTAGGCAATTTCGGCCGATTCTTTCATCACTTCACCCAACTGCCCGGTGAGCTTGAAGCCGCGATTGAGCGTATGGATACGTGTCGCCTCAATCGGCAGCGTCGCGCCGCCCATGCTGGTCCACGCCAGGCCGGTGATCACGCCGGTGCCGGACAGCACCTGCTCATTGCGGAACACCGGTACACCCAGTGAGCTTTCCAGGTCTTTGTTGCCGATCTTGATCACCAGATCCGGCTCATCCAGCAGCTTGACCACAGCCTTGCGCACCAGTTTGCCTAGCTGTTTCTCCAGCTGGCGCACACCGGCTTCGCGGGCATAGCCGTCGATCAACGCGCGCAACGCGCCGTCGCTGATGGTCAGGGTGTTTTTCGACACGCCGGCTTTTTGCAGCTGCTTGGGCCACAGATGGCGCTTGGCAATGGCGACTTTTTCTTCGGTGATATAGCCCGACAGGCGAATCACTTCCATGCGGTCCAGCAGCGGGCCAGGGATGGAGTCCAGGGTGTTGGCGGTGCACACGAACAGCACTTTGGACAGGTCCAGGCGCAGGTCCAAGTAGTGGTCGAGGAATTCGACGTTTTGCTCGGGGTCGAGGGTTTCCAACAGTGCTGACGCCGGGTCGCCCTGGAAGCTCTGGCCCATCTTGTCGATCTCGTCGAGCATGATTACCGGGTTCATCACTTCCACATCTTTGAGCGCCTGCACCAGCTTGCCGGGCATGGCGCCGATGTAGGTGCGGCGATGGCCCTTGATCTCGGCCTCGTCGCGCATGCCGCCGACGCTGAAGCGGTAGAAGGGCCGTCCCAGCGACTCGGCGATGGATTTACCAACGCTGGTCTTGCCCACGCCCGGCGGGCCGACCAGCAGCACGATGGAACCGGCGACTTCGCCTTTATAGGCGCCCACCGCGAGGAATTCGAGGATGCGACTCTTGATGTCATCCAGGCCTGCGTGGTGCTTGTCCAGCACCTTGCGCGCATGTTTCAGGTCGAGTTTATCCTCGCCAAACACGCCCCACGGTACCGAGGTGGCCCAGTCCAGGTAATTGCGTGTCACCGCGTATTCCGGCGAGCCGGTTTCGAGGATCGACAGTTTGTTCAGTTCTTCATCGATGCGTTTTTTCGCCTGGGCCGGCAGTACTTTGCTTTCCAGGCGTTGCTCGAACTGCTCGACATCCGCACTGCGGTCGTCCTTGGTCAAGCCCAGCTCCTGCTGGATGACCTTGAGCTGTTCCTTGAGGAAGAACTCGCGCTGGTGCTCGCCGATCTTGCGGTTCACTTCAGCGGAGAGTTCTTTTTGCAGGCGCGCAACTTCGACTTCTTTGCGCAGCATCGGCAGCACTTTTTCCATGCGCTTGAGCATGGGCACGCAGTCCAGCACTTCCTGCAATTCGTTGCCGGTGGCCGAGGTCAACGCGGCGGCGAAGTCGGTGAGCGGCGACGGGTCGTTGGGGCTGAAGCGGTTGAGGTAGTTCTTCAACTCTTCGCTGTACAGCGGGTTAAGCGGCAGCAGTTCCTTGATCGCATTGATCAGCGCCATGCCGTAGGCCTTGACCTCGTCGGTCGGCTCCGAGGGCTGGTGCGGGTATTCGACTTCCACCAGGTACGGTGGGCGGTGGTGCTTGAGCCAGGTCTTGATGCGCACGCGGGTCAGGCCCTGGGCCACGAATTGCAGCTTGCCGTTTTCGCGGCTGGCGTGGTGCACCTTCACCAGCGTGCCGTACAGCGGCAGGCTGGAAGTGTCGAAGTGGCGCGGGTCTTCCGGCGGGGTGTCCATGAAGAACAGGGCCAGGGAGTGGTGGTCGGATTTGCTCACCAGCTCCAGGGTCTCGGCCCACGGCTCTTCATTGACGATCACCGGCAACACTTGCGCCGGGAAGAAGGGCCGGTTGTGGATCGGGATGATGTAGACCTTGTCCGGCAGGTTTTGCCCGGGTAGGGCCAGGCCGGTGTTGGAGGACGCTGCGTGCTCGGCGTTTTCGGGATCGGCGTAGTCGTTGAGGTCGTAATCAGGGAATTCTTGCTGGTCGCTCATGGGGCACCTGCATCAGGAAGTATGGTGCTTAGATGGGGCGGGGGGGCGGTGGTTTCAATGGCAGCGGCGAGATCGCAACATATTGCATGAAATTCTCGACAGCGCCGTGGTACCCCTGTGGGAGCTGGCTTGCCTGCGATGGCGGTGTGTCAGTTGATGAAGATGTGGCTGATGCGCCGCTATCGCAGCGGTTCGACGATTCGACAAGCCAGCTCCCACATTTTGTATTGCGTACGGTCAGCTGATTTTGTGCAAGTACGTCGGCAAGGGTTGTTCTGGCAGGACTGAGAGCACCTTCAGCCGTTGCAACATGCGCTGGCGTGCCCGCTGAAGATGCTCACGCAGATTCAGCGCCGCTGCATCCACCGCACCATGCAACAAGAGCTCAAGAATCAACCGATGTTCGGCCAACATCGCCGGATCGGCGCCGATCCCCAGCAACCGATAAAAAATCCGGCTGATGATCATCGGGCTCTGCCCCTGGCGGATCAGTGCAGCGATCTTGCGATTCTGCAAGCCGGCCAGGCAGTGCTGGTGCAAGTCTTCCTCGATCTGCTCGATGGCCTCAAGGCTGCAGTGCGGGCTGTCCTGGGCAGCCAGCACGCGTTGCAACATGGCTTCAAGCAGCTCGCGATCGAGGTTCGGCGCGCTCTGGCGCAGGGCTTCGGGTTCCAGGCAGGCGCGCAGTTCGTAGTCTTCGGTGACTTCCCGCGCCGTCAAAGGCCCCGCCAGCCATTGGGAATAGGGTTCCTTTTCCACCAGGCCGCGATCGCGCAGGCGCATCAGTGCTTCACGCACCACTGCACGGCTGACGCCGTAGTGGTCGGCGGCGGCTTGCTCATCCAGGCGGTAATGGCCGAAGGCAATGCAGGTGGACAGCGCCGCGCCGATTTCCTCGACGATACGTTCCCCCAGCGGCCGCGTATCCACCAGCTCATCCTTACCATCAAGACCCAAGTGTGTGTGGCTCAAAGGCAGGCGCAGCGGCTCCATTGCCAGGCCTTCAGGGTTGATCAGGTAACCCCGGCCATTGAAGCGGCAGATCAGGCCTTCGGCGTGCAGCAGGTCCAGGGCCTTGCGCACCGGTACACGGCTGGTACCGAACAGTTCGGCCAACGGCGCTTCCAGCAAAACCAGGCCGTGGCGAGCGGTGCCGTTGACGATCGCGTCACGCAACACTTGGTGAATCATCGCGTAGCGAGAGGCCGAGGCGGACACTGCTTTCATCGATTTCTCTAAAGGAGGGAGGACGGTGGCCGGGGATTCTCTCATAAGTTGCACTGTCACTCTGGGCCACGTCGATGGCACTTTTTTGGGGCCTGAAAACTGTGAATGTTACTTTTCTGCACCAAAATGTACTTATTAATAAAAGGTACATTATTTCGTTGGCAGCATTGCGCTTAGCTCAGACGCGGTTTTTTCGCGCCTATTAAAACCATCTATCCCGTTGCTCTCAGCGAAAAACCCTCACAGTGCAAAAGCACCTGACTTGAGACTGGCACGAAAGCTGCTTTTGTAAAATGTACATTTTATTAATATGTACGTTTTTTGAGGGTCATCTTGATGTCAGACGCCACTTCAATGGCCGAGGATTTTGCCAGCGGTCGCAGCGATCCGGTTCAAGCCCTCGAACAGGCACTCGAGAGGGCAAGCCAGGTGCCGTCAGTATTCATCAGCCTGACCAGCGAGCGCGCCCGCCGTGAAGCCGCCGCCGCCGCCGCCCGTTGGCGCGCCGGCCAGCCCTTGAGCGTGTTCGATGGCGTGCCGCTGGCCTGGAAAGACCTGTTCGATGTGGCTGGCAGCACCACCACTGCTGGCGCCGCCTATCGCCGCAATGCGCCTGCCGCTTTGCTCGACGCGCCCACTGTGGGCCTGTTGTGTCGCGCCGGGATGGTCAGTGTGGGCAAGACCAACCTCAGCGAATTGGCCTACTCAGGCTTGGGCCTGAACCCGCATTTCGGCACGCCGCACAACCCCCATGGCACTGATCAACCCCGTATTCCTGGCGGTTCGTCGTCCGGTTCGGCAGTGGCCGTTGCGGCCGGGATCGTTCCTATCGCCATGGG
This sequence comes from Pseudomonas sp. LAP_36, assembly GCF_019456785.1. Classification (NCBI taxonomy): domain Bacteria; kingdom Pseudomonadati; phylum Pseudomonadota; class Gammaproteobacteria; order Pseudomonadales; family Pseudomonadaceae; genus Pseudomonas; species Pseudomonas sp. LAP_36. The sequence continues at coordinate 412,357 of NZ_JAHZMS010000001.1, forward strand.
CACCGACACCGCCGGGTCGATCCGCATCCCGTCGGCGTTCAACGGCCTGGTCGGTTATCGCAGCAGCAGCCGACGCTACAGCCGCGATGGCGTATTCCCCCTGGCCCACACCCTCGACAGCCTCGGCCCGCTGACCCGCAGTGTGCGCGACGCCTTGGCCATCGACGATTTGCTGCATGGGCGCACCCAAACCCACCACGCCCGCAGCCTCAAGGGCCAACGCTTCGTATTGGCGCAACAGGATGTCGAGCCTGCTGTGCGCAACAACCTGCTGCGTGCAGTCGAGCAACTCAAGGCCCAAGGTGCGCTGATCGAAGAGCGCGAATGCCCGACCTTCCAGGCCACCCTGGACCTGATCAACCACCACGGCTGGCTCGGCTCGTTCGAAGCCTTCGCGCTGCACCAAGGGTTGCTCGACAGCCGCGACGCCGAACAACTCGACCCTCGCGTACGCCGCCGCCTCGAAGCCGCGCGTTCGCTGCCGGCCAGCCAACTGATCCACCTGACCGACGCGCGTCGGCGTCTGCAACAGCAACTGATCGATGACCTCGACGGCGCCATTCTCATCACCCCAACCGTTGCCCACGTGGCGCCCGCATTGGCACCGCTGGAAGCCGACGACGACCTGTTCGTGAAAACCAACCTTGCCACCCTGCGCCTGACCATGCCCGGCAGTCTGCTCGACATGCCCGGCGTGACCCTGCCCAGCGGCCGCGATGCCCAGGGCCTGCCCACCGGGCTGCTGCTCAGTGCCCCGGCGGGAGAAGACGCACGCCTGCTGCGCGCGGCGTTGTCCGTCGAAACCGTACTTAACGTTTAAGGAGATTCATCATGGCTAAAGACATTCTTTGTGCATTTGGTGTCGACGTTGACGCCGTCGCCGGCTGGCTCGGTTCCTATGGCGGTGAAGACTCGCCGGACGACATTTCCCGCGGCTTGTTTGCCGGTGAAATCGGTGCTCCGCGCCTGCTCAAATTGTTCGAGCGCTATGGCCTGCGCACCACCTGGTTCATCCCCGGCCACTCGATGGAAACCTTTCCCGAGCAGATGAAGGCGGTGGCCGACGCCGGTCACGAAATCGGCGTGCACGGCTACAGCCACGAAAACCCCATCGCGATGACCGCCGAGCAGGAAGAAATCGTCCTCGATAAATCCATCGAGCTGATCACCCAGGTCACCGGCAAACGCCCCACTGGCTACGTCGCGCCATGGTGGGAATTCAGCAAGGTCACCAACGAACTGCTGCTGAAAAAAGGCATCAAGTACGACCACAGCCTGATGCACAACGACTTCCACCCCTACTACGTGCGCAAGGGTGACAGCTGGACCAAGATCGATTACAGCCAGCACCCCGACATCTGGATGAAACCACTGGTACGCGGCGAAGAAACCGACCTGGTGGAGATCCCGGCCAATTGGTACCTCGACGACCTGCCGCCGATGATGTTCATCAAAAAGGCCCCCAACAGCCACGGCTTCGTCAACCCGCGTCACCTCGAAGAAATGTGGCGCGACCAGTTCGATTGGGTCTACCGCGAGCACGAACACGCCGTGTTCACCATGACCATCCACCCCGATGTTTCCGGCCGCCCGCAAGTGCTGTTGATGCTTGAGCGGCTGATCGAACACATCCAGAGCCATGCCGGCGTGCGCTTCGTCACCTTTGACGAAATCGCCGACGACTTTATCCGCCGCCGACCGCGTACCTGACACCCACCCTTGCTCCCCCCTTGAGGCGCGATTATGTCCATCTATAACAAGCTTGACCTGACTGGCTGGAAACCCCGGCAACTGACGTCCAAGGAAGTACGTTTCGCCACCTGGATCGCGTTTTTCGCCTGGGTGTTCGCGGTGTATGACTTCATCCTGTTCGGCACTTTGCTACCGGAGATCGGCCGGCATTTTGGCTGGGGGGAAGTGGAGCAAGCTGAAATCGCGACCTGGGTAGCGGTGGGCACGGCGGTGGTCGCCTTTGCCATCGGCCCCGTCGTCGATAAGTTGGGGCGGCGCAAAGGCATTATCTTCACCGTGGCAGGTTCCGCGCTCTGCTCGGCACTGACTGCAATCGGCGGCGCGTGGGGCAAGTCGCCGCTGATTCTGATCCGGTCGCTGGGCGGCCTGGGCTATGCCGAGGAAACCGTCAACGCGACGTATTTGAGCGAGCTGTATGGCGCCTCGGAAGACCCGCGGTTGACCAAGCGTCGCGGCTTTATCTACAGCCTGGTGCAGGGCGGCTGGCCGGTCGGTGCGTTGATCGCCGCCGGGTTGACCGCGTTGCTGCTGCCGATCATTGGCTGGCAGGGCTGCTTCATCTTCGCTGCAATCCCGGCGCTGGTGATTGCGATCATGGCGCGCAAGCTCAAGGAGAGTCCGCAGTTCCAGATCCATGAACGCATCAGCCAACTGCGTAAAAGCGGCGCGGTGACTGAAGCACAAAATGTCGCCGTGACCTACGGCGTGGACTATGACGAACACAGCAAGGCCGGTCTCAAGGCCGCCTTCCGTGGCCCGGCGCGCCGCGCCACCCTGGTGATTGGCGCTGCACTGTTGCTTAACTGGGCAGCTATCCAGGTGTTCAGCGTGCTCGGGACGTCGGTGATTGTCAGCGTGCACCACATCTCGTTCGAGAACTCGCTGATCATCCTCGTGCTGTCGAACCTGGTGGGCTACTGCGGCTACCTCAGCCACGGCTGGATGGGCGACAAGATCGGCCGTCGCAACGTGATCGGCCTGGGCTGGATGCTTGGCGGCCTGGCGTTCGCCGGGATGCTGTTTGGTCCGAGCAATATGCCGATGGTGGTCGGGCTCTACAGCCTGGGCCTGTTCTTCCTGATCGGGCCGTACTCGGCAGCGCTGTTCTTTATCAGTGAGAGTTTCCCTACCAGCATTCGCGCCACGGGGGGCGCGATCATCCATGCCATGGGCCCGATCGGCGCGGTGGTCGCAGGTTTTGGTGCTACCCAAGTGTTGTCCGCCGGCAGCGACTGGCAAACCGCCGCGCTGTGGTTTGGCGCATTGCCGTGCTTCCTGTCTGGTGTGCTGATGTTTGCCGCGCGCCATGTGCGCCCGGAAACCGTTCAGTAAGGAGTGAGTGATGAGCCGTAAAGTTGCCTTGATTACCGGTGCCGCCAGCGGCATCGGCCAAGCCCTCGCCGTGGCCTATGCCCGCCACCGCGTGGCGGTGGTGGGCGGGTATTACCCGGCTGATCCCCATGACCCGCAGACCACCGTCAGCCTGGTGGAAGCCGCTGGTGGCGAATGCCTGATGCTGCCGTTGGACGTGGGCGATACTGCCTCGGTCGACGCACTGGCCGCGCAAGCCATACAGCATTTCGGGCGACTGGATTATGCGGTGGCCAACGCCGGACTGCTGCGTCGCGCACCGTTGCTGGAAATGACCGATGCGCTGTGGGACGAGATGCTCAACGTCGACCTCACGGGGGTGATGCGCACCTTCCGCGCGGCGACCCGGCATATGCATGAAGGCGGCGCGCTGGTCGCGATTTCGTCGATTGCCGGTGGCGTGTATGGCTGGCAGGAACACAGCCATTACGCGGCGGCCAAGGCCGGTGTGCCGGGGTTGTGCCGGTCTCTGGCGGTGGAGTTGGCGCCGCTGGGCATTCGTTGCAATGCGGTGATTCCAGGGTTGATTGAAACGCCGCAGTCGCTGGATGCAAAGAACTCGCTGGGGCCGGAAGGTTTGGCCAAGGCGGCGCGCGCGATTCCGCTGGGGCGGGTAGGGCGAGCGGATGAAGTCGCGTCGCTGGTGCAGTTTTTGACCAGTGAAGCGTCGAGCTACCTGACCGGGCAGAGCATCGTCATCGACGGCGGCCTGACCGTACGCTGGCCCGACTGACTGCACCCCATTTAAAAATGTGGGAGCTGGCTTGCCTGCGATAACGGTGTATCAGTGAATACATGTGTGGCTGACCCACCGCCATCGCAGGCAAGCCAGCTCCCACATTAGAACCGTGTTTGTCTCGGGAGAATTTACATGCCTCAACTCACTCACCGCCGCGCCGTCATCACCGGCGCCGGCAGTGGCATCGGCGCTGCCATCGCCCGTGCCTACGCCGCCGAAGGCGCGCGCCTGGTGCTGGCCGACCGCAACGCCGCCAGCCTCGCCGAAACCGCGATCACCTGCCGCAACCTTGGCGCCGAGGTGTTCGAATGCCTGGCCGACGTCGGCACCGTCGAAGGCGCCCAGGCCAGTGTTGATCGTTGCGTCGAGCAGTTCGGCGGTATCGATATCCTGGTCAACAATGCCGGCATGCTCACCCAGGCGCGTTGCGTCGACCTGACCATCGACATGTGGAACGACATGCTGCGCGTCGACCTCACCAGTGTGTTCGTCGCCAGCCAGCGCGCCTTGCCGCACATGCTCGCGCAGCGTTGGGGGCGGATCATCAATGTCGCCTCGCAACTGGGCATCAAGGGCGGCGCCGAGTTGACTCACTACGCCGCCGCCAAGGCTGGGGTGATCGGCTTTACCAAGTCCCTGGCGCTGGAAGTGGCAAAAGACAACGTACTGGTCAACGCCATCGCACCGGGCCCGATTGAAACGCCATTGGTGGGCGGTATCAGTGAGGAATGGAAACGCGCCAAGGCCAAGGAGTTGCCGCTGGGCCGTTTCGGCCTGGCCGATGAAGTGGCGCCGGTGGCGGTGCTGCTGGCCAGCGAGCCCGGCGGCAACTTGTTCGTTGGCCAGACACTGGGCCCGAACTCCGGCGATGTCATGCCATGAGTGAGGTGTAGCCATGTGCGGACTCTGCGGACTGCTCGGCGAGGACCTGCACTGGAGCGATCCCCTGGGTGATGAGTTACCCCGGCGCCGTGAACGCCTGCGCCGGATCGCGGCGATCAACCAGGTGCTGGCGGTGTTCCGGCTCAAGGTCGAAGACTTCCAGGGCGCGTCCTATCTGCTGCTCGGCGCCACTGGCAAGCAGGCGCTGGCCAGCGGTCTGGATCAACTGTGGCAAGCCGCCGAAAACATGCTCGGCCAGCCACTGGATCCCCTCGATCCGCGTTTGTTGGAGCACTTGGAGACAGCCCGATGAGCATCGCCCTCAACGTCATCACCGGCTTCCTTGGCAGCGGCAAGACCACCTTGCTCAAGCGCCTGCTGCAGGGTGAAAGCCTGGGCGACACCGCGTTGCTGATCAACGAGTTCGGTGATGTCGGCATCGACCACCTGCTGGTGGAAGAAGTGGCGCCGGATACGGTGCTGCTGCCCAGCGGCTGTGTGTGTTGCTCGATCCGTGGCGAGTTGAAAGAGGCGTTGTTGACCTTGTTTCAACGCCGTGAGCGCGGTGAAATCCCGGCGTTCAAGCGGGTCATCCTGGAGACCACTGGCCTGGCCGACCCGGCGCCGATCCTGGCCACCCTGAACAACGACGTGCAGTTGCGCGGGCGTTTTCATATTGGCTTGGTGATCACCCTGGTGGACGCCAGCCATGCCGTCCTGCAAGAACGCCTGCACCCGGAATGGCTGGCCCAGGTAGCGGCGGCGGACCGCTTGCTGCTGAGCAAGACTGATCTGGCGGGTGACTGCGCTGCACTGCGCGCCCATTTACAGGCGCTCAATGCCGGTACGCCGATCCTCAATACCCATGACATCCATAGCGGCGACCAACTGCTGCTGGGCGAAGGCCTGCGCAGTGCCGAGCCCGCCATGGAAGTCAGCCGCTGGCAGCTGCATCACACCACCACGGCCACCCACGGCGCTGCGCAAGTCTGCAGCCTGACCTTCGACCAGCCTCTTGATTGGGTGGGTTTCGGGGTATGGTTGTCGATGCTGTTAAGATGCCACGGCGAACGAATTCTCCGCGTCAAAGGGCTGCTCAACGTGAACGCCAGTAACGCCCCCATCGTCATTCATGGCGTGCAGCATTGCCTGCATGCGCCGGTGCATTTGCCTGCATGGCCGGGCAGCGACCGGCAATCACGCCTGGTGTTTATCCTGCGTGGCCTCGAGCCTGCGCTGCTCAAGCGTTCGTTTGAAGCGTTCTCGCGGCGGTTCGCTGCATGATCACACTCCGCGTTCTCGGCACGTCGGTCACCCTGCTTGAATGCCTGCGGGTACGCGCCGAAGAGGAGCTGGGCATTCGCCTGGTCTACCAGGTGCACGACGTCGAGCAGGCGCAACGCATCGCGGTGATGCAACCCGACAGCTACGACCTGTATGACCAGTGGTTCCACAACGTCGACTTCGTGTGGCCGGCCCGGGCCATCCAGCCTATCGACACCCGACGCATCGCGCTATGGCACGAGATCAATGACCTGCCCAAGCGCGGGCGCCTTTCGCCCGATGACCGCCTCGGCAGCGGCAGCGTGCCCAGCGAGCGGCTGTTCGTGCAGCACGACGGCAGCCTCGGCAGCACGGTCACCGAGCGCATCAGCATGTTGCCCCTGACCCACAACGCCGACAGTTTCGCCTACCGTCCTGAGCGCTTGCCCGAAGGTTTTTGCCATGGCAATGAAAGCTGGGGCTGGTTGCTCGACCCGGCCTGGCGCGCACGTACCGCCCTGCAAAGCGACGCTGCGATCGGTGCGCTGGACGCTGCGCTGGCAGTGCAGGGCGCGGGGCTGGCGAGCTTCAAGGACATCGGCAACATGAGCATCGAAGAGATCGATGTACTGGCCGACATCCTCGTGCGCAAACAAAAGGAGGGGCACTTCGCGGCGTTCTGGTCCGATGACGAAGAGGCCGCGCAATTGATGCTCAGCCCCAGCATCGATATCCAGAGCCTGTGGTCGCCGACCTTGATGCGCCTGCACCGCGCCGGGGTGAAATACCGCCTGGCGGTGCCACGCGAAGGCTATCGCGCCTGGTTTGGTGGTTTGTCATTGTCGCGCCATGCGAAGGGGCCGGTGCTGGATGCCGCGTATGCCTACCTGAATTGGTGGCTGTCCGGCTGGCCCGGTGCGGTGATGGCGCGCCAGGGTTACTACATCGGCAACCCGGCGCGTAGCCGAGACCATCTGAGCCGCGCCGAGTGGGATTACTGGTATGCCGGCAAGCCTGCGCGAGAGGAGCTGCCGGGCAGCGATGGCCTGCCGTTGATCCATATCGGTGAAGTGCGCGACGGCGGTTCCTATGAGCAACGCATGGGGCATATTGCGGTGTGGAATTCGGTGATGGATGAACACAACTACCTGGTACGGCGTTGGGGGGATTTTATGCGTGCTCGCGGCTAAGTCGTCGGTCAATGGCTTACCGCCATTAAAATGGCAGTGAAGTCCCCGGTTTTATTGGGTGCACTTATGCTTTGTCCCGGTTAATCTGCGCAAACCAAATATCCATGCGAAATGGATGTTTTTTTGACGCCGGGTCAGCATTTGCCAGGAACGCTTATGACGAAGGGACGTAATGGCAGAGAGAGGCGAATGCTGCCAGAAGCCACCGCACTGCGCTGGCGCCATACGTTTCAAACCCGAATTGCCAGCGTGCTGGCGCTCTTGCTGTTGGTGGTGGTCGCCGCCACTTATTTCGCCGTCAAGGCCGCCACCGCCCGTGCCGTGGAAAACCAGGCGCAAGTTCAACTGAAAACCGGTAGCCAAGTGTTCGAACGCTTGCTGGAACTTCGTGGGCGTCGCCTTCAATACGGCCTCGACTGGCTCACCGTGGACGGCCCGTTCAGGCAGGCGGTGGCCGAGGGCAAGACCGTGGCGATGCTCGCGGCCCTGCGCCGGCATGGCACGGGTATTCGCTCCAGCGAAGTGTTTGTGCTGGGCCTGGATGGCAACGTCATGGCCAGCACCTTGCCCCTCTTCACGCGTGGCCAGGTTTTCCCTTATGACGATGCCATGCGCCACGCGCGTCGTACCGGCTTGCAGATGCTGATCGTGGCCATGGACGGTTGCCCTTACTTGCTGGTGCAACACGAAGTGCTCGACCCGCTGCCCATCGCACGCGTGGTCATGGGCTTTCCCATGGACACGTTGTTTGCCAATGAACTGCGCGCCATGAGCAGCCTTGAGGTGTCTTTCCTCAGCGTGCAGAACGGTAAACCCGGTGCGCTATTCAGCACCCAGCCCGAGGCGTACCAGGCCACCACCCTCAGTCTTTTGCGCGAGGCGCGCGTCAACCCCGAGCCGCAGATCCACCTGTTCTACGGCGAGCGTGTGCTCAGCCAGGTACTGCCGCTGGCCAACTCCGGTGACGGCGACGAGGTGCGTGTGCTGCTGCAAAGCCCGCTGGACCACGCCCTGGAATCCTTCGCGCCCCTGGACCGGCAGTTCCTCGGGATTGCCCTGGCGGTGCTGGTGGTGTCGCTGGCTGGCGCGCTGTTCCTGGCGCGGCGGGTGTCGCGTCCTCTTAACGCCTTGGTGCAAGCCGCCGAGCGCATCGGCGCCGGTGACTACCGCACGCCGGTGCGGGTGCGCGGCCATGATGAATTTGGCCTGCTGGCCCGGGCGTTCAATGCCATGCAAAGCGGCATCGCCATGCGCGAGCGGCAATTGGCCCATAACGCCCTGCATGATCCTCTCACCGGTCTGCCCAATCGCGCCCTGGCCATGGAGCGCCTGGGCAGTGCGATCAGTGCTCGGCGGCCGGTGGTTTTACTGTACGTGGGGATCGAGAACTACCGGGTGATCAACGAAGGTTTCGGCCCCGCCGGTGTGGAAGAAATGCTGCGTGAAGCCAGCCGCTGCCTGTCCATGAGCCTGTTGGCCAGCGACACCGCCGCGCGCATCACCGGCAGTGAATTCCTGCTGTTGCTGGAAAATACCGAGATCGACCGCGCCGTGTCGCGCGCCGATCGCCTTTATGCGCTGCTCACCGAACCCCAGCGCATCGGCAATGACGAACTGCGCCATGAAGTGAGCATTGGCATCGCGGCTTACCCCGCCGATGGCCAGCAGGTGGAAGAGTTGATCAGCCGCGCCGCCATTGCCCGGCATGACGCGGCGAGCCTGCCGGGGCATTTGCAGATCTACCAGCAGGACCGCGACCTGGCTCACCAGCGCCAGATCACCCTGATCCGTGACCTGCGGCGTGCCGCGGTCGAAGGCGAGTTGTTCCTGTGCTACCAACCCAAGCTCGACCTCAAGCACGGCCATGTATGCCAGGCTGAAGCCTTGTTGCGCTGGCAGCATCCGACCCTGGGCCAGGTGTCTCCCGCCGAATTCATCCCCTTGGCCGAGCGCACCGGCAGCATGAGCAGCCTGACCCTGTGGGTGATCGAAGAAGCCATCCGCCAGATCGGCGAGTGGGGGCAGCGGGGCATGCATATCCAGCTGTCGGTGAATATTTCGGTGGATGACCTGGCCGATGATGACCTGGCGATCCGGGTCACCGCCTTGCTGATGCACTACCAAGTGGGCGCCCAGCAACTGATTTTCGAGATCACCGAAAGCGCGATCATGCACAACCCGCAACAGGCGCTCAGCGTGTTGGAGCAACTGCGCGGCTGCGGTATCAGCCTGTCGGTGGATGACTTCGGCACCGGCTATTCCTCGCTCGCGCAACTGCAGCGCTTGCCGGTGCAGGAGTTGAAGATCGACCAGTCGTTCATCCGCAACCTGAACAGCACCAGTGGCGACGGCGTGATCGTGCGTTCCACCATCGAAATGAGCCATAACCTCGGCCTCAAGGTAGTGGCCGAAGGCGTCGAGTTCGCCCCCAGCTTGAAGCTGCTCAAGCTGTGGAACTGCGACACCGCCCAGGGCTACCTCATCAGCCGACCGCTGAATGTGATGGCGTTCGAGATGTGGATGCGCCGTGAGCGGCTGCCGCTCTGAACCACCACCTAATAACCGCATAACAACCGCATAACGACGCCTGCTACGGGGGTGGCGAGGATGGCGAAGGTGGCGAGTGTGGCGGGAACGGCGAGGGTTGCGGCGGGAAGGCGCAATGGGATCGGGCAGAAAAAAGGCGGCTACCTGCGTGGGTAGCCGCCTTTGTCTTGCCGCCGGTGTTGCTTAATCCGGCAGTTTGAACGCCATTACATAGTCACCCTGCTTGGTACCCAGGGAACCGTGACCGCCCGCCATGACCAGCACGTACTGCTTGCCGTCCTTGCCGGTGTAGGTCATCGGCGTGGTTTGCGCGCCCGCTGGCAGGCGGCCTTCCCACAGTTGCTTGCCGTTTTTCACGTCATAGGCACGCAGGTACTGGTCGAGGGTGCCGCTGAGGAAGGACACGCCACCAGCGGTGGTGAAGGTGCCGCCCAGGCTAGGCACGCCCATGGTCAGTGGGATCGGAACCGGCGAGCTGTCGCGCACGGTGCCGTTTTTGTGCATCCAGATGGTTTTGTGGGTGGTCAGGTCGACCGCCGCCACGTAACCCCAAGCTGGCGCCTGGCACGGCAGGCCCATTGGCGACAGCATGGCTTCGAGGATCACACCGTACGGCGCGCCTTTGTTTGGCTGCACGCCTTCGGTTTCACTGACGCGTGGGCCTTGCTTGGCGATGTCGGCCGCCGGGATCAGCTTCGATTTGAACGCCATGTAGCTTGGGTTCACGAAGGCAATCTGACGCACCGGGTCGACGGAAATGCCACCCCAGTCGAACACGCCGAAGTTACCCGGATAAACGATCGAACCTTGCAGCGATGGCGGGGTGAATGGGCCGTCGTAGCGCAGGGATTTGAAGTCGATGCGGCACAGCATCTGGTCGAACGGCGTCACGCCCCACATGTCACGCTCTTTGAGCGGCGGTGGCATGAAGTTCAGGTCGGACTTCGGTTGGGTAGGGGAGGTGCGGTCGCCCGCTACTGCGCCTTGCGGGACCGCCACTTCGTGGATCGGCACGACCGGTTGGCCGGTAGCGCGGTCCAGCACGTAGATGCTGCCTTGCTTGGTCGACGCCATCACTGCCTGCTTCACGCCGGCTTCGGTCTTGATGTCGATCAGCGAAGGCTGGCCGCCCACGTCCATGTCCCACAGGTCATGGTGAGTGAACTGGAAGGTCCACTTCACGTGGCCGGTGTCGATGTCCAGGGCGGTGAGGCCGGCAGCGTATTTTTCGGAATCGTCGGTACGGTCGCCGCCGTACTGGTCGGGCATCTGGTTGCCCATCGGCAGGTAGAGCATGCCGAGTTTTTCATCCACGGCGAACATGGACCACATGTTCGGCGAGTTGCGGGTGTAGGTCTTGCCTTCGGCCAACGGGGTGGTGTCGTCCGGGTTGCCGCTGTCCCAGTTCCACACCAGCTTGCCGGTGTGCACGTCGAACGCGCGGATCACGCCGCTCGGCTCGTCGATGGAAACGTTGTCGGTCACGTGACCGCCAATCACCACCAGGTTCTTGGTCACGGCCGGTGGCGACGTGGAGTAGTAACCGCCGGGGGCGAAGCTGCCGATATTGGCATGCAGGTCGACCTGGCCTTTGTCACCGAAGTCTTCACACATCTTGCCGGTGTCGGCATTCAGGGCGATCAGACGGGTGTCGGCGGTCGGCACGAAGATGCGTTTCGGGCAGGCGTTCGGTGCGGCGGCCGGGCTGGCGCTGCCGGTCGGGCTCTGCTCGGAGGCATAGGCGGCATCATCGTGATACGACACGCCACGGCAGGTCATGTGCGCCCAACCCTTGAAGCTTTCAGCACCTTGGGTGGTGATCTTCGGGTCGAAACGCCAGATTTCCTTGCCGGTGTCTGGGTCCAGGGCAATCACTTGGCTGTGCGGCGTGCACACGTAGAGCATGCCGTTGACTTTCAGCGGGGTGTTTTCCGCGGTGGTTTCACCCGGGTCGCCTGCGCCAGGGATGTCACCGGTGCGGAAGGTCCACGCCGGCACCAGTTTGTGGGCGTTTTCCGGGGTGATCTGCGCCAGCGGCGAGTAGCGATCGCCAAAGGCCGAACGGCCGTAGGCGTTCCAATCGCCGTCGGCCTGGGCCGGTGCAGCGTTGGCCATGCCCGGTACCGCGTCGCGGTCCAGCTGGCCTTTGATTTCACCGGGGTTGGTGAATTGGCTGGCAATGGCGGCGGCACCGGCCAGCACCACGGCAACGCTCAGTGCGCCAGTGCCCAGCGGGGCAGGCTGACCACGCAGCAACGGACGGCGAAACCACGGGAGCAGCATGACGAGACCCAGGGCGAACAGCAGCGCCAGGCGTGGCACCAATTGCCACCAGTCCAGGCCGACTTCCCACAGGGCCCACACGGTACTGGCGAACAGCACCAGTGCGTACAGACCCAGCGCGGCGCGGCGAGTAGCCAGCAGCAGAACGCCGGTCAGGGCGATGCCGATACCGGCCAGCAGGTAATACAGCGACCCGCCGAGCATCGTCAGCTTGATACCACCGGCCAGCAAGGCCAGGCCCATGATCAGCAGCAAGACGCCTAGCAGCCTGGGCAGCAGGCGACTTGGGCTTGAGGCACCGTCAGTGCTCATAGTTGTGTTTCTCCGTTGCGTTGGAATTATGTATCCCCGTGTTTCTTCACTGTAGATGACGATTCGACACGGGCTTGGTTCAGCGTTAATTCAGTTTTTCTGGGGATAAGCACGGTTATCCACAGGCGGGCGATTTATTCCCACGCGCAGGTCTGTGTAAGACAGCGCTGTCTTGATGGGCGGTATGATTCGGCAAGATGGGGTCGACCGGGAGGTGAAACGTTTCAGATTATTGCGGGCAAGGATAAAGGGAGTGCGCGGTTAGAGAAAGCGCAAATCGCAAGATGCATCATTTCAGATTTGGTAACAGTGACTAAATGTCGCTGCAAAAGGCGATGGGAACGGGTGTGTGTGGGAGCTGGCTTGCCTGCGATTGCATCGCCTCGGTGCAACTGGAATACCGAGGTGTCTGTATCGCGGGCAAGCCCGGCTCCCACAGGGATTGGGGGAGATTTAGAAGGTTGTGCGGACGCCGAACTGCACGCTTCTGCCCGGTGCCGGCGCGATATCCCGCAGGATCGAACTGGCGTAGCGCACCGTCTGGTTTGTCAGGTTTTCACCGTTCACAAACGCCAACCACTGGCTGCCACCCATGTTGAAACGATACCCGGCGCTGGCGCCCAATGTGGTGTAGCCATCGGTGCCACTCTCGTTATCCGGCACACGCCCTTGTCCTGCGGCATGTTCAACATCGATGCGTGCCTGCCAGCGGTCCAGCTCCCACAACAAGCCGCTGTTCAAGCGCAGCGGCGCAATACGCGGCAAGGCTTCACCGGTATCCAGATTGGTCGCGCGGGTGTAGTCGCCCGACAGTTCCAGTGCGAACTTACCGTAGGCGCTTTCGCCAAGTTTCCAGTGATCCTGGGCTTCGAAGCCGGCGAAACGTGCACGCACGCCGGAGTATTTGTACTCAGGGATGCCGCCTGCGTCTTCTTCACCCTCATCGTTCAGTGTGCGACCGCTGCCCAGCAGGCCGATGTAGTTGGAGAAACGGCTGTAGAACACACCAAAGCTGCCTTTGTGGGTGCCGTTGTCAAAGCGCAGGGCCAGGTCGCTGGACACGGCTTTTTCTTTCTTCAGGTTGGCATTGCCCAGCTCGTAGGTGCCGGTGGCGACGTGGGCACCGTTGGCGTACAGCTCGTAAAAGGTCGGCGCGCGTTCGGTATAGCCCAGGGTCGCGGCAAGGGACCAGATTGGCGTGAGGCTGTAGACCGCCCCGGAGGACAGGCTGCCGGCGGTGAAATCATTGGATTTGTCCGCACCGGCGAAGCGCGCATTGCCCTTGGCATCCGGGTCGACGCTGGTGTGTTCCAGGCGCCCGCCGAGGCTGAGTTTCAGGCGCTCGGTGGCCTGCATTTCTTCGAGGATAAACAGCGCGCCGGCGTTGGTGTCGGTCTGCGGCACGAAGGCTTCTTCACCGAGGGCTGAGAATTCGTTGCGGGTCACTTGTGCGCCAACCACGCCGTCGAACGGGCCGATGGGGTGGTGACGGGCTTCGACGCGCGCTTCATAACCCTTGTTCTTGAAGAGCGTGCCGGTTTCGCCGCCTTCGATTTCACGGTGTTCGTAATCGGTGTAGCCCGCGTCAAGTTTTACCGAGGTAAACGGGCCTTGCAGGTTGCGGATCTCCGACGCGAACGCGTAGTGGTCCTGCTGCATGCGAATGCGCACGTCCTTTTCGGCCGGGGAGCCATAGTTCGCGTCGTAGTTGCTGTAGGACAGCCCGGCATAACCGTCATCCCAGGTGTAGGAACCTCCCACCGCGCCGCCGTCCTGGCGGCCGTCGCTGTTACCCAGGCGGCCGTTTTTGCCAGGGGCATCATCGGTTTCCGGGGCATGGCGGCTGCGCGCCTGGCCGGGGATTTTCAGGTCATTGAATGCCCGCGCATTGGCGTCCAGGTGCAAGGCAAAGGTGCCGTTACCGGCTTCCAGCCTGCCAGCGCTGCTGCGCGTGGTGTCGGCGCCGCCGTAGCGCAATTCACCGGCACCGTGGATGCCTTCGATGGCCTCGGTGGGGATACGGTTGTCGAACGTGTTGACCACGCCGCCGATGGCGCTGCCGCCGTACAACAACGCCGTCGGGCCGCGCACGATTTCAATGCGATCGACGTTAACCGGGTCCAGCGGCACCGCGTGGTCGTAGGACAGCGAAGAGGCATCCAGCGCACCCACGCCATTGCGCAGGATGCGGATACGGTCGCCATCCTGGCCACGGATGATTGGCCGGCTCGCGCCCGGGCCGAAGTAAGAAGACGACACGCCCGGCTGTTTGTTCAGGGTTTCACCGAGGCTGCCTTTTTGTTGCAGGGTCAGGTTATCGCCCTCCAGCACGGTGGTCGGCGAAGCAAGCTGTTCGCTGCCTAGAGGGTTGCCGGTGATGACCTGGGGCTGCAACTCCAGGGCGTGGGCTTCGGAGCAGATCAACAGGGCGGCGGCGAGTGGGGTCAAGCGCCACAGAGAAGAGAGGGGCATCGGACATTCCTTGGAAAACGACGAAAAGATTTGAGATTTATCGTTACAATATAACATCTCTTTTTCGTTGAAGGCGGGAACTTTTTATAACGAGCAGGCGGGGTGATAAGGTGTGCGCCTTCGTGAACACATTTTTCATAGGCCTGGCATGACCGCGACAAGTAACGACCCACTCCACGGCGTGACCCTGCAGCACGTCCTCACCACCCTGGTGGAACACTACGAATGGGAAGGCCTTGCCGAGCGTATTGATATCCGCTGCTTCAAGAGTGACCCGAGCATCAAGTCGAGCCTCACCTTCTTGCGCAAGACGCCTTGGGCGCGGGAGAAAGTCGAAGGGTTGTACGTGAAACTGATGCGCACCAAACGCCCGTTGGATTGAACCCATGAAGCGGTTCGTGGCAGCAGCGGCGCTGGCCGGTTGGACGGGGCTGGCGACCCAGCAATACCTGATTTTCTATTCGCGCTGGGAGTCCGGCGCCAGCCTGATGGGCGGGTTGGTTAACTTTTTCAGCTTCTTCACCGTGCTCACCAACACCCTGGCGGTGGTGGTGTTGAGCTATGCGTGGGTGAATCGCGATTGCGCAGCGAAGCGGTTTTTTCTCGGGCCCAAGGTCAGCAGCGGCATCGCCGTGAGCATCGTGGTAGTGGGCCTGGCCTATAACCTGCTGCTGCGGCACCTGTGGCAGCCTGAAGGTTTCCAGTTTATTGCTGACGAGTTGCTGCACGACGTGATGCCGGTGTTGTTTTTTATCTACTGGTGGCGATGTGTGCCCAAGGGCAACTTGCACGTCAGGCACATCGCGGCGTGGGTGATTTACCCGCTGGTGTATTTTGGCTATGCGCTGCTGCGTGGGGATTTGCTCGGGCAGTATCAGTACCCGTTCATTGATGTGGGGACCCTCGGTTACCCACAGGTGTTTGTGAATGCCGGGGAGATTTTGGCGGGGTTTGTGCTGATTGCATTAATGGTGGTGGGGCTCGACAGGTTTCTGAAGCCACCACAAATCTAATGTGGGAGCCGGGCTTGCCCGCGATGACGGAGTGTCAGTCGATGAATCTGTCGACAGATGCACCGCTATCGCAGCGATGCGGCGCCCGACAAGCCAGCTCCCACATTTGATCTTTAGTGTGTTCGAGGGGGTTACTCGTCTTCGCTGCCCTCGGCGCGCCAGTAACCCACGGCCTTGAGGTGTTCCTCATTGACCTTGTGCGTGTCCAGCAGCACTCGCCGTACCCGGCGCGACAACTTGGTTTCGGTCGCCACGAAGCTGTACAGCGAACCGCTCGGCAGCGTCAGGTTCTGTACGGTGTCGAGCAGATCGTCCTGGCCACGCACCACCCATTTCACCTGCACATCGGCGGCACTTTGCAGTGCTTGTTGCTCCGCCGCATTGGCGATCTCAATCACGGCCAACACCTTGCGGCCCGCCGGCAGTTCTTCCAGGCGTCGCGCAATGGCAGGCAGGGCGGTTTCATCGCCGATCAACAGGTAGCTGTCGAAAATATCCGGCACGATCATCGAGCCCCGTGGCCCGCCGATGTACAGGTGCTGGCCGACCTGCACCTGCTCGGCCCAGGTGGATGCAGGCCCATCGCCGTGCAGCACGAAGTCGATATCCAGTTCGCCAATGCTCAGGTCAAAGCGCCGTGGCGTGTAGTCGCGCATGGCCGGTTGCGGGCCGTCGCCCTTGATGCTGAAGCTCGGGCTTTCCAGCGCGGCCTGTTCAGCGGCGTTCTGCGGGAACAGCAGCTTGATGTGATCGTCACTGCCCAGGCTGATAAAGCCCGCCAGTTCAGGGCCGCCCAGGGTGATGCGGCGCATGCGTGGGGTGATATCAACCACACGCAGCACCTCGAGGCGACGACGTTTGATTTCGTGGGTAACGCGATGGATGGCTTGAGTATTCATTCTGCTTTCCCGTCGGCAATGGCTTGGGCGGCGCCGTTGAGCAGCGCCGCGACACGAAGAATTTCTTCCGGGCTCCAACGCCCGTGGTGCGAATGCAGGGCATGACGCAGGTTATGCACCGCCTCGTGGATTTCCGCTGGGCGGTCGTGGCCGCGCAGTGAACGCTTGCTTACGTCGATGCGCATGCGAATGCCGTCCAGGGCCACCGCCTGCTCGCTTAAGAAGAGACGACCGGCGTCGGTGATTGTGTAGCGTTTTTTCCCGCCCTCGGCGTCACCCGTGATCAATTCGCTCTCTTCGAGGAAGGTCAAGGTCGGGTAGATCACGCCGGGGCTGGGGGAGTAGGCGCCGTCAAACAGGCCTTCGATCTGACGGATCAGGTCGTAGCCGTGGCAGGGCTGTTCGGCGATCAACGCCGGCAGCAACAGCTTCAAATCGCCCGGTGCGAAGACCCGCGGGCCACGGCTACTGCGTTCGCGGCCGGGGCGTTTGTCGAAGCCGTCACGGTCATGATGATGGGGGTGATGTTCTCTCATTTTCTCTGCTCTGTGCTTTTGTAAGATACAACGTAAGATATATCTTTGCTTAAGGGCAAGCGCGTCTGACCAACGGTCAACCCCTTTCGGCTGGCAGGATTCGAGCAGTGTTCTATTAATTAAAATAACGACTCGATTAATCAGCGACATGCCTTACAGCGATTGAAGTGACAGAGACGTTTCGAACTAGAGCGCCGTGTAATATGGTTCTTACAGTTAATCGCTCTTCATAAATTAATCGAAGTAGTCTTTGCCTTACAGTTGAATGAAAAGTTTTGGCAAAAGGCCATCTTTTTCCTATGGCAAATAATTTGTTTGGCTACAGCAACTAAGGAAGTGCCCTGCTTACCTACAAGGGTGGCCTTTGGATACTTGTTTGCGTTGATCGAGCCATGGGTTCGGTCAATGCAAGTAGTTGGAAAGCACGAACCCCAATGACGCTTTTCATCGCTTCTAAAACCTATACGTTTAGAAAACAGGTATTCAGCCATGCTTAAGAAAATTGCCGTCGCAGCACCCCTGGTCGCGGCCGTATTGAGTTCCTCCATGGCCTTTGCTGCCGATGACGCGCGTTCGTCGATCAACATCAAGGCGACCATCCCCACCAAGCAGTTCCATGCCCAGCCTCGCGACCCGAACTTCGGTAAGGACGAGACCATGAACTACAACGTGGTCAGCGGTGAACTGAGTTCCCTGCGCGCCACCTATGACGTCAAGAACACCGACGGTTCGGTACACGCCTACATCGAGGGCGGCCCCACGTCGGCCGCGCTGTACAACGGTAGCGACAGCATTGCGCTGACCAATACCTTCAACGGTGTCGTGCTCACCGCCACCCCTCAGGAGGTGGTCGACGACCCTCAATCCACCCCCGGTACCCAGGCTGACCTGGTGATTACGCCGGCCAAGCCGGCGGATACCCAGAACGGTCTCTACACCGCCCAATACACGGTGATCTTCGATGCCGTGCCACGTGCTCCGGCGCCTTAACGGCCCGGTGCAAGAGACTCTGGCTTGCGCCGGAGCTTGATCAAAGGTCGGTGGCCTGTCCTGGCCGCCGACCCGATTGAAGGTATAAGCGAGTATTCCGTTCATGTTCTCTATGACGCCGATTGCGGGTGCGCTCGCGCTAGTGTTTTGCGCCACTGCCCTGGCCGCGCCGACGGCACCGGGTTCTTTGCCTGGTAGCCTGTTATCGCAGTCCAAGGGGTTACCCACCGACTTTGAACAACACTTTTTCGATGTGCCCCTGGCCGTACGGGTTGAACTGGATCAGCAGTTCCTTGGCGAGGCCCTGATTGTATTGGGGCGCGACGATCGTATTACCCTGCTGGAGTTCAACGACACCGAAGACAGCAACTACGCCGCCAGCGAGCGCGACACGTGGGAGCAACTTCTGCAACAAGGCATGGCCCTTGGCAGTTGCGAAGGTCGCTGCCCATCGCAGCTACTGGCCGTGCACTACAGCTTGGAAAACTCTCTGGTCTCGATTCTTACGCAAAACGTGGAACGCAGCGTCGAGATCAAGAAATATTACGACCAGCCCGAAGACGGTAGCTTCGGGCTGATCATTAATAACCAACTCAACCTCAACGGTGGCCAGGACCAGGCCGTCGGCGGACGCTACGGCCTCGCCGCCAGCGCCAGTGTCGGCAACTGGACCCAGGCGCTCAACCTGCAACTGTCGCGCTTCGGCGGCATCGACACCACGCTCTACCACGCCGTGCACGAACTCTATAGCCAGCGCGAACTGGACGGCCACTTCCTGCGCGTGGGCTATTTCACCCCAGGCTCCGACGGCCTTACCCGGCAAATCCGCAACTTCGGCAACACCCCGGACACAGCCGTGGGCCTGATGTTCGGCAGCTCCGACAGCCTGCTGATCAACAACCCCAAGCCCAGCGTCTATCCGATCTACGTCACCGCCAGCCGCCAGGCCTCGGTGGAGATCTACCGCAATGGCTTGCTTATCAACAGCCAACCGGTGGCTGCCGGCCTGCAAACCCTTGACACCCGGCCCTTGCCCGGCGGTATCTACGAAGTGGAAGTGCGCCTGGTGGAAGATGGCCTCACCACCGCCACCACCCAGGAGCTGGTGTACAAGCCCAACAATTGGCGCAACGCCGACGAGCGCTGGCGCTACAACAGCTTTGTCGGGCGTGAGACCAAACTGTTGAGTAACTGGGACGAGCAGCCAACCGGCGACTGGACCTACGGCGCCGGCCTCAACTACCTGGCGCACCCGCGCGTGATCCTCGGCCTGTCCACTCGCAAGGTGCGCGAGGCCATGCAGTTCGGTACCTCCATCGACTGGACCCTGGCCAACAGCACGAGCCTCTACGCCAACGTCTACCAGACCCAGGATCACGGCACCGGTCTTGACCTGCAAGGCCTATATAGCTACGGGCATGGCACCGTCGTGCTCAGCCACAACCGCAGCTGGCTCGACACCCGCCGCACCTACGAGATGTTGCCCGACGGTACACGGTTGCGGCCGCGCACGGCGTTTATCGGCCAGACCAGCAACTCGTCGCTGTCGGTCAACCATCGCCTGAGCAACAAGAGTTCGATCAACTCGCGACTCTCCTACAGCCAGGGCAATATTGAAGGCGTGGGCCTTGACCTGGGCTGGAACCTGCGCAGCAGCCTGCTCGGCAGCGACGCCAACTGGCGCTTCTCGGTATTCGATCGCCCGGCGACGTCTACCACCGGCGACCGGCGCAATCGCGGCATCGACATCAGCGTCAGCCTGGCCCTGGGCGGGCCCGGCGAGCAGTGGTCCGCCAGCCTCGGTACCCGCACCGCCCGCGACGGCGGCCGCGATAACAACGGCTCGCTGACCTACCAGAAAAGCTTTGAAGACCACGTGCTGCAAAGCGTCTCGGCCACGGCGATTGCCGATACCTACGGCGTGGGGTTATCCGGGCGCGGCAGTTTCCAGACCGAGGCGATGTCGGGCGATGCCTTCGTGCAGCGCTCCTCGTTCAACGATCAGCTCAGCGGCGGCCTGAACCTCTCCAGCACCCTGGCTGTCGGCGGGCAGAAAGCCGTGCTCAGCAGCCAGTACCCCAACGGCGGTGCCGGGATGATCGTCGACGTGGACACCGACATCGACGACATCACCCTGCGTGCCGATGACTTGAGCGGTGGCAGCACCACCTTGCGTCCGGGCCGCAACTACGTACCCATCACGGCCTATCGCAGCAGCACCCTGAGCTTCGACTTCGATGGCAACCACCCACCCGCCGCCAGCATCCAACCGGTGCGCAGCCCCTACCACCTGAACAAAGGCGGGGTGGGCTACCGCAAGATCAGCGTGATCAAGACCGTCACCGTGCTCGGCCGCTTGATCGACGGCCAGGGCAACCCGCTCAAGGGCCACCACGTGATCAACCACGCCAGCCGTGGGGTCAGCGAAGTCGACGGGTTCTTCTCCATGGAAATGAACGCCAGCTCGCCCACCCTCGAAGTGCGCTACGCCAACCAATTGCTCTGCCAGTTCCGTCTGGAACCCAGCCAGGCACGCCTGGAAAGCGACGTGCTGATGATCGGCGATCTGCGCTGCACCCCAGACACGCTGGCCGCAACCTATGCAGGATTTTGAAACATGAAACCATCAGTGATATACGCGTTCTGGCTGTGCTGCCTGTTGCCGCTCGGCGCCCAGGCCGGGCCGCAGATCAACGTCGGGGTGGTCTATGACTACCTGGACGGAGCCAAGAGCACCTATATGAAACGCGTGTTCAACGGCGGCACCTCCACTGCGTTCGTCAAGGTCAACATCCTCGAGATGATCTACGCCGCCGACGGCAGCTACCGCGAGGTGCCGGTGCAGACCCAGGCCGGCGCCACCGTGCGCGACGGCCTGATGGCCAGCCCCGCACGGCTGATCGTGCCGGCCAACGGCACCCAGGGCACGCGTCTGTTGTTCATGGGCAATCGTGACAAGGAGCGCATGTTCCGCGTGCGCTTCGTACCGGTGGTGCCCGAGACCGAAGATGAGTTCGCCGTCAGCGAACAGGAGCGCGCTGACTACAAGCAAAGCCTGTCCGCCGGGGTCAAGGTATTGGCCGGCTACGGCACGGTGTTTTTCGTGCGGCCCAAAAACACGCGTTTCCAAAGCGTGATCCAGAACGACGCAAAGCGCTGGCAACTGCGCAACAACGGCAACAGCGTGGTCGTGGTGGACGAGTTCAAGGACTGCCGGGCCGACAGCCTCGACTGCCGGCCCACCACCAAGCACCACATCATGGTCGGGCGCTCGTTTGGCTTTGATAAACAGGCCGGGCGCGAATACCGCTTCAACCTGATCGAAGGCAACGACACACGCCATATCGAGATCGAAGGGTGACCGGCATGTTCAACAGACTGACGTGCGCTGCCCTGGCTGTGGCATGCCTGCAACCGCTGCAGGCCGCCGTCGAACGGGAAACCTTCGAAGTGTTCGCCGAAATTCCCAGCCAAGACTTTTACGTGCTGCCCATGGACCCGCAGCTGGTGCACCGCGAAAACCCGCTGCACTACAACCCGGTGTCGTCCGAACTGAGCCCGTTGCGGGCCGAATACGAGGTGAAAAATATCGGCGGCTCTATCGAAGCGCGGCTTGAGCAGATGCCCTCCCTGTCCAACGGTACTGATCGCATCGACCTGCAGGTGCGCTTCAACAACCAGCCCCTGGGGCTCACGTCGGTCGAAGTGGTCTCGGCTGCCGAGGCCAAGCCTGGCAGGCGCGTGGCCCTGGAGATCCGTGCGATCAAGCCCGACGACGATTACCGCGCGGGCCATTATTTCGGCACGGTGCAGATGGTGTTCGACGCCATTGCGCCGCGCCTGTGAAGGATATTCCGTCATGAGCAATAGAGTGTTTTTACCCGCCACATTGGCTTTGATGCTGAGCCTTTCATGCGCCACCGCCGAGGCGGCGGTGCAACACATCACCGCCGCGTTCCGTCCGGACCCGAGCAACCCTGGCCACAATATTTTCGTTAACACCACTCCGGAAAGCGGCGTGTGCCCGGGGCATATTCCGCTACTGTGCAAAGCGCTTGGCATCTTTACGATCCGCACCACGGATATCACCGCGCAGTCCAACGGGCCCATCGTGGCCAACCACCCCAGCCCGCGCCAAGGGGCAATGTGGAAGGTGCCCTCGGACTGGCGTGATGTGACGGTGACCCACCGTGGCACGGGCAAGACCGAAGTGGTGCAGATGCGCATAGCCGGCATTGGCCATCGCTGGAACAGCTTGCCCCAGGGCGTGACCGCCTGGCATCCCACCAACTGGGTGGCCCTCTGGCGTGAGGCGCCCAGCCCATGTCAGGGCGTGGGTTATGCGACGGGGTTCACCCACTATGCACTGTTCTTTTGGCTGGTCCCGGAAAACGCCGGCGTGTGCTCCCGGTCGCCGCAGATCACCATCGACAGTTTCAACTACAGCCACACCGAATATGCCTACGCCATGAAGACCCCCAACCCGCTGACCATGGAGGCGGGCGATTACGAAGGCGGTATCACTTACACCCTGGGCCCGGGCGGTGACTTCGATTTCGGCGATGTGATGATGCCCAATGACAACAGCTTGACCTTCAACTTCACCCTGGAAGTCGATCACCACATCAAGGTGGAAATCCCGCCAGGCGGCAACCGCGTGCAACTCGAGCCCCAGGGCGGCTGGCAGGCCTGGCTCAACAGGGGGCGCAAACCCACGCGCCTGTATCGCGACCAACCGCTCAACCTGTGGACCAGTACCCACTTCAAGATGACCCTCGAATGCGGCGAGCCCCTGGGCAACACCTGCGCCTTGCGCAACCCCGCCGGGCATCAAGTGCCGTTGGACGTGGCCGTCACCTTGCCGCCGCACTTGAGCGACAGCGCCGGCCGCCCGATCCAGCGGCGGCCGTTGCTGCTCGATGGCAGCGGCACCGACTTAATCACCCCCAGCGCCTACGTCGACCGTCAACCCAGCACCCTGCACTTCGAGGTCAAGGGCGACGCCGTGGCCGAGATGATCGACCAGGGCAGCGGCAGCCGCTACACCGGGTTGGTCACCGTGACCTGGGATTCAGAGGTCTGACAGACCACCACTATCTAACTAACGCATAACCGCTCCCACATCGCTATATCTCACTTGGCTGCAAGACCTCATGGGTCAGGCGCCTGGCCAGGGTTTGCTCGCTGGGCTGTGCGTCGGTGAAGCCCGCGGCGAGCAGGCGTTCGTAGGTCTGTGAGCTCATCTCTCGGCCGGTCAGTACTTCGCTGTGGGGCACGTGCAGGGCGTCGGCCAGGCTCAGCAGTTGCGGTTCAAGTGGCGTTCGTTGTTCGGGGGTGGCCGATGCCCATTGTTTCTGCGCAAACAGCAAATCATCCAACCGATCAGTCAGTGCCTCGGCATGCTCGATGCTCGCGCGAAACTGGTCGGCATAGGTGCTGCGCAGGTGCTCGTCCCAGAACGGCTGTTCGAGCATCTTGTCCACCAGCCCTTCGCCGGCCTCCAGTGCCTGCACCGTGGCATAAGCGTTATCCAGCCTGGCGTCGTCGACCTCGGCGGTGGCGCGGTAGGTCATGTGTTCGCTGACCCAAGGCAGGTCCAGGCGCCCCTTGAGCCCGCTTTGGTAGGCCAGGTAGACCTCGACTTCATCCACCGTGCCCGGCAGGCTGTCGACCATCTCGGTGCTGAAACGCAGGCCCTGGCCGCCTTGCGCCACGGGTGTGACGCGTTGGCGGATATCGGCCTGGGCCACTTGGTTGACCAGGTCCAGGCGCGCCTTGCCCTTGGCCAATTCAGCCAGGCGGATATGCAGGTATTCACCTCGTAACAGGCCCCGAGCGGCGAACAATTCCAGCTCGATGCCCATGGCATTGAACACATGGGCGCCGGCGTCGGCGCAGTTGATCGGGTGGCTGGCCATGGCAAACAGTTGCGTGCGCAGCGCCTGGTCCTCTTCGGCCCCGATCAGCAGGCGCCAGACTTTGTTGGTCAGCTCGCGGCGGTGCGCGCGGTATAAGCGTTCGTCCTGTTCGTGCTCAAATGCTTCCGGCTGTTCCAGGCTCTTGATCACTTCGAAGAAACCCTGTGAGCCATGTTCGCGCTCGACGTTGTTCCACATCTCACGTAGCCAGGGTTTGTGCCGCGTGCTTTCGTCCTGCAGCCAGAACGTGATATCGCCCTTGGGTGGATACGTTCGGTACGGGTCCAGGCCGTGGGCCAGGCGATAACTGACCAGGCGCTGTTCGCCTTCCCGGCTCAGTTGGTTGCGGTCGATGCGGGCGCGGGCCACTTGTTCCGCCTCCGGTTGCCAGGGCAGAAACTGCGGCACGTCGCTGATCGCGGTGTTTTGCAGGTCGAGGGCGAAGTTGGCCGGGCGCGGTGGGTCAAACAGGCCGATGGGCCATTCACTGACCCCGGTACCGCGCAACGACAGCGCACGCAGGTGCGGCATGCCAGTGATATCCGGGGCCTGGGTGAGGGCGCGGTTCTGTGCCAGGGATAATTGGCGCAGCTGCCCCATGCCCGCGAGTTGCTCCAGGCTGGCCGCGTTCCACTGGATCGGGTTGTTGTCCAGGCGCAACTGGGTCAGGTAAGGCAGCTCGACCACTGCCTGTGGCAATCGGGTCAGGCCGTTGCTGCGCAGGCTGAGGTAGACCAATTGCGGGAAGTTGGCGATGAAACCGGTGTCTGCGTCGAGCAAGCCGGCGTCGATCAAGTCCAGGTGCTGCACATGAGCGAAGCTGGCGCGCAACCTCGGCAGGTCGCTCAACTGGCCGCCCAGGGTCACGCCTTCGAGACTCAGGCCGATGCCTTCCTCACCGGGATTGAGGTTGTGTTCCCAACTGCGGATCAGCGCCTGGGCCAGGTCGAGACGGCGTTGGGTGGTTTGCGCCGTTGCTGGCTCGAAGGTGCGGTTGACCCAGTTGCTGAGGTCTTCCTGCAAGGCGTGTTTTTCCTGTTCGCGGGCTTCGAACACCAGGCGCTGGGCAGGAGATTCAAGGCCGCTCAGGTAGGCCTCGATATCAGGCTGGGGCGCGAAGGGGTAGAGAGATTTGACCCGGTCTTCCAACGTCGGCGGCAGGTATTCGCTGCTCCATTGCGGCACGCGGTGCATGGGTTTTTGCGTCAGCACCAGAGCGTCCGGCGCGACGTCGGCGCGCAGCGGCGGCTCGGCCAGGACGGTGCGACGCACCTCGGACGGTTGTAGGGTTGCCATCAGCCAGGTTTTTAAGGCAGCGCCGTCGCCTGGGGCAAAACCCAATGCAGTGCGCTGGCGGGCGGACAGGCAGTGGAGCAACGCCTCGTAGAGATCACTGGCGGCATGCAACGGTTGTTGATCGCCGTCGTACACCTCATACCGCCCGGCATCATTGCGAACCAGAACACGGCGGCGGCTGGCCTGCTGCGGTCCGGCGCTGTAACGCAGTGAGCCTTCGGGCGAATGCTGACGGATTTGCAGGTGCAGGTCGCCGAACGCATCGCTGTGCAACTTGAGGGTGTTGAGCAGCATGCGTTCGCTGTCCGCGCTCAACGGCCCCTTCTGGTAAAAACCTTCGTAGGCGTGACTGCCCCTGGCCTGCAACAGCCGCTCGCGGGCCAGGTTGCGCAGGCGCAGGGGCAGGCGTTGTTCAGCGTCCATGACCTGGCGTTCGTCGCGGCGCGCATGGCTCAGCACGTCGTCTACCAGGCTTTTGGGGAGCTCGGGAAGCGCCTCGCGTACCAACCTATCGTGTGCGCGGGTGACCTCTTCACTGTTGCGGTAGAGGTAGTCGAACACTGCGCCCTGCTGCCCCGCGAGGTGCGCCGCAAGCTGTTCGCGCAGTGCATCGATCTGCGCCGCGCGGTTTTCGGGCACTGCGCCGAGCATGGCATGGCGCTCGTCGGTGTCGAGAAAATCCACCAGCCGCTCGGGTAACAATCCGGCGTTCAGGTCCTGGCGGCTGATACGCAACACCAGGTCCGCATCCGCCTCGCCAAAGCGTACGCACGGGCCTTCCAACTGCGGGTTTTCATACACCTCAATCGCCTTGGCTGACGGCCAACCCGGTAATTCCCGCGCCAGGTGCGGGCTCCAGTAGGTGGTTTCATCGGCGGCGATGCCGGCGCGGATCTGCTCGGGCAAACGGCGTGCCTGCTGGTCGAGGGCCGCGCGTTTGAGACTGTCGGCCAGCAATGGCGCAATGGCTTTGCGCAGGCTGTAGGCGCCGCGCACTACGTCAATCGAGACGCCGCTGCTGGTCAGCGCTTGCCTGCGCTGTGAGGCATCGAGGTCGGGGGCCAGCGCGTGCAGCAGTCGTGGCTCGTCCCAGGCGGCGGCGGTGTCGTTGTGCTGAAGTGTCGGCGAGTAAGCGTCTCGTCGTTCGGGATGCAGGATGCGGTAAAGGCCGTTATCCGCTATGGGTTCCAATGCATAGTGCTCACCCTTCCACGGCAGCAGCGTACGGCCCTGATGGGTGTGCAGCCCACGGCTGTCGGGGGTCGACTCCGCCGGCAGCACGAGATTTTTTTGCGCGTAGGGTTTGAGGTCCGGGTTCCACAGACGCGTCTTGCCATTGACCTCTACCGCCTTGAGTTGATTGACGAAGACCGAAGGAATCAACGCGCCCGCAATCCCGAACGCGCCCAGTTGCACCACATCGCTGACCACCCCGACCAGATGCCCGGCGGCTTCCAGGGCCTGCCCTTCGGCCAGGTCGACCACGCCTTCCACCACTTCATCAAGCAATTGATAGGCGGTGTAGCCCAGCATCACCTCCCCCAGCAGCGGTACAAAAGGCGTAATCACCAGCAACGCGGCATTGAAGATCTCGCTGAGCAGACCGCTGGCGTTGTCCCACCAGGCCCAGCGCGCGCGGCTGTCGGCGTCGGCGGTGGACACGGCCAGGTCGCGGGCGTCATTGAGGATTTTGTTCAGCGCCTGTTGGTAACGGGTGGTCCACAGGTCGCCGCCAATATGCTGGGCGGCGTAGTGCGCAGGTTGATCCAGGCGGCTGGAAAAAAGCCTGCGTTGCGACTGGTCGACAAAGCGGCTGAAGAAGGTGCGGTAGGCCGGTTCGCGCAGACGCGCACTGAGGTCCTGCTTAAAGGCCAGGGTGCTTGGGTACTCCTTGACCGGGCACTGTGGGTCATCGGGGATGTAGGCGATCACCGGCACCACCCTACTGGCGCTGTCCAGGTCGGCGGCGACCAGCAGGATGCCGGTCAACAGGCTGTCCATGATCTGCAAACGGTAGCACTGCATCACCCCGCGTTCGCCCATGATCAGCCGTTGCAGCACATGAAAGCTGGCCGCAGTGATTGCCTTTTGCGCCAGCGCCACGTGCGCGGCGGCGTCGAGCGCGGCCTTCTGGCTGGCGATCACCGAAGCCTGCAATGCCGGCTGTAACAGGGGCGGTTGCAAGTGCGCCTGGTATTGCTTGCCCAGGTCCAGCTCGCGGCACAGGGCGACGAACTGCTCGATGCTCATGCGCTGCTTGAGCGGCTTGATCGTGAAGTGGCCGCGCTGATCGGGCCGGGTGATGTAGCTGGAACTGGCGGTAAAGCGTTCGCGGCTGGCGAAGTTCTGCAGCGCCGCATCCAGCAGCGACACGGTGCGGCTGGTGCTGCCCTTGAGCAGCGTGCCGGACTCGGTATGCAGGAACAGGTAGGTGTCCTTGACGCTGTCGTTGAGGCCATGGCGTGTGTTGAGTGCCTTGGCCAGCAGCGGTTCGGCAAACGCATACAGGTCCTGAAGCGCCTGCAATTGCTGGTCGACGGTATTCTGAGTGCTCCAGGCCTGGGCGTTGGCGCGCTTGAGCTCGGGCGTTGCGCTCGGATGCCAGTGCTCGATGGCCAGTTGGGCGCTGGCCAGCGCTTGGGCGCGTGTCCATGACGTTGTGCGCAGCCAGTCGGGCAGGGTCTGTGTGATCAGTGAGTAATGCGGGCCTTTATCGGGTGGCGACATGGCGGATGACCTGTTATTAAACAAGGTCATCAGCCTAGGGGCGGCAAACACGCCCGGGCGTTAGATAGTTAGGTCGGCCATGGCCAGTGCGCGTCGCGTCAATTGGCGGCGCAAGGCTTTTTGCTCGACGGCCAGGTTTTGCAGCAGGCGGGTGTAGGTGGCGTCGGTCATCGGTGCGCCGGTCAGCACCTCGCTGTGGGGAATGCCCAGGCTGTCGGCGAGGTTTTTCAGGGTTTGACGCAAGGCGACTTTTTCCTCCTCCGGTGCCTGGGGTTTGTTCGCCAGGGTGTCCTGGATTTGCTGCAGGTCATCGACCATGCCCGCTTTTTCCTGGAACCGTTCGGCGTTGCGTTGCAGTTCATCGCCGTGGGTGGCGTCCAGGTAGTCGTCCCAGAACGGCACGTCGAGCATCTGGTCCAGCAGGCCGTCGCCTTGTTCGGCGCTGATGATCTGTTGATGGGCGCTGTCGAGCAGGTTTGCCGACACGTCGGCGGTGGTGCGGTAGACCATGTGCTCGGCAAGCCAAGGCAAGTCCAGGCGCTGCTTGAGGCCAGTCTGGTAGGCCAGGTGTACTTGCACTTCATCCACCGTACCGCGTACACCGTCGAGCACTTCGGTGCTCAGGCGCAGGCCCAGGCCACCGCGCCCGGTCGGTGCCAGGCGGCGCTTCACCTCGGCTTCGGCCAGGCGATTGACGTGGTCCAGCCGGGCTTTTTGCCGCGCCAGGTGGGCCAGGTGTGCGGCGAACGTGTCCGCGCTCAACTGCGCCCGGCGCCGGTAGGTTTCGTACACCAGCGTCTCGACGCCGAGGTTATTGAAGATCTGTGCACTGGCATCGGCACAGTTGCCGGGGGTGCCGGCCATGCGGAAAAACTCGCGGCGCAGGCCTTCGTCCTGATGCATCGCGTCGAGCATGCGCCACACATTGGCGCTCAAGCCGGTGCGGTTGGCGATGAACGCGTCGCGGTCACGTTCGGTTTCGACCTGCTCGGGCAGTTGCAGGCTGCGGATCACCTCGAAAAAGCCTTGGGAACCGTGCTCCTGTTCCAGATCGTTCCATTGGTTCTGACGCCAGATACGCTCGCGAGCATCGAAGCCTTGTAGCCAGAAAAAACTGTCCTGCGCGCCGCGCGGTGGATAGGTGCGATAAGGGTCCAGGCCGACCTCAAGACGGTAACTGACCATGCGTTCCTCGGCGTCCAGGCCCAACTGGTTGCGGTCCAGGCGCGTGCGCGCCACCAGGTCTGCCTCGGGTTGCCAGGGCAAAAACTGCGGCACGTCGTGGACCGGCGCGTTCTGCATATCCAGCACGAAACCGCGTGGTCGCGGGTGCTCGAATAGGCCGTTGGGCCAGTCGGCGATAGCGGTATTGCCCAGGTAGAGTTCGCGCAGGTCACGCATGCCGCTGACATCCGGGGCGGTGGTGAGGTTGCGGTTGTGGGACAGGTCGAGGGTTTTCAGTTGGCTGAGGTTTTTCACCTGCTCCAGTTGCGCGGCATCCCAGCGCAACGGGTTGGAGCCTATATCCAGCTGGGTCAGGCGCGGCAGGTTGGCCAGGGCCGGCGGCAATTGGGTGAGGTGGTTGTGGGTCAGATCCAGGGACAACAGGTTGGGAAATAATTGCAGGAACGGCACATTGGCGTCGGTCAAGGCGGTGTTGGGCATGGCCAGGCTGGTGATGTGGCCGAAGTTGCTGCGCAGGGTCGGCATGCGCAGCAGGTTGGGGCCCAGGGGCCAGCCCTCAAGGTCGAGACGACTGCCCACCTGTCGCTCGCCAAGGTCGTCGATGTAGCCGCCTCCGGAGGTTTCCCAACTGCGTTGCAAGGCGCGCGACAGCAGCGAGCGGACCATGCGTTCGGTCTGGCGGCGTTCCGCATCGCCGTCATGGAAGTCGGTGGGGGCCTTGACCCAATGGTCCAGGTCGTCCACCAGGGTCTTTTTCTGTCGCTCCAGATCCTGCAGCACCAGGCGACCTTCAGGGGTTGAAAACGTCTGGGCGCGAGCGTTGACCTGTTCGGCGCGCAGGTGCGGGTAGAGCGCACGTACACGGTCTTCCACGGTCGGCGGGGTGACGCCGAGCATTCGGCTGACCCACCGAAAGCGTTGCAGGGGGATCAGGTTTTCGCCGAGCGGCGCTTGCATCGGTTCATCCAATAGCATGCGCCGCGGCTCCAGGCTCGCCAGGCGGTCCATCAGCCAATCGCGTAGCTGCGCGCCGTCGGTGAAGGCACGCTGATTCACCTCGGGCAGGCTCTGGAGCAAGGCGCTGTAGAGGTCGCCGGGGGCGGTCAACAGGTTGCCGTCGTGGTCGTGCACCCGGTATTGCGCGTGCTCGTCGCGCACCAACACACGTACTCGTCCGGCCTGCTCGGGCCCGGCCTGGCAGCGTAGTTTGCCGACGCGGCTGTGCTGGCGGATTTCGACGCGTGTGCGGCCAAAGGCATCGCTGTGCAGCTTCAGCGTATTGAGCATCAGCCGTTCGGTGTCGGGAGTGATCGCTTGCGTGGCGTACAGACCTTCATGGGCATGGCTGGCGCGAGCGTCCAAAGCCATGGCGCGGGCCAGGTTTTTCACGCGCAGGGGTAGGTGCTGTTGTGCGGTGATGTGCTCGATCTCGTCCGGGCGTGCCTGCTCGAGCAGGCTGCGCACCAGGGGGGTGGGCACTTCGGGAAACGACGCGCGGATCACTTCGCCTGGTACCGAGCCCGATGCCTGGCTGTTTTCATAGAGGTAGTCGAAGACATCGGGTTGGCGCTGGGCCAGGTTATCGGCAAGGCGATTGCGCAGTGCCTCTATTCGTTGGGCGCGTGGCTCCGGCAGGGTGTTGTCGTCGAGAAAGTCCACCAGTCGCTCGGGCAACAGGCCTTTGTTGAGGTCCTGGTGGCTGATGGCCAAGACCTTGGAGGCGCCGGGATCGCCAAACTCGGTGGCCGTTCCGGTGAGGCTGGGTTCCTGGAACACATTTATCCGATGGCTGGCGGGCCAGCCCGGCAGTTCCAGGGCCATGGCGGGGCTCCAGTAGGTCTCCTCATCGGCGGCGACACCTGTGCGGATGTTCTGCGCCAGGGTGAGCGCCTGTTGGTTGAGGCGCAGGCGGTGCAGGCTGTCTTGCAGCAGCGGTGGCGGGGGGCTGTGTTCAGTGTGCATCGCGCATAGGTGTTCGGGTTCGGTGCCACTGTTGCGACTGACCTGAGCCAGTTGTGTGTCGCTGAGGTCGCTGACCGAATGGCCGAGGCGGCGCAGCAGTTTTGCCTCATCCCAGGCTCTGGGATTTTCCGCCTCATGGCTCCACGCGCCTTGGCCGTTGTGCTGCAAGCGGGGTGCATAGGCATCGCTACGGCGGGGATGAAGAATGCGGTAGTCGCCCTCGACGGGGTGTTGTTCAACCCGGTAGTGCGCGTTGTCCAGCGGCAGGATCGTACGGCCCTGCTGTGTGTGCAGGCCCAGGCGGTCGGGGCTCGAGTCCGGCGTCAGGTCGTGATGCACATAGGGCTTGAGGTCAGGGTTCCACAGGCGCTGCCGGCCCTTGACCCACACCGGTTTGAGCTGATTGACGAATAACGACGGCAGGATTTTCCCGGCCGCGGCAAACGCCCCCAGTTGCACCACGCTGCTCACCACCCCGACAAGATGTTGCGCCGCTTCCAGCGCCTGGCCCTCGGCGAGGTCCACCACGCCCTCGACCACTTCATCCAGCAGTTGGTACGCGGTGTAGGCCAGCATGGCTTCGCCGAGCAACGGTACAAAAGGTGTGACCACCAGTAAGGCGGCGTCGAAGATCTCGCTGAGCATCTTGCTGACGTTGTCCCACCAGCTCCAGCGTGCATGGCTGTCGCAGTCGGCGGTGGACACCGCGAGTTCACGGGCATCGTTGAGGATTTTATTCAGGGCTTGCTGGTAGCGCCGGGTCCACAGGTCGCCGTCGATGCGGGTTACGTGGTACTGCAAGATTGGACTGTTCACGGGCGTGTCGCGCCAGGTGGGGCGAGGGTCTGTCACGTCATCCTTGCGATGCCACTTGACCGTGCTCAAGCGCTGCGCCAAGCCACTGAAAAAATGCCCGCGTTGCTGCTGGTCGACAAACTGGCTGAAAAACCGGCGATAGTCCGCATCGCGCAGGCGAGTGGTGAGGTCATTCATCAAGGCCACGGTGTTGGCGTGCTCCTTGACCGGGGTGTGCGGGTCGTGGGGGATGTAGGCCAGCAGATTGACGGCCTCGCGAGCGGTATCCAAGTCGGCGGCGATCAGCAGGATGCCACTGAGGCTGGTATTCATCATGCCCAGCCGATAGAACTGCATCACCCCGCGCTCGCCCTTGAGGGTGCGCTGCAGCAGGTGAAAGCTGGCGGGCGTGATGTGCTGCTGCGCCAGCGCCATGTGCGCAGCGGCGTGCAGGGCGGCTTTTTGGTTGGCAATCACCGATGCTTTCAAGGTGGTTTGCAACAGGTGTCGTTTGAGATGGCGTTGATACTGCGCGCCGATATCCAGGCGGCGGCACAGGGCGGTGAACTGCGCGATGCTGATGCGCGGCTTGAGCTTGAGCACGGTGAAATGCCCACGGGCATCGGGCTGGCTGATGTAGTCGCTGGCGTCGGAGAAACGCTCGCTGCTGGAAAAATTATGCAGGGCCGCATCCAGCAGCGACACGCTGCGGCTGGTGGCGCCTGGCAGGATGTGGCCTTTGGCACTGACCAGAAACAAGTAGGTCTGACGCACATCGACGTCGACCTGGTAGTGGGTTTTCAACGCCCCGCGCAATAACGGTTCAGCGAAAGCGGGCAGGTCCTGCAGCGCGCTCAATTGCTGGTCGACGGTATTTTGGGTGGTCCAGGCCTGGGCGTTGGCGTGCTTGAGCTCGGCGGCGGCGGTGCTGTACCAGGGCTGGATCGCCAGCGCGGTGCTGCTCAGCGCCTTGGCGCGGGCCTTTGAGGTGTTGAGCAACCATTTGGGCGCGGCCTGCTGGATCAGTTCGACGTGAGGGCTGGTATCGGGTAACGGCATGGCGGATGACCTTGTTGTATGAACGAGGTCATGAGCCTATTGGGCGAGCGTCGGGCCGGGAGTTAGATAGTTAGCGGCCAGCGGCTGGCACAAGGTCTGGCTGCCCGGCTGCAGGTACGGCATGAGGATCGGCGCCATGCCCTTGAGCACCTGCACCGGCAGCGCCGAGGTAAAGGTGAAGTGCTCGGCGCTGCGCCCCGGCACAAACGCAGTGAGCGTGCCGAAGTGATGCTCGCCCAGGTAAAACACAAAGGTCGCGGTGCGGTTGATCGACTTGGAACTGAGAATACGCCCACCAGCACCGACGGCCTCGATGCGGTTATCCCCGGTGCCGGTCTTGCCGCCCATGGCCAACGGCGTGTCGTCGGCCAGTTTGAAACTGCCGGCCACGCGTTTGGCGGTGCCGGCGTCCACCACTTGGGATAAGGCCCCGCGCAGCGCCCGCGCCACTTCCATCGGCATCACGCGCTTGCCGGG
Organism: Pseudomonas sp. LAP_36; assembly: GCF_019456785.1. Lineage (NCBI taxonomy): Bacteria > Pseudomonadati > Pseudomonadota > Gammaproteobacteria > Pseudomonadales > Pseudomonadaceae > Pseudomonas > Pseudomonas sp. LAP_36. Next base: position 446,025 of record NZ_JAHZMS010000001.1, read on the forward strand.
GGCGGGGTCGTTGACCAGCCGGGTTTCATAGGGCGTGCCGGCGGCAAAGTGCAGGCTGTCGATGCGCAGCACTTTATCGCGTACGCCGTCGTTGAGAATGATGCCCATCAATTCCGCCAGCGCCGCCGGGCGATCCCCCGAGCTGCCAATCGCCGTGGCCAGCGACGGCACCAGGTGATCGAACGGATAGCCCACCGCCTGCCAGCGCTGGTGAATCTCCAGGAACGCCTCGATCTCCAGCATGGTTCGGATGCGGCTGTCGCGCGCGCCCTGATGGCGGCTCTTGAACAGCCAGCTATAGACCTCTTGGCGCTCGAACTCGCTGGCTTTGACGATCTGGCTGAACGTCGCTTCGGGGTGTTGGAGCAGGTAGCCCAGCATCCACAAATCCAGAGGGTGGACCTTGGCGATGTAGCCCTGGTCGGGCAAGTCATAGGCGCCGGGGCCGTAGCTCGCATACAGTTTTTGCAGGCGTTCATCGGTCAGTTTGGGGGTGGGTTTGGCGCCGCTCAGGTGCGAGCGCAGGAAACGGTTGAAACTGTCCTGGCTGGCCTCGGGCAGCAGGTAGCGGTGCACGGCCGCCAGGCGGATCGGCGTGGGGTGGATGCTGTCGAGGAACGTCTCGAGCCGCGCCTGGGTGTCTTTTTTCTGGTACTTCTTCCAGAACTTCTGCAGGAAGGTAATACCCTCGCGATCGGCAAATTTAGCCAGGTATTCCTGGCGGCGCGGGTCGTTGTCGTCCTTGAGTAATTCAGCGCTGTTGTTGGGCCCGGCATAGGTGGTGTAACGCACCACGTCGCGCATCAGGCGAATGAACGGCAGGTTGATCGATTCGCGCAAGGCGTCGCGCAACGTGGGGTTGCGGCCATTGTCCTGGCTGCGAAAGTTATGAAAGGTGTGCAAGCCACCGCCGGTGAAAAAGCGTTCGCCGGGGCTGGCCGAGTAGGTCCGGTCGAGGGCGGCGTCGAGCATCTTGCTAAGGCTTTTGTCCGGGGTCTGGGTCAGGTAATCCACGGCCCAGCGGCTCAGGCGGTCCTGGTCGGCGACCTCGGTTTTCTTCAGTTGGGCCGGTGTGCGCGCGGCGTATTGGTCATGCAACTCGGCAATGATTTGCAGGTAGGTGGTGAGCACCCGCAGCTTGGCGGTGGAGCCCAGTTCCAGCTTGCTGCCTTCGTTGATGTCGAAGGGTTGGTCGGTGTTGTCGGTTTGCACCCGTACCCGCGAGCCGTCCGGTGTCAGTTCGAACAAGGTGAAGCTGTAGCGCACCTGGGGCGTGCTGGTCGCGGTGAGCAAGCGTTCGCCCAACAGGCCGATCTGGCGTGCGTAAGCCGGGTCGGCCAGTTGCCTGAGGTAGGCGCTAACCTCGGTTTGTAATTGGCTTTGCAAGGTACTGGTGGCGGACAGGTCGAGGCGGTCGAGGTCGTAGAGCGGGCGCTGAAGCAACCCTGCCAGGCGGCTGCGCGCCGCGCTGATGCCCTTATTGGTCTCGATCGGTTGCACCGTCGGTTGTTGCACCCAGTCCCGGTAAGTGACCTTGCTCGCCAGCGCAGCTTTCAAAAGCTCAGGTTCGATCACGCCATTCTGGGCGAGCAGGCGCAGGTGGCTGTCGGTGAGTTGCGCCAATTCTTCGCGGCCCTTGGCCAGGTAATGGGAAGGGCGGCGCTGGGCGATGATCAACGACAGCACCTGACGTAACGCCAGGCCTTGTTGAGCACTCACCGGCCCCAGCAGCGCCTGGTTGACCTGGTTGAAATCGGCGCCGTACCACACCCGCAAACCCTCGGCCATCCCGTGCACTTCGCCGTGCCCGGGGACTGCCGACAATGGCACGCTGTTGAGGTAGTCGCGCAGGATGTTCTGCCGTGCGGCGAGGGTGTCCGGCCCGTCGTGGTAGGCGCGCACGGCGGCGGAGAACATCTGCCGCAGCTTCTCGCCACCGGACAGGGTCAGGCCATCCGGCGAGTGGCGGTATTTTTCCAACTGGGTCGCGAGCGTGCTGCCGCCGGCGCTTTGGCCGGGCAAATGCAGCACTTTGGCAACTTGCGACCACGCCGCCTTGGCAAAGCGTGGCCAGTCTACCGCCGGGTTTGCCTGGGGTTGGGCGGGGTCGAGCAGGTCGCGGTTTTCGATAAACAGCAGGCTGTTGCTCACCAGCGGCGGGATCACGGCAAAACTGGCGTACAGCTGCTGTGGGTAGTTGTATTGATACAGCGGCACGGCGCGGCAGTCGGTGATGGACAGCCCGGCCTGAATCTTTTCCGCGTAGGGCACAAACAGGCCCTTGGCGCTGTAGTCCATCAAGGCCGGGGAAAAGCGCGCCTGGGCCTCGATCACATAACCGCGCTTGAGCAAGCGCGGCAGGAAGCTGTCGAGGTCGCTGTAGCCCAGGCGGCGGTCGAACGGGCCGGCGCCGGGGTAGGCGATGGTATCGCTGGGGCCGGGCTCGACCTGGTAGGTGAGGCTGCGGGCCAAACGGCTGAGTTCCTGGGCTTGCAGGCGCGAGGTGCGCACCTCCTTGGCGGCAGCAAACCCCAGGGCAATAAGCCCCATCAGCACGATCAGCCAGAACAGCCGGCGACCGTAACGGGGCCTGGGGGTATTTTTCGGTGACGGCGCTGGGTCCGAACTGCCGTGTACTTTCGCAGCCTTAGTCGATTCGGTTTGCCACAGTGCGCCCATAGTCGATTGATCCCTGCACGCAGATTGATCGGACTTGCTGGAAGCTTAGTCGCTGAGGGCTGCCCGTGAGGGAAATCTGTTTTGTTTGTGGGAAATATCATAAAGGAGGCCTGCGACGTTTAGTCGCTCGGGGCAGGTAAGATGCTCCTGTAAAGTGCGTTTTTCGCGGGCATTTCAACTAAATTGGATGGCTTTTATAGTGAAAGGCCCTGGTCTGGGCTTTTTATACTGCATGCCCCGCCGAGCTTGCCCAATGGCGGACACTCCAATAACAAAATGAGGTTGTACCTTTATGCCAGTCGGCAACCCACTGCCCCACGGCGAGACCGCTCAAGGCGGTCCGCTCAAACGCGAACTCGGCGAGCGGCACATTCGCCTGATGGCCTTAGGCGCCTGCATCGGTGTCGGCCTGTTCCTCGGCTCGGCCAAGGCCATCGAAATGGCCGGCCCGGCAATCATGCTGTCGTACATCATCGGCGGCCTGGCGATCCTGGTGATCATGCGTGCGCTCGGTGAGATGGCGGTGCACAACCCCGTCGCCGGTTCGTTCAGCCGTTATGCCCAGGATTACCTCGGCCCGTTGGCGGGCTTTCTCACCGGCTGGAACTACTGGTTCCTGTGGCTGGTAACGTGCGTTGCGGAGATCACCGCCGTGGCCGTGTACATGGGCGTGTGGTTCCCCGACACGCCGCGCTGGATCTGGGCCCTGGCGGCACTGATCAGCATGGGTACGATCAACCTCATCGCAGTAAAAGCCTTCGGTGAATTCGAATTCTGGTTCGCGTTGATCAAGATCGTCACCATCATTGCGATGGTCATCGGCGGCGTCGGCATCATTGCGTTCGGCTTTGGCAACAACGGCGTGGCGCTGGGTATTTCCAACCTGTGGGCCCATGGCGGTTTCATGCCCAACGGCGTGCAAGGCGTGTTGATGTCGCTGCAGATGGTGATGTTTGCCTACCTGGGCGTCGAGATGATCGGCCTCACCGCCGGTGAAGCACGCAACCCGCAGAAGACGATTCCGAGCGCTATTGGCTCGGTGTTCTGGCGCATCCTGCTGTTCTACGTCGGCGCGTTGTTTGTGATTCTGTCGATCTACCCGTGGAATGAAATCGGCACCCAGGGCAGCCCGTTCGTGATGACGTTCGAGCGCTTGGGCATCAAGACCGCTGCGGGCATTATCAACTTCGTGGTGATCACCGCGGCGCTGTCGTCGTGCAACGGCGGTATTTTCAGCACCGGGCGCATGCTCTACAGCCTGGCGCAGAACGGGCAGGCACCGGCCACCTTTGGCACCACCTCGAGCAATGGCGTGCCGCGCAAGGCGCTGTTGTTGTCGATCTTTGCGTTGTTGCTGGGCGTGTTGCTCAACTACCTGGTGCCAGACCAGGTGTTCGTCTGGGTAACGTCCATCGCTACCTTTGGCGCGATCTGGACCTGGCTGATGATCCTGCTGGCCCAGCTCAAATTCCGCAAAAGCCTGAGCCCCGCTGAACAGGCCGGCCTCAAGTACCGCATGTGGCTGTACCCGGTCAGTTCCTACCTGGCGCTGGCGTTCCTGGTGCTGGTGGTGGGCCTGATGGCGTACTTCCCGGATACTCGCGTGGCGTTGTATGTGGGGCCGGCCTTCCTGGTGCTGCTCACGGTGCTGTTCTACGTGTTCAAGCTGCAACCGAACAACGCGACTGCGGCGCCGGTGCGTTCGGCCTGACGCCACAAATGGCCCGCTGCGTGCGGCGGGCCATCCAGTCTATCCCGCGTGCACGCCTGCCTTGAGCGACTGATCCAGGCGCTTGTTGAACTCCAGCCACAGCGCGAGCAACCCCATCAGTGCAGCACCGGCCACAGCGGTCAGCAATTGCATCGCCAAGGCATCCCCGGCCATGGCATTGATCATGTCCGCCAACGGCGCGAGCACGACGCCCAGGCAAAACACCTCCAGCGAATAACGCCCCATGCGACAGGTATGTTGCGCCAGCCAGTTTTCGGTCCAGCCACGGCCCGGCAGCAGCTTGGCGGTGACATAAGCCAGGGCAAGGAAGTGCAGCAGGCGCAGCGGTGACAAGTCGGTCTTGCTGATGGGGTAGATGAGGTCGCTGATCACCGACGGCATCAGCGCATCGTGGATCTGCGGCCAGCGCCAGGACAGCGTCAGCACGCCGGCCATCAACACATAAAGGGTTGCCGCGACAAACATCGGCTGGCGGCGCAGTGGCCGGGTGTCCACCGGCCGTTCTTGTCGGCTGTAGAGCGCCGCCGCGCCTCCCAGTATGAACAGCAGTTGCCAGGTCACCGGGTTGAAGTACCAGACACCATCGGCAATCGCCCGCAGATTCCAGCCCATCCACGGCGCCAGCAAGTAGATCGTCGTAGACACGGTCACCACCGCCCAGGTGTTGCGCAGCATCAACGGCAACACCAGCGGCAGCCCTGCCAGCAGCACAATGTAGAGCGGCAACGGGTCCATCAGGTTGGGTTTGAAACGCAGCAGCAGCTCATCGGTCAACGCTTGCTGCGGGTGGGTGACGAAATGCGTCAGGCCCATCTCTTCGACAAGGTCGCGGGTTTCCACGTGGCTGTTAGCGAAGAACACGATGCCCATCAGCATCGCCAGCAGGAAGATATGCACCACATACAACACCCAGGCACGCCGCAGGATTTTCAGCGAGGCAATCCAATAGCCATCGCGTTGCAGGATCTTGCCGTAGGCCAATACCGCAGCGTAGCCGGCAAGAAATACAAACACCTCAGCCGCATCGCTGAAGCCGAAGTTGCGCAGCGTGATCTGGCCGAGGGGGTTGTGGGGGACGTGATCCCAGAAAATGAAGATCAACGCCAGGCCCCGAAAAAAATCGATGCGCGGGTCGCGTCCGTTCAGCATGGCAGCGGGCTCTTGTACGAAATGTTTATTAAAAACAGGCAGGCGTGGGCGTTGGCGCACGCCACCCGTCGGGCGGGCGCAGGTTGGCGGTATTTGTAAGCAATTGCAAAGGCTGGGTATTACTGAATGTCTCTAGACATCGATGATGACTAACGTGCCTTGGCTGCCGGCGAGTACGCCATGGGCGGTACCCGCTTCGACCAGGTACATCTGGCCGGCGGCCACGTTGATGTGTGTATCACCGATGCTCAGGCGCAAGCAGCCGTCGATCACCAGCAAACCTTCGTTGTAGTCGTGGGTTTCTTCTTCATAGGCCTTCTCATCCATGCGCAACACCTTGATCCGCGCCGGGCCGACCTGGCCCAGGCGCGTTGATTTCCAGCTGTCAGGCAGTTGCTCGGCGATGGCGGCGAAGTCCAGTAACGGCATGTGAATCTCCTGTTTGCAACGATGCCGTCGGTGGTCCGGTTCAGCGGGAAGTTGTGGTTCAGAACGTATCCATCAACAGCACCCGGCAGGGCTTGGCTTCATACGCATTGATCTGTGGGACCAGCCGAGTGAAGTGTTCGGTCTGGCAATGTGTATCGAGTGCGGCCTGGTCCGGCCATTGCTCGACAAAGATAAAATGCCCCGGGTCTTTTTGATCAACGAACAGATCGTAGGCAATGCACAGCGGTTCCTGGCGGGTTTTTTCCACCAGTTCTTCGTACCACGGGCGCACCGTTTCCAGGTGTTCGGGCTTGATGAAATCTTCGGCGATGACTTTCAACACGGTGTCTCTCCTTTTTAAGCCGCCGCCACTTCATGTGGCTCAAAACTGTCCGCCCGCGCCATCTGCCACATGCGTGAATAGAACTCGCCATTCACCTCGCCGGTCAGCAACTCACCGGGTTTGAGGAACACATGCAACTGCGAAAACAGCTTGATCTCTGTCGCCGACATCCGCCGTACCAAGTGCTTGGCCGACAGTTGCGACGGATGATCCAGGCCGGCCGCGGCGAGCATTTCCGCCAACGCCTTGAGCGTGTTGCGATGGAAGTTGAATACGCGCTGGGCCTTGTCCGGGACCACCAGCGCACGTTGACGCAAGGGATCTTGGGTCGCAACGCCGGTCGGGCATTTGTTGGTGTGGCAGCTCTGCGATTGAATGCAGCCGATCGCGAACATAAAGCCCCGCGCCGAGTTGGCCCAATCGGCGCCGATGGCCAGCACGCTGGCGATGTCGAACGCGCTGACGATCTTGCCGCTGGCGCCGAGCTTGATCTTGTCGCGCAGGTTCAGGCCCACCAGAGTGTTGTGCACAAACAGCAGGCCTTCGCGCAGCGGCACGCCGATATGGTCGGTGAACTCCACGGGCGCGGCGCCGGTGCCGCCTTCCTTGCCATCCACCACGATAAAGTCCGGAAGGATGCCGGTTTCGAGCATGGCCTTGGCGATGCCCATGAATTCCCACGGGTGACCCAGGCAGAACTTGAAGCCCACCGGTTTGCCGCCGGACAGTTCGCGCAGTTGGGCGATGAACTGCATCAGTTCGATAGGGGTGGAAAACGCGCTGTGGCGCGACGGCGAGATGCAGTCTTCGCCCATCATGATGCCGCGGGTGTCGGCAATTTCCTGGGTGACTTTGTGCTTGGGCAGAATCCCGCCATGGCCGGGTTTGGCGCCCTGGCTCATCTTGATTTCGATCATGCGCACTTGCGGGTTCTGCGCCTGCACGGCAAAACGTTCCGGGTCGAAACGGCCGTCGCTGGTGCGGCAGCCGAAGTAGCCGCTGCCCAATTCCCAGGTCAGGTCGCCGCCGTTCTCGCGGTGGTAGGGGCTGATACTGCCTTCGCCGGTGTCATGGGCGAAGTTGCCCAGTTTGGCACCTTGGTTCAACGCGCGAATCGCGTTGGCACTCAACGAGCCAAAGCTCATTGCCGAGATATTGAATACCGACGCCGAATACGGTTGCGTGCACTGCGGGCCGCCAACCATTACACGGAAGGCGCTGGGGTCGCTGAGCGGTGCGGGGCGCATGGAGTGGCCGATGAATTCGAAGCCTGACTGGTACACGTCGATCAAGGTGCCGAAGGGTTTGTCGGCAGATTCATTCTTGGCGCGCGAATACACCAATGAGCGCTGGGCCCGGGAAAAGGGCAGGGCGTCGCTGTCGGACTCCAGCAGGTACTGGCGGATTTCCGGGCGGATGGCTTCCACCAGGTAACGGATATTGCCCAGGATCGGGTAGTTGCGGCGCACGGCGTGGGGGCTTTGCAGCAGGTCGAAAATACCGATCAGGCTCAACACGCCAGTGACCACCGTGATCGGCCACAGCCATTCATGTTCGATAAAGGGGAGGCTGGCGAGGGTGAAAATGACGCACACGGCAAAGAAAGCGTAACGACTCAGTAGCGACAGGCTCATACGGGTTTCCTGGGTTCGGACTCATCGGCTAGGCGTTTTGCGCCTGTAGAAAGATCGAGAACAGCTCTGACTGGGATTTGATCCCCAGCTTGCTGTACATGTGTTTCTTATGGACTTTCACGGTTTCAACAGAGATTTCCAGCTTACGAGCGATTTCTTTGCTGGAGCAACCGCTGAGCATCAAGCGGCCCACATCCAGCTCGCGGGCGGTGAGTTGCGCGCCCCACTCATCATTCTGGATCGGCGGCTGCGGGGCGCTGACCTGGTGCAGTTCAAAGGGCAGGCGCTGGCGCAGAAGGCCCAGCACCCAGGGCTGGATCAACGACAGCAGGGCAATCTGCGCCGGGTCAAAGCGCTGCCTGGAGCCCAGTGACAGGCACAGGGTACGCCCATCCGGCTGCTGGCAATTAAATTGGATTTCATCAGCCACCACGTTCAGGCGGAAGTAGCGCTGGTAGTACTCGGTGAGCTCGAAGTGCTCCGGCGCCACTTCGGCCAGGCGCAACAGCCCGGTGCGCGAGTGTTCGCGGCTGGCGATGTAGAAGGGGTCGAGCAGGTACAGGCCGTTGAGGTAGTCCTGGAACAAATGATCCGGCGTGCCATCGGCGCCTGGGCATTCAGCGAATACCAGCGGGCGGTGTTCGCTGCTGAACAGCAATACGACCCAACTGTCGAACGGCACGTATTGGTCCAGCAGCCGGACAAGCTGTGTCCAGAAATTGGGCTGGTCCAAGGCGTCTATCATTTGCCCCACCGAACGGTGCCAGGCGATGTCCTGCAACGACATGGTCATTGATCTACCCCTATCGGGTTACCCCCGCCGCGTGATTCCCTGGCCGGTTGCGCCTGCGCATACTGCGGCACGTACACAGAACAAGGAATACCCATGAAGGTCGAATTTGCCCAGTTGGCGGGCCGTGATAACGGTACAGCTTACAACCTTGAGCGGGCCTTGGCGGCGATCGCTGCAGCGGCTGCGGATACGCAACTGATCGTCTTCCCGGAAACCCACCTGATGGGCTTCCCCAGCGCCGAGACCGTCGCCGACATCGCTGAACCGCTGGACGGGCCTACCGTGCAGGCTGTGATCCAGGCCGCGCGCGCGCGCAATGTCGCCGTGGTGATCGGCATGGCCGAAAGCGACGGCGGGCAATTCTATAACACCACCTTGCTGATCACCCCCGAAGGCATCGCCCTGCGTTATCGCAAGACCCATCTGTGGGCCTCGGATCGCGGTGTCTTCACCCCAGGCGATCGCTACGCCACTTGCCTCTGGAACGGCGTGCGCGTCGGTCTGTTGATCTGCTACGACATTGAGTTCCCGGAAACCGCCCGAGCCAACGCGCAACTGGGCGCCGAGTTGCTGATCGTCACCAACGGCAACATGGACCCATACGGCCCCACGCACCGCACCGCGATCATGGCGCGCGCCCAGGAAAACCAGGCGTTTGCGCTGATGGTCAACCGAGTGCAAGAGGGGGACGGCGGATTGTTGTTTGCCGGTGGCAGTGCGCTGGTGGACCCGTTTGGTACCTTGCTGTTTGAAGCCGGGCGTGACGAAGGGCAATTCACGGTCGAGCTGGATCTCGACCAATTGGCAGCGGCGCGCAAGGACTACCGCTACCTGGATGACCAGCGCTTGAAATTGCCGGGTGAGGTGATCGAGCACAATGACGGCACGCGCGAACTGCTGATTCCTTAGCACTGATGATCGTTCCTACGCTCTGCGTGGGAATGCCTCCTGTGACGCTGCGCGTCACGATGTTAAGAGCGGACGCGGAGCGTCCCGGGCTGCATTCCCACGCAGAGCGTGGGAACGATCAATATCAACATAAGAAAAATGACACCTGCTTCACCGACTTCAGTTCTGCCATAAATCTAATAATTTCGCGGAGAATCGCTCATGGCTCATTTGCAACGCACCCTGTCATTAGGGTCGGTGGTGCTGTTCGGCATCGCCTATATGACGCCGATCATTGTGCTCGGCACCTTCGGTATCCTGGCGCAATCCACTGCGGGCATGGTCCCCGCTGCTTATCTGGCGGCGCTGGTGGCGATGTTCTTCACCGCCATGAGTTACGGGCGCATGGCCTCGGCGTTTCCGGTCGCCGGTTCCGCCTATAGCTACGTGCGCAAAGCCATCAGCCCGAAACTGGGTTTTATCGCCGGCTGGGCGGTGCTGCTCGACTACCTGTTCCTGCCCATGGCCATCTGGCTGATCGGTGCGGCGTACCTCAATTCAGCGTTCCCGGCGGGGCCGCAGTGGATCTGGGTGTTGGCGTTTATCGGCATCACCAGCGCCATCAATATCGTCGGCCTCAAGCTGGCGAACGGCATCAATGCCTTGCTGATGCTGGTGCAGTTCCTGGTGTTGATTGCGTTTGTGGCGCTGTGCATCCACTACATCGGTGGTGATGCGAGCAAGCCTTTATGGACGACCGCCCCGTTCTTCAACGGCCAGATGCAACTGCCGCTGATCATGAGCGGCGCGGCCATCGCTTGCTATTCATTCCTGGGCTTTGACGCGGTCAGCACCCTCACCGAAGAAACCCGCGACCCGCGCCGCACCATCCCACGGGCGATCATGTTGATCACCTTGATAGGCGGGCTGATTTTCGTGGCGGTGTCCTACTTTGTGCAGATCGCGCACCCGTCTTTCGAATTCGCCAATGTGGATTCGGCGGCGTATGAAATCGCGCGCAACATCGGTGGCGACCTGTTTGTGTCGATCTTCCTGATCGGCCTGATCGTCGGCCAGTTCGCCTCGGGGCTGTCGGCCCAGGCCAGTGGTTCGCGCTTGTTGTTTGCGATGGGCCGCGATGGCGTGTTGCCCAAGTCGTTCTTTGGCACCCTGCATGCGCGCTTTGGTACGCCGGTCAACAGCATCCTGTTGTGTGCAGTGGTGGCGCTGTTGGCGTTGAAGCTGGACGTGACCACGTCCACATCGTTTATCAACTTCGGCGCCTTCCTGGCGTTCAGTCTGGTGAACCTGTCGGTGATCTTCCATTACTGGATCGGCGCCAAGCAGCGGGGTGTGCGTGAGCTGATCCTGTTCCTGGTATTCCCGACCATCGGCCTGCTCGCGGATTTATGGCTGATGGTCAGCCTCGATCACCTGGCGATCTACCTGGGCCTAGCGTGGTTGGCAATTGGCCTGGTTTACTTGGGCGTGCTCACCCGTGGCTTCTCGCAACAGCCACCGGAGATGGATTTCCAGGAAGCGGCGTAGATCTTTGCGGCTTATTCGGCGGCGTGCCCTACGCCGCCGTCTGCCGAATCGGCAATACCACGCGGAATTTGGTGCCTTTGCCGAGTTCGCTGCTGACGGAAATATCGCCACGGTGTTTCTTGACGATACCGTAGGAGAGCGACAGCCCAAGTCCCGTCCCTTCGCCTACGGGTTTGGTGGTGAAGAACGGGTCGAAAATCTTCTGCACGGCGTCGGGGGCAATCCCGCAGCCGTTGTCCGCCACCTCCAGCCAGATGTTCTCGCCTTCCACGCCATTGCTGATGGTAATGGTGCCGCGCTCCGGCCCCATGGCTTGCGCGGCATTGATCACCAGGTTCATCACCACCTGGTTGAGCTGCGATGCCAGGCATTCGATCTCGGGCAATGCGCTGTAATTTTTGACCACGTCGGCTTTGTACTTGAGTTCGCTGGCAACGATGTTCAGCGTTGAATCGATGCCCTGTTGCAGGTTCGCAAACTGCCAGGTCTGGTCATTGTCCACCCGTGAGAAGTTTTTCAGGTCTTTGACGATCTGCACCACGCGGCCGATGCCTTCCTTGGACTCTTTGATCAGGATCGGAATGTCCTCCTTGAGAAACTCCAGCTCAAGGTCGGTTCGCAGTGCCTTGAGCTGATCGCGCTGTTCCGGCGCCGCAATCAGCGCTTCGGCGCGTTGATAGGCATCCAGTATCTGCTGCAGCTGGTTGAAGTAGCCGTCCAGGGTGCTGAGGTTGGACGAGATAAAGCCCACCGGGTTGTTGATTTCATGGGCGACACCCGCCGCAAGCTGCCCCAGCGACGCGAGTTTTTCGGATTGCACCAGTTGGCTTTCCAGGTGCTTGCGCTCGTCGATTTCCAGTTGCAGCGCCTGGGTGCGTTGCTCCACCAAATGTTCCAAGTGGGTGGTCTGCAGCGAGGCGCGACGGGCCATGTCCCATTTATTCGCCAGGGTGTTGGCCATCTGCTGGACTTCGATGTTGTCGAAGGGTTTTTTCAGAATCAGCAAGCGTTCATGGGCGTGCAGGCGTTCCAGCAGGTCTTCCCAGGAGTAGTCCGAATAAGCGGTGCACACCACGACTTGCAGGTCTGGGGCGATTTTCCACAACGCTTCGATGGTCCTGGCGCCATCCCAGCCTTGGGGCATACGCATGTCGACAAAGGCCAGTGCGTAGGGGCGTTTTTCCGCCATGGCCGTGGTCAGCAAGCCAAGGCCTTCTTCCCCGCCATACGCCGAGTGCAGCTCGAAAACCTGGGCCTGGGCTTTGGCCGTGTCGCCGAACAGCGCCGATTCCATGTCATCCAGCAGCGGGTTCGATTCAACGGTCGGCACCAGGATCTTGCGGAAATCGTCATGAATCGACGGCGTGTCGTCGATCAGCAGGATGCGCCGGTTGGGAGGTTGGTTCATGCGGGGCTTCCGACAAGGGTGAGAGGGATGGTCAAGGTAAACACCGCGCCCAGGCCCGGCCCGTCGCTGTGTGCGCTGAGCTGGCCATTCATTTCCACGGCGGCCAGGGCGCAGCTGTGCAGGCCAAAGCCATGGCCTTCCTTGCGAGTGGTGAAACCGTGAGTGAAGATTCGTGTCATGTTTTCTGCCGGTATGCCTTCGCCCTCATCCTTCACGCTGATCTGCAAGGTGTCGTCATTCAGCGACTGCACCGTGAGGGTCATTTGCCGCGGCCGGTCGGAGAGGGTGGACATGGCGTACTTCGCATTGCTGATCAGGTTGACCATGATCAGCAGCAACCGGTGTTTGTCCGCTAGGATTTCCGGCAGTTGCGCGTAATGCTTGACCACCGTGACGTTGTGCCGATTCAGCGCCCCTGCGTTCATGCGCAAGGCATCTTCCATCAGGGCGCTGATATGCACCGGTTCGCGAACCGCAGACGCACCGGCATAGGATTGTTGGGTGGAGACGATGTCTTTGATATGGTCGACGCTTTTACTCAGCTGCGCCATTTCATCCGCCATGCCTTGTTGTTCCTGCGCAATGGCGTCCACCAGTTGGTTCAGGTAGGCGGGCAGTAGCTTGCCTTTTTCATCCTCGGTCAAGAAGGTGCCCAGGTCCCCCTGGCGTTCGTTGATCAACTGCATGGCTTTGCCCAGGCCCAATGCCTTGCTGCTGCGCAGCTTTCGCGTGACCAGGTCGGCGGAGATATTCACGCTGTTGAGCACGTTGCCCACGTTGTGCAGCACGTTGGTGGCGATTTCCGCCATGCCGGCCTGTCGCGCGCTGTCGAGCAGTTCACTCTGGGCATCCTTGAGTTGTTGGGTGCGCCGCTCCACGCGTTGTTCCAGGGTCTCGTTCGCCGCGTGCAGCGCGCGGTTGACTCGGTTGATTTCGGCGAAACTGCGCAGCAGGCGCACCGCCAGGTACAGTAAAAGCGCCACCAATAAGGTCGAGAAAATCAGCAGGTAGCGATGGTATTGATGGTCGATGAGGTCAGAGGCTTGCTGGTCCTGATTGAGATGCGTGGTCAGCTCGTCCAGGCGTTCGGCCACCGGGACTGCGGCGATTCGTTCGAGCAAACCGTTGACCACCGGCTGTTCGCGCAGGATCAGCGAAATGTGATTACTGAGGATCTCAACCGGCGCCTGGAAATCACTGGGCAATCGCTCCTTGTTGATCGCCAGTTTGCCCAGGCCCACCAGGATATCGGCCGCGAGCTCGTCGCTGGTGACCTGAGCGAACTCCAGGCTGCTGAGTAGCAAGTCGTAAGTGTCGGTAGCTACGCCTTGCAGTTGCAGCCGGTCTTCATCATTAAAGCGGTTGAACTGAGCCTGAATGTCGTCCTCAGCGGTTGGTAAAAAAGCCAATGAGTTGCGCAGCACCGCATTGTGGGATTTGAACTGGTCCACCAACCGCGCTTTTTCCTTGATCGCGGCCTGATAAGCATCCCGGCTGGCTTGCCAACGTTGCAGGTCAGCAGGGTCGTGGTAGGCGTCGCCGTTTTCCAGGTCTACCCATAACCGCGTCATTTCCCGCAGGGGTGCCACCAGCGGATCATAGTTGTGGGTGATGGCGATCCTGGCCTTCAACACTTCACTGTCCCATTGGGCATTGAGTTGCTGGAGTTGGCGGATCAGGTCCCGTGAGTGTGTGTAGGTGGCGGTCTGGTCACGGGAAGACTTGAGGTACAGAAACACCAGGGTGGACGCCAACAGCAGCGTCATCAGGCTAAGCAACACTTGGCTGGCGAGGCGGCGGGACAGGGTCATGACGGTATGCTCATAAAGGCTTGCCTGCCCATTCGCCGGTCAGGGTCTTGAGAAACTGGACAATCAGGTCCTTGTCTTCCTGGGACGGGGTGCGCCCCAGTTGGTACTTGAACATCACGTCGACCGCCTCTTGCAGTGTCTTGGCCGAGGCGTCGTGAAAGTAGGGCGCCGTGACCGCGACGTTACGCAAGCTGGGCACCTTGAACACGTGGCGGTCTTCTTCGTCCTGGGTCAGCAGGTAGCGCCCCAGGTCCGATTCGACCGGATTGCCGCGCGCCTTGAAGTAGTCGCCCATCACACCGAACTTCTGGAACATGTTGCCGCCGATGTTGATGCCCTGGTGGCAGGCAATACAGCCGTAGTCCTTGAACCGCTGGTAGCCATATTTTTCCTGGATCGTGAGGATTTCGGTATTGCCTAGGAGATATTGGTCAAACCGTGAGTTAAGGGTCAGCAGCGTTTGCTCATAGGTGGCCAAGGCATTTTGTACGTTAGCGGCGGTGACACCGTCCGGGTAGGCCTGTTTGAACGCGGCCTGGTAGGCGGGCAGGGCAGCGAGGTTCTGCACCACGGTTTTCCAGTCGCTGCCCATTTCCACCGGGCTGATCACCACGTGTTCGACCTGTGCTTCCAACGTGTCGACGCGGCCATTCCAGAACTGCTTGAAATTGAGGCTGGCGTTGAACACCGACGGCGTGTTGAGTTCTACCGGCTTGCCGTCGAAGCCAATGGAGAAGGGTTTGTCGTCGGCGCCTCCCGATGCCAAGTGATGGCAACTGGCGCAGGACAGCGTGTTATTGGCCGACAATCGCGGCTCGTTGAACAGTTGGCGGCCCAGTTCAACCTTGGCCGGGTCCAATGCAGGGACCGCGGGCAACGGTTTCAGGGCCTCTTCCAACGGCGCGGCCATCAATGGCGCACCCAGGCCCAGCCACAGCGTGAGGAAGAGGCTGGTACGGCAGGTTGAAACGTCGTTCAAGCGAGCACTCCTTGCAGGCGTAGGGCTATTGATCGGGCATCAGTGTCGCGCAGCCCTTCTGCAGTAACTGGGCGAAGTCCTCTGAGGGCACCGCTTTACTGAACAGATAACCTTGGCCTTCCTCGCACAGCTGGTGTTGCAGGAAGTTCAATTGCTCGAGGGTTTCTACGCCCTCGGCGATGATAGTCAAGCCCAGGCTTTTGCCCATGCCGATAATAGCGCTGATCAGTTGTTCGTCCTGGCTATTTACCTTCAGGCCATGAATGAACGATTGGTCGATTTTCAGCACGTCGATGGGAAACCGTCGCAGGTAGCTCAGGCTGGAGTAACCCGTGCCGAAATCATCCAGGGCCAGGCGCACGCCCATGGCTTTGATCCTGTTCAGGATATCGACCGTGTCGTCGACATTCTGCATCAGCACGCTTTCAGTGATCTCCAGCTCCAACAGGGCCGGCGGCAGGCGCGTCTGCTTGAGGATCGCGGCGAGGTTGTCGACGAAGTCCCGCTGGCGGAAATCGATGGCTGAGATATTCACAGAGATGCGTAGCGCGGGCAGGCCCATCTCACGCCAGGCTTGTGTTTGTTCACAGGCCTGGCGCAATACCCACTGGGTCAGCTGCACGATCAATCCAGTGTCCTCAGCCACCGGAATGAAGTCAGCCGGGCTGACCCAACCCGAACGCGGTTGAAACCAGCGAAGCAGCGCTTCCGCCCCCACGATCTGCCCGGATTTCAGATCCAGCTTCGGCTGGTAGTGCAGGGCAAATTCGTTGCATTCCAGGGCATGGCGAATCGCGCTTTCCAGGTTTTGCCGGTGTTGGGCGTGCAGGTTCATGTCTTCGGTATAAAAACTGAAATCGTCCGGGCCGCGCTCTTTGCTGGCGTGCATGGCGGTTTCGGCCTGTTTGATCAACTCCACCGCTGTGCCGCTGTCATTGGGGCAAATGCTGATACCCAGGCTGGCGGTGATGCTCAGGTCATGCCCGGCGACGTGACGGGTGGCGCGGATGGCCTTGAGGATCTTTTGCGCAACGTGCTGGGTTTGCTGGGGATGCAAGATGTCGTTGAGCAGGACCACGAACTCGTCGGAACCGTAGCGAAACACCGAATCCGAACTTCGCACCGCCGCCACCAGGCTTTGGCTGACCTGCTGCAGCACCTCATCGCCCACGGGGTAGCCCAGGGCGTTATTGATGCGCTTGAAGCGGTCCAGGCCGATAAACATCACCGCCATTTGCGTGTCATGCCGCCGGCCAAGGGCAATTGCCTGGGTCAGCCGGTCGCCTAACAACGTGCTGTTGGGCAGTTCGGTCAGGGCATCGTAGTGCAGCAGGTGCGAGACTTTGAGCAGCTCCTGCACGCGTTCTTCGACGGTGCGTTCCAGGCTGATCACTTTCAGCGCAATGTCCTGGGCGAGTTGCCATTTCCAGGTCAGGGCGCTGGCCATCTGGCGGATTTCCAGGTGATCGAAGGGCTTTTTCAGGATCAGCAACTGGTCGTTGTACTTTAAACGCGCTTCGATGGCCTCGAAGGAGTAATCGGAGTAGGCGGTGCACAGGGCGATCTGCAGGTGGGGATCGACGTTCCAGAGGTGTTCGATGGTCTGCAAGCCATCCCAGCCAGGTGGCATGCGCATGTCAATGAAGGCCATGGCATAGGGCGCGTTGGCGGCCAGGGCCTTGTTCACCAGGGCCAGGGCCTCCTGACCCTGATAGGCCGAGTCGAGCTCGAACGCCTGACGCACTTTGGTCGGTGTCCCGAACAGGGCCTCCTCGAGGTTTTCCAGGGAGGGTTCGCCTTCGGCACAGAGGATCTTGCGAAAGTCCTGATGGATCGAGGCGGTGTCATCGACGATCAGAATGCGCCGGTTGGCCCGTACGGAATCCGGGGTCATTGTGCGCACCACAACTGCAAGTGATTCGACGGCATGACGGTTCCTTCCCTGGGTGCATCGTGAGCGGGGCGTCTGCCTGCTCTGACAGCATAGTCGAACTCCCTTGATATCGACGGCTACTTGGCGTCAAATCAAGCCCGCGTGCCAAGCGAGGGAAGACGGCTCGGCACACGGGTTCAATTTAGCTCAATTCAATTTGATTCGAAGGCGCAGCAGGCATGGATGAACAATTCGCTACGCTCTCCACCGCACAACCCACCATTTTGCTGGTCGACGATGAAGAGTCGATCCTCAACAGCTTGCGTCGCCTGTTGCGCGGCCAGCCCTTTAATGTGGTGCTTGCCGGCAGCGGTGCCCAGGCTCTGGAAATAATGGCGGCCCAACCCATCGACCTGATCATGAGCGACGCGCGCATGCCAGGTATGGACGGCGCGCAGTTGCTGGCTGAAGTCCATCGCTTGTATCCCACCACCAGTCGTATCCTGCTGACCGGTTACGCTGACCTGCCGACAATCATCAAGGCGATCAACGAAGGGCAGATCCACCGTTATATCGGCAAACCCTGGAATGACGATGAACTGAAGCTGATCCTGCAGCAGGCCCTGGAACATCAGCGGCTTGAACGCTTGACCCTGGTGCAGAACGAGCAGCTCAAGGCGCTCAATGCGACCTTGGAAAAACGCGTGGAGTCGCGTACCGGCGAGCTGCAGCAGACCGCGGACATGCTCGACCTGGCTTACGAAGAACTCAAGCGCAGCTACGTGACGGGCACCGAAGTGTTTTCGCTGCTGGCCAACCTGCGCTTGCCCAAGGACAAGCAGACCAACCGCCAGTTGATCGAGCTGATCCGTGTGTATTGCGCCTCGCAGGCCATCGACGAGGTCAGCACACGCGACCTCACCATGGCCGCCGCGCTCTATAACATCGGCAAACTGAGCTGGACCGACAGCATGATGACTGCCCCGGCCGATAAACTGCACAGCACCGACCGCGATCTGTACCGCGCCTATCCGACGCAGAGCGAGTCGCTGTTGATGACGCTGGAGCCGATGAAGGATGCGGCGCGGATCATTCGTCATCATCAGGAGCGCTACGACGGCAGTGGTTTCCCCGATCACCTCAAGGAGGATGCGATCCCGTTTGGTTCACGCTTGCTGAAACTGGCGGTGGATTTCATCGAGTTGCAGAAAGGGCTGATCCTTGAGCGACAGATGAACAGTGATGAAGCGCTGCTCTATATCCAAAAGTATGCCGGGCGCCTCTACGATCCGAGCCTGGTCGAGGCTTTCGTGCAGGCTTGTGCCAAGTTCCTCAGTGATGTGACGCTGGGTGATCCCACCGTCAAGGTCCTGACCACCCGTGAGCTGGCTGACGGTATGGTCCTGGCGCGTAACCTCAATGCCGATAACGGCATGCTCCTGCTCAATGCCGGCAAGGTGCTGAACCTGCCGCTGGTGGACAAGCTCATTGCGTTCGAGGCAATGGAAGGCGCGAAATACGCCATTTTTATCAAAGTACCCGAAGAGACAGCAGACCTTTCATGAGCACTTCTACTATCCGCATCGCCGCCGCCCTCCTGATCGGCAGCGACGGCCAAACCCTGCTGGTGCGCAAGCGCGGCACCCAGGCTTTCATGCAACCGGGGGGCAAGATTGACGCTGGCGAGCAACCCGTCGAAGCCCTGGCCCGCGAGCTGCACGAAGAGCTCAACTTGCGTATCGAGCCCAGTGCCGCCGTCTACCTCGGCACGTTTTCCGCACCGGCCGCCAACGAGCCGGGTTTTACCGTGGAAGCCGAGTTGTTCCAGGTGCAGATCGACGTTGCGGTGACCCCCGCCGCCGAAATTGAAGAGGTCCGCTGGATTGACCCGGCCGGTGACGGCGGCTTGCAGTTGGCACCCTTGACGCGCGATTTGATCCTGCCGTTTTACCGCTCATCGCTGACCGCATGATTGTTCGCACGCTGGGGACGCATGACGCCGAGGCCTATCGTGCATTGATGCTCGAGGCCTATGGCGCCTATCCCCAGGCATTCACCTCCAGCGTGGCGGAGCGTGCCGCGATGCCGTTGAGCTGGTGGGAAAAACGCTTGGGCAGTCCGCTGGACCGGCTGCTCGGTGCCTACGAAGGGGATGAGCTGGCCGGCATTGTCGGCCTTGCATACGAGCCACGAGAGAAGGCTCGGCACAAGGTGACGCTGTTCGGCATGTATGTGAACGCGGGCCACCAGCAAAAGGGCTTGGGCCGTCAGTTGGTTGAAGCGGCACTGGATGAGGCGCGTAAGCAGCCGCGCCTCAAGGTGATCCAGCTGACCGTCACGGCCGGTAATGACGCGGCGTTTGCCTTGTACCAACGCTGCGGTTTTATCCAATACGGCCTGGAGCCATTGGCAGTGCGCGTCGGCGTTGAATACTTCGACAAGATCCACATGTGGCGCGAACTGGAAGATCACTGATGTTCAATGTTTTCTAATGAGTGCCGCTCAGCGAACAGCACTCACCCCATCCAGCGTTGAAAACGACGTGTCCTTCGCCGTCAGCAAAAAGTCGCGCATATATGGCGCGTCCAGCATGTCCGCGCGAATCCCCGCGTACAGCGTCGCAAACAAGCCTTTCTCGCCCAGGCGCTTGGCCTTCACGTAACCGCGCGAGCTGTATTCATGCAGCGCCCAATGCGGCATGCCGCACACGCCACGGCCGCTGGCGACCAATTGCATCATCATCACTGTCAGTTCCGAGGTGCGCACCTGGGCCGGTTCGACGTCGGCGGGTTCCAGGAAGCGGGTGAAGATGTCCAGCCGGTCGCGCTCCACCGGGTAGGTGATCAGGGTTTCGGTCAGCAAGTCTTCCGGCACGATGTACGCCTTGTTCGCCAGCGCGTGCTGGTTGGCCACCGCCAGCATGGCTTCGTAGGTGAACAGCGGCACATAGGTGATGCCCGGCAGTTCCAGCGGGTCGGAGGTCACCACCAGGTCGAGGTCGCCGCGCGCCAGGGCCGGCAGCGGCGCGAAGGCGAAACCGGACGCCAGGTCCAGCTCGACTTCCGGCCAGGCATCGCGGAACTGGTCGATGGTCGGCATCAGCCACTGGAAGCAGCTGTGGCATTCAATCGCCATGTGCAAACGCCCGGCGGTGCCGCCGGCCAACCGCGCAATGTCACGCTCGGCGCCGCGCAGCAAGGGCAGGGTGGCGTCGGCCAGTTGCAACAGGCGCAGGCCGGCGCTCGTGAAACGCAGCGGCTTGGTCTTGCGCACGAACAGTTGCATGCCCAGGCGCTCTTCCAGCTCCTTGAACTGGTGGGACAGCGCCGATTGCGTCAGGTGCAGGCGTTCGGCGGCTTCGACCAGGCTGTCAGCCTCGCGCAGGGCGTGCAGGGTCTTGAGGTGACGGATTTCGAGCACGGGCTCTCCATGAAGATAATTTGTGACGAAGGCGGATGGCGTGAGTTTGTCTCATGTTGCAACGTGTGTCGACCATGACCGCTGGGCACTCTTCATCAAACTGTCATGGAAGTGTGGCAGCGCGCTTGAACAAACTTCATCAGACTCGCGCTCTACTGGGGTTCTGCGTTTCGGTGTTTTTCATGCGCGTGTTGTTTTTACTGGCCGCTTTACTGTTCGGCCTGCCGTCTTTTGCGGCTTCTCGATGTGATGTCAATGTCCCGACCCAAACGGTCGACCTGGCTCAGGTGAGCATTGCTTACCAGAGCATCGGTCGTGCGTCCGACCCTGCCTTGTTGCTGGTGATGGGCCTGGGCGGGCAGTTGATCCACTGGCCGGACGAAGTGGTGGTCGCCCTGTGTCAACAGGGTTTCCGGGTGATCCGCTACGACAACCGTGACGTCGGCCTGTCGACCTGGCGCCAGGCGCCGGTAAACGCCAACCTGACCTTTGAGGTACTGCGCTACAAGCTCGGCCTGCCGGTGGCGGCACCCTACACGCTGACGGATATGGCCGACGACGCCCTGGGCTTGATGGACGCCTTGCAGATCCAGCAGTTTCACGTACTGGGCGCAAGCATGGGCGGCATGATCGCCCAGCACCTGGCGGCGATGGCGCCGCAGCGCGTGGAAAGCCTGACCCTGATCATGACCAGCTCCGGTGCCGAAGGCTTGCCGGCACCCAATGCGGCGCTGGTGCAGTTGTTGTCGCGACGCAGTGCGCCGAATCGTGAAGTGGCGCTGGAGCAGCAGGCCGATTTGCTCGCGGCGCTGGGCAGCCCGAACGTGAAGGATGATCGCCAGGCGTTGCTGCACCAGGCGGCGCTGTCTTACGACCGCGCCTTCAACCCGGAAGGCGTGAAGCGCCAGATCATGGCGATCCTCGCCGAACCGAGCCGCGTGCCGTTGCTCAACCAACTGCGTGTACCGACGCTGGTGGTCCACGGCACCGCCGATCCGTTGCTGCCGGTGATGCACGGCGTGCACCTGGCGGCGCATATCCAGGGCAGCCAGTTGAAGTTGATTCCCGGCATGGCCCATCGTTTCCAGGAAGCGTTCAAGGCGCCGCTGCTGACAGCGGTGTTGCCGTACCTGCAGGCTCATCGCGAAGATGCCGCACATTGGGCGCAGATTGACCCGGTCGCGCCTTCGAAGCTGCTGTGACATTGGTGTATCGTGCACCCTTTACGGCGTATTGAAGCCTGCGAGGTTGCCTACCATGAGTACTCCCCTGAAAATCGATTTCGTCAGCGACGTGTCCTGCCCCTGGTGCATCATCGGCCTGCGCGGCCTGACCGAAGCCCTCGACCAGCTTGGCGCCGAAGTACAGGCCGAGATCCATTTCCAGCCGTTTGAGCTGAACCCGAACATGCCCGCCGAGGGCCAGAACATCGTCGAGCACATCACCGAAAAATACGGCTCCACTGCCGAAGAGTCCCAGGCAAACCGTGCGCGAATCCGCGACATGGGGGCTGAGTTGGGCTTTGCTTTTCGCACCGATGGTCAGAGCCGTATCTACAACACCTTCGACGCCCATCGCCTGCTGCATTGGGCCGGGCTGGAAGGCTTGCAGTACAACCTCAAGGAAGCGCTGTTCAAGGCGTATTTCACCGATGGGCAGGACCCTTCCGATCATGCGACGCTGGCGATCATCGCCGAAAGCGTTGGCCTGGATATCAAACGTGCGGCCGAGATTCTTGCTTGCGATGAATACGCCGCCGATGTCCGCGAACAGGAACAGCTGTGGACTTCCCGTGGCGTGACCTCGGTGCCGACCATTGTGTTCAACGATCAGTACGCCGTCAGCGGTGGCCAACCGGCCGAGGCATTTGTCGGCGCGATTCGGCAGATCATCAGCGAAGCCAAATCCTAAAGTCGAGCGCAGTTCAAAGTGTGGGAGCGGGCTTGCTCATTGTCTTCAAGATAGGCGCTGGCCCGTCCCTTGCATTGACCCCCTAAAGCCCTAGGGGAACACTGCCTTGAACATTCTTGACCTCGACCACAGCCTCACCGGCCAGGCGCCGATTGCCCGGCGTTTGGCCAGCGGCCGTGCCACGCGTATCGACCTGCTGGACCTGGGCCCCAAGCTGCGCCTGTGGTCCACCGAAAAAACCTGGAAGCGCTTCGCTGAACGCCTGGCCCTGCGGCCTCGGCCTAAGGATGCGCGGCCGGAAATCCTGTTTGTCGGCTCCGGCGATTATCACCACCTGACGCCGGCGTTTCTCGCCGACTTGAAAGAACCCATCAGCCTGATCCACTTCGACAACCACCCCGACTGGGTGCGCTTTGCGCCCAAACGTCACTGTGGCTCCTGGGTCAACCGTGCGCTGAAAATGCCGGCGATCAAACGCATCGTCACCCTCGGCCCGTGCAGCGATGACCTGCATAACCCACAACTGCGTGGCGGCAACCTCGGTGCCCTCAAGCGCGGGCACTTGCAGCTGTTTCCCTGGCAGCATCCGCCGTCGAAAGTCTGGGGGCGGGTGGGGGATGGCGCCGGCCATCAGCAGCGCGAAGACCATTTGCATTGGCGCAACCTGGCCGAGCTGGACTGGACCGCGTTCCTCGATCAGATGATCAGCAGCCTGCCCACCGAAGCGATCTGGATCACCCTCGACAAGGATGTGCTGGCCAGCGAAGACGCGGCCACCAACTGGGACCAGGGCGGCATGCGCTTGACCCACCTGCTGCAAGCCCTGCGGGCGTTGGCGGCGCGCAAACGCATCATCGGTATCGACGTGTGCGGCGAGTTCGCCACACCGGCGTTCAGCAATGCGTTCAAGCGCTGGGAGGCCAAGTCCGACCAGCCACCGCCCGAGCGCTGGAGCGCAGAGGATCTGCAGCGCAATGCGGCGACCAATGAAGCCCTGATCGACCTGTTTGAGGAGCTGTTTCCGTGACGTTGACGGTGGTGTTGCTGGTGGCGTTTTCCATCGTGCTCGATGTGATCGGCCAACTGTGTTTCAAGCTCGGCCTGGACCGTTTACCCGAGCTGGACGGCGGTTTCCGCCTGAACGCGTTCTGGGGCCAGGTGTTTAATGCGCCGTTGCTGTGGGCGGGGATCGGTGCGTATGTCGTCGAGTTTTTCGTCTGGCTTGAAGCCCTGTCGCGTGCGCCGCTGAGCCTGCTGTTTCCAGCGGCGGCGCTCGCCTATTGCGGGGTGGTGCTGGCGGGCAAGGTGGTGCTGGGCGAAACCGTCAGCCGCCGCCGTTGGATGGGCACGCTGGTGATTACGTTGGGTGTGATGTTGGTGGCAATTGCAGGGAGTCAGGCATGAATACGCAAATGATGAATACCGGATGGCTGCACGGGCGCTTCGGCACTGTGGTGTTGTGGGCCTTGTTGATCTGCACCGAAAGCGCTGGCCAGTTGTTTACCAAAGTGGCCGGTAATCAATTGGGGCAGATGGATTTCAACTGGCAATGGCTGGGTGAGGTGGCCCGCAACCCAGGCATTCTGGCGGCGATAGCCTGCTACATCGGCGCGTTCTTCGTGTGGATGCTGATCCTGCGGCGCAGCAGCCTGTCCCTGGCGTTCCCGCTGAGCTCACTGGTGTTTGTGGTGGTGTTGCTCGGTTCGTGGCTGGGGCTGGGGGAACACATCAGCCCGCTGCACTGGGTGGGGGTAGCGGTGATTATTGGCGGGATTGCTTTGCTGGCGGAAGGCGAAGAGAACTGAGGTCTCTCTCACTCTCTCGTAGCAGCTGTCGAGCCCCAGCGAGGCTGCGTCGGACGCGCTGCCGATTCAGGATCGAGTCGCGCCTGACGCAGCCTCGCTGGGGCTCGACAGCTGCTACGGAATTAATCGAATTTGTAGCTGATCGCCGTCTGCACCTGGCCCTGATTCACGTCGCCGGTTTGCTTGACGATGCTGCTGTCCGCCGCCGAGCCCACCAAATGCACCCAACTGGCACTGGTCAGCAGCGACCATTTTGCGTCCAGCGGGAACTCGAAACTCTGGGTCAGCGTCACGTTCTGGAAACCACCACTGGCGTTGTACGGGCGAATCCCGGAGGCCGCGGATTCATTGGCATCTACCCCAAAATACGTCTGGGTCTGGCGCGCGTCGGCGAAGTTCGCCGCCAGGCCGGTGCTGCCGATGATCCCGCCGCCCAGTGGGTACCCGAGTTCGCTGCCGAGCTTGCCCAGCGCGCCGCTTTGCGAATGCCCGCCGCCCACGGCCTGGCCCAGCCGCGCATAGATGCGCCAGAAATCGGCGGGCGCGTACTGGATGAAGCCGCCTATCTCAGCCATGTCCGATACATTGCGCAAACCTTGCAGCGAGCCGTTGGAGGTGCGTCCTTGCAGGTAATTGATATAGGGGCCGGCGGTGAGACCGTTGGTGTTCAGCGCGCTCCAGGTCAAGCCGTCATCGGTGCTCAGGCTGACATCGCCCCAGTCCAGATCCAGGTACGGCACGGGCCGTGTTTCATAGCGGCTGCCGGTGGGGTCGTGGGGCTGGTAGCTGAAGCCCGCGCCCACTTCGCCAGTGATTGCATCGGCCCGGACCGTGCTGGAGAAGCCGCACAGCCCCAGTAAACCGGCGAATACAGCAGAAGTAGCCTTGAGCATGGAGCCGTTTCCTCGTCTGGATAGGCACGCATGAACGCGCGAAGGGCCCTCCGTACGCAAGCACTCATCTTGTTTGTAGCAAGCTACAAAAATTGTAGCTTGCACGACACATATTGCCTCGGCACATCAGGCAAAGCCCCGGCCCCGCTGGGCGCCGGCCAGTTGGCACACTCCCTGCTCTACCCCCTTGTGCAAGCGCACTGAGCGCGCCCCTACAAGGTAAACGTAGATGATCCACTGGCATATCGTGTGTGATTTCGACGGGACCATTACTCCCACCGATGTCATCGACAACGTCCTCCAACGCTTCGCCGGCCCCGAGTGGGAAACCATCGAACAGGAATGGCTGGATGGGCACATCGGTTCACGCGAATGCCTGAGCCGCCAACTGGCGCTGATCAAGGCAACGCCCTCCGAACTGCTGGCGTATTTCGACAGCGTCGAGATTGACCCGGACTTCCCGGACTTCGTCGATCACGTGATCGGCCTGGGCGCGTCCATTGAAGTGGTCAGTGACGGCATCGAGCAGGGCATCGCGCGGATCCTCTCGCGCAACTACGTGACCTTGCTGCCGATCCTCGCCAACCGCCTGCGCCAGGTCGACCAGAACAGCTGGCGCATCGACTTCCCGTACGCCAGCGACGCCTGCCGTGCCGCTTCCGGCAACTGCAAGTGCAAATCCACCCCGCGCCACAAACGCGTGCTGGTGATCGGCGACGGCAAGTCCGACATGTGCGTGGCCTCCACCGCCGACTTCGTCTTCGCCAAGGGCAGCCTCGCCGACTACTGCGTGGCCAACCACATCCCTCACGCGCGCTTCGACACCTTTGCCGAAGTGCCTGCATTGCTGGCGCTGCTGCCACAAGGCATCGCCGCCAACGCCACCACCTTCAACACCTCTTCCGACAATCAGGAACTCTTCCACCATGTCTGATATCCGTATCGCTACCGCCGAAGACCAGATCCTTCTGGATAAAGAAGCCAAATACTGCTCCTACGGCGACACCGTCCACTACATCGAGCCGCCGCGTATTTTCAGCCGTTGCGAAGGCTCCTACGTGTGGGACACCGAGGACCAGGCCTACCTCGACCTGCAAATGTGGTACTCGGCGGTCAACTTCGGCTACGCCAACCCGCGCCTGAACAATGCGTTGAAACAGCAGATCGACACCCTGCCGCAAATCGCCAGCCAGTACCTGCACAAGGGCAAGATCGAGCTGTCGGAAATGATCGCGGTGGACGCCAAGAAGAAGTTCGGCCTCGACGGTCGCGTGCACTTCAACGTGGGCGGTTCGCAGTCCATCGAAGACTCCTTGAAGGTGGTGCGTAAC
Organism: Pseudomonas sp. LAP_36; assembly: GCF_019456785.1. Classification (NCBI taxonomy): domain Bacteria; kingdom Pseudomonadati; phylum Pseudomonadota; class Gammaproteobacteria; order Pseudomonadales; family Pseudomonadaceae; genus Pseudomonas; species Pseudomonas sp. LAP_36. Next base: position 472,651 of record NZ_JAHZMS010000001.1, read on the forward strand.
GCTTCCAACGGCAAGAGCCTGATGTTCGCCTTCGAAGGCGGCTACCACGGCCGTACGCTCGGCGCGTCGTCGATCACCTCGAGCTTCCGCTACCGTCGCCGCTACGGCCACTTTGGTGAGCGCGCCAACTTCATTCCGTTCCCGTACCACTTCCGCGGCCCTAAAGGCATGACCAAGGAAGAATACGGCAGCCAGTGTGTGCAGCAATTCGCCCGCTTGTTCGAGACCGAATACAACGGCGTCTGGGACCCGAAAACCAATCAGTGTGAATACGCAGCCTTCTACGTCGAGCCGATCCAGGGCACCGGCGGCTACGTGATCCCGCCGATGAACTTCTACCGCGAACTCAAGCATGTGCTGGATCAGCACGGCATCCTGATGGTCTCCGACGAAATCCAGATGGGTTTCTATCGCACCGGCAAACTGTGGTCGATCGAGCACTTCGACGTGCAGCCGGACGTGATCGTCTTTGGCAAGGCGCTGACCAACGGCCTCAACCCGCTGGGCGGCATCTGGGCCCGTGAAGAGTTGATCAACCCCAAAGTCTTCCCACCAGGCTCGACCCACTCCACCTTCGCCTCCAACCCGTTGGGCACGGCGGTGGGCCTGGAAATGTTCAAGATGACCAACGAAGTCGACTACGGCGCGATGGTCATGGCCAAGGGCAAGTTCTTCCTTGAAGGCCTGCAAGACCTGCAGAAACGTTTCCCGATCATTGGCGACGTTGACGGCCTGGGCCTGGCCCTGCGCTGCGAAATCTGCGGCCCAGACGGTTTCACGCCAGACAAGGCGACCCTGGACTACATGGTCGAAGAAGGCATGAAAGGCGACATGGTCGTAGATGGCCAGAAACTCGGCCTGATCCTCGACGTGGGTGGTTACTACAAAAACGTGATCACCCTGGCACCGTCCCTGGAAATCAGCTACCCGGAAATCGAACTGGGCCTGAAGTTGCTCGAACAACTGCTGGTGCGGGCGACTAATCGGTGAGCCAGGCAGAGATCGACCTCGGTGAAGGTACTGCCGGTTTCGTTCTCGGTGAAGGTCCGGTCGGGATCCTGTTGATCCACGGCCTGACCGGCACCCCGACGGAATTGCGCCAGGTCGCCAAGGGCCTCGCCAAGGCGGGCAATTGCACGGTGTATGTGCCCACCCTGGCCGGGCACTGCGGTGACAACAGCGACCTGCAGGCCACGGGCTGGCGCGACTGGTACGAAGGCGTGCGCAGGACCTTCGTCGGTGTGAAACAGCGGCACGAGCAGGTCTTTGTCGGTGGTTTGTCGATGGGCGCGGTGATGTCGATGTACCTGGCGTCGGAGCATCCAGGCCAGGTCGCCGGCTTGCTGATGTACTCCACCACGCTCAAGTACGACGGCTGGAGCATCAACAAAATGGCGTTCATCACGCCGTTGCTGATCCGTATTCCGTTCGGCGTGCGCCTGTTCCGGTTTACCGAGAAACCGCCCTACGGCATCAAGAACGAACGCCTGCGGGCCATCGTTGAACGGCAGATGAAAGAGGGCGAAAGCAGCGAAGCGGGCTTGTTGACGATGGAAGGCGTGACCGTGCGTGAATTGCACTGGATGAACGCCGTGGTCAAAAAACGCATGCCATCGATCAACGTACCGGCGCTGGTGTTGCATTCCATCGAGGACGACATCACCAGCCGCTGGAACGCCGATTACGTGGAGCGCCACTTGGGCGGGCCGGTGACCAAGATTCTGTTGGACAACTGCTACCACATGATCACCGTCGACCTGCAATACCGCCGGGTGATCGAGTTGAGTGCCGAGTTCATCGACCAGCACACGCATTATGTTCTGCCAAATCGGGTCGGTGTGGGAGCTGTCGAGCTTAAGCGAGGCTGCGATGCAGGCGCCTCGGTCTATCAGTGAAACCTGGGTGATGCTATCGCAGCCTCGCTGGGGCTCGACAGCTCCCACATTGGATCGGCGTTCGCCAAAGAAATAAGGGAAATACGTGATTACCACCCAAGCCTTCCCAACCATCCGGGCCATCCAGCGCAGTGCCTGGAACGACTGTTTCCCGGGCGCTCTGGAGGACTGGGACTATTACGTCGCCGTGGAAAACGCCGCTATCGATGATTTTCAGTGGCGTTACCTGGCTGTCTATGAAAATGGAACGCTGGTGGCGGTGGCCGCCGCGTTCATTACTCATTATCGCCTCGACACCACGGTATCGGGCGCCGGCAAGCGCCTGACCGAGCGTGTAGAGCGGCTGTGGCCCGGGCTTTTGCAGTTGGGGTTGTATGCCCTCGGCTCTCCGGTGGCCGAACGTTGCGACGTGGGTTTCGCCAGTGGTGTGGCAGATGCGCGCCGCCCGCAGATGCTCAAGCACCTGCTGGAAGCCGCGCGCCGGGATGCTGATGACGTGGGTATCGGCCTGGTGGCGGTCAAGGACGCGCCGAGCAGAGACCCGCATTGGCTCGAGAGTTGCCGGGCGGCAGGCTTTCAAAGCATGCCGAGCCTGCCCACCGGCGTGTTGCCGCTGCCTTATGGATCGGTAGATGCTTACCTCGGCTCGCTGGGCAAATCCACCCGCAAGGACCTGCGCCGCAAACTGCGTGCGCCGGGGCCGCGGGTGGAATGGCGGCGCAATATCGACGACGTGTTGCCCGAAGTCATGCGCCTTTACGAAGCCACGCTGACACGCGCCGAGTTGCAGTTCGAACGGCTGCCTGCCGGCTACTTCACCGGCGTGCTCGAGCGGCTTGATCAGCGCGCGGTCTGTGTTCTTTACTGGGTAGACGAGCGACTGGTGGCGTTCAACCTGATGCTGGTGGACGAACAACGGCTGGTGGACAAGTTTTTCGGGCACGACGTCGCGTTCACCCGCGACTACAACCTGTACTTCCGTAGTTGGCTGACCAACGTCGACTACTGTATTCAGCATAATATTGCGTTGTATGAGTGCGGGCAGGCCGGGTATGCCAGTAAGCTGCGCCTGGGCTGTGAGTTCCAGGGTAACCGTGTGTTTTTCCGCCACCGCAACCGGCTGGTCAACGGCCTGCTCAAGCTTGTAAAAGTGTTTATTCGACCGGACCGTTCCGACCCCGCCATGGCTGCTGCGATAAGCGAAACCTGATGATTACCAAGACCCGCCAGAAAGCCCGCCCCTTTGCCATTTCGCGCTGGAGCGTCCAGCGCAAGCTGGTGCTGGCGTTCTGGTTGGTCAGTGTGATCCCGACCATGATCGCGGCGGAGTTGGCCGCCACCACGTTGTCGCAGATCTTCGACAGCAACGTGCGCATCTGGCTGCAGGAATCCACCAAGATCGTCAAGGACGAGATCGGCGATATCCTTCATGACAACGCGCGTATGGCCAAATTGTTCCTGCGCTACACCAGCCCGCCTGAGAGCAAGCAAGCCGCCAAACACGACCGGCTGACCGCCGACATTGCCGATGCCACCGATATCGACGTGGTAGCGTTGATTCGCACCAGTGACCAAAAAGTCGTGTTCAGTACCGCCGCCTCCGACATCGTCAAGCAGATCAGCCTGGCCAAAAATACGGTGTTGCAGACTGTGCAGGTGGGGGGCGTGTCCACCGGCATCGTGGTCTCGACGTTCGAGACCTCCCAGGACGGCGTTGATTACGAGCTGCTGGTCGGGACTTACCTGGACAGCAGTTTCCTCACCAGCGTGGCCGATGTGCATTCCCTCGACCTGCGCCTGTACCTGGCCAACCCGGACGGTTTTTCCGAGATTTTCTCGACCCAACGGTTTGAGGATCACCCTTCGCGCATCCCCAAGAACGTCGAAACCGCGATGCGCGCCACAAGGCAGCCCAGCGAGCAGTTCACCAATAACTACAGCGGTTTGTACTGGCCGATCTTCAATGATGCCGGTGACCTGCAAGGCGTGATTTTCAGCGGCCTGCTGCGCCACACCAGCCTGGTTGGGCTGGTGAACCAGAGCAATCTGTTCGTGCTGATCTTCCTGCTCAGTTCGGCGCTGTCGTTGGCGGCCGGGGTGTTGGTGTCGCGACGCCTGACCAAGCCTTTGCGCGACCTGTCCCAAGGTGTAAATGCGGTGATTTCCGGCGACTACGCGCACCGCGTGGAGGTCAGCGGCGGCGACGAGCTGGCGCAGTTGAGCAGCACCTTCAACCATATGACCGAGCGCCTGGGCGAGTTGCATCACCTTGAAGCCCAGTTGCGTCGACGTGATCGCCTGCACGCCTTGGGTGAAGTCGCCATGGGCCTGGCGCACGAGATCCGCAACCCACTGGGGATCATCAAGACGGCGACGCAACTGCTGCACCGTCGCGCTGACCTGGCGGAAACCGACAAGCGTCACCTGGAATACGTGATCAGTGAAGTCAGCCGCATCAACGACCTGATCACCGAGTTTCTCGACTTTGCCAAGCCCAACCCGCCGTTGCGCGTGCTGCAGCCAACGCGACCCTTGGTGGAGGAAATCCTCGGCTTCTGCGGCCCGGAATTGGCCACCCATAACATCGATGCACACATCGATGACCAGGCGCCGGGGGCGACGATTTACGCGGATGCCAAGCAGCTCAAACAGGCGTGCCTCAACCTGATTCTCAACGCCATCGACGCAATGCCCGAAGGCGGGCGCCTGACCCTGGGCATTCGCACCGTGGGCGAAAATACGGTGATCAGCATCGCCGACACTGGCCAGGGCATTCCGGCGGAAATGGTCGAGCGTATCTTCACGCCATTCGTCACCACCAAGGCTTCCGGCACCGGCCTGGGCCTGGCTAAAGTCTATTCGATCATGGAAAGTCACGACGGCAGCATCGAATGTGCCAGCGAGAAAGATGCCGGCGCCACGTTCAGCCTGTACATTCCGGCGATGGGCGAAGACGACGAGGACAGTCATGACGCATAACATTCTGGTAGTCGACGACGAACCCAAGCTCTGCGACCTGCTCGCCTCGGCCCTGGGCCAGAACGACGTGCAGGTGTTTATCGCCGGCAACGGCCTGCACGCGCTCAAGGTGCTGGAGCAGGAAGACATCGACCTGGTGATCAGCGACTGGCGCATGCCCGGCATGGACGGGCCGGCGCTGCTGGCCGAGATCAAGGTGCGCTACCCGCACGTGCCGGTGATTGTGATGACCGCCTACAGCACAGTGAAAAACGCCGTGCAGTCGATGCGCAACGGCGCCTACGACTACATCGCCAAGCCATTCGATATCGATGAGCTGGACATCACCGTGGCCAAGGCCCTGCAATTTCGCGACATCATGCGCGACAACGCACGCCTGCGTGCCGAGCTGGATGAGCACGCGCAGTTCGACAGCCTGGTGGGCGACAGTCCGGCGTTTCGCAAAGTGCTGCAAGCGGTCGACTCGGTGCGCGACAGCAGCGCCACCATCCTGCTGACCGGCGAAAGCGGCACCGGCAAGGAAATGGTCGCACGCGCTATCCACAAACACGGCTGCCGGGCTGACAAACCGTTCGTGGCGGTCAATTGCGCGGCGATCCCGGAAGGCTTGCTGGAAAGCGAAATGTTCGGCCATCGCAAAGGCGCGTTTACCGGCGCTGTGGCTGATCGGGTAGGGCGCTTCCAGCAGGCTGATAAAGGCACCTTGTTTCTGGATGAAGTGGGCGATATGCCCCTGGCGTTACAGGCCAAGATCCTGCGCGCCTTGCAGGAACGGGTGATCGAACCGGTGGGCGACCCCCGCGAGCGCAAGGTGGATGTGCGGGTAATCGCCGCCACCAATAAGAACCTGCTGGAGGCGGTGGCTAACAAAGAGTTTCGCGAAGACCTGTATTACCGCCTCAACGTGTTCCCGATTCCTTTGCCGGCGTTGCGCGAGCGTGTGGAGGACATTGCGCCCCTGGCTCGTCACTTCGCCCAGACCCTCAGTGCCACTGCCGGCAAGCGCATTACGGGTTTCAGTGCCGAAGCGTTGCAGGCGATGGCGGCGTATCACTGGCCGGGCAATATTCGTGAATTGCAGAACTGCGTGGAGCGGGCGACCATCGTGGCCGCCTCACCCGTGATCGAAGATATCGACCTGCCGGGTTATTTGTTTGCCTCGACGCCGAGCGAGGGCGGCGTGACTGCGATCCTCAGCGACGGGCCGGGGATTCCTCAGGATCTGGATGCGGCGCTGGCAGAGGTGGAGAAGGCCTACATACTCGCGGCGTTGCAAGAAAGCAATGGCGTGCAGGCTGCGGCGGCGGCGAAGATCGGGATATCCGAGAGGAGTTTCTGGTACCGCCTGAAGAAGCTGGGGATTCAAGTGGACAAAATAGTCCGCTGACCTACCTGACACACCTCAATTCAAATGTGGGAGCTGGCTTGCCTGCGATAGCGGTGTATCAGCCAACTCATCTGGCGCAGACATACCGCAATCGCAGGCAAGCCAGCTCCCACAGTTTGATCGAGTTGTGTCAGGTGTGGACGCGTACCCAAATGCTCACCAACACCGTTGCGGCCATCAACCACGCTACCGCTGCTACGGCTAGAGAGGCCTCCAAACGCATCCGATCCACCACCACATACAACGTCGCCAAATACACAAAATACGGAATGATCGACCACATGCCGAACAGGATCGTAGTCTTCAAATCGTCCACCGAGCGGCCCTTGCCGACGATGTAATGCGCGATCAACGCAAAGGTCGGAAACAGCGGTACCAACCCTGCAATGTAATAGTTCTTGGTCTTGGCCAGCGCCGCCAGGATCAGCACCACTGCCGCGCCCAGGGCGGCTTTCAAGAATAGATCCATCAGTGGCTCAACCCATACTTTTTAACTTTATCGAACAAGGTGGTCTTGGCCATCCCCAATTCCTGGCTGGCCTGGGTCAGGTTGCCGCCACTGCGTTGCAAGGCATCGTTGAGCAGGTTGCGTTCGAAGGCCTCCACCGCCTCAGTAAAGGCCAGGCCGTGGTTGCCGCTGCCGGCGCCGCTTTTCTTGAAGGCGGGCAGGCCCAGGGCGAAGCGTTCGGCGACGTTGCGCAGTTCGCGCACGTTGCCGGGCCAGTCGTGGCTCATCAGGTTCGACAGGGTCTGGTTGTCCAACTCCGGCACGGTACGGTCGAAGCGCAGGGAAGACTGCTGCAGGAAGTGTTCGAACAGCTGCAGGATGTCTTCGCGGCGTTCGCGCAAAGGTGGCAGTTCAAGGGTGACCACGTTGAGGCGGTAGTACAGGTCGCTGCGGAACTGACTGGCGCGGCTCAATTCGTCGAGGTCGGACTTGGTGGCGGCGATCACCCGGCAATCCACCGCCACGCTCTGGTTAGAACCCAGGCGCTCCAGGGTGCGTTCCTGCAACACCCGCAGCAGTTTGATCTGCAGGTTGATCGGCATGCTTTCCACTTCATCGAGGAACAGCGTGCCTTCGTGGGCGTGTTCGATCTTGCCGATACGACGCTTGCCGGCGCCGGTAAAGGCGTTGGCTTCGTGGCCGAAAATCTCGCTTTCGAAGAGGTTCTCCGGCAAGCCGCCGCAGTTCAACGCGACGAACTGGTGCGAATGGCGCCGGCTGAAATCGTGCAGGCAGCGCGCGACCAATTCCTTGCCGGTGCCGGTCTCGCCTTCGATCAGCACGTTGGCCGAGGTGTCGGCGACGTTGGCGATCAGCTCGCGCAGGTTCTGCATGGCGGGCGAGCGGCCAATGATGCGGCCCTCAAGGGAGTCGCGCTCGGCCAGTTGACGGCGCAACGACCAGACTTCCCGCGCCAGCCCGCGCTGCTCCAGGGCGCGGCGGGCGACGTCCACCAGGCGTTCGGGGGAGAAGGGCTTTTCCATGAAATCGTAGGCGCCGTTGCGCATGGCGCCGACCGCCATGGAGATATCGCCATGCCCGGTAATCAGCACCACCGGCAGGCTTTTATCCAGGGCCTTGAGGCGGGTGAGCAGCTCCAGGCCGTCAATGCCCGGCAAGCGGATGTCGCTGATCACAATGCCCGCGAAGTTCTCGCCGATGTGCTTCAAGGCTTCTTCGGCACTGCCCACGCCGACGCTGTGGATGTCTTCCAGCGCCAGGGCTTGCTGGCAGCCGAGCAGTACATGGGGGTCGTCTTCGACGATCAGTACGGTGAGGTCGTCTTTAGGGGCTGTAGCGTCTGTATTCATGTCGACTCAGCTTTTTGAGCACCCGCCAGCGGCAGGCTCAGGACAAAGGCCGTTCCACCACTGGCCGGATGTTCCACGGCAAGGTTGCCGCCAGTGGCCGCCGCGAGGCTGGCGGAAAGCGTCAGGCCCAAGCCCAGGCCTTGCTCGCCGGGTTTGGTGGTGAAGAACGGTTCGAACAAATGTTTGCGCGCCTCGGCGTCGATGCCGTGGCCGTTGTCGCGCACGTGCAGGCGATATTTGCCCTCGCTGCTGCTCCCGTCCAGCCACAGCTCGGGGGCAGGTTGGGCCTGCATGGCGTCGAGGGCATTGCCGATCAGGTTGACCAGGATCTGCTCCAGGCGCGTCTGGTCGATTTGCAGTTGGGCGGGGGCAAAGTCACGGTGCACGCTCAGCGACAGACCGTCCAGGCGCGCGCCGAGTACCTGGAACGCGGCGTCCACGGCTTTGACGAGGCTGGCTTCACCCTGGTCGTCACCGCGCCGGGCAAACGAGCGCAAGCTGGCGGTGATGCGGCCCATGCGGTCGATCAGTTCGTTAATGGTCTTGAGGTTGGCGCTGGCGGTGTCCAGGGCGCCGCGCTCGAGGAAACGCACGGTGTTACCGGACAAGGTGCGCAAGGCGGCCAGGGGCTGGTTCAATTCGTGGGCGATGCTGGTGGACATCTGTCCGATGGCCGCCAGTTTGCCGGCCTGCACCAGTTCATCCTGGGCGCGGCGCAGGGTTTCTTCGGCCTGGCGGCGTTCGCGGATCTGGCCCTTGAGCCGTTCGTTGCTGGCGCGCAGGTCGGCGGTGCGTTCGGCAATCCGACGCTCCAGCTGGCTGTTGGCTTCCTGCAGGGCTTCGCGCGCGGCGAGGCGGGTGGCGATGACTTTGCGCCGCTCGTTCCAGGCAATCAGCAGGAACGCCACCAGGCCAAAGGCCACGGCCACCAGAATGCCCTGGTTGATCGCGGCTTGGCGCAGGTCGTTGAGCGGGGTGAGCAGGGTGAAATTCCACGGCGTGTCGTTGAGCGGCCGCGTTTGGGCAAGGTAGCTGACTTCGCGCTCATCATTCACCACTTCGCTATTGGCCGGGAAGGTCAGTTTCTCGGCGCCTTCGTTCAAGCGCTCGCGGGCCAAGGGCTCCAGCTCGTTCAGCGTCGCCCAGTAATATTGCAAGCTGTGGGCCAGGCGCTCCTTGGTGTCATCGCTCAGCGGGCGCACGGCCTTGAGGCGGCGGGCCGGGTCGCTGGAAAGGATGATGATGCCGTTCTCGTCGCTCACGAAGGCCTCGAGTCGCGCGCGTTGCCAGCGTTCCTCCAGGGCTTCGAGGCGCACTTTGACCACGGCGACGCCGATGATTTTGCCGTGTTCTTCCAGGCCGTGGGCCAGGTAGTAGCCGGGTTCGCCGTTGGTGCTGCCGATGCCATAGAACCGCCCGGGCTGGCCACGCACCGCGTTCTGGAAGTAGGCACGAAAGGACAGGTCTTCCCCCTGGTAACTGTCGGCATCGCGCCAGTTACTGGTGGCCAGCACGCGGCCGGTGGTGTCCATCACGTAGATGGCCCGACTGCGACTGCGTCGGTTCAGGCCTTCGAGGTAGTCGTTGACGGTCTTGCGGGTTTCCTGGGTTGGGTCGGCCAGCAGTTTGGAGACGCTGGACTCCAGCTCCAGAAGGCTGGGCAGGTAGGTGTATTTGCTCAGCTCGCTTTCGACAGTGCGGGCATGCAGCTCCAGCTGGCGTTCGCCTGTATCGCTGAGGGTGCGGATGCCGTAGTACTCACTGATCCAGAAGCCGATATAACCCAGGCCGATCATCAGGGCGATGATCAACGGCGGCAGGAACAGTTGGCGAATCAAACGTGGTTTCACAGCAAGTGATGGCGGTGCGGCGCGAAATTGGTGGGGGTCGCATTTCATCACAGATGCCTTGGGTCAACCAGCGCTGTCAGCCCTGCTGTAAACCCACTTGTGTGGGCACTGGCTTATGTGGGAGCCGGGCTTGCCCGCGATGCAGGCGCCTCGGTGTCACAGTTGCACCGAGGCGATGCCATCGCAGGCAAGCCAGCTCCCACATAAGCCAGTGCCTGCACTAGCCGGGTTCTCAAAGGGAGAACAATGCTGTTTTAGTGCTGCAGGATTTTCTCAAGGAAGTGCTGCGCGCGTTCGGAGCGGGCGCTGATGTCGCCGAAGAATTCTTCTTTCGGGCAGTCTTCGATGATCTTGCCGGCGTCCATGAAGATCACGCGGTCGGCCACTTTGCGGGCGAAGCCCATTTCGTGGGTCACGCACATCATGGTCATGCCTTCGTGGGCCAGTTGCACCATTACGTCCAGTACTTCGTTGACCATTTCCGGGTCGAGGGCTGAGGTCGGTTCGTCGAACAGCATGACGATCGGGTCCATGGCCAAGGCGCGGGCAATGGCCACACGTTGTTGCTGGCCGCCAGAAAGCTGGCCCGGGTGCTTGTGGGCGTGCGCCGACAGGCCCACGCGCTCAAGCAGTTGCAGGCCCTTCTTGGTGGCTTCTTCCTTGCTGCGGCCAAGCACCTTGATCTGCGCGATGGTCAGGTTTTCGGTGATGGTCAGGTGCGGGAACAGCTCGAAGTGCTGGAACACCATGCCCACGCGTGAACGCAGTTTCGGCAGGTTGGTCTTCGGGTCGGCGATGGAGGTGCCGTCGACCACGATGTCGCCCTTCTGGAACGGCTCCAGCGCGTTGACGCACTTGATCAGGGTGGACTTGCCCGAGCCGGACGGCCCGCACACCACGATCACTTCGCCTTTTTTGACATCAGTGCTGCAATCGGTCAGCACCTGGAAGTCGCCATACCACTTGTTGATGTTCTTGATAGAGATCATACGGCAAACCTTTTTTGCAGACGCTTGACCAGCAGCGAGGCGGAAAAGCTGATGATGAAGTAGACGACACCGGCAAAGATCAGGAACTCATTGGAGCGGCCGATGATATCGCCGTTCGAGCGGGCGGAGTTGAGGAAGTCCACCAGGCCCACGGTGTAGACCAGCGAGGTGTCCTGGAACAGGATGATCGACTGTTGCAGCAGCAACGGGGTCATCTTGCGGAACGCCTGGGGCAGGATGATCAGGCGCATGGTCTGGCCATAGCTCATGCCCATCGCCTGTGCCGCCGCCATCTGGCCCTTGGGGATCGACTGCACGCCGGCCCGCACGATTTCGCAGAAGTACGCGGCTTCGAACATCATGAAGGCCACGACGCAGGAGGTGAACGCACCGATCGGGGTGTCTTCGCCGGTGATCCAGCGCAGCACGAACGGCACCGCCAGGTAGAACCAGGTGATCACCAGCAGCAGCGGGATCGAGCGGAAGTAGTTCACATAAGCGCCGGCCACGCGGGACAGCAGTTTGCTGGACGACAGGCGCATCAGCGCCAGGATCGTACCCAGGATGATACCGCCGACCACGCCCATGACCATCAACTGCAAGGTCATGACCATGCCGTTCCACAGGCCGGGGATGGCGGGGATGATGCCGCTGAAATCGAAGTCCATTATTTACCCCCCACGGAGATCAGGCCGGGCACCGCGACTTTCTTCTCGACCATGCGCATCAGCAGCATCAGGCTCATGTTCAGGGTGAAGTAGATCAGCGTGGCCAGGGTGAAGGCCTCAAACAGGTTGGCCGAGAACTCGGCGGTCTGCTTGGTTTGTGCCAGCAGTTCCATCAGGCCGATCAAGGACGCCACGGAGGAGTTCTTGAAGACGTTGAGGAATTCCGAAGTGAGTGGCGGAATGATGATCCGGTAGGCCTGGGGCAGCAGCACGTTCCAGTAGATCTGCGGCAGCTTGAAACCCATGGCACGTGCAGCTGATTCCTGGCCACGCGGAAGCGCCTGGATACCGGTACGTACTTGCTCACACACCCGGGCGGCGGTGAACAGGCCCAGGCACACGACGACGCTCAGGTAAGCCGAAGTAGTCGGGTTGAGGTCTTGTTTGTACCAGTCTTGCAGGTTCTGCGGCAGCAGGTCGGGTATCAGGAAATACCAGATGAACAGCTGAACCAGCAGCGGCACGTTACGGAACAGTTCCACATAGCAGGTCGCAATGCCCGCTACGAGACGGTTCGGCACGGTGCGCATGACGCCCAGAATGGACCCCAGCAGCAAGGCGATAATCCATGCCACGACAGCGATGGCGATGGTCCAGCCCAAGCCGGCGATGTACCAGTCGAGATAAGTCTCGCTGCCCACGCCAGTGGACTTGAAGAACACGCTCCAGTCCCAGTTGTAATTCATTAGGGTCTCCCCCGAAATCGATCGATGTACAAGCACCCGCTTGGGGAAGATCCTTTCCCGCCCGACGGTGAACGCCAGGCACACACGATCGGCTCGAAAACCGCCAGGTCGAGTGTTCCAATGTATTGCCAGCAGGTAGTAACAGACGCCTGAGGGAGGGTTGGCTCCCTCAGGACATAAGCTTAGTCAGGTATCAGATTTTTACTTCCGGAGCCGGTTTGTCGCTCGGAGTAGCGATCAAAGCCTTAACCTTTTCGCTCATCGGGAAGTTCAGGTTCAGGCCTTTGGGTGGGATCGGGCTCTCGAACCACTTGCTGTAGATCTTGTTGATTTCGCCGGATTTGTACAGGGCGACAATGGCGTCATCGACAGCCTTCTTGAAGGCTGGGTCGTCTTTACGCACCATGCAAGCATAGGCTTCAAAGGACTGTGGAGTACCAGTAATGACCCAGTCACCCGGCTTCTTGGCCTTGGCTTCTTCACCGGCCAGCAGGGCGTCGTCCATCATGAAGGCAACGGCACGGCCGCTTTCCAGCATCTGGAAGGATTCGCCGTGGTCTTTGGCGGAGATGACGTTCATGCCCATCTGCTTGTCGGCGTTCATCGACTTGAGGATGCGCTCGGACGTGGTGCCAGCGGTGGTCACGACGTTCTTGCCTTTCAAGTCAGCGAAGTCGGCGTAGCTCGGCTTGCCATCCTTGTCTTTCTTGACCAGCAGACGGGTGCCGATTTCGAAAATGTTGACGGTGAAATCAACTTGTTGGGCGCGTTCGGCGTTGTTGGTGGTGGAGCCGCACTCGAGGTCCGCGGTGCCGTTCTGGATCAGCGGAATACGGGTTTGCGAAGTCACCAGGTTGTACTTGGCCTTCAGGTCGGGTTTGTTCAGGTCTTTTTTCAGTTGCTCGACGACCGCCAACTGAATGTCGTGGGAGTAGCCCACTGGTTTGCCCGAACCATCCGCGATGTAGGAAAACGGAATGGAGCTGTCGCGGTGAGCGAGAGTGATGGTGCCGGAGTCGTTGATCTTTTTCAGCGTGCCGGTGAGTTCGGCGGCGAAAACTGGAGTGCTGATCAGAGCAGCAGCGATAGCTGCGCCCAGAATATGGGGAACGATGCGCATCAATACTTCCTCGACATTTGTTTTTTTTATGAAGCCGGCTAAACGGCTCTCTTGTACAGCGAATGCCCGTAACGGCTCCTGAGGCGTCTCAGGCAATCGTCCAAGAGTGTAGAGCATGAGTCGTGCCAGACCGGTACTAAAAGCTTAAAGCTATGATTTTTAAGAAAATTAACTTTATATGTCAGAAAAAACCGTATCTCCGGGTCCGGCAAACCGAATAGGGCTGGCTGTCGCGTTCGGAAAACCGAATGCAAAACAAAGCCCCTGGACCTCACGGTGCAGGGGCTTTTGTTGTTATTGGCAGTCAGGCCGCTTCAATCTTGCTGCGGTTCTGCTCGACCTTGGACAGATAACGCTGCACGTTCTCCTGTTCTTGCGCAGTGGTGAACAGGCCCAGCTTGGTACGACGCCACAGTATGTCTTGAGGCTGGGTCACCCACTCTTCAGCACACAGGTAATCGACTTCTCGGGTATACAGGCCGCCACCCAGGTGCTCGCCCAGGTCAGCGATCGATTGCACGCCTTCCAGCAAGCGCCATGTGCGGCTGCCATAAGTGGTTGACCAACGGCGGGCGATTTCACTCGGTACCCAGTCGAATTTGTTGCGAATGGCCTCGGCCAAGGCTTCTGGCGTGGTCATGTCCTCGCCGCCGGGCAGGCTGGCCCTGGCGGTCCAGCTCGGGCGCATCTGGGTGAAATACGGCGCCAGTTGCGCCATCGCCGATTCGGCGAGCTTGCGATAGGTGGTCAGCTTGCCGCCAAACACCGACAGGATCGGTGCCTCACCCGTGCCGCCGGACAGCGCCAGCGTGTAGTCGCGGGTAATGGCCGACGGGTTGTCCGACTCGTCGTTGCACAGCGGGCGCACGCCAGAGTAGGTATGAACGATGTCGTCGCGGCTCAGTTGCTTCTTGAAGTGTGCGTTGACCACTTGGAGCATGTAGTCGGTTTCACCTTCGGTGATCGCAACTGCAGCCGGGTCGCCCGTGTATTCGCGGTCGGTGGTGCCGATGATGGTCAGGTGGTTCAGGTACGGAATGGTGAAAACGATGCGTTGGTCTTCGTTCTGCAGGATGTGCGCGTGGGCACCTTCGTAGAGTTTCGGCACGATCAGGTGGCTGCCCTGGATCAAACGGATGCCGTAGGGCGAATCCAGTTTCAAGTCATCCTTGATGAACTTGGCCACCCATGGGCCAGCGGCGTTCACCAGTGCGCGGGCACGGATCGAGAACAGGCTGCCATCGGCGCGTTCCATGTTCATTTCCCACAGGCCCTTGCTGCGATGGGCGCTGACGCAACGGGTCTGGGTGTGGATGTGCGCACCTTTTTCGCGGGCGGCCATGGCGTTCAGGACGACAAGGCGGGCGTCATCGACCCAGCAATCGGAGTACTCGAAGCCTTTGGTGATTTCGCTTTTCAGTGGGCTGTCCGGGCCGAACTTGAGGCTTTTAGAGCCGGCGAGCTTTTCGCGCTTGCCAAGATTGTCGTACAGGAACAGGCCGGCGCGGATCATCCATGCTGGACGCAGGTGCGGGCGGTGCGGCAACACGAAACGCATCTGCTTGACGATGTGCGGGGCCTTGGCCAGCAGCACTTCGCGTTCGGCCAACGCTTCGCGCACCAGGCGGAACTCGTAATGTTCAAGGTAGCGCAGGCCACCGTGGATCAGCTTGCTGCTAGCGGAAGAGGTGTGGCTGGCCAGGTCATCCTTTTCACAAAGGAAAACCGACAAACCGCGACCGGCTGCGTCTGCTGCAATGCCGACGCCATTGATTCCGCCGCCGATAACGGCAACGTCATAGACTTCGGCAAGCGGTGGAGCAGGCAAGGTAGAAGGATTCATCGGCTGGCCTCGCGATCTTTTTCGTATTGGAATTCGAACATTAATGTTCATTTGCGAAAATAGTAGCGGATAAACGCGCGCACAGCCACCTGACTTCGATTGAAAAAACTCATCGAAGGGCGGGTAAAGGAAAATTTGTGAACATCAATGGGAGGGCGGAGCTACTTATGTAGTGAGCGGGCTTGCCCCGCGCAGGGTGGCGAAGCCGCCCTGAACCCAGGCGCCGCAGTCGATCAGATGCACCGCGGTGGCCATATTGGGGCGGCTTCGCCACCCAGCGCGGGGCAAGCCCGCTCACTACAGGTCACACTACTTCCAATCTGACCTTATGCTCATTCAACAATTGCACCAGCGCCGGCACCGGCTGTTGGTCGGTCACCAGACAATCCACCAGGCTGATCGGCCCCAGGCGAATCATGGCGTTGCGCCCGAATTTGCTGGAGTCGGCCGCCAGGATGACCTTGCGCGCATTGGCGATAATCGCCTGGGAAACCCGCACTTCCTGGTAGTCAAAGTCGAGCAAGCTCCCATCTTCATCGATACCGCTGATACCCACCAAGGCAAAGTCGACCTTGAACTGGTTGATGAAGTCGACACTCGCCTGGCCCACCACGCCGCCGTCACGGCGCACATTACCGCCCGTCAACAACACGTCGAAGTCGTCCTTGGCGCTGAGCATGGTGGCGACGTTGAGGTTGTTGGTGATGATTTTCAGGTGGTTGTGGTTGAGCAGCGCACGGGCGATGGATTCGGTGGTGGTGCCGATATTGATGAACAGCGACGCGTGATCGGGGATTTGCGCCGCGATGGCTTCGCCGATGCGCTGTTTCTCGTCGCGCATCTGGTCGGCACGCATGGCGTACGCGGTGTTTTCGACACTGGAATCATAGGCCGCGCCGCCGTGGTAGCGGCGCAGCAGATTGGCGTCCGCCAGCTGGTTGATATCGCGGCGGATGGTTTGCGGGGTGACAACGAATAGCTGCGCCATTTCCTCGATGCTGACATAGCCGCGTTCGCGGACCAGTTCGAGGATTTGTTGCTGGCGGGGAGGCAGATTCATGGGGCGTCCTTTGGGCTGCCATACAAAAGTGGCCCATGATGACGCAGGAATCCGCTCCCTGCCAGTTACAACCCTATATGGATCCGGCGCTTGGCTTATTCAGCGCCTTCGTGCGGTTCCCAGTCGCGGGTACGGCTTACCGCTTTTTGCCAGCCGGCGTAGAGCTTCTCCTTGGCGACTTCGTCCAACTGCGGTTCGAATTCGCGTTCGATCACCGCCTTGCCGCGCAATTCATCCAGGCTGCCCCAGAAGCCGCAGGCCAGGCCTGCCAGGTACGCGGCGCCCAATGCAGTGGTCTCGCGCATTTGCGGGCGCTCGACCTGGGTGCCGAGGATATCGGCCTGGAACTGCATCAGGAAGTTGTTGGCCACCGCGCCGCCGTCCACACGCAGGGCTTTGAGGCGTTCGCCGGAGTCCTGTTGCATGGCGTCGAGCACGTCGCGGGTCTGGTAGGCAATCGACTCCAGGGCCGCACGAATGATGTGATCCACGCGTACGCCGCGGGTCAGGCCAAACAGGGCGCCGCGGGCATACGGGTCCCAGTACGGCGCGCCCAGGCCGGTGAACGCCGGGACCAGGTACACGCCGTTGCTGTCCTTGACCTTGCTGGCGAAGTATTCGGTGTCGGTGGCGTCGGCGATGATCTTGAGCTCGTCACGCAGCCATTGCACGGTGGAGCCGCCGTTGAATACGGCACCTTCCAGGGCGTAGGCCACTTCGCCACGCGGGCCGCAGGCGATGGTGGTAAGCATGCCGTGCTTGGATTTCACCGCTTTGTCGCCGGTGTTCATCAGCAGGAAGCAGCCGGTGCCGTAGGTGTTCTTGGCCTGGCCTGCTTCAACGCACATTTGGCCGAACAGTGCAGCCTGCTGGTCGCCGGCGATACCGCCGATAGCGATGCCGCTTTTGGTGCGGCCGTAGATTTCCGACGACGACTTCACTTCCGGCAGCATTTCGCGCGGCACGTCGAGGATCTCCAGCATCTTCGCATCCCACTCAAGGGTGTGGATGTTGAAAAGCATGGTGCGCGAGGCGTTGGTGTAGTCGGTGACGTGGGTCTTGCCGCCGGTAAATTTCCAGATCAGCCAGCTGTCGATGGTGCCGAACAGCAGCTCGCCGTTGCGCGCACGCTCGCGGCTGCCTTCGACATTGTCGAGGATCCACTTGAGCTTCGTGCCGGAGAAGTACGGGTCGGTGACCAGGCCGGTGGCGTCATTAATGTATTGCTCGTGGCCGTCGCGCTTGAGTTGCTGGCAAATCTCGGTGCTGCGGCGGCATTGCCAGACGATGGCGTTGTAGATCGGGCGACCGGTGATTTTGTCCCACACCACGGTGGTTTCACGCTGGTTGGTGATGCCGATGGCGGCGACCTGATCATGGTGCAGGCCGGCCTGGGCCAGGGCCTCGACCATCACCGCGCTCTGGGTGGCGAAGATTTCCATCGGGTCATGCTCGACCCAGCCCGGCTGTGGGTAGTGCTGGGTGAATTCACGCTGGGCGGTGCAGACCACGTTGGCGTCACGATCAAAGATGATCGCGCGGGAGCTGGTGGTGCCCTGGTCAAGGGCGATGATGTAGTTCTTATTCTGAATATCGGTCATGTCGAATGCCTTGGAAAATAAGAAAGTCGGTAGTCAGCCGGGCCGCAAAAGGGCAGGAGCGGCCAGGCTGGCGTGATCAGGAAATACGGGTTTTGCCGTTGACAGCCGTGTCAGGTGTTTCTTCAGCTATAGCAGGTGCGGTGCTTGGCAGGTGACGGGCAATCAGCCCGCGATACGCTGCAGCACCGAGGCATGCGCCAACAATCGGCGCGAAAATCGGTACCAGGAAGTAAGGAATATCGCGGCCACCGGTAAAGGCCATTTCACCCCAGCCGGCGAAAAAGGTCATCAGCTTGGGCCCAAAATCCCGCGCCGGGTTCATCGCGAAGCCTGTCAGCGGGCCCATGGCACTGCCGATCACCGCAATCAGCAGGCCGATCAGCAGCGGGGCCAGCGGGCCGCGTGGCAGGCCGTTGTTGTCATCGGTGAGGGCCATGATCACGCCCATCAGGATCGCGGTGATGACCATTTCCACCAGGAAGGCCTGGGCGGTGCTCAGCAGCGCATGGGGGTAGGTGGAAAACACCGACGCCAGTTCCAGGCTGGCTTGCGTGCCGCGGACCATATGGTGGGTTTGTTCGTAATCGAAAAACAGGTTGCTGTAGAGGGTGTACACCAACGCGGCCGAGCAGAAGGCACCGGCGATCTGGGCGAGGATATAGAAGGGCAGTTTACGTTTGTCGAAGTCGGCGAAAATGCACAGTGCAATACTGACGGCGGGGTTCAGGTGCGCCCCGGAAATGCCGGCGCTCAGGTAGATCGCCATGCTGACGCCCACCCCCCAGATGATACTGATCTCCCACAAGCCAAAGCTGGCACCCGCGACCTTGAGCGCAGCGACACATCCCGTACCGAAGAAGATCAGAAGCGCAGTCCCCAGGAACTCGGCCATACATTGGCTCGAAAGTGAAGGCTGTTGAAGAGCAGTTGTCATGGAAAACCTCAGTTGTTGTTCTTGTCTAGCGCACAACCTCAACGGGTTATTGCGCGATTTTCACCGTGGCAAGGATCCCCATCCCGGACACGGCTTACTGCTTGAATGCTGCGGACTATTCCTACAGCATTCGGAAACGAAAAAATATAGACAAGAATGACCGCTGTCAAAGGTCGAAAGTGAACTATCAGTCACTTTCAAACTATTGGTCTGGTGAATGATCACGCTTGTCATCTTGCGTGTGTACCTTAAGAGCGGGCGTACTAGAGCGTTTTGCGTGGGCTTGGCCTAGAATCGGCCATCTGTTTGCCATGCCCGGAGACACCATGACGCCTGCATTGGATTTGTTGAAAAAAGTTCGCGCCGAACATCGTATCCACAGTTACGAACATGACCCCAAGGCGGCTTCGTATGGCCTGGAGGCCGCGGAGAAGTTGGGCCTCGATCCGGCGCAGGTGTTCAAGACCTTGCTGGCGAGCAGTGAGAAAGGCGAATTGTTGGTGGCGGTGGTGCCGGTCGTCGGAAGTCTCGACCTGAAGGGGCTGGCGCACGCTGCCGGGGTGAAAAAAGTCGAAATGGCCGACCCGGCAGCGGCGCAGCGCTCTACGGGTTACTTGCTAGGCGGCATCAGCCCGCTGGGGCAGAAGAAGCGGTTGCGCACGTTTATCGATGTGACGGCGCAGCCGTTCGCGACGATTTTTGTAAGTGCGGGGCGGAGGGGGTTGGAAGTGGAGTTGTCGGCGGCGGTGCTGGCTGAGCATACCCAGGCCAAATTCGCGCCGATTGGCCGGGCCTGAATCTACTATGGAAGGTTGTGGATAACCCATGTGTGGGCCGGGCTTGCCCGCGATGCAGGCACCTCGGTGTGTTAGTTACACCGCGTTGATGCTATCGCAGGCAAGCCAGCTCCCACATTTTTGGATTCGGTTTTGTCAGTGCGCGGGGCTGTAGCGGCGTACGCCGGATTCGATTTTAGGGATTTGCGCTGCTGTACTCCCTGACGCCTGAAACAACACCAGATGCTCAGCCGCCACCCGAATTCCTACATCCGCCCCCACCTGATGGTCGGCGTGGCTGGGAAAAATCGACTCCAATTGCGCGCCTGTCGGAAGTTGCAGGCGGTACAAGGTAGACGCCCCCAGGAACGTCTTGCCGACGATCTGCGCTTTCAGCGTGCTGTCTGGAGCGTAGACGATGTCATCCGGGCGCAGCAGCACGTCCACCGCGCCGCCGGTAGGCCAGGTGTAGGCGCGGTTGCCGCGTAGCTCGCCGAGTTCGGTGCTCACGGATTCCGGCGAACTCAACTGGCCACGAATGAAGTAACCCTGGCCGATAAAGCTGGCGACATAGGGCGTCTGCGGTTCGTGATAGAGGTTGTAGGGCGTGTCCCACTGCTCAAGGCGGCCCTCCTTGAAAACACCGACCTGGTCGCTGACCGCGAAGGCTTCTTCCTGATCATGGGTCACCAGAATCGCACTGGTGCCGCGTGCCTTGAGGATATCGCGCACCTCGTGGCTGAGCTTGCGTCGCAACTCGCCATCCAGGTTGGAGAACGGTTCGTCCAGCAATAACAGGGCCGGCTCCGGCGCCAAAGCGCGGGCAAGGGCGACGCGTTGCTGCTGGCCGCCGGAAAGTTCATGAGGAAAGCGCTTGCCCAGGTTCTTCAGGTTCACCAGTTCCAGCAACTCAGCGACCACGCGGTCTTTCTGCGGATGCTTGCGAATGCCGAACGCAATGTTATCGGCCACGCTGAGGTGAGGAAACAGTGCGTAGTCCTGAAACACCATGCCGATGCGGCGTTTCTCCGGCGCCAGGGTGAACCCGGCACTGGAGATCACTTCGCCCGCCAGGCTGATTTCACCCTCGTGCACCGGCTCAAACCCGGCAATGGCGCGCAGCGTGGTGGTCTTGCCGCAGCCCGAAGAGCCCAACAGGCAACCGATATCGCCGGCATTCAGGTGCAGGTTGAGGTTCTGCACCACCCGTTGATCTTGATAGCCGCATGCCAGATTGCGCAGGTTCAGCAGTAATGGCTGGCTCATGCGTGGTGGTACGACGGCGGGACGAGGAATTCGAGCAGGGCTTTTTGCGCGTGCAGGCGGTTCTCGGCCTGGTCCCAGGCGACCGAACGCGGATCGTCGAGCAGGTCAAGGCTGATTTCTTCGCCACGGTGCGCCGGCAGGCAGTGCATGAACAACACGTCCGGCGCGGCCAGGTCGAGCAGGGCGCGGTTCACTTGATACGGGGCGAACTGGGCCAGGCGCTTGGTGGTTTCGTCTTCCTGGCCCATGGAGGTCCAGACGTCGGTGCTCACCAAGTGCGCGCCGATCACCGCGTCACGCGGGTCGCGAACCAGGGTCACGCGGTCACCGGCCTGCGCCAGGAAGCGCGCATCAGGCTCATAGCCTTCCGGGCAGGCAACGCGCAATTGGAAGTCGAACTGGATCGCCGCTTCTATATAGCTGTTGCACATGTTGTTGCCGTCGCCGATCCACGCCACGGTCTTGCCCTGAATCGAGCCGCGGTGCTCAAGAAAGGTTTGCATGTCGGCCAGCAACTGGCACGGGTGCAGGTCATCGGACAGGCCGTTGATCACCGGTACGCGGGAGTTGGCGGAAAATTCGGTCACGGTGCTGTGGGCAAAGGTACGGATCATCACGGCGTCGAGCATGCTCGACATGACCTTCGCGCTGTCGGCGATCGGCTCGCCACGGCCCAGTTGGGTGTCGCGCGAGGACAAGAAGATGGCTTGGCCGCCCAGTTGAATCATGCCGGCTTCGAAAGATACGCGAGTGCGGGTTGACGACTTCTCGAAAATCATCCCGAGCACGCGGTTTTTCAAAGGCTCGAACAGTACGCCGCGGTTACGCAGGTCTTTAAGCTCAATGCCTCGACGGATCACGCTGACCAGCTCTTCGGGCGTGCAATCCATCAGGGAGAGAAAGTGCCTTGCGCTCATCATTAACTACCTTTTTGCAACAGACCGCAGATACTCAAAGCCTTGTTTATTGTGACAACGGGCGAGACCTGCGGCGAAAGCCGCACGGGGCGACGAAATAGGGGAAGGCGCGATCTTATAATTAAATGTCGCGTCTTACCAATAGGGCTACGTTTTTAAAGGGTGTTCAAGCAGGGCGCCAAGGCGCTTTTGAAGACGAATTCCAGACAGCAGCGGGCCATTTGTACACTGGCGTAGCAACCTTTTGCAATGCGCGGGGGCGGCTGCAGGCCAGGCTGCGTCGGTTTCAGCGCGAGTGTGTGAGGTTTCTGAAACATTTGCTCATGCTTAGCCATGGCCTGGCCTGATGCTTGTCGATTCACGGGGCGAACGTTGGTGGCGCGCGTGCCGGTCGCGGCCCATAGTTGGACCAAAGCCCTTATAAGAGACTGGCCATGACCAAGACTCTCCACCACCGTGCCTGCCATCTGTGTGAAGCCATCTGCGGCCTGACGCTGGAAACCACCCGAGCCGACGACGGCAGCCTGGCGATCACCTCGATCAAGGGCGATGCCCAGGACAGTTTCAGTCGAGGGCATATCTGCCCCAAGGCCGTAGCGCTGCAGGATATCCAGAATGATCCTGACCGCCTGCACCAGCCCATGTTGCGGGTGGGTACCGAATGGCAGCCGATCGCCTGGGATGAGGCTTTCGCGCTTGTAGCCGAACGGTTGGCGGGCATTCAGGCGCGCCACGGGCAGAATGCGGTGGCGGTGTATCAGGGCAACCCCAGCGTGCACAACTATGGGCTGATGACCCACAGCAACTACTTCCTCGGCCTGTTGAAGACGCGCAATCGATTTTCCGCCACCTCGGTCGACCAACTGCCCCATCACCTCACCAGCTACCTCATGTACGGCCACGGCCTGTTGCTGCCGATCCCGGACATCGACCACACCGACTTCATGCTGATCCTGGGCGGCAACCCGCTGGCATCCAATGGCAGCATCATGACCGTGCCCGACGTGGAAAAGCGCCTCAAGGCGATCCAGGCGCGGGGCGGTAAAGTGGTGGTGGTCGACCCACGGCGCAGCGAGACGGCGGCGATGGCTGATCAGCATCTGTTCGTGCGCCCAGGCGGTGATGCGGCGCTGTTGTTCGGGGTGCTCAACACCTTGTTTACCGAGCACCTGACCCGCGACAGCCATTTGCCGGTTGAAGGCTTGGAGGATGTACGCCGCGTGATCGCCGGGTTTACCGCCGAGGCCATGAGCCGTCAATGCGCGGTGCCCGCCGAGCAGATACGTCAATTGGCACGCGACTTTGCCGCAGCGGACAAAGCGGTGTGCTACGGGCGCATGGGCGTATCAACCCAGGCGTTCGGCACGCTGTGCCATTGGCTGGTGCAACTGATCAACCTGGTGACTGGCAATCTCGACCGTGTGGGTGGCGCCTTGTGCACCACGCCCGCAGTGGATCTGGTGGCGTCAACCGGTGGCGGGCATTTCAATCGCTGGCAGAGCCGGGTTTCCGGGCGTCCGGAGTACGGTGGCGAGTTGCCGGTGTCGGCCCTGGCGGAAGAAATGCTCACTGAAGGCGAAGGACAAATCCGCGCGTTGGTGACAGTGGCCGGTAATCCGGTGTTGTCGACGCCTAACGGGCGGCAGTTGGAGCAAGCCCTGGATGGCTTGGAGTTCATGGTCAGCGTCGACCTCTATATCAACGAGACCACGCGGTATGCCGATTTGATTCTACCGTCCACGTCAGCATTGGAAAACGATCACTACGACACGACCTTCAATATGTTCGCGGTGCGTAACGTCACCCGTTTCAACCAGGCGATCTTGCCCAAGCCCGAGGGTGCGCTGCATGACTGGGAAATCTTCGTCGGGCTGGCCAAGGCCTTTGCGGCTCAGACCGGCGCCACACTCAAGCCGACGATGCCGCCGGCGCAGATGATCGATTTCGGGCTGCGCGCGGGCGCTTACGGTGATGCCTCCAGCCACAAATTATCGGTGGCGATGCTGGCCGACCATCCCCATGGCGTGGACCTGGGGCCGCTTCAGCCCAACCTTGCCGCGCGTCTGAAAACCGTTGATGGCAAGGTGCAGGCGGCGCCGGCAGTTATCCTCGCCGACCTGGTGCGGTTTGCCGCGCAGCCGGGGCCTGTGGCCGACGAACTGTTGCTGATCGGCCGTCGCCATGTGCGCAGCAATAATTCCTGGATGCATAACTATCACCGGCTGGTGAAGGGCAAGCCGCGTCATCAATTGCTGATGCATCCTGACGACCTGGCCAGCCGGCGTTTACTGGATGGCCAGCGGGTGCGGGTGAGTTCTCGGATTGGCATGATCGAGGTGGACGTTGTCTCCAGCCTGGACATGATGCCTGGTGTCGTCAGCCTGCCCCACGGCTGGGGCCATGGTCGCCCGGGCGTCCAGATGGGCATCGCCAGCGCGCAACCCGGAGCGAGCGCGAATGACCTGACCGACGAACGGCAATTGGACGAGTTGTCGGGCAATGCGGCGCTCAATGGTGTTCCGGTCCAGGTAGCAGCCGCCTGAGCACCTCGCTGGGATTTTGCGTTACAATGCGCCACCGTGCCGACCTGTGAGTCGCAAAGTTCCAGCCGAGGTGTTCCATGGATATCATCGAAACGATCAAAGAGCAGATTGCTGCCAACACCATTCTGCTTTACATGAAGGGCGCACCCAACGCTCCTCAGTGCGGTTTCTCCGCGAAGGCGTCCCAGGCCATCATGGCGTGTGGCGAGAAATTCGCTTACGTGGATATCCTGCAAAACCCTGAAATCCGCGCCAACCTGCCGAAGTACGCCAACTGGCCTACGTTCCCACAACTGTGGGTCGCCGGTGAGCTGGTCGGCGGTAGCGATATCATCACTGAAATGGCCGCAGACGGTTCGTTGCAGTCGTTGATCAAAGATGCAGCGGCAAAAGCGGCAGCCAAGACTGAAGCTTGATCCGGACGCAATAAAAAGCCCCGCTTCTCGTATGAGAGCGGGGCTTTTTTATGCCTGCGTGCTGATGGGTTATTCACCCATCTGCGATTGCAGGTAGTTTTCCAGGCTGACTTTGTCGATCAGGCCCAGTTGGGTTTCCAGCCAGTCGATATGTTCTTCCTGGTCTTCCAGGATATCTTCCAGCAGTTCACGGCTACCGTAGTCGCCGGTCAGTTCGCAGTGAGCGATGGCGGCCTTGAGATCGCTGTGGCTCTTGCGCTCAAAACCCAGGTCGCTGCTGATCATTTCCTGGGTGTGTTCGCCGATGTTCAGCTTGCCCAGGTCCTGCACGTTTGGCAGGCCTTCCAGGAACAGGATGCGCTTGATCAGCGCGTCAGCGTCCTTCATGGCCTTGATCGATTCTTTGTATTCACGCTTGCCCAGCTTTTCCAGGCCCCAATCGTCGTACATGCGCGCATGCAGAAAGTACTGATTGATCGCGACCAGTTCATTGGCAAGGATTTTGTTGAGTTGCTGGATGACTGAGATGTCGCCTTTCATGACTGGGGTCCTGCCCTGTAATAGCTGTATATAGAGCGGAGTTTGAGCGGCGCAATCCCTAGTGTCAAACCTAAGTTATTGAATAATAAATGAAAATTAATCGGAATAAGAATGTTTGTGTTCCGCGTCTTGGCGCTAACTAATTGAATTTCGGGCATAAAAAAACCGGACACTAAGTCCGGTTCTCTAAAATAGGCCAAATCAGGCGTGTGTAAATTCTGCTGAATAGGGGAGCGCGGCCTGGGCTGTCTGCAGCTGCGTCAGGGTTTCCCGTACCACTTGCTTGGCGAGGCAAGCACATTTGCCACACTGGCTGGCCACACCGGTGGTTTCACGTACTTCCTTGTAGCTGCAGCAACCTTCGTAGATTGCTTCGCGGATTTGTCCGTCGGTGACGCCAGTACAGAGGCACACATACATAAGGGAGAACCATCGCGGGTTAAGGCTTAAGTGCGATGGATCTTAATGTTAACGAGAATGATTGTCAAAGTAGATTCGCCAGGTATTTGCTGGCATCGCGCCCGCACTGACGAACGGTTTTTTCAGTGTATGATGGCCGGTCTTCACGAAGCGTGACTGCGTCACAGGGCTGTCGCTTATAAACGGCAGACTCAGGGCCGGTCCTTTTACTTCAATCGTCACCCTTACATCAGGAGATACCCAATGAGCGTACTCGTCGGCAAACAAGCCCCGGATTTCGACGTTCCAGCCGTTCTCGGCAATGGCGAAATCGTTGACAGCTTCAAACTGTCTGAAGCCATCAAAGGCAAATACGGCCTGGTGTTCTTCTACCCGCTGGACTTCACCTTCGTCTGCCCTTCGGAGCTGATCGCTCTGGACCACCGCATGGACGATTTCAAGGCGCGCAACGTTGAAGTGGTAGCCGTTTCCATCGACTCTCATTTCACCCACAACGCCTGGCGCAACACGGCTATCAACGATGGCGGCATCGGCAAAGTCAAATACACCATGGCTGCCGACATGAAGCACGACATCGCCAAGGCCTACGACGTTGAGTCCGAAGGCGGCGTAGCGTTCCGTGGCGCATTCCTGATCGATGACAAGGGCGTTGTTCGCTCCCAGATCATCAACGACCTGCCACTGGGCCGTAATATGGAAGAGCTGATCCGCCTGGTCGACGCACTGCAATTCCACGAAGAGCACGGCGAAGTCTGCCCTGCCAACTGGAAAAAAGGCGACAAAGGCATGAATGCTTCGCCAGAAGGCGTTGCGGCTTACCTGACCGAGAACGCTGGCAAGCTGTAAGCCAGTTTCACGGTGAAAAAAAACCGGCCTGAGAAGGCCGGTTTTTTTATACGCGGGAAACGACTGTAGTGAGCGGGCTTGTCCCGCGCTGGGTGGCGAAGCCGCCCCAATAAGGCCACCTCGGTTTCTCAGAAGTACCGAGGCGCCTGGGTTTGGGGCGGCTTCGCCACCCAGCGCGGGGCAAGCCCGCTCACTACAAAAGCTTGCGGTGTCAGTCGTTGAAGTCTTCCCAGCCGCCCATCTGCTTCCAGCGGTTGACGATGCCGCAGAACAGCTCGGCGGTCTTCTCTGTGTCGTAGCGGGCCGAATGGGCCTCACGACCGTCAAAGTCGATACCGGCTGCCTGGCAGGCCTTCGCCAATACCGTCTGGCCATAAGCCAGGCCGGCGAGGGTCGCGGTGTCAAAGCTGGAGAACGGGTGGAACGGGTTGCGCTTCATGTCCAACCGCGTCACGGCGGCATTCAGGAAGCCCAGGTCGAAGCTGCTGTTGTGGCCAACCAGAATCGCGCGTTTGCAGCCATTGGCCTTCAACGCCTTGCGCACGCCGCGGAAGATATCGGTCAGCGCCGCTTCTTCACTCACCGCCATGCGCAGTGGGTGATCGAGCTTGATCCCGGTGAACTCCAAGGCGGCCGCTTCGATGTTGGCGCCTTCGAACGGCTCGACACGGAAGAAGTGGGTGTGTTCCGGGAACACAAAGCCCTGTTCATCCATGCCGATGGTGGTCGCGGCGATTTCGAGCAGTGCGTCGGTGGCGCAATTGAAACCACCGGTTTCTACGTCGATGACGACTGGCAGATAACCGCGAAACCGCTCGGCCATCGGGTGACGGGAACCGCCACCACTGTGCTCATGTTCGTCGTCGTAATGGTCTTCACTCACTTGCTTTCCTCCAGCAGGCGCCAGCGCAGTGTTTCACCGGCGCGCAGCGGGATAACGGTCAGCTCGCCAAACGGCAGGCTGGCAGGGGCGGTCCAGTCTTCACGAACCAGGGTAATGCGGTCGGTATTTGCCGGCAGGCCGTAGAAGCGCGGGCCGTTGAGGCTGGCGAACGCTTCGAGCTTGTCCAGGGCATTGCGCTGTTCGAACGCCTCGGCGTACAGCTCGATGGCTGCATAGGCGGTGTAGCAACCGGCACAGCCGCACGCCGCTTCTTTGGCGTGCTGGGCGTGGGGCGCGGAGTCGGTGCCGAGGAAAAACTTCGGGTTGCCGCTGGTCGCAGCATCCAGCAAGGCCACCTGGTGGGTGTTGCGCTTGAGGATCGGCAGGCAATAGAAGTGCGGCCGAATCCCGCCCACCAGCATGTGGTTGCGGTTGTACAGCAGGTGGTGCGCGGTGATGGTCGCGCCGATGTTGGCCGAGGCCTCGGTGACGAACTGAACGGCATCGGCGGTGGTGATGTGCTCGAACACCACCTTCAGGGTCGGGAACAGCTCGACCACACGGCGCATGTGTTCGTCGATGAAGATCTTCTCGCGATCGAACACGTCCACGTCGCCACGGGTCACTTCACCGTGGATCAACAGCGGCATGCCGACTTCGGCCATGGCTTCGATGGCTGGCAGGATCTTGTCGATACTGGTCACACCGGAATCGGAGTTGGTGGTCGCGCCCGCCGGGTACAGCTTGGCGGCGTGCACGAAACCGCTGGCCTTGGCCTCGCGAATTTCTTCGGGCTGGGTGCGGTCGGTGAGGTAGAGCACCATCAACGGTTCGAAGCGGCTGCCGGCCGGTCGTGCAGCGAGGATTCGCTGGCGATAGGCATCGGCTTGCTCGGCGTTACGCACCGGAGGTACCAGGTTAGGCATGATGATGGCGCGGCCAAAGGTGCGCGCTACATCGGCCACGGTGTGGGGTAACGCAGCACCATCGCGAAGATGAATATGCCAGTCGTCGGGACGCAGCAGGGTCAGGCGGTCGGACATTGGGGATTCCAGGCGGGTCAATCTGGTGGGAATGCTACCGGAAAAGACTCTTGCAGGCACTCGCTATCAAGTTTTGCAGGAGGCAACCGATAGCCTTTCGTATGCCTTATCGATGTATGACGCTTTGAAGTGTTGTAGAAACCAGTGGAGCCTCCCGTGCGCCAGCATTATCTAGCCCTGCTCAGTGTGTTCGCCAGCCTGCCTGCGATGGCCCTCACGTTCCAGACACGTCTGGAGAATATTGAGTGGAAGGTAGAAGGGGACCAGTTCGAGTGCCGCCTGACCCAGCCGATCACCGACTTCGGTTCGGGTGAGTTCGTGCGCCGGGCCGGCGAGCAGGCGACGTTTCGTCTCAAAGCCTATAACGGCTCGCTGGGTGCGGGCTCGGCCACGTTGCTGGCCGCCGCCGCCCCTTGGCAGCCGGGGCGAGGTGATATCAACCTCGGCGCCGTGCGTGCCGGCAGTGGCGATGTCTTGTTCAACAGCTCCCAGGCCCAGGCTGGGCGGCTGTTCAATGGTTTGCTGGAAGGGCGTAGCCCGACCGTTCGCCATTACGGACGTGAAGGCGGTTACTCGGAAATTCGCCTGTTGCCGGTCAAATTCAACAAGGCCTACAACGACTATCAGTTGTGCACCACCAAGCTATTGCCGATGAATTACGACCAGGTCAAACAGACCGAAATCGGCTTTCCCGGTGGCGGCATTGAGCTGGACGCGGCGGCCAAGAAGAAACTCGACGTGATTCTCGCGTTCATGAAAGCCGACCCCACCGTCAACCACATCGAGCTCAATGGCCATTCGGACAACAGTGGCAACCGCCTGACCAACCGCGATGTCTCGCGCCGCCGCGCCTTGGCGGTGATGGACTACTTCAAAGCCAATGGCGTCCAGGAATCCCAGGTCACCCTGCGCTTTCATGGCGAAAGCTACCCGCTGGCGCCCAACACCAATGCGGCCAACCGGGCGCGCAATCGTCGGGTCAATATCCAGCTGGAGCGCGTGGCCGCCCCCGAGAAACCGGCCCCCCAGGCTACGGGCCCGAGCAACCCTGCGCACACGTCATAAAGTGCCAGCATCAGGTGCGACCATCGGTCGCCCGTTCGACATAATCTGTCGCTTTATCTTCATTTGCTGTCGCGCCCCTGTAAATTCACGGTTTTGGTCGGTAGAATCGACGCCTTTCCGTACAACCCCGTGGAGTGATGGCATGGCCGACGTAAACAAGGTCGTTCTCGCGTATTCCGGCGGCCTGGACACTTCGGTGATCCTCAAGTGGCTGCAGGATACTTATAACTGTGAAGTGGTGACCTTCACCGCTGACCTGGGTCAGGGCGAAGAGGTCGAACCTGCACGTGCCAAGGCGCAAGCCATGGGCGTGAAAGAGATCTACATTGACGACCTGCGCGAAGAGTTCGTCCGCGATTTCGTCTTCCCGATGTTTCGCGCCAACACTGTCTACGAAGGCGAGTACCTGCTGGGTACTTCCATCGCACGTCCGCTGATCGCCAAGCGCCTGATTGAAATCGCCAACGAAACCGGCGCCGATGCCATTTCCCATGGCGCTACCGGCAAGGGCAACGACCAGGTACGTTTCGAACTGGGCGCCTATGCACTCAAGCCAGGCGTGAAAGTGATTGCTCCTTGGCGTGAATGGGACCTGCTGTCCCGTGAAAAGCTGATGGATTACGCTGAAAAGCACGCGATCCCGATCGAGCGTCATGGCAAGAAGAAGTCCCCGTACTCGATGGACGCCAACTTGCTGCACATCTCCTATGAAGGCGGCGTGCTGGAAGACACCTGGACCGAACACGAAGAAGACATGTGGAAATGGACCGTCTCCCCGGAGAACGCTCCTGACAAGGCCCAGTACCTGGAACTGACCTACCGCAACGGCGACATCGTCGCGCTGGACGGCGTCGAAATGACCCCGGCCACCGTACTGGCGACCCTGAACCGTATCGGTGGCGAACACGGCGTCGGCCGTCTCGACATCGTCGAGAACCGCTACGTGGGCATGAAGTCCCGTGGCTGCTACGAAACCCCGGGCGGCACCATCATGCTGCGTGCCCACCGCGCCATCGAGTCCATCACCCTGGACCGCGAAGTGGCTCACCTCAAAGACGAGTTGATGCCCAAGTACGCCAGCCTGATCTACACCGGCTACTGGTGGAGCCCTGAGCGTCTGATGCTGCAACAGATGATCGACGCTTCCCAGGCCCACGTGAACGGCGTTGTGCGCCTGAAGCTGTACAAGGGCAACGTGATTGTGACCGGTCGCAAGTCCGATGACTCGCTGTTCGATGCCAACATTGCCACGTTCGAAGAAGACGGCGGCGCCTACAATCAGGCGGACGCAGCAGGCTTTATCAAGTTGAACGCATTGCGCATGCGCATTGCGGCCAACAAAGGTCGCTCGTTGTTCTAAGTTTGCGCGCGCTGTGAAGAATGGCCCCTTGTACAAGGGGCCATTTTTTTTGCCTGGGTTTTTGTCGGTACTTGTGGTGTTTATAACGCTTAAACATGTGTTGATGTTTTTGGCCGAGGTCTCTCTCAAATGAAGGCCTTGAATGAATTATTGTTGAAAGTTTGTAGGGGGAATGAATTTTTTACATCTGCGTAGGAACTGGTCTTACAGAAAATTCACTCATGTAAGTACCGCGAATATATAAATCGCAGAATGGTCTGTAGGAAATATGGAAGTAAGTGGATATGTTGAATGGAACTAAACCGACTCGTTTTTTCTTGCTGGGTTTCTCGGCAGCAGGCCAGAGGCAAGGGGCATTTCCTGAGAGTTACGTGCGGCGCGTTTACCCTCCCCCCCATACGCCATGGATATTTCACTCAAAGTATGTAAGTCCCCGGAAAGGTCTGAAAGGATCCATAAAACTGGATACGTCCGAGACGGCGTTTTTTTGTAGGCCAATTCCTTTATCGCTGTGGGTTGGGTCTCTGCTTGCTAATGCTTGGGGGTGAATGCTATGCCAACTAGTAAACGACTAGGCTATTGTGCTTGCTCTAAATAATTCGAACAGCGAAATTGGACTTTCTCATGAATAAAGTGCTGATCGTGGATGATCATCCCGTCATTCGTCTTGCTGTGCGTATGCTAATGGAACGTCATGGTTATGAGGTCGTTGCCGAGACCGATAACGGTGTCGATGCGTTGCAACTTGCGCGGGAGCATATGCCGGACATTGTCATACTGGATATTGGGATACCCAAACTTGATGGCCTGGAAGTTATTTGCCGGCTGTCCTCTACCAAACAACCTGCGCCGTTCAAGGTGCTGGTGCTTACGTCCCAGGCCCCTGGCCATTTTTCCATGCGCTGCATGCAGGCGGGGGCTGCCGGCTACGTGTGCAAGCAACAGGACCTGACCGAGTTGCTGAGTGCGATCAAGGCGGTCTTGTCGGGCTACAGCTACTTCCCGAACCAGGCGCTGAACTCGGTACGCTCCACCATGGGCAATGCCAGTGAGGCTGATATGGTCGAGCGCCTGTCGGGACGGGAAATGATGGTATTACAGCAGCTGGCCAGGGGCCGAACCAACAAGGAGATCGCCGACGGCATGTTCCTCAGCAACAAGACCGTCAGCACCTACAAGACACGTTTGCTGCTCAAGCTGAACGCACGCTCCCTCGTAGACCTGATTGAACTGGCCCAGCGTAACGGCTTGGTATAGAAGAGGGCAGCGCACCACGCATTGCTTGGATAAACGGCAGAAAAAAGCCTCCGTGAGGGAGGCTTCCGGCCGTCAACCGCTCGATCAGAGATCGAAGTCGTAATCGGCCAGCTGTTTTTGCAAGCGTCTTTCTTCCAAAAGGTTGTCGATGGTGCGGCGTTTGCTCAAATTGGTCTTGGCGACCTCTGCCACTGGTGCCTCGGCCACATCGTCATCCGATTCAACGAGGTCGTCTTCCACTTCCAGTTGTTCTTTGCCAGTGCTCATAAGGTTCACTCCGGGCTAAGACTGCCGTTGGCGCTCCTTATAACGATAATCCATGATCCGGTAAAAAAGATTTTTTCAATCGACTGATCGAGAAAACCAATGATCCCTCAATCGTCGGACGTCTTTTCCTTGTATTCGCACAAGTCTTCGATGCGACAGCTACCGCAACGCGGCTTGCGAGCCTGGCAAACATAGCGCCCGTGAAGGATCAGCCAGTGGTGGGAGTCCAGCAGATAGGGCTTGGGCACGAACTTCATCAGCTGCTTTTCCACCTCCACCACATTCTTCCCGCGGGCGATGCCGGTGCGGTTGCTGACCCGGAATATGTGGGTGTCCACGGCCATGGTCAGTTGCCGGAATGCGGTGTTGAGCACCACATTAGCGGTCTTACGGCCAACGCCCGGCAGGGCTTCCAGTTCTTCACGGGTTTGCGGCACTTGACTGCCATGCCGCTCGACCAGCAGGCGGCACGTCTCGATAACGTTCTTGGCCTTGCTGTTGTACAGGCCAATGGTCTTAATGTACTCCGATAACCCGTCCACACCCAGGGCATAAATCGCTTCCGGCGTGTTCGCCACGGGATACAGCTTCGCCGTGGCCTTGTTGACGCCTACGTCGGTGGATTGCGCCGACAGGATCACCGCAATCAGCAACTCGAACGGCGTGGTGTAAGCCAGTTCGGTCTTGGGTTCCGGATTGTCTTCGTGAAGCCTGCGGAAAATTTCCAGGCGTTTTGCGGCGTTCATGGGGTGGGGCGTTCCTAGGAGTCAGTCGGCGGGATTGTAGCAATACACGCAGCAGGTTTTTGCGGATCAGATGTTGCCATGGGCATCGACCTGGCGTTGCGCCTCGTCGAGGTTATGTTGTGCCTCGGCCAGTTGCTGCGCGTCGGCGTTCAAGTCCTGGGCTTTCTTCAATTCCGCACGGCGCATCGCCAGCTGGATTTTGGCGCGTTTCAGGTCGGCCATATTCATGGTCGTACCGACGGCCTTCGATGCGGTGCCCGGTTCCAGGGTCGCCAGCGCTTGTTCTGCTGCTTCGTACTGCTGCTGCAGGACAATCAACTGCGCCTGTTGTTCATAGGTTGGCGGGTGACCGAAAGCCTTCAAGGATTTATGCAGTTGGGCGCGACTCATTGCGACCGTGATTTTGGCTTTTTTTATCGCCGCATCCTGTGCGGTACCGACCTCTACAGGTAAAACCGGTACTGAGCGTTTGGCCCGAGCCAGGCGTTCGGCGAGTTTTTGCGCTTCTTCCCGCTGCAGCCGCGCATTGCGATGTTCATAACGCCGCCTTGCGCGGTCGCGCTTGAGCCCTCGTTCATGGCGTTGCTGATCATTGGCGGCCAGGCCGCCGACAATTGGCAATACGGTGGCTGTCGGGCGCATTTCAATGCAGTCTACGGGGCATGGCGCAACGCAGAGGTCGCAGCCGGTGCACTCGTCGATGAGCACGGTGTGCATCAGCTTGGCCGCGCCAACAATGGCATCCACCGGGCAGGCCTGGATGCATTTGGTACAGCCGATGCACTCGGCCTCGCGAATATAGGCGATCTGGGCCGGCGCTTCCCCTCGGCTGGTATCCAGTTCCAGCACTGGCACATGCAGTAGTTGCGCAAGGCCAGCAATGGTCTCCTGTCCGCCAGGCGGGCACTTGTTAATCGCCTCGCCTTGAGCAATACCCTCGGCGTAGGGTTTGCAGCCGGGATGCCCGCATTTGCCGCACTGGGTTTGCGGCAGCAGCGCGTCGATACGTTGAATCAGATTCATGGGGTGATCATTGGCATGCCGTTGAGCGAACGGGCGTGTTGTGGAGTTGTAGGAGCCCGGCAAGCCGGGCTCCTACAGTAGACCTAATTCGCTTGCAGCAGGCCCATGGGCTTACTTGATCCGTTGACCCGGCTTGGCGCCGCTGTCAGGGCTCAGCAGGTAGATCTCTTCGCCGCCAGGGCCGGCCGCCATGACCATGCCTTCGGAAATACCGAACTTCATTTTCCGTGGCTTGAGGTTGGCGATCATCATGGTCAGCCGACCGTCGAGCTTGGACGGGTCTGGGTAAGCGCTCTTGATCCCGGAGAACACGTTGCGTTGCTCGTCACCGATGTCCAGTGTGAGGCGCAGCAGCTTGTCGGCCCCTTCCACGGCTTCAGCCTTGACGATCAGCGCGACACGCAGGTCCACGGCAGCGAAGGCATCAAAGTCGATTTCCGGCGAGATCGGATCTTTGGCCAGCTCACCGTTGCCGGCTGGCGCAGCCGAGCCAGTGTCTGTCTGGCTGGCGACCAGGTCTTCTTTCGAAGCGTCGGTCATGGCCTGGACTTTAACCGGGTCGATACGGGTCATCAGCGGCTTGAACTCGTTCAACTGATGGTTGCTGAGCAAGGTGGCGTGATCGTTCCAGGTCAGCGGCGCCACATTGAGGAACGCCTCGGCATCCGCGGCCAGCAATGGCAGCACCGGCTTGAGGAAGATCACCAGTTGGCGGAACAGGTTGATGCCCGTGGCGCAGATCGCCTGGACTTCCGCTTGCTTGCCTTCCTGCTTGTTCAGCGACCACGGCGCCTTGTCGGCGATCCACGCGTTGGCGCGGTCGGCCAGGCCCATGATCTCGCGCATGGCGCGGGCAAAGTCGCGGGCTTCATAGGCGTCGGCGATGCTTGGCGCAGCGGCCAGAAACGCTTCCGTCAGTTCCGGCGCGGCGTTCTCGGCCACCAGTACACCGGCGTTGCCCTTGTGGATAAACCCGGCGCAACGGCTGGCGATGTTGACGACCTTGCCGACCAGGTCCGAGTTGACCTTCTGTACGAAGTCTTCCAGGTTCAGGTCGAGGTCATCGACGCCACGGCCCAGCTTGGAGGCGTAGTAGTAGCGCAGGTATTCCGGCGACAGGTGGTCCAGGTAGGTGCGCGCCTTGATAAAGGTGCCACGGGACTTGGACATCTTCTGGCCGTTGACCGTCAGGTAGCCATGCACCGCGATGCCGGTTGGCTTGCGGTAGCCCGAACCTTCAAGCATCGCCGGCCAGAACAGGGCGTGGAAGTTGACGATGTCCTTGCCGATGAAGTGGTACAGCTCGGCGGTGGAATCCTTGGCCCAGAAGGCATCGAAGTCCAGCTCAGGCGTGCGATCGCACAGGTTCTTGAAGCTGGCCATGTAGCCGATCGGCGCGTCCAGCCACACATAGAAGTACTTGCCCGGCTCGCCCGGGATCTCGAAGCCGAAGTACGGCGCATCGCGGGAGATGTCCCACTGCTGCAGGCCGGCATCCAGCCATTCGGCGATCTTGTTGGCCACGGCGTCCTGCAGCGTGCCGCTGCGCGTCCAGCTTTGCAGCATCTGCTGGAAGTCCGGGAGCTTGAAGAAGAAGTGCTGGGAGTCCTTGAGCACCGGGGTGGCGCCGGAGATCGCCGACTTGGGATCCTTCAAGTCTGTCGGTGCATAAGTTGCACCGCATTTTTCGCAGTTGTCGCCGTACTGGTCTTCGGTGCCGCATTTCGGGCAGGTGCCCTTGATGAAGCGGTCGGCCAGGAACATTTTCTTTTCAGGGTCGAAATACTGCGTGATCGAGCGCTGGGCGATGTGCCCGGCGTCTTTCAAACGTAGGTAGATCTGGCTCGACAGCTCGCGGTTCTCGTCGGAGTGGGTCGAGTGGAAGTTGTCGAAATCCACCAGGAACTCGGCAAAGTCGGCGCTGTGTTCAGCCTGCACATTGGCGATCAGTTGTTCCGGGGTGATGCCTTCCTTTTCGGCGCGCAACATGATGGCCGAACCGTGGGCGTCGTCCGCGCAGACATAAATGCATTGATTGCCGCGATGCTTCTGGAAGCGCACCCACATATCGGTCTGGATGTACTCAAGCATATGGCCAAGATGGATCGAACCATTGGCATAGGGCAGGGCGCTGGTGACGAGGATCTTGCGTGGCTCGGACATGGGGCTCGGCTACTTGATGAAACGGAGGTCGGCCACTATAAAGCGCCGGGAAATATATTTCACCCCGTGGCGCTGTTTCAGAATCCTCCGAACCTGCGAAAGCATGCCGTTGGGCTGCTGGAACGGTTAGGATAGCCGCCTGTTTCAGTCAGTCTTTTTCGGGAGTAGCCCATGAGCGCCGTCAATCGCGCAGCGGTGGAAGCCGTTCTTCGCCAGTACACCGACCCCTATTTGAACCAGGACCCGGTCAGTTCCGGCTGTGTGCGCGCCATCGAAGTCCACGGCGACCAGGTGTCGGTCCAGTTGGAATTGGGCTATGCCGCAGGCCTTTTCAAGAACGGATGGGCGCAGATGCTGCAAATGGCCATCGAAGGCCTGGACGGCGTACGGTCGGCCAAGGTCGACATTCAATGCGTGATCGCCGCGCACAAGGCCCAGGCGCAGATTCCGGGTCTGGCCAACGTCAAGAACGTTGTAGCCGTGGCGTCCGGCAAGGGCGGCGTGGGTAAGTCCACCACGGCGGCCAACCTGGCCCTGGCCCTGGCTCGTGAAGGTGCGCGCGTGGGCATTCTCGACGCGGATATCTACGGCCCGAGCCAAGGTGTGATGTTCGGCATCGCCGAAGGCACGCGGCCGAAGGTCAAGGACCAGAAGTGGTTCGTGCCTATCGAATCCCTGGGCGTGGAAGTGATGTCCATGGCTTTCCTCACCGATGACAACACGCCGATGGTCTGGCGCGGGCCGATGGTTTCCGGCGCGTTGCTGCAACTGGTTACCCAGACCGCTTGGGGCGATCTGGATTACCTGGTGATCGACATGCCGCCAGGCACCGGCGATATCCAGCTGACCCTGGCGCAGAAAGTCCCGGTGGCCGGCGCGGTGATTGTCACCACCCCCCAGGACCTGGCGCTGCTCGACGCGAAAAAAGGCGTGGAGATGTTCCGCAAGGTCAATATCCCGGTGCTGGGCGTGGTTGAGAACATGGCGGTGCATATCTGCTCCAACTGCGGCCACGCCGAGCACCTGTTTGGTGAGGGCGGTGGCGAGAAGCTGGCGACTCAATACGGTGTGGAACTGTTGGCCTCGCTGCCGTTGTCAATGCTGATCCGTGAGCAGGCGGACGGCGGCAAGCCCACCGTAGTAGCCGAGCCGGATAGCCCGGTCGCCATGATCTATCAGGAGCTTGCACGTCACGTGGGCGCGCGAATCGTCCTGCAGGAAGCCGCAGCGCCGGCCATGCCGACTATTACCGTCAGCGACGACTGAGGGTGATGCAGGGAAAAAGCCTCGACCCTGTCGGGGCTTTTTCATGTCTGGAGGACGGTCAAGCGGTGTCTGTTACGCATTTACGCAATTGGTCGTGTAAGCATTTACTTACTTTTTCGTAAGCGATTGGTTTTTTTACCCGTCTTGTGCGGCCCAGTTCTTCGAGAGCTTTTTCTATCTAATTGAAATATAACAATTAATTATTTCATGGTTTCCGCGAGAGCCTGTCAGCCAATGGGTTAGAAGCCTTTGAACTTCCTATGGAACTCTCTAACATCAGCCCTGTGTCCACGGATTGGCACAGCCATCAAGGAACGATGGTTGAAGGAACGTCGCAGGATGCGATTCATCAGGATGATGAAAAGGAATAAAGGGACTAGGGAAAAAATGTGGGCGGGTCATACCGCCCCTTTTTTTTGCCTGTAGAAAAGTGAAACCCGCCATCCAGGAACGCGAAAAGGCCC
This sequence comes from Pseudomonas sp. LAP_36, assembly GCF_019456785.1. Classification (NCBI taxonomy): domain Bacteria; kingdom Pseudomonadati; phylum Pseudomonadota; class Gammaproteobacteria; order Pseudomonadales; family Pseudomonadaceae; genus Pseudomonas; species Pseudomonas sp. LAP_36. The sequence continues at coordinate 510,802 of NZ_JAHZMS010000001.1, forward strand.
GCAAGGGGCCTTTTTAGGGGGAGGCGACGTTATTAGCGTTCGAGCTCTGCAATCTTACCTTTTTTGCCATCCCACTCCGCTGCGTCCGGCATCGGGTCCTTGCGCTCAGTGATGTTCGGCCAGATTTCCGCCAGCTCGACGTTCAACTGAATAAATTGCTGCATCTCTGCCGGGACTTCATCCTCGGAGAAAATAGCGACGGCCGGGCATTCAGGCTCACACAGGGCGCAATCGATGCACTCATCCGGGTGGATAACCAGGAAATTCGGGCCTTCGTAGAAGCAGTCCACCGGACACACTTCTACGCAGTCGGTGTACTTGCACTTGATGCAGTTGTCGGTGACGACGAAGGTCATTTCTAATTTTCTCCTCAGGCGGCGGCAGCGAAACCCCTTATGGCGGGGTCCGCGAGGTTCGGGAGCGATAGTCTGCAGGCCAGGCTAAAAGCCCGCAGCATCCCAAACCGCGCGAGATAATATCAGCTTGCAAGCGTCTGCGTTAGACCCGTGTCTTCAGTGCATAGAGCAATTCCAACGCTTTTCGCGGCGTCAAGTCGTCCAGGTCAAGCTTTGCCAACTCATCCAGTACCGGATGGGGCAGGCTCGCGAACATATCGCTCTGGTGCGGCGCGGCTGGCTTGTTGGAGGCTTTGGCAGCGCTGGTGACCACGGTTTCATGGGGCAGCGCCGTGGTTTCCAGCCGGCTGAGGTGCTCGCGAGCGCGGGTGATTACGTCGTTCGGCACACCGGCCAGTTGTGCCACGGCCAGGCCGTAACTCTGGCTGGCAGGCCCCGGCAACACATGGTGAAGGAACACGATGCGCTCGTTGTGCTCGGTGGCGTTCAAGTGCACGTTGGCCACCAGTGGTTCGCTCTCCGGTAGAACGGTCAGTTCGAAATAGTGGGTGGCGAACAGCGTATAGGCGCGCAAATGCGCCAGGCGCTCGGCCGCCGCCCAGGCCAGGGACAGGCCGTCGAAGGTGCTGGTGCCGCGTCCCACTTCGTCCATCAATACCAGGCTGCGTTCGGTGGCGTTGTGCAGGATATTGGCGGTTTCGCTCATTTCCACCATAAAGGTCGAACGGCCACCGGCCAGGTCATCGCTGGAACCGATCCGGGTGAAAATGCGATCAACCAGTGACAGCTCGCAACTCGCGGCCGGGACAAAACTGCCGATATGCGCGAGCAACACAATCAAGGCGGTCTGACGCATATAGGTGGATTTACCGCCCATGTTCGGACCGGTGATGACCAGCATGCGGGTGTCGTCGTCCAGCGACAGGTCGTTGGCGACGAACGGCGTGGTCAGCACCTGCTCTACAACAGGGTGGCGACCTTGCACGATACGCATGCACGGCTCGCTGACAAAACGCGGGCAGTTCAGGTCAAGGTTCAGCGCACGTTCGGCCAGGTTGCTCAGCACGTCCAGTTCGGCCAGGGCGGCGGCGGTATCCTGCAACGGCGCCAGTTGGCTGATCAAGTCTTCCAGCAACGCTTCGTAGAGCATTTTTTCCCGAGCCAGGGCGCGGCTCTTGGCGGACAGTGCCTTGTCTTCGAATTCTTTCAGCTCCGGCGTGATAAAACGCTCGGCGCCTTTGAGGGTCTGGCGACGTTGATAGTCGATAGGTGCCGACTCGGCCTGCTTGCTGGGCAACTCAATAAAGTAGCCATGCACGCGGTTATAGCCGACTTTCAGGTTGGCCAGGCCGGTGCGGGCTTTTTCGCGGGCTTCCAGGTCAATCAGGAACTGCCCGGCGTTTTCGCTCAGGGATTGCAGTTCATCCAGCTCGCTGTCGTAACCGGTCTTCAATACGCCACCGTCGCGGATGATCGCGGGCGGGTTGTCGATGATGGCTTTTTCCAACAGCGCCGCCAGTTCCGGGTAGGTGCCAGCGGTTACCGCAAGCTGTTGCAGGTGCGGCGTATCCAGTTCAGTCATCGCGACCTGCAGTTGCGGCAAGGCGCTGAGGGCGTCGCGCAGACGCGCCAAATCACGCGGGCGTGCGTTACGCAGGCCGATCCGCGCCAGAATGCGCTCGATATCGCCGATTTCCTTCAACTGCGGCTGCAGCTTTTCAAAGCGATAGCCGTCCAGCAGGCAGGTAATAGACGACTGACGCGCTTGCAGCACGCTCAAGTCCCGCAACGGACGGTTCAGCCAGCGGGTCAGTAAACGGCTGCCCATGGCGGTCTGGCAACGGTCAACCACCGATTGCAGGGTGTTATCGCGTCCGCCGGCCAGGTTGGTGTCCAACTCCAGGTTGCGACGGCTCGCACCGTCGAGCACAACTGTGTCGTCCAGACGCTCATGGCGCAGGCTACGCAAATGCGGCAGGGCCGTGCGCTGGGTTTCCTTGGCATAGCCAAGCAAGCAACCGGCAGCACCAATGGCCAGGGTCAGGGTTTCGCAGCCGAAGCCTTTGAGGTCCTGCACCGAGAATTGCTGGCACAGACTTTTCAACGCCGAATCGCGCTCAAAATCCCACGGTGCACGACGCTTGGTCCCACGACGTTTTTCCGCTGGCAAGTCCTTCGGCCAATCATCCGGAATCAACAACTCCACCGGATTGATGCGCTCCAACTCCGCCAGCAGATTCTCCCAGCCCTTGATCTCCAGCACAGTGAAGTTGCCACTGGTGATATCCAGCACCGAAAGCCCGAACAGACGCTCATCACCCAGCACCGCGGCGATCAGGTTATCGCGACGCTCATCCAGCAGCGCTTCATCACTCACCGTCCCCGGCGTAATAATGCGCACCACCTGACGCTCAACCGGTCCTTTACTGGTGGCCGGATCGCCGATCTGCTCACAGATCACCACCGACTCGCCCAGTTTCACCAGCTTGACCAGGTAGCCTTCCAACGAATGGTAAGGAATCCCACACATCGGAATCGACTGCCCCGCCGACTGCCCACGCGCGGTCAGGGTGATGTCCAGCAACTTGGCGGCCTTCTTCGCGTCTTCGTAGAAGATCTCGTAGAAGTCGCCCATGCGATAGAACATCAACTGATCAGGGTGCTGGTTTTTGAGGCGCCAGTACTGCTGCATCATCGGGGTGTGGGAGGACAGATCGGAGGTGTTTTTACTCATTGGGTAATAGGCAAATTCGTTGAAAGTGATGGGGCAAAGGTGGGGCACTCGGCCCGGCTGATTTTGCAATGGGCGCAAGGTTAACACGCGAGGTTGGGGGTTCGCAGTTCACATCAATATAGGTAGGTCGGCCCGGTAAATGCATGATTTATGCATAAGAATGCAAATTAGCATTTGCCAACCCCAAAAACTCCCGTCACTATCCCCGTTATGCAAAAACGCAACGTTTCTATCGTCTTAAGAGAGCTGCTGGACCGCGACCGGATCTCCCCCACGGAGCTTCACCGGCGCACTGGCGTGCCTCAATCCACATTGTCCCGGATCCTCAGCGGCAAGATCGTTGATCCGTCGGACAAGCACATCTCGCGCATCGCCGAGTACTTCCGCGTGAGCACCGACCAACTGCGCGGCCGCGCGGCGGTGGGGGCTTTGCGCGATGACGGGCGCGACCCGATGCATTCGGAACTCAAGGACATAAGCCTGTGGGACGACGACACGCCCGTTAATGATGACGAGGTGTCGATCCCCTTTTTGCGCGAGGTTGAATTGGCTGCTGGATCAGGAAGATTCGTCATCGAGGAAAGCGAGAAGGCCAGCCTGCGATTCGGCAAACGCAGCCTGCGGCATAACGGTGTGCAGTTCGACCAGGCCAAGTGTGTGACGGTGCGCGGCAACAGCATGTTACCGGTGTTGCGTGATGGCGCGACGGTCGGGGTGAATGCGGGCAAGAGTGGCATTGGTGACATCGTCGATGGCGACTTGTATGCCATCAATCACAACGGCCAACTGCGGGTTAAACAGCTCTACCGCCTGCCTTCCGGGATTCGCCTGCGCAGTTTCAACCGGGATGAGCATCCGGACGAGGACTACAGCTTTCAGGATATCCAGGATGAGCAGATCAGCATCCTCGGCCATGTATTCTGGTGGGGCATGTACGCCCGTTAACCGTCCTCTGTAAGACAAAGCCCACCAACGAGTGGGTTTTTTTTCGTCTGAAAAACGACAAAGCCTTTGCCTGCAGGGCTTCAAATGCATCTGTGCATTTTATGCGCAGAAATAAATGCATTTATGCATTGACTGTATATGCATACATGCATATTCTCCATCTCAAGCCAGCCAACATGGTCTGGTGGAGGCGGCAAGGATGCTGCCAAGGAAGACAAGGAAGGCACGCAACATCGGCAAGGATGCCATCTGAGCGATGGCAGGGACGCCAAGTAACACCGGCAAGGATGCCGACGCTCTTTAGTTTCATCACGTTACAAGAACAGGCAGCGATGAACCGGCCTTAACGGTTCAGAGGGTTGGCAACTGACCCGGGTGTGCAGCGTAAAGCACCAGAAGCAGTTATCCGGCAGACAGGGATCGTGGTCGGAAAAACATTGAGGAAAGAACCGTACCGCGCCAGTAGCGCCGACAGTTCGAAGCGGGACCGCATTACTGAAAAGCCCGGGCAACCGGGCTTTTTGGAATGCCTACCTATAAATGGATTTACCCAGATACCGGCCCCTTGCCGGCAGGCTCAGCCAGGAGGCGTGACATGACAAACGAGCAGCAAGTGTTAGCGGAAATGCCTGTCTGGCTGGTGATCGCACTGGCCCTGGTGGGTGGGGTGTCCGGCGAAATGTGGCGTGCCGACAAGGAGGGCGCTCGCGGTTGGTCGCTGATCCGGCGCCTGGCGCTGCGGTCCGGGGCGTGCATGGTCTGCGGGGTATCGGCGTTGATGCTGTGCTATGCCGCCGGCATGTCGATCTGGACCTCCGGCGCCATTGGTTGCCTGACCGCCATGGCCGGCGCGGACGTGGCCATCGGCCTCTATGAACGCTGGGCTGCCAAGCGCATTGGGGTCAACGAGCCCCCGAACTCTCGCCCGGATCAGCAGTAACGGCTGCAAGGATGCAAGCAGATGACACTTCTCGAAAAACCTTCCCAACTGCCCGTGGCGATTGCGGACGCGCTGAAAAGCGCTTTCCCACAACTGCTAGTAGGCAACCACCAGGACTTCTCCGGAACAGGAGATAAAACCGGGATTTTGATCAGCGTGGAGCGCAACGGCCCGGGCGTTCGCTCCCTTGCCGGGCGCAAGGCACACGCTTTGTCAGTTTCACTCAAGGCCATGGTCGCCAGCGGGGCTGCGCCCTTTGACGCCTGCGACCTGGCCAGCCAATTGATGGACTTGGCCCTGGATAACCGTTGGGGCCTGCCGCCCGATCAGTGCGATTTGCCCACCGCGATTGTCGCGGCACCTTCCGCACTCACCGGCGCGGAAACGGACTACGACACCTGGAGCGTGTCTTTCACCCAAAACCTCTATCTCGGCCCGTCACTGCTCGAAGATCCCACAGGTAAACCGCTGTTTGCCCGCACCTGGGAAGTCACGAATATCGACGATCCGGATCAATACCGCCCGTTGCAGGAGTAGTCCATGCATTGCTACGGGATAGCCTCGGCCTGGTCTCGATACTGCCAGATCGCAACAGTAGCTTCCAAGCCAGCCAAGGCCCCCACTGCTCGCACGAGCGGGAGGGGGCTTGGCAGATAAATAAACGGACTTGCAGATGTTGAACGAATTCAGATGCGGTAACTGCAAAAGACTTCTCGCCCGTACGGGTGGGTTTACAGAGCTCCAGATCAAATGTTCCCGATGTGGGACGCTGAATCATGTGAAGGCCACGAGCCTCGAGCAATCGCCCATGAGCGCCATACGCCCAATACAGAGGCCTGAACTTAAATCAGCTAAGTAACGGAGTTTAAAATGGAAAACGCAAATTCGGCGTCTCAAACCTTGCAAGATCTTTGGACCCAAGTGCAACCGGTGGATAACACCGGCATGCTTAGGCGCGTGGTTTTTGGGGACGGCAAGTTTTATGCGGCTGGTGGCAACGGTCTTCCCACAACCACTCAGCTTGTCAGCGGAGGCGCGACTGGTACAGCTTGGACCAAGCTTAAGGACGTCGTCACCTCTGATAGCGGAAAGGTCCTCAACGACCTGTACTGGAACGGTCTTGGGACACAGCTTCAAGCCCTTTCTCAATCCGGCAATGTGGCCTACGGCAGCACAGCACGCCCTGAAAGGGCTTGGACAGACATTACGGCAACTGTTCGCGCGTCCGGAGACTTGCAAGGCGTTGTGTATTATCAGCCAATTAACGGCAGCAACACGACCTGGATACTGGTTGGGTCTAACGGTAAAGTCTTTTCCCGTTATGGTGATTGGTCAGGCCAGGTGGAGCGCACTACGACCTTCACTTCTAGCGAGACAGTGTACTGCGTCAACGTCATTGGCGTTTTTGTGTTGGTTGCGGGATCGAATGGGAAGCTGCTTAGCGCTGTGAAGATGGCGACAAATGATTCGCAATCATTCTCGACCGTAACCAGCACCTTCGGCACTAGCACCATCCTTTCCATGAAGCTTTGCAACGGGAAAATGTTTATCGTTGGTGCGGATGGCAAGATGGCATATTCATCCGATGGGCTTAACTGGACTGCTGTTGAAGATACCAGTTTCGGTGGAACCATCATCCGCGACATTGCTTACGGTAATGGCAAGTATGTAGCTGTCGGCGACGGCGGCAAGACAGCCGTTTCCGAGGATGGGATCGGCTGGGTTCAGCAAGTCAACACTTTCGCAGGAACCGATATCCGGAGCGTCGCCTACGGCAACGGCAATTTTGTAGCTGTTGGTGCAGGCGGCAAGATTGCTTACTGGACTCCATGATCTTCTATCTCCTTGCGTAATAGAGCCCAGCCGTCGCGCTGGGCTTTTCTCGTTATGAGGCAAGGAAAATGTCCGGCACTATCCAGTCCAGCAACTGCGTGCCGGGCGTTTCCGGCTGGAAGCTCAATACCGTCACCGGTGAGTTCGAGATTAACTCTTGCACCCGCGGCAGCGCGGCCAATGCGCCAGAGCGTCAGATGGTGTCGGTCGAAGTGGCCAGCTGGAGCAAGTACGACCTGCCCAAGAATACCGCCAACCTGCTCCAGTTCATGCAGGCCGAGCTGCAGAAGCTCCCCGAGCGGTATCGCCATGTCGCCGAATTCGAAGAGTTCGATGCGAGCTACGGCGATGAGTCGTTCAATTCCCGCCTCTTCCTAACCTACGCCCGACTCGAAACAGAAGAAGAGCTGGCCGATCGCCTGGAGAAGGCTAAGGTTGCCGGTACACGGGTCAGCATCAAGAACGGCTTGACGACTGTCATCCACGATGGTGTTGTACGGTACATGATCGGCAAGCTGGACCAGCCAGATCCTGAACCGCCTGATCCCTTCAAGGTTGATGACGCAAGGGCCTATATCAACGAGGCCACCATCTCTGACGCAACAATCGACAACAGTCTCGCAGCGAATTGGTCTATTCGAGTTAAGTTAGGCTCATATGGCCGACCATACGCAGCCGGTTTTGGCATGGGCGAGCTTGAGGGCTTCGAGTTTAACCTGGACTAACAGGTCAAAGAGGTGATCCGCTCCGAGCTTCGCCAGGGCGGACTGCTCTGGCGTTCACGCTAATTCACGGCCTGCCACTGAGCGAGCCTTTTCGTTTTCGACTCCACCACACCCATTGCTCCGAGCTGGGAGTTCTGCTGGAGCTGACTTATTTGTACAGGTCGTACCTCGGCCACTTTTCTCTATGAAGTGGCGATGGTGGTACCGGCACTGTGTTGCTGGTGGTCTGTGGTGTTGCTCCACGGCCACGCAGATGCACACACCCGCCAGATGGTGTGCCAATGACGACCATTGCCTACAAAGATGGCGTGATCACCAAGAGTCAAACCCATGCTCATGACGCTTCCCCAACTGCTTCAGGTGATGCCTGGCGCCCGTGCGCGTGCGGGCCTGTTTTTAACCGCCCTGAATGCAGCGTTCGTTCGCTACGAGATCGACCGCCCACTACGCATCGCCGCCTTCCTCGCCCAGGTCGGCCACGAATCCGCCGAGTTGCGCCATGTGCGCGAACTGGGCAGTGATGCGTACCTGAGCAGGTACGACACCGGCCCGTTGGCCGCGCGCCTGGGCAATACCCCGCAAGCCGATGGCGACGGCCAGGCATACCGGGGCAGGGGGCTGATCCAGATTACCGGTAGTCACAATTATCTGGCCTGCAGCCGGGCATTGTTCGGCGATGACCGTTTGTTGCGCGAGCCGATGCTGCTCGAGTTGCCCCAATGGGCCGCCGCCTCGGCCGGCTGGTTCTGGCAGAGCAATGGCCTGAACGAGCTGGCTGACAAGGGGCAGTTCACCACCATCACGCGGCGCATCAACGGCGGGCTCAATGGGCTGGAGGATCGCCTGCGGCTGTGGGCGCGGGCGAAGGCGGTGTTATGCGTTTCCTAAATGTGTGCCGGCTGATAGGCGTGGGCCTGCTGGTGGCAGTTGTCTGGCAGGTGCAGGCATGGCGGTACTCGGCGCGGATTGAACATTTGTCGGCAACACAGATCCAGGCCGCTCTGCACCAGCAACAGTTTGAGCAAGAGCAACGGCTGGCCCTGGAGCAACAACTCAGCGCCAGCGACACACAACATGCTCGGGAGTTGAGCGATGCGCACCATCACCAGGCTGTTCTGCGCGATCGGCTGGCCACTGCTGATGTGCGGTTGTCAGTCCTTCTCGACGCTTCCAGTGACTGTTCAGTGCCAGCCACCACCCCCCCCGGCGGCGTGGTTCATGCAGCCCCGCGAGCCCGACTTGACCCGGCGCATGCTCAGCGAATTATCGGGATCACCGACGACGGTGATAACGCCCTGATCGCCTTGCGCGCCTGTCAGGCGTACGTGCGCGCCGTCGCCCGCTAGCTTCTTGAGACAGTCCGTCACTTGCGCGTGCGATTGGCTCCTGTAGGGTAGGCAAACCCCCGCCTACGTCTGGAGACGACCGTGAAGGAAATCACTCAACTGGCTGCTGAACTGGGTCGCCGTCTACAGGTGCTCAACGCCCATGTCACCACTGCCGAGTCCTGCACCGGCGGCGGTATCGCGGAAGCTATCACGCGGATTCCGGGGAGTTCTGCCTGGTTCGAGGCGGGTTATGTCACCTATTCCAATCGACAGAAGACGCGGCAATTGAATGTGCCGGAAACGTTGTTTCCAAAAGTTGGCGCCGTCAGCCAGGAAGTGGTGGAAGCCATGGTGCGTGGCGCACAGGAAAAGAGCCTGGCGCGATTTGCCGTCGCGGTCAGCGGTGTGGCGGGGCCGGATGGCGGTTCCCGGGACAAACCGGTGGGCACTGTCTGGCTGGCCTTTGGCGTGGGCGAGGACGTCACGGCCGAACTGGAACACTTCCCTGGCAACCGCGACGAGGTCCGCCGACAAACGGTAAAGGCTGCGCTAGAGGGGTTGTTGCGACGAGCTGCAGCAGAAATAGAAAATCAGGGGTAGGCGATCTCCGATCTTTGTGGAACAATACTGTCTACTTATACAGGTGTTGGCCGCCCCGGCCTTATTGATTACGTGAGGACTTTAATGGACGACAACAAGAAGAAAGCCTTGGCTGCGGCCCTGGGTCAGATCGAACGTCAATTCGGCAAGGGTGCCGTAATGCGTATGGGCGATCACGACCGTCAGGCGATCCCGGCTATTTCCACTGGCTCTCTGGGTCTGGACATCGCGCTCGGCATTGGCGGCCTGCCAAAAGGCCGTATCGTTGAAATCTACGGTCCTGAATCTTCCGGTAAAACTACCCTGACCCTGTCGGTGATTGCCCAGGCGCAGAAAATGGGCGCCACCTGCGCGTTCGTCGACGCCGAGCACGCACTGGACCCTGAATACGCTGGCAAACTGGGCGTCAACGTTGACGACCTGCTGGTTTCCCAGCCGGACACCGGTGAGCAAGCCCTGGAAATCACCGACATGCTGGTGCGCTCCAACGCCATCGACGTGATCGTGGTCGACTCCGTGGCTGCCCTGGTTCCCAAGGCTGAAATCGAAGGCGAAATGGGCGACATGCACGTGGGCCTGCAAGCCCGTCTGATGTCCCAGGCGCTGCGTAAAATCACCGGTAACATCAAGAACGCCAACTGCCTGGTGATCTTCATCAACCAGATCCGTATGAAGATCGGCGTGATGTTCGGCAGCCCGGAAACCACCACCGGTGGTAACGCGTTGAAGTTCTACGCTTCGGTCCGTCTGGATATCCGCCGTACCGGCGCGGTGAAAGAAGGTGACGAGGTTGTGGGTAGCGAAACCCGCGTTAAAGTCGTGAAGAACAAGGTGGCTCCGCCTTTCCGTCAGGCTGAGTTCCAGATTCTCTACGGCAAGGGTATCTACCTGAACGGCGAGATGATCGACCTGGGCGTGCTGCACGGTTTCGTCGAAAAATCCGGTGCATGGTATGCCTACAACGGCAGCAAGATCGGCCAAGGCAAGGCCAACTCGGCCAAGTTCCTGGCAGACAACCCGGACATCGCCGCCACGCTTGAGAAGCAGATCCGCGACAAGCTGCTGACCCCAGCGCCAGACGTGAAAGCTGCCGCCAACCGCGAGCCGGTTGAAGAAGTGGAAGAAGCCGACACTGATATCTGAAGCAAACGATGACAGTTGCACTGGATACACTCGTCGCTGTTCGGCGCACCGCGATGGACCTGCTCGCTCGACGCGAGCATGGTCGAGTCGAGCTGACGCGTAAATTGCGTCAGCGCGGCGCGGAACCCGAGATGATCGAAACTGCCCTCGACCGTTTGACGGAAGAGGGGCTGCTTTCAGAAGCCCGTTACCTCGAAAGTTTTGTCTCCTATCGAGCCCGCTCCGGCTATGGCCCGGCGCGTATTCGCGAAGAACTGAGCCAACGTGGATTGCAGCGTGCGGATATCGACCTTGCCCTGCGTGAGTGCGGTATCAGCTGGCAGGCACAGTTGGAAGACACCTGGCGGCGCAAGTTTTCTGGCCATCTTCCGATTGATGCCAGAGAGCGTGCGAAGCAGGGACGCTTCCTGAGTTATCGCGGGTTTTCGATGGAGATGATCAGTCGCTTGTTGAGCGGTCGGGATATGGACGACTGAACACAGTTGGTGTAGTGAGCGGGCTTGTCCCGCGCTGGGTGGCGAAGCCGCCCCAAACCAGGCGACTTGGTTTTATCTGGAACTTGGCAGTGTCTTTATTGGGGTGGCTTTGCCACCCAGCGCGGGACAAGCCCGCTCACTACAATATTGTGTAGATACCTAAGCCGCCATAAGAAAGGCCCACTATGAAAATAGTGGGCCTTTTTTTTTGCTTAAAAAATCACGCCGGCTCCGGCGCCACCCGCTGCTGAGCCTTCCCCTGAGCCTGTGCCCAGTTCTCCGGCAAATTGATGTAATCCACCAGTTCCCGCAGCCGGCCCTGATCGCGCCCGTTGAAGTTGAATACCAGTCGCGTCAAGTGGCTGAACCTCGGCTCATCATGTTCCTCGCCGGTATACCCGAGCTGCTGGAAGTCCCCACTCAGCCGCAAGCTGGCAAACTCGCTCTGCAAATGGGCCAATGCCCGCTCACTGAGCGGATGATTCATGCGTACCACAAACTCACGTTTCAACCAGCGCGTGGAGTGGAAGTTGGCATAAAACTGGTTGATCTCTTCCACTGCCTCTTCGGCGCTGTACACCAGGCGTACCAGCTTGAGGTCGGTAGGCAGGATATAGCGGTTGGCTTCCAACTGACTGCGGATGAAGTCCAGGGCACCCTGCCAGAACCCGCCGCCTGGCGCGTCCAACAGCACTACCGGTACCAGCGGGCTCTTGCCGGTCTGAATCAGGGTCAACACTTCCAACGCTTCATCCAGCGTGCCGAAACCGCCTGGGCACAACACCAATGCGTCGGCTTCCTTGACGAAGAACAGCTTGCGGGTAAAGAAGAAGTGGAAGGACAGCAGGTTCTCAGTGCCATCAATGGTCGGGTTGGCATGCTGTTCAAACGGCAGGGTGATGTTGAACCCCAGGCTGTGTTCCAAGCCGGCGCCTTCATGGGCGGCGGCCATGATGCCGCCGCCACCGCCGGTGATCACCATCAGGTCCGAGCGTGCCAGCGCTGCGCCGACTTCGCGGGCCAGGGCGTACAGCGGGCTTTCCACCGGGGTGCGTGCCGAGCCGAACACTGTCACTTTGCGGCGGCCCTTGAACTGTTCGAGCACGCGGAAGGCATGGTCCAATTCGCGGATGGCTTGGAGGGTGATCTTGGCGTTCCAGCGGTTGCGGTCGTCCTGAGCCATGCGCAGCACGGTGAGGATCATGTCGCGATACAGGGGGATATTCGGGCTGTTGGGAGCGATCAGTTGTAGTTGAGCTTCGACCTGCTGCGTGAGGTCGGCCCCATTCTCTTCAAAATGTCGAAGCAGGCGGTCATTCGGTTCGTAAGGCATTCAACGTCTCCTTCTTGCAGGGCCCGGGTGGCCGACGAGAGGTTCGCCGGAGGCTACGACACTGCATGTGTCGCTGCTTGCCGCAGGGGGCAACCTTCTTTTGCCCTGAAAATGTTACAGAACAGCATGAAAAATGCTGAGAATAAATGGCTGGAATGACTTGATCATGGGCCGAAAAACCCTTGGCTGGCAACCACTTATTGGTCGCTCAATAGGGCACTTGGTTGCCTGGAAGGAGTTGACGCGGGGGGAGTGCGCGCTGCCGGACAGCAGCGCGCGAAGGTAAAACAGTTACTTTTTCTTTTTCGCCGCAGCCGGTGCCGGGCAATCTGCTTCAACGAATTTGACCGACGCCACGGGACGGTTGGTCTTGTTCTCGGTGATTTCGTAGCGCATCACTGCACCTTTGGCCATCAGCTCGCGGTAGCCTTTGTTCAGGCATACGCTTTGGCCAAGCTGGAAGTACACAGCTTTGGGGTTGGCGCGCATCTGTTCGGCGCGGTCGGACATCACGCTCAGGTGATCGATCAGTTGCATGCCTTCAACGGTGTAGGCCACTTCCAGGGTTTTTTCGTCGATTTCCCGGGGCAGGTCCTTATTGCTCTCAGCCGCGACGCTTTGCAGCTTCCTGTTCATTTGGGCCTCCAGCAGCGAGGCCGCCTGGGCGCACACGGGCAATACCAGCGCGAGGGCGACGGATGGGGCGACAAGACGCAGCATGGAACGCAGCATGAAACTCTCCTGATTCGGTTACTGGTGCATAGACCAGCCACTGGGCTGTGCGTTCAGTGGCGCGCAATTATAGGTGAGCCCTTGCCACTACAGCCAGGCGTATCGCTGGTAAACTGCGGCCACTTCAGCCTCCCACGAGTTTCCACCGTGTCGATTTACTCGTTTCACCGGCGCATCCGATGAGCCACGCCGTCTCCCGCCTGCGTACCCAACGTCTGGCTCGCGCCGTGCGGCCGTTCCTCAATCGTGGCTCGCGTGCCGAACGCTGCCCCGGTTGCCGGGTTATCCCGCAATACTGTCTGTGTGCCTGGCGCCCCAAGGTCGAGGCCCGATCTGCCATGTGTCTACTGATGCATGACGTGGAACCGATGAAGCCCAGCAACACCGGCTGGCTGATCGCCGACGTAATCGAGGACACCACCGCATTCGCCTGGTCGCGCACCGAAGTCGATCCGGACTTGCTCACCTTGTTGGCCGACCCGCAGTGGCAGCCCTACATCGTGTTCCCCGGTGAATTTGTGGCGCCCGAGCGCGTGGTCAGCGAAGTAAAGGTGGAGGAGGGCAAGCGCCCGTTGTTCATCTTACTGGATGGCACTTGGAGTGAAGCACGCAAGATGTTCCGCAAAAGCCCCTACCTTGAGCATTTGCCGGTACTCAGCCTGGCGCCGGAGCAACTGTCGCGCTACAAACTGCGCCGGTCCAAGCGTGATGATCATTTTTGCACCGCCGAAGTCGCCGCCCTGTGCCTTGAACTGGCCGATGACCAGGCTGCCTGCGAAGTACTCGATGCCTACCTCGACGTGTTCAGCACGCATTACCTGGCGGCCAAATTCCAGTTACCCCTGGACCCGACGGACATCGTCCATACTCGTCTTGCGCCCTATATACACGCGGGATAGCCACACGACGTTTGCATGATGGCCCCCTAAACCCGCACGTCGCTAAAATGCCCGTGGGCGTAGTGCTTGACCCCCCAGGCTACGCTGGGCATGCTGAGCGCCGATTGGGGTGCAACCGTGAATTTTCGACGTCGTTTCAGGTGCTTTTGACGTTGAGCGTGCCCTGTGGCGACAGCTGCCTGGCTGCCGCCTTGTGTACTGGCGAGCCCTGAACCCATCAGGACTCCCATAAAAAACAGGATCATTTAATCAATGGCCACATACGAAATCCTGATAGCCGATGACCACCCGCTGTTTCGCAGTGCGCTGCATCAAGCCGTGACCCTAGGCCTTGGCCCGGACGTGCGCCTGGTCGAGGTGGCCAGCATTGCCGAACTGGAAGCCTGCCTTGCCGAAAAGTCCGACTGGGACTTGGTGCTGCTCGACCTGAACATGCCCGGCGCCTATGGTTTTTCCGGGCTGGTGCTGTTGCGCGGGCAATACCCGCAGATCCCCGTGGTGATGGTTTCGGCCCAGGAAGACGCCGATGTGGTGGTGCGCTCCAAGGAGTTTGGCGCCAGCGGTTTCATCCCCAAGTCCAGTGCCATGGAAGATATCCAGAAAGCCGTGCGCACCGTGCTGGATGGCGATGTGTCCTGGCCGCCGCAAGCGTTTGAAGAAATTAACGTGTCCGACGAAGCCAAGGCCGCCCGCGATGGACTGGCCAGCCTGACGCCGCAGCAGTTTCGTGTGCTGACCATGGTTTGCGAAGGTTTGTTGAACAAGCAGATTGCTTACGAGCTGAGCGTATCGGAAGCGACCATCAAGGCCCATGTCACGGCGATCTTCCGCAAGCTGGGCGTGCGTACGCGCACCCAGGCGGCATTGCTCCTGCAACAACTTGAGTCAATTTCGCAGCATTAAGCGTTCAGCGGTTCACGCTTTTTTGACTTGGCGTGATCTAGTTTCCCCACTTCTTTGGTTCAGTTGCCTACGTCTATGTCGCCTTTCAAGGGTCAAACCGGTATCAAACGTATCTTTAACGCAGGTGGCTATTCCCTGGATGGCCTGCGCGCGGCTTTCACGGGCGAGGCAGCATTCCGCCAATTGGTGTTGCTGAACGTCATCCTGATCCCGCTGAGCTTTTTCCTGAATGTCAGCCGCGTCGAACGCGCGTTGTTGATCGCCGTGTGCCTGCTGGCCCTGATTGTCGAGCTGCTCAACTCGGCGGTTGAAGCCGCCATCGACCGCATCTCCCTGGACCGCCACCCGCTGTCGAAGAACGCCAAGGACATGGGCAGCGCTGCGCAGTTTGTCGCGCTGACCATGATCACGCTGGTGTGGGCTGTGATCCTGATCTAAGGCTCAGGCAATGCTCGGCAGCACGATCTCGTCGCTGCGCTGGACCCCAGCGGTAAAGGCGCGGCAAAGCTCCAGGAACTCGCGCATCGCTGAGGTCTGGTACTTCTGTTTATGCCAGATGAAGTAGAACTGCCGGGCCAGGTCCAGGTCCGGGGTTTCCACGGGTACTAAACTGCCACGGCGGAACGCGTCACGCAGCGCCAGCCGGGAAATACAGCCAATCCCCAACCCTGACTCCACAGCTCGTTTGATGGCCTCAGTGTGTTCCAGCTCCAGGCGGATATTCAGCGCGCTGCGGTGATGGCGCATGGCCTGGTCAAACGTCAAGCGCGTGCCCGAGCCTTGTTCGCGCAAAATCCAGGCTTCATGAGTCAACTCTGCCATGGTCGCCACGCCCCGCTTGGCCAAGTGATGCTGCGGCGCGCAAAACACCACCAGCTCATCTTCCACCCAGGTTTGCACCTCGATGTCCGGGTGGCTGCAGTCGCCTTCGATTAGACCCAAGTCAATTTCGTAGTGCGCGACTTGGTGCACGATATGTGCAGTGTTCTGCACATGCAGCTTCACCTGGCTCTCGGGATGTTGCTGCATGAAGCTGCCGATCAGCAGTGTGGCCAGGTAATTTCCGATGGTCAGGGTGGCGCCGACCGCCAGGGAGCCAAAGCCGGACTTGCCGTTGAGCAGGTCCTCGATCTCCTTGGCCTGGTCCAAAAGCGCCACGGCCTGGGGCAACAGCTGATGACCGAGGGCGTTGAGGCTCAGGCGCTTGCCCGCGCGGTCGAATAATTGGCAGCTGGATTGACGCTCCAGCTCGGTGATCGAGGTGCTGGCGGCGGATTGAGATAAGGCCAGAAGGCCAGCAGCGCGTGAGACGCTTTCCTGCTGGGCGACGGCGACGAAGACTTGCAGTTGACGGAGAGTAAATCGCATATCGATATAACCGATAACCCTTATCTTAATAATCCAGTTAACAGATATTGTCGCCGCCATTAGAATGCTGTGCAATTGCGCATCTACACCTTTGGCGCAGACCCATTTCCAGGAGTTCCCCGTACATGAGCAACATGAACCACGAGCGTGTCCTCAGTGTTCATCACTGGAACGACACTCTGTTCAGCTTCAAGTGCACCCGTGATCCGGGCCTGCGCTTCGAGAACGGTCAGTTCGTGATGATCGGCCTGCAACAGCCCAACGGCCGCCCGCTCATGCGCGCTTACTCCATTGCCAGCCCGAACTGGGAAGAGCATCTGGAGTTCTTCAGTATCAAGGTGCCAGATGGCCCGCTGACTTCCCAATTGCAGCACTTGAAGGAAGGCGACGAGATCATCATCAGCAAAAAACCGACAGGCACCCTCGTGCTTGACGATTTGAAGCCGGGCAAACACCTGTACCTGCTCAGCACCGGTACCGGCCTTGCTCCGTTCATGAGCGTGATCCAGGACCCGGAAACCTACGAGCGCTTTGAAAAAGTGATCCTGTGCCACGGCGTGCGTTACGTCAACGAGGTCGCTTACCGCGAATTCATCACCGAGCACCTGCCGCAGAACGAATTCTTCGGCGAGGCCCTGCGTGACAAGTTGATCTACTACCCAACCGTGACCCGCGAGCCGTTCGAAAACGAAGGCCGCCTGACCGACCTGATGCGCAGCGGTAAGTTGTTCAGCGACATCGGTCTGCCACCGATCAACCCCGAGGACGACCGCGCCATGCTGTGCGGCAGCCCGAGCATGCTGGATGAAACCAGTGAAGTGTTGAACAGCTTCGGCCTGAAAGTGTCGCCACGCATGCGTGAGCCGGGTGATTACCTGATCGAGCGAGCGTTCGTCGAGAAATAAACACAGATCAAAAAATGTGGGAGCTGGTTTCTGTGGGAGCTGGCTTGCCTGCGATAGCATCACCTCGGTTCAACTGAATGACCGAGGCGTCTGCATCGCAGGCAAGCCAGCTACCACAGAAGCAGCTCCCACAGTTGTTTTCGGCGTTTAGCTGGCTGGAAGCACTTCCAACACACAAATCAGCCCAGCCTCGGGGTAGTGCCAACGCACATCCACGTCCCAGAACTGCGCGCCATACTCTCGCTCCGGCCCCGGCGTTTGATACGCCGGCCGTGGGTCCTGCGCCAGGCACTGCTCAATCAACGCCACCAACGGCTCATCCAAGCGCTGAGCATGGCTTTGCGCCTGATGCAGCGCAGTCTTCAGCCATTGCACGGGAATCAGCTGCGGCGCAGCGCTGGCGATCCCGTTGGTGGCCGTGTCGACAATGTCGGCATACGGCACATATGGCTTGATATCCAGCACCGGCGTGCCGTCGAGCAGGTCTATCCCGGAAATCCACAACCGTCCTGGCTCGACCTTGTCCAGTTTCACCACCGACTGGCCAATACCATTGGGGCGATGGGTCGCGCGGGTAGCAAACACGCCCATGGAGGTGTTGCCACCCAAGCGCGGCGGGCGCACTTTCAGGCGTGGCTTGTCTTCCAGGGCCTGGTGGAACAGAAACAGCAGCCACACATGACTGACCTGCTCCAGGCCCTGCACCGCCTCACCCCCGTCGAACGGCGCCACCAATTCCAGCACGCCCCGAGCGGCGGGTGCCAGCTGCGGTTGGCGCGGGATCGCGAACTTCTCCTTGAAGCAGGAGCGCACGAAACCGACGGGCGAGACATGGTAATTCATGGCTTACGCACGAACCCGCAGCGTCAGGCCCTTGAGGAAGTTGCGCAGCAACTGGTCACCGCAGGTCCGGTAGTTGGTGTGGCCGAACTTGCGGAACAGCGCGCTCAACTCAGGCTTGGACACCGGGAACTCGGCCGCCTTGAGGATGGCGTGCATGTCGTCTTCCTTCAGTTCAAAGGCCACGCGCAGCTTCTTGAGGATGATGTTGTTGGTGATCGGGGTTTCGATCGGCTGCGGCGGACGGCTTTCGTCCTTGCCGCGCTTGAAGATCACCAGGCCATCAAGGAAGTGCGCCATGACTTCATCCGGGCAGAACACGAAGCCTTCTTCCTCATCTTTCTTGAGGTAGGTCAGCAGGTCTTCCTTGGTTACGTCCATGCCGCCGAGCTTGGTGATCTCGACCATTTTGTTGTCGCTGATGTCGAGCATGTAGCGCACGCTGCGCAGTACGTCATTGTGAATCATGGTGGGCAATCCTGGTTTTCAACGGTGGACACCGCCCAGGCAGGCGGTGTCGATAATAGGGGAGCGGCTTAGAACTTCTCTTTGCCGGACAGGTAACGCCATTGGCCAACCGGCACTTTGCCGATGGACACGCCGCCGATGCGGATACGACGAATGGCGATGACCTTGAGGCCAACCGCTTCGCAAAACAGTGCAATCACGCCCGGCTGCGGGTTTTTCATTGCAAAACGCAGGCGGTTTTCGTTCTGCCAGCTGGCTTTGACGGCCGGCAGCTCCTTGCCTTTGTAGGTCAGGCCGTGGTTCAGGCGGTTGAGGCCGTGGGCAACCATGTCACCCTCGACTTCCACCACGTATTCCTGCTCGATCTTGGCGGCATCGGCGGTCAGCTTGCGCAGGATCTTCCAATCCTGCGTGAACACCAGAAGGCCGCTGGCCTTGGCTTGCAGGTCGGCGCTGGCGGTCAGGCGCAGGAAGTGGCCCTTGAGCGGGCGCTTGCTGAAGCGATGTTCTTCCGAGAGTGTTTCGGCGCTGATCGACGCCATGGCCGTTTCGGCATCCACGCCGACAGGGGCGTGCAGCAGGATGGTCACCGGCTCGGGCACGGTGGCCTTGGCCTCGGGGTCGAGTTCGACCTTCTGGGTGGTGACCTTGAACTGCGGCTCGTCGATCACTTCACCGTCCACCGAGACCCAGCCGCCTTCAATGAACAGCTCAGCCTCCCGACGGGAGCAACCGACCAGTTCGATAAGGCGTTTGGAGAGGCGTATGGGGTCAGTCATGACAAGGGCCGTAACAAAAGGGGGCGGCTATTGTACCTGCCTGGAGCCGGTTAATCCCGGCCCCATTTCATTTAACCCTGGCGGGACTGCTGTTGCGCCTGGCGCAAACGCAGACGCAGCAACGGATAAGGCTGGCCCAGGCCATCATGCTCCGTGCGTCCGACCACCTCGAAGCCTTGCTTGAGGTAAAAGCCCAGGGCCTGGGGGTTCTGTTCGTTCACCTCGAGTTCGTCGGCGTTCATGCGTTCAATGGCATAGCGCAGCAATTGCCGGCCAAGGCCCTGGCCCCGGTGCTGCGGGTCGATAAACAGCATTTCGACCTTGCCCGCGGCCACGCCAGCGAACCCGGTGATGCATTGATGCGAGTCCTTGGTGCAGATCAGCATCACTGTGTCCAAATAGTGCGTCAGCACCAGATGCCTCAGTCGCTCGATGTAGCTCTCCGGCAAAAAATCGTGGGTGGCCCGCACTGAGGACTCCCAGATTTCAGTCAGTTTTTGATAATCGCTGGTTTTGGGGGTATGGATAACCGAATGCTGACGCATGCCGCTGCTTCCTGCCAGTGAGGGGCGATGGGCAAACGATAGACCTAAAAAAGCCCCACATCTTGATCAGATGCAGGGCTTTTGATTTTGTCGCCGATCAGTCGCGCTTTTCAGCCCACAAATCGTACTCGTCGGCGTCCGTCACGGTGCACCAGACCTTGTCACCCGGCTTCAAGCCGCTGGCATCGTCGATAAACACGTTACCGTCGATTTCCGGTGCATCGAAGAAGCAGCGGCCAACCGCGCCTTGCTCGTCGACTTCGTCGATCAGCACTTCGATTTCCTTGCCGATGCGCAGTTGCAGGCGCGCCGAGCTGATAGCCTGCTGGTGCGCCATGAAACGCTCCCAACGGTCCTGCTTGACGTCGTCCGGCACTACGGCCAGGTCCAGCAGGTTGGCCGGGGCGCCTTCAACCGGTGAGTACTGGAAGCAGCCGACGCGATCCAGTTGGGCTTCTGTCAGCCAGTCCAGCAGGTACTGGAAGTCTTCTTCGGTTTCGCCGGGGAAGCCGACGATGAAGGTCGAACGGATGATCAGCTCCGGGCAGATCTCGCGCCAGTTCTTGATGCGCGCCAGGGTCTTGTCTTCGAATGCCGGGCGTTTCATGGCCTTGAGCACTTTCGGGCTGGCGTGCTGGAACGGGATGTCCAGGTACGGCAGGATCTTGCCGGCGGCCATCAGCGGGATCAGCTCGTCCACGTGCGGGTACGGGTAAACGTAGTGCAGGCGCACCCACACACCCAGGCTGCTCAAGGCTTCGCAGAGTTCGGTCATGCGGGTTTTCACCGGCGCGCCGTTCCAGAAGCCGGTGCGGTATTTCACGTCGACGCCGTAGGCGCTGGTGTCCTGGGAGATCACCAGCAGCTCTTTCACGCCGGATTTGACCAGGCGCTGGGCCTCGTCCAGTACGTCACCCACCGGGCGGCTGACCAGCTTGCCGCGCATCGACGGGATGATGCAGAAGCTGCAGCTGTGGTTGCAGCCTTCGGAGATCTTCAGGTACGCGTAGTGGCGCGGGGTCAGCTTGATGCCTTGCGGCGGCACCAGGTCGATCAGCGGGTTGTGGTCCTGGCGTGGCGGCACCACCTGGTGCACGGCGTTGACCACCTGCTCGTACTGCTGCGGGCCGGTCACCGCGAGCACGCTTGGGTGCACATTGCGGATATTGCCTTCTTCCACACCCATGCAGCCGGTCACGATGACCTTGCCGTTTTCCTTGATCGCTTCGCCGATCACTTCCAGCGACTCTGCCTTGGCCGAGTCAATGAAGCCGCAGGTGTTGACCACCACCACGTCAGCGTCCTGGTAGGTGGACACAACGTCATAGCCTTCCATGCGCAGTTGCGTAAGGATGCGCTCGGAGTCAACCAGAGCCTTCGGGCAACCCAGGGAAACAAAGCCAACCTTGGGGTTGGCTTTTGCGATGGTGGTGGACATGTCTAACCTCGGTATTGAATGACGCTGCCGGTCGTGCACGACGAGACAACGGATGGGCACTTGAAGTGTGCCTCTGATCAAAAAGTGCGCAATTCTAGCGACGGGCAGCGCACTTGACCAGCTTTATGCAGGGAAAAGCGACGAGTGCTGCGCTGGGTTATTCGCCCAGCACTCACACCGCTAAGCCCGGACGTCTTGCTCTGTGCGGTGCGATACAACTTTAGACATGCCCACACCTAACGCCTGAAGCACTTTCAGGAGAGTGGAGAGCTTGGGGTCGCCGCCGACGGCGATGGATCTGTAGAGATTTGCTCTATTGAGCCCTGTGTTCTGCGACAAGCTGAGCATTCCGCCACGCGCTTCCGCCACTCGACGGATAGCGACAAGGAAGGCGTCCTCACCACCCGCTTCATCGATTTCCTCAAGCGCGACAGATAGATATTCGAGGGCAAATGCTTCGTCGTCCCGGAGCATTTCAAGAACGCTATCTTCATGAGAGCGAGTACGAATGGTCATTTTTGCTGCACCTTGTAAGATTTCCAGAGAACCTTGGCCTGATCGATGTCGTGCTGCTGTCTGGCCTTTGAACCACCGCCCAACAGGAAAACAATCTTTCGATCCTGGATGGCGTAATACACGCGAAACCCAGGACCGAAGTCGAGTTTCATCTCAAAGACTCCATCACCCACCGGCTCGGTAACGCCAAAGTGACCAAGGGAGGCTCGGTCCACTCGGGTGGTGATCCTGGCTTTTGAACGCGTGTCTTGCACGGTGTCTAGCCAAGCCTGGTAGATATCCACGCCGTTGGCTGACAGCACGTGTTTCACTTCGTACATGAGGAATGTACCTTAAAAGAGACAGGTCGATGATTGAGTTTCTATATCGATAGCGCGGGTCATGCAGGGGCATGTTTTATTGATCAGGTAAGCCGGCCAAAGAGTTCCCGCTCACACCGCTTAGGCACCACGACTGAGCCGGGCCAAAATATACGGTCGGTCTTAAATGTGATCAATGCAGGCAGAAAGGCTCCAAAGTGCCGTGTCATCTTTTACTCACTGCATAAACCGACACCTGAATCACTTGAACAGCGAAAAGCGACGAGTGCTGCGCTATGCTTCGCGCCGTTGCGCGTAGGTAAAATCCTAAGGTCAATAAAACGTCTGTTACGAGAAGTAAAACAGCGCATGCTAGGGTCAGATTAGAGGCGTTGTTTATAAAGACCGCAGGTCATAAGGGCAGGAGTGGTTGATGGGTCAGGCAAGTAGTCCGGCGGCAGGCGCCGAGCATTCCACCGCAAAGCCGATTGGCATGCTGGTGGCAGCGGTCGGGGTGGTTTACGGCGATATCGGGACCAGCCCGCTCTACACCCTTAAAGAGGTGTTCAACGGCGGCTATGGGGTTCAGGTCAACCATGACGGTGTGCTGGGGATCCTGGCGCTGATCTTCTGGTCGCTGATCTGGGTCGTCTCGATCAAATACATGCTGTTTGTGCTGCGCGCCGACAACCAGGGCGAGGGCGGCATCATGGCTCTGACTGCACTGGCGCGACGGGCGGCGGGGGAGCGCAAGAAGCTGCGCAGCTTCCTGGTGGTGTGTGGCCTGTGCGGCGCGGCGCTGTTCTACGGCGACAGCATGATCACACCGGCGATTTCGGTGTTATCCGCGGTTGAAGGCCTGGAGCTGGCGTTCGACGGCCTGGAAAAATGGGTCGTGCCCATCGCCCTTGTTGTGCTGGTGGCGTTGTTCCTGATCCAGAAGCACGGCACGGACCACATCGGCAAGCTGTTCGGACCGGTGATGGTGACGTGGTTCCTGGTGTTGGGTGGCCTCGGCGTGTATGGCATCGTCCAGCACCCTGAAGTGCTCCACGCCATGAACCCGGTATGGGCCGTGCGCTTCTTCCAGGCTCACCCGGGCATTGGCGTGGCCATCCTTGGCGCGGTGGTGCTGGCACTGACCGGCGCCGAAGCACTGTACGCCGACATGGGCCACTTCGGCCGCAAACCCATTGCCCGCGCCTGGTTCATCCTGGTGCTGCCGGCGCTGGTACTCAATTATTTCGGCCAAGGCGCGATGCTGCTGGGTGACCCGGAAGCCGCGCGCAACCCGTTCTACCTGCTGGCACCCAGCTGGGCGTTGATCCCGCTGGTGGTGTTGTCCACCCTGGCCACGGTGATTGCGTCCCAGGCGGTGATTTCCGGTGCGTTCTCGTTGACGCGCCAGGCGATCCAACTGGGCTACATCCCGCGCATGCATATCCAGCACACCTCCAGTGCCGAGCAGGGCCAGATCTACATCGGCGCGGTGAACTGGTCGCTGATGGTGGGCGTGATCCTGCTGGTGCTGGGGTTCGAATCCTCCAACGCATTGGCGTCGGCTTACGGCGTGGCAGTAACCGGCACCATGCTGATGACGACCATCCTGGTGTCGGCGGTGATGTTGCTGCTGTGGAAATGGCCGCCGATCCTGGCAGTACCGGTCTTGGTCTGCTGCCTGCTGGTGGACGGGCTCTACTTCGCCGCCAACGTGCCGAAGATCATCCAGGGCGGCGCCTTCCCGGTTTTGGCGGGGATTGTGTTGTTCGTGCTGATGACCACCTGGAAGCGCGGCAAACAATTGCTGGTGGAGCGTCTCGACGAAGGCGGCCTGCCGCTGCCGATCTTTATCAGCAGTATCCGCGTGCAGCCACCCCATCGGGTCCAGGGCACCGCCGTGTTCCTCACCGCGCGCCCGGACGCTGTGCCCCACGCGCTGTTGCACAACCTGCTGCATAACCAGGTGTTGCATGAGCAAGTGGTGTTGCTGACGGTGGTCTATGAGGACATTCCTCGCGTACCGGCGGCACGGCGCTTCGAAGTGGATGCCTACGGCGAAGGCTTCTTCCGGGTGATCCTGCACTTTGGTTTTACCGACGAGCCGGACGTGCCTGAAGCGCTGAAGTTGTGTCACTTGGATGACCTGGACTTCAGCCCGATGCGCACCACGTACTTCCTCAGCCGCGAGACGGTGATCGCCTCTCGCATCAAGGGCATGGCGCGCTGGCGCGAGGCGTTGTTCGCGTTCATGTTGAAGAATGCCAACGGCAACCTGCGCTTCTTCAAACTCCCGGTAAACCGGGTGATCGAGCTGGGTACCCAGGTCGAAATGTAAGCTTTTGCAACACGGGAGCCGGCAATCGGCTCCCGCTTCTCTTTCTGAACCCTGTGCATTCCACCGTTGTCGACTAGGCTCTAAGCACTGTTGAACAGTGCCCATAGAACCCAGAAGAGGTGCGCCATGAGTCAGCTGCTCGAACCCTATACCCTGCGCCAATTGACCCTGCTCAATCGCATCGCGGTCTCGCCGATGTGCCAGTATTCGGCGGTCGACGGCCTGGCCAATGATTGGCACTTGGTACACCTTGGCAGCCGTGCGGTCGGCGGTGCGGGGCTGATTTTTACCGAAGCCACCGCTGTCACCGCTGATGGCCGCATCACCGCTCAGGACCTGGGCTTGTGGAACGACGCACAGATCGAACCGTTGCGACGCATCACGCGCTTTATTGCGGCACAGGGCGCTGTGGCCGGCATTCAATTGGCTCACGCCGGGCGCAAGGCGAGCACCCATCGGCCCTGGATCGGCAAGCACGGCAGTGTCCAGGCGGAGGAGGGCGGCTGGGTGCCGGTAGGGCCCTCGCCGATTGCCTTCGATCCTCAGCACACTCAACCCAAGCAGTTGGATGAGGGGCAGATCCAACAAGTGATCGCCGATTTTGTCGCCGCCGCCAAGCGTGCGTTGACCGCGGGTTTTGAAGTGGTGGAAATCCACGCAGCGCATGGTTACCTGTTGCATCAATTCCTGTCGCCGATCAGCAATCAGCGTCAGGACAGGTACGGCGGCTCGTTTGAAAACCGTATCCGCCTGGTGCTGCAGGTCACAGAGGCCGTGCGTGAAGCTTGGCCCCAGGAGCTGCCGTTGTTTGTGCGGGTGTCGGCCACCGACTGGGTGGAAGATGGCTGGAACCCGGACGAAACCGTGGAACTGGCGCGTCGCCTGAAAGACCTTGGCGTGGACCTGATTGACGTATCGTCCGGTGGCACGGCCGCTAACGCCGAGATCCCTACCGGCCCGGGCTACCAGACCCGTTTCGCCGAGCGGGTGCGCAAAGAGTCGGGCATGGCTACCGGCACCGTTGGCATGATCACCGAGCCGGCCCAGGCCGAGCACATCCTGCGCACCTGCCAGGCCGACATCATCTTCCTGGCGCGTGAACTGCTGCGTGACCCTTACTGGCCGCTGCATGCCGACGACGACCTGGGCGGTCGCAAGGCGATTTGGCCGGCGCAGTATCAAAGGGCGACCCATCGCGACCAGCCGATTCATGAGTCTGATCTGCGCGATTAATCCGCTGTTGGACTCGCTGACTGAAACCCACCCTGACCCGGTGGGTTTTTTACGCGCGCAGGTGTCGGATATGTCTGTAGGTATTTGTTACCTAAGCAATTATTTAAGTTAATACTCTAAAAAAATCCCACACGAGACCAGATTTTTTCTACCCTTAGGGTAAGCCTGATTTCTGGCCCAGGAAGTCAGTGGGTTTGCTCACTGAGGCATTGCGCTTCATGGGAGACGGGTAATGGGCAACAGGAGTATTCGATGCATATCAGGAGAACCAGTCCATGGCCAAGTCCTATGGTGTAGCGGGTGTGGTGACGTCTTTTCTGACCCGCAGGATGTCGTTGCGGGGGCGAAGGTTGAGCTCAGATGAAGTGGAATTGCTGGCGCAGTACCGCGCCCTGACCGAGAACGATCAGATGGCAATGCGCTATTTGATTGGGGCGATGAAGAGTGTGTCGCGGTTCTGAGGATCGTCGTTAAACAAGGCGGGAGCTGGCAAGCCAGCTCCCACCGGTATCACGTGTACTTACGCTGGTCCGGTGCCGGCGGGAAGTACTGATACAACCAGGTTTCACTCAAGGTGCGGTCCTGGGTACGGATAAACAGGCGCAGTTCCACCGGCTCCACGCTGTCGCTGGTCGGGTACCAGTCGAACAGGATGCGGTAGCCCTTGATGTTATCCAGCACCAGCACGCTGAAATCCTTGACCTGGCCATGGGAGCACGTCACCACTGGCTCAATCCCCGTGCCGGGTGGCAGGCGGTCCAGGCCACCGCCCTTGAAGTCTACGGCGAAACGGCGCGCCCACACCTCAGGGTAGTGCTCACCCGGTGCCCAACCTTCGATAAAGCCACCCATGCCTGAGCGGGTCGCGTCTACCTGGGCCAACGGCGTGCTCACCGGTGGCAGGGCGCTCCAGTACAGCTTGTAGCCGTAGTTCAGTGATTCGCCGGCTGCCACGGGTTTTTTTGGGGTCCAGAAGGCCACGATGTTATCGAGGGTCTCGCCGGTTGTAGGAATTTCCAACAGGTCGATGGAGCCTTCACCCCAAGCCGTGGTGGGTTCAACCCATAGGCTCGGGCGCTTGCTGTACCAGTCCACGGTGTCTTGGTAACTGGCGAACTCATGGTCGGTCTGCACCAGGCCAAAGCCTTTGGGGTCGATGTCGGCAAACGCGTTGAACTGCAGCTTGGCCGGGTTGTTCAGCGGGCGGCAGATCCATTCGCCATTGCCGCGCCACATCGCCAGGCGGTCCGAGTCGTGGATTTGCGGGTGGATGGTGTCGCACATGCGGCGCTCATGGGTACCGCAACTGAACATGCTGGTCATCGGCGCGATGCCCAGTTGTTCGATGGCGGTACGCGCATTGATGTGCGCATCGATCGCCATCACCACCTGGTTGGCCTGGCAGTCGATATCGAAGCGGTAGGCGCCGGTGGCGCTCGGCGAGTCGAGCAGGGCGTAGACCACGAAGCGGGTGGCGTTCTTGTCCGGGGTTTCGAACCAGAACTGCGTGAAATCGGGGAATTCCTCGCGTTTTTTTGCGTAGGTGTCGATGGCCAGGCCACGGGCGGAGAGGCCGTACTGGCCGGTGGAATCCACTGCGCGAAAGTAGCTCGCGCCGAGAAATGACAGCACATCATGGCGGTCCAGTTCCGGCGCCTTGAACAGCTTGAAGCCGGAGAAACCCAGGTCGCCGGTCAGCTGTTTGGTGTCGACCGTGGTTTTTTCATAGTTGAACAGCGAAGGGCGGAAATGCACCTCACGGGCTTCGCGGGTCTTGGGGTCGACGCTGTGCATGCGCACCGGCGTCTTGAACCCCATGCCGACGTGGAAGAACTGCACGTCGAGCTGGCCGTTCAATTCCTTCCACAACGAGTGGTTGCCGTCGTAGCCGATGGCGTTGAAATTCTGCGGGGTCATGGTCGCCAGGGTGGGCGGCAGCACTTGTTTCGTGTCTTTGTAAGCGGTCCCGGCGAGTTGCTTGGCCTGGGCCTTCAGCGATTCGAAATCGAACGCCACGGCCTTGCCATCGGCGGCACGGTTCCCGGCCCAGGCCTGGGCGGCAAGCAGGCCGCTGGCCGACAAACCGGTGTAAGCCGCAATGGCCATGGACGCTTTGAGCAAATTCCTGCGGTGCATAGAGACAACCTGTCGTGAGCAAATCCCGCGCCGTTCCTGGCACGTAGCGGATCAGAAATTACGGTTCGGACATGCCTTCGGCCAAACGCAACGGACATTAAACAGACGCCGGATAGCTTAAGCGGTTCGATGACGCAGGAAAATTGATTGATAGCGGGGTGATGGCGTTGCATGTGAAACAAGACATTTCCAGGTCCTTCTCAGGTCAGCTCACTTCAGCGACTGCTCGATATGCCTCATCAATCGCCGCATGCGCATACGCACTCCACGCCGCGTCCGAATTGGCAATGCTCACATGCCCCACCGGCTTTCTCGCCAGCTTCATCCATGCTTCGTTCTCATCGGCATCATCAAACAAACTGTTGGAGAAGCTCGCATAACCATGTGACCAGCGGTTGACAGTGATCGCCAGAATATCGGTCTGGTGGTTGAACCCACCCGGCCCGAGCATGCGTTGCAACTGGTCACGCAACTGCGCTTCCAGTTGCTCGAACGTCTGCCCATATAACTTGCCTCGCCCGGCGCGTGCCTGGTCGCGGGCGTTCATGCCGCTGTTGGGGCTGGTGGGTACGTAGACCATATGCAAGCCAATCGGCTGCGTCGGGTCGCGCGGGTGGTCGTAGCCGCCCATCCTCACCGGGTAGTCCAGTTTGATCCGGCTGTAAGGCTGGGTTGCCGCGTAAATTTCGTGCACGCCCAGTTTCTGGAACGACTGCCAATTGCGGATCACCACCTTGGTGTACACCAGCGGGTATTTGACGTTCTGGCTCAGGGCATGGGCTTGGGGCGCGGGCAGGTCCTTCAACAGGTAAGGAATCATCATGTTGTAGCAGGCCAGGATGCAGCGTTTGCCGCGCACCTGTGCGAGTTGTCCGCCACGGCTGTAGCCGATGTGCACGCCGTCACCGACGTTACGCACACTCACCGCCGTGCTGTTCAAACGCAGCCGCACCGCCGCCTTGGGTTGATCGAGCCTGGCGTAATCAAAGGCCGCCAGCACGATATCGTCCATGGTATGGCCCGGCGCCACACCTGGGATCAGGCTGCGCACCAGCAACCGCGCCACCGACGCATTGCCGTCCGGGAAATGGTAGATGTAGGGCTCTTCCATTTCCGCCGCCGCTTCTTCACTGATTGGCGCCAGATTCATCCCGGCAAAGCCAGGGAAACCCACGTTATAAGCGTCGGACGACGCCACCGCATCAATGCTCAGGGCCATGAAGTCATTGGTGCGGCTCTGGAAGTACTTCACTGCGCCTTCGGAAAGTCCTACGTTCTTGCGTAAAAAATCCCGGTAGCTGGTGGCTGCCAGGTAGGCGGCTTTTTCGTTGGCGGTCTTGCCCAGCAGGTAATCCTTGGGCGCTGTGTGCAGCTCGATCAGGGCCTGGCGGTCCGCGGCTGGCAACGGAAAGTCATTGATGAAATCGCCGATGGCGCGCGCATTCAGTCGGTCCGGGGCGATGTCGTCGGCCACCATCGGCGTTGGGTCGCCGGTCACCAGTTTGTCTTCGCCGAAGTTTTCCTTGTCGAAAAACACCCCGCGCGACAGGCCGAGGCCAGGGTAGAACTGGCGGTCGAAGGCGGTTTCGAAGCGCTTGATGTTCACCCCGAGCTTTTTCAACAGCCCGTTCACGTGCTGGCTGTAAAGGTGGTTGGACGACTGGAACGCCTCGCTGCCACCGTAGCCGATGATCATGCGGCCGCCGGCCTGGAACTCGTTGCGCTTGGCGTGGCCGCCGAAGTCGTCGTGGTTTTCCAGGATCAGGATCTTCGCCTTGGGGTGTTTCTCGCGGTAGAACCACGCCGCCGACAACCCACTCAAGCCGCCACCCACGACCACTAGATCGTAATCCTCGGTGATCGGTAGTTTTTCGGTGTCGAACACCTTCTTTTCCCAGCCCATCTGGTGCGCCACTTCAAACGAGCCGACATGGCTGCCGCGCAAGCCGGTAAGGGCGGGTGGGTAGTAACGACCATCGGGAGCGGCTTGAAGCAGTTGCAGCGGGGTCATACCCGCGGCAATGGTGACAGCGACGCCGTTGAGGAAGTCGCGGCGGGTGATATCCATGGGAACCTGCGAATTATTTATTGTTATAAGGAGATCCCCTGTGGGAGCGGGCTTGCTCGCGAATACGGTGTGTCAGTCGACACATGTGTGCCGGATGTACCGCATTCGCGAGCAAGCCTGCGCCCACAGGGGGCACAGCATTAGTGCTTGAACATCACATGGCGAACGGTGGTGTAGTCCTCCAGCCCGTACATGGACATGTCCTTGCCGTAGCCGGACAGTTTCTGACCGCCGTGAGGCATTTCGCTGACGAGCATGAAGTGGGTGTTCACCCAGGTGCAGCCGTACTGCAAGCGCGCGGCCAAACGATGGGCGCGTCCTACATCGGCGGTCCATACGGATGACGCCAGGCCGTAGTCCGAATCATTGGCCCAGCCCAGCACTTGCGCTTCATCGGTGAACTTGGTCACCGACACCACGGGCCCGAATACCTCGCGGCGCACGATCTCGTCGTCCTGCTGCGCGTCGGCCAGCACGGTCGGCTCAAAGAAGAAACCATTGCCTTCCACCGCCTTGCCGCCGGTGACCAGGCGAATATGCGGTTGTGCCACGGCGCGTTCGACAAACCCGGCGACACGGTCGCGATGCTGAGCGGTAATCAGCGGGCCCAGTTCGGTGGCCGGATCATCCTGCAAACCGTACTTGATGCTGGCGACCGCGGCGCCGAGCTTCTCGACAAACGCATCGTAGATGTCCGCTTGCGCGTAGATCCGGCACGCAGCGGTGCAATCCTGCCCGGCGTTGTAGAAGGCAAAGGTGCGAATGCCTTCCACGGCAGCATCGATATCGGCATCGTTGAAGATGATCACCGGCGCCTTGCCGCCCAGCTCCATGTGCATGCGCTTAACGCTGTCGGCGGTGCTGGAAATGATGTTTGCACCGGTGGCGATGGAGCCGGTCAGCGAGACCATGCGCACTTTCGGATGATTCACCAGTGGGCTGCCGACGGTTGGCCCACGCCCGAACACCAGATTGAGTACACCGGCCGGGAAAATTTCAGCGGCCAGTTCGACCATGCGCAACGCGGTCAGCGGGGTTTGTTCTGACGGCTTGAGCACCACGGTATTACCGGCGGCGAGGGCCGGGGCGATTTTCCAGGCGACCATCATCAGTGGGTAGTTCCAGGGTGCGATGGAGGCAATCACGCCCACCGGGTCGCGGCGGATCATCGAGGTGTGCCCGGGCAAGTACTCACCGCCGGCCGAGCCGCTCATGCAACGGCTGGCACCGGCAAAGAAGCGGAACACGTCGGCAATCGCCGGGATTTCATCGTTCAGCGCGGCGCTGTAAGGCTTGCCGCAGTTGTCCGATTCCAGCTTGGCCAGCTCTTCGCCATGGGCTTCGATCACGTCCGCCAGCTTCAGCAGCAACAGCGAGCGATCCTTGGGCGCGGTTTGCGACCAGCCTTCGAAGGCGGCATCGGCAGCGCGCACGGCGGCGTCGACCTGGGCTTCGCTGGCTTCCTTGATTTCCACCAGCACGCGGCCGAGTGCCGGGTTGAATATGGCTTGGGCCGGGCCTTCGCCTTCTACCAGTTGGCCGTTGATCAGTAGCTTGGTTTGCATGGTTCAGCTCTCCTAAAGCGAGTGTTTACCCCTGAATAAATGCGATTCAAATGTGGGAGCTGGCTTGCCAGCTCCCACATTGACCGTGTTTCTTCAGAGGCAGGGTCTTGTCAGTTATTTACCGCCACTCCCCGCCACGCTTTCACCGCCGCGCGTCAGGTAATACGCACCGAGAATCGGCACCATCGTCACCAGCATCACCAGCATCGCCACCACGTTGGTCACCGGCACGTCGCGTGGGCGGCTGAGCTGGTTGAGCAGCCACAGCGGCAAGGTGCGCTCGTGGCCGGCGGTGAAGGTGGTGACGATGATTTCGTCGAAGGACAGCGCAAACGCGAGCATGCCGCCAGCCAGCAGCGCCGAGCCGAGGTTGGGCATGATGATGTAGCGAAAGGTCTGCCAGCCGTCGGCGCCCAGGTCCATCGAGGCTTCGATCAGGCTGTGGGAGGTGCGGCGCAAGCGCGCGATGACGTTGTTGTAGACGATCACCACGCAGAACGTCGCGTGGCCGACGATGATGGTGAACATCCCCGGCTCAATACCCAACGTCTTGAACGTCGCCAGCAGCGCGATACCGGTGATGATCCCCGGCAGCGCAATTGGCAGGATCAACATCAACGACACGCCTTGCTTGCCGAAGAACTCGCGGCGATACAACGCCGCCGACGCCAACGTGCCAAGCACCATCGCAATCAGCGTGGCGATGGCGGCGATCTGCAAGGACAACTTGATCGACTCCAGCACGTCCGGCCGGGCGAAGGCCACGCTGAACCACTTCAAGGTAAAGCCTTGGGGCGGGAAGCTGAACGCGGCTTCTTCGGTGTTGAAGGCGTAGAGGAAGATGATCAGGATCGGGAAGTGCAAAAACACCAGGCCGCCCCAGGCTGCGATCTTCAAACTCAAACTGGATTTTTCAGAGTGCATCGAAGGCCCCCAGGCGTTTGACGATGGACAGGTAAACCGCGATCAGCACGATGGGCACCAACGTGAACGCTGCGGCCATGGGCATATTGCCGATGGCGCCTTGCTGCGCGTACACCATGCCGCCGACGAAGTAACCCGGTGGGCCCACCAGTTGCGGCACGATGAAATCGCCCAGGGTCAGCGAGAACGTGAAGATGGAACCGGCGGCAATCCCCGGAATCGACAGCGGCAGAATCACCTGCATGAAGGTCTGGCGCGGCTTGGCGCCAAGGTCGGCCGAAGCCTGTAGCAGCGACGGCGGTAAACGCTCCAGGGACGCCTGGATCGGCAGAATCATGAACGGCAGCCAGATATAAACGAAGACCATGAACCGCCCCAGGTGCGAGGTGCTCAAGGTGCTGCCGCCCACGCCGGGAATGCCCAGCACGAACTGCAACACGGGCTCCAGCCCCAAATGCTGCACGAACCACTGCGCCACGCCGCCCTTGGCCAGCAGCAAGGTCCAGGCGTACGCCTTGACAATGTAGCTGGCCCACATTGGCATCATCACTGCGATGTAGAAAAACGCCTTGGTCTTGCCCGTGGTGTAGCGCGCCATGTAATAGGCAATCGGGAACGCGACCACCGCACTGGCAATCGACACCACAATCGCCATGCTCAAGGTGCGCACGATGATGTCGAAGTTCGACGGCTGGAACAGCGCGGCGAAGTTGGCCAGGGTCAAGTCCGGCGTGACCGCCATGGTGAAGTCGTCAAACGTATAGAAGCCTTGCCACAGCAGGGTCAGCAGCGAGCCCAGGTAGATCGCGCCAAACCAGATCAGCGGCGGCACCAGCAGCATCGCCAGGTAGAGGTTGGGCTTGCGGTACAGCAGGTTGGAAAACCTGCGCATCGGCGGTTGGGATAGGGCCAGGCTCATGTCACACCTCGCCTGCGATGTCGGTCAGCGGCGTCATGGCTTCCCGCGCCCAGCGGGCGGTGATGGACTGGCCGACCTGATGGCCGCTGCTGATGTCCAGCCACTGGTTGTTGGCCTGGCTGATGTTCAGCGCCTGGCCGTTTTCCAGCTTCAGCTCATAGCGCGTGGCGCTGCCCTGGTACTGGATATCGTGCAGCACACCGCTGACTTCCACGTCGCCGGCACCCAGCGGACCTTCGGCAAAACGTACGTGTTCCGGGCGGATCGAGAAGGACTGCGGGTTGCCGCTGAGGCGCTGGGCCAGTTCGCCGCGAATCACGTTAGACGTGCCGACGAACTCGGCGACAAAGGCAGTGGCGGGCTTCATGTACAGGTTGCGCGGGGTGTCGACTTGCTCGATGCGACCTTTGTTGAACACCGCCACACGGTCAGACATCGACAGCGCTTCAGTCTGGTCGTGAGTCACGAAAATAAAGGTGATGCCGAGCTGGCGTTGCAGTTTTTTCAGCTCGCTCTGCATCTGCTCACGCAGCTTGAGGTCGAGGGCGCCCAACGGCTCATCCAGCAGCAATACGCGTGGGCGATTGACCAGGGCGCGGGCCAGGGCTACGCGCTGACGCTGCCCACCGGAAAGCTGCACCGGCTTGCGCTCGCCATAACCGCCGAGGGCGACCATGGCCAAGGCTTCTTCGGCGCGATTGAGGCGTTCGGCCTTGCCGACGCCCTTGACCTTGAGGCCGTAGGCGACGTTGTCGCGCACATTCATATGGGGGAACAGCGCGTAGTCCTGGAACACAGTGTTTACATCGCGCTGATACGGCGGCAAGCCGGCGGCTTCCTCGCCGTGGATACGGATCGAGCCTGCGCTCGGGTGTTCGAACCCGGCGATCAGGCGCAGGCAGGTGGTCTTGCCTGAGCCGGAAGGGCCGAGCATGGAAAAGAACTCGCCGTCCTGGATGTCGATGGAAACCCGGTCAACGGCTTTCACTTCGCCGAACTGACGGGAAACGTGGGTGAATTGGACTGCAAGGGTCATGGTGCGGTGCTCCAAAAAGGCGCGGGTCGTCGCAGCGGCCCGGCCTGGACTTCTGAAAAAACGGGGAATCTGTGAGCGCGGTCAAAAATGTGGGAGCGGGCTTGCTCGCGAAAGCGGTGGATCAGTTACAGATGTGTTGGTTGACACACCGCATTCGCGAGCAAGCCCGCTCCCACATGTTGTCCTGCGTTGTCAGGAAGGCTTAGCGGCCGCCCATGATCGCAATGTAATCCTGGGTCCAGCGGCTGTACGGCACGAACTTGCCGCCTTCAGCCTGCGGGGTTTTCCAGAAGGCGATCTTTTCGAACTGGTCAAAGCCATTGGTCTTGCAGCCTTCGGCGCCAAGCAGTTCGCTTTCCTTGCAAGCCGCCGGCACCGCCGGCAGCGAGCCGAACCAGGCGGCTACATCGCCCTGGACTTTGGGTTGCAGCGACCAATCCATCCACTTGTAGGCGCAATTCGGGTGCTTGGCCTCGGTGTGCAGCATGGTGGTGTCCGCCCAGCCGGTGGCGCCTTCCTTGGGAATGGTCGAGGCAATCGGCTGTTTCTCGTTCTGCAAACCGTTGACCTGGTACGGCCAGGCGCTGGAGGCGACCACGCCTTCGTTCTTGAAGTCACTCATTTGCACGGTGGTGTCGTGCCAGTAGCGGTGGATCAGCGGTTGCTGGGCGCGCAACAGTTCGAGCACGGCCTTGTACTGGGTTTCGGTCAGTTCATACGGGCTTTGAATGCCCAGCTCCGGCTTGGTCGACTTGAGGTACAGCGCCGCGTCGGCGATATAGATCGGGCCGTCATACGCCTGCACGCGGCCTTTGTTCGGCTTGCCGTCCGGCAGGTTCTGGGCGTTGAACAGCACGTCCCAGCTGGTGGGCGCGGTCTTGAACACGTTGGTGTTGTACATCAACACGTTCGGGCCCCACTGGTACGGGGTGCCGTAGGTTTGCTGACCGACCACGTACCACGGCGCATCCTTCAGGCGCGGGTCGATATTTTTCCAATTGGGGATCAGCGCGGTGTTGATCGGCTGCACGCGTTTGCCGACGATCAGGCGCAGCGAGGCATCGCCCGACGCGGTGACCAGGTCATACCCACCCTTGGCCATCAGGCTGACCATTTCGTCAGAGGTGGCGGCGGTTTTCACATTCACCTTGCAGCCGGTTTCCTTCTCGAAACCTGTGACCCAGTCGTAGGCCTTGTCGCTTTCGCCACGTTCGATGTAGCCGGGCCAGGCGACGATATCCAGTTGGCCTTCACCCGCGCCAACAGCCTTGAGCGGTTCGGCGGCCTGTAGGCTGGCACTGGCCAGCAGCGCGGTGGTCAGGGCACTGAGCAGTGCGGTCTTGTGCGCAGACATGGGGGTTCCCTCTTCTTTAATTATGGTCGGGGCAGTGTGTGTAGCCGGTAACGCAAGAGCTTAGTTGTTGTTTTAAAGATGCTGGCCGTGGCGCGCCATGATGTGGCGCACCACGCTGTAGTCCTGGAGTGAATCGCTGGACAGATCCTTCCCATACCCCGAGCGCTTCAAGCCGCCGTGGGGCATTTCGCTGACCAGCATGAAATGGCTGTTGATCCAGGTGCAGCCGTATTGCAGGCGCGCCGCCACTTGCATGGCCTTGTCCAGGTTCTGGGTCCACACCGAGGACGCCAGGCCGTATTCCGAGTCGTTGGCCCAGTCCACCGCCTGTTCCAGTTCGTCGAAGCGCGTCACCGTAACCACCGGTCCGAACACTTCGCGCTGCACGATTTCATCGTTCTGTTTACAGCCGGCCAGCAGGGTGGGCTGGTAATAGAAGCCCGCGCCGGAATGCACGGCGGCGCCGGTGATGCGTTCGATATGCGGCTGGCCGAGGGCGCGTTCGACAAAACTGGCGACGCGGTCGCGCTGGCGCGTGCTGATCAACGGGCCCAGTTCATTGTCCGCGTCGCGTTTACCGGCAAAGCGCAGGCTGCTGACCGCTGCGCCAAGTTCGGCAACCAATTTGTCGTGAATGCCGGCCTGGGCGTAGATGCGGCAGGCGGCAGTGCAGTCCTGGCCGGCATTGTAGTAACCATAGGCGCGTACGCCCTCGACCACGGCTTGCAGGTCAGCATCGTTGCACACGATCACCGGCGCTTTGCCGCCCAGCTCCAGGTGCGTGCGTTTAAGGGTTTTGGATGCCGCTTGCAGGATTTTCTGCCCGGTAACGATATCGCCGGTCAGCGACACCATACGCACCTTGGGGTGGCTGACCAGATGACTGCCGACGCCTTCGCCGCCGCCACACAGAATGTTGATCACACCACGTGGCAAGAGCGCTTTAAGCACAGGGGCCAGCGCCAGGATCGACAGCGGCGTGTGCTCCGATGGTTTGAACACCAGCGTATTACCGGCGGCCAGGGCTGGAGCGATTTTCCACGCGGCCATCATCAGCGGGTAGTTCCACGGTGCAATCGAGGCCACGACGCCGATGGGGTCACGGCGCACCATGCTGGTGTAGCCCGGCAGGTATTCGCCGCTCAGTTGCCCGGTCTGGCAGCGCACGGCGCCGGCGAAGAAGCGGAACACATCGACAGTGGCGCTCAAGTCATCCTGGCGCGCCAGGTGCAAGGGCTTGCCGCAGTTCAGGGATTCCAGGCGGGCCAGGTAGTCGGCTTGTTTTTCGATGGCATCGGCGATGCCCAGCAAGACGTTCGAACGTTGCTGCGGTGTGGTGCGTGACCAGCCGGTAAAGGCGCGGTGGGCGGCGAGGATCGCAGCCTCCACTTGCTCGGTGCTGGCTTCGGCGATCTGGGTGAGGACTTCGCCGGTGGCCGGGTTGAGGATCGGCTCGACAAAACCCTGGCCTTGGACCAGTTCGCCGTCGATCAGCAACGCAGTAAGCAGCGGGGTGGGCGCGCCGGACATTTTTCGCGATCTCTTTTCTTGTATGGCCATGGGCGTTCTCTTACGAGGCACCTGACCTTTCTCTTATGGATGAGCCGAGAGTAGAGGTCAGGCGCGAGGTCAACAAATACTAAATACTGAATGCAGCATTCGATTAAATAGATGGCTTGCGTGGGTGCGGCTGTTCACGCGCAACCGTCAGGAACGGGTCGACCAGTGCCGGCCGCGCCGTGCCACGACGCCAGGCCAGGCCTACATCGAGGGTTTGGCTGAGGTCGGCAATCGGCCGCGCTTCGATAATGTCGCCTTCAAGGGACCAGGGGCGGTAGGTCATGTCCGGCTGGATCGACACGCCCAGGCCGGCCGCTACCAGGCTTCGCACGGCTTCGGTGGAGGCGGTGCGCAGGGTCACGCGCGGCTGCAGACCCGCACCGGTCCACATGCGCTGGGCGTTGTGGCCCATTTCGTCGACGTTCAACTGAATCAACGGCTCGCGCGCCACATCGGCCAGGTTGATGCTGTCGTGTTCCAGCAACGGATGTTGCGCCGGCAGCCATAGCCGGTGAGGCGAATGGGTGAGTACTTCGGTTTGCAGGGCGTGACGGTCTTCGAGGTTGGACAGGATCAGCACGCCCACGTCGATCTCGCCGCTGACCAGCAAATGCTCGATATACGGGCGCTCATCCTCCATCACGCGGATTTCTACATTGGGGTAGGCGCGCTGGAAGCGTGTCAGCAAATCTGCGAGGTAATAGCCGGCCACCAAGCTGGTCACGCCGATGATCAACTGCCCGGCGACTTGGTCGGTGCTCTGTTGCAGGCTGCGCTTGGCGTTGTCGACGGTGGCGAGGATCAGGTGCGCCTGGCGCAGGAATTGATGGCCTTGATGCGTGAGTGTCATGCCCTTGGCGTGACGGTTGAACAGGTTCACGCCGATTTCCTGTTCCAGTTGCTGGATCGCCAGGGTCAGTGTGGACTGGGAAATGAACGCAGTTTGCGCGGCGGCGGAGATCGAGCCGGTCTCGGCCACGGCAATGAAGTGCCGGATTTGACGCAAGGTCATCATGCTGGAATTACCAGTGGGGTGTTTTTATAGATTTGCTCAAGTGTATATCGATTTAAGCGAAGGGTAGCCGCGTTACATCTGGAAGCACTCTAGGCAAAGGCTTTTTGGCACTTAGTTTTACGCTGGAGGCCTATTGGTCCTACGAACCCAAGTGTCTGGAGGCTTTGAATGAATACCCGTGGATTGCTCGATCAGTTGCTCAAGTCTGGCCAGGACATGTTGCAAAACAAGGCCGGCGGCCAGCGGAAACAGGACGATAAAGGCGCTCTTGGCGGCTTGCTCGGCGGTGGCGGCCTGGGCAGCCTGCTCGGTGGTGCGGGTGGCGGCGCGCTGGCAGCCGGCGCGATGGGCCTGTTGCTGGGCAATAAGAAGGCGCGCAATTTCGGCGGCAAGGCCCTGACTTACGGTGGGTTGGCGGCGTTGGGGGTGATTGCCTACAAAGCTTACGGTAACTGGCAAGCGCAACAGGCCAATGCCCCCCAGGGTGAGCCGCAAACCATCGACCGCCTGCCACCGGCTCAGGTTGAGCAACACAGCCAAGGCATTCTCAAGGCGCTGGTCGCGGCAGCCAAGGCTGACGGCCATGTGGACGAGCGCGAGCGCGCGCTGATCGAAGGCGAGTTCACCAAGCTGGATAACGACCGCGAGCTGCAAAGCTGGCTGCATGCCGAACTGAACAAACCCCTGGACCCTGCCGATGTGGCGCGGGCGGCCGGCACTCCGGAAATGGCCGCCGAAATGTACATCGCCAGTGTGATGCTGGTGGATGAGGAGAACTTCATGGAGAAGTCCTACCTCGATGAACTGGCCCGTCAGTTGAAACTGGAGCCTGGCTTGAAGTTGGAGCTGGAAAAACAGGTGCGCCAGGCCACACTTTAAACGCGCTTGTTAATACAAGCACCCCGGCTGCCTTGGCGGTCCGGGGTGTTTTTGCATTCCGTGCGCGCTGCGTCAAAACCCATTGATAAATGAGGGCACCCGCTCAGCTATACTCCCTCCATTTGAATGGCCCTTCGAGGAATTACTGTGAAGAACTGGACCTTGCGCCAACGGATCTTGGCAAGCTTTGCGGTCATTATCGCCATCATGCTGTTAATGGTTGTGGTCTCCTACTCACGGTTGCTGAAGATCGAAACCAGCCAGGAATTGGTGCGTGACGACGCGGTACCGGGCGTTTACCTCAGCTCGATGATCCGCAGCGCGTGGGTCGACAGCTACCTTGAAACCGTCGATATCATTGGTCTGCGCGACGAAAAAACGCTCAGCAACACCGACAGGTCGAACTACAAGTCCTTCGAAGCGCGTATCGAACAGCAGATGGCCAACTATGAAAAAACCATTCATAGC
The DNA here is from genome assembly GCF_019456785.1 of Pseudomonas sp. LAP_36. Classification (NCBI taxonomy): domain Bacteria; kingdom Pseudomonadati; phylum Pseudomonadota; class Gammaproteobacteria; order Pseudomonadales; family Pseudomonadaceae; genus Pseudomonas; species Pseudomonas sp. LAP_36. Next base: position 550,399 of record NZ_JAHZMS010000001.1, read on the forward strand.
CAAGCTGACCGCATGGAATTCGATAACTTCAAGGCGGCGCACACGACGTACAACAAAGTCCTCGCCCAGGTGCTGGAGCGCGTCGAAGCCAACGACCTGCCGGGCGCGAGCGTATTGGTCGAGGAGCAATTGACGCCGATCTGGACTGAAGGGCGCATGAAGCTCAACGACATCATCACTGAAAACAAGAACGTGTCTGACCGCGCCACGGCGGCGATCGACGAGGCAGTCCTGTCTGCCAAGATCAGCATGGCCGTGTCGCTGCTTATCGCCATCCTTGCCGCTGGCCTGTGTGGCCTGCTGCTGATGCGCGCGATCATGGCGCCGATGCAGCGCATCGTCGACATCCTTGAAACCATGCGCACTGGTGACCTGAGCAAACGCCTGAACCTGGAGCGCAAGGACGAATTCGGTGCGGTAGAGACCGGCTTCAACGACATGATGACCGAGCTCACCGCCCTCGTGTCCCAGGCCCAGCGCTCGTCGGTGCAGGTGACCACCTCGGTCACCGAGATTGCCGCCACGTCCAAGCAACAACAGGCCACCGCCACTGAAACCGCTGCGACTACCACTGAGATCGGCGCCACGTCCCGCGAAATCGCTGCCACGTCCAAGGACCTGGTGCGCACCATGACCGAAGTGTCCACCGCTGCCGACCAGGCGTCGGTCGCCGCCGGCTCTGGCCAGCAAGGCCTGGCGCGCATGGAAGAAACCATGCACTCGGTCATGGGCGCCGCCGACCTGGTGAACGCCAAGCTGGCGATCCTCAATGAGAAGGCCGGCAACATCAATCAGGTGGTGGTGACCATCGTCAAGGTTGCCGACCAGACCAACCTGCTGTCGCTCAACGCGGCCATCGAGGCCGAGAAGGCCGGTGAATACGGTCGCGGCTTTGCCGTGGTTGCCACCGAAGTTCGCCGCCTTGCCGACCAGACCGCCGTGGCCACCTACGACATCGAGCAGATGGTGCGCGAGATCCAGTCGGCGGTGTCCGCAGGGGTGATGGGCATGGACAAGTTCTCCGAAGAAGTACGTCGCGGCATGTTTGAAGTGCAGCAAGTGGGCGAGCAGCTGTCGCAGATCATCCATCAGGTACAGGCGCTGGCGCCGCGGGTGTTGATGGTCAACGAAGGCATGCAGGCCCAGGCTACCGGCGCCGAGCAGATCAACCACGCGCTGGTGCAACTGGGCGATGCCAGCAGCCAGACTGTCGACTCGCTGCGCCAGGCCAGCTTTGCCATTGATGAGCTGAGCCAGGTTGCGGTCGGTCTGCGCAGCGGCGTGTCGCGTTTCAAAGTCTGATGAGCGATCTCGCGGCTAAACGCGGTGCCGTCCCGGCAGCGAAAAAGGCGTTGTTCCTGGTGTTCCACATTGGCGACGAGCGTTTTGCCCTCAGGGCCACGGAAGTCGCCGAGGTACTGCCGCGCTTGCCGCTCAAGCCGATTGCCCATGCACCGCAGTGGGTGTCGGGCATTTTTGCCCATCGTGGCGCGCTGGTGCCGGTCATCGACCTCAGCGCCCTGGCCTTCGGCACGCCGGCCCAGGCGCGCACCAGCACGCGCCTGGTGCTGGTCAATTACCAGCCGCAGCCTTGGGTTCAAGCGCATTGGCTGGGGCTGATCCTGGAACAAGCCACCGACACCCTGCGTTGCGACCTTGGCGAGTTCAAGCCTTATGGCCTGGATAACCGCGAGGCGCCGTACCTGGGGCTGGTGCGTGAAGATGCCTTGGGCTTGATGCAGTGGATTGGGGTTAACGAATTGCTCACCGACGAAGTGCGCGCCTTGCTGTTTTCTGCAGAGCCGAGCCCATGAGCCACGACCCGCGTTTTTTTGCCTTCCTGAAAGAGCGCATCGGCCTGGACGTCGCGTCTGTGGGCGAAGCCATCATCGAGCGTGCGGTGCGCCAACGCAGCCAGGCCGTCAATGCCCAAGCGGCCGGCGAATACTGGCAGCACCTGCAAAGCTCCGAGGATGAACAGCAAGCGCTGATCGAGGCGGTAATCGTCCCCGAGACCTGGTTTTTCCGTTACCCCGAATCCTTTGCAACCCTGGCCCGCCTGGCCAAGGCCCGCCTGCTCGACATCAAGCAGATGCGCGCACTGCGCATCCTCAGCCTGCCGTGCTCCACCGGCGAAGAACCTTATTCGATTGCCATGGCGCTGCTGGATGCCGGTTTGGCGCCGCACCAGTTCAAGGTGCTGGGCCTGGATGTCAGCCCACTGTCGGTTGAGCGCGCGCGACGCGGGGTGTATGGCAAGAACTCGTTTCGCGGCGGCGATCTGGCGTTTCGCGACCGACATTTCACCGAATTCGGCGACGGCTACCACATCGCCGACCGTGTGCGCGAACAGGTGCGCCTGCAAGTCGGCAACCTGCTTGACCCGGCGCTGCTGGCCAATGAGGCGAGCTACGACTTTGTGTTCTGTCGCAACCTGCTGATCTATTTCGACCAGCCGACCCAGAAGCAAGTGTTTGCTGTACTCAAGGGCCTGACCCATGAGGACGGCGTGCTGTTTATCGGCCCGGCCGAGGGCAGCCTGCTGGGGCGCCATGGCATGCGTTCGATTGGTGTGCCGCAGTCCTTTGCGTTCAGTCGGCAGGCTGAGCCGGTCAAGCCGGAGCCAGCGTTTGTGCCTATCGCCGCGCCCATCCCGCAGCGCAGTGCGGCACCGATTCCTACCAAGCCGCGGCCGTTCAGCACGGTCAGCGCCCAAGTGATGCCAATCAAGGTGGCGCATTCCGACGCGGCTGATCTGCTCAGTCGGATCGCCACGCTGGCCAATGAAGGCAAAAGCCTTGATGCTCGCGCCGCTTGCGAGCAATACCTGAACAACCACCCGCCGGCCGCCCAAGTGTTCTACTGGCTGGGGCTGCTCAGCGACGTGGCCGGCAGCGCCCTGGAGGCCCAGGGCTATTATCGAAAAGCCTTGTACCTGGAACCCCAGCACCCGCAGGCCTTGATGCACCTGGCCGCGTTGCTTGAGTCTCAGGGTGACAGTGCGGGGGCGCGCCGCTTGCAAGCGCGGGCCGCGCGGAGCGAGCGAGCTGACAGTGAGTCCAAGCGATGAATAACACCGAGGCGCTCGACACCGCAGGCCTGGACCTGACCCTGGCCGACACCCAGGCCATCGATGACTGTTGGAACCGCATCGGCATCCATGGCGACAAGTCCTGCCCGTTGCTGGCGGACCATATCCATTGCCGCAACTGCTCGGTGTACTCGGCGGCGGCCACGCGCTTGCTGGATCGCTACGCATTGCAGCAGGACGCGCATCGCGCGTACAACGCGGTCGAATTGGGCGAGGAGGTGGTCACACGTTCCCTGCTGATGTTCCGCCTCGGCGAAGAATGGCTGGGCATTGCCACCCGTTGTCTGGTGGAAGTGGCGCCGTTGCAACCGATTCACTCCCTGCCACACCAGCGCTCCCGCGCCTTGCTTGGCGTGGCCAACGTGCGCGGCGCGCTGGTGGCGTGCCTGTCGCTGGTCGAGTTGCTGGGCCTGGACGCCACCACCCAGGGCGCCAGCGGTGGGCGCATCATGCCGCGCATGTTGATCATCGCCGCCCAGGATGGCCCGGTGGTGGTGCCGGTGGATGAAGTCGACGGTATCCATGCTATCGATGAGCGCACCCTGAAGGCCGCATCGGCCTCCGGCACCCAGGCCAGCGGCCGCTTCACCCAGGGCGTGTTGCAGTGGAAAGGCCGCAGCCTGCGTTGGCTGGACGAGGCGCAATTGTTGTCCGCCGTGACCCGGAGCCTCACATGACCCCCGACCAGATGCGCGACGCCTCGCTGCTGGAACTGTTCAGCCTGGAAGCCGATGCGCAGACCCAGGTACTCAGCGCGGGCCTGCTGGCCCTGGAACGCAACCCGACCCAGGCCGACCAGCTTGAAGCGTGCATGCGTGCGGCGCACTCGCTCAAGGGCGCCGCGCGCATCGTTGGGGTGGACGCCGGGGTCAGCGTGTCCCACGTCATGGAGGATTGCCTGGTGAGCGCCCAGGAAAGCCGCCTGTACCTGCAACCCGAACATATTGATGCGTTGCTGCAAGGCACTGATCTGCTGATGCGCATCGCCACGCCGGGCAATGACGTGGGGTCGGCCGACATCGAAGCTTATGTGGCGTTGATGGAGCGCCTGCTGGACCCGTCCCAGGCGCCGGTCAAGGCTACGCCGCCGCCAGCGCCGGCACCGGTTGTTGAAGAACTGCCGCCGGAACCCGAGCCCGCGCCGCCAGTTGCCGCCGAGCCGCCGCGTCAGAACAAACGCATGACCGAAGGCGGCGAGCGCGTACTGCGGGTGACCGCCGAGCGCTTGAACAGCCTGCTCGACCTGTCGAGCAAATCCCTGGTGGAAACCCAGCGGCTCAAGCCCTACTTGGCCAGCCTGCAGCGCCTAAAACGCATTCAGAGTCAAAGTGTCCGCGCCCTCGATACGCTGGACGGCCAGCTCAAAACCGTGGGTTTGAACCTCGAAGCCCAGGAAGCCCTGGCCGACACCCGCCGCTTGTTGAGCGAAGCCCAGGCCTTGCTGGCGGAAAAACATGCTGAACTGGACGAATTCGGCTGGCAGGCCGGGCAGCGCGCCCAAGTGCTGTATGACACCGCCCTGGCCTGCCGCATGCGACCGTTTGCCGATGTCCTCGCTGGGCAGGTGCGCATGGTGCGCGACCTTGGCCGCAGCCTGGGCAAGCAGGTGCGCCTGGAAATCGAGGGTGAAAAGACCCAGGTCGACCGCGACGTGCTGGAAAAGCTCGAAGCTCCACTCACCCATTTATTGCGCAATGCCGTCGACCACGGCATCGAAATGCCTGAGCAACGCCTGCTCGCAGGCAAGCCGGCTGAAGGCCTGATCCGCCTGCGCGCCTCTCATCAAGCCGGTTTGCTGGTACTGGAATTGAGCGATGACGGCAATGGCGTCGACTTGGAGCGCTTGCGCGGCACCATCGTCGACCGCCATCTGTCGCCGGTTGAAACCGCCCTGCGCCTGAGCGAAGAAGAGTTGCTGACGTTCCTGTTCCTGCCGGGGTTCAGCCTGCGCGACAAGGTCACCGAAGTGTCCGGGCGTGGAGTCGGGCTGGATGCGGTGCAGCATATGGTCCGCCAACTGCGTGGTGCCGTGGTGCTGGAGCAGACGGCGGGGCAGGGCAGTCGTTTCCACCTGGAAGTGCCGTTGACCTTGTCGGTGGTACGCAGCCTGGTGGTGGAAGTCGGTGAAGAAGCCTACGCGTTCCCGCTGGCCCATATCGAGCGCATGTGCGACCTGGCGCCCGACGATATTGTGCAACTCGAAGGCCGCCAGCATTTCTGGCACGAAGGCCGGCATGTCGGCCTGGTCGCCGCCAGCCAGTTGTTGCAGCGCCCGGCGGGGCAGAGTCAGTCAGACACGTTGAAAGTGGTGGTGATCCGCGAGCGCGATGCCGTGTACGGGATTGCTGTGGAGCGTTTTATCGGCGAGCGCACGCTGGTGGTGTTACCGCTGGATGATCGCCTGGGCAAGGTCCAGGACATCTCCGCCGGCGCCTTGCTGGACGACGGCTCGGTGGTGTTGATCGTCGACGTTGAAGACATGCTGCGTTCGGTGGACAAGTTGCTCAACACCGGACGTTTGGAACGTATTGCCCGGCGTAGCCAACAAACCACCGAGGCGCCGCGTAAACGGGTGCTGGTGGTGGATGACTCGCTGACCGTGCGTGAGCTGCAACGCAAATTGTTACTTAATCGTGGTTATGAAGTGGCCGTCGCGGTTGATGGCATGGACGGCTGGAACGCCCTGCGTTCCGAAGACTTTGACCTGCTGATCACAGACATTGATATGCCTCGAATGGACGGTATTGAATTGGTCACACTCTTGCGCCGTGACAGTCGCCTGCAATCGTTGCCGGTGATGGTGGTGTCCTACAAGGATCGCGAAGAAGACCGACGTCGTGGACTGGACGCCGGCGCCGACTATTATTTAGCCAAAGCCAGTTTCCATGATGACGCGTTGCTCGACGCGGTGGTGGAACTGATCGGAGGCGCGCGCGCATGAGGATCGCAATCGTCAATGACATGCCCCTCGCGGTTGAGGCCCTTCGCCGTGCCTTGAGTTTCGAACCTGCTCACCAGGTTGTGTGGGTGGCAGCCAATGGCCTGGAAGCGGTGCAGCGCTGCGCTGAGCTGACCCCGGACCTGATCCTGATGGACTTGATCATGCCCGTAATGGACGGTGTGGAAGCCACTCGGCAGATCATGGCCGAGACCCCCTGTGCCATTGTTATCGTCACCGTCGACCGCCAGGCCAATGTCAGCCGCGTGTTCGAAGCCATGGGCCATGGCGCCCTGGATGTGGTGGACACGCCGCCGCTGGGCGTGGGCAACCCCAAGGATGCGGCGGCGCCGCTGCTGCGCAAGATCCTCAATATCGGCTGGTTGATCGGCCAGCGTGGCAGCCGCCTGCGTGCCGACGCCGCACCACCGCGCGCCACCGGCAAGCGCCAGAGCCTGGTGGCTATCGGGTCCTCGGCAGGTGGCCCGGCGGCCCTGGAAATCCTGCTCAAGGGTTTGCCTCAAGACTTTCCGGCCGCCATTGTATTGGTGCAGCATGTGGACCAGGTGTTTGCCGCCGGCATGGCCGAGTGGCTGAGCAGCGCCTCTGGCCTGCCGGTGCGCCTGGCCCGCGAGGGTGAGGCACCGCAAAGCGGTGTAGTGCTGCTGGCCGGCACCAACCACCATATTCGTCTGTTGAAGAATGGCACGCTAGCCTATACCGCAGAGCCAGTGAACGAGATTTACCGGCCTTCGATCGACGTGTTTTTCGAAAGCGTGGCCAGCCATTGGAATGGTGACGCCGTTGGCGTCTTGCTGACAGGTATGGGGCGCGACGGGGCCCAAGGCCTCAAGTTGCTGCGTGAACAAGGTTATTTAACCATCGCCCAGGATCAGCAGAGCTCGGCGGTGTATGGCATGCCCAAAGCGGCGGCGGCGATTGATGCTGCTGTTGAAATTCGCCCACTGGACAGAATTGCGCCCCGATTACTGGAGGTCTTCGCAAAATGATCAAGACCCTCCAGGGTGCTGGCCAGCAGGAAAGTAATTCAGGTGATTGCACATGAATGATTTACAGATCGACGACATCAAGACCGATGAAAATGCTGCCATGGTGTTGCTGGTCGACGACCAGGCCATGATCGGAGAAGCCGTGCGACGTGGCCTGGCCCATGAAGAAAACATCGACTTCCACTTCTGCGCCGACCCGCACCAGGCGATTGCCCAGGCGATCCGCATCAAACCGACCGTGATCCTGCAAGACTTGGTGATGCCTGGCCTCGACGGCCTGACGCTGGTGCGCGAATACCGCAACCACCCGGCCACGCAAAATATTCCGATCATCGTGCTTTCCACCAAGGAAGACCCGCTGATCAAGAGCGCGGCATTTTCGGCCGGCGCCAACGACTACCTGGTCAAGCTGCCGGACAATATCGAACTGGTGGCGCGCATCCGCTATCACTCGCGCTCCTACATGACCTTGTTGCAACGGGACGCGGCTTATCGAGCGCTGCGAGTCAGCCAGCAGCAACTGCTAGACACCAATTTGGTGCTGCAACGCTTGATGAACTCCGACGGCCTCACCGGGCTGTCCAACCGCCGCCACTTCGACGAATACCTGGAACTGGAATGGCGTCGTGCCATGCGCGACCAGACCCAGCTGTCGCTGCTGATGATCGACGTGGATTTTTTCAAAACCTACAACGACAGCTTCGGCCACGTCGAAGGCGACGAAGCCCTGCGCAAAGTCGCCACCACCATCCGCGAAGCCAGCAGTCGCCCCTCGGACCTGCCAGCGCGCTACGGCGGTGAAGAGTTCGCCTTGGTACTGCCGAATACGTCGCCGGGCGGCGCACGCCTGGTGGCTGAAAAGCTACGCATGGCCGTTGCCGCGCTGAAAATCCCGCACATAGCGCCGGCTGAGGGGGCGAGCCTGACCATCAGTATCGGCCTGTCGACCATGACACCGGTGCAGGGCACGGATTGCCGACAGTTGATCATGGCGGCGGACAAGGGGTTGTATACGGCCAAGCACAATGGGCGCAATCAGGTGTGTATCGAATAACTCGAAGCACCGTAAAACCCCTGTGGGAGCTGGCTTGCCTGCGATAGCGGTGTATCAGATACAGATGTGGTAACTGACGGACCGCAATCGCAGGCAAGCCAGCTCCCACATTTGATCTCCATTGTTCTGTCGATAGCCTACAAACCCCGCCTTTTCGGCCAAGCGGACTGCCGTTTCCGGACGTTTGCCGTTATACTCGCCGGCTTTCAAAAGTTCGCCAACGAGTGCTGCCCGCCATGGAAATCAACCCGATCCTTAACACCATCAAGGACCTGTCCGAGCGCTCCGAAACTATTCGGGGGTATCTTTGACTACGATCAAAAGCATGAGCGTCTGACCGAAGTCAATCGCGAGCTTGAAGATCCTGCTGTCTGGAACAAACCTGAATACGCTCAGGAACTGGGCCGCGAGCGCGCTGCGCTGGCGCAGATCGTCGATACCCTCGACGAGTTGAACACCGGTCTGGCCGATTGCCGTGACCTGCTGGACATGGCCGTCGAAGAAAACGACGAAGGCGCAGTGGGCGATGTCGTCGCCGAGCTGGCCCGTCTCGAGGACAACCTCGCCAAGCTTGAATTCCGTCGCATGTTCAGCCACGAAATGGACCCGAACAACGCCTACCTGGACATCCAGGCCGGTTCCGGCGGCACCGAGGCCCAGGACTGGGCCAACATCCTGCTGCGCATGTACCTGCGCTGGGCTGACAAGCGCGGTTTCGAAGCGACCATCATGGAGCTGTCCGCCGGTGAAGTCGCCGGTATCAAGGGCGCGACCGTACACATCAAGGGCGAATACGCCTTTGGTTGGCTGCGGACCGAGATCGGCGTGCATCGCCTGGTGCGCAAGAGCCCGTTTGACTCCGGCAACCGTCGGCACACCTCGTTCTCTGCTGTGTTCGTCTCGCCAGAGATCGACGACAAGGTCGAAATCGAGATCAACCCGGCCGACCTCCGCATCGATACCTACCGCTCCTCCGGTGCCGGTGGCCAGCACGTAAACACCACCGACTCGGCCGTACGTATTACCCACGTACCGACCAACACCGTGGTGAGCTGCCAGAACGAACGCTCCCAGCACGCGAACAAGGACACCGCCATGAAAATGCTGCGGGCCAAGTTGTACGAGCAGGAAATGCAGAAGCGCAACGCCGCTTCCCAGGCGCTGGAAGACACCAAGTCGGATATCGGCTGGGGTCACCAGATCCGTTCTTATGTGCTTGATGCGTCGCGGATCAAGGATTTGCGCACTAACATCGAACGCAGCGACTGCGACAAGGTGCTCGACGGCGATATCGACGAATACCTGGAAGCCAGCCTGAAGTCAGGCCTGTAACCCCGTTTTAGGAGCCGGCATGCCGGCGATCCCCGGCCGCAGGCCGGGGGCAACGAACCTGATGGAATATTTAAAGACATGAGCGACCAACAACTCGACCCGCAAGCCCTGCAACAGGAAGAAAACTCCCTGATCGCCCTGCGCAAGGAAAAGCTGGCTGCCGAGCGCGCCAAGGGCAATGCCTTCCCGAACGACTTCCGCCGCGAAAACTACTGCGATGCCTTGCAGAAGCAATACGCGGACAAGACCAAGGAAGAGCTGGCAGAAGCGGCGATCCCGGTCAAGGTGGCAGGTCGCATCATGCTCAACCGTGGCTCGTTCATGGTGATCCAGGACATGACCGGGCGTATCCAGGTCTACGTCAACCGCAAGACCCTGCCTGAAGACACCCTGGCCTCGGTGAAAACCTGGGACATGGGCGACATCATCGCCGCCGAAGGCACCCTGGCCCGTTCCGGCAAGGGCGACCTGTACGTTGAAATGACCAGCGTACGCCTGCTGACCAAATCCCTGCGCCCGCTGCCGGACAAGCACCACGGCCTGACCGACACCGAGCAGCGCTACCGCCAGCGCTACGTTGACCTGATCGTCAACGAAGAGGTGCGCCACACCTTCCGCGTGCGTTCGCAAGTGATTGCGCACATTCGCAGCTTCCTGATGCAGCGTGACTTCCTCGAAGTCGAAACCCCGATGCTGCAAACCATCCCGGGTGGCGCAGCCGCCAAGCCGTTCGAAACCCACCACAACGCGCTGGACCTGGAAATGTTCCTGCGTATCGCGCCTGAGCTTTACCTCAAGCGTCTGGTGGTTGGCGGGTTTGAGAAAGTGTTCGAGATCAACCGCAACTTCCGTAACGAAGGCGTTTCGACGCGTCACAACCCAGAATTCACCATGTTGGAGTTCTACCAGGCCTACGCCGACTACGAAGACAACATGGACCTGACCGAAGAACTGTTCCGCGAACTGGCACAGTTGGTCCTGGGCAGCACTGACGTGCCGTACGGCGACAAAGTGTTCCACTTCGGCGAGCCGTTCGTGCGCCTGTCGGTGTTCGATTCGATCCTCAAGTACAACCCCGAGTTGACCGCTGACGACTTGACCGACATCGACAAGGCCCGCGCCATTGCCAAGAAAGCCGGCGCCAAGGTGCTGGGTTTCGAAGGCCTGGGCAAGTTGCAGGTGATGATTTTCGAAGAGCTGGTGGAGCACAAGCTGGAACAGCCGCACTTCATTACCCAGTACCCGTTCGAAGTGTCGCCGCTGGCCCGTCGCAACGATGACAACCCGAACGTCACCGACCGTTTCGAACTGTTCATCGGCGGCCGCGAAATCGCCAACGCCTACTCCGAGTTGAACGACGCGGAAGACCAGGCCGAGCGCTTCATGGCCCAGGTGGCTGACAAGGACGCCGGCGACGACGAAGCCATGCACTACGATGCCGACTTCGTGCGCGCCCTGGAATACGGCATGCCGCCAACCGCCGGTGAAGGGATCGGCATCGACCGCCTGGTGATGCTGTTGACTAACTCGCCGTCGATCCGCGATGTGATCTTGTTCCCGCACATGCGGCCACAAGCGTAACCGTAGCGAAATCCAGAGCCGCCTTTATAAGGCGGCTTTTTTATGCGGCGTTTATAAGCGTCAAGCAAACAGCGCCAGGTTTTGTTCTATTCAAGGATGTGTGTCGTGAACCGCGTAATGGCTCAAGAAGGCGCCGCCGGCATTGCTGCTGCCGTGGCTGAAAGCGTCCAGTACCAGGGCCGTAAGGCCAGTCGACGGGGCAGTGAGCAACGCAGGCAAGACATTCTCGATGCGGCGATGCGCATCGTGGTGCGTGATGGCGTACGGGCCGTGCGCCATCGGGCAGTCGCGGCAGAGGCGGGGGTGCCGTTGTCGGCCACCACCTACTATTTCAAGGATATCGATGACTTGCTCACCGATACCTTCGCCCAATACGTCGAACGCAGTGCCGCGTTCATGGGCAAGCTGTGGGTGCGTAACGAGGGTCTGCTGCGTGAAATGGTCGCCTATGGCGACGGCAGCCCGCAGTCACGCTCGCAACTGGCCGATGATATTGCGCGTTTGACCGCTGACTACGTGTTGCGCCAACTGACCAACCGCCGTGAGCACCTGATGGCCGAGCAGGCCTTTCGCCAGGAAGCGCTGCTGAACCCGCGGTTGGCTGAGCTGGTGCGTTCCCATCAGCAGATTCTGTTGCAGGGCACAGGGCAGTTTTTCCAGGTACTGGGCTCCCGCGAGCCGCAACAGGATGCCAAAGTGTTGACGGCGATAATCAGTCGGATGGAATATCAGGGCCTGCTGGGCGGCGCAGAGCCTCTGACCGGTGAAGAGATGCTTGAAATTCTCAAGCGTTATATGCATTTGGTGTTGGCCTCGGTCTGACACCGGGGGAGTCCAATGAAAACCTGGCGTGTGGCGGTAATCGCCTTGTCGTTCCTGTTGCTCAGCGGTTGCTTGGTGACGTTCAAGGACCCGCTGCCGGCTCATGAGGCGGCGCCGGATGAATTGCTGGGCCATTGGACCAGCAGGAATGCCTGGGGCGAACCGCTCAATCTGCAAATCAGCGGTGCTGGTGAGCATCGCTATAAGGCGGTGAGCTACCCTAAAGCCACACCGGCCCAGCGCGATGAATACCTGTTTACGGTTTCGCGTCATGGCAGCCGCTGGTATCTGTCGGCACCGTTGCCGGCCAAGTTCGGAGGGCATTACTTCCTGGCAGGATTCGAGTTCGACGATAAGCACGAATTGGTGGTCTATAACCTCGATCTGGAACAGATTCACCAGGCCATCGGGCAACAGGTGCTGCACGGCGACACCGTGGAAACCGTCGAAGGCGATGGGGTATTGGTCGACAGCCCCATGGACCAAGTGTTTGCCTACCTGGATGACCCGGCCAACGCCGATGTATTCGTGGAAGCCGTGCGCTACCAGCGCACGGGCAAATAACGTTTAAAGAGGAAGCACCGGGTGGACGATTACCAGCAGACGATACGCACCTTGTCTGATCGCATTGTGCTGGCGCAGACACCGATTCGCGTCCTCGACGCCGTGAAGTGGGACGACAACATTCGCCAGGGATTCCTCAAGGCCAAGGGCAAGGAAATGCCCGCGGTGGACCGCGACTACTACCGGAACCGACCGCTGTCGTTTGATTCCAGCGCGGTAAAGCTGGAGTTCCAGAACATCGAGCGCGACATTACCCGTCGCCTCGGCCAGTTCAGCCCCGTGGGGCAGATCATGCGCCGCATGTGCCGGGAATATCGCATGGTTGTGCGCATGCTCGAAGCGCGCGGTACCGAGGATTTCGGCCTGATATCCCAGGAACTGTACGGCGCCGCCTCCGATGCGTTCCACGCTGGCGACCCGACCCTGGCGGACCTGGGCCTGATGCTTTCTGACTATCTGAACAACATCGACGGCCGTGGCGATTTGAAGGATGAAGCCAAGACCCTCACCGCCAAGGACGCCGTGGCGCTGCTGCAAACACGCCTGAACAAGGTATTTGGCGAGGCCGAAGAGACTATCCGCGTGTTCGAGTCCGACGGTATTGTCGCCGACGCCGCGGCGGGCGCCGACTACATCAAGATCCGCGCCGACGCGATGTTCAATGACCGCGACGTGCGCGCCTTGGAAGTGCATGAAGGCCTGGTGCATGTTGGCACCACGCTAAACGGGCAGAACCAACCGATCTGCACATTCCTGTCCAAGGGCCCGCCGTCCTCCACCGTGACCCAGGAAGGCCTGGCGATCCTGATGGAAATCATCACCTTTGCCTCCTACCCGAGCCGCCTGCGCAAACTGACCAACCGCACCCGTGCCATCCACATGGTGGAGGAGGGCGCCGACTTCCTGCAGGTGTTTGAGTTCTTCCGCGAGCAAGGCTTTGAGATGGGCGAAAGCTATGGCAACGCCAGTCGCGTATTCCGTGGCTCGGTGCCGAACGGTCTGCCGTTTACCAAGGATCTGTCCTACCTCAAGGGCTTTATCATGGTCTACAACTACATTCAGCTCGCCGTGCGTAAAGGCAAGCTGGAGCAAGTGCCGCTGCTGTTCTGCGGCAAGACCACCCTGGAAGACATGCGCACCCTGCGTCAGCTGGTCGACGAAGGCCTGGTGGTGCCGCCCAAGTACTTGCCGGAGCAGTTCCGCGATATGAACGCGCTGGCGGCGTGGATGTGCTTCTCCAACTTCCTCAACCACTTGAGCCTGGATCGGATCGAGGCAGATTATTCGAATATCCTTTGAGGAAACCGGATCAAACAGGTGGGAGCAGGCGAACCAGCTCCCACATTTGATCTCATTTGTTTTTGAGAAATGAGTACAACCTTCCAGCGAGGCTTCAACGGATGAGAATCCTCGGCATTTTGTGCCTGCTACTCACTTTGAACGGCTGCAGCTCCCTGCTGTTCTACCCCGAGCCCGGCCTGCCGTTCACGCCGGAAAAAGCCCGCCTGCAATACCGCGACGTCACCTTGACCACCGCCGATGGCGTGAAGCTTCACGCCTGGTGGCTACCGGCCAAGCCCGGCGTGCCGCTCAAGGGCACGGTGCTGCACTTGCACGGCAACGGCGGCAACCTCGCCTGGCACCTGGGCGGCAGTTGGTGGTTGCCTGAGCAGGGTTACCAAGTACTGCTGCTGGACTATCGCGGTTATGGGCTGTCGGAAGGTAAGCCATCATTACCCGCGGTCTATCAGGATGTTGATGCGGCGTTCAGCTGGATCGACAAGGCGCCCGAAACCCAGGGCCAGCCGCTGATCGTTCTGGGCCAAAGCCTGGGTGGCGCGCTGGCGGTGCACTACCTGGCAGCCCATCCGGAACGTCAATCCCGGCTCAAGGCGCTGGTGCTGGACGGCGTGCCCGCCAGTTATCGTGACGTAGGACAATTCGCCCTCAGTACTTCCTGGTTAACATGGCCGTTTCAAGTGCCCCTGTCCTGGCTGGTACCGGACGCCGACAGTGCGATCCGCGCCATGCCTCAGCTGACGGGTGTGCCGAAACTGTTGTTCCACAGTCTGGATGACCCCATTGTGCCAGTGGCCAATGGCATCCGCCTGTACCAGGCCGCGCCGCCGCCAAGGGTGCTGCAGTTGACCCGGGGCGGCCATGTGCAAACCTTTGCCGACAAGACCTGGCAAACCGTGATGCTGCGCTATCTGGACGACCCGCAACACTTCAACGGCCTACGTCGCCTGGGCGAAATTCCGAACTATCCCACTCGAAAAGTTGATTCATCAGAGAGCCCGCAATGAGCGAAGAACGCAATATGATCCCGCTGATCCTCACCGGTATTGGCACTATCATCGGTACCGTCGGTTGCCTGTGGTTCTACGGTTACCTGCACTTTGCCAAACCCGAAGATGCATTGCTGCTCAGCGATTTCACCCTGCTCAAGACCGTGCCCGGCGAGGACTACAAGATCTCCCTGACCCCGGCCGCGCAAGTGGCGCAATGCGTGGATGGCGTGCTGGTGATGTTCGACACCGAGCAGAAAGGCCTCAGCGGTGTGCTGGTGAACAACAAGAAGCAGGCCGTGCGATGCATGGGGCAAGAAACCCCGCAATTGCAGGAGTGAACGCTGTTTTCAGCGCTGTGGGAAAGCTCCGTTTTGCGTACCGTTTAATGATTTAACGCCTGTCAGGCGTTCAGCCGGCCGGAACCAGCCTGGCGCGCTCACCACAGATTATGGGCTGATTGGCGATGCTGATCGGCCCATTTTTTTCATTAGTCTGGAGTGAGCATATATGGCGGGTATAAACGGAGTGTCGGGCGTAGGGAGCATGGGCGCTGGTGCCAATGTTGGGGGCGCCCAATCAAACCAAGGCCTCGATCAGCAGATCCGAGACGTTCAAAATAAAATCAAAGAAATGCAGGCACAAGGTGCTAAAGGCGGTCAAGGTAGCGAGGGCGGAGCTGGCCTCGACGAACTGATGAAACTGCTGGAGAAGCTGCTGGCACAGAAGGCTCAGGGTGCACAGGGCGCGCAAGGCGATCAAGGCGCACAAGAGGGTCAGGCTGGCAGTCAGGGCCAAATCCAAATGCCGGAGACACAGGGCTCAGGCAAGGTCGGCGGGTAATTCGCGCTCCCTCAAAAAACCGCCTCTATTGGGCGGTTTTTCATGTTGAGTTAGACCGACAATCCGCAACGGAGCAGGCGGTGTGACGCGTGGCACACGCAAGTCACGTAGCGGCATGGGACATTCGCAGAGGAAATGTCTGGAACCGTTTCGGCTCAAGCTCCCACATAAAAAGGTGCAACCTACTCAGATTGGGTCGAGGATGAAAATACATATTCCTGTATTGGAAAACATGTTGGCCATGGCAAGACAGCATGTGGCGCTGGAACAGGAAGCTGCTCGCAGGTACAAGCGCGATCAACGGATGGATGAACCGGCCAGCGCAAAGATTGAACTGCCAGCCGAGGATACGAATCGCACCATTCAGTTTGACGAGCCGAAAAAAAACCCACCGTGAGGTGGGTTTTTTTATGCGGCGCCAATCAATCAGTTAGCAACGGAAGACCGTGGCTTGACCGGTTGGTTGTCGTTGGAGATGGTCACTTCAACGCGGCGGTTCATGGCACGGCCCGACACGCTGGTGTTGTCGGCAACCGGGTATTCCTTGCCATAGCCTTGAGTCACGATGCGCGAGATGTCCACGCCTTGCTGAGCCAGTGCGCGTTGCACGGAGGCTGCACGGCGCTCCGACAGGCTCTGGTTGTACGAGTCGGAACCGGTGCTGTCGGTGTAGCCTTCGACGATCACCTTACGGTCCGGGTTGTCGCGCAGGAACTGAGCCAGCTTGGTGATGTTAACCAGGCCGCTGGATTTCAGATCAGATTTGTTGGTGGCGAACAGCACGTCACCGAAGGTCACCAGGGTGCCGCGATCGGTCTGCTTGGCGTTCAAGCTGTCTTGCAGCTGCTTGATCTGCGCATCACGAGCATCCAGCAAAGCGCGAGCGCGTTCGTCGCCGGCGTTTTTCAGCTTGGCTTCGGATTCGCGCAGCACGATGGTGTCTTTGGCCACTTCAACACGCTGGTTGGTCAGGTAGGCCAGTTGGTCGACTTTCTTCTGGTCTTCGTTGTCGCGGTAAGCCTTGTCAGCCTTGTCCAGCCATTCGCTGGCGTCCTTGGTTTCCAGCGCCGCGAGCTTGGTCGCTTGCGGGTTGGTTTGCAGGGACGAGAAGTTGGTCCGTGCATTTTCCAGGTTCGCGTTCGGCGGAGTGGAGCAAGCCGCCAGTGCAACGCTCATCGCCAGCAGGGCAGGGATCATCAATTGTTTACGCATAGTCGTGTCGTCCTTTCAATTCTTTATCGGGTGCGATTCGGTCACAGGAAGCGTCTTACTTCTGCTGGATAGCAGCCGGGCGCATGCCTTCCTTACGCAACTCATCAACAGCCTTCTGGGAATCCTTCACAGCCTGTTCAGCCTTGGCAGCCTGGGATTTGCGCTCTGCAACGCGAGCGTCCCACTCGGCTTGTTCGGCCAGGCGACGGGCTTCGTCGTAATTTTTGTCGTGCATGGCAATCTCAGCTTGCTTGAGCTTGTCCTGGGCCGACTTCATTTCTACAGCCGCGTACTCGGTGCCGCCGGCGCTGACAGCGCTGTTCACCGCAGACTGGGTGACTGCATATTGCTCGGTCGGAGGGTTGCCGGCGCAGCCAGCCAAAACGAAGCTGGTGCCGATTGCCAGCGCGGCCAACTTGAGCCCGCGCAGAGGGTTAAACGAGGATTTGGCAGTGCTGGTCTTCATCGTCTTCAACTCCATTAGATAACTCCTAATAACATCAAAATCCATCTCAGGTGGTCAGCGGCGGCGGACTAGCTTTAAAGCTGCGGACGCCTATTCAAACGGCTGTTCCAAGTGATGGCTTACTCGGTGTGACCCGAGGCTTTTTTGAATAGTTCAGCAAAGATGGCGAATTGCCTAAAAATTTTTTTTGACTGATTGGTCAGGGCAAAAAGTTGGAACTTTCTGCTGCACGAACGGTATGCCGGGCTCGATAAAAGCCCGGAATACTTGGGTGAAAAGGAAGTTTTGAAGAGGGGGTCAGCGTTGCGGGTCTTCGTCGCTGGCAGACTGGTCGTGCAGAAACCGCCGCGAAAGTGACAGGAAGCGAGGGGTTGGACCGACATCTTCGTAAAGGGGGTCGCCCTCTTCGTCGGTGGCAATCACATGCTCGCCCTTGACGTACGGAAAGCTCTCTTCAAGCTCTTCCAGGGCCGCGCCGATCAACTCGCCCAGTAATTCTTCGGTCTGACGCTTGGGGTACATTTCGGCGATGGCCGCCAGCCTCGCGGCCGCCTCTACATCCAGATGAATCGCGTACTCGGTTTTGGTCAGGCGACCCTTGGCGTTCTCTTCCCAATGCTGGGCCAATTCTCGGATTTTCATGGCAACCTCAATAAAGCCTGCGTTGGCAGGCGGTGATGAGCAACCAGTCGCCTGCGTAGGTAAACGCGACGACTCAACCTTGAGACTAGCTGCAACTCACAAGGTTTAAAGTCTTGTCATAAATGGACGCTGGCGGCACTCTGGCAGACCTGTGCGTCCCGGATTTCTGGCTGGAGATTGGCTGATGAGTGATATCGATGCACGCTTGCGTGAGGATGTTCACCTGCTGGGTGAGCTGTTGGGCAACACCATTCGAGAGCAGTACGGCGATGATTTCCTCGACAAGATCGAGCAGATCCGCAAAGGCGCAAAGGCTGATCGCCGCGGCGCTGGCGATGAACTGAGTACCCGCGTGAATCAGCTGCAGGAAAACGAACTGTTGCCGGTGGCCCGTGCGTTCAATCAATTCCTCAACCTCGCCAACATCGCCGAGCAATACCAACTGATTCACCGACGCGATGAGTCGCAACCCGCGCCGTTTGAATCCCGCGTATTGCCGGAGTTGCTCGCCCGCCTGCAAAGCGAAGGCCATAGCAACGAATCCCTGGCCCGCCAGTTGGGGCGCCTGGAGATTGAACTGGTCCTCACCGCTCACCCTACGGAAGTGGCGCGCCGTACCCTGATCCAGAAATACGATGCCATTGCTGCCCAACTGGCCCTGCAGGATCACCGCGACCTCACGACCGCCGAGCGCGAGCAGATCCGCCAGCGCCTGCAACGGCTGATCGCTGAAGCCTGGCACACCGAAGAAATCCGCCGTACCCGGCCCACCCCGGTGGACGAGGCCAAGTGGGGCTTTGCGGTGATCGAGCATTCGCTGTGGCACGCCATCCCTAATTACCTGCGCAAGGCTGACCAGGCGTTGCACGCCGCCACCGGCCTGCGCCTGCCCCTGGAAGCGGCGCCGATCCGCTTTGCGTCCTGGATGGGCGGCGACCGTGACGGCAACCCGAATGTCACTGCGCCGGTCACCCGCGAAGTGTTGTTGTTGGCGCGCTGGATGGCGGCCGACTTGTACCTGCGTGATATCGATCACCTGGCCTCGGAGCTATCGATGCAACAGGCCAGCCCGGCGTTGCAGGCCAAGGTCGGTGACAGCGTCGAGCCTTATCGTGCGTTGCTCAAGCAACTGCGCGAACGCCTGCGCGCCACGCGCCAATGGGCACACGCGGCGTTGAGCAGCAGCACCCCGGCGCCGGCCGAGGTGTTGCAGAACAACCATGACCTGCTGGAGCCGCTGGAATTGTGCTACCAGTCGCTGCATGAGTGCGGCATGGGCGTGATCGCCGATGGCCCGCTGCTCGACTGCCTGCGTCGGGCCGTGACCTTTGGCTTATTCCTTGTACGCTTGGACGTGCGCCAGGACTCCAGTCGCCATTCGGCGGCGATGACCGAGATCACCGATTATCTGGGGCTGGGACGTTACGAAGACTGGGACGAAGACGCGCGCATCAGCTTCCTGATGAAGGAGCTGGCCAACCGTCGACCGCTATTGCCGAGCTATTTCAAACCGTCAGCCGATACCGCCGAGGTGCTTAACACTTGCAAGGAAGTCGCCGCCGCCCCGGCTGCCTCCTTGGGTTCGTATGTCATTTCCATGGCGGGCGCGGCGTCCGACGTGCTGGCAGTGCAACTGCTGCTTAAAGAGTCAGGCGTGCAACGGCCGATGCGCGTGGTGCCGCTGTTCGAAACCCTGACCGACTTGGATAACGCCGGTCCTGTGATCGAGCAACTGTTGCTGCTGCCGGGCTATCGCGCGCGTTTGCAGGGCCCGCAAGAAGTGATGATTGGCTACTCGGACTCAGCCAAGGACGCCGGCACCACCGCCGCTGCCTGGGCGCAGTACCGGGCGCAGGAACGGCTGGTGGATATATGCCGCGAACAACAAGTGGAATTGCTGTTGTTCCACGGTCGTGGCGGCACGGTCGGCCGTGGCGGCGGCCCGGCGCACGCGGCGATCCTGTCGCAGCCACCGGGTTCGGTGGCGGGGCGGTTCCGTACCACTGAGCAGGGCGAGATGATTCGCTTTAAATTCGGCCTGCCGGATATCGCCGAACAGAACCTCAATCTTTACCTGGCGGCGGTACTCGAAGCCACGCTGTTGCCACCGCCGCCGCCTGAACCGGCCTGGCGCCATTTGATGGATGAATTGGCGGCAGACGGTGTCAGCGCTTACCGCGCCGTTGTGCGGGAAAATCCGCAGTTCGTTGAGTACTTCCGCCAGTCCACGCCGGAACAGGAACTGGGCCGTTTGCCATTGGGCAGTCGCCCGGCCAAGCGCCGTGCGGGCGGGATTGAAAGCCTGCGTGCGATCCCATGGATCTTCGGTTGGACCCAGACCCGCCTGATGCTGCCGGCCTGGCTTGGTTGGGAAGCGGCGCTGAGCAAGGCGCTGGAGCGCGGCGAAGGCGAACTGCTGGGGCAGATGCGTGAGCAATGGCCGTTCTTCCGTACCCGCATCGACATGCTGGAAATGGTGCTGGCCAAGGCCGATGCCGATATCGCCCGTCTGTATGACGAGCGGCTGGTGCAGCCAGACCTGCTGCCATTGGGTGCGCACCTGCGCGACCTATTGTCGCAGGCGTGCAGCGTGGTGCTTGGCCTGACCGGTCAGTCGCAACTGCTGGCCCATAGCCCTGACACCCTTGAGTTCATCCGCCTGCGCAACACCTACCTCGACCCCTTGCACTTGCTGCAAGCCGAGCTGCTGGCACGCTCGCGCCAGCAGGAAGCGGCGCAGGACAGCCCTCTGGAACAGGCGCTGCTGGTGTCTGTGGCCGGTATTGCCGCTGGTTTGCGTAACACCGGCTAAGGTTTTTTGCGTGTTCTCAATGGCTTGCAGATAAAGCACGTCGGCCGTCCTGAAAAGGGCGGCTGGCGTTTATGCGGCCGGGTTGCACTCAGGCACACCCTACCTATGACGTAAGCCGGGCACGGTTCCTGCGACTTTCGGCGGCTTGTGTGGTTAGGGCCTGCTGTGTATCTTGATCAGCCTTTGGCCGTTTTGGACGGCTGGGCTCATACAGTTACAAACCCTATTTTACGAGATTGGCCCCACGCGGCGAATCCGAGCGTCATCTCTATAAAAAATTGAGGAGCACATCAATGCGCGTCATTCTGCTGGGAGCTCCGGGGGCCGGTAAAGGTACTCAGGCAAAGTTCATCACTGAAAAATTCGGCATTCCACAAATCTCCACCGGCGACATGCTGCGTGCGGCCGTCAAGGCCGGCACCGAGCTGGGCCTGATCGCCAAGAGCGTGATGGACAGCGGTGGCCTGGTTTCTGATGACCTGATCATCAACCTGGTCAAGGAACGCATCAGCCAGGAAGACTGCAAGAACGGTTTCCTGTTCGACGGCTTCCCGCGCACCATTCCCCAGGCCGAAGCCCTGGTGAAGGCCGGCGTCGAGCTGGATGCCGTCGTCGAAATCGCGGTTGAAGACGAAGAAATCGTCCAGCGCATTGCTGGCCGTCGCGTTCACGAAGCTTCTGGCCGCGTGTACCACACCGTCTACAACCCGCCAAAGGTTGAAGGCAAGGACGATGTGACTGGCGAAGACCTGGTGCAGCGTAAAGACGACACCGAAGAAACCGTGCGTCATCGCCTGTCGGTCTACCATTCCCAGACCAAACCGCTGGTGGATTTTTACCAGAAGCTGTCCGCCGCTAACGGCAAGCCGAAGTACAGCCACATTCCTGGCGTCGGCTCGGTTGAAGCGATCACTGCCAAAGTGCTGCAAGCACTGAGCTGATCCCTCGACTGGCTTCACGGATAACGGCCCGCTTGCGGGCCGTTGTTGTTTATACTGGCGCACTTTTTTTCGACTTGGACACCCACAACGATGAGCACCCTGCTGGCCCTGGACACCGCGACTGAAGCTTGCTCCGTTGCCTTGCTGCACGATGGCAAGGTAACGAGCCACTACGAGGTGATCCCGCGCCTGCATGCGCAGAAGCTGCTGCCAATGATCAAGCAACTGCTTGAAGACGCAGGTACTACGTTGGCTGCGGTCGATGCCATCGCCTTCGGCCGTGGCCCGGGCGCGTTTACCGGTGTGCGCATCGCCATCGGCGTGGTGCAGGGGCTGGCGTTCGCGTTGGAGCGCCCGGTGTTGCCGGTGTCCAACCTGGCGGTACTGGCGCAGCGTGCCTTGCGCGAACACGGCGCGCAGCAGGTGGCGGCCGCTATCGATGCGCGGATGGATGAAGTGTATTGGGGTTGCTATCGCGCAACGGCGGGCGAGATGCGCCTGGTGGGCGTGGAAGCAGTGCAGCCGCCGGAGTCGTCTGCGTTGCCGTTGGATGCCAGCGGTGATTGGTTCGGCGCCGGCACCGGCTGGGGGTATGGCGAACGCATTGCCGTGTCGGTGGCCGGCCAGGACGCTGCGATGTTGCCTCATGCCGAAGACTTATTGACCCTCGCGCGCTTCGCGTTCGAGCGGGGTGAAGCGATTCCGGCGGACCAGGCTGCTCCGGTTTATCTGCGCGATAAGGTTGCGCAGACTAAAGCTGAACGCGGGATTATTTGACGTCAAAAATGCTGGCACTTTGGGGCTAAATTCACCAATCGTCAGAATTTGCCCCCGCTTTTAAACCTTTTTCAAATTATGTGTTCTAGTTATCACCAGAGCATTTGCGCGTTATGGATTGCGCCACTAAAATGCCATCACCGATACCGAGTTCGCATACATGCGTATAGATGGATTTTCCTCACCGTCCTATCCCATCAAGCGTAAGCCACGCAAGGCAAACGTTACGGTAGACGAGTCCGTCGAAGATTCGCCGGACTTTATCGAAGTCCAGTCCGAAGCACAGCAAAATGCCCAGGGTTCCGCAGGCGCTCGTATCAGCGGTCTTCCAGCCCGTCAGCAAGACATGGTCTTCCCGCGCTCCATGAGCAAAAGCGTCGCCACCGCCCTGGCCAGCTACCTGACCACTGCCGGTTTTGTCGAATGGGATATGGAAGTGCTGGGCCTCGACATCCACATCTGATGCGTCTGCCTTACTACCTCGGTTGCCCGTCCTGGAGCGAAAACGCTTGGCGCGAGTACCTGTACCCCGCCGATGCCCGTTCCAGCGACTACCTTGCGCTCTATTCCCAGGTCTTCAACGCGGTTGAAGGCAATACCACCTTTTATGCCCGCCCTTCAGCTGCGACGGTGCAACGCTGGGCCGAAATCATGCCTGACGATTTCCGCTTCACGGCCAAATTTCCCGGTGATATCAGCCATAGCGGCAACCTGATCGAACAACTGCCGGCGGCAGAAAGCTTTGTTGGCTTGATGAGCCCGCTGGGTGAGCGGGTATCGCCATTGTGGTTGCAGCTGCCCGCGACGTTCACGCCGCAGCGTCTGGGTGAGTTGGCAGGTTTTATTGATGGGCTCGAGCGTCCGATGGCTGTCGAGGTGCGGCACCTTGAGTTTTTCGCCAAGGGAGATGCCGAGCGCCGGCTCAACCGTTTGTTGCGTGATCGCGGGGTCGAGCGGGTCTGCCTTGACCCGCGCGCTTTGTTCAGTTGCACGTCCACCTCGGCGGCCGTGCTGCACGCGCAATCCAAGAAGCCCAAGGTGCCACCGCGTCCGGCGGCGCTGACGCAGTTTCCCCAAGTGCGTTTTATCGGCCATCCCGAATTGGAAGCCAATGACCCGTTCCTGGTCCCCTGGGTGGAGAAAGTTGCCGGTTGGATTGAAGAAGGCCGCACGCCCTACGTGTTCCTGCACACCTCGGACAACCGCCTCGCCGCGCAATTGGCGCTGCGGTTTCACGACCAGTTGAGGGTGCGCCTGCCTGGCCTGCCAGCGCTGGCAACCCTGGATCGAGCTCCCGTAGCGGAGCAACTGGGGTTACTCTAGGGCACCTTTTTCCGCCTGGAGCCAGACATGGATGCCCAAACCCTTCGCGCCGAAACCTTCAAGGCCTTGCATGAGCGCGACCGTGCGTTTGTGATGCCCAACCCGTGGGATGCAGGTTCCGCTGTGATGCTCGCCAGCCTGGGGTTTGAGGCGCTGGCCACCACCAGTGCGGGGTATGCGTTCAGCCTGGGGCGCCCGGATGCGGAAGGGGCGCTGTCCCTGGATGACACGTTGATCAACGCCAGTATGATCGTCAAAGCCACAGCGTTGCCGGTGGCGGCCGATCTGGAAAACGGCTTCAGTGACACCCCCGAAGGTTGCGCCCAGACGATCCTGCGTGCCGCGGCCACGGGTATCGTTGGCGGTTCCATCGAGGATGCCACCGGTATTGCCGCCGACCCGATCTATCCCTTCGACCTTTCCGTCGAGCGCGTGGAAGCTGCCGTTGCCGCCGCGCGCAGCCTGCCATTCCCCTTCACCCTGACTGCCCGCGCGGAAAACCTCCTGCATGGTCGTCTGGATTTGCCTGACACCATCCGCCGCCTGCAAGCCTACGCCGAAGCCGGTGCCGACGTGCTGTATGCCCCAGCCCTGCGCACTGCCGAGGAAGTGCTGGCGGTGGTCAAGGCGGTCGCGCCCAAGCCGGTGAATGTGTTGATGTCCGGCGGCTTGAACCTCAGCGTGGCGCAGTTGAGCGAGATGGGCGTGCGGCGTATCAGCGTCGGCTCGGCGCTGGCGTTGGCCGCCTATGGTGAGTTCTACCGCGCGGCCCAGGAAGTCTATGAGCTGGGCACGTTCACCTTCACCGACCGCAAAATGCCGTTCAGTCAGGCCAACCAGTTCTTTAAGGACTAAGCGGTGCGTTTCTTCAAAGTTATCGGCGTACTGCTGGTTCTGGGCGGGGTGTTTGCCGTCGGTGTCTGGCGTGGCTGGGTGCCGTTGCCGGCTGAGTGGAACCCCTGGGCGCCGTTGGATGTGCGCGCCAGCCCCAACTTTTTGACGCGTTATAAATTGGGACGTCTGCAGGATGATCCGGCGCTGTGCGACAAAGTGCTGCAAACCTCCGGCCTGCGCGTCAGCCGTCAGGCCGATTCCCCCGCCGATGCCGCCTGCCCTTTGCGCAATACCTTGCGTGTGCAGGGCGCTGCGGTTGGGCTCAGCAGTAGCTTTCTCGCCAGTTGCCCACTCGCGGTCGCGTTCGCCTTGTTTGAGCGGCACAGCTTGCAGCCGGCGGCCCAGGCGGTGTTTGGCCAGGCGGTGACGCGGGTCGATCACCTGGGCAGCTTCGCCTGCCGCAACATGTATAACCGCGCTGAAGGGCGTCTCAGCCAGCATGCCTCCGCCAATGCGCTGGACATTGCCGGCTTTCGCCTGGCGGATGGACGTAGCATCAGTGTGCTCAAGGATTGGCCGGGGGAGGGCGCTGATGCACGGTTCCTGCGTCAGGTGCGCGACAGTGCCTGCGATGATTTCAATGTGGTACTGAGCCCGGACTACAACGCCGCGCACCGCAACCATTTCCATCTGGACAT
The DNA here is from genome assembly GCF_019456785.1 of Pseudomonas sp. LAP_36. Taxonomy (NCBI): domain Bacteria; kingdom Pseudomonadati; phylum Pseudomonadota; class Gammaproteobacteria; order Pseudomonadales; family Pseudomonadaceae; genus Pseudomonas; species Pseudomonas sp. LAP_36. The sequence continues at coordinate 575,627 of NZ_JAHZMS010000001.1, forward strand.
GGGGCGTTGGTGGGTGTGTCGCTAGGGTTTAAGCGGCCAGACGCAGGTTGTTGGCGATCAGCGGGCGTGCCCAGTAGTAATCGAAGTCCAGGGCCTTTTGTTGCGCGACCAGTTCTTCGGTAGGGTACGGCGTGGCGGCCGGTGGCAGCAGGTCCAGCTCGAATTCGGCAATGGGCAGGTGCAGTGGGCGTGGTTCCGGCGCAGGGCCTGGCTCCGGCAGCGGCTGGCCGGCGGTCAGCACGATCGGGCGTACCCAGCCACTTTCGAAATTCTGCTGGCGTTGCTGGGCGACGATTTCTTCGTCCGGGAACGGCTCGGCGGCGGGTGGCAGCAGTTCGGTTTCGAACTCGGCGATCGGCAGGAACAGCGGCTCAGGAGGGGCGATCTCGGTGTCTTTCACGTCACACTCACGCTGGGTGAGGATCTGCGACAACAGGTCGGCGCCGGCGTTGGGTTCTACCGCTGGGTCCGCAGGTGCAGGCGCCTGGACCGCCAGCGCGCCAGGCGTATCGCCGAGCTGCTCGGCCAATGCCCGGGCGAAGAAGTCCTGCCACACATGACTCACCCCGGCCAGCGCTTGAGTATTGCGCAGGCCGTAGTGGTTATGGGTCGGCAGTACACCGATGGTTAGGGGAAGAATGTCTGACATTTTTCTCGGTCGACGCTCAGCTCTGGCAAAATACCTGACTGTTGTTTTTATCGGCCGGTTTTGGCCGATCCTTAATATTTTTGAGCGTAGCGATTGATGAGCGAACAACCAGCGGCCAGCCGCATCAGGGTCGAGGCCTTGGGCGAAGGTTTCAAGGACCGTGCCGAGCAGTGGGCTTCACTGCTGGGTTTGCCGTTACACCTGGCGGATGCGGACTTTGCCCTGCAGTTCGGGGAGCATGGCCTACAGCTACAACAACTTGGGCCTGACGCGCCTGGGCCGGTGCGGGTGGACTTTGTCGAGGGCGGCGCGGCGCATCGACGGCTGTACGGCGGTGGCAGCGGGCAGATGATTGCCAAGGCCGTGGGGGTCGCCCAAGGCGTACGCCCGCGGGTGCTGGACGCCACGGCGGGCCTGGGTAAGGACGCCTTCGTGCTTGCCAGCCTGGGCTGCGAAATGAGCCTGATCGAGCGCCAGCCGCTGATCGGCGCCCTGCTCGAAGATGGCCTGGCGCGCGGCGCGGATGATTTTGAGGTGGCGCCGATCGTGGCGCGTATGAAGTTGCTCAAGGGCAACTCCATTGACGTGATGCGCAACTGGGAAGGCGAGCCACCCCAGGTGATCTACCTCGACCCGATGTTCCCGCACCGTGAGAAGACGGCATTGGTGAAGAAGGAAATGCGCCTGTTCCGCCCGCTGGTGGGCGATGATCCGGACGCACCGGCGCTACTGGCCGCTGCCCTGGCCCTGGCCAGCCACCGCGTGGTGGTCAAGCGTCCGCGCAAGGCGCCGTGCATTGAAGGGCCGAAGCCGAGCCATGCGCTGGATGGTAAGTCCAGCCGGTATGATATTTACCCCAAGAAAGCGCTAAAGGCCTGACTCTTCATTGAGTCTTAGGGCCTCATCGCGGCAGCACAAGGCTTCAGGGTCGATAAGCCCGCATAAACAACCCCACCACTTCCTGCACATGCGCTTCGGCGGCTTCTTCGCTCAGTTGCCCGCCGCAGCCATACAACAGGCAAAAATTCGCCGTGCCCTTGAGCAGGCAAAAAAAGTGCTCGGCTGCCGTGAAGGGCTTGCCGATGCTCAGGGCGCCGCCCTGGTCGATCTTGCCGAGCAGGCGTTCCATGCCTTGCAGCATGCGCATGGGGCCGGCCTCGAAGAAGATCTGCGAGAGTTTCACGTCCTGGCTGCCGGTGGTCATCATCAGACGATGCAGGTTTATCGACTCTTCGCTGTTGATCAGACGATGGAACCCCCGCGCGATGTTCAACAACACAGTTTCCACGGGCACGCCTTCGGGCAGCTCGAAGTACATCACCGGCAGCTGTTCCTCGCACTTGGCCACCACGGCGGCGGTGAACAGCGTCTCTTTGTCATTGAAGTGGCTGTAGACGGTCAGTTTTGACACGCCGGCCTCAAGGGCCACGGCATCCATGCTAGTGCTGGCGTAGCCATTGCTCAAGAACAGGAATTTCGCTGCTTCGAGGATAGCCTGGCGTTTTGCCATGTCCTTGGGGCGCCCGGGGCTATTGGTGTTTACAGGATTGTCGGACATTTTCACCTTTAATACTGGACTGGCGAGTTTGGTATTAATAACATACCGGCCAGTATAATTATTCTTAGCTTCATTTGCGAAAGGTCCTACAGCATGCGCAGCACTTTCCTGCCCTTTGCGTTGCCTGTCAGTCTGGTGTTCTTGTTGGCTGCCTGCGGCCATGAAGAAGCGGTCCAGACCACCATCCGCCCGGCCATGGTGGTGCAGCCACAGCCTTCTTCGCAGTCGATGGACAGCTACCCCGGCGAAGTGCGCGCGCGCTATGAGCCAGACCTGGCATTCCGCATCGGCGGCAAGATCAGCAAGCGGCTGGTGGAAGAGGGCGAGCGAGTCAAGGCCAACCAACCGCTGGCAGAGCTCGACCCACAGGACGTGCGCCTGCAACTGGAAGCCACCCGTGCCCAGGTTGCCGCCGCCGAGGCCAACCTGAGCCTGGTACGTGCCGAGCGCGACCGCTACAAGACCCTGATGGACCGTCAGATGGTCAGCCGTTCCCAGTACGACAATTCCGAAAACCTCTATCGTTCCGGTGTTGCCCGCCTCAAGCAGATCAAGGCTGAGTTCGACGTGGCCAGCAACCAGGCCGGCTATGCCGTGCTGCGTGCGCCACAGGACGGTGTGGTCGCCAAGCGCGCAGTGGAAGTTGGGCAAGTGGTGTCCGCCGGCCAGACCGTGTTCACCCTCGCCACCGATGGCGAGCGCGAAGTGCTGATCAGCTTGCCGGAGCAGGGTTTTGGCCGTTTCAAGCTTGGCCAGCCGGTCTCGGTGGAGCTGTGGAGCCAGCCCGATCAACGCTTCACCGGGCGTATTCGTGAGCTGTCACCGGCGGCCGATCCGAAGTCGCGTACGTTCGCGGCCCGCGTGGCGTTCACTAGCGGCAAGGTGCCGGCCGAGCTTGGCCAAAGCGCCCGGGTTTTCATACAGGCCGATGGTGTTATTCCGTTGTCGGTGCCGCTGTCGGCCCTCAGTGCGGAGAACGGTGAGTCCTACGTCTGGCGTGTGCAGCCCGACAATACGCTCAAGCGCACGCCGGTACGCATCGGCGCCTTTGGTGAAAAAACCGTCCCGGTACTGGAAGGCCTGACCCCGACCGATTGGGTAATCGCCGCGGGAGTCCATGTGCTCCACGAGGGCCAGCAAGTGCGCCCGGTGGATCGTGCCAACCGTGTGGTGAATCTGGCGGCCAAGGAGTAGTCCCCGATGGGTTTCAATCTTTCCGAATGGGCGCTGCGTAATCGCCAGATCGTACTGTTCCTGATGATCCTGCTGGCGGTGGTTGGCACCTTGTCCTACTCCAAGCTGGGACAAAGTGAAGACCCGCCGTTCACCTTCAAGGCCATGGTGATCAAGACCAACTGGCCGGGGGCCACGGCCCAGGAAGTTTCGCGGCAAGTCACCGAGCGCATCGAGAAAAAACTCATGGAGACGGGTGAGTACGAGCGCATCGTCTCCTTCTCGCGGCCCGGCGAATCCCAGGTCACTTTCATTGCCCGTGATTCCATGCATTCGGCGCAGATCCCCGACCTGTGGTACCAGGTGCGCAAGAAGATCAGCGACATCCGCCAGACCTTGCCACCGGATATCCAAGGGCCGTTTTTCAACGATGAGTTCGGCACCACCTTTGGCAATATCTACGCGCTGACCGGTGATGGTTTTGACTACGCCGTGCTTAAGGACTATGCCGACCGCATCCAGATTCAACTGCAGCGGGTGGCGGATGTGGGCAAGGTCGAGCTGCTCGGCCTGCAGGATGAAAAGATCTGGATCGAACTGTCCAACCTCAAGCTGGCCACGCTCGGCCTGCCATTGGCGGCGGTGCAGCAGGCATTGCAGGAGCAAAATGCGGTGTCCACTGCGGGCTTCTTTGAAACCCCTAGCGAGCGCGTGCAACTGCGGGTGTCGGGCAACTTCAAGAGCGTGGAAGAGATCCGTAACTTCCCGATTCGCGTGGGTGACCGCACCTTCCGCATCGGCGATGTAGCCGACATCCACCGCGGCTTCAACGACCCACCGGCACCGCGTATGCGCTTCATGGGCGCAGATGCCATTGGCCTGGCCGTGGCCATGCGTGACGGCGGCGATATTCTGGTACTGGGCAAAGCCTTGGAGAGCGAATTCTCACGCCTGCAGAAGAACCTTCCGGCAGGCATGGAACTGCGCAAGGTGTCGGACCAACCGGCGGCGGTGAAAACCAGCGTCGGCGAATTCGTGCAGGTGCTGGCCGAAGCGCTGGCCATCGTGTTGCTGGTGAGCTTCTTTTCCCTTGGTGTGCGTACGGGCATGGTGGTGGCCCTGGCGATTCCGCTGGTGCTGGCGATGACCTTTGCCACCATGTATTACCTCGGCATCGGCCTGCACAAGATTTCCCTCGGTGCCCTGGTACTGGCCTTGGGTTTGCTGGTGGATGACGCGATCATCGCGGTAGAAATGATGGCGATCAAAATGGAGCAGGGTTATGACCGGCTCAAGGCCGCCAGCTTTGCCTGGACCAGCACCGCATTCCCGATGCTCACCGGTACGCTGATCACGGCGGCGGGCTTCCTGCCGATCGCCACGGCGCAATCGAGCACCGGCGAATACACCCGTTCGATTTTCCAGGTGGTGACCATTGCGTTGCTCGCCTCGTGGGTGGCTGCCGTGGTGTTTGTGCCCTACCTGGGGGAAAAACTCCTGCCGGACCTGGCGAAGATTCACGCAGCCAAGCACGGCACCGATGGCCCTGATCCCTACGGCACGCCGTTCTATCAGCGTGTAAGGCGATTGGTGGAATGGTGTGTGCGTCGGCGCAAGACCGTGATCGTACTGACCCTGTTGTTGTTTATCGGCTCGGTGGCGTTGTTCCGTTTTGTGCCTCAACAGTTCTTCCCAGCCTCTGGCCGACTGGAGCTGATGGTCGACCTGAAGCTGGCCGAAGGTGCCTCTTTGAGCAACACCGCTGATCAGGTCAAACGCCTGGAGGCGCTGCTCAAGCAGCACGAAAGCATCGACAATTACGTGGCCTATGTCGGTACCGGTTCGCCGCGCTTTTACTTGCCCCTGGATCAGCAACTGCCGGCCGCCAGCTTCGCGCAGTTTGTGGTGCTGGCCAGAACCATTGAAGAACGTGAAAGCCTGCGCACCTGGCTGATCGAAACCCTCAACGAACAATTCCCGGACCTGCGCTCACGGGTCACACGCCTGGAAAACGGCCCGCCCGTGGGCTACCCGGTACAGTTCCGCGTGACCGGCGAGCACATCGAAGAAGTCCGCGCCCTGGCACGCAAAGTCGCAGCCAAGGTTCGCGAAAATACCCACGTGGTCAACGTGCACCTGGACTGGGAAGAGCCGAGCAAGATCGTCTACCTCAATATCGACCAGGACCGCGCCCGTGCCCTTGGCGTGAGCACGGCCAACTTGTCGAAATTCCTGCAGAGTTCGTTGACCGGTTCCAGCGTCAGTCAATACCGGGAGGACAACGAGTTGATCGAGATCCTCCTGCGCGGCACGGTGCATGAACGCACCGAGCTGTCATTGCTGCCAAGCCTGGCGGTGCCCACCGATAACGGTAAAAGTGTAGCGCTGTCGCAAATCGCTACCCTCGAATACGGCTTCGAAGAAGGCATTATCTGGCACCGCAACCGTCTGCCGACGGTGACCATCCGCGCCGACATCTATGGCAAGGAGCAGCCGGCGACATTGGTCCAACAGATCTTGCCAACCCTTGCAGGCGTGCGTGCCGAACTGCCGGATGGCTACCTGCTGGACGTCGGCGGTACGGTCGAGGACTCGGCCCGTGGCCAGAACTCGGTCAAGGCCGGCGTGCCGCTGTTTATCGTGGTGGTACTGACCCTGCTGATGCTGCAACTGCGCAGCTTCTCGCGCACGGCCATGGTGTTTCTGACAGCGCCGCTGGGGTTGATCGGTGTGACGTTATTCCTGCTGGTATTCCGCCAGCCGTTTGGCTTCGTGGCCATGCTGGGGACCATTGCACTGTCCGGGATGATCATGCGGAACTCAGTGATCCTGGTCGATCAGATCGAACAGGACATCAAGGCGGGCCTGGCGCCCTGGCAGGCGATCATCGAAGCCACCGTGCGACGTTTCCGCCCGATTGTGCTGACAGCCCTGGCGGCCGTGCTGGCAATGATTCCACTGTCACGCAGTGTGTTCTTCGGACCAATGGCCGTGGCGATCATGGGCGGCTTGATCGTGGCGACGGCGTTGACGTTGTTGTTTTTGCCGGCGTTGTACGCGGCGTGGTTCCGAGTCAAACCACAGTCCGTGTAAAAGTTTGTCGTAGGGTTTTTCACAAAGGCAATACGGAGGCGGGAACGTTTCAGAGACGCGGGCCACACATGAATTACCTGATTGCCAGGTCTTCTACCAGCAGGCTCCATACCTGCTGGTAGAAGCTTAAATCTGATGATTCAAGGAGTGTTTATGAAAATTGATATCAATGTCAGCGCTTTCAAACCCGCCTGCAGCAGCAACCCATGCGGGCCTGGCAAGCCTGAACCTGCCAAGCCCAGTGACCCTTGCAAAGAGGCTTGCAAGCCCCGCAAGGGTTTCGCGATAGGCTTTGGTGTCATGCCCTTGGGGGCGATCGCTTTTGGCGGTCTTGGTCTTGGTTTAGGGAAGATCTTCTAATCACACGAGGACTTCTTGGTTCCGGGCAGGTGAGCCCCCCACACCTGCCCGGATTCATGTGCGGCTTTACAGCGCGCCGAAGACTTTCTTCGCCAGGCTGGTCGCGGCAGCTGCAGGGTTCTCGCGAATGGTTTCTTCCTGCTTGGCAATCATCTTGAACAACCCATCCAGCGCCTGCTCGGTCACGTAGTTTTCGACGTTGGCGCTCTTGGCGTCCACTGCGCCAAAGGCCGCAGCCTTGCCGGCCAGGGCGTTGTACTGTTGGGCCACGCCGACCTTGTCGGTAGCCGCCTTGACGATCGGCAGGAACTTGGCGCGAATTTGTTCGCGGCTGCTTTTGTTCAGGTACTGGGTTGCCGAGTCCTGACCCCCACTGAGAATGCCCTTGGCGTCAGTCACGCTCATGTTTTTCACGGCGTTGACCAGGATCGGTTGGGCCTGGGTCACGGCGGTTTCGGCGGCCTTGTTCATGCTGGTTTCCAGCTGAGTGACTTGATCACCCATGCCGAACATTTTCAGTTTGTCGGCGACTTTGCCCAACTTGCCCGGCAGGCCGATCTTCACTTCGGGGTTATCGCTGAAACCACCGGGGACGCCCAGTTGCTTCACGGCGATCTGCGCGCCTTGGGTCAGTGCATCCTTGAGGCCACCGGCGGCGTCGCCTTGGGACAGGCTGCCAAGATCCAGGGCCATGGCATTGGCACCGAGCAGCAAGCCGGCACACAGGGCAGTAAAACGAAGGGAGTTACGGAGCATGGACGCTTCCTTATGATGTTCGAATTCAGTGGGCGACAGCATCAACCCGCAGACGCAACGGTTGTGGGTCCTGGCCGTTGAGCTGCACAGAATGCCGTTCGGTGGTGATAAACAGTAGCTTGCCATCCAGCTCGATGCGAGCGCTCACCGAGTAACTGTGGCCAGGTTTGACGTGCGCCGGGTCGTAGCTCAGGTGAAACGGCAGCGGCACTTGGCCTTTGACCGGGCCTTTCTGTTCGGCCAGGGTGACGGCCGGGGCGTCCATCAGCGACACGTCTTGCAGGCTGACGCTCAAGATCGCGGTCGGCGGCAGGGCAATACGTTGCAGGTAGAACACTTCGCCATCAAGGCTGGCCTTGGGGGTGGGGCTCATGGACTGGCAGGCTCCAAGCAGGGCGGTGAGGCCCAGGAGAATGATCTTTTTCATGGTACAGCTCCTTTTCAACGGCGCCGGCATCCAACCGGCGCCTGTTTAAATCTAGCGGGTTTCTTCAGGTGTCGGGGCTTCGGGTTCGACGGGCGCTTCGGCAGCGCCATCTACACGATGCAGGGCCACCTGACGGATCGACAGGCGAATCTCCGCCGGCAACACGCGCTTGGCTGCGCCTTCAGCCAGCTCACCCAGCAGGTCGTGGTAGCTCAGCTTGCCGGCTTCGTCGCGACGCAGCACATCTTGCTCCAACAAGGTCTGGATGAAATGTCGGAAAAGGCTCTTGTCGAAGAATTCCGGGGCGTTGAGGCCATGCAGGATCGACAGGCGCTGGGCCATGATCGTGCACAGGTCTTCCAGCTCTTCGGCGCTGATGCTGCTCTGGCCACTGTTGAGCAGCAGCGAAATCGCCATGTAGAAGCGTTGCAAGGTCTGGGCGATGCTCTTGGACAGCAGCGTCAGCAGTACGAAGTGCCGCGAACTCGGGGCCGGGCGCAGGAACACGTCTTTCTCGAAACGCAGCAGGCCCTGTTCGACAAAAGCCTCCAGCCATTGGTCAACCACCGTGTCCAGCTCTTCCAGCGACCAGCGGATAAACAGCTCCGATTGCAGGTACGGATACAGCGCGTGGGTGTAACGCAGGATCTGGTCGCGGCTCATGCGCGAGCTGCTCTGGAAGAAACTCGCCAGCAGCGCCGGCAGGGCAAAGATGTGCAAAACGTTGTTGCGGTAGTACGTCATCAGGACGGCGTTTTGCTCGTCCAGGTACAGAATCTTACCGAGGGCGTCGCTCTGTTCCGACAGCAGGTCCATGTCCTTGACGTGCTTGATCAGTGCCAGGCCATCGCCTTCGGGCAACGTGGTGTGAGGCGAGTAGGGCACGCGGCGCAGCAGCGCCAGGTACAGGTCCAACTGGCGCGCCATGGCTTGTTCGTCGAGCGCCAGGCGCGTGGTGGACAGCAGTGCCAGCGCTACCAGGTTCACTGGGTTCACTGCCGCAGCTTCGTTCAGGTGGCGCGCCACCTGTTCGCCAAGACGGTGGGTGGTTTCGTTGAGCCAGGCTGGTTTGTAGTTCGGGCCCAGTTCCTGGGAGCGCCAATCCGGCTGTTCGCTGTCGAGGAACTCGGTCAGCTTGATCGGCTCGCCGAAGTTGACCGCGACTTGGCCAAAGCGCTGCTTGAGCGCGCCGACCACCTTGAAAATATCGAAGATCGATTCTTTCTTCTTGGTCGCGCCGCGCAGCTCGCCGAGGTAGGTGCGGCCTTCGAGCACGCGTTCGTAGCCGATGTACACCGGCACAAACACGATCGGCATACGCGAGGAGCGCAAGAAACTGCGCAGGGTAATTGCCAGCATCCCGGTCTTCGGTTGCAGCATGCGACCGGTGCGCGAGCGTCCGCCTTCGACGAAGTACTCCACCGGGAAACCCTTGGTGAACAGGGTATGCAGGTATTCGTTGAACACCGAGGTGTACAGCGGGTTGCCCTTGAAGGTGCGGCGCATGAAAAACGCACCGCCACGGCGCAGCAGGCTGCCGATGACGGGCATGTTCAGGTTGATACCGGCGGCGATATGCGGCGGCGTCAGGCCATTTTTGAACAACAGGTAAGACAGCAACAGGTAGTCGATATGGCTGCGGTGGCAAGGTACGTAGATCACCTCGTAACCCTGGGCAACCTTTTGCACACCTTCGATGTTATTGACCTTGATGCCGTCGTAGATCTTGTTCCAGAACCAGCTCAGTACCACTTCCAGGAAGCGGATCGCGGTGTAGGTGTAGTCCGAGGCGATCTCGTTGCCGTAACGCAGGGCCTGGGCCTTGGCTTTTTCCGGGGAGATTTTTTCCCGCTCAGCCTCGTCGGCAATGGCTTGGCGTACCAGCGGCATGTTGACCAGGCCTTTCACCAGATTGCGGCGGTGGGACAGGTCAGGGCCGATCACGGCGGTCTTCAGGTTACGAAAGTGCACACGCAGGATGCGTTGGGCCATGCGCACCGTACGTTCGTGGCCTTTATTGTGCTCGATCAATTCACGCAGGTTGATTGGCGCAGAGAATTGCACACGGGTCTTGCGACCGAGGATCAGGATGCTCAAGAACCGACGCAGACGACCTGTCACCGCCCAGCTGTCGGCAAATAACAATTTCCACGGGCTGGACTCGCTCTCGGGGGATTGGCCCCAGAACACGCTGACCGGAATGATTTGTGCATTCTCTTCGGCGTGTTCGCTGAGGGTGTTGACCAGGCGGGTCAGGGTCGGCGGCGCGCCGCGCTTGTCCTGGCGGCCAAGCCAGTCGGGCTCTGGCGTGAGGTAGAAGAACGCCGCCGCTTCCATCAACGGGCCGACCGCTACCGGCAGCACCGGGCGCGGCAAGCCGGCCTTGGTGCACTCGGCGTCGACCACGGCCAATTCGCTGAGGGAAGGTGATTGCAGGACGTAGAACACCGGCCGGCTGCGGTCCAGGTTAAGGGTTAGGGACGACTGGTTGATCGTCTCCGAGCGAACCCAGAGGTACAACAGCCGGCGCAAGGTGCCAAATACCAGACGGCGAAACGGGGAGCGGGTCATACGGCTTCTGCTTTGAGTGGAAAAAACCGAGCAGACGCTCGGGCGGGTAGTGTGCCGTATTCGCCGAAAATCGGCAAAAAAGCAGCGATGTAAACTTGAGTTGATCGTTTTTGAGCCTGTCTTATACTCGGCAGTTCAATGCGAGCGACTCAACAATAAAAATGCATGTGGGAGTAAGACAGATGGCAACGCGCGAAACCGGCAATGTGAAGTGGTTCAACGATGCAAAGGGCTATGGGTTTATTCAACGCGAGGATGGCAAGGATGTGTTTGTGCACTACCGCGCCATTCGCGGTGATGGTCACCGTTCTCTGGCCGAGGGCCAGCAGGTGGAGTACGCCGTGGTGACCGGCGAGAAGGGGTTGCAGGCGGAGGATGTGGTCGGTCTATAAAGACGCTGGCTTGGTAACCTAATCAACTGTGGGAGCTGGCTTGCCTGCGATAGCATCACTGCGGTCTGACTGAATAGACCGAGGTGTCTGCATTGCAGGCAAGCCAGCTCCCACATTGATTGGGTTTGCAGGTTTAGATCAGGCCGTTTTCCAGGTGATCTGCTCTTCACCGTCTTCGCTGATACGAATCCAGGTGTCAGCGCTTTCTTCACCTTCCTCTTCAACCCAAGTCCCCGGTGCACAGCGCACTTCCACGTTCAGCGCGGCAAACGCGGCGTGGGCGCAGGCGATGTCGTCATCCCATGGGGTCTGGTCGCTTTCCAGGAACAGGCTGTTCCATTTGCCTACGGCTTTCGGTAGCCAGGTCACCGGCACGTTGCCGGCCTTGCACTTGTAGGTCTGACCCCGTTGGACCCAGTCGGTGCACGGGCCCAGGGCGGCGCCCAGCCAGGCGGCAATGGCCTTGTGGTCGACGTCAGCGTCCTTCAGGTAAATCTCGATATCGGGTTGGCGCATGGATGTTCCTCGTTGCGGGATTCGAAAATCCATTCGCGGAAAAGTCGGTTAGTTAAGCACGAAATAATCGTAGCGCATCGACACAGTGACCAGCAGCGGCTCGGCCGCCTCGATCACTTGCGCGCGGCGCTCGGCACTGGCGCGCCAGCCGTGGGGTGTCATGGCCAGCAGGTTGGCGCGGTCCTGGGGCTCGGCCAGGCTCAGCGTGAATGCCAGCGTCTCGCTGTGCGCCAGGCTCATGCCGTCCGGCACCAGGGCCAGATGCTTGTCGTCGGTGTATTCGCGCACTTCGTCGTACAGGCGTTCGCGCAGTTCCATCAGGTGGCCGCTGGTAGGACCGACCTTCATCAAGCCGCCGCCAGGGCTGAGCAGGCGCTTGGCCTCCTGCCAGTCCAATGGGCTGAACACGCTGGCGAGGAACTGGCAACTGGCATCGGCCAAGGGCACACGGGCCATGCTGGCGATCAACCAGGTGAGCGCCGGGTTGCGCTTGCAGGCGCGCTTGACCGCTTCTTTGGAGATATCCAGCGCGTAGCCATCAGCGTGGGGCAGGGCGTCGGCGATTTGCGCGGTGTAGTAACCCTCGCCACAACCGATGTCGACCCAGCGCGCCGGGGCGCGTTCAGCGGCCAGTTCGGCCAGGCGTTTGGCCACGGGAGCGTAGTGCCCGGCGTTGAGGAAGTCGCGGCGCGCTTCCACCATCGCCAGGTTATCGCCTGGGTCGCGGCTGTTCTTGTGCTGCACCGGCAACAGGTTCAAGTAACCCTGGCGCGCACGGTCGAAACGGTGCCCGGCGGGGCAAGCCACGCCATTGTCGACCGCGTTCAGCGGTGCGCTGCAAATGGGGCACGCGAGCATCAGGCGAGCAACTTGATCAGGGTCTGGTAATAGATTTCGGTCAGCACATCGAGGTCGCTGGCGAGGATGCGTTCGTTGACCTGGTGGATCGTTGCGTTGACCGGACCCAGCTCTACCACTTGAGTGCCGAGGGTCGCAATGAAGCGCCCGTCGGAGGTGCCGCCACTGGTGGACGCCTTGGTCTCACGGCCGGTGATTGCCTTGATGCTCGCGGAGACCGCATCCAGCAACGCACCCGGTTCGGTCAGGAACGGCAGGCCCGACAGCGCCCACTCCACGTGCCAGTCCAGGCCATGCTTGTCGAGAATCGCCGCAACCCGTTGCTGCAGGCCTTCCACGGTGGATTCGGTGGAGAAGCGGAAGTTGAACACCGCTGTCAGCTCACCGGGGATCACGTTGGTCGCGCCAGTGCCCGAGTTGAGGTTGGAGATCTGGAAGCTGGTCGGCGGGAAGAACGTGTTGCCGTCATCCCAATGCTCGGCGGCCAGTTCGGCCAGTGCCGGAGCGGCCAGATGGATCGGGTTTTTCGCCAGGTGCGGGTAGGCCACGTGACCTTGCACACCGCGTACGGTCAGGGTGGCGCCGAGGGAGCCACGACGGCCGTTCTTGACCACATCGCCCACCAGTGTGGTGCTTGACGGTTCACCGACGATGCACCAGTCCAGGCGCTCCTTGCGCGCGGCCAGGCGTTCGATTACCGCCTTGGTGCCGTGGTGCGCGGGGCCTTCTTCATCGCTGGTGATCAGGAAAGCGACCGACCCCTTGTGGTCAGGGTAATCGGTGACGAAACGTTCAGCCGCCACCAACATGGCTGCCAGGCTGCCTTTCATGTCCGCCGCGCCACGTCCGCAGAGCATGCCGTTTTCGTCGATCAGCGCGTCGAACGGGTCGTTCTGCCACGCCTGCACCGGGCCGGTCGGCACCACGTCGGTATGGCCGGCAAAGCACAGCACCGGGCCGTCATGCTTGCCGTGAGTGGCCCAGAAATTGTCCACGTCTTCGATGCGCATCGGTTCCAGCGCAAAACCGGCGTCGCCCAGGCGCTGCATCATCAGCTTCTGGCAATCGGCGTCGATCGGCGTCACCGAGGGGCGACGGATCAGGTCGATGGCAAGTTGAAGGGTCGGCGAAAGGTCGGCATGGGCCGTCATGAAAAACTCCGGAAGCGTGTAAGGGGCGCAGGACGAATGTGGAATACAGAACTTGAAACGGCGAGATTCTAATGTGGGAGCGGGCTTGCTCCCACATAAGGCAATCGGCGCTTGCCTGATCCAACAAAACGGCCGTTATCTTATAGCAAAACGGCGGCCAGAGGCCGCCGTTTAGTGCATTGCGCAAGTTTTTACACCGCTGTGACAGGCTCAGCCTTCACCGAAGGTTTCGGCAGCGAAGACAGGAACGCCATGATCAGCGCCGCCACATACGGCAGCGACTGCACCAGCAGCATCACTACCCAGAAGCGGATGTCATTGCTTGGCAGGCCCTGCACCAGGTAAATCCCCAGCGCCGCGCCCCACAACAGCAGCATGATGAACATCTCTTCACGGGCTTCGGAAATCGCTACCCAGAAGCCGTGGTTATCCGCGTTTTTCGGTGTACGAAAGAACGGAATACTGGTGGTGAAGAAACCATACAACACCGCTTTGGCGATGGTGTGTGACAACGCCAGACCGGCCAGGGCTGCACAGAACGCATCCTTGAGGTTCACACCCACGGCGCGGCGGTACAGGAAGATGATCTTGCCGACTTTGAACACAAACAGCGCCAACGGCGGGATCGCGAAAATCAGCAACGGCGGGTCGACCCGCGTCGGCACGATGATCATCGCCGCCGACCACAACAGCGCGCCAACGGTGAAGAAGATGTTCATGCCGTCCGCCACCCACGGCAACCAGCCCGCGAGGAAGTGGTAGCGCTGGCCACGGGTCAGCTCGGTGTCTTTGCCGCGCAACAGGCTCGCGGTGTGACGCTTGATGATCTGAATCGCACCGTAGGCCCAGCGGAAACGCTGCTTCTTGAAGTCGATAAAGGTATCCGGCATCAAGCCCTTGCCGTAGCTGTCGTGGTAATACGCCGCCGACAGGCCTTTCTCGAATACACGTAGGCCGAGTTCGGCGTCTTCACAGATGCACCAGTCGGCCCAGCCCAGTTCTTCGAGCACCGAGCGACGGGTCATGGTCATGGTGCCGTGCTGGATGATCGCGTCGCGGTCGTTGCGGGTGACCATGCCGATATGGAAGAAGCCTTTGTATTCCGCGTAGCAGAGCTTCTTGAAGGTGCTTTCGTTCTGGTCGCGGTAATCCTGCGGAGACTGCACCACGGCGATTTTCGGGTCGGCGAAATGCGGCACCATGTGCTTGAGCCAGTTTGGCGACACGCAGTAGTCGGAGTCGATCACCGCGATCACTTCGGCATCCTTGGCGGTGTGCGGGATCAGGTAGTTCAGCGCGCCACCCTTGAAACCGGCCAGGGGCGCGACGTGGAAGAACTTAAAGCGTGGGCCCAGGGTTTCGCAGTAATCACGCACCGGTTCCCAAACGGCCGGGTCCTTGGTGTTGTTGTCGATGATCAGGACTTCGTAGTCCGGGTAATCGAGGGCGGCCAGGGCGTCGAGGGTCTGTTTGACCATCTCCGGCGGCTCGTTGTAGCACGGCACATGGATCGAGACTTTCGGGCGGTAGTCCGACTCGCCCTCCACCGGCAGGAATTCACGCCGGCGCTTGTGAGTCCATACCGCTTCCGCGAGTTCGTGGGCTTCGGTCAGCAACACGATAAACACGCCCAGGGCGCCAAGGGCCAAGAGGATGCCCACGGTGACACTGAACCAGGTGCTGTATTGCTGGCTGTAGTCGTAACCGATCCACACCAGCACCGAACCGCACAGGAACGCGATAAACGTCAGGAAGGTCCGGCCACGTTGGCGCAGGGCCGAGCCGTCGATCATCAACAGGGTCAAGGACAGCAGCGCGAGTACGACCGAGCCGATGGCCAGTACGCGCCATTGCGGGATCGCGACCACCGGCCCTTCAAAGTTGAATTTCTGCTGGCGTGCGCCGTTGAACACACCCCAGTAAGCGCCGGCCGAGCCTTCGTCGCTGACTTTCCACGGCTGATCGAACGCCTCGATCACGAAGTAGTTGTAGCCCTGACGGTTCAGCTTGTTCACCAGCGTACGCAGGTAAATCGCCTGGTCGGCCGGCGACGTTTCATTGCCGCCGCGCATGCGCCCGTTGCTCGGCCAGCCAACCTCCGACAGCAGCAGCGGCTTTTTCGGGAACAGTTTCTTCAGATCCTTGGCGCGGTCGAGTACGTACTGGCCGGCCTTGTCCATCGGAATGTATTCCCAGAACGGCAGGATGTGCGCGGCGATCAGGTCGACGTGCTTGGCCAGTTGTGGGTTCTTCTCCCAGATGTCCCATTGCTCGGATGTCGTCACCGGTACTTTCACAGCGGCGCGCACCCGATCCAGCAGCACGATCAGCGCTTCTGGCGTGATGTCCTTACGGAACACCGCCTCGTTACCGACCACCACCCGCACCACGCTGCGCGAGGTGTTGGCGATTTCGATGGCGCGCTGGATTTCCCGCTCGTTACGCTCAAGGTCCGGGCTGATCCAGATCCCTAATGTCACGCGCAGGCCGAATTCTTCCGCCAACTTGGGAATGTCGCCCAGGGTGCCGTCGACCGAGTAGGTACGGATGTTGTCCGTCAGCTTGCTCATGATCTCAAGGTCACGACGCATCTGATCGTCGGTCGGGAACTGGTTTTTCTGTGGGTACTGGCCTTGCTGGAACGGCGAGTAGGAAAAACCGGAGATCTGCTCAGGCCAGTTGGGAGCAGTGACCGGGCGGTTGATCAGCGCCCAGAAACCGGTGAACAGCGCGGCAATTGCCAGCACGATCACCAGGTTGAGTCCAAATTTACGCGATGCCATGGTTATGTCAGGTTCCAAAAGGTGTGGAACGAAAAGAGGTGTCGGCCTGCGCCGAACGGCGCGCATCCTACACCGGCCCTTCCCTGACCGTACAGCAAGCAGAGAAAAACCGGACATTAGTCAGCGAAAGGCCATCTAAGTTCTTTACTTGTAGCTTGTCGCTTCGAACTTGTCGCTGCGTAGTCCATAATGCGCGCCGGTTTTTGGGGTAATGGTCATGAGCACAAAAGATCCACGGTTTGCAGGCGTCGCCCGCTTGTATGGCATTGAAGGCCTGGAACGCTTGAAAGCGGCCCATGTGGCAATCGTCGGCGTCGGCGGCGTGGGCTCGTGGGCGGCGGAAGCCATGGCCCGTTGCGGAGTGGGCGAAATTTCGCTGTTTGATCTGGACGATGTCTGCGTCAGCAACAGCAACCGCCAGTTGCACGCGCTGGACAGCACCGTGGGCAAGCCCAAGGTCGAGGTGATGGCCGAGCGCCTGAAGGGCATCAACCCGGATTGCACCGTGCATGCGGTGGCGGACTTTGTGACCCGCGACACTATGGCCGAGTACATCACGCCGGATATCGACTGCGTGATCGACTGCATTGACGCCGTTAACGCCAAGGCGGCATTGATTGCCTGGTGCAAGCGCCGCAAGATCCAGATCATCACCACTGGCGGCGCCGGCGGGCAGATCGACCCGACGCTGATCCAGGTCTGCGACCTGAACCGCACCTTCAATGACCCGCTGGCGTCGAAAGTGCGCTCTACCTTGCGTCGTGATTACGGCTTTTCACGCACCGTGACCCGCCATTACAGCGTGCCGTGCGTGTTTTCCACCGAGCAACTGCGCTATCCCAAGCCGGATGGCAGTATTTGTTTGCAGAAGAGTTTTGTCGGGGATGGGGTGAAGCTGGACTGCGCCGGTGGGTTTGGCGCGGTGATGATGGTCACGGCCACGTTCGGCATGGTGGCGGCGACCAAGGCAGTGGACAAGATTGTGGCTGGGGTGCGGCGGCCGTCGGAGCGGGTCAAGCCTGCTTAAACCTTAATGCCGTGCACCGCTCCCACACAAGCCCGCTCCCACAGCTAGTTTTGTGTACGGCTCAACGCTCGCATGCGCTGCAATACCGCATTGAGGCCATTGCTGCGCGACGGTGACAGTTGACGGGAAAGGCCCAACTGGTTGAACCAGTCAGGCAGATCCACCGCCTGCAACTCGGCCGCCGACAACCCATTGATCCGCGCCAGCAGCAACGCCACCAGCCCGCGAATCATCCGCGCATCGCTGCTCGCCGCAAACTGCCAATGCCCATCCTGCAAACGCCCCACCAACCACACCAGGCTTTCGCAGCCCTGCACCAGGTTGGCGTCGACCTTGTCCTCATCCGCCAGGGCCGGCATACGCTCGCCCCACTGCATCAACATCCGCGCGCGTTGCTCCCAGCTACCGACGGCTTGAAAGGCTTCAAGCGCGCTGACCGCATCCACCGGCACACTCATCGCAACATATCCAGGGCCTGGTCCAGCGCTTCAAAAAAGCGTTCCAGGTCATCGGAATCGTTATACAGCGCCAGGGACACGCGGATCGCCCCCGACAGATGCATGGCCTTGAGCAACGGCATCGCGCAGTGATGACCCGCGCGCACGGCAATGCCTTGTTCGGTCAGCAGGTGCGCAAGGTCGGCGTTATGCACGCCGTCGACCACAAAACTGACCAACGCCACCTGCGGCGAACCCAGCACGCGCACGCCATTGCGTGCCTTGAGCCCACGCAACAGGTAGTCATGCAGGGCTGCTTCATGGGCGATGACCGCTTGTTGATCCAGCGAACTCAAGTAATCCAGGCTGGCGCCCAGGCCAATCACGCTGGCAATCGGCGGTGTGCCGGCCTCGAAACCCAGCGGCGCGGGACGGAAACTGGCGCTGTGGTAGTCGGCTTGTTGCACCATTTCTCCTCCAAACTGCCAGTGGCGCAGGTGATGCAGGGCGTCATTGCGCCCAAACAGCACGCCGACGCCGTCCGGGCCGTACAGTTTGTGGCTGGAGAATACGTAGAAGTCGCAACCCAGGGCCTGCACGTCGTGGCGGCCATGGACGATGCCTTGGGCGCCGTCCACGACGGTCAGGGCGCCGTGTGGCTGGGCCAGTGCCAGCAGGGCCTCCAGCGGCTGCCAGGCGCCGAGTACGTTGGACAGCTGGCTCACCGCCAGCAGGCGTGTGCGCGGGCCGATCAGCTCGGCGGCGGCTTGCAGGTCGATCACGCCGTCCTCGCCAAGTGGCAATACCACCAGCGTCAGCGCGCGACGTTTGGCCAATTGCTGCCACGGCAACAGGTTGGCGTGGTGCTCGAGGGCGCTGATGACAATCTCATCGCCCGCATTGAATAAATGCTCCAGGCCATAAGCCAGGAGGTTCAGCGCAGAGGTCGCGCCGTGGGTAAACACAATCTGCCCGCTGTCACCTGCATTCAACCATTGCGCGACCTTGCTGCGACTGTCTTCGAACGCCTGTGTCGCATGGGCCCCCGGCAAATGCTGGGCGCGGTGCACATTGGCTGCGCCGTTGGTGTAGTAATGGCTGATGGCATCCAACAAGGCCTGGGGTTTTTGCGTGGTGGCGGCGTTGTCCAGGTAAGTCTGGTCTTGCCGTTGCAGGGTGGCGATGGCTGGGAAATCGGCGCGCCAGGGGGAGGGCACAAGCATGGTGATCAAGACTCGTATAAGCGAGCCCCAGGGGAGGGGCCCGCTAGTGGCATCGAGTGGCTGCTTAGTTGTGAGCGTGCAGCGCTTCGTTCAGTTCGATAGCCGATTTGTGGGTTTTGCACTCCACGGCACCGGTCTCGGAGTTACGGCGGAACAGCAGGTCTGGCTGGCCGGCCAGCTCGCGCGCCTTGACCACTTTGACCAATTGGTTCTGCTCGTCCAGCAGCGCAACCTTGGTCCCGGCCGTCACGTACAGGCCCGATTCCACGGTGTTGCGGTCGCCCAATGGGATACCAATACCGGCGTTGGCGCCGATCAGGCAGCCTTCGCCGACCTTGATCACAATGTTGCCGCCACCCGACAGGGTGCCCATGGTGGAGCAACCGCCGCCCAGGTCAGAACCTTTGCCGACGAACACGCCCGCCGATACCCGGCCTTCGATCATGCCCGGGCCTTCGGTGCCGGCGTTGAAGTTGACGAAACCTTCGTGCATCACGGTGGTGCCTTCGCCCACGTAGGCGCCCAGGCGGATACGCGCCGCATCAGCGATACGCACACCGCTCGGCACCACGTAGTCGGTCATTTTCGGGAACTTGTCCACCGAGAACACTTCCAGCAGTTCGCCGCGCAGGCGGGCTTCCAGCTGGCGTTCGGCCAGCTCATTGATGTCGATCGCACCTTGGCTGGTCCAGGCTACGTTCGGCAACTGCGGGAACACACCGGCCAGGCTCAGGCCGTGTGGCTTGACCAGGCGGTGAGACAGCAGGTGCAGCTTGAGGTAAGCCTCAGGCGTGGAGGTCAGTGCGGTGTCTTCGGCCAGCAACGTGGCGACCAGCGGGGTGTGGCTCTCGGCGAGCCGATTGAGCAGCGCGGCTTGGGTCGCATCGACATTTTTGAGCGCATCAGCCAGTTGCAGTGCTTGGCTGATGGTGAACGTGATCGCTTGATTGCCTTCGGTGTAACCCAGGATCGGCGCGATGGCCGCGACGATTTCAGCCGATGGGTTGAGCAACGGTTGTGCGTAAAACACTTCCAGCCAAGCACCTTGGCGGTTCTGAGTGCCGACGCCGAAGCCCAGGCTGAACAGGGAATGGGACATGGTGTTACCTCTACAAAAAATGGAAGGCTGGCCTACTTGAGGGCCGCCGAATAACTTTCTGGCTTGAAGCCAATCAGGGTTCTGTCACCGAGATCGAGCACCGGGCGCTTGATCATCGAGGGTTGTGCGAGCATCAATTCAATGGCTTTCGACTGATCGAGATCGGCTTTGCGTTCGTCTTCGAGTTTGCGAAAGGTGGTGCCCGCACGGTTCAAAACCACCTGCCAACCGTGCTCGTTGCACCATTGGGTCAAGTGCTCGCGGTCGATACCGGCCGTTTTATAGTCGTGGAACTCATAGCTCACAGCGTGCTCATCGAGCCAGGTGCGGGCCTTTTTCATGGTGTCGCACGCTTTGATGCCGAAAAGGTGCAACGTTTTGCTTGAAGCGGTCAAGGAATTGCCCCCTTTGAGCGAATGAAATGGAAAGGTTACGGATTATGCCACGACCAGCGGCCTCTGGTGCCCCTCGTCATGCTGGCGTGCGACTTATGTGCAAATGCCAGCCGGCAGCATAGGTGCGTAATATGGCACTTCAACGGCGAGTTGTTGCCTCATGTGTCGTTGCGAGTCGATTGTCCGGGAAACCCGCGTTATGCAAACCGCTTACACCGTTCTTATCCTACTGATGTTGGTCAGCGTTTCGCGCCTGGTCGGGCGTGTCATCCCCCTACCGTTACCCTTGGTGCAGATCGCAGCGGGCGCCTTGTCGGCCTGGCCCACGTTGGGGTTGCACGTGGCGCTGGACCCGGAGCTGTTCCTGTTTCTGTTCCTGCCGCCGCTGCTGTTCTCGGATGGCTGGCGCATGCCCAAGCGTGAGTTGTGGCGCCTGCGTGGGCCGATCCTGACGTTGGCGGTGGGGCTGGTGCTGTTCACCGTGGTGGGTGCCGGTTACTTCATTCACTGGATTTTGCCTACGATCCCGTTGCCCGTGGCCTTCGCCCTGGCGGCTGTGTTGTCACCGACGGACGCCGTGGCGGTGTCGGCCATTTCCCAGAACCGCCTGCCCACGCCGCTGATGCATATGCTCCAGGGCGAGGCCCTGATGAACGATGCGTCGGGCCTGGTGACCTTCAAATTTGCCCTGGCGGCGGCGTTGACTGGCGTGTTTTCCCTGGCGGATGCCAGCCTGACATTTGTGTTGGTCGCCTTAGGCGGCCTGGCCGTGGGGGTGGCGTTGAGCTGGCTGGTCGGGCGACTACGTGCGTGGATGATCGCGCGAGGCTGGGACGACCCGGCGACTCACGTGGTGTTTATGCTGCTGCTACCGTTCGCCGCCTATGTGCTGGCTGAGCGCTTGGGCGCATCGGGCATTTTGTCGGCGGTGGCGGCGGGCATGATGCAAAGCTGGCTCGACCTGCTACCCCGCCAGACCAGCACCCGCTTGCTCAATCGCAGTGTGTGGTCGTTGCTGGAGTTTGCCTTCAACGGCTTGATTTTCCTGCTGCTAGGCCTGCAACTGCCGGACATCATTAAGGCCGTGGTGAGTCACGAACCGACGCTGTGGCCCACATTGTTTTATCGCTGCCTGGATGTGGTCGCGATCTTTTTGGTGCTGGTGGTGTTGCGTTTCATCTGGGTGCGGAGCATCTGGCGGCTGTCGGGTTTATTGCGCCGGATTCGTGGGAAAAGTGAATTGACGCTGGTGCCGACTGCGCGCTCCTGCTGGCTGCTGACCGTCGGTGGTGTGCGCGGTGCGGTGACGCTGGCGGGTGTGATGTCAGTGCCGTTGCTGCTGGCGCCGGGCCAGGATTTCCCCGAGCGCGACTTGCTGATCTTTATTGCTGCCGGAGTGATCCTGCTGTCGCTGATCGCCGCGTGCATCGCCTTGCCCCTGTTGTTGCGCGGCATCGAAAAAAGCCCCGATGAAAAGCGCCACAACGAAGTGCGCGAGGCCTGGAAAAAGACCGCAGTGGCTGCAATCCACGCGCTGGAGGCCGAAGACTCGGCGCAAAGCGAAACCCAGGACGCCGCCCAGGCTGCGCTGGCGACCGAACTCAAGGCTCGCCTGATGTCGGAATACCGCCATCAGTTGGAGGTGTTCAATGATTCAGCTGAAGCCCAGGCGCTGGCGCGGCAGATGGACCTGCTTGAGCGCAAATTGCGTCTGAAGGCCCTGCGCGCGCAGCGCTTGGAGTTGTATAGCTTGAGCCGTCATCGCCAGATTGGTGACGACGTCTTGAGGGAGGTGTTGGCCGAGCTGGATATGAGTGAGGCTAATCTGGGTCATGTGAAATGACCCATAAGGCCATTAGCGGCGACGCTGAATAAAATCGCGAATCCGCTCCGCCGCTTCCACACACTCCGCCAAGGGGGCAACCAACGCCATGCGCACACGCCCGGCGCCGGGGTTGAAGCCGTCGACTTCCCGCGACAGGTACGAACCTGGCACCACAGTGACATGTTCCTCTACGAACAGATCCCGGCAGAAAGCGGCGTCATCACCTTCGACATTCGGCCACAGGTAGAAACCGCCGTCGGGGTTTTGCACGTCCAGTACTGGCTTGAGGATCGCCAGCACCGCATCGAATTTCTCGCGGTACAGATCACGGTTGGCCTGCACGTGGGCTTCGTCCTGCCAGGCAGCAATGCTCGCCAGTTGGGTTTGCACCGGCATCGCGCAACCGTGGTAGGTGCGGTACAGCAGGAAAGCCTTGAGGATGTCGGCGTCGCCGGCCACAAAACCGGAGCGTAGGCCTGGCAGGTTGGAGCGCTTGGACAGGCTGTGGAACACCACGCAACGCTTGAAGTCCTGGCGACCCAGCTCGACGCAGGCACTCAACAGGCCCGGCGGCGGGGTGTGCTCGTCGAAGTAGAGTTCGCTGTAGCATTCGTCGGCAGCGATCACGAAGTCGTATTCGTCGGCCAGGGCGATGAGTTTTTTCAGGGTGTCGACCGGTATCAGCGCGCCGGTCGGGTTGCCGGGGGAGCACAGGAACAGGATCTGGCAGCGTTTCCAGACGTCCGGCGTCACGGCGTCGAAATCCGGGTTGAAGCCATTGGCGTCCAGGCACGGCAGGTAGTGCGGCTTGGCCCCGGCCAGGAACGCGGCGCCTTCGTAGATCTGGTAGAACGGGTTCGGGCTCACCACCAGCGCGTCGTCGCCGCGATTGACCACGGTTTGGGTGAAGGCGAACAGCGCTTCACGCGTGCCGTTGACCGGCAAGATGTTGCGCGCCGGGTCGAGCCAGCCCTCGGGCACATCGAAGCGGCGCTCGCACCAGGCGCCGATGGCCTCGCGCAGCGCGGGGATGCCCAGGGTGGTCGGGTACACGGCCATCTGGTCAAGGTTATTGCTCAGCGCTTCGGCCACGAAGGTCGGGGATTTGTGCTTCGGCTCGCCGATGGACAGCGCGATCGGGCGCTTATCCGGGGTCGGCGTAACACTGCCCAGCAGGGCGCGCAGTTTCTCGAACGGGTAGGGCTGCAGCTGGTTCAGGGCGTTGTTCATGTAAGCCTCTATCACGGTGAACACGGACTTTGTGGGAGCTGGCTTGCCTGCGATGGGGACGCCGCGGTACACCAGAGACTCCGCAGCGATGCCATCGCAGGCAAGCCAGCTCCCACAGGGATCGTGTTTACAAAGTTAAAAATTCAAATAGTCAGGCGCGTCAGCTCGACGTTCGGTTCCTGGGTCACGCTTAATTGCTGCTCGATGGCTTCCTGCAAGCGGCGGCACAGCTCCGGGTCGGACAGCGGCTGGTTGTCGGCGTCGGTGATGAAGAACACGTCTTCCACGCGCTCGCCGAGGGTTGCAATCTTGGCATTCTGCAACGACAGGTCGAACTCCAGGAAAATCCCACCGATCCGCGCCAGCAGGCCCGGGCGATCCGGGGCGCTGAGTTCCAGCACCGTCACCGGGCGCTGGGCGTCGTTGGAGATGGTCACCTGGGGCGCAAACGCAAAATGCTTGAGCTGGCGCGGCACCCGGCGCTGGATGATGGTCGGGTAGTCGTCAGGGTTGCGCAGGGCCTCGGTAAGGCCTTCGCGGATCTTTTTCACGCGTGCTGGGTTGTCACCAATGGAGTCGCCATCGGTGTCGAGCACGATATAAGTGTCAAGAGTGAACTGACTGCTGGAGGTAATCACGCGGGCGTCATGGATGTTCAGGTTGAGCTGGTCCATGGCGGCCACCGTCACAGCGAAGAAGTCATGCTGGTCCGGCGCATAAATGAAGATCTGCGTACCGCCCTCGAATTCGCGCTGGGTGGTTTCCTTGATCAGCACCAGCGGGCCGCCATCGGCCGGCTGCTGCAGGATCGCGTCAGTGTGCCAGGCCACGTCGCCAGCGGTGTGGCGCAGGAAATAATCGTCACCCAGTTGCGACCACAGCTGCTCGACGTCGTCCGGGTCGTTGCCGCCGCGCACCAATATGTCCAGCGCCGCGCTTTGGGTGCGGCGGATCTGCTCTTCGCGGTCCACCGGGTTTTCCAGGCCGCGGCGCAGGGCGCGCTTGGTCTCGGTGTACAGCTGGCGCAGCAGGCTGGCGCGCCAGGAGTTCCACAGCGTCGGGTTGGTGGCGTTGATGTCGGAGACGGTCAAGACGTACAGGTAGTCGAGGTGGGTTTCATCGCCGACGGTCTGTGCGAAGTCGTGGATCACCTGCGGGTCGGACAGGTCCTTGCGTTGGGCGGTGGTCGACATCACCAAATGGTTCTGCACCAGCCACACGATCAGGCGGCTGTCCCACAGCGGCAACTGGTGGCGCTGGCAGAACGCCTCGGCATCCACCGCACCAATCTCGGAATGGTCGCCATGCCGGCCCTTGCCAATGTCATGGTACAAGCCGGCCAGGTAGATCAGCTCGGGCTTGGGCAACTTGGCCATCAGCTTACTGGCCAGCGGGAATTTCTCTGACACCTGGGTGTACTGCAACTTACGCAGGTGCTTGATCAGGTTCAGGGTGTGCGCATCCACGGTATAGATGTGGAACAGGTCGTGCTGCATTTGCCCGACGATAAAGCCGAACTCAGGCAGATAGCGCCCAAGGATGCCGTAACGGTTCATCCGGCGCAGGTTGCGGTGGATGCCGATCTTGCACTTGAACAGCTCGATAAACAGGCTGGTATTGCGGATATCGTTACGGAAATCGTCGTCGATCAGGTGACGGTTTTCCCGCAGCAGGCGAATGGTGTCGGCGCGCACGCCTTTTATCTCCGGCTGCTGGGCCATCAGCACGAAGATTTCCAGCATGGCGAACGGCGTGCGGCGGAACACATTGTCGTTGCGCGCTTCGATATAGCCGTCGTGCAGTTGGAAACGCGAGTTGATCGGTTGCGGCGGCGCTTCGTCTTCAGGGGCCAGGATCACCTCTTCGAAGTGCTGGATGATCAGGTCGCTGAGCTGGGCAATGCTCATGACCACCCGGTAATACTGCTGCATGAAGCTTTCGATGCTGGTCTTTGCGTCCTCGCCTTCAAACCCCAGCAAGGTGGCGATGGAGCGCTGATGATCGAACAGCAGGCGGTCTTCGGAGCGCCCCGCGAGCATGTGCAGGGCGTAGCGCACCTTCCACAGGAACTCCTGGGAGGAGGCCAGCAGGGCGTTCTCGCTTTCTACCAGGAAACCTTCGCCGGCCAGTGCCCGCAGGTTCAAGGTGCCGTATTGGCGGCGGGCAACCCACAAAATCGTCTGGATATCCCGCAGCCCGCCCGGTGAGCCTTTGACGTTGGGTTCCAGGTTGTATTCGGTGTCGTTGTACTTGTGATGCCGGGCCTTTTGCTCGGCGCGCTTGGCCAGGAAGAAGTCCTTGCTCGGCCACATGTGCGCGGTGCTGGTGACTTCGAGCATGCGCTGGCGCAGGCGCTCGGGGCCGGCAATGGTGCGGCTTTCCATCAGGTTGGTGATCACCGTGAGGTCGGCGCGGGCCTCTTCGGCGCATTCGTCGACCGAGCGCACGCTCTGGCCGACTTCCAAGCCTATGTCCCACAACAGCGTCAGAAAACGCTCGATGGAATCGCGAAAGATCTCATGGTCGGCGCTGTCCAGCAGGATCAGCAGGTCAATGTCGGAGTAGGGGTGCAACTCGCCACGTCCGTAGCCGCCGACCGCCACCAGGGCGATGTCGGCGTCTTCGCTCCAGTTGAACTGTTCCCATGCCTTTTGCAGGATGTTATCGACAAACCAGGCGCGGTCCTCGATCAACCGACGGATGTCCCGGCCGCTGCGAAAGCGCGCATCGAGCACCTCGCGGGCCTGGCGGATAGCTTTCTTGAACGCGGCGATGGGGCTCGCCTTCAGGGCCAGTTCGGCCTGGAACTGGCCACGGTCGAAGAGTTCGGGATCCACCTGGGGCATCGATCGGCTTTCCTTTCTATCTATCAGTCAGTCACAACACAGTGGGGGAAAACCTGAGCAACCGTTACGCCGACGCAGCACCGGAAGTGCGCGGGATTGTGTCGTCGGCGCGCAGGGTGAAGATCTCGTAGCCGGTTTCGGTGACCAGCAGGGTGTGTTCCCACTGGGCCGAGAGCTTGCGGTCCTTGGTGATGGCGGTCCAGCCGTCGCCCAGCACTTTGGTATCGGCCTTGCCTTGGTTGATCATCGGCTCGATGGTGAAGGTCATGCCTGCCTTGAGCTCCATGCCAGTGCCGGCGCGGCCGTAGTGCAGGATCTGTGGCTCTTCGTGGAACACGGTGCCGATACCGTGGCCGCAGAATTCGCGCACCACCGAGAAGCCGTTCTTTTCAGCGTGCTTCTGGATCACTTCGCCGATGTCGCCCAGGCGGCAACCGGGTTTGACGATTTCGATGGCCTTGTACATGCATTCCTGGGTCACCTGGGACAGGCGCTCGGCCCAGACCGGCACAGTGCCGACGTGGAACATGCGGCTGGTGTCGCCGAAGTAGCGGTCCTTGATCACGGTAACGTCGATGTTCAGGGTGTCGCCGTCCTTCAACGGTTTGTCACCCGGAATCCCGTGGCAGACCACGTGGTTGACCGAGGTGCAGATCGACTTGGGGAAGCCCTTGTAGTTCAACGGCGCAGGGATAGCGCCCTGCACGTTGACGATATAGTCATGGCAGATCTGGTTCAGGGTCTCGGTGGTCACGCCGGGCTTGACGTGCTCGGCGATCATTTCCAGCACGTCGGCAGCCAGTTTGCCGGCGATGCGCATGCCGGCGATGTCTTCGGCGGTTTTCAAACTAACGGTCATACAGGCTCTCTCTAGCGCGACGCGCTGAAATCAATACGGTTTACGGGCGTGCGACAAAAGGTTACAGAATTCGCACAAGCCACAAAAAACGCGATTCTAACAGACGATGGCGTCAAATCATGAGCCTCTGATGATCGCTTCTCTCTATAAGGTAGGGCTATGTGAGCTCTATTCAAGGGGTTACACGAAAGCACCCTGCGGCAAATGTGATTGCGTGTTCCGTTTTTGCCGATGCTGTGGTATAAAATGCGCCGCTTTCCGGGGATACCCCGCAGAGCTTAAATCCACACACGTGTCGACACGATGACCTGGGTGCCGGAGGCCTTGAAGCCGCTGGTTGGTCATTGGGATACGTGGAGGCCAAACCCGACTTATTAAGGAACTATCATGTCCCAAGTCAACATGCGCGATATGCTGAAGGCCGGTGTGCACTTCGGTCACCAGACCCGTTACTGGAACCCGAAAATGGGTAAATACATTTTCGGCGCGCGTAACAAGATCCACATTATCAACCTTGAAAAAACCCTGCCAATGTTCAACGAAGCTTTGACTTTCGTAGAGCGCCTGGCCCAGGGCAAAAACAAGATTCTGTTCGTCGGCACCAAGCGTTCCGCTGGCAAGATCGTTGCTGAAGAAGCAGCACGTTGCGGTTCGCCGTACGTCGATCACCGCTGGTTGGGCGGCATGCTCACCAACTTCAAAACCATCCGTGCTTCCATCAAGCGTCTGCGTGACCTTGAAGTGCAAGCCGAAGACGGTACTTTCGCCAAGCTGACCAAGAAAGAGGCGCTGATGCGCACTCGCGACCTGGAAAAGCTCGATCGTTCCCTGGGTGGTATCAAGGACATGGGCGGTCTGCCTGACGCACTGTTCGTTATCGACGTTGATCACGAGCGCATCGCGATCACCGAAGCCAACAAGCTGGGCATCCCTGTTATCGGCGTAGTCGATACCAACAGCAGCCCGGAAGGCGTTGACTACATCATCCCAGGCAACGATGACGCAATCCGCGCTATCCAGCTGTACATGGGTTCGATGGCTGACGCTGTAATCCGTGGTCGCAACCACGTTGCTGGTGGTGCCGAGCAGTTCGTTGAAGAAGCTCCGGTAGCCGCAGCTGAGTAATTGACGCCCTGGCGTTGACTCAGTAAGCAAAAAGGGGGCTTGGCCCCCTTTTTGCCACCTCGAAAACCATTTGTCGGCAGCGCAGCTACAACATCTGTAACGTGCAGCGGCTAACAAGGGTGGTTCGGGAAGAATTGATCCCCCGTTCGATCGGGTGGAGTGGTTGAAAACCTATCCAAGAGGAATTTGAAAATGGCAGCAATTACTGCAGCGTTGGTTAAAGAACTGCGTGAGCGTACCGGCGAAGGCATGATGGATTGCAAGAAAGCCCTGGAAAAGGCTGACGGCGACATCGAAAAAGCCATTGATGACATGCGTGCTTCCGGCGCCATCAAGGCTGCCAAGAAAGCAGGCAACGTGGCTGCTGAAGGCGCTATCGCTCTGAAAGAAGACGGCAAATCTGCTGTTCTGCTGGAAGTGAACTCGCAGACCGACTTCCTGGCCCTGCAGGACGACTTCAAGGCATTTGTTGCCGCCAGCGTTGATAAAGCGTTCGCCGACAAACTGACTGACGTCGCTCCGCTGATCGCTGCTCAGGAAGCTGATCGCCTGGTACTGGTCGGCAAGGTTGGCGAAAACGTCAACATCCGTCGCCTGACCCGCGTTGAAGGTGATGTGGTTGGTGGTTACCTGCACGGTAACAAAATCGGCGTTGCTGTTGTCCTCAAAGGCGGCGACGTTGAGCTGGCCAAAGACATCGCTATGCACGTAGCGGCCAGCAACCCTGAGTTCCTGCTGCCTTCGGAAGTTTCTGCCGAAGCCATCGAGCGTGAAAAGGCTGTTTTCCTGCAGCTGAACGAAGAAAAAATCAAAGGCAAGCCAGAAAACATTGTTGAGAACATGGTCAAAGGCCGTATCAGCAAGTTCCTGGCTGAAGCGAGCCTGGTTGAGCAGGCGTTCGTCAAGAACCCTGAAATCAAGGTTGGCGAGCTGGCTAAGAAAGCCGGTGCTGAAATCGTTTCCTTCACCTACTTCAAAGTAGGCGAAGGCATCGAGAAGCCGGTCGACAACTTCGCTGAAGAAGTTGCTGCCCAGCTGGCTGCCGCCAAGCAATAAGACAGTTTTCAACTGTCGCCCGAAAGAGGCTGCCCGCTCACGCGCGCAGCCTCTTTTCAAATGGGAAGGCCGATTTTGATTGGCATCCCTTCGGAACTGGCTTACAAAGCCGTGTTCCGATGGCGCTGTAGCAGCGTCCAGCTAGAGTGAACGCAAGCCGTAAACGGCTCGCCAAGAATTTTTAAAAATACGCCGCAGGAGAGATTCGCAATGGCTCAGCAGGGCAGTGGTTATCAGGCTCGCTATAAACGCATTCTACTCAAGCTTAGCGGCGAGGCCCTCATGGGCTCGGAAGAGTTCGGGATCGATCCCAAAGTGCTCGACCGCATGGCGCTGGAAGTCGGCCAACTGGTCGGTATCGGCGTTCAGGTCGGCCTGGTGATCGGCGGCGGTAACCTGTTCCGCGGCGCGGCACTGAGTGCGGCCGGCATGGATCGGGTCACGGGCGACCACATGGGCATGCTGGCCACTGTGATGAACGCCTTGGCTATGCGCGACGCCCTGGAGCGCGCCAATATCTCGGCTATCGTGATGTCGGCTATTTCCATGGTCGGCGTGACCGATCACTATGACCGCCGCAAAGCCATGCGCCACCTGAACGCCAAGGAAGTGGTGATCTTCGCCGCTGGCACAGGTAACCCGTTCTTCACCACCGACTCGGCAGCGTGCCTGCGCGCCATCGAAATCGATGCTGACGTGGTGCTCAAGGCGACCAAGGTAGACGGCGTTTACACCGCAGATCCATTCAAAGACCCGCATGCCGAGAAGTTCGATCATCTGACCTACGATGAAGTGCTGGATCGCAAACTGGGCGTGATGGACCTGACGGCTATTTGCCTGTGCCGCGACCACAAGATGCCACTACGCGTATTTAACATGAACAAACCCGGTGCCCTGCTGAATATCGTACACGGCGGCGCAGAAGGGACTCTGATCGAGGAAGGCCAACAATGATCAACGAAATCAAGAAAGACGCTCAAGAGCGTATGCAGAAATCCCTGGACTCCCTGAACCATGCATTTGGTCAGATTCGTACAGGCAAGGCTCACCCAAGCATTCTGGGCAGCGTGATGGTGCCGTATTACGGCGCAGATACCTCCATCACCCAAGTGGCCAACATCACTGTAAAAGACTCGCGCACCCTGCAAGTCGTCGCCTTTGAGCGCAACATGCTCGGCGCCGTCGACAAGGCCATCCAGAGCGCCGGTCTGAACCTCAACCCGACCAACCTGGGCGAGTTGCTGCTGATCTCCATGCCAGCCCTGACTGAAGAAACCCGCAAGGGCTTCACCAAGCAGGCGCGCAGCGCAGCTGAAGATGCGCGGGTTGCCGTGCGCAACATTCGCCGTGATGCCTTGGGTGATCTGAAGAAGCTGGTCAAGGACAAGGAAATCAGCGAAGACGAAGAGCGCCGTGCCGTTGCCGATATCGACAAGCTGACCAAAGATGCCGAGGCCCAGATCACTAAGGCCACGGAAGAAAAAGAAAAGGACCTGATGGCCGTATAAGGGGTCAGGACGCCTTCATGGAAAAGACCAAGCAGACTGTACCCTCCGTGGTGCCGCGCCATGTCGCGATCATCATGGATGGGAATAATCGCTGGGCGAAGAAACGCTTTATGCCGGGTGTCGCCGGGCATAAAGCGGGTGTCGATGCGGTACGGGCTGTAATTGAGGTGTGTGCCGAGGCCAAGGTCGAAGTGTTGACCTTGTTCGCCTTCTCCAGTGAGAACTGGCAGCGGCCCGCCGAAGAAGTCAGTGCCTTGATGGATCTGTTCTTCAAGGCCTTGCGTCGTGAGGCCAAGCGCCTCAACGACAACAATATCAGCCTGCGTATCATCGGTGATCGCTCGCGCTTCCACCCGGAGCTGCAAGCCGCCATGCGCGAAGCCGAGGCTATTACCGCCGGCGCCGACCGTTTTGTGCTGCAGATCGCAGCCAACTACGGTGGCCAGTGGGACATCGCCCAGGCTGCACAGCGGCTCGCCCGCGAAGTGCAGGCCGGTCATCTGCGTCCCGACGACATCACGCCCGAACTGTTGCAAACCTGCCTGGTTACCGGCGACCTGCCGTTGCCTGACTTGTGCATCCGTACCGGTGGTGAGCACCGCATCAGCAATTTCCTGTTGTGGCAGCTGGCCTATACCGAGCTGTACTTCTCCGACCTGTTCTGGCCGGACTTCAAACACGATGCCATGCGTAAAGCACTGGCTGATTTCGCTTCCCGTCAACGTCGCTTCGGTAAAACGAGCGAGCAGATCGAAGCTGGAGCCCGGGTTTAAATGCTTAAACAACGAATCATCACAGCACTGATCCTGTTGCCGATCGCCTTGTGTGGGTTTTTCCTGCTCGAGGGTTCCGGCTTTGCGCTGTTTATCGGCCTGGTCGTGACGCTGGGTGCCTGGGAATGGGCGCGCCTGGCGGGTTTCAGCGCGCAGTTGCCGCGTGTGGTGTATGCCGCTGTCGTGGCTGCCTTGGCGTTTCTCTTGTACATCCTGCCGGACATTGCGCCCTGGGTGTTGGGGGCGGCGGTGCTGTGGTGGGCGCTGGCGACGTTCCTTGTGTTGACTTACCCGCGTACCAGCGGCAAGTGGTCCAGCGTTGCCTGCAAGCTGGTGATTGGCGTGTTGATCCTCTTACCGGCGTGGCAAGGGCTGGTTGAAATCAAGCGTTACCCTATGGGTAACTGGCTGATCCTGGCCGTGATGGTGCTGGTCTGGGGGGCGGATATCGGTGCCTACTTCTCGGGCCGGGCCTTCGGCAAGCGCAAGTTGGCGCCGGCAGTCAGCCCTGGCAAAAGCTGGGAAGGCGTTTATGGTGGTCTCGCGTTGACGCTGGTGATCGCGCTGGTCGTCGGCGTTGTGCGTGGCTGGTCGGTGAAGGAAATTTTGCTGGCGCTGGTGGCCACGGCCATCGTGGTGTTCATTTCGGTGGTGGGCGACCTCACTGAAAGCATGTTCAAGCGCCAGGCCGGGATCAAGGACAGCAGCAACCTGCTGCCGGGCCATGGCGGCGTGCTGGACCGCATCGACAGCTTGACCGCGGCCATTCCAATCTTCGCCGTGCTGTTGTGGATGACGGCTTCGTGAGCCGCCTGCAACAAGTAACCGTGCTGGGTGCAACCGGCTCGGTAGGGCTGAGTACCCTTGACGTGATTGCGCGTCATCCTGATCGCTATCAAGTCTTCGCCCTCACCGGGTTTACCCGCTTGAGCGAGCTGCTGGCCTTGTGCGTGCGTCATTCGCCGCGCTTTGCCGTAGTGCCCGAAGCCGCTCTGGCTCGGGGGCTGCAGGATGACCTGCGGGCTGCCGGGCTTGCCACTCAGGTGTTGGTGGGGGAGGAGGGGTTGTGCCAGGTCTCGGCTGACGCTGACGTGGATACCGTAGTCGCCGCTATTGTCGGTGCAGCCGGTTTGCGTCCGACCCTGGCTGCCGTCGATGCCGGCAAGAAGATCCTGCTGGCCAATAAAGAAGCGCTGGTGATGTCCGGCGCACTGTTTATGCAGGCGGTGCGCAAAAGCGGCGCCGTATTGCTACCCCTGGACAGTGAGCACAATGCAATCTTCCAGTGCATGCCCGGTGACTATGCGCGCGGCTTGAGCCAGGTTGGCGTGCGCCGGATCCTGCTGACGGCCTCTGGTGGTCCGTTCCGGCAAACTCCGTTGGCTGAGCTGGAGCATGTCTCGCCCGATCAGGCGTGCGCTCATCCGAACTGGTCCATGGGGCGAAAGATCTCGGTGGATTCGGCGAGCATGATGAACAAGGGCCTTGAGTTGATCGAGGCGTGCTGGCTGTTCGATGCGCGCCCGGATCAGGTCGAGGTGGTGATTCACCCGCAAAGTGTGATTCATTCGCTGGTTGATTACGTGGACGGTTCGGTGTTGGCGCAGTTGGGCAATCCCGATATGCGCACCCCTATCGCCAATGCCCTGGCCTGGCCGGAGCGGATTGATTCCGGCGTGGCGCCTTTGGACCTGTTTGCCGTGGCCCGCCTGGACTTCGAAGCGCCGGACGAGCAGCGCTTTCCTTGCCTGCGCCTGGCGCGGCAAGCTGCCGAAGCGGGTAACAGCGCGCCGGCGATGCTTAATGCAGCCAACGAAGTGGCTGTGGCAGCGTTTCTCGAACGGCGCATCCGCTTTCCGCAGATCGCGAGTATCATCGAGGACGTCCTGGCGCTTGAACCTGTCGTGGCGGTGAATGATCTGGGGGCGGTATTCGAGGCTGATACCAAGGCTCGAGCCCTGGCTGGGCAATGGTTGAGCCGGAACGCGCGTTAGTCTTTGGGCGGGTTTGAGCCTCTAGGCGCTGGATTGGAATGCGGAGAAATTAGATGAGTGCGCTTTACATGATCGTCGGCACCCTGGTTGCTCTGGGTGTGCTGGTTACCTTCCACGAATTCGGCCATTTCTGGGTCGCGCGTCGTTGCGGCGTCAAGGTACTGCGCTTTTCCGTCGGTTTCGGCATGCCGCTGTTGCGCTGGCATGACCGCCAAGGCACCGAATTCGTGATTGCGGCCATCCCGCTGGGTGGCTACGTCAAGATGCTCGATGAGCGCGAAGGCGAAGTGCCTGCAGATCAATTGGACCAATCCTTCAATCGCAAGACCGTTCGTCAGCGTATCGCCATTGTTGCCGCTGGCCCGATCGCCAACTTCCTGTTGGCGATGGTGTTCTTCTGGGTCCTGGCCATGCTGGGCAGCCAGCAGGTGCGTCCGGTCATCGGAGCGGTCGAGTCGGACAGTATTGCCGCCAAGGCCGGCCTGGTTGCCGGGCAGGAAATTGTTTCCATTGATGGCGAGCCCACCACAGGTTGGGGCGCGGTCAATCTGCAGTTGGTGCGCCGCCTGGGCGAAAGCGGCATCGTCAATGTGGTGGTGCGTGAACAGGACTCGACTACCGAAACCCCGCGTGATCTGACCCTCGACCACTGGCTCAAGGGCGCTGATGAACCTGATCCGATCAAGTCCCTGGGCATACGTCCATGGCGTCCGGCCTTGCCGCCGGTCCTGGCGGAGCTCGATCCGAAAGGTCCGGCCCAGGCCGCTGGCCTGAAAACCGGCGATCGGCTGTTGGCCCTCGATGGACAGGCGCTGGGCGACTGGCAGCAGGTGGTCGACCTGGTTCGTGTACGTCCTGATACTAAAATTCTGCTGAAAGTTGAGCGCGACGGTGCTCAAATCGACGTCCCAGTGACCTTGTCGGTTCGCGGGGAAGCCAAGGCGGCCGGGGGTTACCTCGGTGCCGGGGTCAAAGGTGTCGAATGGCCGCCGTCGATGGTGCGTGAGGTCAGCTTCGGGCCGTTGGCAGCAATTGGCGAGGGTGCAAAACGCACTTGGACCATGAGCGTGCTGACCCTGGAATCCCTCAAGAAAATGTTGTTCGGCGAGCTCTCGGTAAAAAACTTGAGTGGACCGATAACCATTGCTAAAGTGGCGGGCGCTTCTGCCCAGTCGGGTGTCGCGGATTTCCTGAATTTCCTGGCTTATCTGAGTATTAGCCTGGGTGTTCTGAATTTGTTGCCCATTCCAGTATTGGATGGGGGGCATCTGTTGTTTTATCTGGTCGAGTGGGTGCGTGGTCGCCCCTTGTCGGATCGGGTGCAGGGTTGGGGGATACAGATCGGTATCAGTTTGGTGGTCGGGGTGATGTTATTAGCCTTGGTCAACGATCTGGGTCGACTGTAACGCTTCGCTGAATTGCGAATCTGCCGCATTTTGCGGCAGTTTGTTTATTGCCAGTTGGAATAAGAAAGGACTTCATGAAACGTCTGCTGCTAACTGCGGTTCTCACCGTATTGATGATCGCCGAAGTTCACGCCGAGTCCTTCACCATCTCCGATATTCGCGTCAACGGCCTCCAGCGGGTTTCCGCCGGTAGCGTCTTTGGTGCATTACCGTTGAACGTCGGTGAACAGGCTGATGACCGTCGCCTGGTGGAGTCCACTCGTGCGCTGTTCAAAACCGGTTTCTTTCAAGACATCCAACTGGGGCGTGAAGGCAACGTCCTGGTCATCACCGTTGTCGAGCGACCTTCCGTCGCCAGTATCGAGATCGAAGGCAACAAGGCGATCTCTACTGAAGACTTGATGAAAGGTCTGAAGCAATCCGGCCTGGCCGAAGGCGAGATCTTCCAACGCGCCACCCTTGAAGGTGTGCGTAACGAACTGCAACGCCAGTACGTTGCCCAGGGCCGCTACTCCGCGACCGTGGAAACGGAAGTGGTGCCGCAGCCGCGCAACCGTGTGGGCCTCAAGGTCAACATCAACGAAGGCACCGTGGCGGCGATCCAGCACATCAACGTGGTGGGTAATACCAAGTTCGCTGATGAAGACCTGATCGACCTGTTCGAACTCAAGACCACCAACTGGCTGTCGTTCTTCAAGAACGATGACAAGTACGCCCGCGAAAAACTGTCTGGTGACCTGGAACGCCTGCGCTCCTACTACCTGGACCGTGGCTATATCAACATGGATATCGCCTCGACCCAGGTGTCCATCACCCCGGACAAGAAACACGTCTACATCACAGTCAACGTCAACGAAGGCGAGAAGTACAAGGTTCGTGACGTTAAGCTGAGCGGCGACCTGAAAGTGCCTGAAGACCAGGTCAAGGCGCTGCTGCTGGTGCAGAAAGACCAGGTGTTCTCGCGCAAGCTGATGACCACCACGTCAGAACTGATCACTCGCCGCCTGGGTAACGAAGGCTATACCTTCGCCAACGTCAACGGCGTGCCGACCCCGCATGATGATGACCACACCGTGGACATCACATTCGTCGTCGATCCCGGCAAGCGTGCCTACGTGAACCGCATCAACTTCCGTGGCAACACCAAGTCGGCGGACGAAGTACTGCGTCGTGAAATGCGTCAGATGGAAGGTGGCTGGGCGTCGACTTACCTGATCGACCAGTCCAAGACCCGTCTTGAGCGCCTGGGCTTTTTCAAGGAAGTCAACGTCGAAACCCCGGCCGTACCGGGTGTGGATGACCAGGTTGACGTGAACTACGCCGTGGAAGAACAAGCCTCGGGCTCGATCACCGCCAGTGTCGGCTTCGCACAAAGTGCCGGTCTGATCCTTGGTGGCTCCATCACCCAGAACAACTTCCTGGGTACCGGTAACCGCGTGTCTATCGGCCTGACCCGAAGCGAATACCAGAGCCGATATAACTTCGGTTATACCGACCCCTACTGGACTGCTGATGGTGTGAGCCTGGGCTACAACGCCTTCTACCGCACCACCGACTACAAAGACCTCGACGTTGACGTTGCAAGCTATGCAATCGACAGCCTCGGTGCCGGTGTCAACGTTGGTTACCCGATCAGCGAGACGTCGCGCCTGACCTTTGGCCTGACTGCGCAACAAGATGAGATCAAGACCGGTGTCTACACCGTGGATGAGATCTTTGACTTCACCCGTCGTGAAGGTGACAAGTTCCTGAACTTCAAGGCGTCTGCCGGCTGGTCCGAGTCGACCCTGAACAAAGGTGTACTGGCGACCCGTGGTCACTCCCAGAGCTTGACCCTGGAAACCACCACGCCGGGCAGCGACCTGTCGTTCTTCAAGCTTGACTACCGTGGCCAACTGTTCACGCCGTTGAGCGACAACTACACCATGCGCCTGCACACTGAATTGGGTTATGGCGATGGTTATGGCTCCACCAACGGTCTACCGTTCTACGAGAACTACTACGCGGGTGGCTTCAACTCCGTACGTGGTTTCAAAGACAGCACCTTGGGCCCACGTGGTACCCCAAGCCGTGGTGTTGGCGTAACCGGTAACCAAGGCACTGTGGCTGACTCCGACAACGACCCGCTGCCGTTCGGTGGTAACGTGTTGATCCAAGGTGGTGCGGAAATCCTGTTCCCGCTGCCGTTCGTAAAAGATCAGCGTTCCCTGCGTACCTCTGTATTCTGGGACGTGGGTAACGTGTTCGACTCCAAGTGCGAGCAGATCCGTAACCCGAGTGGCGTGAAGTCCGACACCCAGTGCAACGACGTGAGCCTGAGCAACCTGGCAAGCTCCGTGGGTGTGGGTGTGACTTGGGTAACTGCGCTTGGCCCATTGAGCTTTGCTCTGGCCATGCCGATCAAGAAACCGGATAACGCTGAAACCCAGATTTTCCAATTCTCCCTCGGCCAGACGTTCTAAGCGTCTGACCCAAGATAACGACAACGGATTCTGTAGGAGTGCATCGTGCGTAAGTTGACTCAATTGGTTCTGCTGGCAACCGTGCTGGTAGCGACCCCGGCCTTTGCCGAAATGAAAATTGCCGTGCTGAACTATCAGATGGCCCTGCTGGAATCCGATGCGGCCAAGCGTTATGCCGTGGATGCCGAGAAAAAATTCGGTCCGCAACTGACCAAACTCAAGACGCTGGAAAGCAGCGCCAAGGGCATCCAGGATCGTCTGGTAGCCGGTGGCGACAAGATGCAGCAAGGCGAGCGCGAGCGTCTGGAGCTTGAATTCAAGCAAAAGGCCCGTGACTACCAGTTCCAGTCCAAAGAGCTGAACGAAGCCAAAGCGGTTGCTGACCGTGAAATGCTTAAACAGCTGAAGCCGAAACTCGACAGCGCCGTTGAAGAAGTCATCAAGAAAGGTGCCTTTGACCTGGTGTTCGAGCGTGGCGCGGTTATCGACGTCAAGCCTCAATACGACATCACCCGCCAGGTGATCGAGCGCATGAACCAGCTGAAGTAAGCCATGACCGCGACTATCAAGCTCGGCGAGTTGGCCGAGTTCCTGGGGGCCACCTTAAATGGCTCCCCGGAGAAAGAAATCACTGGGCTAGCCACCTTGCAGGAGGCTGGCCCAGCTCAGTTGAGCTTCCTCGCAAACCCTCAATACCGTAAATACCTGGTCGACAGCCAAGCCGCCGCCGTGTTGCTGAAAGCTGCTGACGCCGAAGGGTTTGCCGGGGATTCGCTGGTGGTGGCCGACCCGTACCTGGCTTATGCCCGGGTGTCGCACCTGTTCGATCCGAAACCCAAGGCCGCAGCCGGTATTCATCCGTCTGCGGTCATCGCCGATGATGCCCAGGTTGATCCTGCGGCCAGCATTGGCGCCTTTGCGGTGATCGAGAGCGGTGCGCGCATTGCGGCAGGTGTGACCGTTGGTGCTCATTGCTTTATCGGTGCGCGCTGCGAGATTGGCGCTGACGGTTGGCTCGCACCGCGCGTAACCCTGTACCACGATGTGCGTATCGGTGAGCGTGTGGTCATCCAATCGGGTGCGGTGATCGGGGGGGAAGGCTTCGGCTTCGCCAACGCCAAGGGCATCTGGAACAAGATTGCCCAGGTCGGCGGCGTATTGATCGGCGACGACGTGGAAATTGGCGTCAACACGGCTGTTGATCGCGGGGCCCTGGCCGATACCGTGATCGGCAACGGCGTGAAGCTCGACAACCAGATTCAGATCGCCCACAACGTGCAGATTGGTGATCACACCGCCATGGCGGCGTGTGTGGGTATTTCCGGCAGCACCAGGATCGGCAAGCATTGCATGCTCGCCGGTGGCGTAGGGCTGGTGGGGCATATCGATATTTGCGACAACGTCTTCATCACCGGCATGACCATGGTTACCCACTCGATTACCGAGCCAGGGGCCTACTCATCCGGTACCGCCATGCAGCCTGCAGCTGAATGGCGCAAGAGCGCAGCACGGTTGAGGCAGCTCGACGACATGGCTCGACGTCTCAAACAGCTGGAAAAGCGTGTTGGGGACGTGACCCCTGGCGGTAATGCTTCATCAGAAGGCTGATACCATTTCCATATCAAGTGTGCACAGCCGCTAGACTGCCTCCTTGATTTGCTAGCGGGGCGTGCTTTTAGTTCGCCCGCCCCCAATCTTTATTACAGGCTTCCCCCCGAAATGATGGACATCAACGAGATTCGCGAATACCTGCCTCACCGTTACCCGTTCCTGCTGGTGGACCGCGTAGTGGACCTCAACGTCGAGGAAAAGCGCATTCGTGCCTACAAGAATGTCAGCATCAACGAACCGTTCTTCAACGGTCACTTTCCCGCGCATCCAATCATGCCGGGCGTGTTGATCATCGAAGCGATGGCCCAGGCTGCCGGTATCCTTGGTTTCAAAATGCTCGACCTCAAGCCTGCCGACGGCACGCTCTACTATTTCGTGGGCTCCGATAAGTTGCGTTTCCGCAACCCGGTCACCCCGGGTGACCAGTTGATCCTGGAAGCCAAGTTCATCAGCTGCAAACGCCAGATCTGGAAGTTCGAATGCCAGGCTTCGGTGGACGGCAAACCTGTGTGCTCCGCCGAAATCATCTGTGCGGAACGCAAACTATGAGTTTGATTGACCCTCGCGCAATCATCGATCCGTCGGCCGTACTGGCCGCCGACGTTGAGGTCGGCCCCTGGTCGATCATCGGCGCAGGTGTGGAAATCGGCGAGGGGACTGTCATCGGGCCGCACGTGATCCTTAAAGGTCCGACCCGTATTGGCAAGCACAATCGTATCTACCAGTTTTCCTCGGTAGGCGAAGACACCCCGGACATGAAGTACAAGGGTGAAGAAACACGCCTGGTAATCGGTGATCACAACATCATTCGTGAAGGCGTGACCATTCACCGTGGCACCGTGCAAGATCGGGCCGAGACCACCCTGGGTGATCACAACCTGGTCATGGCCTACGCGCACATCGGCCACGACAGCGTCATCGGCAACCACTGCATTCTGGTCAACAACACCGCGTTGGCCGGCCATGTGCACGTCGACGATTGGGCGATCCTCTCCGGATTCACCCTGGTGCATCAGTACTGCCATATCGGCGCCCACAGCTTTTCCGGCATGGGTACCGCCATCGGCAAGGATGTTCCGGCGTTCGTCACAGTATTCGGTAACCCGGCCGAAGCCCGCAGCATGAACTTCGAAGGCATGCGCCGTCGTGGTTTCAGCGAAGAGGCCATCCACGCCCTGCGCCGTGCCTACAAGGTGGTTTATCGCCAGGGGCTTACGGTGGACCAGGCGTTGACCCAATTGGCCGAGCCGTCGGCGTTGTTCCCGGAAGTCGCGGTGTTCCGTGACTCGATCCAGGCGTCGACTCGCGGCATTACCCGCTGATCATGGCTAATCTGCGTATTGCGCTGGTGGCCGGAGAAGCTTCCGGTGACATTCTGGGCGCAGGTCTTATGCGGGCCCTCAAGGCCCAGCACCCTGCGGTGGAATTTATTGGGGTCGGCGGCCCGCTGATGCAGGCCGAAGGGCTCACGTCCTACTTCCCCATGGAGCGGCTATCGGTCATGGGGTTGGTGGAAGTGCTGGGCCGTCTGCGTGAGCTGTTGGCTCGCCGCAAGCTGCTGATCCAGACCCTGATCGAAGAGAAGCCCGATGTTTTCATCGGGATCGACGCACCGGACTTCACCCTTAATATCGAACTCAAGTTGCGTCAGGCCGGGATCAAGACCGTGCACTACGTCAGCCCCTCCGTGTGGGCATGGCGCCAGAAGCGCGTATTGAAGATCCGCGAAGGCTGTGACTTGATGCTGACCCTGCTACCGTTCGAAGCCAGGTTCTACGAAGAAAAGGGCGTGCCGGTGCGGTTTGTCGGGCACACCCTGGCCGACACCATCCCTTTGCAGGCTGACCGCGCAGCCGCGCGTGCCGAGTTGGGCTTGCCTGACGGTCCGCTGGTGGCGTTGATGCCGGGCAGCCGTGGCGGCGAAGTCGGCCGCCTGGCTGCGGTGTTCTTCGATGCTGCCGAGCGCCTGCAAGCGTTGAAGCCAGGCGTACGTTTCGTGCTGCCCTGCGCGAGCCCGCAGCGTCGTGCGCAGATCGAAACCCTGCTGGACGGTCGCAACCTGCCGGTGACCTTGCTCGACGGCCAATCGCACCTGGCCCTGGCGGCCTGTGATGCGGTGCTGATCGCCTCGGGTACGGCCACCCTGGAGGCCTTGCTGTACAAGCGTCCGATGGTCGTGGCCTATCGCCTGGCGCCGCTGACCTTCTGGATTCTCAAGCGCATGGTCAAAAGCCCTTACATCTCCCTGCCCAACCTGCTGGCCCAGCGCCTGTTGGTGCCGGAGTTGTTGCAGGACGATGCAACGCCTGAGGCCTTGGCGCAAACTCTACTACCCTTGATCGACGGCGGCGAAGAGCAGACACGCGGTTTTGACGACATTCACCGCACCTTGCGCCGTGATGCCTCGAACCAGGCGGCGGACGCCGTGTTGACCTTGATCGGCAAGAAACAGGAAACTTTATGATCAAGCAAATGGGCCTGGATTTCAGCCTGGTTGCCGAAGCCCACGAACTGGTGGCCGGTGTTGACGAAGTCGGGCGCGGGCCTCTGTGCGGCGCTGTCGTCACGGCGGCGGTGATTCTCGACCCGAGCCGCCCGATTCTCGGCCTCAACGACTCGAAAAAACTCACCGAAGCGCGGCGCGAAAAGCTCTACGACGAGATTATTGAGAAGGCCCTCAGCTGGCATATTGCTCGGGCCGAAGTCGAGGAAATCGACGCGTTGAACATCCTCCACGCCACCATGCTTGCCATGCAGCGTGCAGTAGAAGGCCTGCACATCACGCCAAAAATGGCCATGATCGACGGCAACCGCTGCCCAAAATTGGCCATGCCGGCGGAAGCGGTGGTGAAGGGCGATAGCAAGGTGCCTGCGATTGCGGCAGCTTCAATCCTGGCTAAGGTCAGCCGCGATCGTGAAATGGCTGCTTTCGAATTGATCTACCCCGGCTACGGGATCGGCGGCCATAAAGGCTACCCGACGCCCGTTCATCTGGAAGCCCTGGCTCGCCTCGGCCCGACGCCGATCCACCGCCGCTCGTTCGCCCCCGTACGCCAGGCTTATGAGCTGCGCGAGAGTCTCAGCGAGGTGTAGTCGCGAGGCTGATGTTTTTGCCAAGGCCCGGTACAATCCCGGGCCTTGTTGTTTCTACGTTTAAGACAGGATCACTATGCCGGCTTCATTCGTTCACCTGCGCCTGCACACTGAATACTCCCTGGTTGACGGCCTGGTACGGATCAAACCGCTGGTCAAAACCCTGGTGGGCATGAACATGCCTGCCGTGGCGGTTACCGATCAGAACAACATGTGTTCCCTGGTCAAATTCTATAAAAACGCCATGGGCGCCGGCATCAAGCCGATCTGCGGCGCCGACCTGTGGTTGTCCAACAAAGATCCGGATAACGCCCTTAGCCGTATCAGTCTGCTGGCGATGAACGGCGTGGGTTATCGCAACCTCACCGAACTGATTTCCCGTGGCTTTATCGACGGCCAGCGCAACGGCTCGATCATCATCGAGCGCGAGTGGGTCGCCGAGGCCAGCGAAGGGCTGATCATGCTGTCGGCCGCTAAAGAGGGTGAGATCGGTCTTGCGCTACTCGGCGGCAATCCTCAAGAGGCTGAAGGGCTGGCCCGCGAGTGGATGCAGGTTTTCCCCGACCGTTTCTACCTGGAAGTCCAGCGCACCAACCGCCCCAACGACGAAGAGCACCTGCACGCCGCTGTGGCCCTGGCCGACAAGCTGGGCGCGCCGTTGGTCGCGACCAACGATGTGCGCTTTATCAAGAAAGAAGATTTCGAAGCCCACGAAACTCGCGTGTGCATCGGCGAAGGCCGGGCCCTGGATGACCCGCGTCGCTCGAAGAACTACAGCGAGGAGCAATACCTCAAAAGTGCCGACGAGATGGCCGAGCTGTTCAGCGACCTGCCCGAGGCCCTGGAAAACTCTGTCGAAATTGCCAAGCGTTGCAACATTGAAGTGAAGCTGGGCAAGCACTTCCTGCCCAACTTCCCGATTCCCGATGGCATGACCATCGATGAGTACTTCCGCAAAGTGTCGTTCGACGGCTTGGAAGAGCGCCTCAGCGTGCTGTTGCCCAAGGACACCACTGAGGATTACGACGCCAAGCGCCAGGTCTATGTCGACCGGCTGAATTTCGAACTGGATATCATCATCCAGATGGGGTTCCCCGGTTACTTCCTGATCGTAATGGACTTTATCCAGTGGGCCAAAAGCAACGGCGTGCCGGTAGGCCCGGGCCGGGGGTCGGGTGCTGGCTCGCTGGTTGCTTACGTACAGAAGATTACCGATCTCGACCCGCTGGAATATGACCTGCTGTTCGAACGGTTCCTGAACCCGGAACGGGTTTCCATGCCCGACTTCGACGTCGACTTCTGCATGGACGGGCGCGACCGCGTCATTGAATACGTGGCTGAGAAATACGGCCGTAACGCGGTAAGCCAGATCATCACCTTCGGTTCCATGGCCGCGAAAGCGGTAATCCGCGACGTTGCGCGGGTGCAGGGCAAGTCCTACGGCCTGGCTGATCGCCTGTCGAAGATGATTCCGTTTGAAGTCGGCATGACCCTGGAAAAGGCCTACGAGCAGGAAGAGATCCTGCGTGACTTCATCAAAATCGATGAAGAAGCCGCCGAAATCTGGGAC
Source organism: Pseudomonas sp. LAP_36 (assembly GCF_019456785.1). Classification (NCBI taxonomy): domain Bacteria; kingdom Pseudomonadati; phylum Pseudomonadota; class Gammaproteobacteria; order Pseudomonadales; family Pseudomonadaceae; genus Pseudomonas; species Pseudomonas sp. LAP_36. Next base: position 619,453 of record NZ_JAHZMS010000001.1, read on the forward strand.
ATGGCGCGCAAGCTCGAAGGCGTGGTGCGTAACGTCGGTAAACACGCCGGTGGTGTGGTTATCGCGCCTACAAAGCTCACCGACTTTTCGCCGATCTATTGCGATGAAGAAGGCGGCGGCCTGGTCACCCAGTTCGACAAGGACGACGTGGAGGCGGCCGGCCTGGTGAAGTTCGACTTCCTCGGCCTGCGCACGCTGACGATCATCGATTGGGCGCTCAAGACGATCAACCGTGAGCGTGCCAAGGTCAACGAAGAGCCGCTGGATATTGCGTTTATCCCGTTGGACGACAAGCCGACCTACCAGTTGCTGCAAAAGGCCGAAACCACGGCGGTGTTCCAGCTTGAGTCGCGCGGTATGAAAGAGCTGATCAAAAAGCTCAAGCCCGACTGCCTGGAAGACTTGATCGCACTGGTGGCGCTGTTCCGTCCGGGCCCGCTGCAATCGGGCATGGTGGACGACTTCATCAACCGTAAGCACGGTCGCGCCGAGCTGGCATACCCGCACTCCGACTACCAATACGAAGGCCTCAAGCCGGTATTGGCGCCGACCTACGGCATCATCCTGTATCAGGAACAGGTGATGCAGATCGCCCAGGTGATGGCCGGTTACACCCTCGGTGGTGCGGACATGCTGCGTCGCGCCATGGGTAAGAAGAAACCCGAGGAAATGGCCAAGCAGCGCGGCGGTTTCATTGAAGGTTGCGCCACCAACAATATTGACGCTGACCTGGCCGGTAACATTTTCGACCTGGTAGAGAAATTCGCCGGTTACGGCTTTAACAAATCCCACTCCGCTGCCTACGGCCTGGTGTCGTACCAGACCGCCTGGCTGAAGGCTCACTACCCGGCGCCGTTCATGGCTGCGGTACTGTCGGCGGATATGCACAACACCGACAAGGTCGTGACCTTGATCGAGGAAGTGCGCACCATGAAACTGCGCCTCGACGCACCGGACGTGAACGCCTCGGAGTTCAAGTTCACGGTGAACGACGAAGGCCGCATCATTTATGGCCTGGGCGCGATCAAAGGCGTGGGCGAAGGTCCGGTGGAAGCCATCACCGAAGCGCGCCAGGACGGCCCTTTCAAGGACCTGTTCGACTTCTGCGCACGGGTTGACCTCAAGCGCATCAACAAGCGAACCCTCGATGGCTTGATCCGCAGTGGTGCGCTCGACCGTCTCGGTCCGTATTTCCATGATGAGCCGAAGGCTTACCAGGCAAATATCGACCGTAACCGCGCCGTGTTGCTCACCGCGATGGAAGAGGCGATCAAGGCTGCCGAACAGACCGCGCGCACCCACGACAGTGGCCACGCCGACCTGTTTGGCGGATTGTTCGTCGAGGAAGACGCGGATGTGTACGCCAACCACCGCAAGGCCAAGGACCTGACCCTGAAGGAGCGCCTCAAGGGTGAGAAAGACACCTTGGGCCTGTACCTGACCGGTCACCCGATTGATGAATACGAAGGTGAAATCCGGCGGTTCGCCCGCCAGCGCATCATCGACCTGAAACCGGCGCGGGATACGCAGACCGTCGCCGGCATGATCATCGCCCTGCGGGTGATGAAAAACAAAAAGGGCGACAAGATGGGCTTTATCACCCTCGACGACCGCTCGGGCCGCATCGAAGCGTCGCTGTTTGCCGATGCGTTCCACTCCGCGCAGTCGCTGCTGCAGACTGACGCCATGGTGGTGGTGGAAGGGGAGGTCAGTAACGATGACTTCTCCGGCGGCCTGCGCCTGCGCATCAAACGCGTGATGAGCATGGAAGATGCGCGCACCAATTTGGCCGAGAGCCTGCGCTTGAAGGTGAAAACCGAAGCGCTCAAGGGCGATCAGCTACGCTGGTTGGGCGACCTGCTCAAACGCCACCGTGGCGCGTGCCCGGTGACCATGGAGTACACCGGCAATGACGCCAAGGCCATGTTGCAGTTTGGCGAGACCTGGCGAATTGATCCTGCTGATGGCTTGATTCAAGCATTGCGTGACCAGTTCGGCCGTGACAACGTCTTTCTCCAATACCGTTGACGGTCAGGCATTAATATTTAGCCCGATCTCGGCGAAACATTTAATCTCGACCTAGACGCGCCTCTCCCTTAAGGTAGGGCGCGAATAGACAACCGGCTGGCCAGGCACTCCTTGGCCGTCGACCCAAGACGGACGCTTATGAACCCGAATTTTCTTGATTTCGAACAGCCGATCGCTGACCTGCAAGCCAAGATCGAAGAGCTGCGCCTGGTCGGCAATGACAATTCGCTGAATATCGGCGATGAAATCGCTCGCCTGCAAGACAAGAGCAGTACGCTCACCGAAGACATCTTCGGCAAGTTGACCAGTTGGCAGATCGCGCGCCTGGCCCGCCACCCGCGCCGTCCGTACACCCTGGACTACATTCAGCACATCTTCACCGAGTTCGACGAGCTGCACGGCGATCGCCACTTCTCCGACGACGCGGCCATCGTGGGCGGTATCGCTCGCCTGGACGACCAGCCGGTGATGGTGATCGGTCACCAGAAAGGCCGTGAAGTGCGCGAGAAAGTGCGCCGCAACTTCGGCATGCCGCGTCCGGAAGGCTACCGCAAGGCGTGCCGCCTGATGGAAATGGCCGAGCGCTTCAAGATGCCGATCCTGACCTTCATCGACACGCCGGGCGCCTACCCGGGTATCGACGCTGAAGAGCGCAACCAGAGCGAAGCAATCGCCTGGAACCTGCGCGTCATGTCGCGCCTGAAAACCCCGATCATCGCTACCGTGATTGGTGAAGGTGGGTCCGGTGGTGCACTGGCCATTGGCGTGTGCGATCAGCTGAACATGCTGCAATACTCGACCTACGCGGTGATCTCGCCGGAAGGTTGCGCTTCGATTCTGTGGAAAACCGCCGAAAAAGCGCCGGACGCCGCTGAAGCGATGGGTATCACTGCTGATCGCCTCAAGGGCCTGGGCATTGTCGACAAAGTGATTGCCGAGCCATTGGGCGGCGCCCACCGTGATCCGGCGGCTGCTGCCGCGACTATTCGTGCCGAGCTGGGTTCGCAACTGGCGATGCTTAAGAAGCTGGATAACGAAGCGCTGTTGGCCCGTCGTTATGAGCGTTTGATGAGCTACGGTCTCTGATCAAATACTGATCTGGCAGACAATGCTGTACTAGTGTGGGAGCGGGCTTGCTCGCGAAAGCGGTGAATCAGTCAATATATTCAGTGACTGACACCACGCTTTCGCGAGCAAGCCCGCTCCCACATTTGCTTTGTGTATGCTGGTCTATCGTGTTCCAAGTATGCGGCGACAATGTGTGATGAAACGAACGCTGACCGCCAAACTGCTGCAAGCCCTGAGTCCGTGGCAAAATGCCCCGGCCTGGCATATCGCTTTCTCTGGCGGACTGGATTCCACCGTCCTGCTCCATCTCCTGGCCTCCCTGCCAGAAACCGAAACGCTCCCACCCCTCGGCGCAATCCATGTCCACCATGGCCTGCAAGCCGCCGCCGACGCCTGGCCAAGCCATTGCCAGTCGATATGCGACAGCTTGGGCATCCCCCTGCGCGTCATGCGCGTGCGAGTACAACCCGGCGCCAGTCTTGAGCGGGCTGCCCGTGACGCGCGTTACCAGGCGTTCACCGAGGTGATCGGAGCAGGGGAGGTGCTGCTGACAGGCCAGCATCGCGATGATCAGGCCGAAACCCTGTTATTCCGCCTGTTGCGTGGCGCAGGCGTGCGCGGGCTGTCGGCAATGCCTGCACAGCGCCCGTTGGCGGCTGGTTATCTGGTTCGGCCTTTATTGGATGTAGCGAAGGGGGAGTTGGAAGCCTACGCCCACGAGCATCAGCTCAAATGGATCGAAGACCCGTCCAACGCCGACCCGCGGTTCTCACGCAATTACCTGCGCCATCACGTGTTCCCAACGCTCACAAAACGCTGGCCTCAAGCTGTCATCCGCCTTGCCCGCACTGCCGAGCACCTGAGTGAAGCCCAGGGCCTGCTCGATGAATTGGCGCAAATGGACCTGCAAGCCGCCGACCAGCCTGCACCTTTTCCCTGGCTGCACCTGCCATCCTTGGCCCTTGCGCCGCTGCGCGAACTTTCTGACGCCCGCCAGCGTAACGCCCTGCGTCATTGGCTGGCCCCACTGACCCGTCTACCCGCCAGCGAGCACTGGGCCAGTTGGCATTCCCTGCGCGATGCCAAAGGCGACGCACAGCCCCTATGGTGCCTGGCCGACGGTGAGTTGCACCGTAGCGGCGAACGCCTGTGGTGGCTGCCCTCCACATGGTCGGATTTTTCCGACGCATCGCTGAGCTGGCCCGATCCGCAAAATCCACTAGAGTTACCCGGCAATGGCCGGCTGAAACTCACTGGCAAGGCGCCTGAAGGTCCGCTGGAGGTTCGCTACCGTCATGGCGGCGAAATCATCGACGTGCCACGTCGCGGGCGGCGGGACCTGAAGCGCCTGCTTAATGAAAGTGGGCTTCCGAGCTTCGTCCGTGGCAGATTGCCGCTGCTGTATCAGGGTGAGCAATTGCTGGGGGGGCCTAGCCTGGCGGGACTGTGGAACACAGGGCCGTGCGACTGGCAATTAGATTGGATGCCACAGACCTGCGATCAAGGTTTGAGCTGATAGCGCCTTTCCGGTAGACTACGCTCCCTTCTTGATACAACTTCTGTGGATTCGCCTGAATCGCAGCAGTTGCCGATTACCAAGCAGTCTTTGCTGGGCGATTCCAAAAAATGTGTAGCGATCAACGTACTGGTGTTTCAGTGCCGGTCTGTCATCACGCGGCGGTTTTTTTGAAAGGTGCACTGTGATTAATGCAGGTGATCGGGGGCTTCGGCCTCTCTTCGCTCTCCCCGGCGGCTCGGACCGCTTTAACGCAGACTTCTAGGGTTTTTCATGACGCGCTACATATTCGTCACGGGCGGTGTTGTTTCTTCATTGGGGAAAGGCATTGCCTCCGCTTCATTGGCGGCCATCCTGGAGGCGCGGGGACTTAAGGTCACCATGCTCAAGCTGGACCCGTACATCAACGTCGACCCGGGCACCATGAGCCCGTTCCAGCACGGTGAAGTGTTCGTCACTCACGACGGCGCCGAGACCGACCTGGACCTGGGCCACTACGAGCGGTTCATCCGCACGACCATGACCCAGAACAACAACTTCACCACCGGCCGTGTCTACGAACACGTGCTGCGCAAGGAGCGCCGTGGTGACTACCTGGGTGCAACCATCCAGGTGATCCCGCACATCACCGACGAAATCAAGCGCCGCATCATCAAGGGTGCAGGCGATGCCGACGTGGCGATGGTCGAGATTGGTGGCACCGTCGGTGACATCGAGTCCCAACCGTTCCTCGAAGCCATCCGCCAGCTGCGTTTCGAAGTCGGCGCCAAGCGTGCGATGCTGATGCACCTGACCCTGGTGCCGTACATCGCCACCGCCGGCGAAACCAAAACCAAGCCTACCCAGCACTCGGTCAAGGAACTGCGTTCCATCGGCCTGCAGCCGGATGTGCTGGTGTGCCGCTCCGATCACCCGATCGACATTTCCTCGCGTCGCAAGATCGCGCAATTCACCAACGTTGAAGAACGTGCGGTGATCGCGCTGGAAGACGCCGACACCATCTACAAGATCCCGGGCATCCTGCACTCGCAAGGCCTGGACGATTTTGTGGTCGAGCGTTTCGGCCTGCAATGCAACGGCGCGGACCTGTCCGAGTGGGAAGCCGTGGTCGACGCCAAGCTCAACCCTGAGCACGAAGTCACCATCGCCATGGTCGGCAAGTACATGGAACTGCTGGACGCCTACAAGTCGCTGATCGAAGCGATGAGTCACGCGGGCATCAGCAACCGTACCAAGGTCAACCTGCGCTACATCGACTCCGAAGACATCGAGAACCAAGGCACCGCGCTGCTTGAAGGTGTCGACGCGATCCTCGTACCCGGCGGTTTCGGCCTGCGTGGCGTGGAAGGCAAGATCACTGCCGTGCAATACGCTCGTGAAAACAAGGTGCCATACCTGGGTATCTGCCTGGGCATGCAAGTGGCCGTTATCGAGTTCGCCCGTAACGTGCTGGGCTGGAAAGACGCCAACTCCACCGAGTTCGACAGCAAGAGCGGTCACCCGGTCGTGGGCCTGATCACCGAGTGGGAAGATGCCACCGGTGCCGTCGAGACCCGTACCGAAGCCTCCGACCTGGGCGGCACCATGCGCCTTGGCGCGCAGGATTGCCTGCTGGAGCCGGGTTCGCTGGTCCACGATTGCTACGGCAAGGACGTGATCGTCGAGCGTCACCGTCACCGCTACGAAGTGAACAACAACCTGCTGCCACAAATCAAAGAGGCCGGCCTGAAAATTTCCGGTCGCTCCGGTGATGGCGCGCTGGTTGAAGTGGTCGAGGCACCGGATCATCCATGGTTCGTGGCGTGCCAGTTCCACCCGGAGTTCACCTCGACGCCGCGCGACGGTCACCCGTTGTTCAGCGGTTTCGTTAAAGCAGCACTGACGCAACATCAGAAGAAGGCGTAACCCTGATGGCCCAGAAGATCATTCGCGTAGGCGACATCGAGATTGCCAACGACAAGCCCATGGTGCTGTTTGGCGGCATGAACGTGCTGGAAAGCCGCGACATGGCGATGCAGGTCTGTGAAGCGTACGTGAAGGTGACCCAGAAACTGGGTATCCCTTACGTGTTCAAGGCCAGCTTCGACAAGGCCAACCGTTCGTCCGTGACCTCCTATCGCGGCCCGGGCCTTGAAGAAGGCATGCGGATCTTCCAGGACATCAAGCAAGCCTTCGGCGTGCCGATCATCACCGACGTCCACGAGCCTGAACAGGCTGCCGTGGTCGCCGAGGTGTGCGACATCATCCAGTTGCCGGCCTTCCTGTCGCGCCAGACCGACCTGGTCGTCGCGATGGCCAAGACCGGCGCTGTGATCAATATCAAGAAAGCCCAGTTCCTCGCGCCCCAGGAGATGAAACACATCCTGAACAAGTGCGTGGAAGCGGGTAACGACCAGTTGATCCTCTGCGAGCGCGGTTCGAGCTTCGGCTATAACAACCTCGTGGTGGACATGCTCGGTTTCGGCATCATGAAACAGTTCGAATACCCGGTGTTCTTCGACGTGACCCACGCGCTGCAAATGCCCGGTGGTCGCGCCGATTCCGCGGGCGGGCGGCGTGCCCAGGTGCTGGACCTGGCCAAGGCCGGTATCAGCCAGTCTTTGGCGGGGCTGTTCCTCGAAGCCCACCCGGACCCGGACAACGCCAAATGCGACGGTCCGTGCGCCCTGCGCCTGGACAAACTGGAGCCATTCCTGGCCCAGCTCAAGCAGTTGGACGAACTGGTCAAGAGTTTTCCGACGGTAGAGACCGCGTAAGCGCCATTTCTCCGGTAGACTTTCCCACGCTTTACGCTCAGGCCTACGGGCCTGAGCCATGTCGCCTGCAAGCCTGCCCCGTTGTTCCACCCTTGCGGTCGGTCAAAAGATTTCCTTCAGCTGCGTCGTTTTCGTCAACTTTGGAGTGTTTACAACAATGGCAAAAATCGTCGACATCAAAGGTCGTGAAGTTCTCGACTCCCGTGGCAACCCCACCGTCGAAGCCGACGTGCTTCTCGATAACGGCATCATCGGCAGCGCCTGCGCGCCGTCCGGTGCTTCCACCGGTTCGCGCGAAGCGCTGGAACTGCGTGATGGCGACAAGAGCCGTTACCTGGGCAAGGGTGTACTCAAGGCTGTAGCCAACATCAACGGCCCGATCCGTGACCTGTTGCTGGGCAAAGACCCGCTGGACCAGAAAGCCCTGGACCACGCGATGATCAAGCTCGACGGCACCGAAAACAAAGGCAGCCTGGGCGCCAACGCCATCCTCGCCGTGTCCCTGGCTGCTGCCAAGGCTGCTGCCCAGGATCAGGACCTGCCGCTGTACGCACACATTGCCAACCTGAACGGCACCCCGGGTGTGTACTCGATGCCGGTCCCGATGATGAACATCATCAACGGTGGCGAGCACGCCGATAACAACGTCGACATCCAGGAATTCATGGTACAGCCGGTCGGCGCCAAGACCTTCTCCGAAGGCCTGCGCATGGGTACCGAGATTTTCCATCACCTCAAGGCTGTGCTGAAGGCCCGTGGCCTGAGCACTGCGGTGGGTGACGAAGGTGGTTTCGCACCGAACCTGGCGTCCAACGAAGATGCACTCAAAGTGATCTCCGAAGCCGTAGCCAACGCTGGCTACAAGCTGGGCACCGACGTGACCCTGGCCCTGGACTGCGCGGCCAGCGAGTTCTACGAGGACGGTAAATACAACCTGTCCGGCGAAGGCCAAGTGTTCAACTCCGAAGGTTTTGCTGACTACCTCAAAGGCTTGACCGAGCGTTACCCGATCATCTCGATCGAAGACGGCCTGGACGAGTCCGACTGGGATGGCTGGAAAATCCTCACCGACAAGATCGGCGAGAAAATCCAGCTGGTGGGCGACGACCTGTTCGTCACCAACACCAAGATCCTGAAAGAAGGCATCGATAAAAAGATCGCCAACTCGATCCTGATCAAGTTCAACCAGATCGGTACCCTGACCGAAACCCTGGAAGCCATCCAGATGGCCAAGGCTGCGGGCTACACCGCCGTGATCTCGCACCGCTCCGGCGAAACCGAAGATTCGACCATTGCCGACCTGGCCGTGGGCACTTCGGCTGGCCAGATCAAGACCGGTTCCCTGTGCCGCTCCGACCGCGTTTCCAAGTACAACCAATTGCTGCGTATCGAAGAGCAACTGGCCGGCAAAGCCAAGTACAACGGTCGCGGCGAGTTTCGCGGCTGATCGCTCTTGATGGTAAGGCATGGTAAAAAGTCGACGGATTGCGTCGGAAAACTCACGATAGTGTGGGTTTCGACGCTAATCTGATGGCTATCAAGCACAAGCCTGGTTTTTCCAGGCTTCGTGCTATCAGTTACTTTAAAAGTTTCGCATGGCTGTCTTTTTTCACTGGATACCCGGATTTCGATGCGCAGTCCCAATTGGTTGTTTCTCGTCTTGCTCTTGTTGCTGGCTGGCCTGCAGTACCGCCTATGGGTCGGTAATGGCAGCTTTGCGCAGGTAAAAGACCTGACCGAGCAAATCGCTGCACAGCACGCCGAAAACGAGGTCCTGCTGGAGCGCAACCGCGTCCTTGATGCGGAAGTGCTTGAGCTGAAAAAGGGTACCGAGACCGTTGAAGAGCGGGCTCGTCATGAGTTGGGCATGGTCAAGGAGGGCGAAACCCTCTACCAGTTGGCCCAATGAGCAACAGCTTGCCGGCCTTCTGGGCCGTGATTCCTGCCGCGGGCATTGGTGCCCGCATGGCCGCGGACCGTCCCAAGCAATACCTGCAACTGGGCGGACGCACCATTCTCGAACACAGCCTTGGCTGTTTTCTCGACCACCCCTCGCTTAAAGGCCTGGTGGTCAGCCTTGCTTCTGATGATCCTTATTGGCCTGACTTGGCGTGTGCCATGGACCCGCGCATTCACCGTGCGGACGGCGGTTCGGAACGTTCCGGGTCGGTGCTCAACGCACTGTTGCAGCTGAACGCTTTGGGGGCCAGTGATGATGATTGGGTACTGGTGCATGATGCGGCGCGGCCGAACCTGAGTCGCGATGACCTCGACAAACTGCTGACTGAACTGGCGGACGACCCGGTGGGCGGTCTGCTGGCCGTGCCGGCACGCGACACCCTCAAGCGCGTCGATAAGCACGGGCGTGTCGTCGAAACCGTCGACCGTAGCCTGATCTGGCAAGCCTACACGCCGCAGATGTTCCGCCTGGGTCCGCTGCATCGTGCTTTGGCTGACAGCCTGGTGGCGGACGCCGTCATCACTGATGAGGCTTCTGCCATGGAATGGTCCGGCCAGGCGCCGCGGCTGATCGAAGGGCGGTCGGACAATATCAAGGTGACGCGGCCGGAGGATCTGGAGTGGCTCAGGTTGCGGTGGGCGAATCGGCGGTAGTCAGTTGCACCGAGTCGACCCCTTCGCGAGCAAGCCAGCTCCCACCTTTAACCGCGTTACTACAGGATAAACGCGGTTAAAGGTGGGAGCTGGCTTGCCTGCGAAGAGGCCGGCACAAACAGCCAATAATTACTGGCTGTACTCCGGCCTCTCAGCCAACCCCACCTTCAAAAAATCCACCAACTTCCTGACCTTCGGCGACAAGTGCCGCTGCTGCGGATACAGCGCCCACACCGCCGTATTCGGCGGCTGATGCGCCTCCAGCAGCGACACCAGCGCGCCACTGTGCAAATGCTCCAGCACGTAATAATCCGGCAACTGGCACAACCCGACGCCCTGCAACGCCGCATCCAGCACCGCTTGCCCACTGTTGCAGCGCCAGTTTCCCTGCACCCGCTGGGAAAACTCGCGTCCGTCCTGGGCCAGTTGCCAGATATCCGAGCTACCAATCAGGCAGTTATGCCGGCTCAACTCCGACAAACTATGTGGCCGACCATACCGCGCCAGGTAGGACGGCGACGCGCACAGGTACATGCGCCTCGGTGCCAGCCTGCTGGCGACCATGCGTGAATCCTGTAAGCGCCCCAGGCGAATCGCCAGATCCAGGCCTTCGTGCACGAGGTCCAGTTGACGGTTGCTCAGCTCGATATCCACGCGCAACTGCGGGTAGAGGCCCATGAACCGCGTTACCAGCGGCACGATAAACCGCTCGCCGTAGGCCACGGCACAGGTCATGCGCAACATGCCTTTGGGTTCGCTGGTGAGGTCACCCACCGCACGCAGGGCTTCTTCGCGACCGTCCTGTAAACGTTGGCAATGTTGCAGAAAGGTCTGGCCGGCTTCCGTCAAGGTAACCTTGCGCGTGCTGCGATACAGCAGCCGCGTTTGCAGGCGTTCTTCCAGGCGCGCCACCTGCCGGCTGATATGCGACGAAGAAACGCCCAGGCGTTCCGCTGCCGCAGTGAATTGGCTGCATTCGGCCACCGCGACAAATTCATCAATGCCTTCCCAGCGGTTTTCAAGCACGGTGATTATCCCTGTACAGCAATAAAGTTTTGCTTTCGCTTGGATTATTAATCAATCAGCCATGTTTTACACTCACCGCCTCAGTATTCAATTCCCTGGAGAAACCCGGATGATCAAGTCCCGCGCCGCCGTAGCCTTCGAAGCCAAGAAGCCCCTTGAGATCGTTGAAGTGGATGTCGCCATGCCCAAGGCTGGCGAGGTGCTGTTGCGCGTGGTCGCGTCCGGTGTATGCCATACCGACGCTTACACGCTGTCGGGCGCTGACCCGGAAGGTATCTTTCCGTCGATCCTCGGCCATGAAGGCGGTGCAGTGGTTGAAGCGATCGGCGAAGGCGTGACTTCGGTCGCCGTTGGCGATCATGTGATCCCGCTGTACACCCCGGAATGCGGCCAGTGCAAATTCTGCCTGTCGGGCAAGACCAACCTGTGCCAGGCCATTCGCTCCACTCAGGGCAAAGGCTTGATGCCGGATGGCACCACTCGGTTTTCCTACAAGGGCCAGCCAATTTTCCACTACATGGGCACTTCGACCTTCTCCGAATACACCGTGTTGCCGGAAATTTCCGTGGCCAAGATTCCTAAAGAAGCGCCACTGGAAAAAGTCTGCCTGTTGGGTTGCGGCGTCACCACCGGCATTGGTGCAGTGATCAACACTGCCAAGGTCAAGCCGGGCGACACCGTGGCCATCTTCGGTCTCGGCGGTATCGGCCTGTCGGCCGTCATCGGTGCAGTCAAGGCCAAGGCTGGGCGCATCATTGCCATCGACATCAACCCTGCCAAATTTGAAATCGCCAAGCAGCTGGGTGCGACTGACTGCATCAACCCGAAAGACTACGACCGCCCGATCCAGGACGTGATTGTCGACCTGACCGATGGCGGCGTGGACTTCTCTTTTGAATGCATCGGCAACGTTCAGCTGATGCGCGCTGCCCTCGAGTGCTGCCACAAAGGTTGGGGTGAGTCGGTGATCATCGGCGTGGCCGGTGCCGGTCAGGAAATTGCCACGCGTCCCTTCCAACTGGTGACCGGTCGCGTCTGGCGCGGTTCGGCCTTCGGTGGCGTGCGCGGTCGTACTGAGCTGCCAAGCTACGTGGAAATGGCCCAGACCGGCGAGATCCCGCTGGACACCTTCATCACCCATACCATGGGCCTGGAAGACATCAACAAAGCGTTTGACCTGATGCATGAAGGCAAAAGCATTCGTACCGTCATCCACTTCTGAGGTCGGCCATGAGTCTGGAAAACCTGTCGTGCCAGAAGAGCTTCGGCGGCTGGCACAAACGCTACAAGCATCACTCCGATGTGCTCGGCTGCGACATGACCTTCGCCGTCTACCTGCCGCCGCAAGCGGAGCAGGGCGGCAAGTTGCCGGTGTTGTACTGGCTGTCCGGTCTCACCTGCACTGATGAGAACTTCATGCAGAAGGCCGGCGCGCAGCGCATGGCCGCCGAGCTGGGGTTGATCATCGTGGCGCCGGACACCAGCCCTCGTGGGCCGGGTGTTCCGGGTGATCCCGATAACGCGTGGGATTTTGGCCTTGGCGCCGGCTTCTATCTGAATGCCACGCAGGAGCCCTGGGCCAAGCACTATCGGATGCATGACTACGTGGTGAAGGAATTGCCTGCGTTGGTTGAAGCGCATTTCCCGGCTTCAGATAAACGTGGCATCAGCGGTCACTCCATGGGCGGCCACGGTGCACTGGTGTGTGCGTTGCGCAATCCCGGGCGTTACCTGTCGGTGTCGGCGTTTTCGCCCATCAGTAACCCGATGGACTGCCCATGGGGTCAGAAGGCCTTTTCCCGCTACCTGGGCGAAGAGCGTTCGAAATGGCGTGAGTGGGACGCCTGCGTGCTGATCAGCGAAGCCGCGGAAAAGCTGCCACTGCTGGTGGACCAAGGTGACCGCGACGATTTCCTTGCCGTGCAACTCAAGCCTGAAGCCTTGCAGCAAGCGGCCAAGGCGGCTAACCATCCGTTGGAACTGCGGCTGCAACCTGGCTACGACCACAGCTACTTCTTTATCGCCAGCTTCATCGAAGACCATTTGCGACACCATGGTCGTGCTTTGCTCGGTTAATGTGAGGCAAAAGTAGGTAGAATCACGCCCTGAATTAAATCGGGGCGTTTTTTTATGCGTATTGGCCACGGCTACGATGTGCACCGTTTCGCTGAAGGCGATTTCATCACCTTGGGCGGCGTGCGCATTGCACATCACCATGGGTTGCTGGCTCATTCCGACGGCGACGTTGTGTTGCATGCCTTGAGCGATGCCTTGCTCGGCGCGGCGGCGTTGGGCGATATCGGCAAGCACTTTCCGGACACCGACCCGACCTTCAAGGGTGCGGACAGCCGTGTATTGCTGCGCCACGTGGTTGGCCTGATCCATGCCAAAGGCTGGAAGGTCGGCAACGTCGACAACACCATCGTGGCCCAGGCGCCAAAAATGGCGCCCCATATTGAATCGATGCGCGCACTGATTGCCGCAGACCTGCACATTGAATTGGATCAAGTGAACGTGAAAGCCACCACCACCGAAAAGCTCGGGTTCACCGGTCGTGAAGAGGGCATCGCCGTGCACTCCGTTGCCTTGTTGCTGCGCGCATGAATGATCTGCAACTGCTGGGCCCTCGGGCCTATGGCGAGGCCTTGGGCAGCGCGGTCCTGAAGGCGACCGCCGAAGACTTCCAGGTTGATGAAGTGCTGGATATCCCGCTGACCGGCGAGGGTGAGCACCTGTGGTTGTGGGTTGAGAAGCGTGGCCTCAATACAGAAGAAGCCGCGCGGCGCATCGCCAAGGCGGCCGGCGTGCCGTTGCGCACGGTCAGCTATGCCGGGCTCAAGGATCGCCAGGCGTTGACCCGCCAATGGTTCAGCGTGCAGTTGCCAGGCAAAGCCGATCCGGACATGAGCGCTGCGGAAAACGACAGCCTCAAGGTTCTCAAGACCGCCCGTCATAAACGCAAATTGCAGCGCGGCGCACATTCGGCCAATGGTTTCACCTTGCGCCTGACCCAGCTGGCCGGTGATACCGCCGCCATCGACGCGCGTTTGCAATTGATTGCACAGCAGGGCATCCCCAACTATTTCGGTGCCCAGCGTTTTGGTCACAATGGCGGCAACGTGGTTGACGCCCGCGAGTGGGCCGCGCGCAAGGCTTTGCCGGAACAGCGCAACGTGCGTTCGCGGCTGCTGTCGACGGCGCGCAGCTACCTGTTCAACAAGGTGCTGGCGGCGCGTGTGGCTGACGGTTCCTGGCAGCGTGCGCAGGTCGGCGACCTGTTGGCGTTTACCGACAGCCGCAGCTTTTTCCCGGCGGGGGAGGCGGAGTGCAGCGACCCGCGCCTGGCCATTCTGGACCTGCACCCGACCGGGCCGCAGTGGGGCGAAGGTGATTCACCTGCCAGCGGCGCAACCTTCGAACTGGAACAGGCGGTCGCCGCCGGTGAAGCCGACCTGCGCGATTGGCTGGTGAATGCCGGCATGAGCCAGGAACGTCGCATTCTGCGACTGCCCATTGGCGGTTTGACGTGGCATTATCCCTCGCTGGACATTCTGCAATTGGAATTCGTCCTGCCGGCCGGATGCTTCGCCACTGTCTTGGTGCGCGAGCTTGTTGATCTGGTGCCGGTGGGGCAGACGGACAACCCATGCGTATTCTGATATCAAACGATGACGGTGCCACCGCACCCGGTCTTGCCGCGCTCTATGCTGCGCTGGAAGATTATGCCGAGTGCGTGGTGGTTGCCCCCGACCAGGACAAGAGCGGCGCCAGCAGTTCGTTGACGCTCGACCGTCCGCTGCACCCGCAGGTCCTGGCCAATGGCTTTATCAGCGTGAACGGCACTCCTACCGACTGCGTCCACCTGGCGATCAACAGCCTGTTGGATCCGCAGCCGGACCTGGTGGTGTCGGGCATCAATCTTGGTGCGAACCTGGGGGATGACGTGCTGTATTCCGGTACCGTGGCGGCAGCCCTTGAAGGGCGTTTCCTGGGGCAAACCGCGTTCGCCTTTTCGTTCGCCTCGCGCCAATTGGATAACCTGCCGACCGCGGCCTATTTCGCGCGCAAGCTGGTAGAGGCCCATGGCTCCCTGGACTTGCCGCCGCGCACGGTGCTCAACGTCAATATTCCCAACTTGCCCCTTGATCATATTCGCGGCATCCAGCTCACGCGCCTGGGCCATCGCGCCCGCGCGGCGGCGCCGTTGAAGGTGGTTGATCCGCGCGGCAAGGAAGGCTACTGGATCGCTGCTGCGGGTGACGCCGAAGATGGCGGCCCGGGCACGGACTTTCATGCGGTGATGCAAGGTTATGTATCGATTACCCCATTGCAATTTGATCGCACCTTCAGTGATGCCTTCAGTGGTCTCGATGGCTGGCTGGAGAGGCTTCGCTGATGGGCCGTGAACAAGACGACTTGCTGCGCCGGGGCATCGGGATGACTTCCCAGCGTACCCGCGAACGCCTGATACAGCGCCTGTACGAAGAGGGCTTGTCCAACGCCCAGGTGCTGGAAGTGATCCGGCGCACGCCTCGGCATCTGTTTGTCGATGAAGCCCTGGCCCACCGTGCCTATGAAGACACGGCGCTGCCTATCGGCCATAACCAGACCATTTCCCAGCCTTACATGGTGGCGCGCATGAGCGAGCTGCTGCTGGCGGCGGGGCCGTTGGACAAGGTGCTGGAAATCGGCACGGGCTCCGGCTACCAGACCGCCGTGCTGGCGCAGTTGGTGGAGCGGGTGTTCTCGGTGGAGCGCATCAAAGTGCTGCAAGACCGCGCCAAGGAGCGCCTGGTGGAGTTGAACCTGCGCAATGTGGTGTTTCGCTGGGGCGATGGCTGGGAAGGTTGGCCGGCGCTGGCACCGTACAACGGCATCATTGTTACCGCCGTGGCCACCGATGTTCCGCAAGCGCTGCTTGATCAACTCGCCCCCGGTGGGCGCCTGGTGATCCCGGTCGGCTCCGGTGAAGTGCAACAATTGATGCTCATTATCCGTGAGGACGAAGGCTTTTCACGGCATGTACTGGGCGCTGTTCGTTTTGTACCGCTGCTCAATGGCCCGCTGGCCTGATCAATTTTTTCCGGCGGTGAATTCTGCTGGCGGGGATGTGTCTTACAGCGGGGTCTATTGAATCAACATCACTGGCGCGACGATTCAACACGCTGAACGATTCGTTTCAGACGTGTGCCGGTAAAACTCCAATGCCCAGTTATACTTGCGTCATATTTCAAGCCTGGTACAGGCATTCATGTTCAGCCAGCACAAAGGGAGCGGCGGGTGAGTCTCACAGGTCTTGCGCAGCGTATGAGTAAAACAAGCTTTCATCGACTGGTGCTTGGCCTCGTCTTCAGTTCTGTGTTGGTAGGGTGCTCCAGCTCGCCAAGCAGCGGCGCGCGGGTGGTTGATCGTAATAGTGCGGCACCGCAAAAGCCGACGGTAACCACCGGGCAATATGTGGTGCGAAAGGGCGATACGATGTTTTCGATCGCCTTCCGTTATGGCTGGGACTACAAGGCCCTCGCAGCGCGTAACAATATTCCTGTGCCTTACACGATACATCCGGGTCAGACGATTCGCTTCGACGGTCGCACAGGATCAACGCCTACGGCAGTCGTGACAAACAGTGGTTCTTCGCCGTCGTCCTCAAGCAAAACCACCGTCTTCACCCGGCCTGCTGGTACTGCCGCGCCTGCCCCTGCGAACAAGCCGGCACCTGCGCCGTTGCCACCTGCAGGGCCCGCGCCGACCGGTTGGGGATGGCCTTCCAACGGCGTGTTGATTGGAAAATTCTCTTCAAACGGTAGTTTGAATAAAGGCATTGATATCGCCGGAGATTTGGGACAGCCTGTTTTAGCTGCGTCTGATGGGACGGTGGTGTACGCCGGGAGTGGTTTACGGGGCTACGGCGAGCTTGTCATCATCAAACACAGCGATACCTACGTCAGTGCCTACGGTCATAACCGTAGGCTGTTGGTTCGGGAGGGGCAGCAGGTCAAAGTCGGACAGACAATTGCCGAAATGGGATCAACTGGTACAGACCGGGTGAAACTGCACTTTGAGATTCGCCGACAAGGGAAGCCTGTAGATCCGCTGCAATTCTTGCCCCGGCGTTGATATGTTGCACAGCCTGTTCCCTTCACGTAGAAGGAACAGGCTCCAGCGTTGCCAAGGATAAAGGCGCCGCTTGAGCTTGAGGTCGAACTCACCAAAGGACTATAACAATGGCTCTCAGTAAAGAAGCGCCGGAGTTTGACATCGACGATGAGGTTCTCCTTATGGAGACCGGCATTGCTACGGAATCGATGTCGAATGAGGGACCTGCTGTACCTTCAGTTCGCACCAAATCCAAGAACTCCACCGCGTTAAAGCAACACAAGTACATTGACTACACACGGGCGCTCGATGCGACCCAGCTGTATCTCAATGAAATCGGCTTTTCCCCTCTGCTTACCCCCGAAGAAGAAGTCCATTTTGCGCGCTTGTCGCAAAAGGGTGATCCGGCTGGGCGCAAGCGCATGATTGAAAGCAACCTGCGCCTGGTGGTGAAAATCGCCCGACGCTACGTCAATCGTGGGCTTTCCTTGTTGGACTTGATCGAGGAGGGCAACCTGGGCTTGATCCGGGCGGTAGAGAAGTTCGACCCTGAGCGGGGCTTCCGCTTTTCGACCTATGCCACCTGGTGGATTCGTCAGACAATCGAACGGGCGATCATGAATCAGACCCGCACGATCCGGTTGCCGATCCATGTGGTCAAAGAGCTCAACGTCTACCTGCGGGCAGCGCGTGAGCTTACCCAAAAACTCGATCATGAACCTTCGCCCGAAGAAATCGCCAACCTGCTGGAGAAGCCGGTAGGGGAGGTCAAGCGCATGCTTGGTCTTAACGAGCGTGTGTCTTCGGTCGACGTCTCGTTGGGTCCGGATTCGGATAAAACCCTGCTGGACACTCTGACGGATGATCGCCCTACAGATCCTTGTGAGCTGTTACAGGACGATGATCTTTCCCAAAGCATTGACCAGTGGTTGTCAGAGCTCACTGACAAGCAGCGTGAAGTGGTGATTCGCCGCTTCGGCCTGCGCGGCCATGAGAGCAGTACCTTGGAAGACGTAGGCCTGGAGATCGGTCTGACCCGTGAGCGGGTGCGGCAGATCCAGGTGGAGGGGCTCAAGCGCTTGCGCGAGATCTTGGAGAAGAATGGCTTGTCGAGCGAGTCGTTGTTTCAGTAACGTCTCCTAAGGCAGCTATTAAAACGCCCGGTGCATGAGAGTGCGCCGGGCGTTTTGCTTTCTACTGCGTTAGCAACTGTCGAGCCTTGGCGAGGCTGCGTCAACGGTATATCTGACGTACCGCGAACGCAGCCTCGCCAAGGCTCGACAGCTGCTACGCCACGCAGAGTCATACGGCATGAAATCCCAGGCATAAAAAAACCCCGCTTTTAAGGGCGGGGTCTTTTCGACTAAGTCAGTACAAGTTAGATAACTTGAACTTCTTCAGCTTGCATGCCTTTCTGACCGCGGGTAGCGATGAAAGAGACCTGTTGGCCTTCTTTCAGGCTTTTGAAGCCGTCGGATTGGATAGCTTTGAAGTGAACGAACAGGTCGTCACCGGATTGTGGAGTGATGAAGCCGAAGCCTTTTTCATCGTTGAACCACTTAACGGTACCAGTTTGGCGATTAGACATGGTGTAACTCCTTGAACAAAGTTAACTGCGACTCAGGAAAAGCCCTGGCCGAGACTGAGTGCAAAGAGCAGGAAAAATTCTTGGAGATGGTTGGATCGAAATTCAACATATCGTGTAGAGATTCTCAGTGACACAAGCAACACAGTGACGTCACCTTAACTGTTTTTCTCGGACGTGCCAATGATATTTCCGAAGGTTTCTCTATTTTCGTGACTGGCGGTGGTATTTCTATTCGCCTCGCACAGCTATACGGGGCCCGGCTCCGTTGGCTACGACGTGTGAGCAACCGGCGTTTTTTTTAAGAAAAGCCCCGTGGCCTTTGAACCCCAACGCCGGCCCCGGTAAGATGCCCAACAGATTTTTCACCTCGCTATTCAGGACACCGCCATGAGCATCAAATCGGACAAGTGGATTCGCCGCATGGCGCAAGAGCACGGCATGATCGAACCGTTCGTCGAGCGGCAGATCCGCGGCCAAGGTGATGCCCCGGTGATTTCCTACGGCGTTTCCAGCTATGGATACGACGTGCGCTGTGCCGATGAATTCAAGGTGTTCACCAACATCAACTCGGCCATCGTCGATCCAAAGAACTTCGACGAAAAGAGCTTCGTCGACGTCAAGAGCGACGTGTGCATCATCCCACCGAACTCCTTCGCCCTGGCGCGCACCGTGGAGTTCTTCCGTATCCCCCGCGACGTGCTGACCATCTGCCTGGGTAAAAGTACCTACGCGCGTTGCGGCATTATCGTCAACGTGACGCCGCTTGAGCCTGAGTGGGAAGGTCACGTGACCCTGGAATTCTCCAACACCACTACGCTACCGGCGAAAATCTACGCCAACGAAGGCGTGGCGCAGATGCTGTTCCTGCAGTCTGACGAGGCCTGTGAAGTGTCCTATAAAGACCGCGCGGGCAAGTATCAGGGCCAGCGCGGCGTCACTCTCCCACGCGCTTGATAGAAAGGTCTTACGCGTAAAGGGAATTAGTCTGAAGAAAGTGACTCTATCTAGGTGTACTGCCTCGGCGCGTGTAAAACGCGTCGAGCCACGCTTGAGGAGTACTTTATGAAGATCGACCCGCGAATCAGCGCAGAAATTGCCCGGCTTGAACCCAACCAGATTGGCGTTCTGGCCTGGTCCCTGATGGCCGATCCCGCTTATGCGGGTGGTATTCCCGGCCAGCCAGATCCGGATTCCCCGCAACCCATTGAAGAACCGGGCTCGCCCACTGTTCCAGATGAGCCACCTCCCGCGCCTGTAGCCTGACACTTCGCCAGCCAGTTAATGCACTGGCCAAACTTGATGGTCGCCGATGACAAATATTCGGCGGTCATTGGCCTGTTCCACTGCAAAGCCACCGGTAAACGCGCCAAACGCCGGCAGCAAGCTGACCTGCGTTCCGATCTGGAAGCACGGTAGGCGCAGACTTTGCCGTCCCCTGCCGCGCAAGCGATACACCGGATGCACGTGCCCTGCCAATACATGGTGGGTCGCATGGGCATCCGGTTCGTGTTGCAATGCAAACGGGGCCATCAGCAGCGGCTCCGCAACAACCTCGATCCTCAGATCCGCAGGTGGGTCACCCGCACGTTTATCGTGATTGCCTCGAATCAAGGTCATAGGCAGGTCAGGATGGCGTGCTCGCCAGGTTCTCAATGCGCTCAGCGTGCCGCTGGCGTGAGAGCCTGTGCCGTGCAGGAAATCGCCTAGAAAGATCACCTGCGTACACGGTAGCGTCGATAGCAACCGGTCCAGTCGTTGCAAATTCTCGGTCGTGGTTCCCTGCGGCACCGGTTGCCCCAGGCTTCGATATGCCGACGCCTTGCCGAAATGCGCATCCGCAATCAACAGACACTGACGCGCAGGCCAATAGACGGCCTTGTCTGCCAGCAGCCACAGTTCTTCACCCTCGAGCATTACCGAACAAACCATCAACGCTTCCCGTTATCCGCGACTTTTTCCAGGTCCTTGACCATCCGCGCAATGCGCTCAGAAAGTTTTTCCGAACTCATGCTTTCGCGCATCCGCTCAACCAGCAGGGGAAAGGCCAACGGCGTAGGCCGTTCGATCTTATGCAGGTCCAGTTTCAGCGCCGACAGATGACGTAATGTCTCTTCCAGCCGGCGAATATCCAACTCATCACGCAGGACTTCTTCCCCTGCCTGGGTCAGCAGCAGGTTCTGCGGGTCATATTGCTTGAACACCTCAAAGAACAACCCGCTGGACGCCTGCACCTGCCGGGTGCTTTTCGGCGCGCCAGGGTAACCGGCGAACACCAGCCCGGCGATACGTGCGATTTCACGAAAACGGCGCAGGGCCAACTCCCCGGCATTCAGGCTGGCCACCACATCATCCAGCAGGTTTTCAGGACTCAACAGCGCGTCGTTCAACAGCGCTGGCCAATCCACTTCGGTGGCACTCAATAACTCCAGCCCGTAATCATTCACCGCAATGGAGAAGGTGACCGCCTGCCCTCGGCTCACCCGCCACGCCAACACACTCGCCAGCCCCAGGTGCACCTGGCGCCCGGTGAAGGGGTAGAGGAACAGGTGCCATCCCTCCCGCGATTTCAAGGCCTCAGCCAGCAAGTGCTCGCGCGTCGGCAAGCCGGACCAGCGCAATTGTGTTTGCAAGAGGGGCCGAACCGCCTGCATCTCCGGCCCTTCGAAGTGTCCGTGGGCCGCTTCATCCAAGCGCACGACGACGGCCTGGGCCAGCTCATTGGAAAGCGGCATGCGCCCACCATTCCAGCGCGGTACGGCGGCTTTTTTCGCGGTGCTGCGACGTACATAGGCGGTCATGTTTTCGACCCGCACCAGCTCCAGCAAGCGCCCGGCGAACAGGAAGCCATCTCCCGGCTTGAGCCGCGCAATAAAACCTTCCTCGACGCTGCCGAGGTTTTTGCCGCCGCCGCCCTTGCTCCAGAACTTCAACTGGATGCTTGCGTCGCTGACGATGGTGCCGACGCTCATGCGATGTCGACGTGCCAGCCTTGCGTCCGGGACGCGCCAGATGCCGTGCTCGTCCGGCTCGACGCGACGGTAATCCGGATAAGCCGTCAACGAAAGGCCACCATGGCGCACAAACCCCAGCGCCCAGGCCCAGTCTTCATCCGTCAGATCGCGATAAGCCCAGGCGCCGCGTACCTCGGCCAGCAGCGCTTGCGGTGTAAAGCCACCGCCCAATGCCATGCTGACAAGATGCTGGACGAGTACATCCAACGATTTGTGCGGCGACTCGCGCGCTTCAATGCGCCGCTGCGCAATCGCATCCTGCGCCGCCGCGGCCTCCACCAACTCCAGGCTGTGGGTCGGCACCAATGTCACCCGCGAGGGCCGCCCCGGCGCGTGCCCCGAGCGACCGGCGCGTTGCATCAGGCGGGCCACGCCTTTGGCCGAGCCGATCTGCAGTACGCGCTCCACCGGCAGGAAATCCACCCCCAGGTCCAGGCTTGACGTACACACCACCGCCTTGAGCTGGCCGTCTTTCAAAGCCCGCTCCACCCAGTCACGGGTCTCTCGCGACAGCGAACCATGGTGCAGGGCAATCACCCCGGCCCAGTCGGGACGGGCTTCAAGCAATGCCTGGTACCAAATTTCCGATTGCGCTCGCGTGTTGGTAAAGACCAGGCAACTGCTGCTACTTTCCACCTCGGCCACCACTTGGGGCAGCATCTTCAAGCCGATATGCCCGGCCCAGGGAAAACGTTCTGTAACGGGTGGCAATAATGTGTCGATGATCAACTGCTTGGCCGTTAGCCCCTGCACATTGATCCCGTCACCCTGTGGGATCAGCACTTCCAATGCGTGAGACTGATTACCCAAGGTTGCCGAAATACCCCACACCATCAACTCTGGATGCCAGCGCCGCAAGCGTGCCAGCGCCAGTTGCAGTTGCACGCCGCGTTTATTACCGATCAGTTCGTGCCACTCATCCACGACCACCATGCGCAGGTTTCCCAGGCTGGCTTCGCTATCGGCGCGGGCCAGCATTAACGTCAGGCTTTCCGGGGTGGTGACCAGTGCGGTGGGCTGGCGGCGGGTCTGCCGCGCGCGTTCGCTGCTGCTGGTGTCGCCGGTGCGCAGGCCGACACTCCAGGGAATCTGTAACGCCTCGAGCGGCGCTTCAAGGGCGCGGGCGGTGTCGGCGGCCAACGCACGCATGGGCGTGATCCACAGCACCGTCAGCGGTTCAGCCGGTGGTTTGCGTTTACCGGTTGTCGCTGGGCGAGTGATGGCGAAGCGATTGAGCGCGGCAAACCACAGTGCATAGGTTTTACCGGCGCCGGTGCTGGCATGCAGCAAACCTGATCGGCCTTCCTTGACCGCCGCCCAGACTTCTTTTTGAAAGGCGAACGGCTTCCAGCCTTTGGCGGCGAACCATTGCCGGGCGAAGTCGAGAGGTTTTGCCATGCGGGCGCTGACGCTCTGAAGGGCTTATTGCACAGACCCTTAACGCCTGCCAAAGGTTTAACCGGGTGCGGCACGACAGTAATGCAATTGGGATGTATTGGCCTGGGCCACTGCGTAGCAGGTCAAGGTTGGCGGCAGCGGTTGCTGGTTGTTTTTGCGTCGGACCAGGTAAAAGTCTTTCGACAGCGGCAGTTGTTGTGGGCTTTTGGTGTGCCGTGCCCAGCCGCTGCTATAGAACTCGGCCGAATAGGAGCGTGATCCCAGGTAGATCAAGTCGCCCGGCGCAGCGGCTTGTTGCGCTTTCCAAAGCGCAACCATGTTTTTCTGGTTTTGTGGGCGGTCGGCAATCTCGCCACTGATGATCAAGATGCAGCCCAGTAGGGGCAAGGCCAACGCCATGGCTGCGATGACGGTCCCGCGTGTTTTGCGGCAGAGCACCTCAGCCAGTAATAACGCCCAGGCTGGCAGCGCGGGCAGTACGTAGGTCCAGAGGATGTTGGTGGACATGGTAAAGAACAAGGGCGCTGAAACAGCCCAGCCCAGCACAAAGATCAAGTACTCTCGCTGACCTTCAAATTGCCCGCGCAGCTTGACCAGCATCGGTAAAAACAGCGTCCAGGGCAAAAGCCCGCCCAGCAGGTGCCCCCAAATCATCGCCAAGGGTTGCGCATGTGCGCTGCCGTATAGATCGCCTTGCCATTTGCTGATGACGTAGCGACTGAAATGTTCGCCGACGATGAAGTACTCCAGAAAACCCGGGGTTTTCAGTTCGGCCAGCCAATACCAAGGCATGGCCACCGCGAGCATCAGTGCCAACCCCGGCAACCATGGCAGCCCCAGCAATCGCCGCCAATGGCCGGTAAGCGCCAGCCAGATTGACGCGGGCATCGCCAGCAACACAAGCGCCAGCGGGCCTTTTGCGAGCAGGCCCAGGCCAAGCCCGAGAAAACCCGCCATGGCCCACCTGCGGTCACCGTGCATCAAACCGCGCCACACGCCCAGGTGGGCGAGCAAAAGGGCGAACGCCAATGCGCCGTCGGTCAACACGGCACCGCTGGAAAGGAGCCCGAGTGTGCAAGTCGAGTAGATAATCGCTGCCGTCAACCCGACTCGCAGGCTGCGCTCGCCGCAAGCGAAGTGCACGATCAGCGCGCAGCTGGCGACATGCAGCAGCCAGGTTGAAAAACGGCTGGAGAACTCGTTGATGCCGAACGCTTTCATGCTCAGTGCCTGTAGCCAGAATGACAACGGCGGCTTGCCCCAGAACGGCACTCCGTGATCGAACATCGGCGTGATCCAGTCATTGGAGACGAGCATTTTTCGGGCAATTTCGGCATAGCGGGCCTCTGAGGTATCCATGATTGGATAGAGCCCGAGTGTGAGCAGGCGCGCCAGCAGCACCGTGAACAGGATGCCCCAGAGCAAACGCATGGACGTGGAATGATTCATGCCGTCAGCCTTTATGAAGGGATTCAAGATAGATCGCGCTTATGCAGGGAGTTGGGCCTGGGGCTCACCACCGTCAGCACCCGGCCGACATACTCGCCGACCACGGCGGTACCCAGGCACAACAACAGAATCGATTGCACCAGCAGATGCGCATGGGTCAGTTCACCGAATGTCGCGGTGGCTGCAACCCACAGTGAGCCAACCAGAAAGCTCATGGCACTCAAGTAGCTGTACATGCGCAGCGGGCGAGTAGAGAAAGCAAGAATCGAGTCCGCACACAGGTCCAGCAATGACAGCGGCGTCCACTTGGTTGTGCCTGCTTGGCGTGGCTTGCGGTCGTAGTTCACTTCGGTACTTGGGTAGCCGAGCCAGCTGACCAGCAGTTTCAATACGCCGGCGTTGTCGTCCATGGCGCGAATGGCCGCGAGTGCGTTGGGCCCTATGAGTCTGAAATCACTGACTTGCTGGGGGACTTCGAAGTCGTCGATCAGTTGGTCCAGCGTGGCGTAATAGAGCCTTGCGGCCGTGCGTTTTGTCCAGGAATCACAGTGCCGTGAGCGGCGCTGCATGTTCACGATCTCATAGCCCTTGTGCCATTCCTGCACCATAAGGGGGATCAGCTCCGGTGGGTCTTGCAGGTCGCAGTCCATGATGATTACTGCGCCGCCGTCTATGTCGTTGATGCCTGCGCGCATGGCCGCTTCTTTGCCGAAGTTGCGACTCAAGTGCAGGCACCTGACACGCGGGTCCTGAGAAAATTGATCGATCATGGCCGCTGTCTGGTCTTGACTGCCGTCATTGATGTAGAACACTTCTGTGCGGATTCTTACGCGTTCAATGATCGCCATCAGGCGCAAATGGAATTGCGTTATTACGCACTGCTCGTTAAAGCAAGGCACCAATATTGTAAGTTTCGTGGCAGGCAAGGACTCACTGAAGAGGTTCGCGTTTGCTGTCATGTTTGAATACCCAGAAGTGATTAATCGTAAAGCCTTGAAGAGTCACGGCGACCATTGTCATGAGCTGTGCAAGTTGTGCAGGTACGCCCCAGTGGATCAGTAGCGTGACAATAAGCGTGTTAGATAAAACCTGACTGGTGGCCGTTATGAAAAATCGCCCTCTATTGCAGTCTCGCTTCACAAATACCCAATGCCTGGACAGGCAATAGGCGACCAGCGCCCCCGTAACGGCTGCACAGAAGGTGGATGGCGTTGGGCCGTAGTAAGGCAGCAAGCAGACGAACACTACGAAATGCACCAGTGTCGCGAAGAAGCCTGCGCCCAGATAACGGATGAACACTCGAAGTATTTTTTGCATGACAAGAATGTATAAGATGAAGTGTGAATCAAATGTAACGTCGCGAAACGATATTTGTTGTCAGTTTTTATTTGTTTGCTGAAGGGATGTTCTTAGTTGTTTGTAAGAATTTGGAGTTTGTCCTGATGGAAATATTACTAGTTGAAGATGATCATGCGTTGGCGGGTTCGTTGGGGGATTATCTCGGTGAATTTGGTTTCGATGTAGATTTTGCCCGCGATGGGCGAAGTTGCCTGGAGCGTGTCCAGCACCATGAGTACGACCTCATCGTCATGGATGTGGCAATGCCTCGCATGAGCGGTTTTGACACCTGTCGCCAGTTGCGGTGCGAGCAGAACCACACGCCCGTTATATTCCTGACGGCACGTGACGCACTGCCCGATAAACAAGAGGGTTACGACGCAGGCGGCGACGATTACCTGGTCAAACCCTTTGAGCCTCAAGAGTTGCTATGGCGTATCCGCGCGCTGATCCGCCGGGGCTCCCCGCGCCAGCCACGCCGTGTGAAACAACTGGGCGACCTGGTGATTGATCCGGTCTCGCAGGCGTTGCGCTACAACGGCGTCATCACGGTGTTACCCGCCCTCCAATTCACCTTGCTGAACCTGCTTGCCGATGGGGCACCGGAGCCCGTCAGCCGGCGCAAACTGGAGGCCGCGTTGTGGCCAGGGGGTGATCCGCCAGACAGTGATGCACTGCGCACGTATATCTACCGGCTCCGCCAAGCCTTGGGCAAGCCATACGGTAACGAGCTGATCCGGACGGTTCACGGTAAGGGCTATCGTCTTGCGATTCCTTACTGATTCCTTTTTTGCGCGAATCCTCTCTGCACTGCTGCCGTTCATGGCAACGATTACGTTGTTCTACAGTGTGCTGATCTGGGCCACTGTCAACGTGACAGAGGACTACATCATTGCCAGCTATTTGAAGCTTGAGGCACAGGCGTTCGAGGAACGGCATAGCCTGCAAGGGGCAGCGACGGCGATGCCCAACAGCATTTACCTGCAAGGCTACTGGTCGGGAGACGCTGAACTTCCCGCCGTCATTCGCCAATTGCCAGCCGGTCACCATGAACTGGAGGGAGAGGATGTCCATGTGTTCGTGAGTGTTGTACCGGGTGCGTCGCAGCGGCTGATACTGATGCTGAACGAGTCTGAACTCAGCCAGACCGAAGGCTACGGCGCTCAGATTTTCGGGCTGTTGTGCGCGGTGGCCGGATTGATCCTGATCCTGGGTACCATCCTGGCCATCGCGATTGCCCGCGCCATTGCCCAGCCCGTCAGCCAATTGGTGGAGGACGTGGCCTCTGAACCGCGTGGGCCGTGCAGATTCAGCGGGTTCGAGCGCCAGGACGAAATCGGCACGTTGAGCCGTACGCTGTCGGCTCTGGTGACCCAGCAAAATGCCGCGCTGCTGCGCGAGCAGGCATTTACCCGGCACGTGAGCCACGAGCTACGCACCCCCTTGGGGATCTTGAACAACAGCCTGGCGATCCTGCGTTTGCCCGGCTGCAACGCCGAAAAATCCGCACGCAGCCTGCTACGCATGGAGGGCGCGTTGTCCGGAATGAAAATGACCATTGAGCTGTTTTTGTCCCTGGCCCGTGAACCGCGTCAATTGCCCCATGCGGCGATTGACCTGTCCGCTGTCGTCGCCGAGCAGATCGAAAAATACCAGCTGCTTTACCCTCTCGCGGCTGATGCGCGGGTGCTGACGGGGGCATCAACGATCTGCGTGAAGGCCAATGAGGCGATAGCCCGCAGTGTGGTGCAGAACCTGCTGGGCAACGCTGTTCAGCATGGCGCCGGTAAAGTCCGGGTTGTCCTCACTGAGCAGCAACTGGTGATCATCAATAACCGTGTGGAACAGCGCGTGTCGCCGGGGTTCGGCTTTGGCCTGGAAATCGTCTCGCGTGCCTGCACGCAGGCAGGCTGGCGCTTTGAAACCCGACGCACACGCCATACGTTTCATGCGCGCATCTGCTTCACTTGAGATTGCCACTTAGAAACTGCTGCAAGCGCTCACTCTTGGGATTGCCCAACACATCCGCAGGCGCACCTTGCTCTTCCACCAGGCCCTTGTGCAGGAACAGCACCTGGCTCGACACCTTGCGCGCAAAGCTCATCTCGTGGGTCACCATGATCATGGTGCGGCCTTCCTCGGCCAGGCCCTGGATCACCTTGAGCACTTCGCCCACCAGTTCCGGGTCGAGGGCCGAGGTGGGCTCGTCGAACAGCATCACCTCGGGTTCCATGGCCAAGGCGCGGGCGATGGCGACCCGTTGCTGCTGGCCGCCGGACAGGAACGCCGGGTATTGATCGGCCACACGCGCCGGCAACCCTACCTTGTCGAGGTAGCGACGGGCGCGGTCTTCGGCGTCTTTCTTGCTGCAACCCAGCACCCGGCGCGGGGCCATGGTGATGTTTTCCAGTACACTCATGTGGCTCCACAGGTTGAAGTGCTGGAACACCATCGCCAGGCGCGTGCGCAGGCGCTGCAGTTCGGCGTCGTCGGCCACGCGCATGCCGTGGCGATCGCTGACCATGCGGATCGACTGGCCGTCCAGGGTCATGGCGCCGTCGTTGGGGGTTTCCAGGAAGTTGATGCAGCGCAAAAAGGTGCTCTTGCCCGAGCCGCTGGCGCCGATCAGGCTGATCACGTCACCGGTCTTGGCCTTGAGCGAAACACCTTTGAGCACCTCATTGTCGCCATAGCTTTTATGCAGGCCTTCAACGGTCAATTTGTACATGGGGCGTGCATCCTCAAGGCGAAAGTAGGTAGCCGCTACGGTAGGCTTCGCTGCCCGCGACATGGCCGATGACCATCCCGGCAGTGGCCATGCGGCGTAGCGAACGAGCGTAAAGCAGGCCGGCCTTCTGGCAGTGCACCGGCGTTACGCGGTCGGAAATGGGGTCGATGATTTCGGCGATCAGTTGCCCGGCCTCCAGGTATTCACCGGGCAGGGCGCTGAACACCAGCAGGCCACCCACTGGCGTCGCCACCGGTTCAACGCCGGCCAGCGGTGTGGCCGGGTAGGGCAGGTCGGGCAGCGGTGCCGCATCACCGGTGATGGCGCCGAAGTGAATCAGGTAATCGATGATTGCCTGGCAGTCGAGACTGGCCAGGCCGTGGTTGACGTCGCCTTGCCCGCGCAGTTCGACGGTCACCGAAAAACTGCCCATGGGGATCGGGAAGCGCTCGTCGAAGCGTTGCTGCAATTGCCACCAGACCAGGGTGAAACACTCATCGAAGGATTGTCCACCGGAGTCGGTCGCGAGCAAATTAGCCTCCGAACCGATATACCGCGCGAGCGGTTCCACCTGCGGCCAGGCCTCGGGCGTGGTGTACAAGTGCGCCACGGCTTCGAAATCGCAATGCAGGTCCAGTACTATGTCGGCGTCACAGGCCAGGCGTTGCAGCACCAGGCGCTGGGATTGCAGCTGGGTGTCGGCATTTTGTGCGGCGAGGGCGGTGGACAGCGCGGCGCGGATCAGTTCGACGTTGTGCCGAGGATCATCCCCGAGCAAATCTTCGACCTGGTTGCCGACCGCTTCACTGAGGTCGACAAACAGGCGATTGAAGTTCTGCCCGCTCTCCAGCTCATAGCGACCCAGCGGGATATCCATCAACACCTGTTCCAGACCCACCGGGTTGGCGATAGGCACCAGCACGATCTCGCTGCGCAGGCGACCGGCCGCGGCCAGCTTCGCCAATTGCACTTTGAGGTGCCAGGCCACCAGCATGCCCGGCAACTCATCGGCGTGCAGCGACGACTGGATGTAAATCTTGCCCTCGGCCTGCTCCGGGCCGAAGTGAAAACTGTGAATCTGCCGCGCCGTACCTGGCACTGGCGCGATCAGTTCATGAACCTGATGACGCATACAAACTCCTTAATGGCTCGGCCCGAGAAACGCCAGCCAGCGGCGCTCCGCCAGACGAAACAGACCGACCAGCGCGAAGGTCACGGTCAGGTAGATCAGCGCAGCGATACCGAATGATTGAAAGGTCATGAAGGTGGCCGAGTTAGCGTCCCGCGCCACTTTGAGGATGTCTGGAATCGTCGCGGTGAAGGCCACCGTGGTCGAGTGCAGCATCAGGATCACTTCATTACTGTAGTAGGGCAGCGAGCGACGCAGCGCGGACGGCATGATCACGTAGGCGTACAGCTTCCAGCCGCTCAAGCCATAGGCCTTGGCCGCTTCGACTTCGCCATGGGCCATGCTGCGGATCGCCCCGGCGAAAATCTCCGTGGTGTAGGCGCAGGTGTTGAGGGCGAAGGCCAGGATGGTGCAGTTCATCGCATCGCGAAAGAATGCGTCCAGCAGCGGTTGTTCGCGCACGGCGGCGATGCTGTAGATGCCGGTGTAGCAGATCAGCAACTGGATATAGAGCGGCGTGCCCCGGAACAGGTAGGTGTAGAACTGCACCGGCCAACGCACGGCACGATTGCGCGAGACACGCGCAATGGACAGCGGAATCGACACCAGAAAGCCGATGACCAGCGCGGCGCTGAGCAGCCACATCGTCATGGCCAGACCGGTGATGTGCTGGCCGTCGCTATAAAGGAAGGGGCGCCAGTATTCCTGCAAGAGTTCGATCATCGCACTGCCTCCCGGGCGCCTGCGGAGTAGCGCCGTTCAAGGCGACGCAAGACGAAGTTGGACGCGCTGGTGATCATCAGGTAGATCAACGCGGCGAGCACCAGGAAGTAGAACAGCTGATAGGTGCTCTTGCCCGCGTCCTGGGCAGCCTTGACCAAGTCGGCCAGGCCGATGATCGACACCAGCGCCGTGGCCTTGAGCATCACCATCCAGTTGTTGCCGATACCCGGCAGGGCAAAGCGCATCATCTGCGGGAAGGTCACGTAGCGAAACCGTTGCCCGCGCTTGAGGCCGTAGGCCGTGGCGGCTTCCAGTTGGCCACGGGGCACGGCGAGGATTGCGCCGCGAAAGGTTTCGGTGAAATAAGCACCGTAGATAAAGCCCAGGGTGATCACCCCGGCGCTGAATGGGTCGATCTCGATGTATTCCCATTCCATGAAGTCGGTGAAACCGGTGAGCCAGGTTTGCAGGCTGTAGAAAATCAGCAGCATCAGGACCAAGTCGGGTACACCGCGAATCAGCGTGGTGTAGAGCTGGGCGGGGATGCGCAAAAAGGGCAGGCTGGACAATTTGGCGCTGGCACCGAGCAAGCCGAGCACGACGCTGACGG
This sequence comes from Pseudomonas sp. LAP_36, assembly GCF_019456785.1. NCBI lineage: Bacteria > Pseudomonadati > Pseudomonadota > Gammaproteobacteria > Pseudomonadales > Pseudomonadaceae > Pseudomonas > Pseudomonas sp. LAP_36. The sequence continues at coordinate 650,530 of NZ_JAHZMS010000001.1, forward strand.
CCAGGGACAGCACTGACAACTTGATCGTCATCCACGTGCCTTGCAGCAACAGCGGGCCGAAACCCTTCAAACTGAGCGCGCTCAGCCCGAGGGTTTGCAATAATTCTTCGAGCATAAATCAGGACCTATGGCGATAAAAAAGCGCCCTTCCAGGGAAGGGCGCTCCAGGCATTATTTGCCGCTGTACAGGTTCAGATCGCCAAAGTGTTTCTTCTGGATGGTGGCGTAGGTGCCATCATCGTGTAACGCTTTGATACCTTTATCCAAAAGCGCCTTCAGTTCAGTGTTACCTTTTTTGATACCGATGGCGGTTTTCGACGGCAGCAGTGGGTCGTCAATGGCGGCGCTGACTTCGTAGCCCGCACCGGCTGGCGACTTCAAAAAGCCCAGTTCGGCTTGCAGCATGTCCTGCACGGAAGCGTCGAGACGGCCGGAGGTCAGGTCGGCATACACTTGGTCCTGGTTGGCGTAGGCCTTGGTGGTCACACCGGCTTTATCCAGTACCGCCTTGGCGTAGGCCTCCTGGATGGTGCCTTGCTCGTAGCCCACGGATTTACCCTTGAGGGACTCGGGCGTCGAGAAGCCAGCACCCTTCTTGAACACCAGCGAGGTTGGGCCGGAGAACAGCTCGTTAGAGAAGTCGATGGCCTTTTCACGCACCGGGGTCACGGTCATGGACGAAATCACGCCGTCGAATTTGTTGGCTTTCAGGCCTGGAATCATGCCGTCGAAATCACTTTCGACCCACTTGCACTTCACTTTCAGCTCGGCGCAGATCGCATTGCCCAGGTCGATATCGAAGCCGACCAGGCTGCCGTCGGCGGCCTTGGATTCAAACGGTGCATAGGACGGATCGACACCAAAACGCAGTTCCTTGTATTCCTTGGCCAGCGCGGAACCGGCGGCCATGCACAGAGCCAGTGCAGAAAGGGTCAGCAATGCTTTTTTCATTATGTAATCCCTGGAAACCAAGATAAGCGCTTGTGGCGCGTTTAGACTGTTACTGAACGGTGTCAGACGGATCACAGGTAGCAATTTCTGCACCATAGTTCCGAATGAGCGTTTTAAAAGGTGGGATGAGGGAAGTTTGAGTGTAGGAGATGCCCGGAAATGGGCATGGAAAATTCATCGCACCAATTTGGAACTGATGCAGATCAAAAAGGTGGGAGCTGGCTTGCCTGCGAGAGCGGTGGGTCAATTACAGATGCATTAGCTGACCCGCCGCCATCGCAGGCAAGCCAGCTCCCACAGGTGTTTTGAGTCAGGCCAGAAGGTCCTGCAACGTGGCGAGGTTATCGGCTTCTTCCACCGCCTTATCCTGTCGCCAGCGCAACATTCGCGGAAACCTCACCGCAATCCCGCTTTTATGCCGCTTGGACAGGGCAATCCCCTCAAACCCCAGCTCAAACACCATGCTCGGCGTGACGCTGCTGACCGGCCCGAACTTTTCCACCGTGGTCTTGCGCACGATGGCGTCGACCTTGCGCATTTCCTCGTCCGTCAGCCCTGAATACGCCTTGGCAAACGGCACCAGCGTGCGTTCGGTACCGGGCGGCCCGTCCCATACCGCAAAGGTGTAGTCGCTATACAGGCTGGCGCGTCGACCATGACCGCGCTGGGCATAGATCAACACCGCGTCGATGCTGAACGGGTCCACCTTCCACTTCCACCATAGACCCATGTCCTTGGTGCGGCCCACGCCGTAGAGGCCTTTGCGGTCCTTGAGCATCATGCCTTCCACCCCGAGGCTGCGAGAGGCTTCGCGTTGTTCGGCGAGGTCCTGCCAACTGCTCCCAGTCAGCAACGGTGATGCCTGCAACGAGGATTGGTTGCACTGGGCAATCACCTGCTCAAGTTGCGCGCGGCGCTCAGCCTGAGTGTGGTTGCGCCAGTCGTTACCCTGATGTTCCAGCAGGTCGTAGGCCAGGACTGCGACCGGGGCGTCCTCAAGTACTTTTTTGCTCAGGGTCTTGCGACCAATGCGCTGTTGCAGCAGCGCGAAAGGTTGCACCGCGTCCTTCCACACTACGATTTCGCCATCGATCACCGTGCCATCGGGCAAGCCACTGACCAGGCTGTGAAGTTCGGGGAAACGCTCGGTGACCAGTTCTTCACCCCGGGACCAGATCCACAGGCGGCCCTCACGCTTGACCAGTTGCGCACGGATGCCATCCCACTTCCATTCCACCTGCCAGTCGGCGGGCGAGCCGAGCAAGGTGTCGAACTGCTCCACCGGTTGCGCCAAACCGTGGGCGAGAAAAAACGGATAGGGCTGCCCGCCCCTTTGCGCATGCTCGTCGGAAGATTCAGCGGCGATCAGCTTGAGGTAGCCCTCAGGCGTAGGACGGTTGGACAAGTCGGTGTAGCCCACTAGCCGCTGCGCCACGCGCTTGCTGTCGAGGTCGGCCATGGCAGCGAGGGCTCGCGTGACCAGCAACTTGGACACGCCCACGCGAAAACTGCCGGTGATCAACTTGATGCACACCATCAGGCTGGGTTGATCCAGTTGCGCCCATAACGCCGGTAGGCGCTCAGCCAATTCCAACGGAGGCAAGCCACGCAGGGGTAGGAGTTTTTCCTCCAGCCACACTGCAAGGCCGTCTTCTGAGGTGTAGGTGGATTCCGGTAACAGTAGGGAAATCGTCTCCGCCAAGTCACCCACCGACTGGTAGCTTTCTTCGAACAGCCAGGGTTCGATGCCCGACGCTTCGGTGGCCATGTCCCGCAGTAGGCGCGTGGGGACCAACTGGCGAGGGCGCCCCCCGGACAGAAAGTACACCGCCCAGGCGGCATCGTCCGGTGGCGCTTGCAGAAAGTAGGCTTGCAGTGCAGCAAGCTTGGCGTTGCTGGAGGTGGTGGCGTCGAGGTTGGCGTACAGCTCGGCGAAGGCCTTCATGCGCTGGCCTCCTCTTCGTCATCGCCGTATTCAGTGGTGAAGCCTTGGGCATCCAAACCTTTTTCCCGCAGATGGCGCACCAATACACCGACAGAGCCGTGGGTGACCATCACCCGCTCGGCGCCGGTTTGCTCGACGGCCCACAACAAACCGGGCCAGTCGGCGTGGTCTGACAGCACAAAACCTCTGTCCACACCCCGCCGCCGACGGGTACCGCGCAGGCGCATCCAGCCGCTGGCAAAGGCATCGCTATAGTCGCCAAAGCGCTTTATCCAACTGCTGCCGCCGGCAGAGGGCGGGGCGATGATCAAGGCCTGGCGCAACAACGGGTCGGTCTTTTTGAAGTCACCGGCATACAGGGTTTCGGGGATGTAGATCCCGGCCTCGCGGTACACCCGGTTCAGCGGCTCGACCGCGCCATGGCTGAGGATCGGGCCGATGCTGGCGTCGATCCCATGCAGGATGCGCTGGGCTTTGCCAAAGGAATAACAGAACAACACGCTGGCCTTGCCGGCGGCGATGTTCGCCTGCCACCAATCGTTGATCCCGGCAAAGATCTGCGCCTGGGGTTGCCAGCGGTAGATCGGCAGGCCGAAGGTGGATTCGGTGATGAAGGTATGGCAACGCACCGGTTCGAAGGGGGCGCAGGTGCCGTCGGGCTCGACTTTGTAATCGCCGGATGCGACCCAGACTTCGCCTTGATATTCCAGGCGCACTTGGGCCGATCCCAATACATGCCCGGCCGGGTGGAAGCTCAGGGTGACGCCGTGATGGACCAGTTGTTCGCCGTAGGCCAAGGTTTGCAGGTTGATGTCCTGGCCCAGCCGCGAGCGCAGGATGCCTTCGCCGGGAGCCGCCGCCAGGTAGTGCTGGTTGCCGGTGCGGGCATGGTCGCCGTGGGCGTGGGTGATGACCGAACGTTCCACCGGGCGCCAGGGGTCGATGTAGAAATCTCCGGCGGGGCAATACAGGCCTTCGGGGCGGGCGATGACAAGGTCCATGGAATGACCGGGGAAGTGGGCTTGTTACTTATGAGGCGGGGCTGAGCGCAGAAGTTCTATCGGAATGTACACAGAACAAATGTGGGAGCTGGCTTGCCTGCGATGGCGGTGTATCAGCCACTGAAAGAGTGACTGAAAAGGCGTCATCGCAGGCAAGCCAGCTCCCACATTCTGGTTCGGTTTCTTCAGTAAGGCCCCGGGTTACTTACCAGGCGTCAGGGTCAACCTTGTTTTCCCATACACCTTCTCAAAGTTCTGCGGCTGCATCGGGAAGCTCAGGTATTGCGCCTTGAGCGCCGGGTCGATGCCATTGGCATAGTTCGGGCTGGCCGGGTTGCCGGACTGGCCGATGCCACCCTGGCCCATCATCGGTTCCACCTGGCCGAAATCGACAATCATGCGCAGCGCCGGCACTTGGGTGGTGGTGAAATCCTGGCCCCAGTTGTACGGTGCCGGGTTCAAGGTGTTGTGGTCGCCGCCTGACGCCAGTGGGCCACGAATCACCTGGCCATTGGTGTTTTTCCAGGTAGTCGTGTGCAGCTTGCCCCACTGCCAGGCCTTGTGATCGGTATCCAGTTGGCTGTCACCGGCGCTGATCGCCGCGGCCAGGCTGCGGGCGAGGATCAAAGGTTTGTCTTCTTTCTGCGGGGTGTGCACGTCGTCCCAGAATGGGCTGTCTTCGCGGCCCAGCAAGTGATCGGCCTGGGCGGCGTAGGACAGGCTGGCATTGCTGACGAAAGCCTTCCAGCTGGCGCTGTTTTCCGGGCCGAGTTCGTCGAGGAAGATCTGCCGAGTGCTTTCCTGCAGGAACAGTTCGTAGATGGCGGCGTCGGCGGACGTTGTCACCAGTCGACCATCGAAGGTCATCAAGCGATTCAGTGCTTCCCGTGCCTTGACCTGCTCAGCCGCCGGCAACGCATCGATCGCCTGTTTCAGTGGCTGGGCCATGCCTGGCGCCTGGAACATGGTCTTTAGCTTGGCAGCAAACGTGGTGGTCTGGTCGTATTGCATGGCGATCATGCTGCGGCTGTCATGTTTGCCCGCATTGGCCAGTTGCGCCAGGCGTTCGCTGCGCTCCGGTGCATCCCAGGAGTTGGACAGTTGCATGCCATAACCGCGTGGCGCGGTGCGCTGGTTGGCAGTGCCTATCCAGCCTTGGGCCGGGTCCTGGTCATAGGGGTGCAACATCGCGTCGGCGTAACCGTCCCAGTCGAAACGCGTGTCCCAGCCCGGCGACGGCAGCAAACCTTCGCCTTCGCGACGGTTGGGGAAGCGGCCGGTGACTTGCCAGCCAATGTTGCTGGCGTCGGCGAAGACCATGTTCAGCGCAATGGCGCGAATCTCGCGGGTTGCGTCCGAGGCCTTGGCGGCGTTTTGCGCGCGTGACAGGTCGAAGAACGCATCCAGGCTCTTGTCGTCCTTGAAGTCGGCGGTTTGCAGCGCCAGGCCCAGGCCGGTGGTCAGCGCCTGGCTGCTGTTGAGCAAGGCACCGTGGCGGGTTTCGTACACCACTTCACGAATCGAGCGCTGGCCTTTGACGAAGAAGGTTTCGTTACGCACACCTGCTGGTAGCCATTTGCCGTTGTTCTCGTAGTACAGCGCGTTGCCCTGGCGTTTGACCTTTTCCAGGAACAGGTCCTGGGTGTCGCCCTTGACGGTGCTCATGCTCCACGCGACTTTGCCGTTGAAGCCGGACAGCAGCGTCGGCAAGCCGGCAATCGAGGCGCCCACGGCCTGGTATTTCGGTGCGCGGATCTGCACGTAGCTCCATGGCGACGGCGCTTGCGGCTGGGCGGCGAGGTCGTTGGCCAACAGGCTTTTACCGCTGCGGCTGCGTTGCGGGCCAATCGCCCAGTTGCTCGAGGTGGTGACCGCCAGTGAGTTGAAGCTGCTCAGTTGCTGGCTGACCGCGTCCAGCCCGGCCAGGCCGGTGATCTGGCCCAGGTTCACACCCTTGAGTTTCTCGGCTTCAGCCAGCGGGACCGCTTCATCCGGCGCGCTTGGGGTCAGCCAGGCGAGTTTGTCGACGCCGACTTTCTGCGCCAGCACCAGGGATGAAATTTCTTCCTGCAGGTTGGCCGACTCGCTGAAATTCAGCAGGCAGAACAGCAGCGCCGAATCTTCCGGCTTCCAGTATTCCGGCTTGTAGCCAGTCTGGGCCAGGTCTGGCGGTAGCTTGTCGCGGTAGCGGAACAGGTAGGCGTTGACGCCTCGGGCATACACTTCAAAGAAGCGTTTAAGGCGCGGCGACGAAGCGTTATACAGCTCGCCGGCACTTTTTTTCAGGTTGACCGCACGCATGAAACGGTCGACGTCCAGCACTTCAGCACCCGCCATTTCCGCCAAGCGACCCTGGGCCAGCAGGCGCAGGGTGACCATCTGGGTGATGCGATCGCTGGCGTGCACGTAACCGAGGCTGAACAGCGCGTCATGGAAGGTATTGCTTTCGATCAGCGGCATGCCCTGGGCATTGCGGCGCACGGAAACGTTTTGAGCCAGGCCTTTGATCGGCAGCACGCCGGCGACCGGCGGCAGGGTGTCCTGGGTGTTCTGGAGCTGGCAACCGGCCAGGCTTAACGCACTGGCCACTGCCGCGGCAACGCCGAACCGGGGAAGAAAATGTGAGAGGGCTGGCGAGGCCATGGCAAAGCTCCTGCGGGGGGTAGCGTCAGTAAAGGCGCTACGTTAGTGAGCGCGGCGAAACGACGCAAGCGGGAGTTTGGGGAAAGCGTGAGATCTTGAGTCTTGCGCAGACAAATGTGGGAGCGAGCTTGCTCGCGAAGGCGGTGTATCAGTGCCTGTACGGTTGACTGACCCACCGCTTTCGCGAGCAAGCCCGCTCCCACACTGAGGTCTCAGTTGCCTTGAGATCAGGATTTGGGCGGGTTGACCTTCTGCACCAGTTCATAGGCGCGGACCGTCGCAGGCCGTTCCTTGATGCTGTTGAACCAGCGCTGCAGGTGTGGGAAATCTTCCAGCCGCTGGCTCTGCCACTTGTGGGAAACAACCCACGGGTAGATCGCCATATCCGCGATGCTGTAGGCCTCGCCTGCCACGAACGGCCGATCCGCCAAGCGCCGGTCCAGCACGCCGTAAAGCCGGGCGGTCTCATCTATATAACGCTTGATTGCGTAGGGAATCTTCTCCGGCGCGAACTGGCTGAAGTGATGATTCTGACCGGCCATTGGCCCCAATCCGCCCATTTGCCAGAACAGCCATTGCAAGGCTTCCTGACGACCGCGCAGGTCTTTTGGAATGAACTGGCCAGTTTTTTCCGCGAGGTACAGCAGGATTGCTCCGGATTCAAACAGCGAAATCGGCGCGCCGCCGTCGGCAGGGTTCTGATCGACGATCGCCGGAATGCGGTTGTTGGGGGCTATCTTCAGGAAGTCAGGCTTGAACTGTTCGCCCTGGCCGATATTGATCGGGTGCACCTCGTAGGGGAGGCCGGCTTCTTCCAGGAACAGCGATATTTTGTGACCGTTGGGGGTGGTCCAGTAATACAGGTCGATCATGAAGCTCTCCAAAAAGGGGGATGCTTGAGCGGATGCCTGTAGGTATAGGTGATGTTCAGCGCGCGAAAATTCAATGAAATATTTGCGCATAACCTTAGAAGCAATTTATACGGCCCTATCCACCAACCCAATGTGGGAGCGGGCCTGCTCCCACATTTGGATCTTCAGCGTGGCTTACGCCCCGTGGCACTTCTTGAATTTCTTCTCGCTGCCGCACGGGCAAGGGTCATTGCGACCCACGTCCTTCAACGCATTGCGCACCGGCTCCTGGTGAGCGTGGCCGCAGTTCGGACCGTGGACATGGCCGTGGTCGTGATCATGGTGATCGTGGTGATCGTGGTGATCGTGATCATGGTTGCAGTCAGGACCATGGACATGGGGTTGCTGAGTCATCGATGTCGCTCCGGAATAAAATCGCCGGGGATTATCTCGCCATTGTGGTTCACCTGCACGTCATAACCGATGAATAATCCGGTTTTCAGCTCACCTTCCAGGCGATACGGCACAGGCTTGTTGGGGTTTTTCAGCATCTGCACCACATCACGGATCTGCGGCCAGAGGTTGGTGCGTACCGACACCCGGAAAAACTTATGACTGCGCGGCGGTACGGTGAGCCACTCGTCGGACTCGCCCTCGGTCAACACGAAGTCGCCCAGGCTGACCTTGTAGATCAGGCCGCGCACGGTCAGGTCGGCGTCGTCACGGTTGTCCACGCGAAAGAACAGCTTGAACTTCTGCTCCAGCAGCTTGGCGCGCACCACTTCGACTTTCACCAGGGACACGTGCGGCGGCGGTGAGTCGTCTTCGAACCACGACGCGCAGCCGGTCAGGCCAAGGGTTAACGCCAGCATCAAGCTGTACATCCGGAGCATGGCGTGAGCCCTGTGGTGGCTAGAGATAGCTGGAACAACACTTCTTGAATTTCTGCCCACTGCCGCACAGGCACGGATCGTTGCGTCCGGCCTTCACTTCCACTGTCGGGTCGATGAAGTACCAGCGCCCGTCATTCTGTACGAAAGAGGACTGCTCGCGGTGGCTATGTTCGCCGGTGCTGTCATGCCAGCGCGCAGTGAACGTCACAAAGGCATGTTCCGGCTGGCCGCCAAACACCTCGGAGCTTTCCACTTCAAGGCCGAGCCAGGTGCTCTGTGCGCTCCAGGTGCCGATGGCATTGCGGTCCAGGTTCGGCTGTTGGGCGGGCAGGGTGGTGGCGACCAGATAGTCCACCAGGCCCAGCACGTAGGCGCTGTAGCGCGAGCGCATCAGCGCGCTCGCGCAAGGTGCCGGGTGCCCGGCGTGATAATGGCCGCAGCAGGCATCCAGCAGGTTGCCACTGCCGCAGGGGCAAATGGGTGTGCTCATGGGGTTACCACCAGTACTTTCCGAAGTTTTCCGGGTTGGCCCAAAAGCGGGCGTTGAGCCAGTCCGGTACTTGTTTATAGTCAAGCAGATCATAGGTAAACAGCGTCAGAACCTGCTCATCACGCTGGAAACGCTCACCAGCCTGCAGGGCCAGCGAGAAGAAGTCGGTGTCCTTCCAGTCGCAGGCGCCCAGGTCCACCAGCACCGCAATGCGGCTGGCATTGAGGTTGCGGATGCCGCCAAGCAGCGTCAGGCCTTGTGGTTTTGACAGGTGCTCCAGGCAGTCCACCACCAGCGCCAGGTCAAACCGCTGTGCGGCAAGCTCCGCCGGCAAGGCTCCCGGTGCCGCGACAGACACCTGGGTATCCGGGTGCGCCTTTTGAAACGCTTCCAGCGCCGGGAACTGGCTGGCGCCCAACAACAACAGGCGTTTTGGCTGGTGCAAATCAAGCAAGGCGGCCAAGGCTTGCTGGGGTGTACGGGCAGAAATACCAGCGGTCATCAGAGATCCTCACATCAGGACCGTAGAGACTAGCGCGGCTGAGCGTGCGGGCCTAGAGCGGGCGGCAGCGAAAAGTCCGACAAGAGCAACGAACCTCAATGAATACAGGGGGGCGGCGCAGTGGCGCAGATGAAAAGAGCCGTCTTTACTCCACCCATCGGCCCCCGCCGATCCCCTCAGGAGAAATCAGATGAGCATCATGCGGACAGCTCTACCCTTGGTTCTGCTAACCGGAGTATTGACAGGTTGCGCAGGTTTGCAAAAAACCGATTGGCCCACCTGCGCCGCCGTTGGCGGTGTGACCGGCGCGGCGATCGGTGCCACTGAAAGCTCGGCCTATGCAGGCTATGGTGCGTTGCTGATCGGTGGCATGGCCGGCGCCTATTGCTGGGTGCACGGCGATGGCGACGAAGACGGCGATGGTGAGCCAGACAGCCGCGACAAGTGCCCGGGCACGCCAAAAGGTGTGCAGGTAAATGCCGATGGGTGTCCGCCTGCGCCGCCAGCGGCCGTGGTTGAGGAGGTCGTGGTGGTCAAGGAAGAAACCATCGTGATTCGCGATGTGCATTTTGAATTCGACTCGGCCAGGCTGACCGCGGCGGATAAAACCAAGCTCGACATCATCGCCACCCGCCTGAAACAGGAAGCCCCAAGCGCTCAACTGCGCGTCACCGGCCATACCGACAGCGTGGGCAAAGACGCCTACAACCAACGGCTCTCGGATAAGCGCGCGCATTCGGTGACGGATTACCTGGTCGGCTCCGGTGTGCCTCGCAGCGCCTTCGTGGCGGTGACGGGCGCGGGTGAGAGCCAGCCGGTGGCTGACAATAAAACCGCTGAAGGCCGTGCCTTGAACCGTCGCACGGAAATCCAGATCAACCGCTGACGGCCCTTGCCCCTGTGGGTTCCACAGGGGCATTGCTGGCAACTTTCGCTGAAGTCTCCCCTTTGTTAACTTTTTTGATCCTTCACTGGCAAAACGCCGGTAGAAGTCGTTACTGTGCGTCCAAAGAATAATTTGAAATAGCTTTTGTAATAATTCCGGGGAGCTTCATATGCGTAAGGTTTTACTGTTGGCCGTGTTGGTCAGCCCCGTTGCCCTGGCGCAAAGCGTCAGTGTTGAAACCAACTCGTTGATGCGCCTGCCCAGCAGCACCAGCGTGTTGCAACTGGAGCGCCTGGACGTGGCGGACTACGGCACCTTGCTGGTGCCTTCCACCATCAGCCAAGTCACGGTGGATGAGTTGCACCTGGGGCGTGACGCCCGTATCGCCATCGTGCCCGGCGGCACCGCGCTGCAATTGCAGGTGCGCCATGCGCAGTTGGACCACGGCAGCCAGATCACCTCACGCGGCGCTCCCGGTACCCATGAAAAGCCGGCCAAGGCTGGGCGTGATTTGATCTTGCGCATCAATTCGCTGAACGCTGAAGAACTCTCGGTGGACGCCCGTGGCGGCGCCGGTGCCCAAGGTTATGCCGGGCTGGATGGTGCCAACGGTGAGGACCCGGGTTGCACCTGGGGTTCGGCGGGCCGGGGCTTCAATGGCGATAACGGCGGGGATGGTTTGCCCGGCGCGGCAGGTGCACAGGTGCGGGTTGAGTTGCCGCAGGACTTCCCCGCGCAGCAGATCAAGGTGTGGGTGGACGGTGGCCCCGGTGGCCTGGCGGGCACGGCGGGTAAACCAGGTCGCGGCGGCGAGTCCAAGGGCTGCCTGGTGTACCGCGCAGACGGTGGCGAGAAAGGCCGCCCAGGGTTGGAAGGGCAGCCGGGGCCTACGGGGCCAGCGGGTACAGTGACCATCCAACGCCTGTAGAAACCCCGTAGCAGCTGTCGAGCCCTGGCGAGGCTGCGTCCGCGGTGTATCTGACGCACCGCGGACGCAGCCTCGCCAGGGCTCGACAGCTGCTACGTCGATTCGCGAGGGTTTTAGAACATCGGTCGGGCCGAAGCAATTGCCACCACCCCCAACCCCACGATCAGATTGATTCCCACCAGCTTGCGAATCTGACCCAACGCAGCCGCACCCGCCGGCCAATCTTCAGCCGCCACTGCCGTGCGCAATTCCGGGAGTTTCAACGCCTGGATACGGATAAACAGCGCCGTCATCACCAGATACAACCCCATCATCACCTGCACATAGCGCGGTGCTGTCTCAAACCCGCTGAAGCGCAACTGCAACAGGCCAATGCCGCTGATCGGCAAAACCGCCACCGCGACCCACACCCAAACGAAAAAACGTTGAAACACATTTGCCCACAGCTTGAGCCGGGCAGGGCCTTCAAGCGCCGCCACAGCGGCGGGGCGCAGGATCATCCAGGCGAAAAACATGCCGCCGACCCAGATCAGGGCAGCCAGTACATGCAGGGTATAAACGAGGCTAAACACAGTCATTGAGGTACTCCGTTCTGCGCGGGATTAATTAGCGGGGTATGATAGCGGCCGATCCGAACCACTGAAAATTTATCCAGCGTTTTTTGCGCCCGACTATCCATGATCAGCACTGAACTCAAAACTACGATCCAGGGCGCCTACACGCGTTTTCTCGAAGCCAAGAGCTTGAAACCGCGCTACGGCCAACGCCTGATGATCGCCGAAGTGGCCAAGGTCCTCGGGGATATCGACACCGACGACGAAGGCCGGCGCAGTGGCGACCCCGCGATCGTGGCCGTCGAGGCCGGCACCGGTACCGGCAAGACTGTAGCCTACAGCCTGGCCGCGATCCCTACCGCCAAGGCCGCCGGCAAACGCCTGGTGATTGCCACCGCGACCGTCGCCCTGCAAGAGCAGATCGTCTACAAAGACCTGCCTGACCTGATGCGCAACAGCGGCCTGAACTTCACCTTCGCCCTGGCCAAGGGCCGTGGCCGCTACATGTGCCTGTCCAAGCTCGACGTGCTGTTGCAGGAAGGCCACGCGCAAACCGCCACCGCGTCGCTGTTTGAAGAAGAAGGCTTCAAGATCGAAGTGGATGAAGTCAGCCAGAAGCTGTTCACCAGCATGATCGAGAAGCTGGCCGGCAATAAATGGGACGGCGACCGCGACAGCTGGCCCACCGCGCTGGAAGACGCCGACTGGGCGCGCCTGACCACCGACCACAGCCAGTGCACCAATCGCCATTGCCCCAACTTCGGCCAGTGCGCCTTCTACAAAGCGCGCGAAGGCATGGGCAAGGTCGATGTGATCGTCACTAACCACGACATGGTCCTGGCCGACCTGGCCTTGGGCGGTGGCGCCGTGCTGCCTGACCCGCGCGACACCCTCTATGTATTCGACGAAGGCCATCACCTGCCCGACAAGGCCATCGGCCACTTCGCCCACTACACGCGGCTGCGTTCCACTGCCGACTGGCTGGAAACCACCGCGAAGAACCTCACCAAGTTGTTGGCCCAGCATCCGCTGCCCGGCGACCTGGGCAAGCTGATCGAACAAGTGCCGGAGCTGGCGCGGGAGATCAAGACCCAACAGCAATTCATGTTCAGCGCCTGCGAGCAGGTGGCTGACTTCAAGCCCGGTGAAGACGTCGAGGGCCGTGAGCGACCCCGTCATCGTTTCGTCGGTGGGTTGATCCCCGAACACATGCGCGAAATGGGCATCGAGTTAAAGAAGGGCTTCTCGCGCCTGACCGACCTGTTCACCCGCCTTACTGACCTGCTCAAGGAGGGCATGGACGGCGAGGTCAACATTGGCATCGCCAGCAACCAGGCCGAAGAATGGTATCCGCTGTTCGGCAGTCTGCTTTCCCGTTCCCAGGGCAACTGGGAGTTGTGGACCGCTTTCACCGTCGAAGACCCGGAAGACAATCCGCCCATGGCGCGCTGGCTGACCCTGTCCGAAAGCGGCGCACTGTTTGATATCGAGGTCAACGCCAGCCCGATCCTGGCGGCCGAGATGCTGCGGCGCAACCTCTGGAACGTGGCCTACGGCTGCCTGGTGACCTCGGCCACGCTGACCGCGCTGGGTACTTTTGATCGCTTCCGCATGCGCGCCGGCCTGCCGAAAAAAGCCGTTACGGCGGTAGTGCCAAGCCCGTTCCATCACGCCGACGCGGGTGTGTTGCGGGTGCCGGACCTCAAGGCCGACCCACGGGATGCACCCGCCCACACGGCCGCGATCATCCGCGACCTGCCGGAGCTGGTAGAAGGCTCGCGGGGCACCCTGGTGCTGTTCTCGTCACGCAAACAGATGCAGGACGTGTTCGACGGCCTCGACCGCGACTGGCGCAAGCAAGTGTTTATCCAGGGCAACCTGTCCAAACAGGAAACCCTGAACAAGCACAAGGCGCGGGTCGACGGTGGAGACTCCAGCGTGCTGTTCGGCCTGGCGAGTTTCGCCGAGGGTGTGGACTTGCCCGGTGCCTACTGCGAACACGTGGTGATCGCCAAGATCCCGTTTTCGGTGCCGGATGATCCGGTCGAGGCGGCACTGGCCGAGTGGATCGAAGCACGGGGTGGTAATCCGTTCATGGAAATCTCGGTGCCGGATGCTTCCTTGAAGCTGGTCCAGGCCTGCGGTCGCTTGCTGCGTACCGAAGAAGACCGGGGCACCATCACCTTGCTCGACCGCCGTTTGGTCACCCAACGCTATGGCAAGGCTATCCTCAATGCCTTGCCGCCGTTCAGGCGCGAAATTTCTTAAGCCACCGTGGGCGGATTCGCCCACTTCGTGGTCTATCTCAATTATGTCATCAGGCCATTCACCGGCCGTCTGGGAGAACCTTGCTCGTATGATTCGCACGCTGCCCGCTCTTTTTGCCCTGCTGTTTACCGCGCCCTTGATGGCCGCGCCCGCCGGGCAACAGACCTTGTTCAACTTTGTCCGGCCTGCCGATGTGGTCAAGGTGGCGACCCAGGACGCCAGCCTGCCGCAATACAACGCCGAACAGACCGCCGAAGGCGAAGTGCTGCGCCGCATCACCTTCAACCCGGCGGCCGAACCGAGCCTGGTGCTCAGCCCGCAGACCGGCACCTGGGACTGGGCGCAATCGAGCGCCATGAGCTTGCGTATCCAGAGTGCGATGGACTGGGCGTTAACCCTCTATGTCAAGGTGCAGAGCAGCGATGGCCGCACCCTGATCAGTCGCATTGACTTGCCGGCCGGTCCGGCCCAGACCTTGTTGATCCCGTTGCAAGCCAATTCGCCGTTGAGCCAGGGCATGAAGGCCGGCCCGCCGATGCCGATCACCGTGGACGGCCAGCGCGTATTGCTCGCCAGCAGCGCGGGTGAAATCGACCGCAGCCAGGTGGTTTCGGTGACCTTGTCGATGCTCAAGCCCAACGCCGCCCAGAGCATCTTGCTGGAGCGCTTTGGCGTGCAGGACAGCGCGCCTGTATTGAAGGCGGCCTACAGCGAGTTGGTGGATGCCTATGGTCAATCCACCCGGGCGCGCTGGCCGGAAAAAGTCAGCAGCGACGAGCAACTCAAAGCCGCTGCGGCCAAGGAACAACAGCAACTTCAGGGCTGGCTGGCCACGCGGGATAAGTCCGCCCTGGACCAGTACGGCGGCTGGAACAAAGGCCCGGCGTTCGACGCCAGCGGGTTTTTCCGCACCGAAAAACGCGACGGCCGCTGGTACCTGGTGACGCCGGAGGGGCATCCGTTCTACTCCCTGGGCGTCAATACTGTGGCCCCGGACAACAGCCAGACTTATGTGGCCGGGCGTGAATGGATGTTCGCGGCGTTGCCTAAAGGCGGCGAACCCTTCGACAAGTACTACGGCAGCGGCGACAACCGTACCGGTAACGGTGCAGGCGAAGGGCGTAGCTTTGGTGCCGGCCGTTGGTATGACTTTTACGGCGCCAACTTGCAACGCACGTATGGCGGTGACGGTTTCGACCAAAAACGCTGGGTCACCCATACCCTTGACCGCCTGCAAGCCTGGGGTTTCAACACCGTAGGCAACTGGAGCGACGAGGGTTTGACCACTGCCGATCGTGTGCCCTACACCTTGCCGCTGTCGATCGTCGGCGACTACGCCAGCATCAGCACCGGCACCGACTGGTGGGGTGGCATGCCCGACCCGTTCGACCCGCGTTTCGCCATGGCCACCGAACGCGCCGTGGCTATCGCCGCCCGCGATCACCGTGACGACCCGTGGTTGGTCGGTTTCTTTGCCGACAACGAGCTGGCCTGGGCCGGCCCCGGCGATGATGCTAAATCCCGCTACGCCTTGGCCTACGGCACCTTGCGCATGACCACCGACGTACCGGCCAAGCGCGCCTTCCTCAAACAACTGCGTGACAAGTACCGTAACGAAGAGGGCCTGTCGAAAGCCTGGGGCATCGAGTTGAAGGGCTGGGAATTGATGGAAGACCCGGGCTTCGAACCGCCGATTCCCAACCCTGAGCACCCGGAAATCGAAGCTGATTTCCGATACTTCCAGAAGACGTTTGCGGATGCCTACTTCAAGACCATCTCCGACTCGCTGAAATGGCACGCCCCCAACCAACTGCTGTTGGGCGGCCGGTATGCGGTCAGCACGCCGGAAGCCGTGGCCTCCTGCGCGCAGTATTGCGATGTGCTGAGCTTCAACATGTACACGCTTAAGCCGCAGGACGGCTATGATTTTGCCGCTTTGCGTGCGCTGGACAAGCCGGTGCTGATCACCGAATTCAACTTCGGCTCGGCCGACCGTGGGCCGTTCTGGGGTGGCGTGACGCAGTTGGCCAAGGAAGACGACCGTGGCGCGGCTTACGGCAACTTCTTGAAGCAGGCCATGGCCGAGCCGTCGATTGTCGGCGTGCATTGGTTCCAGTACCTGGACCAGCCGGTGACCGGTCGATTGCTCGACGGTGAAAACGGCCACTTTGGCCTGGTGGGCATCACCGACGTACCGTTCCAGGGTTTTGTTGAAAGCGTGCGCAAAAGTAACCTGGCGGCGGTCGATCAACTCGGCAAAGAGGCCGAAAAGGCCAAGGCGGCCGGTGCCGTGCGCGAAAGCGAAGGGGGCAGGGCCGGGCACGAAGGCAAAGGCCCGGGGCAGGGCGCCGGGCATGCCGGTGGGCACTCCGGAAATGGTCATTGATTGAGTGCTGACGGGTTCACAAAACCCACAAGGGCTGGAACAATGTCGGCCACTTTTTGCTGTGTTGTCCGAGGGTGTTCAGGTGCAGATCCAGGGTCATTACGAACTCCAGTTCGAAGCGGTACGTGAAGCCTTTGCCGCGTTGTTCGATGACCCCCAGGAGCGCGGGGCCGGGCTCTGCATCCAGATCGGCGGTGAAACCGTCGTCGACCTGTGGGCCGGTACCGCCGACAAGGACGGTAGCGAGGCCTGGCACAGCGATACGATCGTCAACCTGTTCTCCTGCACCAAGACCTTTACTGCCGTTACGGCCCTGCAGCTGGTGGCCGAAGGCAAATTGCAACTGGATGCACCGGTTGCCAACTACTGGCCGGAATTTGCGGCGGCAGGCAAAGAAGCCATCACCCTGCGCCAGTTGCTCTGCCACCAGGCCGGGTTGCCGGCGATCCGCCAGATGCTGCCTACTGAAGCCCTGTACGATTGGCAACTGATGGTCGACACACTGGCGGCCGAAGCACCGTGGTGGACGCCGGGCCAAGGCCATGGCTACGAGGCGATCACCTACGGCTGGCTGGTGGGTGAGTTGCTGCGTCGCGCCGATGGGCGCGGGCCGGGAGAGTCCATCGTGGCGCGGGTTGCACGGCCATTGGGGCTGGACTTTCATGTGGGCCTGGCCGATGAAGAGTTTTATCGCGTCGCGCATATAGCGCGCAGCAAAGGCAATAGGGGCGATGAGGCCGCACAACGTTTACTGCAAGTAATGATGCGTGAACCTGAGGCCATGACTACACGGGCTTTTGCCAATCCACCGTCTATTCTGACCAGCACTAATAAACCCGAATGGCGGCGTATGCAGCAGCCAGCGGCAAATGGTCACGGTAATGCACGTAGCCTGGCGGGTTTTTATAGTGGATTGTTGGACGGTAGTTTGCTGGAAGCCGACATGCTTGAACAATTGACCCGTGAACACAGTATCGGGCCGGATAAAACATTATTGACACAAACCCGTTTTGGCCTGGGCTGCATGTTGGACCAACCGCAGTTGCCCAACGCCACCTTCGGCCTTGGCCCGCGTGCTTTCGGGCATCCCGGCGCGGGTGGTTCGGTCGGGTTTGCCGATCCCGAGCATGATGTAGCGTTTGGTTTCGTGACTAATACATTGGGGCCTTATGTACTAATGGACCCGCGGGCGCAGAAGTTGGTCGGAATATTGGCCGGTTGTCTGTAAACCCCTTGCTGTTTCACGTTTTTTTGTTACAAAGGCAACTATAAGAAGACGCTGAACGAAATGACGTAACTTTAATGTTCTGTAAGCGTCTGTTTAACGGGTCACCCAGACCCCCGTTTCTTTTCTCATTTTGTGGATATCTCATGTTATCGAACAAGTCCTTGGCACTGGCCCTATGCCTCACTATTACCGGCTGCGCACAAACTCCACAAAATGATGCCGAGGGCGGGCATTGGTGGTCATTTGGATCTGATAAGGCCGCTACCAAGGACGCAGTGACCCAAACCGACGCCAAGCCGGATGCGAAGCCGGATGCCAAGCCCGCTGCGGGCGCCAAGCCTGCAGCACCAGTAGCGGCCGCCGCTGCTGCGCCAGCCCCAGCGCCAACCGCCAAGGCTGACACCGGCTCCAGCTGGTGGCCGTTCTCGTCCAAAAGCGCCGACGAAAAGGCGGCCGATGCCAAGGCTGACCTGAAAGCCGACCTCAAGGCCGCGGAGCCAGCACCTGCCGCCGCCCCAGTCGTCGCCAAGACCGACACCGACACCAAATGGTGGTG
This sequence comes from Pseudomonas sp. LAP_36, assembly GCF_019456785.1. Classification (NCBI taxonomy): domain Bacteria; kingdom Pseudomonadati; phylum Pseudomonadota; class Gammaproteobacteria; order Pseudomonadales; family Pseudomonadaceae; genus Pseudomonas; species Pseudomonas sp. LAP_36. The sequence continues at coordinate 668,612 of NZ_JAHZMS010000001.1, forward strand.
GCCTTTCGAAAGCAAACCTAAGCCATTGGCCAAGGTCGACGTGACCAACGTACCAATGCCTGATCCGAAAATCACTCAGGCCTGGCTGGACGACTATGAGCCACGCCTGCGCGCCGCCATCAAGGACAGCAACCTGCAACTGGAGCGTCGTGACAATGTGCTGGTGGTGATTGCCCCGGTAGACGGCTCCTACAACCCGAAACGCCCAGCGATGCTGCTGCCCGTCACCCTCGGCCCGTTCACCCGCGTTGCCAAGGCCGTTGAAGCCGATCCAAAGACCGCCGTACTGGTATTGGGCCACGTCGATGCCACCGGCACCGCCCCGGCCAGCCAGGCGCTGACCAAGGAACGTGCACAATCCATCGCCTCGATCTTCAGCCTCAGCGGCCTCAAGCAAGACCGCCTGATGCTGCGCGGCATGGGCGACCTGATGCCACGTGCCGCCAACGACAGCAACCAGGGTCGCGCCCTGAACCGTCGTATGGAAATCATGTTCACCCAGCGCACCACCATGCTGGCTTTGCTGAGCAAGTATCAGTCGGGCAAGACTCCACCTGTGGCTGAAATGGTTGCAGTACAGAACGTTCCAGCCCCGGCCCCGGCTGCGAAAGCCCCGGCCAAGAAAGCTACAGCCGCCAAGAAAGCCGCTGCCAAGCCAGCCGCTAAAAAAGCACCGGCCAAGCCTGCTGCCAAAAAGCCTGCTCCCGCCAAAGCCAAGGCCGCTGCACCGGCAAACGACCAGGCGAAAAACTGATCTGCTGAACCAGAAGGATAAAGCCGCATGACCCAGGCACTGGCCGATATGCGCCGTGACTACACACGGGATGGTTTGAGCGAGGCCCAGGCCCCGAGTGAGCCGTTTGCCTTGTTCCACCAGTGGTTTGCTGATGCAGTGACAACCGAGCAGCCCCCGGTGGAAGCCAATGCCATGACCTTGGCCACGGTCGACCAGGACGGTCGCCCGCACTGCCGCATCCTGTTGCTCAAGGGCCTGGATGCGCAGGGCTTTACCTTCTTCACCAATTATCAGAGTGCCAAGGGCCAACAGCTCGCGGCTCGGCCGTTTGCGGCCATGACCTTTTTCTGGCCGACCCTGGAACGCCAAGTGCGCATCGAGGGGCGGGTGGTCAAGGTCACGCCTGAGGAGTCGGACGCTTATTACCAGGTCCGTCCGCTGGGCAGCCGTCTGGGGGCCTGGGCGTCCCCGCAGAGCCAGGTCATCCGTGACCGCGAAGAACTGCAGGACCTGCTCAAGGCCACCGAACAGCGTTTCAGCGATACCCAGCCCGATTGCCCCGAGCATTGGGGTGGCTATCGTTTGCTGCCGGAGCGCATCGAGTTCTGGCAAGGTCGCGCCAGCCGCTTGCATGACCGCTTGAACTATCGCTTGCAAGGGGCCGACTGGACCCGCGAACGCCTGGCGCCCTGAGCCACACCTTTCGTCACCTCACCTGAATGTTGCCGATCACGCCGAAGTCTCTATCACAGAGGCTTCGGGCGTGTGCTGCTGCGCGGCTTTTTTCAACCAGAGCGGCAAATCGGACCGCCTGATTTTCAGCGCGCGAGCCTGCTCCAGCTGTTGCAGCATAAATGCGCGCTTGTGCAGGTCATTGCCCGCCAGCGATAGCGCCAGGTCACGGTCGATCCAGCGCCTGATACGCAGGTACAGCCAGCCGTGGAAATACAGGCCGGCAAGCGTTGTGACTACAATGATGAAGTAATCCATGGAGGTCCTGGCTAGGAGTGGAGTGCTACCGTTCGTCGAGTTTCCTGGTACGGGCTGTCTGTACTCAGGCTGAATGAAAGCAATTTTCTGCGGCGCTTGCCGTGACAGGCGTCAAGCTGCAGCGTTTAATGAACACCTGTCCTTTGGAGTTGATGCTATGCGTAAGTCCGTTTTACTGGTTGCCTGCTTTACCACCCTGTCGTTGCTGCTGGGTGGCTGCGCCTCGAGTCTGACCGGCGACTCGTACTCCCGCGACGAAGCGCGTCGTGTTCAGACCGTGCGCATGGGGACCATCGAATCCCTGCGCCCCGTGAAAATCGAAGGCACCAAGACCCCAATCGGCGGCGCTGCTGGCGCAGTCATCGGCGGCGTTGGCGGCAGCGCTATCGGCGGCGGCCGTGGCAGCATCGTGACTGCCGTGATCGGCGCCGTTGCTGGCGGCCTGCTGGGCTCGGCCACCGAAGAAGGCCTGACCCGGACCCAGGGTGTGGAAATCACCGTACGCGAAGACGACGGCAGCATGCGCGCCTACGTGCAGGCTGTGCAGGAGAATGAAATCTTCCGCATTGGTGACCGTGTACGCATCATGACCGTTGATGGTACTAGCCGCGTTACGCGTTAAGCGCTGGTTGTAGAACTACAAAACCCCAGCCGGGTGACCGGCTGGGGTTTTTGGTTTTATGGGGTGTGGCCGGGTTGAACTGCAAAAAATGCAGGCAATAAAAAACCGCCTTAGTAGGGCGGTTTTTTATTGCGAACCCCATTATTGACGGGGCTGCGACTTCAAAGATGCATTGACCTGCAGCCGGGATAGTACCCCCGGTCACACTCTCATGCAAGGTTGAGAGAAAGTCGACGACGGCCATTCCTGAAGCTTTTCTGTTTCGATTTCTACTGCAAAAAATTGCAATAGATCTCATAAGCAATACTGGATATTTAACCACTTTTCGTCACACCTTTATTCGGGATATTCGTTAGGCTCCCCCCTGTTCTACGTTTGTTGCTTCTAGGCGAGCCGGGTACGCGCGCGAATTTTTGGACTGATCGCCACGGGCTAGTAATCCGTGCCGGATTCATGCGGGAAGCCCATCAACCCGGCCGCCTCAAAGATGCATTGACCTGCATCCAAAGGCTCACGTGTTCCGGTAAGTGCGCTGGAGGTAAGGCCCAACGTTAGGAGGGCCGAGTATGTCGAAGTTTGCACGACGTACGTGGAACCTCGTAGTGAATATCCTGCGTGTTTATCACGTGTGGGTATTCCTGCGGGACAGCTTCGATGACCTGTAAGGTCTGAGAAGTGGAGCCGCCTCGGTTTAATCCGAGGCGGCTTTTTGGTTTTAGGGGCTGTCAGTTCAAATCTGAAGTTACAGCCTTCTTGCGACTCGCCATTGCCGTCACCGCATAACCAATACACGCCGCCAATATCGAGCCGGTCAAAATTCCCATCCGGTCCTCCCCCGCGAACTCACTGGCACCCGGCACGAATGCCAGTGACCCCACAAACAAGCTCATGGTGAAGCCAATGCCGCACAGGATTGCCACACCAAACACCTGGCCCCAATTTGCGCCGTTCGGTAGGGCAGCAATGCCGGTCTTGATCGCCAGCCAAGTGAGCCCGAACACGCCGACAGTCTTACCAATCAACAGGCCCGCAGCGATGCCCATAGGCACATGGTGGGTGAAGCTTTCCAGGCTGACACCTGTCAGCGAGACCCCGGCGTTGGCGAAGGCGAACAGTGGCAGGATGGCGTAGGCCACCCACGGGTGCAGGGCGTGCTCCAGCGTGAGCAACGGTGACGGCTCGGCGTTCTTGGTGCGCATCGGGATGCAGAATGCCAACGTCACACCGGCGAGCGTCGCGTGTACGCCGCTCTTGAGCACACACACCCACAGGATCAGACCAATGATCAGGTACGGTCCAAGTTTGATAACACCCAGGCGGTTCATCGCGATCAGGGCAATCAAGCAGGCACCTGCACCTGCCAGGGCGGCGCCGGACAGGTCGGCGGAATAGAAAATGGCGATCACGATGATCGCGCCCAGGTCGTCAATAATCGCCAGGGTCATCAGGAACAGCTTCAGCGACACCGGTACGCGTTTGCCCAGCAGGGCCAGCACGCCGAGGGCGAAGGCAATGTCGGTGGCCATCGGGATCGCCCAGCCCGAAAGTGCCGCGGGGTAGTCCTTGTTGATCGCCCAGTAGATCAGCGCTGGCACCACCATGCCGCCGATGGCCGCTGCGCCGGGCAGCACCACTTGCGAGGGCTTTGACAGGTGGCCGTCGAGCAGCTCGCGCTTGACCTCAAGGCCGATCAGCAGGAAGAACAAGGCCATCAGGCCATCGTTGATCCAAAGCAAGGCGGGCTTGGCGATTTTCAACGCGCCAATCTGCGCCACTACCGGTACGTCGAGAAACGCGCTGTACAGGTGCGACAAAGGTGAATTGTTGACGATCAGGGCCAGGGCGGCTGCCGCGATCAACAACAGACCGCTGGCGGCTTCCAGCTGGAAGAAACGGGTGAAAGTGCTACGCAGAGGCAAGGGATGCTCTCCAATCCAGGTTCAATAGGTGGGTACCCTAACCCGTACCGTTGGTTGTTAAAACAAAAGTTATATTCTTATTTGTTATAAGCGGCGGTTCGCGTTGACGTTACGTCGAAGCCTAGCAATTACGCCCTCAATTGAGCCGGTACTGTATCTGTGTGGTGAGTAGGAAACCCCCTAAAATCAGGGCTTACACCTTTAGAGAAACTCTCCATGAACGACCAACGTCCCTGGGCCCGCGAAGCCATTCGTATCATTGAAGCAGACTTCCAGCGCAGCGCCGACACGCACCTGATTCCCTTGCCTCTGCCGGGGTTGCCGGGTATTGAGTTGTACTTCAAGGACGAGTCCAGCCACCCCACTGGCAGCCTCAAGCATCGGCTGGCTCGCTCGCTGTTCCTGTATGCGTTGTGCAACGGCTGGCTCAAGCCTGGCGCGCCGGTGATCGAAGCGTCCAGCGGGTCAACGGCGATTTCCGAAGCTTACTTTGCCGGTCTGCTCGGCTTGCCATTTATTGCGGTGATGCCGGCCACCACCTCCCAGGAAAAAATCGCGCAGATTGCTTTCTACGGCGGTAAAAGCCACCTGGTACAGGACCCGACACAGATCTATGCGGAGTCCGAGCGGCTGGCACTGGAAAGCGGTGGTCATTTCATGGACCAGTTCACCTACGCCGAGCGCGCCACCGACTGGCGTGCGAACAACAACATCGCCGAGTCGATCTTCCAGCAGATGCGTTTCGAGCAGCATCCGGAACCGAGCTGGCTGATCTCCAGCCCCGGTACCGGCGGCACCACAGCAACTCTCGGCCGTTATGTGCGCTATCGCCAGCATTGCACCCGTGTGTTGTGTGCCGATGCCGAACGCTCCGTGTTCTTTGATTTCTATCAGAGTGGCGACGCGAGTTTGCGCCTGGACTGTGGTTCGCGCATCGAAGGGATTGGTCGGCCACGGGTCGAGGCATCCTTTTTGCCAAAGGTGATTGATGCGATGGTCAAGGTGCCGGATGCGCTCTCGCTGGCGGCCATGCATTACCTTGCTGCACGGCTTGGACGGCGGGTCGGCGGTTCCAGCGGGACCAACCTGATTGGCGCGCTGGTGGCGGCGCAGCAGATGAAAGCGGCGGGGGAGTCGGGCTCGATCGTGGCGATTTTGTGTGATGGGGGTGAGCGGTATGCCACCACCTATTACGATCAGGCGTGGCTGGCGGGGCAAGGCTATGAATTGGTCGGGTTAATGGCGGCCGTTGCGGCCAGTGTGGAGCGGGGTGAGCCATTGCCCGAAACGATCTTGCGCGCAAATATCTGACCCGACACAACAACCAATGTGGGAGCTGGCTCGCCTGCGATTACAGACTGTCAGTCGCCGAATTTATCGACTGAACCATCACAATCGCAGCGATGCGGTGATCCGGCAAGCCAGCTCCCACCTTTGAATGGGGGCTGGCAGGGAGAGAATGTCAGGCCTCGATGCCCAACATATCTCGCGCCAACGCCTCGGCAATCCGAATCCCATCCACACCCGCTGACAGAATCCCCCCGGCATAACCGGCGCCTTCACCGGCCGGGAACAGGCCTTTCACGTTCAAGCTCTGCATCGATTCGTTACGGGTTATCCGCAGTGGCGACGAGGTGCGCGTCTCGATACCGGTCAACACCGCGTCGTGCAGCGAATAGCCCTTGATCTGTTTCTCGAACGCCGGCAACGCTTCGCGGATCGCCTCGATAGCGAAGTCCGGCAACGCCAGGGCCAGGTCACCGAGAGCAACGCCAGGCTTGTAGGACGGTTCCACACTGCCGATAGCGGTCGATGGCTTACCGGCGATGAAATCACCCACCAATTGCGCCGGGGCCTCGTAGTTGCTGCCGCCGAGGATGTAGGCGTGGGACTCCAGGCGTTCCTGCAACTCGATACCCGCCAGCGGGCCACCCGGGTAATCCACTTCAGGCGTGATGCCGACCACGATGCCGGAGTTGGCATTGCGCTCGTTACGCGAGTACTGGCTCATACCGTTGGTGACGACGCGACCTGGCTCGGAGGTCGCGGCAACCACGGTGCCGCCTGGGCACATGCAGAAGCTGTAGACCGAGCGGCCGTTCTTGGCGTGGTGCACCAGCTTGTAGTCGGCGGCGCCGAGTTTTGGGTGCCCGGCGTATTTGCCCAGGCGCGCGGCGTCGATCAGCGACTGTGGGTGTTCAATACGGAAGCCCACCGAGAACGGCTTGGCTTCCATGTAAACCCCACGGCCGTGGAGCATGCGGAAGGTATCGCGGGCGCTGTGGCCGAGAGCCAGGATCACATGCCTGGACAGGATCTGCTCGCCGCCATCGACCACCACGCCGTTCAACTGGCCGTCTTCGATCAGCACGTCGGTAACCCGCTGCTCGAAGCGCACTTCACCGCCCAGGGCGATGATCTGCTCGCGCATGTTCTCCACGACGCCGGTCAGGCGGAATGTACCGATATGCGGCTTGCTGACGTAGAGGATTTCTTCCGGCGCACCGGCCTTGACGAACTCGTGCAGGACTTTGCGACCGTGGAACTTCGGGTCCTTGATCTGGCTGTACAGCTTGCCATCGGAAAAGGTCCCGGCGCCGCCTTCACCGAATTGCACGTTGGATTCGGGGTTGAGCACGTTTTTGCGCCACAGGCCCCAGGTGTCCTTGGTGCGCTGACGCACTTCCTTGCCGCGTTCGAGGATGATCGGCTTGAAGCCCATCTGCGCGAGCAACAGCCCGGCGAAAATGCCGCACGGGCCAAAGCCCACGACGATTGGACGTTCTGTCAGGCCTTCCGGCGCCTGGCCGACCACGGTGTAGCTGACATCCGGCGCCGGGTTGACGTTGCGGTCATCAGCGAACTTGAGCAACAGGGCGGCTTCGCCTTTCACGTTCAGATCGATGGTGTAGATGAAACACAGCTCCGACGATTTCTTGCGGGCGTCGTAGCTGCGCTTGAACAGGGTGAAATCGAGCAGGTCATCACTGGCGATGCCCAGGCGCTGCACGATGGCAGGCCGCAGGTCTTCTTCGGGATGGTCGATGGGCAGCTTGAGTTCGGTGATTCGTAACATGACAGGATCCGGTAGGCGGCGGGCTCGGAGGCCGGCTGTTTTGCAAACCGGCGATTATAAGCCCCAAAGGCGGTTTCCCGTCATGTTAAAACAGCGCAGCGTGGAGTCAGTCGTCGCGTGAACCGCCGAACGACGCGCAACCGCGCTGTACCTGACCGTTGACGCGCAACTCGGCGGTCATGTGTTGCAGGCTGCCGCTCGCGCTGTCGATGCAACGTTGTGGGGCCACCCACAGTTCGACGCGCTGGTTGTTGGCTTCAGTCATCAGGTTGAAGCGGCCGTCACCGATCTGCTCTTCCACATAAGGCACTGCCAGTGGCGGCTGGCCTTCGCGCTCCAGTACCAGGCCCTTGGCGGTGACGTTCATTATCCAGGTCGGCTTGTGACCGTTGGCACGCAGGATCATGCGCTTGAAGTCCGGATCGTTGCAGGCCGAGGTCGAGCGTTCGACGCGATACAGCTGTTGCAGGTCCACGCTGCCCTGGGTGCCGCTGGCAACGCCGGAAAATTTGCCGCGCAGGTCGGCAAACAACGCGCCTTGCTGGCCGGCCAGGGAGGCCGCTTCCTGCAGGATGCTGGTGCCCCCGGTATCGTTGACCACGTAGTTGCGCTTGTCGTTGCACGGCTGGAACAGCAGTTTGTCGCCGACCGCCGTGAGTTCGCCCTGCATGCGGGTCAGCCCGGCAAGAGAAGGCTTGGCTGGGTCGCTGTCGAACATCTGGCAGGCGGCGAACAGGGGAAACAAGGCAAGTAGAGTAAGGGTATGAGCGGCGCGCATTATCGGTCTCCAGACAAGTGCCGCCACGTTACGCAGGCTGGCGTTTCATCACAACCCCGGCTGCCAGCTTCAGTCAAATCTGACAGGTATCCGATTCAACCCACGATAAAGGTCTGACCGGTCTGTAAACCTTCAACACTTTTTGCGTAGGCCAGCGCCACGTCGGCGGCTGGAGCTGGTTTGTAGCCGCGGAAATATGGCGCGTAACTGTCCATGGCTTCCAGCAGGACCGTCGGGCTCACGGAGTTGATGCGCAGGCCGCGCGGCAATTCAATTGCCGTCGCTTTGACAAAGGCGTCAATGGCGCCGTTGACCAGCGCAGCCGAGGCGCCGGTGCGGATGGGGTCGCGATTCAGAATGCCACTGGTGAAGGTAAACGAGGCGCCATCGTTGGCGTATTCACTACCGATCAACAGCAGGTTGACCTGGCCCATCAGCTTGTCACGCAGGCCCAGCTCGAAATCGCTTTCGCTCATGTCGCCCAGCGCGACGAAGTTCACACGGCCCGCCGCACAGATCAGCGCGTCGAACTTACCGGTCTGTTCGAACAGTTGGCGGATCGACGCGCTGTCGCTGATATCCACCTGGAAGTCGCCGCTGCTGCGGCCGATGCTGATCACTTCGTGACGCTGAGCCAGTTCCGCCTTGACTGCCGAGCCGACGGTGCCGCTGGCGCCAATCAATAGGATTTTCATGGTGCTGTTCCTCCAAGGGTAAGTGAGGGTTCAGTGTAGAGTGGCTTTTTAGGCAGATAAACGTACTAATGGGCAACCTTTGGTTTTAAAATGGAAACAATCCATGAGCGAAATGGATGACTTGGCGGCCTTCGCCGTGCTGATCGACGCCGGAAGTTTTACCGTGGCCGCGGAGAAACTGGGCTGTAGCAAAGGGCAGTTGTCCAAGCGAATCAGCCAGCTGGAAGCACAGCATGCCGTGGTGCTGCTGCACCGCACGACGCGCAAGCTCAGCCTGACTGCAGCCGGTGCGGCATTGCTGCCCCAGGCTCAGGCATTGGTGGTGCAGGTGGATCGCGCCCGTCAGGCGTTGGCCCGGCTAAAGGACGATCTGGCCGGGCCGGTGCGTATGACGGTTCCGGTCTCCTTGGGCGAAACCTTCTTCGATGGCTTGTTGCTGGAGTTTTCCAAGCAGTACCCGCAGGTGCAGATCGAGCTGGAGCTCAACAACAATTACCGCGACCTGGCGCGGGATGGCTTTGATTTGGGGGTACGCTCAGGCGCGATTGAAAACGAGCGCCTGGTGGTCAAGCCTCTGCTGGCCTGGCATGAAATGACCTGCGCCAGCCCGGCGTACCTTGAGAAGCATGGCGAACCAGAGACGCCGGCCGATTTGGCCGCCCACACCTGCCTGCTCAACAGCCACTACAGCGGCCGTGAAGAGTGGTTGTACCACCAGCAGCACGAATTGCTGCGGGTGCGGGTCAGCGGTACCTTTGCCTCCAATCACTACAATTTGTTGAAAAAGGCCGCGTTAGTGGGCGCTGGTATCGCGCGCCTGCCGTCCTACGTTCTGCCTGCGGAATTGGCTGACGGCCGCTTGCGCTGGCTCCTGCGTGATTATCAGACGCGGAGCATGCCAATGTACCTGGTGCATCCCTACCAGGGCGGCCTGCCGCGTCGCACCCAGGTGCTGGCTGACTACTTGGTGGACTGGTTCAAGCGCAGCGGCGAGGCCCTCGACCGACTCTAAGCGTAGCGACGCGCGATCAAGTGATCGATGGACAGGCGCCCCGGTCCTTTGGCTACGAGTAGCAAAAGCAGCGCAATCCAGGTGCCATGGGTCGGGTAGGCGTCCGGGTAGACGAACAGCTGAATCACCAGGGTCATGCCGATCAGGGCCAAGGCCGAGAAGCGCGTGGCGAAGCCCACCAGGATCAACACTGGGAAGAAGTGCTCGGCAAACGCCGCCATATGCGCCGCCACCTCCGGTGATAGCAGCGGCACGTGGTATTCGCTGCGAAACAACGGCAATGTCGAGGCGGCCAGTTTCGGTTCGCCCAGTTGGAAGGTGCCGCTGACCAAATCAATGACGAATCCTTCGACCTTGGTTTGCCCGGATTTCCAGAACACCGCAGCAATCGAAAAACGCGCAAGAAAGGCAGTCAAGCTGTAAGGGATTTGTTCGAAAAGCGCGATGGCCCGATTGATCAGGCCTGATGGACGAGTGTTCATGGCGATACCTTTTGTTCTGGATGCAAATGAGTAATGGCGTTGTGGCTGATCAGCAGCGTCAGGCATTGGTGCAGGTCGAACTCGGCCGCTGCGTCAAGCGCATGCTCCACGGCTTTTTCTAAGGTATTGCCATGGGCGAGGCTGTTGATAAACGCCACTGAGCCACTGTCGGTGGCAAATACCCTGACCTCCAGCCCCTGACGTATTACCAGCGCACTCTGGGCGTGCCAGGGATTCAGGGTGGCCAGGCCGCCTTCGGTCTGGTGCGCGGCCCATACCGCCACCACCGCGTAGGCAGAATTCAAGGTGGCAAGGGAGGGATGCAGCTGCAGGCGCAATTTCCCCAGGGCTGTTTGGCCTTGCAGTGCTTGAAGAACAGTCGGTTGGTCGAGTGGCTGGGTGTCCGCCGCGTGATAAGCGCGCACACGCAGTCGTTCCAAACGCGCCATATCGGCTAGGTAGGGCACGCTGGCGGCGGGCTCAAAGTCCTGGATAAATGCGGCGAGCGCACTGCCGTACCCGCTGATCAGCGGGCTGGTGGGTGGGCAAGCCTGGATAAACAGGCCGGTCATCGCACGGAAGAAGTCCTCGCCCACCAATTGCAATGTCACGGGGTAGGCCGTTGCGAGTGCGTTGATCAACGAGCTGTGCACATTGTTGCGATACACCGCAAAACGACTGCTCGGGTCGGCACCGTTGCTGCTGTACAGGCCATTGGGGCACGCCTGGTTCGGCGCCAGCAGCGCTGCGGCAAAGTCGTCATGAAGGCTCATGAAGTCACCTGCGACAGGTGCCATTGAGCCTGTTGAGCCTCGGCCAGCAATACACTGAGCGCGGGCACTTGGTTGTCCCGTTCGATCAGCGTGGCTATTGGGCCTACGTGCGCCAATACTTTTTCGTACAGCTGCCATACGGCGTTATCGATAGGCGCGCCGTGATCGTCGATCAACAAGCGATCACCGAGGCTGTCAGTGTCTTCGGCAAAACCGGCCAGATGAATCTCGCCCACCGCATGCATCGGCAGGCGGTCGATGTAGGCAACCGGATCGCGTTGATGGTTGATGCACGACACATAGACGTTATTCACGTCCAGCAGCAAACCGCAGCCAGTACGGCGGATGATCTCACTGATGAAGTCGGTCTCATCCAGGGTTGAGCGCTGGAATTGCAGGTAAGTCGACGGGTTCTCCAGCAACATTGGTCGCTTGAGGGTATTTTGCACGTGGTCAATGTGTTCGCACACCCGTTGCAGGGTCGCGCTGTCATAGGCCAAGGGCAGCAGGTCATTGAGAAACACCGGGCCGTGGCTTGACCAGGCCAGGTGTTCGGAAAAAGAGTGGGGTTGATAGCGTTCGATCAGCGTTGCCAACCGTGCAAGGTGCTCACGGTCCGGCGGGCCTTCTCCGCCGATGGACAGGCCTACGCCGTGCAATGACAGCGGGTACTGTTCGCGGATCAACCCCAGGTAGTAATGAAACGGGCCGCCATCCACCATGTAGTTTTCGGCGTGCACTTCAAAAAAACCGATGTCGGGCGAGGTCTGCAGCACTGCAATGAAGTGCTCATGCTTGAGCCCCAGCCCGGCCCGGCGTGGGAGGCCGGGCGCCTGAGCCTGGGAGACGGCTTGCAGGGATGAAAGGGTCATCATCAGTACTCAGGTTTTTCGAGGATCAGGACTTGGCAGTGAAGGCTGCTTCCTGGCCGAAGCCGGTCGGCGAGGTGGAGCTTGGGGTCTTGAGGCAGGTGCCGGCCGGAACCAGTTTCCAGGCGTTGGCCTGGTCCTTGGTTTTCGAGGTGCCGGCGCAGGAAGTGCCAGCACCTGCGGCGCAATCGTTCTTGCCGGCTTCGGCGACACCGAAGCACTTTTGCATGTCGTCGGCGGCGTGAGCGGTGGTGGTCAGGGCCGACAGGCTCAGCGCGGAACCGAGGGCCAGGACGAGGGTGGCAGCGGACAGTTTGGTGGTCATGGTGTCTCTCCAGTGGGGTGGGTTGGCGGGCTTGAATGCCTGCTTGTACCACTAGAGAGAGGGGGGTGGGGTTCGTTACAAATCAGCCGAAAATAGTTTCAAGCAACGCCATTCCAGAGATCACACGAAGCAAATGTGGGAGCTGGCTTGCACACACATTGAAAGCTGATCAGCCGCCGAGGTATGCCTCGCGCACCTTAGGGTCCGTCAACAACTGCTCGCCCGTACCCTGCATCACCACCCGGCCGTTTTCCAGCACGTAGGCACGGTCAGCAATCTTCAGCGCCTGGTTGGCGTTCTGCTCCACCAGGAACACCGTCACACCGTCCTTGCGCAGTTGTTCGATGATGTCGAAGATCTGCTGGATGATGATCGGCGCCAGGCCAAGCGAAGGTTCGTCGAGTAGCAACAGCTTGGGCTTGCTCATCAGCGCCCGGCCGATGGCGAGCATTTGCTGCTCGCCGCCGGACATGGTGCCGCCGCGCTGGCTGAAGCGTTCCTTGAGCCGAGGGAACAGGTGCAGCACCTTGTCCATCTGCTCCTGGTAGTCGCCCTTGTCGGTGAAGAACCCGCCCATGGCGAGGTTCTCTTCGACGGTCAGGCGCGAGAACACGCGACGGCCTTCCGGTACTACCGCAATGCTCTTGCGCATGATCTGCGACGACTGCTGGCCCACCAGTTCTTCACCCATGTAGCGGATGCTGCCGCTGTGGGCCTGCGGTGAACCGCAGAGGGTCATCAGCAAGGTCGACTTGCCGGCACCGTTGGCGCCGATCAGCGTCACGATCTCGCCTTGGCGCACTTCCACGTTGACGCTGTGCAGGGCCTGGATCTTGCCGTAGAAAGTGGAAACGTTTTCGAATTGCAGCATTTTACGCTTCCCCCAAATAGGCTTTGATCACTTCAGGATTGTCGCGGATCTGCTCCGGTGTCCCGTTGGCCAAAGGCGTGCCCTGGTTGATCACCACGATGTGGTCGGAAATGCTCATGACCAGTTTCATGTCGTGTTCGATCAACAGCACGGTGGCGTTGTTTTCTTCACGCAACACGCTGATCAGCGCTTTGAGGTCTTCGGTTTCCTTGGGGTTCAGGCCGGCGGCCGGTTCGTCGAGCATGAGGATCCGCGGGCGGGTCATCATGCAGCGGGCGATCTCCAGGCGACGTTGCTGACCATAGGCCAAGGTGCCGGCGGGGCGGTTGGCAAACTCGGTGAGGTTGACCTTGTCCAGCCAGTACTCGGCGTACTCCATGGCCTCGCGTTCGCTCTTGCGGAACGCCGGGGTCTTGAACAGGCCCGCGAAGAAGTTGGTGTTCAAGTGACGGTGCTGGGCGATCAGCAGGTTCTCGACCGCCGTCATGTCCTTGAACAACCGCACGTTCTGGAAGGTCCGCACCACGCCCTTGCGGGCAATCTCGTGACCGGCCAGGCCCTGGATCGGCTGACCGTCCAGCAGGATGCTGCCGCCACTCGGCTTGTAGAAACCGGTGAGGCAGTTGAACACCGTGGTCTTGCCGGCGCCGTTCGGGCCGATCAACGCTACAACCTGTTTCTCTTTCACGGTCAGGGCCACGCCGTTGACCGCCAGCAAACCGCCGAAACGCATGCTCAGATTTTCGACTTTCAGGATCTCGCGGCTCATTTGCGCAGCTCCATGTGTGGACGTTGCATGGGCAGCAGGCCTTGAGGACGCCAGATCATCATCAGCACCATCATGGCGCCGAACATCAACATGCGGTATTCGCTGAACTCACGCATCATTTCCGGCAACAGGATCATCACGATCGCGGCCAAAATCACACCCAGTTGCGAGCCCATGCCACCCAGTACCACGATGGCGAGGATGATCGCCGACTCGATGAAGGTGAACGACTCCGGCGTCACCAGACCTTGGCGAGCGGCAAAGAAGCTACCGGCGAAACCGGCGAATGCAGCACCCAGGGTAAAGGCGGAGAGTTTGATGATGGTCGGGTTCAGGCCCAGTGCACGGCAGGCGATCTCGTCTTCGCGCAATGCTTCCCAAGCGCGGCCTATCGGCATGCGCAACAGGCGGTTGATCACGAACAAGGCTGCCAGTGCCAGCAACAGCGCCACCAGGTACAGGAACACCACTTTGCTCACCGGGTTGTAGGCAATCCCGAAGTACTCGTGGAACGTCTGCATGCCCTCTGCGGCGGTGCGGTCGAACGACAGCCCGAAGAAGGTCGGCTTGGGGATGCTGCTGATGCCGTTGGGGCCGCCGGTGATATCGGTGAGGTTACGCAGGAACAAGCGGATGATTTCACCGAAGCCCAGGGTCACGATGGCCAGGTAGTCACCGCGCAACCGCAATACCGGAAAGCCCAGCAGGAAGCCGAACGTGGCCGCCGCCATGCCGGCCAGCGGCAGGCAGATCCAGAAGCTCCAGCCCAGGTAGTGCGACAGCAGCGCGTAGGTGTAGGCACCCACCGCATAAAAACCCACATAACCCAGGTCGAGCAGGCCGGCCAGGCCCACCACGATGTTCAGGCCCAGGCCCAACAACACGTAGATCAGGATCAGGGTGGCGATGTCGACCGCGCCGCGCGAGCCGAAGAACGGCCAGATCAACGCGGCCACGATCAGGCCGATGATGATGTAGCGCTGGGTGCGCGGTAGGGTCAGGAATTGGCTGACCTTGGGCGACACCAACGGCGCACGGTTGCCCTTGAGCAAGGCGCCGACCTGCTGGGTGAACAGCACGCGCAGGAACATCAGCACCGAACACAGGGCGATGATGGTCAGGGTCACGGGACCGGTGCCATGCACTTCCAGGTTGATGCCGACAATGCTCAGCTTGAGGCCGAGTACCGGGAAGGCCACGGCCCACACCAGCAAGGCGCTGAAAAACGCCGATTTAAGATATCTGCTCATACTTTCTCAACCTCCGGACGGCCCAGGATGCCGGTCGGACGGAACAACAGCACCAGAACCAACAGGCCGAACGCCACGACGTCCTTGTACTGGTCGCCGAAGATATCGGCGCCAAAGGCTTCGGCCACGCCCAGCACCAGCCCGCCGAGCATCGCGCCCGGGATGCTGCCGATGCCGCCCAACACCGCCGCGGTAAAGGCCTTGAGGCCTACCAGGAAGCCGGCGTTAGGGTTGATCACGCCGTACTGCATGCTCAGCAGCACCGCCGCGACGGCCGCCAATGCGGCGCCGATCACGAAGGTCAGGGCGATGATGTTGTTGGTGTTGATGCCCAGCAGGTTGGCCATCTTGATGTCTTCGGCGCAGGCCCGGCAGGCGCGCCCCAGACGGGAGCGAGAGATGAACAGGGTCAGGCCCAGCATGGCCACCAGGGTGACGACGAAGACCAGGATCTGCATATACGAAATCAGCACTTCTTGTGCGCCACCTGGGCCGAAGGAGAAGCTCCCCGGAATCAGGTTGGGAATGGACTTGTCCTTGGAGTCCTGGGACAGCAATACGGTGTTCTGCAGGAAAATCGACATGCCGATGGCGGAAATCAGCGGGATCAAACGGTTGCTGCCACGCAAGGGGCGATAGGCAACGCGCTCGATACTGTAGCCATAGGCACTGGTCACGACGATCGACGCAAGGAACGCGGCGGTCATCAACAGCGGCAGGGAATGGATACCCATCATGGCCAACCCGGCAAGGGCGATAAAGGCCACGTAGGAGCCAATCATGTACACCTCGCCATGGGCGAAGTTAATCATTCCAATGATGCCGTAAACCATTGTGTAGCCAATGGCTATCAAGGCATAGGTGCTGCCAATGGTCAGGCCATTAACCAGCTGTTGGAAAAAATGATAGATCTCAGGCATTACAGCGCTCCTAAAAACCCGATACGCATTTCACTGGTGGAGTCATTTCCGGCCTGTGCCCTGTTCTGTGAGCAGGTTGCACAAAGCGTTTGCCAGCGAACCGCTGGTGACGGTTTTAAGATTTTCAGGTGAGCCAGCGCCCGGATCGCGGGTGACAGGCCCATAAACCTCGTAAAACAAAGCCCACTGCTCTCACAGTGGGCTT
Organism: Pseudomonas sp. LAP_36; assembly: GCF_019456785.1. Lineage (NCBI taxonomy): Bacteria > Pseudomonadati > Pseudomonadota > Gammaproteobacteria > Pseudomonadales > Pseudomonadaceae > Pseudomonas > Pseudomonas sp. LAP_36. The sequence continues at coordinate 684,904 of NZ_JAHZMS010000001.1, forward strand.
GTTGGACCAGTAATGCCTGGCTTACTGAGGGGAAACTTCGGTTTTTGGCTTACCGAAGTGCCATTCGTAGACCACGAATTTGAAGTCTTTCAGGTCGCCCTTGGCGTCGAAGCTCAGCTCGCCGGTAGGGGTCTTGAAGGTGCCCGCGTGGATGGCGGCTGCCACTTTGGCGGTGTCTTCGCTCTTCGCTGCGGCAATACCGCCGGCGATCACTTCGATAGCCGAGTAGGCTGGGAACACGAATGGACCGGTTGGGTCCTGCTTGTTCTTGGCGAACTCTTCAACGATGGCTTTGTTGGCCGGATCGGTGTCGAAGGATTTAGGCAGAGTCACCAGCAGGCCTTCGGAAGCGCCCTGGGCGATTTGCGAGATGGAGTCGTTGCCGACGCCCTCTGGGCCCATGAACTTGGCGTTCAGGCCTTTTTCCTTGGCTTGGCGCAGGATCAGGCCCAGCTCAGGGTGGTAGCCGCCGTAGTAGACGAAGTCGACGTTGGCTTGCTTGAGTTTCTGGATGACCGAGGAGAAGTCTTTGTCGCCGGCGTTCAGGCCTTCAAAGACGGCAACCTTGGTGCCTTTTTTCTCGAGGGTCTGTTTAACGGCGGTGGCGATGCCTTCACCGTATTGCTGTTTGTCGTGCAGTACGGCAACGATTTTCGGCTTGACGTGGTCGGCGATGTAGTTGCCGGCCGCTGGGCCTTGTGCGCTGTCCAGGCCAATGGTGCGGAAGATCAGCTTGTAGCCACGTGCAGTGATTTCCGGGCTGGTGGCAGCCGGGGTAATCATGATCACGCCTTCGTCTTCATAGATGTCGGAGGCTGGCTGAGTGGAGCTGGAGCAGAGGTGGCCGACCACAAACTTGACGCCGTCGTTGACCACTTTGTTGGCGACAGCCACGGCTTGTTTAGGGTCGCAAGCGTCGTCGTATTCCTTGGCTTCGAGCATTTTGCCATCGACGCCGCCTTTGGCGTTGATGTCGGCGATTGCCTGCTTGGCACCCATGAATTGCATATCGCCGTATTGCGTCACTGGGCCGGTTTTAGGGCCTGCGATACCGATCTTGATGGTGTCGGCTGCGAACGAATGGCCGGCAACCCCAGCCAGGACCATAGCGGCAAACAGTTTGGAAATCTGCTTAGTAGCCTTATTCATAGTGCTCCACTCTTACTGTTGTATTTTTTATAGTTCTAGCGGCCTTGTGAGCTGCAGAACCGGATCAGATATCTCGGATATCCCCCGGCAGTGCCCTGGCAACTGTACCGGTACAGTGTAGAGCGCCGGTTGATCGCTTGAAAAGCTGGCTGCTGGGGGCAAAACCCGGGGGTGTCGCATAAATGAAAGAAAAAGACAGAATTGCGGCGAGGTGATGCCAGAGTTCCGGGCAATCCTTGGCTTTCCTGACACTTTCTATCGATGACTCATTTGCAACTGGGTTTTTCTACCTGATGCGTGACGTTATGATTGCGCCGTTTTTTTCTTCAGGTGAAGTCCCATGACGCAAGAACCTAGCACCCTCTATGCCAAGCTGCTCGGTGAAACCGCCGAAATATCCTGGAAGGAGCTTGAACCGTTCTTTGCCAAGGGTGCCCTATTGTGGGTCGATGCCGGCCTGGATTTGATCGAGGCTGCCGAGGGAGTGGCTGAGGACAACCGCGACAAAGTCGCTGCCTGGCTGGCTGCCGGGAGCCTTGGCGAAGTGTCTGCGACGCGGGCATTGGACTTGGTGGAGCGCGACCCGAGCTTATGGGCGGTGGTGGTTTCGCCCTGGATCCTGATCCAGGAAAGGGCAGTGCCCGCAGGCTGAGCACCGAAATGGTGCGTGCTTTGCCCGTTTGAAAGTGTGTAGCGGGGTAACCGCTGGCGCGGTGATGGCACCTTGCCGTGGAGAAAGGTCACAGCGCAGGGTGACGGGCACGTCATGGGAACAGTTTTCCGATGACCGAACAGGCCGGAGAATTGTTTCTCGGTGTGAATATATGCCCGGCAGCTGTCAGATCGCAGGGTAGGAAAGACTGAAATCCGGTAAAGTCCGCGGCTTGTTACTCGGAGCCAGTCATGCCTTCAACGCTGCCCCTCTCAGCGAAACCCTCGCACCAGTTGCTTTACCTTATCTACGGTAAACAGGATGTTTACCGGCGTGAGGCCAAATTCAGCATTCTCACTGCCCTGGCGCAGCTCAAGCAGGGTGAGTCGCTGTGCATCCGGGTCATGACTGATCGTCCCCAGGACTTCATCGGCTGGCCGGTGGAAACCATCGAGCTGGATGAGCAGACCCTGACCCAATGGCAGGGCGAAAACGGCTACCTCCACCGGCGCAAGGCATGTGCAATCGCACAAGGGTTGAAGCTGGCGGACAAAACCCTGTTCGTCGACACCGACACGTTGTTCCTCAAATCCCCCCATTGCGTGTTTGAACTCATCAAGCCTGGCCAGTATGTGATGGACGAGCTCGAGTACGACTGGCGTTACGTCTGCAAACGCCCGGACTACCTCAAGCTGGGCCAGCACCTGCACTCCCATGGAGTCTCTGCCAGCAACAGCTTCAAGCTCTACAACAGTGGCCTGTGCGGTGTGTGCGCCAGTGATACCGCGCTGCTCGAAACGTCGATCCGCTTGATCGACGAGTGGACCCAGGGTTCCTTTGATATCCACACCATCGAGCAAATCGCGATTTCCTTTGCGATGCGTGGCAAGACGGTGCGCGAGTCGAAGAAAATCGTTCATCACTATTACGCCGAAAAACGCTTCTTTCACGCCATGCAGGCGCATTTTTTCAGCCTTCACGGTGAAACCTTCGGGCCTGAGTTGGTCATGCGTTGCCTGGACGTGCCGCAGGTCAAGCCCTTGCCATCAGCCTGGCAGCGGCTGCTCATCAAATGGAAACTGCGCAATCAGCGCAAACACCTGAAAAGAGTCGGCCGCGACTTGCTCTACGGCAGCGCGGCACCAGAGAACCCCTATTACGACGTGTGCCGGCAGGGCTGGTGGGAGTCGGCTTCGCGTGAAATCCGCGGCTGGGATGAGGCTGAGCAGAAGCAGTTTTTCGGCACGCAGGGTGCCGGTTGGCCAGAGCAGCTGCCCCGGCCAGCTAAGCCTGCAGACGAACAAGTCATCGTCGATTATCTGCAGAAACGAAGAGCCTGATGAAACAGTAACGGTACCGAGCGGTACCGTCGCAATGCCTCAGCCGGTCTTACCGGTGTGGTTATTCAACGAAATAACCTTGGTCTTCCCGATCCGGTGACGATAAATCTCACGCAAGTACTTGATCGCCTTCTTCACACAATCCCGCGACAGGCGGATGTCATTGATTGACACGAACTTGTCTTTGTCGTTGATCAACTCGCGGTACTTCTTCTCATACATCGGCTTGATCGCGTACCAGTTGGTATCGAGGATCTTCGCCGGGTTCTCGAACTCGTTGAGCAGCTCATCGATACGGTCTTCGTCGAAGTCTTCGTGGATGATGAAGTCCAGGATCGAGTTGTCCAGCGTGTCGTCGAAACGGTACGGGTTGCGCGCAAAGCAGCGTTTGATGAACGCCACGATCAACGTCAGGAAGTCATCCGACAGGCACGGGCTTTTCGCGATCAGGGTGGTCAGGGATAAGTTGGCTGAGGCGCCGATCACCAAGGCGTAGCGCTTGAGGGTGGTGTTGGGGAACAGGCTGTTAAGGTGGGTCTTGAGCCGGTTCAGGTCCATGTAGGACAGCTTGTAGTCCTTGGGCAGGGACACGATCGACACCACTGACGAGCAATTTTTGAAGAAGTGCAGGTCATGCAGCGCCGCCGCGTCGTAGCCGGAGTTCTTGTACTGCTCCAAGGAAGCCTTGTAACGCTTCGATTCGATCGGCAACAGGCTGATGCCTTCGATGGCCTGGGTGACCTTGTTGAAGTGCGGCAGGTCGATGGAACGGAAGAACAGGTCGTCGATGTTCAGGCGCTGTGGCTCTTTCTCGAAGACCTTGAATTTGTCATTCGACGGTGCCGGTGTTTCCGGAACCACTGACTCGGCGTAGGCAATCGCTACCGGTCCGGCCAGGCTCATGAACAGGTCGTTGGCATCCAGGCGAATGGTTTCGCCGATGTCGATACCGGCGCGGCGGAAGTAGTTCTGGTCGTAGTCGGTGGTGACGGCCTGGGCCGTGAGGATGTTGAAGATCTGCTGGGAAATGTATTGGTTGGCGTGTTTTTCCATGGCATTGACGTCAATGTTCTGGATATTGCCGTCATCGCTTTCTTCGGCGTAACGCATGATGTCGTTGGAGATCAGCATCATCGCGTTCCACGGCCGGATGCGGCCCTTCACACTGGCTTCGCTGCTGTCTTCGTTGTCGAAGTTGTAAGAGAAGTCCCATTCTTCCGACAGGTATTTGCACAGCAGTCGCCCGGCGTTGATGTGCAACGCCTCGGACATTTCGCTGCGGTGGTCGGAGATATTCGGCAGCACGCAGATGCCGCTGGTGAAGATCGGCTCAAACACAAAGGCGTGGCCGCTTTTGCTGTCATGCTCGTCGGCGGGCTTGGTGTCGAACGTCTTGTTCATGTACGAGTGTTGCTGAGCCAGGCCGAATTCCGAGGCCATGCCCGAGCCGGTGCCGCCGCCGGCGCTGAAGATCGAGAAGTACAGGCGCGACTGGTTGGCCTTGATGCCGCAGGAGTCGATCAGGTACGAGTGGATCATCTTCCAATCGGGGCTGGAAAAACGCTGGGTGTCTTTATTGAGGATGATCTTGGCCAGGTACTGGCCGAGGATCGGCGCGTTACCGGCGCCGCCGGCATGGACTTCCGAGAGGTCCATGATTTTCATCTTGCTGTAATCGCGCAGGAAGCCGCTTTTTTCGCCCTTGCGCGAGAAGCGGATGCGCCCGGCGATGTCCTTGTCCAGGTCGCCGAGCATCACCAGCGGTTCCACCAGGAACACCGGTTTGCTCGCCTTGCCACTGCCCAGGCGCAGGTTGTTGCGGATCCACTGGGCCGGGCTGTAGCCCTTGTCCTGCGACTTGTCTTCGTTGCTGAACTCGTTCAAATAGAACTTGCGCGCGTTGTACACCAGCTCCGCCACGTCCAGCGCGATGTTCGAACCGCAGCGGCCCAGGCCGATCAGGCACACCGAGGGGAATTCCTGCTCGTTGCGCGGATCGCTGTCGCCTTCCAGGTGGGGCGGGCGCGGGAACACCATGTCGCGCAGGCCATCGAGGTTGTCGAGGATGCGGTCGGTATTGGTTTCGGTGAAGTACAGGTATTGCTGGGTGGCCAGCGGCCGGGCGGTGCTCAATGACTTTGAGCCTGAGGGCTTGTCCGCAGGAGCTGGGAGCAACACGTCGGATACCACGGTGGCAGAGTTATTTTTAGAGGTCATTGTGCGCCATGTGCCTGAACGGATGGCTGAAACAAATCAAAGGGCCATCACGGAATGGGTGTTCGCGACTTTGCAGTGCGTCCTTGTCCTGGCCGAAGGGGGATAACCCTGGTTTCTTCAGGGAAAACCCGGCCGGACTCTGATGAATCGGCCGTTCGTCGGTGTTCTTTAGGCGAATGATGGCGAAATGCCAAATATTGGGCGTCAGCGAATTGGCCTGACGATGGACGTAGAGCCACCGCGGCTTGAGGACGTTTCTTTCGGCGAGCTGTTGTCTTTGGCGCCCACCACGCTGTGCGGGTAGAGCGGGTTACGCATGTTGATGCTCTGGATCACACCCATGATGTCACTGGCCGCCACTGCCGGGCTCAGCAGGTAACCCTGGACGAAATCGCAGTCATGCTTGAGCAGCAGCTCGAATTGCGCCTGGGTTTCGACGCCTTCAGTGACTACCTGCAAGTGCAGGGTGTGGGCCATCCCGATAATCGCCTGAACGATCTCGATATCCGCAGTGGACTTGGGAATATCCTGGATAAACGAGCGGTCGATCTTCAAGGTATTGAGCGGCAGGCGCTTGAGGTAGGCGAGGGACGAGTAGCCGGTGCCAAAGTCGTCGATGGCCAGCGACACGCCCAGCGCGCGAATTTGCCGCAGCAGCGTCAGGGTGCTGCTGATATTGCCCATCAGCGCATTTTCGGTGACTTCCAGCTCCAGGCGGTTGGCGGCGACGCCGCTGAAGCGCAGCGCATCTTCGATTTCATCCGCCAGCTCGTCACGGGCCAGGTTCAGGGCCGAGCAGTTCACTGACATCGTCAGTTCGGTATAGCCTCTGTCAGAAAGCATGCTCAGGTCATGACAGGCTTGGCGCAACACCCAGTGGTCCAATTCGGCAATCAGCCCATTGCTTTCGGCGATGCCGATAAACCGATCTGGTGCCAGCAGGCCGTGCTTTGGGTGTTGCCAGCGTACGAGGGCCTCTAGCCGCGTAACTTTGCCCAGCTTCATGTCAAAGATCGGTTGATAGAACAGCACCAGTTGGTCGTGGGTGCGCAAAGCGCCGCGCAGTTCCTCTTCCAATTGCAGTTCGAGAAAGGCGCGGGTTTTCAGGTTGGAGCTGAAGAAGTTCAGGGTGTTGCGCCCAGTGTCCTTGGACTGATACAGCGCCAGGTCGGCAGTTTTCAGCAGCTCCTCGCAGGTGAGGCCGTCATCGGGGAACAGGCTGATGCCGATGCTGGTGGTCATTACCATGCGTCGACCGGCCAGCTCGATGGGTTCTTTCATCTGTTGCATGATGCGCTGGGCCAGGTGCCGGGCTTCGTCGCGGTGGTGGATGCTGATCAAGATGCAGAACTCATCGCCGCCGAACCGCGCAACCACGTCGGCATGGCTGCGCACCGAGCCCTTGATATGCGCGGCCAGCACGGTGAGCAACTGGTCACCTGCGTCATGCCCGAGGCTGTCGTTGATGCGTTTGAAGTGGTCGATATCAAGAAAAATCACCGCCATCATGCCGTGGGAGGCGGTTTTTTCGGCAAGCTTCTCTGCAAAGATTTGGTTGAAGCCCCGTCGATTGAGCAGGCTGGTCAGGGCGTCGTAATGGGCCACTTGTTGCAATGAAGCGCGCGCCTGATCCAGTTCGCTGAGCAACGCATTAACCCGGCGCAGGTCGCGTTCCTTATGCTGCAGTTTCTTGTCGGCCAGGGCAGCACTGATGCTGCTGCCAATCACCAGCAGGGTGATGACCGCCACCGACAAACCCAGCTGGATAGGGTTGTTATCCGAAGGCAATGAGAGGTCAGCCCCAGTGGGAACAATTAATTGCATCGCGGCCATGCCGGTAAAATGCATGCTCAGGATTCCCGCACCCAAGACCAGGCTGGCGGCGTATTTGAGCAGTTGATGAAACACGCCGGTGCCGGTGCGCAGGTAGCTCGACAGCAACAACGCAGCCAGGCTTGCGCCCATGGCGATGGCCACCGAGGCTATGAACAACTCGGTCTCAAAATACAGCTGGGCCTGGGAACGCATGGCCGACATGCCAACGTAATGCATCAAGGCGATGCCGACACCCATCCATAGGGAGGCCAGCCCATATTGGTGGAACCGCAGGTGAGGATGGCTGAGGGTCTGCATGGCGATCAACGAGGCGATCAGCGCGATGAGCAAGGACGCGAACGTCATCAACAGGTCGTAGTGAATCGCGATAGGCGCCTGGAAGGCCAGCATGCTGATGAAGTGGGTGGACCAGATCCCGCCCGCCAGGCAACTGGCGCCGAGCCAGCGCCAATGGCGCTGCGCGGTCGGGTTCTCGACATGACCTACGCGTTCAGCCATGTCGAGCGTGCCAAAGCCTGCCGCGCAAGCGACGAGGTAGGCCAGCAGCACCAAAAAGGGGTTATGACTGCAATTGAGTAATAAATGCCCGCTTTCCGGAAGCCCGGTGAACAAATGCAGACCCAGCCATTCCATAGCATGTCCCGTCATAGCGTCACGTCACTGCCTACGGCGATGACCTATGAGGTCAAGTATAGAAGCCTTACGGAATTTGCCAGGAATGATGGCACTTTGCTCTGAATTATTTTTGCATGCTGCTCATAGCGTTTGATGCTAAGCGCTGATGGGCAGCTCCAATTCGAATGGCGCATGCAACGGCGCCAAGCCAAACTCGGCGCGTGCGGCATCGCAATCGACGTTCTGCACACCCTGGCTCCACGACGCTTCAAACTCGCGGCAGGGGCTTGAGCGTTGCTCATAGATCGAGCAACTCGTCCCTTTACCCACTTCACCTTCAAGGCTGCAGCAGCGGGCGGGTTTCTGGTCGGTACCGATCATCGCCACGCGCGTTGGGTTGATTTGCACCACCAGGTCGTCGGGCACCGTGCCCCCCGATGAGGCGCACTCTCCCCAGAAGAAAGACACACGAAAGTATGAACAGCAGGCACCGCAACTCAGACACGGACTGGCTTCGGACATGGGCGTCATCAATAGGATAAGTAGAGGGGGGACTACGGGAAGGCTCGCCATTCTATCCGCGCCATGGCTGTTGGGAAGGGGGGCGCGGACTTATATTTTCGTAGGCAAAGTCCCGCAGCACCGGGTGAAATCATGCCCTATCAGCTTTACGAATCATTACAGACAACCGCCGCCCGCCTGACTATGTTGCAGGTACCGGGCAGGATGCAGCGGGCATCGCAGCTCTCATAACAATAAAAGAGACGGACCCATGCAGAACTCGACCCAAGCGGCGAATGCCTGGCGCATTCTGTTCCTGCTGTTCCTGGCCAACCTGTTCAACTTCTTCGACCGCACCATTCCGGCGATCATCATTGAGCCAATCCGTATGGAATGGCACCTGAGCGACTTCCAGCTCGGCATCATCGGCACCGCCTTTACCCTCGTCTACGCCATCGCCGGCTTGCCCCTGGGGCGTATGGCCGACACCGGCTCGCGCAGCAAGCTGATGGGATGGGGCCTGTTCGCCTGGAGCGGGCTGACGGCGGTCAACGGCCTGGTCGGCAGTTTCTGGACGTTTTTGCTGGTGCGCATGGGCGTCGGCATCGGCGAGGCCAGCTATGCGCCAGCGGCCAACTCGCTGATTGGCGACCTGTTCCCGGCGCACCGTCGCGCGCGGGCCATGGGCATTTTCATGCTGGGCCTGCCCTTGGGGCTATTGCTGGCGTTTTTCACCATCGGTTGGATGGTCAAGGCGTTTGACAGCTGGCGCGCACCGTTCTTTATCGCGGCAGTGCCGGGGCTGATCCTTGCGGTGTTCATGTTCTATATCAAGGAGCCCAAGCGTGGCGCGGCGGAAACCGTGCAGGTTTCCCAGGAACGCGTCGACCGCCCGATTCGTCGCGTGCTGGCGGTGCCTACCTTCCTGTGGCTGGTGCTGGCCGGGCTGTGCTTTAACTTTGCCACCTACGCCTGTAACTCGTTCCTGGTGCCGATGTTGCAGCGTTACTTCCTGATGCCGCTGCAGGACGCCGCCGTGGCCACCGGGGTGATCGTCGGCCTGACCGGCCTGGTGGGCCTGACCCTAGGCGGCTGGATCGCCGACAAGATCCATCAACGCGTAGCCAATGGCCGGCTGTTGTTCGCCGCGTTCAGCCTGATCATCTCCACCGTGACCACTGCCTGGGCGTTGCACGCCGGGCGCATTGAGATTGGTGTGTTTGTGGCGTTGTTCAGTGTGGGCTGGTTGTTTGCCTATAACTTCTACACCTGCGTGTACACGGCGATTCAGGACGTGGTGGAACCGCGCCTGCGGGCCACGGCGATGGCGCTGTTTTTTGCCGGGTTGTACTTGCTGGGTGGGGGGATGGGGCCGATCGTCGTGGGTGGGCTTTCCGATCATTTTGCCCATTCGGCTATGTACGCGGCGGGGGCGGAGCAGATGACGGAGGCCTATAAGGCGGTGGGGTTACATGACGCCATGTACCTGATTCCGGTGGCGCTGTTCTTGACCCTGTTGTTTTTGTTTCAGGCGTCGCGCTGTTTTGTGCGGGATGCCAAACGGATGAAAGAGGGGTTGGTGGCGGTTGAGGTGCCGGCTGCTGTGGCTACGGCTTGAGACCGAGTGGACCCTTTCGCGAGCAAGCCCGCTCCCACATTGATCGGTGATCGACATGACAACTCGGTCAAATGTGGGAGCGGGCTTGCTCGCGAAGGCGCTATTAATGCCACAGATATTCTCAAGCGAATAAAAAAGGCCCGCATTGCGCGGGCCTTCTTTTTAGCGGAGCAGGGTGGTAATCAACCCGCTACCAGGACTCGAATCGCTTCCAGTCGCAGCGCCGCTTTATCCAGCATGGCCAAGCCTTGCTCGCGCTGGTTGCGCAGGGCAACCAGCTCGCTGTCACGCACGGTCGGGTTGACCGCTTGCAACGCGGTCAGGCGCGCCAGCTCTTCGTCGGTGTCCGCCGCCAGGCGACGTTTGGCCTCGGCTACGCGCTCGGCGTGGCGCGGGGTGATCTTCTCTTCACCGGCGTTGATCCGTGGCGTCAGATGGTCGCGCTGGGCCTGGATAAACTTGTTGGCGCTGGCCCGAGGCACGCTTTCCAACTGGTCGTTGAGGGTTTCGAACGACACGCGGCCCGACAGGTCGTTGCCATTGGCGTCCAGCAGGCAGCGCAGTGCCGCCGGCGGCAGGTAACGACCCAGTTGCAGCGCGCGCGGCGCGACCACTTCGCTGACGTAAAGCAGCTCCAGCAACACGGTGCCCGGCTTGAGCGCCTTGTTCTTGATCAGCGCCACGGCGGTGTTGCCCATGGAACCGGACAGCACCAGGTCCATGCCACCCTGCACCATCGGGTGTTCCCAGGTGATGAACTGCATGTCTTCGCGCGACAGTGCCTGGTTGCGGTCGTAGGTGATGGTCACACCTTCGTCGTCACCCAGGGGGAAGCTGGCGTCGAGCATTTTTTCGCTGGGCTTGAGGATCAGCGCGTTTTCCGAATGGTCTTCGCTGTCGATGCCAAACGCGTCGAACAGGGTTTCCATGTAGATCGGCAGGGCGAACTGGTCGTCTTGCTCAAGGATGTCTTCGACCAGCGCATCGCCTTCACCCGCGCCGCCGGAATTGAGCTCCAGCAAGCGGTCTCGACCGGTGTGCAGTTCCTGCTCCAGGCGCTCGCGTTCGACGCGGGCCTCGTCGACCAGGGCTTGCCACTCGCCGTCGTCGGCGTTTTCCAGCAGCGGCAGCAGGCGTGGGCCGAACTGGTGCTGCAAGGCGTTGCCGGTCGGGCAGGTATTGAGAAACGCGTTCAGCGCTTCGTGGTACCACTGGAACAGACGCTCTTGCGGGCTGGTTTCCAGGTAAGGCACGTGCAGTTCGATCACATGCTTCTGGCCGATCCGGTCCAGACGGCCGATCCGCTGTTCCAGCAAGTCAGGGTGGGACGGCAGGTCGAACAGCACCAAATGGTGGGAGAACTGGAAGTTACGGCCTTCACTGCCGATCTCGGAGCAGATCAGCACTTGGGCGCCAAACTCTTCATCGGCGAAGTAAGCGGCGGCGCGGTCACGCTCGAGGATGTTCATGCCCTCATGGAACACCGTGGCCGGGATGCCGGAGCGCACGCGCAGGGCGTCTTCCAGGTCCATGGCGGTTTCGGCGTGGGCGCAGATCACCAGGACCTTGGTGCGCTTGAGCATTTTCAGCTGGTCGATCAGCCACTCGACCCGTGGGTCGAAGCGCCACCAGCGGTTTTCTTCTTCGATGTCCGGCTGCGACTGGAAGCTGACTTCCGGGTACAGCTCGGCGTGTTCGCCCAGCGGCAACTCCAGGTATTCGTCCGGGTTTGGCAGCGGGTAGGCGTGCAGCTTGCGCTCCGGGAAGCCTTGCACAGCGGCGCGGGTGTTGCGAAACAGCACGCGGCCAGTGCCGTGGCGGTCGAGCAACTCACGCACCAGGCGCGCACTGGCTTCGGTGTCGCCATCGTTGACGGCGGTCAGCAGGGCTTCGCCTTCGTTGCCGAGGAAACCCTGGATGGTCGTGTGTGCGGCAGGGGAGAGGCGACCCTTGTCCAGCAACTCCTGCACGGCTTCGGCCACCGGGCGATAGTTTTCGCTCTCGGCGCGGAAGGCCGCCAGGTCGTGGAAGCGGTTCGGGTCCAGCAGACGCAGGCGCGCGAAGTGGCTGTCCTGGCCCAGTTGTTCCGGGGTGGCGGTGAGCAGCAGCACGCCGGGAATCACTTCAGCCAACTGTTCGACCAGTGTGTATTCGGGGCTGGCTTTCTCTTCATGCCACACCAGGTGGTGGGCTTCGTCGACGACCAGCAAGTCCCAGCCCGCCGCGAACAGTGCGTCCTGGGCCTTCTCGTCGTCCACCAGCCATTCCAGCGCGACCAGCGCCAGTTGGGTGTCTTCGAACGGGTTGGCGGCATCGCTTTCGATAAAGCGTTCTTCGTCGAACAGCGCGACTTGCAGGTTGAAGCGCCGGCGCATTTCCACCAGCCATTGGTGCTGCAGGTTTTCCGGGACGAGGATCAGAACGCGGTTGGCGCGACCCGAGAGCAGTTGGCGATGGATCACCAGGCCGGCTTCGATGGTCTTGCCCAAGCCTACTTCGTCGGCCAGCAATACCCGAGGCGCGATACGGTCAGCGACTTCACGGGCGATGTGCAGTTGGTGCGCGATAGGTTGCGCACGCACGCCGCCCAGGCCCCACAGCGAGGACTGCAATTGGCGGCTGGTGTGTTCCAGGGTGTGGTAGCGCAGCGAGAACCAGGCCAGCGGGTCGATCTGCCCGGCGAACAGACGGTCGCTGGCCAGGCGGAACTGGATAAAGTTGGAGAGTTGGGTTTCCGGCAGGGTGACCTGCTCGTGCTGCCCATTGAGGCCGTGGTACACCAGCAAGCCGTCGACATCGTCGACTTCCTGCACGGTCATTTTCCAGCCTTCGAAATGGGTGATGGTGTCGCCCGGCGAAAACCTCACGCGGGTGAGGGGCGCATTCCGTAGCGCATACTGGCGAGTGTCGCCAGTGGCCGGATAGAGCACGGTCAACAAGCGGCCGTCCTGTGCCAGAACGGTGCCTAACCCCAGCTCTGCTTCGCTGTCACTAATCCAGCGTTGCCCCGGTTGATACTGCTGCGCCATGCTGCCTGACTCCCGCCGTGAAAAAGCCGACTATCTTAACGGAACAAGGCCCCCATCCAAAGGACTCTGAGAAAAACTACTCTCTTTGGCGAGCGTATCCAGCGCTGAATCGACGGGTGGCGGGCACTTGCGAGTGTCGACTGGGTCACAGCTTGGCGAGCCTATGCTCAAGTCGCCCTGCCACCCGCCGACAGCCTGTTGATCAGGAGAGTAATCATTATGCTGCCACCCATGCTGCCCGTCAGCGTTGTGCCGGTGACGTCACAACTCGATCCGGTGCGACAGAAGCCGGATATCCCGCCCGTGGTGCCAGTTCAGCCGGGCTCCAACGAAAGCACTATCGACCTGAAAAAGGGCGATGCCGAGACATCGGCGTTTTTGCTGCGCGAAGAACAACGCCGCCAGCAGGAACAACAGAAGCGCCGGCGTGAAGCCGATGAAAATCCGGAACAGCACCTGGCCATTCCGGGGGATGTGCTCAACGCCGACAACACCGTGCCAGTGATTCCGCTGATCGAAGACGCGCCGCGCCAGGGCTTGTGGGTCGACGTCGAGGTTTAGTCGGCCAATTCGCGCAAGGCCGCTGACAGCAACGCGATATCGTCCTCGTTGTTCAGCGGGCTGACTGAGATCCGCGCCACGCTTTGCAGGCCTCGCGCTTGCATATCCAACGGGGTATACGCCACGCCGTTGGCGCCGATGTTGATGCGCTGCAAGCCCAGGCGCCGTTTGAGTTCGAAGGCATCCCAACCGGCCAAGTTGAAAGCGATCAAGCCTGATTGACGGGTGCCCAAGTCATGCAGGGTAATGCCCGGAATCCCACGCAACGCTTCGCGAATTCGCTCACTGGTCTGCGAGACGCGCTCCCAGACGCGCTCGATGCCCAGTCGATTCATCTCCTGCAATGCATTGCCCAGCCCGGCCAGCAAGGCGAACGATGTCTCGCTGGTTTCAAAGCGGCGGGCATCGTTGCGCAGGTCGAAACCCTGGGCGGTCCATGGCGCTGAAAACACGTCGCGCTGAGCAGGCTTCAATCGCTCGAGAAACGCCGGCCGCACATACAACAGCGCTGTACCACGTGGCCCGCGCAGGTGTTTGCGACCGGCCGACTTGAGCACATCACACTGCAGCGCGTGCACATCTACAGGCATCTGGCCGACGGCTTGGCCTGCATCGATGAAATAGGGGATGGCGTGGCGACTGGCGACCTCACCGATGGCCTGGGCGGGGTTGATCAGGCCACCGTTGGCCGGCAGCCAAGTGAGGTCGATCAACTTCACATGGGCATCGATCATTGATTCCAGCGCCACTGGGCAGGCCGCGCCGCTGTCATCGCAGGGGATGACTTCGATCCGTGCGCCGGCTTGCACGGCCAGTTCCATGCTCGCCAGGTTGCCGCCCCACTCATGACGGCCCACCAGAATGCGGTCGCCGGGCTGCCAGCGGCCCAAGGCCTGGAAGGCCATGCTCCAGGCGGTCGAGCCGCTGCTGGCAAAGGCAATTGAGGAAGCCGGGGCATTGAGTAACTGCCCGGCGGCTCGGCGGGCTTTTTCTAGCAGCACCTCGCCGTGTTCGCCGGCCTCCATCGGGCCGTCGCGGGCTTCGCGTTGCAGCTGCTCGATGATGGCGTCGAGGGTTGCCTGGCTGGGCAAGGAGGCGCCTGCATGGTTGAAATGCACGATGCCGGACTGGCAGCCTGGCGTTGCATCCCGCAGTTGTTGGATTTCGCGCGGGCTCATGGGCGCAACTCAAAAATCGCATCAACCTCCACCGCTACGCCGGCCGGAAGGCTGGAAACGCCCAGGGCGGTACGCACATGCCGACCTTTTTCGCCGAGGGCGTTGACCAACAGGTTGGAGGCACCGTTGGCGACCACGCTCTGTTGCTTGAAATCAGCGCTGCAGGCGATAAAGACCCCCAGGCGCAGCGTGCGCACCAGGCGCGACAGGTCATCACCCAGCGCATCGCTCAACTGCGCCAATAGGCTCAACGCGGCGAGTTCCGCCGCTTGGGCGCCTTCTTCATCATTCAAGGATTCACCCAGCCGGCCCACGTAGGCAGGTTTATCGTCCACCAGTGGAATTTGCCCGGAAATGAACAACTGGTGCTGGCTGATGACATGGCTGATGTAGTTGGCAGCCGGTTGGCTGGGGGCGGGCAGCGTGAGGCCGAGAGCTTGCACGCGTTGGCGGATGGAGTCGCTCATGATGAATCCTCTTGAGTCAGGAGGTTTCAGCATGTTGGTTGCTCAGAAAGGCGACAAACGGATAGATCTCACGCGACGTATCGAAATCACTCACGCGTCGGCGCAGGTTTCCTTCAACCATTGGCTGAAACACGCGGCTGCTTCATTCGTAGTGCCCTGCGGGGCGATGAGCCAGTAGCCAATGTCGCTGTGATAGGGCGGCCAATCGAAGGCTTGTACCAGGCTGCCGTCCAGAAGCTTGCGCTCGATCAGGCGATGACGGCCCATGGCGATGCCTTGGCCAGCCACAGCGGCTTCAACCACGATGTTGTAGTCGTGCAGCATCACACGGGGGTGGTTGGCGAGGTCGACGTGGTAATGCTCAGACCAATCGGTCCATTCAAACGGGCGGTGCGAAGTGGCCATCAGCAGCGGGCCGTCATGCCGGGCGTTGAACGCCGGGCTGCACACCGGGGAGAGGATTTCCGGCATCAGTCGCGTGGCCTGCACATCGGGCCAATCGCCCTTGCCATAGCGGATGGCCAGGTCGACCTCGGCGGCTGCGACGTTCGCCAGCTGGATCGCCGGCAACAACTCCACTTGGATATGCGGGTAGCGGTTGAGAAACCCGGCCAGGCGCGGTGCCAGCCACAGGGTGGCAAAGGAGGCCAGCAAGCCGATGCGCAATACCGTGGCGCTGGGGGTCACGCGTTGGGCACGGGTAGCGGCGGCAATGACGCCAAGGGCCGGGCTGATTTCGTCGTAGTAACGTTGTCCGTCGGCAGTCAGGTCAATCGCACGCGTGCGTCGGATAAACAGCGGTTTGCCCAAGTGTTGCTCAAGCTTCTGTACTTGATGACTCAGGGCGCTCTGGGTCACCGACAACTCGTTCGCGGCCTTGATAAAACTCAAATGCCGCGCCACCGCTTCAAAGGCGCGCAGCGCCAGCAACGGCGGAAGGTCCTTGTGCAGTGCCACCTGAGTGCGTCTCCTGATTAGGGGAAAAGTACCGATTTTGTGGGATGACCTGCCTTTTGTCGCCCGCTGATTTGCCGTTGGGCGGGGGAGGCCGCATTATTGAGCCATTCTAGCCACCACGTAAGCCAAGCCATGAGTGAAGACGCCAAACTGATCGACCTGGGTGCCGAACGCGCCAAGCGGGTGCACGACCTCAATGACAAGCGCTTGAATGAAGTACGCCAGGCGTTTGAACAGGCAATGCCGCTCGGCAAAGTTAAGAAGAAACCTAAGAACAAGCCGAAAAAGCGTTGAAACAGCCTGCATCCATTGATGCAGGTCAGTTATTTCCCTTCTTTACGCCCCGTCGTGGGCGACATTGATCCCCGTCAATTTTTCAATCCGCCTTCTCCATTAACTTAGCCCTATCGCAACAGGGCACGTGCAGGAGGCCGGTCATGTTTTTCGATAATGTGGTGTTTGCCGGAGTGCTGACTGTGAGCCTCATGGTGATGTTTTTTGTAGGGTTTGGATTTTTTATCTGGAAAGACGCGAACAAGCGTAAAAAATCATAGGTTTTTCCGGGTTACATGAGCACGCAAGGCATTTTGGGCGACTTCGGTCGCCCTTTTTTTTGCCTGTTATTTGATCGGTGAGGATCAACTGTGGGGATGGAATTGGGGCATAAAAAAAGGTGCGACCCTCGCGGATCGCACCTTTTTTATTACTGCTAGGTTATCAGCTACCGAGTGCCCAGGAGGCCAGCCAGAACAACCCGGCCGAAAGGCCCACGGTTGCCGGCAGGGTCAATACCCAGGCCATCAGGATGGTTTTGACGGTGCCGCCTTGCAGGCCGCTTTTGTTCGCAACCATGGTGCCGGCCACGCCCGAAGAGAGCACGTGGGTAGTGGACACCGGCAGCGCGAAGATGTTGGCAAAGCCAATCATGGTCGCGGTGGTGATCTGTGCCGACATGCCTTGGGCATAGGTCATGCCCTGCTTGCCGATCTTCTCGCCGATGGTCAGTACCACACGCTTCCAGCCCACCATGGTGCCCAGGCCCAAGGCCAGAGCTACGGCGAGGATGACCCAGAACGGCGCGTATTCGGTGGTGGCGGTCAGGTCTTTGCGCAGCTTGTCGAGGTCGGACTTCTCACGCGCCGGCAGGCCTGGCAATTTGCCGACTTTCTTTGCGGTATCGTCCAGGCAGAGCAGGTAGCGGCGCACTTCAATGCGGTGATCGGCGGTCAGCGAATGGTAGTCGGAGACCCCTTTCAGCGTGTCCAGCAATGCATTGATGGTCGGTTCGGTCTGCTGCGGGTTGCAACGGAACTTGCCCGGCAGGTCATCCTTCACGCTTTTACCCAAGGCCAGGAATTCACCCAGGGTCTCGTGGTTGCGCTGGTAGAACTGGTTCAGGTGCAAGGTCGCGTCGCGGGTACGCTCGATCTGGTAAGTGGTGCTGCCCAGGTCGAGTACAAACTGCGCCGGCACGATACCGATCAGCACCAGCATGATCAGGCCGATACCTTTCTGACCGTCGTTGGAGCCGTGCACGAAGCTCACCGCCATGGCAGAAATCACCAATACCAAGCGGTTCCAGAACGGCGGGTGCTTCTTGTCATCAAGCTTGCGGCGCTGGTCCGGGGTCTTGTGCATCTTCGACAGCGGGCGCCACCACTTCAGGCCAATCAGCACAAGGGCCGCGACCAGAAAGCCGGCCATCGGCGAGAACACCAGGGAGGCGCCGATATCGATCGCCTTCTGCCAATTCACACCGTCAGCCAGGGGGATGTCGTTGATCAGCGCATTGGCCAGGCCGACACCAAGGATCGAGCCGATCAGGGTGTGGGAGCTGGACGCGGGAATACCGAAGTACCAGGTGCCCAGGTTCCAGGTGATCGCCGCCGCCAATAAAGAGAAGACCATCGCCAAGCCATGGCCGGTGTTCACATTAATCAGCAACTCCACCGGCAGCAAATGCACGATGGCGTAGGCGACACCGACACCACCGAGCAACACGCCGAGGAAGTTGAACACCCCGGAGAAGAACACGGCCAGGTGCGGCGGCATGGCTTTGGTATAGATGACTGTGGCCACCGCGTTAGCGGTGTCATGAAAGCCATTGATGAACTCGAAGGCGAGGACAAAGGCCAGGGCGAGCAACAGGCTCACTAGAACCCAAGCATCCAGTCCGCTGAATAAATCGATCATGAAGGTTTTCTGACCCGGTCGTAAGGGGGCGCGATTATGCCAGAAAACCTCAGTAATCGATGCACTAGCTGCTCATCGGTAACAATCTTCCTTGAAAAAAACCGGCGCCAGGGGGCGTATCCCAGGGATTTCGGGGCTTTGGCAAGTCTTTGATTTATAAAGCAGAGGGGCTGCGGGGCAGGGGATTGTCACAAAAACGTCACGCCTGAAACATTTGTATGAAATTTTACCGCTGGTGGAGCGATGCAAGGTAGCTGGATGCTAGCTATATGCCAGCATCCAAGGCCAAAACCTTGAGTTCCAAACCGAATCGCTTATGGCTCTTCGGTTTTGAGTTCCTGTTCAATCTTTTGGATTTCCTGGGCGAACGCCTGGTCGAGGAGACTGGCTCGCTTGCGCCAGGGTTTGCGTTCAGGTTCAGGCTGGGCGGCGTAAGTGGTGACTTCCCCGCCGTAAACGTCCTTGTAACGTTGCTCCTGGCGCTCAAGTTCCGCGCGCAGTTCATCTTTCGTCACATCGTTACCTAATTGAGTTGAGTGTAAATACGTTGCAGCGTTATGCCTGAATGCCGTTCCTGGGGTATTCCAAGTTGAACCGTGAAAACGTCCAAGTTTGAAATAGGGACGGGCGGCCACCTGTTAGTGCAGTCATTCAAAGCAGGTAGTTGCGGTCGACAATGCACAACGTGCATCACCTGGCGAGCGCTGCTCTCGAGAGTAAACCGGGCAGAACGGCACATAGGGTGCATTATAGCGGCGCATTTGAATAACACTATCGGCATAAAGTTAAAAAGCGTCAACTTTGTGTGAGCGTTTTGTTACACGGGCGTGCCGGTAATTGCATGAATTCTGACGTCATAAAATCAACCCAACTTCAGACGTTATTAAGCGTGACTTCATTTTACTGCGCTCCGCTGGCTGGCCAGGGAAGGGAACCCACAAATTGCGATAATCGAATGACTGTCCGATAATCGCACAATGTTCTTGGCCCCGCCTTGTGCACGCGGCTGACGCGACTTGTAATAGCAGCCAAACCTCCCCTGCGGTTGACAATAAGAGTAAGGACCCCGACATGAACGATCAATTGCGCAACTCTTTCGCGTCAATGGCGCCGCCGATCGTTGCGTCCCCGGCCAAGCGTATCCAGGCGTTCACCGGTGATCCGGACTTCATGACCTCCCTCGCCCGTGGCCTGGCGGTGGTGCAGGCGTTCCAAGAGCGCAAGCGCCATCTCACCATCGCCCAGATCAGTCATCGCACCGAGATCCCCCGCGCCGCCGTGCGCCGTTGCCTGCACACCTTGATCAAGCTCGGTTACGCCACGACCGACGGGCGTACCTATTCGCTGCTGCCCAAAGTCCTGACCCTGGGCCATGCCTACCTGTCGTCCACGCCACTGGCGGTCTCGGCCCAACCCTACCTGGACCGCATGAGTGAGCAGCTTCACGAAGCCTGCAACATGGCCACCCTCGAAGGCGACGACATTCTCTATATCGCCCGTTCGGCCACTACCCAGCGCCTGATTTCCGTGGACCTGTCGGTGGGCGGGCGGCTGCCGGCCTATTGCACTTCCATGGGCCGCATATTGCTTGCGGCGCTGGACGACGCCTCGCTGCAGGATTATCTCGACCACGCCGACCTGCAAACCAAGACCAGCCGCACCTTGACCACGCCACAGGCCTTGCTCGAATGTCTGCAGCAAGTGCGTCAACAGGGCTGGTGCATCGTCGACCAGGAGCTTGAGCAGGGCCTGCGCTCCATCGCCGTGCCGGTGTATGACGCTTCGGGCCAGGTGTTGGCCGCGCTGAACGTCAGCACCCACGCCGGACGGGTCAGCCGCGCCGAGCTGGAACAGCGCTTCTTGCCGAGCATGCTGAGTGCCAGCTGCGAGCTGAGTGCGCAGCTGTTTGCCTAAGCTGTTCGGTGACCGCACAGATCCCGGTTTGATCAATTGACGGTGTTTCCCCAGGCTTACTAATGTGCGGCAGCGCTGTCAGCGCCACATAATAACGACGACCCCAGGTCGTCAGCCCGCCATCGGTGTGGAAATAAAAATAATGACTCAGCCCTCTGTCGGTACCACGCTGGACGTCCAGTCCTTCATCAACACCCAGCCACTGTCACGCTATCAGTGGCGCGTGGTGATCCTGTGTTTCCTGATTGTTTTCCTTGATGGCCTCGACACGGCCGCCATGGGCTTTATCGCGCCTGCGCTGTCCCAGGATTGGGGCATCGACCGCGCCAGCCTCGGCCCGGTGATGAGCGCCGCGTTGATCGGCATGGTCTTCGGTGCGCTCGGCTCCGGCCCACTGGCGGATCGCTTTGGGCGCAAGGTGGTGCTGGTAGGCGCGGTGTTGGTGTTTGGTGCGTTCAGCCTGGCGTCTGCCTACAGCGCCAACGTTGACCAGTTGCTGGTGCTGCGCTTTCTCACCGGGCTGGGCCTGGGGGCCGGCATGCCGAATGCCACCACGCTGCTGTCCGAATACACCCCGGAACGCCATAAGTCGCTGCTGGTGACCAGCATGTTCTGCGGCTTCAACCTGGGCATGGCCGGCGGCGGGTTTATTTCAGCCAAGCTGATCCCTGCGTTCGGTTGGCACAGCCTGCTGCTGATCGGCGGCATCCTGCCGTTGATCCTGGCGGTGGTGTTGTTGGTGTGGCTGCCGGAGTCGGCGCGTTTTCTGGTGGTGCGCAATCGCGGCACCGACAAGGTGCGCAAGACCTTGTCACCCATCGAGCCTTCAATCGTTGCCCAGGCCACCCGCTTCAGCGTGCCTGAGCAAAAAACCGTCAAGGCGCGCAACGTGTTCGCGGTGATTTTCTCCGGCACCTACAGCGTCGGTACGTTATTGCTGTGGCTCACCTACTTCATGGGCCTGGTGATCGTGTACCTGCTCACCAGTTGGCTCCCGACGCTCATGCGCGACAGCGGCGCCAGCATGGAACAGGCCGCGTTTATCGGCGCCTTGTTCCAGTTTGGTGGCGTGTTGAGCGCGGTGGGCGTGGGTTGGGCGATGGACCGGTTCAACCCTCACAAGGTCATCGGCATTTTCTACTTGCTGGCCGGGGTATTTGCCTACGCGGTAGGGCAGAGTCTGGGCAATATCACCGTGCTGGCGACCTTGGTGCTGATCGCCGGGATGTGCGTCAACGGTGCGCAGTCGGCAATGCCGTCCCTGGCCGCACGCTTCTACCCGACCCAGGGGCGCGCCACCGGCGTGTCGTGGATGCTCGGCATCGGCCGCTTCGGCGCGATCCTCGGCGCTTGGATGGGTGCCACCTTGCTCGGCCTGGGTTGGAACTTCGAGCAGGTGCTCACCGCGCTGGTGATTCCGGCTGCATTGGCGACGTCAGCCGTGGTGATCAAAGGCATGGTCAGCCACGCCGACGCGACCTGAGGCCGATCACTTTTCATGTGGGAGCCAGCTCCCACATTGACTGTGCTAATCCGGATGATTAGCAAGACAACAATCCGTTCGATAATCGAACGCTGAGTCGATTATCGGATTGTTTGGCCCACTTCCCCAGCTTAATCTTCAAGCACTCCGGCGCCACCTCAGCGCCTTTTTCGATCCACACCGGGAGCCCGAACCCCATGGCTGAAATCCTCGCGCTGCGTGACGCGGTGAAGCAATTTGTGAACGACGGCGACACCGTCGCTCTGGAAGGCTTCACCCATCTGATCCCTACGGCAGCGGGTCATGAAATCATTCGTCAGGGTAAGAAAGACCTGACGCTGGTGCGTATGACGCCTGACCTGGTCTACGACCAGTTGATCGGTGCCGGTTGCGCCCGCAAGCTGATTTTTTCCTGGGGCGGCAACCCGGGCGTGGGCTCCCTGCATCGCCTGCGCGACGCGGTCGAGAAGCAATGGCCGCAACCGCTGGAGATCGAAGAGCACAGCCACGCCGACCTGGCCAACGCCTACGTCGCCGGCGCTTCTGGCCTACCTTTCGCGGTACTGCGTGCCTACGCCGGTTCCGACTTGCCCAAGGTCAACCCGCTGATCAAGACCGTGACCTGTCCGTTCACCGGCGAAGTGCTCGCGGCGGTGCCGTCGGTGCGTCCGGATGTCACCGTGATCCATGCGCAAAAAGCCGACCGCAAGGGCAACGTGTTGCTCTGGGGCATTCTTGGCGTGCAGAAGGAGGCGGCACTGGCGGCGAAGCGTTGCATCGTCACCGTCGAGGAAATCGTCGATGACCTCAACGCACCGATGAACAGCTGCGTGTTGCCGACCTGGGCCCTGACTGCGGTGTGCCATGTGCCCGGTGGCGCCCACCCGTCCTACGCCCATGGCTACAACGAGCGTGATAACCGCTTCTACCAGGCGTGGGACCCAATCGCCCGCGACCGTGAGACCTTTACCGCCTGGATCGACGAATACATCCACGGCACCGCCGATTTCACTGAATTCCAGGCCAAGCTGGCCGCCGCGCAGGAGGCCAAGTAATGGCTTACTCGACCAATGAAATGATGACCGTCGCCGCTGCGCGGCGCCTCAAGAACGGCTCCGTCTGCTTTGTTGGCATCGGCCTGCCGTCGAAGGCGGCCAACCTGGCGCGCCTGACCTCGTCGCCGGATGTGGTGCTGATCTACGAGTCCGGCCCGATTGGCGCCAAGCCCAGCGTATTGCCGCTGTCCATCGGCGACGGCGAGCTGGCAGAAACCGCCGACACCGTGGTGCCGACCGGTGAGATCTTTCGCTACTGGTTGCAGGGCGGGCGCATTGACGTGGGCTTTCTTGGTGCGGCCCAGGTCGACCGTTTCGGCAATATCAATACCACCGTGGTCGGTGACTACCACCAGCCCAAAGTGCGCCTGCCGGGTGCCGGTGGCGCGCCGGAGATCGCCGGTTCCGCCAAGAGCGTGCTGATCATCCTCAAGCAGTCGGCGCGTTCGTTTGTCGACAAGCTGGACTTCATCACCTCGGTCGGCCACGGCGAAGGCGGCGACTCGCGCAAACGCCTGGGCCTGCCGGGCGCGGGGCCTGTAGGGATTATTACCGACCTGTGCATCATGGAGCCTGAAGAGGGCACCCACGAATTCGTGGTTACCGCGCTGCACCCTGGTGTTACCCGTGAGCAAGTGGTGGCGGCCACCGGTTGGGCGATTCGATTTGCCGACAAGGTCGACACCACCGCTGAACCGACTGATGTAGAGCTGACCGCTTTGCGTGACCTTGAAGCACGTACCGCGACGGCCCATGGCCAAGCGCCGGGAGAAGCCTGATGCGCGACGTATTTATCTGTGACGCCATTCGTACCCCCATCGGCCGTTTCGGCGGTGGCTTGTCCACCGTGCGTGCCGATGATTTGGCGGCGTTGCCGATCAAGGCGCTGATCGAGCGTAACCCTTCGGTGGATTGGCGTGCGGTTGATGAGGTGTTCCTCGGCTGTGCCAACCAGGCCGGCGAAGACAATCGTAACGTGGCACGTATGGCGCTGTTGCTGGCGGGCCTGCCGGAGAGCATTCCAGGCGTGACGCTCAACCGCTTGTGCGCCTCGGGCATGGACGCCATCGGCACGGCCTTCCGCGCCATTGCCAGCGGTGAAATGGAGCTGGCGATTGCCGGTGGCGTCGAGTCGATGTCCCGTGCACCGTTCGTGATGGGCAAGGCCGACGCGGCGTTTTCGCGCAACATGAGGCTGGAAGACACCACCATCGGCTGGCGCTTTATCAACCCGTTGATGAAGGCCCAGTACGGCGTGGATGCCATGCCGCAGACCGCCGATAACGTCGCCGACGATTACCACGTATCCCGCGCCGACCAGGACGCCTTCGCCCTGCGCAGCCAGCAACGCACCGCTGCCGCGCAAGCCGCTGGGTTCTTCGCCGAAGAAATCGTGCCGGTGCGGGTCGCCCATAAAAAAGGCGAGACTGTTGTCGAGCAGGATGAACATCCACGTGACACCACGTTGGAAGCCCTGGCCAAACTCAAACCGGTCAACGGCCCTGACAAAACCGTCACCGCTGGCAATGCCTCGGGTGTGAATGACGGTGCGGCGGCGCTGATCCTGGCCTCCGCCGACGCCGTCAAGAAACACGGCTTGACCGCCCGCGCCCGCGTATTGGGCATGGCCAGCGCCGGCGTCGCACCGCGCGTGATGGGCATCGGCCCGGTGCCGGCGGTGCGCAAACTGGTGGAGCGGCTGGGCCTGGCGGTCACCGACTTTGATGTGATCGAACTCAACGAAGCCTTCGCCAGCCAAGGCCTGGCGGTGCTGCGTGAACTGGGCATCGCCGACGACGCGCCGCAGGTCAACCCGAATGGTGGTGCCATCGCCCTCGGCCACCCGTTGGGCATGAGCGGCGCGCGGCTGGTGCTGACCGCCCTGCATCAACTGGAAAAAACCGGCGGCCGCAAAGGCCTGGCGACCATGTGCGTGGGCGTCGGCCAAGGCTTGGCCCTGGCGATTGAACGCATCTAACAAGAGAGGATTGTTCCATGAGTGACAAGCCCGGATACCGGCGCCCGCAAGCGGGTACCCAACCTGATTACCTGCACCCGGCCTACCAGTCGACGAACCTGCGCTCGCCGTCCCAGCCGTTGGTGTTCTTGCCACACTCTTTATCGGAAATCACCGGCCCGACCATCGGCGCCGAGCGGATCAATGAGAAGGACAATGACCTCACCGCCCAGCATGAGGGCGAGCCCCAGGGCGAGCGCATCATCATTCACGGCCGCGTGCTGGACGAAAACGGCCTGCCGGTGCCGGGCATTCTTGTAGAAATCTGGCAAGCCAACGCTGCTGGCCGCTACAACCACAAGCGCGACCTGCACGATGCGCCGCTGGACCCGAATTTTACCGGCACCGGGCGCACCGTGACCGACGCTGACGGCTGGTACCAGTTCCAGACCATCAAGCCCGGTGCCTACCCATGGGGCAATCACCACAACGCCTGGCGCCCGGCGCATATCCACTTTTCGCTGTTTGGCCCGAGTGTGCTGACGCGCCTGGTCACGCAGATGTACTTCCCCGGCGACCCGCTGTTGGAATACGACCCGATCTACAACTGCGTGCCGGATACCTCGGCCAAGCAACGCTTGATCGCCCGTTTTGACCTGGAAAAAACCATCCCGCACTACGCCCTCGGCTACCGCTGGGACATCGTCCTGCGCGGCCGCGATGCCACGCCGATGGAGAAATAAGATGACACTCAACGCGACCACGTCCCACACCGTCGGGCCGTATTACCACATTGGCCTGACCTGGCTGAACCGCGAAGACCTGACCGTGGCTGCCACCCTTGGCGAGCGCGTGGCGATCAGCGGGCAAGTGGTGGATGGCAACGGCGATGTCGTCAACGACGCCATGCTTGAAGTCTGGCAGGCCAACGCCGCCGGCAAATATGACCACCCGGAAGATGAGCAGGACAAAGCGCTGGACCCGAACTTCGAAGGTTTCGGCCGGGTGCCGGTGGATGCCGAAGGGCGATTTCGCTTTACCACCATCAAGCCGGGCGCCGTGCCGGGGTTGATGGGCACGACCCAGGCGCCGCATTTGGTGGTGCTGGTGTTTGCACGAGGGTTGGTGAAGCACCTGCTGACGCGGATTTATTTTGAGGGTGAGCCGATGAATGGGGATGACCCGTTGTTGGCGTGTGTGCCGGCGGAGCGGCGTAGCACCTTGATTACCAAGCCGGATGCGGCGGGTGTGCATCAGTGGAATGTGGTGTTGCAGGGGACGGATAAGGAAACGGTGTTCTTCGACTACTGAGTCGCTTGTCAGGGCCTCATTGGGGGCTTGCCCCCGATGAGGCCGGTTCAGCCGATACATATCCAAAGTCTGCTTGCGGAACACGGTTGTTGCAAAGTATGTCTAGGCTATAACCGTTCCCACTGAGTGAAAAAACCATGACAACAACCACCAGTCACTACACCGGAGAAGGACGCCGCAAACGGATTTTTGCGATTGTCGGTGCTTCGTCCGGCAACCTCGTCGAATGGTTCGACTTCTACGTCTACGCCTTCTGCGCCATCTACTTCGCCCCTGCGTTTTTCCCATCGGACGACCCCACGGTCCAACTGCTCAACACCGCGGGTGTGTTCGCCGCCGGGTTCCTGATGCGGCCTATCGGCGGCTGGCTGTTTGGTCGGGTGGCCGACAAGCACGGCCGTAAGAACTCGATGATGATCTCGGTGCTGATGATGTGCGCCGGCTCGCTGGTCATTGCCTTCCTGCCGACTTACAAGGACATCGGCGCCTGGGCCCCGGCGTTACTGTTGGTTGCGCGACTTTTCCAAGGCTTGTCAGTGGGGGGCGAATACGGCACCACCGCGACCTATATGAGTGAAGTCGCGCTCAAGGGCCAGCGCGGTTTCTTCGCCTCGTTCCAGTACGTAACGCTGATCGGCGGGCAATTGCTGGCGGTGCTGGTGGTGGTGATCCTGCAGCAGATCCTCACCGAAGACGAATTGCGCGCCTGGGGCTGGCGGATTCCGTTCGTGATCGGCGCGATTGCGGCGGTGATCTCGCTGCTGCTGCGTCGCACCCTCAAGGAAACCACCAGTAAGGAAATGCGCCAGGACAAGGACGCCGGCAGCATCGCCGCGCTGTTCCGCAACCATAAGGCGGCGTTTATCACCGTGCTCGGCTACACCGCCGGCGGCTCGCTGATTTTCTACACCTTTACCACCTACATGCAGAAGTACCTGGTGAACACTGCCGGGATGCATGCCAAGACCGCCAGCTACATCATGACCGGCGCGCTGTTCGTGTACATGTGCATGCAGCCACTGTTCGGCATGCTTTCGGACAAGATCGGCCGGCGTAACTCGATGCTCTGGTTCGGCGCGCTCGGCACCCTGTGCACGGTACCGATCCTGCTGACCCTGAAAACCGTGACCAGCCCGTTCCTGGCGTTTGTGCTGATCTCCCTGGCCCTGGCCATCGTGAGTTTCTACACCTCGATCAGCGGGCTGGTGAAAGCAGAAATGTTCCCGCCGCACGTACGTGCATTGGGGGTGGGCCTGGCCTATGCAGTGGCCAATGCGATCTTCGGCGGTTCGGCGGAATACGTGGCCTTGGGCCTGAAATCCATGGGCATGGAAAACACCTTTTACTGGTACGTCACCGGCATGATGGCGGTGGCTTTCCTGTTCAGCTTGCGCCTGCCTAAACAGGCGGAGTACTTGCATCACGATCTTTAAGGGATGAGCTATGACGCTGCGCACGAGCAATCAATTGTTCGACGCTTATTTCACGGCGGACAGCATGGCCGAGGTGTTCTGCGACAGGGGACGCTTGCAGGGCATGCTGGATTTTGAGGCCGGGTTGGCCCGGGCCGAGGCTCGGGTCGGTTTGATCCCCCAGGCCGCGGTCGCACAGATCGCCCAGGCGTGCCTGGCGTCGCTGTATGACGTCGATGCCCTTGGCGTGGCGATTGCCACGGCGGGGAATTCGGCGATTCCGTTGGTGAAGGCATTGGGCAAGTTGATTGCCGCTGAAGACCCCGGCGCCGAACGTTATGTGCACCTGGGCGCGACGAGCCAGGATGTGATGGACACCGGGTTGGTGCTGCAACTGCGCCAAGCCGTGGCGTTGATCGAAACGGACTTGGCGCGCCTGGGCGACATGCTTGCCACCCAGGCCCAGCGCTATGCTGCTGTGCCACTGGCTGGGCGGACCTGGTTGCAGCATGCGACGCCGGTGACCCTGGGGATGAAAATCGCCGGTTGGCTGGGGGCAGTAACGCGCAGTCGGCAACGTCTCGCCGAACTGAAACCGCGCTTGCTGGTGCTGCAATTCGGCGGTGCCTCCGGAACCCTCGCAGCGCTGGGCGAACAGGCCATGCCGGTGGCCGAGGCGCTGGCAACAGAGCTGCAACTGACCTTGCCCGAACAGCCTTGGCACACCCAACGGGATCGCCTGGTGGAATTCGCGAGCGTGCTTGGCCTGGTCGCTGGCAGCCTCGGCAAACTGGGCCGCGATATCAGCCTGCTGATGCAAACCGAAGCGGCGGAAGTCTTTGAGCCCTCCGCGCCGGGCAAAGGCGGCTCATCGACCATGCCGCACAAGCGTAACCCGGTGGGCGCCGCAGTGCTGATCAGCGCCGCGACCCGCGTGCCCGGGTTGGTGGCGACAATGTTCAGCGCCATGCCCCAGGAGCACGAGCGCAGCCTGGGCCTGTGGCATGCCGAATGGGAAACCTTGCCGGAGATTTGCCGGTTGGTCTCCGGCGCGTTGCAACAGGCCTTGCTGGTGAGCGAAGGGCTGGAAGTCGACCCGCAACGCATGACGCATAACCTCGACCTGACCCAAGGCCTGGTGCTGGCCGAAGCCGTCAGCATCGTGCTCGCCCAGCGCCTTGGCCGTGAAACTGCACACCATCTGCTGGAGCAATGCTGCAAGCGCGCCGTCGCAGAAGGCCGGCATCTGCGCGCGGTATTGGCGGATGAGCCGCAAGTCACCGCCGAGCTGTCAGCAGCTGAGTTGGACCGCTTGCTTGATCCCGCCCATTACCTGGGCCAAGCCCGCACCTGGGTTACCCGCGCTGTAGCCGAACACTTTGCTTGAGGAGACCACCGTGGCATTTTTACAACTCGCCGAGGGCGAACTGCATTACCAATTGGATGGGCCTGAGGATGCGCCAGTACTGGTGCTCTCCAACTCGCTGGGCACCGACCTGCACATGTGGGATATCCAGATCCCGGCCTTCACCCAACATTTTCGCGTGCTGCGGTTTGACACCCGTGGCCATGGCAAATCCTTGGTTACCCCAGGCCCCTACAGCATTGAGCAACTCGGTCAGGATGTGATCGCGCTGCTGGATGCACTGGATATCCAACGCGCGCATTTTTGCGGGTTGTCCATGGGCGGCCTGATTGGCCAATGGCTTGGTATCAATGCTGGGCAGCGTTTGCAGCGCCTGGTGGTGTGCAACACCGCCGCCAAGATCGGCACGCCCGAGGTATGGAACCCGCGCATTGAAATGGTGTTGCGTGATGGCGCAGCGGCGATGGTAGCGCTGCGCGATGCATCGATTGCACGCTGGTTCACCGCGGACTTTGCGGCGGCCAACCCGCACCAGGCCAAGCAGATTACCGACATGCTGGCGGCCACATCGCCCGAAGGTTATGCCGCCAATTGTGCGGCGGTGCGGGATGCGGATTTTCGCGACCAACTGGCCTTGATCAAAGTGCCGACCCTGGCGATTGCCGGCACCGAAGACGCGGTCACACCGCCGGCCGGCAGCCACTTTATCCAGAACCATGTACAGGGTGCCGAGTACGCCGAGTTCTATGCGGCGCACTTGTCCAACGTCCAGGCCGGTGCTGCGTTCAGCGAGCGCGTTATCGAATTTTTACTCACTCGCTGACCTACATTGTAGTGAGCGGGCTTGCCCCGCGCTGGGGCGCGTAGCGGCCCTAACCCACTCACCGCAATCTTCCAGACAGAACGCGTTGAATGGGTGTGGGGCGGCTTCGCCACCCCGCGCGGGGCAAGCCCGCTCACTACAGGTCGCGTTTCATAGTGAATCAGGAGTTTTTTGTGGACGAGAAACAACGTTATGCCGAAGGCCTGCAGGTGCGCCGCGAAGTGCTGGGTGATGCCCATGTCGACCGTAGCCTCAATGCCCTGACCGAATTCAATAGCGAGTTCCAGGAAATGATCACCCGCCACGCCTGGGGAGATATCTGGACCCGCCCCGGCCTGCCTCGGCACACCCGCAGCCTGATCACCATCGCCATGCTGATCGGCATGAACCGCAGCGAAGAACTCAAGCTGCACCTGCGCGCCGCCGCGAGCAATGGCGTGACCCGCGCCGAGATCAAGGAAGTGCTGATGCAGAGCGCGATCTACTGCGGGATTCCGGCGGCGAATGCGACGTTCCATTTGGCTGAATCGGTGTGGGATGAGCTGGGCGTAGAGTCGCGCCAGCAAGACTGAACCAGAAATACGATCAAATGTGGGAGCTGGCGGTCTCCATCGCACCGGGAATCAGTGCGAATCCGCATCCCACACCCAGTTCCACACACCCGGCAGATGCACGTCTTCACTCACATCCTTCACGGTCCTTGCCAGCGCCGCGCGCTGAAGCTGGGCGGTATCGGTGTAGAACGGTTCAGCGGCCGTTTTCATGCCGGTGACGCGAGCGCTGTCCAGCAGGATCTGCAAGTACTCCTGCATATGGATCGCGGTATAGCGGTTGATGTCGTGGAACGTCACCACCACCGGTATCACGCCGTCCACGGTCGGCAGTTGCCCCAAGGCGATGCGCTCGCGCACCACCGACAGTTGCCGATACAAATTCGCCCGGCGCCGCGGGCTGCCGTTGAAGCCCCAGATCTTGCCGTCATTGGCGCTCAGGTCGGTCAACAACACATGCATGCCATGGCGCCTGTAGGCGGCGAAGGTGCGGCGGTCGTAGTTCCAGAACGGTGGGCGTACCAGCGTGGGCGGTGCACCGGTGATGGCGGCAATGTCGGCGGCGCCCTGGGTGAGGGTGCTTTCAAGTGTCGCGTCATTCAGCCAACGATGGTTGGTATGAAACGCCGTGGCCGTGTGGAAGGCCAGGATATGCCCGCCCGCGTATTCACGCTCCATGGTCTTGCGGCCCCGCGAACTGCCACCGGAGCGGGCTGCTTCGGTTTGCAGGAAAAACACCGCCTTGATCCCCGGCAACACCGGGTTCTGCGCCAGGTCGGCTACCACCGAACGGCTCGGGTTGTTGTAGCCCGACGCGCTGGGGCCGTCATCGAAGGTCAGCAGAAAGCGGATCGGCGCCTGGGCTTGCAGGCGTTGTTCGGTCTGCGGTGTCAGGGCGATGGGCGCGCCGATGCAGCCGCTGAGGCTCAGGGCCAGGGCAAGCATGGCGGATGCGATGGCGAAGGATTTCATGGTGGGCGCGGGCTCAAATAGAAGGCCGCTGTTGGGTGGGATCAGCAGCGGCAGGCGCGCACGATACAGCAAGAGCGGCTGTGTGAGGTTACAGTCTGACAGGCGAGCGCTGATCAGCGTCAGCCCAGGTATTGGCCGTTGCTGAAGACCGCAGGGCGCGCAGTCGTCGAACTGTGCGCCACATTCGGTTGCTCGCGTGAGCGTGTGTAACAGGTTTTGAAACGTCCAGGTGTCGTCCTTTTCGCGGAGCCAGGTGTTGACCCTCTCTCTTGGAATGGGTCGGACGCGCCAGATCGTTCCCCCATAAATGTAATTCGGGTTTACAGCAGACTGATTGGATAGCTGATGATCAACCGATTCTCATCAAACTCATTGTTGCTGTAGTCACGCCGCATGCTCGAATTGCGCAGGCGCACCGTCAGGTTTTTCGCGGCGCCGCTTTGCACGGTGTAGCCCAATTCGCTTTCGCGGCCCCATTCCTTGCCATCGGTGATCGTCCCGGTGTGCACATTGCTGCCACTGATATAGCGATTCATCAGGGTCAGGCCAGGCACGCCAAGGGCGGCGAAGTTGTAGTCGTGACGCACCTGCCAGGATTTCTCTTGGGCGTTGTCGTAGCTCGAGTTGTAGCTGTCGTTGGCCAGGGTGCCGCCGCTGGTGCCGTTGACGCGCATCCAGGCGCTGTTGCCGGCGAGTTTTTGCAGGCCGACATAAAAGGTGTTGCCGCCGTACTTGGCCGAGAACAGGCCGGACCAAGTCTTGTTGTCCAGCTCGCCTGCGCGGGCGCTGCCGTCGTCCTTGCCGTAGAAAAAGCCAAGGTTGGCGCCCAGGGTCCAGTCGCCCAACGGTTGGCTGTGGATCAGGTTGACGAACTGCTGGCTGTAGATGTCCTTGAGCTGCGCATTCCACAGGCCGATCTGCGTGCGTTTGTCGTTGAACGCGTACTCGCCGCCCTGGAAGTTGAAACGGTCGGAAGTGAACGCGGTTTTACCGACCATCGACATGTCGGTCATGCTGCTGTCGTCACGCGGGCTGTTGGCGCGGAACTGGCCGCCGTAGAGAGTCAGGCCGTCGATTTCCTTGGAGGTGATCTGCCCGCCGCGCAAGGTTTGCGGCAGGGAGCGACCATCGTCCGAGCGCAGGATAGGCAGCACCGGCATCCATTCGCCGACCTTCACTTCGGTCTTGGAGAGGCGCGCCTTGAACGCTACACCGAGGCGTCCGAACTCATCCGCAGGGCGGCCATCATGGTCCAACGGCAGCAACTGGGTACCCCCGGTGCCGCGCCCACCGTCCAGCTTCAACGAATACAGCCCCAGCACATCCACGCCAAAACCCACGGTGCCTTGGGTGAAACCGGACTTGGCGTCGAGGATGAAACTCTGCGTCCACTCCTGCGCGCCGCCCTGGGTTTTGGTGGGGTTGGTGAAGTTGCGGTTGAAGAAGAAGTTACGCAGGTTGAGGTTGGCGCTGGCGTCTTCGAGAAAGCCGTGTTCTTCGGCGACGACGGGCAGGGCAAGGCTGGCGACAGCGGTTGCCAGCAGGAATTGGCGCGGGTGGAAAGTGCTCATGGCGTAAGGACCTGTTGTTATTGGGTTTATGCAGGTGGCGGCCATGGTGCGGGGCGGTGCGCGACTGGTTCAATCGGGGAAGGGCGGGTTGTGGGCGATGATCGAACGCAAGTTGCCGGGCCGGACTCATGAGGTCCGGCCCGGTTTTCCGGGTTCAGTGCAGGGTGTTCAAACTGGTCCACGGGATGGCGGGCAGAAATTTCTGGCAGGCGAGGGTTGCGGCCACCATTGCCATCAAGAACACCACTTGCAGCGGGCTCCAATAAGCCCAGTGCAACCCTTTGATCCACGGAATCCTGGCATTGAAGTTTTCGTTGACCTTGCCGATTCGCCGCGAGTGAAACAGGCTGATCAGGATCATGCCCAGGTAGGTCAGCATGCCCATGACCCCGAGAATGTAGCCAAACACCAGTAGCATCACCAATTGGGGAATACCATGGCGTAGCACGAGTCTGAACTGGCGGACGCTGAGCCGCTTGGGCAACAGGCGTTCGCTGAGCCATAGGTCCTGGACGATCAGGCGTGAGGTGAAGTCGGCCCATAATTGGGCGCCGCGCAGGGCGCAGAGCGCGGGAATGACCGACAGCAGGATAAACAAAAAGAATTTGGCCGGCAGCGAGGTGTCGAGGACTTGATGAAAGGCCAGGCCGTTGGCCAGGGCTAATCCGGCCCAGACTCTGATCCAGCTATCCAGGGTCACCCCACGCGGCAGGAATTTTCGCCAGAAGAAAACGTGCGAATCCGGCAGTCGTTCGAGCAAGTCCGGGTAGCGCCAGGTCAGGACTTCAGACAGGTGTTGAGTGGCATTCCACGCATTCTCATCAAAGCCTGCGACCAAGCGGTATTGTTCCTTCACGCTCATCGGCGTAAGCAACAGGCGCGCCGCCAACGCATCGGCAGAGGTGCGGCGGGTGTCGTTTGCCTTGTCTTGCAGGTTGACGAAGAAGCTTTCCTGCTCGCAGCGCGACACCAACTGGCGCCACATCCACGCCGGTTCCGGGTAGACGCCTTTCTGGTCGTCCCAACCAAACACCTGGCACACCCGCTCGAACAGCGGCACGCTCCAGGTGGTGTCGTGGAGCAGGTGCAGGATGATGCGTTGCCACTGCTGTTGCAGGTCGAACACCCGTAGCCAGGGCTGGTTGTTGTACTGCGTGAGCTGTGTGATGAACTCGCGTTCGGCCTTTTGTTCCAGCCGTTCCTGCAAGGTGTGGCGATAGTCCTGCAGCAGTTCGCTGGTCAGCGCATCGTATTGCCACGTGGTCATTGCCACCTGCTGCCACGGGGTCAGCCATTCCAGGTGTTGTACCGCCCATTGGGCGATGGGGCTGCGTTCGCCCGGTGCTTCAAAGCAGTGGCGCAGCAGGCCAGCCTGGAAAGTGTCGGTGCAGTCCTGTTGATTGGCCAGGTTCCAGCGTTCGATGAAGTTGCTGGCGTTGAGGCCACTGAGCAGGGCATGCGCCGGGTCGGCCTTGGGCGCTTCGAAAGGGGCAGGGTGCAGGACGCTGACGTCCATCAACTCGGCGAGGTCGTTGAGGTTACCGTAGGCCTGTTCGACGGCGGGCGTTGTAACGCTGCTTTGCTCTTCTTCGCAGTCGGCTCGCCAGCGTGCGTAGGCCAGCGCTTCTTCATAGGCTTCGCGCAACCGCTGGAAGCCTGCGGCATCGTCATCCGGCCGGCAGCTTTTCAGCAGCCGCGCATAGCTGCGCTTGATGGTGCGCTCGTCAGCGTCTTCCGACAGTTGCAGCACGTTCCAGCAATCCATGGTGTGTTCCCTCAGCGCCAGAACCCGTTGTCGAGTTGCTCAAGTTGCCGCGTCAGTTCGCTGCGGGCTTCACGAATGCGGCGTTCATCCTGGGAGTCGAGCACCTGTTGGAACTGCCCGGCCCAGTGCCCAAGCTGCTCGCGAAGTTCGCCGAGGCTTTCCTGGTAGAGCCGCTCGAGGCGCGCGGTGAGTACGGTATTGACCTGCTGGTCGCGCGGGTGAACCTTCAACTGCGCCAGGGCTTGCAGGCGTTGCTGGATCTCGTCGGGGCTGAGCACGCCAGGGTTGTTTTCGATCACCAGCGAATGTTGCTCGCCGGTCAGCGGGATGCTCACCTGGGCTTCCAGCAGGCCGTTGTTGTCGTAAGTGAAGCGCACGTCCAGCGAGACTTCACCGGCCTTGCGCTTGGGCACGGGAATTTCCAGTTGGCCCAGCTCGATGTTGTCTTTGACCAGGCGGCTTTCGCCTTGGTAGATCTTCAGCAGTACGCGGGTCTGGTCGTCAGACAGGGTGACCACGCTTTTGACCCTGCTCACCGGCACGCTGCTGTTGCGTTCGATCAGCGGCAGGTAATGGCCGCTCTCGATATGGCTACCGTACTGGTTAGAGGTTTCGATGCCCAAGGTGTAGGGGCAGACGTCGGTCAGCACCACTTCTTCCAATGCGGCGGAGCGGGCTTTGAGCGCCGCCTGGATCGCAGCGCCATGGGCGACCACTTGGTCAGGGTCGAGGCTGATGGACGGGAAGCGCCCGAACAACCCGGCGGCGAGTTTGCGCACCAGCGGCATGCGCGTGGTACCGCCCACCAGCAGGATTTCATCCAGGTCGCCCACACGAATCCGCGCATCACGCAGGGCCCGTTCGATCGGTGCGCGCAGGCGTTCCAGCAGCGGCGTGTAGAGCTTGGCGAGTTCCTGTTGGGTGATGGTCGTCACCCATTGCTGGCCGTCGACGCGTAGGGCGAAGTCGGCGCTGTCGTCCTGCCCAAGGGCCTTGCGCACGCGTTCAGCTTCGCGGCGCAGAGCTTGCAGTACGCTGCTGGTGGGCGGGAAGCCTTGGGCGTTGCGCTGGCTGTCGACGAAGTGTTCCAGCAGCAGGGTGTCGAAGTCTTCGCCGCCGAGGAAGTTGTCGCCGGCACTGGCACGGACTTCCATCACGCCGTCGAACAGCTCGATGATCGACACGTCGAAGGTGCCGCCACCGAGGTCAAAGACCAGGAACGAGGTTTCCTTGTCGCGCTGGTGCAGGCCGTAGGCGAGGGCGGCAGCGGTGGGTTCGTTGATCAGTTTTTCGACGTTGAGCCCGGCCAGTTCACCGGCGATGCGCGTGGCTTTGCGCTGGCCGTCGCTGAAATAGGCGGGCACGCTGATGACGGCTTCGGTGACGGTATGGCCGTAGGTGCGCTCGATGTCTTCCTTCAGGCTTTTGAGCACCAGCGCGGACAGTTCTTCCGGACGGAACGAGCGATCGCCCAGGCGCACTTCGGTGGCACTGCCCATGTAGCGCTTGAACAGCGACGTGGTCAGGTGCGGGTGAGTGTGCAGGCGCTCTTTGGCCGCCTGGCCGACCAGGACACGGCCTTGATCATCCAGCCCGACCACGCTGGGGGTCAGCAACTGGCCAAGGGCATTGGGCACTAATTCGGCAGCATCACCGCGCCAGACCGCGGCGAGACTGTTGGTGGTCCCCAGGTCGATTCCTACGATCATTACGACAAGCTCCCTCTGTGGTCTGTAAGAATCTGTGACCAATTTTATCCTGAAAGGTTGGGCGAAAAGCAAGGCAGCGGGCGTTCGCGCCATGTAGTGAGCGGGCTTGCCCCGCGCTGGGCTGCGCAGCGGCCCTAACCCAGGCGCCTCAAATCAATCTGACTTATCTGTGTGGCCCTATTGGATTGCTGCGCAACCCAGCGCGGGGCAAGCCCGCTCACTACAAAAGGCGGCATAAAAAAACCGCTTCCGATGAGGGAAGCGGTTTTTTGTTTACGCCAGCATCAGAACAACTTCAGTGCCGGTGCTTCTTCTTTCAACGGCTCGTTCTTCGCGGTTTGCTCGTTCCAGCCACCGCCGAGGGCCTTGTACAGGTTGACCTCGCTGTTCAACTGCGCCAGGCGGTCGGTGATCAGCGACTGCTGGGCACTGAACAGTTGGCGCTGGGCGTCGAGGAAGGTCAGGTTGCTGTCGACACCAATGCGATAGCGACGCTCGGCCAGGCGGTAGTAATCCTGGTTGGCCGCGACGAAGCCCCGCTGGGCCTCCAGTTGCTGTTTGTAGGTCTCACGCGCGGCGAGGCCGTCGGACACTTCCTGGAAGCCGGTCTGGATCGCCTTCTCGTAGTTCGCTACGTTGATTTCTTTCTGGATCTTCGAGTAGTCCAGGCTGGCGCGAAGGCTGCCGGCGTTGAAGATCGGGATGTTGATCTGCGGGGCGAACGACCAGGTGCCCGAGCCGCCTTTGAATAGGCCGCCGAGGTCTGGGCTCAGGGTGCCGGCGTTGGCCGTCAGGCTGATGCTCGGGAAGAACGCTGCACGGGCCGCGCCGATATTGGCGTTGGCCGCCTTGAGGTTGTACTCGGCCTGCAGGATGTCTGGGCGACGTTGCAGCAGGTCCGAGGGTAACCCGGCCGGCACTTCGCTGAGCAGGTCATCCGACAGCGGCTTGCTGGCGATATTCGCCGGCAGGCCGGTGCCCAGCAGTAGGGTCAGGTTGTTTTCGTCCTGGGCGACCTGGCGCGTATACCGGGCCAGCTGCACGCGGGCGTTTTCCACCGAGGTGCGTGCCTGGCTCAGGTCGAGGGCCGAGGCCACGCCGACTTCGTTGCTGCGCGAGGTGAGCTTGAAGCTCTGCTCGAACGCGCCCAGGGTGTCCTGGGTCAGCTTGAGCAGTTCCTTGTCGGCCTGCCAGGTCAGGTAGGCATTGGCCACGCTGGCCACCAGGCTGATCTGGGTGCTGCGGCGGGCTTCTTCAGTGGCGAAGTACTTCTGCAGCGCTTCTTCACTCAGGCTGCGTACGCGACCGAACAGGTCCAGCTCATAAGAGCTGATCCCGAGGGTGGCCGAGTATTGGCTGGTGATGTTCGCTTCGCCGGTCTGCGAGGCACGGGCCGGGACACGCTGGCGGCTGCCGCTGCCATTGGCCGACACGGCCGGGAACAGGTCGGCACGCTGGATGCGGTACTGCGCCGCGTAGGCGTCGATGTTCAGGGCCGCAACGCGCAGGTCACGGTTGTTCACCAGCGCGGTCTGGATCAACTGTTGCAGGGCAGGGTCATGGAAAAACTGCTTCCAGCCCTGTTCGGCAGCGGCCTGGCTCGGTGCCTGGGCCGACGAATACGCCGGCCCCTGCGGGAACTGTGCGGCCACCGGCGCTTCGGGGCGCTGATAGTCAGGTATCAGCGAGCAGCCACTGAGCACGAATGCTGTGACGGCTAGGGAAAGTAGCGACTTGCTCATTGGCCAGCCTCTTTAGGGGTTTGCTTGGTTTCTTTCGGTTTACGGTCGCCGATGGCGGACACGGTTGCAAAGAACAACGGTACCCAGAAGATCGCCAACACTGTGGCCGTGATCATACCGCCAATTACACCGGTGCCGATCGCGTGCTGGCTGCCTGAACCTGCGCCTGAGGAGATCGCCAGCGGCAGTACGCCGAGGATGAACGCCATGGAGGTCATGATGATCGGACGCAGACGCATACGGGACGCCTCGATGGCCGCCTCGACGATGCCTTTGCCCTGTTCGTGCAGCTCTTTGGCGAACTCCACGATCAAGATGGCGTTTTTCGCCGCCAGGCCCACCGTCACCAACAGGCCCACCTGGAAGAACACGTCGTTGGACAACCCGCGCATGCTGGTGGCGATCAACGCACCCACCACGCCCAGCGGCACGACGAGTACCACCGCAATCGGGATCGACCAGCTTTCGTACAGTGCCGCCAGGCACAGGAACACCACGAGCAGCGACAACGCGTACAGCGCAGGCGCCTGGGAGCCGGACAAGCGTTCTTCGTACGACAAGCCCGTCCAGGCGTAGCCGATACCCGCCGGCAATTGCTTGGCGATGCGTTCGACTTCCGTCATGGCGTCACCGGTGCTGTAGCCCGGTGCCGGGGTACCGAGGATTTCCATCGCCGCCACACCGTTATAGCGCGAGAGCTTCGGCGAGCCGTAGATCCACTTGCCCGAGGCGATGGCCGACAGCGGCACCATCTTCCCGGAGTCGCTGCGCACGTACCATTTGTTCAGGTCTTCAGGCGACATGCGGCTGGCGGCTTCACCTTGCACGTAGACTTTCTTCACCCGACCACGGTCGATGAAGTCGTTGACGTAGCTGCCACCCAAGGCAATTGCCAGGGTCTGATTGATGTTCGACAGCGTGATGCCCTGGGCGCTGGCCTTCTCGTCGTCGACGGTGAGCTCATACTGCGGCTCATCGTTCACGCCGTTGGGGCGCACACCCGCGAGGATCTTGCTCTGGGCAGCCATGCCCAGGAACTGGTTACGGGCCGCCATCAACTTCTCATGGCCGACACCGCCCTGGTCTTGCAGGAACACGTCGAAACCGGTGGCGTTACCCAGCTCCAGAACAGACGGCGGCACAATGGCGAATACCATGGCGTCCTGGAAGGTCTGCATGAAGTAACCCTGGGCGCGCTTGGCGATTTCAAACACGGAGGTGGACGCATCACGTTCATCCCACGGCTTGAGCATCACGAAGGCCAGGCCCGAACTCTGGCCACGACCGGCGAAGTTGAAGCCGTTTACGGTAAACACCGATTTCACGCCTTTGCCTTCGCCAGGCTCGCCTTCCTTGTCATTGAGCAGGTAGCTACGCATGTCATCGATGACTTTCTGCGTACGTTCAGCCGAAGAGCCCACAGGCGTCTGCACCTGGGCAAAGATCACGCCCTGGTCCTCATCGGGCAGGAACGCGGCAGGGATGCGCATGAACAGCCAGATCATGCCGGCGAAGATCAGTGCGTACACCAGGAACGCCGGGATCTTATGCTTGATCATGTTGCCCACGCCGCGCTCGTAGCTCAGTACGCCACGGTCGAAGGTGCGGTTGAACCAGCCGAAGAAACCGCGCTTGGGTTGGCCGTGTTTTTCAGGGTCGATCGGCTTGAGCATGGTGGCGCACAAGGCCGGGGTGAAGATCAGGGCAACCAGTACCGACAGCGCCATGGCCGAAACGATGGTGATGGAGAACTGTTTGTAGATCACACCGGTGGAGCCGCCAAAGAAGGCCATCGGCAACAGTACCGCCGACAGTACCAGGGCAATACCCACCAGGGCGCCCTGGATCTGGCCCATGGACTTGACCGTCGCTTCTTTCGGCGACAGGTGTTCCTCGGCCATTACCCGCTCAACGTTTTCCACCACCACGATGGCATCGTCCACCAGCAAGCCGATGGCCAGGATCATGCCGAACATGGTCAGGGTGTTGATGGTGAAGCCGAACGCCGCGAGGATCCCGAAGGTACCCAGCAATACCACCGGCACCGTCATGGTGGTGATGATGGTGGCGCGGAAGTTCTGCAGGAACAGGAACATCACCAGGAACACCAGCACGATCGCTTCGACCAGGGTGTGCACCACACCGGAGATCGATTCGGTCACTACAGGCGTGGTGTCATACGGCACCACCGCCTTCATGCCTGGCGGGAAGAACGGCTCCAGGGACGCCACGGTGGCGCGGATAGCCTTGGCGGTGTCCAGGGCGTTGGCGCCGGAAGCCAGTTTGATCGCCATACCGGAAGCCGGGTTGCCGTTGAACTGCGCGCTGATGCTGTAGTTCTGGCCACCCAGTTCGATACGGGCAACGTCATGCAGGCGAACCTGGGAACCGTCGGCATTCACCTTCATCAGGATGTTGCCGAATTGCTCGGCCGTCTGCAGACGGGTCTTGCCGATGATGGTTGCGTTCAGCTGGTTGCCGGGCAGGGCAGGCAGGCCGCCCAACTGACCGGTGGCGACCTGGACGTTCTGTGCGGAGATGGCCGTGCTGACGTCGACCGGGGTCAACTGGAAGTTGTTCAGCTTGGCCGGGTCCAGCCAGATACGCATGGCGTACTGCGAACCGAACACCTGGAAGTCACCGACACCCGCGGTCCGCGAGATTGGGTCCTGGATGTTGGACACGATGTAGTTGGACAGGTCGTCCTTGGTCATGCTGCCGTCTTCCGACACCAGACCAATCACCATCAGGAAGTTCTTCACCGACTTGGTCACGCGGATACCCTGCTGCTGCACTTCTTGCGGCAGCAGTGGGGTCGCCAGGTTCAGCTTGTTCTGCACCTGAACCTGGGCGATGTCCGGGTTGGTACCCTGGTTGAACGTCGCGGTGATGGTCATGCTGCCGTCGGAGTTACTGTCCGAGGCGACATAACGCAGGTTGTCGATACCGTTGAGCTGTTGCTCGATCACCTGTACTACGGTGTCCTGCACGGTTTGTGCGGACGCGCCTGGGTAGGTCACCTGGATGTCGATGGCGGTTGGCGCGATGGCCGGGTATTGGTTGATGGGCAACTTCAGGATCGACAGTGCCCCGACCAGCATGATCACCAGGGCAATTACCCAGGCAAAAATGGGACGGTCGATAAAAAATTTCGACATGGATTACTCCCCTTTGCCCGTAGTGGCAGCAGGAGCAGCAACCGTTCCGGCAGGCTTGGCGTTATCCGCCTCCTTGACCTTGACCTCGGCGCCCGGCTTGACGTACTGCAAGCCTTCGGTGATCACACGGTCACCGGCGTTCAAGCCTTTTTCCACCAGCCAGTAGGCGCCGGCGGTGCGGTTGGCGACCAGGACGCGCTGCTCGACCTTGTTGTCGGCATTGACGACCAGGGCCGTCGGGATGCCTTTGAGGTCGCGTGTTACGCCTTGCTGCGGAGCCAGGATCGCCTTGCTGTTCACGCCGGCTTGCAACTGGGCGTGTACAAACATGCCCGGCAGCAGGGTGTGGTCAGGGTTGGGGAACACGGCGCGCAGGGTCACGGAACCGGTGGTCTGGTCAACCGACACTTCGGAGAACTCCAGCTTGCCGTCCTGGCCGTAGTCGCTGCCGTCTTCCAGGGTCAGCTTAACCTTGGCGGCATTGGCGCCGGCTTTTTCCAGCTGGCCGCTTTCCAGGTCGCGGCGCAGTTTCAGCATTTCGGCCGAAGACTGCGTGACGTCGACGTAGATCGGGTCAAGTTGCTGGATGACGGCCATGGAGTCGGCTTGGCCGTTGCTGACCAGTGCGCCTTCGGTGACCGAAGAACGGCCGATACGGCCGGCGATCGGCGCGTACACCTTGGTGTAGCGCACGTTGATCTGCGCGGTTTGAACGTTTGCTTCCGCAGTCATGCGATTGGCGACGGCGGTGTCGTATTCCTGACGGCTCACGGCTTGCTCATCGACCAACTGCTTGTAACGGTCGGTGATGGATTTGGTCTGGGTCAGCGTGGCTTGCGCGCTTTTCAGAGTGGCTTCATACACCGATGGGTCGATCTGGTAGAGCTGTTGCCCTTCCTTCACGTCCGCGCCTTCCTTGAACAGGCGCTTGAGAATGATGCCGTTGACCTGCGGGCGAACTTCCGCGATGCGGTAGGCGGTGGTGCGGCCTGGCAGCTCGGTCGTCAGGGTGAAGGCTTGCGGTTGAAGGGTGACCACGCCGACCTGAGGGATTTGAGCGGGCGGAGCCGCCTCTTCCTTTTTACATCCGCTGAGCAGCGATGCCAGGGCGACGGCAGTGACCAGAGCGGTAACAGCTGGCTTAAGTTGCATGAAGATCCTCGGGTCAGGCGCGCAGAGTGCGCACAAGCAGTGTGGAAGGGTGAAAAACAAACGGTGAGTGGATAAGTAGCTTGCTACGCAATATACTTACGTTCATGGTTGTTTGTAAACTCTTGACAGGCTTTGCGGATTGTTGACAAAGCAACACCCAAAGCCTCGATTCCATTACGTTCGGCACCCATGATGGTGTCGTCCCACAAATATTCAGATGATCGTTACCGGCTATTAATTCTGCGTTAACGATAGTCTCAAGTGTCCTGATTGAGGTTTTACTGCCATGGTTCGTCGCACTAAAGAGGAAGCTCAGGAAACGCGCAGCCAGATCCTCCAAGCCGCCGAGCAAGCCTTCTATGAGCGCGGCGTTGCGCGCACTACGCTGGCGGACATCGCCGCGCTGGCCGGTGTGACGCGGGGGGCTATCTACTGGCATTTCAGCAACAAATCCGATTTGCTGCAGGCGCTGCTCGATACGCTGCATGAGCCGCTGGACGAATTGGCCAGGGCCAGTGAAAGCGAGGACGAACTTGACCCGCTGGGCTGCATGCGCAAGCTGCTGATTCATTTGTTCCATCAAGTGGCCCTGGACCCGAAAACCCGGCGCATCAACGAGATCTTGTTCCATAAG
The DNA here is from genome assembly GCF_019456785.1 of Pseudomonas sp. LAP_36. NCBI lineage: Bacteria > Pseudomonadati > Pseudomonadota > Gammaproteobacteria > Pseudomonadales > Pseudomonadaceae > Pseudomonas > Pseudomonas sp. LAP_36. The sequence continues at coordinate 727,792 of NZ_JAHZMS010000001.1, forward strand.
TGCGAATTCACCGATGAAATGTGCGACATGCGCCGCCAGCGTCAGACCCACAGCCTGGAATGCAACCTGCGCATCGGCCTGACATTGCGTAACGCGGTCCATCGCGGGCAACTTCCGGAAAACCTCGACACCACCCGTGGCGCGGTGTGTATCCACGCCTACATCAACGGGCTGATCGGCCAGTGGCTGCTGGTCCCCGACAGCTTCCAGCTCCATCAGGAAGCCGAGCGCTGGGTGGACGCAGGGCTGGACATGCTGCGCTGGAGCCCCAGCCTGCGCAATTGAGACAAAGTGCGTAATTGCATCAGGTTGTGTCAACAGTAAAGCGTAAGGATGGTCAATCGTCCTTCTGCCTGATTGGTGGGGTGACTTTATATACGGGCTGGCGGGTGGTTGATAGGTAGCCGGCTAAGTATTTTGTAGCGATTTTGTTGCGATTCTGTGAAGCAATGTTTTCCTGGGGGCACGCGTTCAAAAATGTGTGGGCTTGCTCGCGAAAGCGGTGGTTCAGTCAATTATTCAGTGACTGACACGCTGCATTCGCGAGCAAGCCCGCTCCCACATGGGTCAGCTGATGCATTCAAGATATGTGTAAAAAAGCCCCGGTTCCTGCGAACCGGGGCTTTTTCATTTCAGCTCGTTACCTCAGAGCGCCAGCGTCGGGTAGTCGATATAACCGACCGGGCCCTTGCTGTAGAAGGTGTCCGGGCGTGGATCATTCAGCGGAGCATCCGCCTTCAACCGCGCTGGCAAGTCCGGGTTGGCAATAAACGGCACGCCCCAGGCCACCGCATCAGCCTTGCCTTCAGCCAGCCAGGCATTGGCGCTGTCCTTGGTGAAGCGTTCGTTGGCGATGTAGACGCCGCCAAAGGCCTTTTTGAGGTGTGGGCCGAGGCTGTCAGGGCCTTCCTTTTCACGCGAGCAGATGAACGCGATACCACGCTTGCCCAGTTCGCTGGCCACGTAGGTGAAGGTTTCCGCCAGGTTGTCGTCGCCCATGTCGTGTGAGTCGGCGCGGGGTGCCAAGTGCACACCCACACGGCCGGCGCCCCAGACTTCGATGGCCGCGTCAGTCACTTCCAGCAGCAGGCGTGCACGGTTTTCCAGGGAGCCGCCGTACTGGTCGGTGCGCTTATTAGTGCTGCTCTGCAGGAACTGGTCGAGCAGGTAGCCGTTGGCACCGTGGATTTCCACGCCGTCAAAACCGGCGGCCTTGGCGTTCTCGGCACCGGTGCGGTAAGCGTCGACGATGTCGGCGATTTCAGCGGTTTCCAGCGCGCGAGGGGTCGGGTAGTCGGCCAGTGGGCGCACCAGGCTGACGTGGCCTTTAGGCTGGATCGCGCTCGGTGCCACCGGGGTTTCGCCGTTCAAGTACGACTCGTGGGAAATACGGCCCACGTGCCACAGTTGCAGGAAGATCTTGCCGCCCGCGCCGTGAATCGCCTTGGTTACGTTGGCCCAGCCGCGCACCTGGTCGTTGGACCAGATGCCCGGGGTGTCCGGGTAGCCCACGCCCAGGGGCGTCACGGAGGTGGCTTCGCTGAGGATCAGCCCGGCGGAAGCGCGTTGTACGTAGTACTCGGCCATCAGCGCGTTGGGTACGCGACCGGCGTCTGCACGGCAGCGGGTCAGCGGCGCCATGATGATGCGGTTCGACAGTTCCAGGTCGCCCAGTTTGATCGGATCGAAAATAGTCGTCATCGGGAAAATACCTTTGTCTTTGAAGTGGATCAGTTGGTCGCAGGGGCCAGGCCGGCATCGCCGCTCTGACGGAAAGTAATCAGGGTCACCACCAGCGCGAGGATCGCCAGGGCCGCTGCGGCTAACGGCACACTGGTCAAGCCGAAACCGTGGGCTATCACACTGCCGCCAACCCAGGCACCCAGCGCGTTGCCGATGTTGAAGGCGCCGATGTTCAGGGTGGACACCAGGTTCGGCGCGGCCTTGCCGAAGGTCACCACGTTGATCTGCAACGCGGGCACGGCGGCGAACGAGGCGGTGGCCCACAGGAACAAGGTGATTTCAGTCGGGATGATGGCGACGCTGGTCCAGGTCAGCGCGGTGGAAACCACCGCCATACTGATGAACACGCCGATCAGGGTGGCCGCCAGGCGTTTATCCGCCAGCTTGCCGCCAATGATATTGCCCACGGTGAGGCCCAGGCCGATCAGCAGCAGGGTCCAGGTCACGCCCTTGGGCGACACGCCGGTGACATCGCCGAGCAGCGGCGCAACGTAGGTGAAGAGGGTGAACATGGACGCGGCGAACAGCGCAGTCATGCTCAGCGACAGCCAGATGCCGGCGCCTTTGAGCGCGGCCAGTTCGGCGCGCATGTCGAGTTTCTCTTCATCACGCTTGGCGGGCAGGAAGCGGATCAGGCCAATCAACGCCACCACACCAATCACCGTCACCGCCCAGAACGTCGAGCGCCAGCCGGCTTCCTGGCCCAGCGCGGTACCCAGGGGTACGCCGAGCACGTTGGCCAGGGTCAAACCGGTGAACATCAAGGCTACGGCCGAAGCACGCTTGTTAGCCGGCACAAGGTTGGCCGCTACCACTGAACCAATCCCAAAGAAAGCACCGTGGCACAGCGCCGTGACGACGCGGGCAAACATCAGCACGTTGTAGTCACTGGCCAGGGCGCAGAGCAGGTTGCCGATAATGAAGATGCCCATCAACGCTACCAGGGCGGCCTTGCGTGGCAGCTTGGCGGTGGCCAGTGCCATGAAAGGTGCACCGATGGCCACGCCCAGGGCGTAGCCGGTGACCAGCCAGCCGGCGCCGGGAATCGACACACCCAGGTCCGCCGCTACATCGGGCAGCAAGCCCATGATGACGAACTCGGTGGTGCCGATGGCGAAGGCGCTGAGGGCCAGTATGAGTAGCGAGAGGGGCATTATCGTTTCCTTGTTACAGCGCTGCGTTTTCGTCAGCGCTGAGTTCAGTGATGAGCGCCGCGAGGAAGGCCTGGATGGTGTCCTCGTTGCGTTTGAAAAAGTGCCACTGGCCGGCCTTCTGGCTGCTGATCAGCCCTGCGCGTTGCAAGGTGGCGAGGTGGGCCGACACGGTCGACTGGGACAAGCCGCAGCGCTGGTCGATCTGCCCGGCGCAGATGCCGTACTCGTGGTTGTGCAGTTGCTCGGGGAACTGCACTTTCGGGTCTTTCAGCCAAGTGAGGATGTCTCGTCGTACTGGGTGCGCCAGGGCTTTTATTATTTCGTCGAGGTCGATGGACATGGGAGGTGCTCGGTTTTTTACAGCGTTATATCGCGATGAGGCGAACTTTAAATCGCTATATCCCGATATACCAATATGATTTTGATCTGAGTCTAGGCTCAATCGGTATATCGGGTTATAACGATACGTTGACGGCAGTGATAGACTGCGCGCCATGAATTATCTCGCACATCTGCACCTGGGCGGCCAACTTCCTGCGCAATTGCTGGGCAGCCTGTATGGCGACTTTGTCAAAGGCCGCCTGCAGGGGCAGTTCAGCCCGCAAATCGAATCGGCGATCCAGCTGCACCGCTCGATTGACCGTTTTACCGACAGCCACCCGTTGGTGGGGGAGGCGTTGTCACGCTTCAGCCTGACCCGCAGGCGCTATGCCGGGATCGTCCTCGATGTGTTTTTCGACCACTGCCTGGCGCGGGATTGGGCGTTGTATGCCGACCAACCGCTGGAGCGCTTCACGTCGCAGGTGTACCGCGTGCTGGCGGCCGAGCCGCAGTTGCCAGGGCGGCTGGCGCAGATTGCGCCGTATATGGCGGCGGATGATTGGTTGGGTTCTTACCGCGAGTTTGCGGTGATGGAGCAGGTGTTGCGCGGGATCTCGCGGCGGCTGACACAGCCGGAGGCGTTGGGGTTTGCGATGCAGGAGTTGCGGGTGTTGTATGAGCCTTTGAGTGAAGACTTCCGGGTGTTCTATCCAGAGCTGCAGGCCTTTGCACGCAACCACCTGACCACTGGGGTTTAAAGGTGGGAGCTGGCTTGCCTGCGATTGCAGTCTGCCAGTTGATACCTGTGTTGCTGACCCACCGCTATCGCAGGCAAGCCAGCTCCCACATTTTGACCGTGCCCGCTTTATGCCGCGAATGCCGGCCGAACCGCGATCTGTTCTGCTTCCGGCAACGGCCCAAACAACGCCTTCTGCACCGCCTGCTGCGCCTGATACGCCAGCGCCGCGCGCTCCTGCCCGGCACAGGCAATCGGCTTGAGCACATGAATCTCCACATCACCTTGGTCATTGCCAAACAGACGCATCAGGTGCGACAGCAAATCATCATCGCCAATAAACGGTGCCAGCGGGTCCACTTGGCCGTCGCGCAAATAACGGATCGCCACCGGTTGCAGCGACACATCCGCATCGATCGCACTGGCCAGCAAGCGCCCGTGGAACGTGCGCAGGCTGCGGCCGTCGGTGGTGGTGCCTTCCGGGAACATCAGCAGCGGGTGCTGTTGTTCCAAGTGACGGGTCATCTGCTTGCGGATCAACTGACTGTCACCCGAACCCCTGCGGATAAACAGGCTGCCTGCTTTAGCCGCCAACCAGCCGGCCACCGGCCAGGTGCGCACTTCGGCCTTGGACAGGAACGACATCGGCGCCACAGCGCCCAGCAGTGGAATATCGGTCCAGGACACGTGATTGCTCACCCACAGCATGGGCTGCGTCGGCAACTCGCCGTGCACCGTCACGCGAAAGGGCAGGGCATTGGTCAGGCGCGCCATGAAGAACCGCGACCAACGCTGGCGGCGCACCATCGAGTTGGCCACGCCCAAACGCTCAAACAGGCCAAACACGCTGGCCATGCTCAAGCCCAGCGCCACCACCACCAGCACGCGGGCAATGCGCCCGTAGATCCGCAGGCGGCTCATCACATGGCTGCCTTGAAGTGGCGGGCGTAACGCGGGCATAGCTCATCGCGCTTGAGCAGGATGAACACGTCGGCCACTTGGAAATCTTCATCCCAGCACGGCTCGCCGCAGATCTTCGCACCCAGGCGCATATAGGCCTTGAGCAGCGGTGGCATCTCGGCGATTACGTTGGACGGCAGGTCCAGTGCCGGCAGTGGTTTCTTCGGTTCGGCACGCAGGTGTTCGTTGCACAGGTAGCGTTCGCGCAGACGCTGCATGATCGCGTGGGCCTGGATGCCGCCGTCGTGCATCGGAATGCTTGCGCACCCCATCAGGTAGCTGTAGCCGCCTTGATTCAACACTTCGGCCAACTCGCCCCACAACACGGCAATCGTGCCGCCGTTGCGGTAGGCGGGGTCGACGCAGGTGCGGCCGATTTCTAGGATAGGGCCCTGCAAGTGCAGCAAACCGTGCAGGCTGAATTCTTCTTCGCTGTAGAACCGGCCCAGGGTGCTGGCGGCCTGGTGGTCGAGCAAACGGGTGGTGGCGACCAATCGACCGCTGTTCAAATCCCGCACACCGATATGGCTGCAGTGAACATCATAGTCATCCATGTCCAGGCCCAGTTCCGCGCCTTTCAGCTTGGCGTTGAACTCGCCGCTGAACACGTTGAACCGCAAGGCCTGGGCTTCCTGCAAAGCCTGTGCGCCGATCAGGCGTTCGGCTTGCAGACGGCGTTCATTGCCGGTGTCGCTGATGCGGGCGATCTGAGTCATGGCGAGTCTCCGAGTGCCGGCCACGTTTCGGCCGGTCGACTTTGTTGTCCAAAGTCAGGCTATGTAGGCTCGGTGTCATCTCCATGAAGTTACGGTGACGGTTGGATGACAGCCCTCCCTGTCGCAAATCTGTCATCACCCTCGGCTAGGCTCGCGGGCTTGAATGCCCCCTTGAGTTTGCGTCCATGGTTAGAGGCTTGTTGTGCGTTGCCTTGCTGCTCGTCACCGTGACTGCCCACGCTGAAACCTGGCCCGATAAAGAATGGGCCAAGGGCACACCGCTCGCAGGTCCTGCCGTCGACGCTTTGGATGCTTACGCTTTCCCTGCGCGAGACGACACCACCCGCCAAGGCATTCGCACCGACGCGTTGCTGGTGATCCGCGACGGCGAGGTTATCTACGAACGCTACGCCGCACCCACCACCCCCAGCACGCCGCACCTCACCTGGTCCATCAGTAAAAGCCTGATGGCCACCGTGCTGGGCGTGGCCTATGGCGATAACCGCTTTAAATTGACCGACCCGGTCGCGCGCTTCTACCCGCCGATGAAGCAACACCCAACCGTGACCATGGCCGATTTGCTGCACTGGGCCTCGGGCCTGGACTGGCAGGAAGACTACGAATACGCGCCACTGAAATCTTCAGTGGTGGCGATGCTCTACACCCGTGGCCGCGCCGATATGGCTGACTTTGCCGCGGACACGGAGGCGGCCAGCGCACCCGGCCAGGCCTTTCGTTACTCCAGCGGCGACACCAACATCTTGTCCGCCGCTCTCAAAGGCATGCTCGGCCTCAAGGCTTATATGAGTTACCCCTGGGATGCCCTGTTCAAGCCCTTGGGTATCCGCAGTGCCACGTGGGAAACCGACGCCGATGAAACCTTTGTCGCCTCGTCCTACGCCTACCTCACCGCCCGCGACCTGGCGCGCGTCGGCCTGCTGATGGCGCGGGATGGTCGTTGGGGGGATCAACAGTTGCTGCCAAAGGATTGGGTGACCTTCAATCGCCAGCCGTTCGATAAATACAAAGCCGGCCAGGACGAAGCCGTCCCCGGCGGCCATTGGTGGCTCAATCAAGGCGCCCCACGGCCCTGGCCCGACGCCCCCGCCGACACCTTTGCCGCCCTCGGCCATTGGGGCCAGGCGCTGTATGTGATGCCCGACGAACGCCTGGTGATCGTGCGCTATGGCGACGACCGCGACGGCAGCTACCGCCACAACGAACTGCTCAAACGCGTGCTCGCGGCGGTGCAACCATGATCCGCCGTCGTCCGTTTACCAGCCTGTTTCTCCTGCTGCTTCTCGCCCTGCTGGGGTGGATCTGGCACGAGCGCGTCAACCTGCAAGCCTTCCCCGACATCATCGCGGCGTATACGGCCAAGGAGTATTGCTCGTGTCGGTATGTGGCGAACAACCCGGCCGAGTATTGCCGGGGGTATGTGAAGCAATACGTGCCGACCAGCGCATTCAGCGACAACCCGGCGCGCAGTGAAGTGACGGCGAGTGGGTTGGGGCGTACCCACAGTGCGCGGTGGTTGGGCGACCGCCAGGGCTGCCGCCTGACGCCCTGACGCCCAAACGTCCCCACATTGGATTTGCGCCGTTCATGAGATTGCGCTTAAGGTTCGTTCAGGTTTTTCCCCCGCGAGTCTTTATGTTCAACGCTTCTCTATTCAACCCCCTGGCCTTCGCCCTCCTGGCCACCGTCGCTGTGCCTGCCCACGCCGACTGGTACCTGGATAACGAATCCTCGCGCCTATCGTTCGTTACCACCAAAAACACCGAGATTGCCGAAGTCCATCGCTTCCTGGTGTTGCACGGCAAGGTCGACAGCAAAGGTGCGGCCCAGATGGAAGTGGAAATGGAGTCGGTCAACAGCGGCATTCCCCTGCGCGATGAGCGCATGCGCAACCAGTTGTTCGAGATCAAGACCTTCCCCGAAGCGTTGATCAGCGCACAGATCAATCTGCAACCCATCAATGACCTCGCGCCCGGAGCACAGTTGGAATTGCGCATGCCGCTGTCCGTGACCCTGCATGGCAAAACCCAGACCTACAGCGCCGAATTGCTGGCCACGCGCTTGGACGACCGACGTTTCCAAGTAGTGACCCTGGAACCGGTGGTGCTGCACGCCGAGGATTTCGATCTGGCGCCGGGTGTGGCGGCGTTGCGCAAGGCGGCGGGGCTTGCGTCGATCAGTTTGTCGGTACCGGTGGGTGCGGTGCTGATCTTTACGGCACGCTGACATGAGCGGCGCGGTGTTTCCATGGCGCAGCGCCAATCGGTTCGAGTTGCTGATCGACGGCCCGCAATTCTTCCCGCAGATGCTGGTGGGCATCGCCCGTGCCGAGCGGCAAGTGGACCTTGAACTCTATCTGGTGGAGGCCGGAGCCTGCGCCGAAGCGCTGGTACAGGCGCTGGTGCTGGCGGCCGAGCGTGGTGTGCAGGTGCGTTGCCTGTTTGATGATTACGGCAGCCTGGCGTTTACCCTCGGCTTGCGTAAACGCCTGACCGATGCCGGTGTACAACTGCGTTTCTACAATCGCCTGAGCTGGCGCCGCTGGATGCGTAATTTTTACCGCGACCACCGCAAGCTGTTGCTGATCGACCAGAGCAGTGCGGTGGTCGGCGGTACGGGGGTGACGGATGAATTCTGGACCCCTGGCCAAGACACCGCCGACTGGCATGAAGTGATGGTGCAAATCAGCGGCCCGCTGGTGCTGGACTGGCAGGCGCTGTTCGACCGTCAATGGCACGCGAACGCGGCGCGCCGGGAATGGAAGCCCGCCACCCACTTTGGTTTACCGCGTTTGCCCAAGGTGCCGGCGACTGGGCCGGGCCTGGGCCGCGTGGCCTACGCCGACGCCCGTCAGCATCGCGATATTTTGCAATCGCTGATCCGTGCCCTGAATAACAGTCACCAGCGCATCTGGCTGGCCACGCCCTATTTTCTGCCAACCTGGGGCGTTCGTCGCGCTTTGCGCCGTGCGGCCGGGCGCGGGGTGGATGTGCGTTTACTGCTCACCGGCCCGCGCACCGATCACCCGTCTGTACGTTACGCCGGGCACCGGTATTACCCGCGATTGCTGCGCTCGGGCGTGCAGATATTTGAATACCAGCCGTGCTTTTTGCACCTGAAGATGGTGCTGGTGGATGACTGGGTCAGCATTGGCTCGTGCAACTTCGATCACTGGAACCTGCGTTTCAACCTGGAAGCCAATCTGGAAGCGTTGGACCCTGAGTTGACGCTGGCGGTGGAAGGCAGTTTTGAGCGGGATTTCGAGCAGAGCCAGGCGGTGAGCCTGGAGGCATGGAAGGCGCGGCCGTTGTGGCGGCGGGTGAAGCAGCGGGTGTGGGGGTGGATTGATCGGTTGGTGGTGAATTTGCTGGATCGACGCGGCTAGCCAGACCACTGAGATCAAATGTGGGAGCTAGCTTGTCGAATCGTCGAACCGCTGCGATAGCCATAGGTATCTACACATCTTGAGGGAGCCCTCTGCGTAGCAGCTGTCGAGCCCCGGCGAGGCTGCGTTTGCGGGCTGTCTGACACACCGCTGACGCAGCCTCGCCGGGGCTCGACAGCTGCTACGCAATTTCACTTTGAAGATGTAGATACTTATGCTGCGATAGCGGTAGTGAATTCACCACCGCTATCGCAGGCAAGCCAGCTCCCACACTGACTGCGTTTACAGCGTTAGATCAGAGCAGTTCGAAGGTCTGCTGCTGCACATCCTGGGAATCCAGCCCGATCTGCACGTTGAACTCACCCGGCTCCGCCGCGAACTTGAGCTGGGTGTTGTAGAACTTCAGGTCTTCCTCGGTGATGGTGAAGTGCAGCGTGCGCTCCTCACCCGCCTTGAGCATGACCTTCTGGAAGTTTTTCAACTCCTTGATCGGGCGGATCATCGAGCCGGCCACATCCTGGATATACAGCTGCACCACGGTTTCGCCATCCACCTTGCCGGTGTTGGTCACAGTGACACTGGCGTCGAGCTTGCCGGTCTTGTTCAGCGTAGTGGACGACAGCGCCATGTCCGACAGGTTGAACGTGGTGTAGCTCAGGCCATAGCCAAACGGGAACAGGGGCCCGGTGGTGTCATCGAAGTACTGCGAGGTGTAGTTGCCCGGTTTGCCTGGGGTGAACGGTCGGCCGACGGTCAGGTGGTTGTAGTACGTCGGAATCTGCCCTACCGAGCGTGGGAACGTGATCGGCAGCTTGCCCGACGGGTTGTAGTCACCAAACAGCACGTCGGCAATGGCGTTACCGCCTTCGGTGCCGGCGAACCAGGTTTCCAGGATCGCGTCGGCCTGTTGGTTCTCTTCAACAATCGACAGGGGGCGGCCGTTCATCAGCACCAGTACCAGCGGCTTGCCGGTGGCTTTCAAGGCCTTGATCAGGTCGCGCTGGCTTTGCGGGATGTTCAGGTCGTTGCGGCTCGAGGATTCGTGCGACATGCCACGGGATTCACCCACGGCAGCCACCACCACATCGGCATCCTTGGCGGCCTTTACGGCCTCGTCGATCATCACTTGGGCAGGGCGGGTGTCATCCACCACTTCCGGCGCATCGAAGTTGAGGAAGTTCAGGTAGTCGACCACGGCCTTGTCGTTGGTGATGTTGGCGCCACGGGCATAGATGATCTTGCCTTTTTCGCCGATCACCGCGTTCAAACCGTCGAGCAGCGTCACCGATTGCGCAGGCCGTCCGGCGGCGGCCCAACTGCCCATCATGTCGATAGGCGCCTTGGCCAGCGGGCCGACCAGGGCGATGGTCGCGGATTTTTTCAGCGGCAGGGTGTTGTTCTGGTTTTTCAGCAACACCAGGCTGCGGCGTGCGATGTCGCGTGCGTCGGCACGGTGCAGGCGGCTTTCGGCGTAAGTGTCGGCCGGGTCATCCTCGGCCTTGCCGATGCGCAGGTACGGGTCCTTGAACAGGCCCATGTCGTATTTGGCACCGAGCACTTCGCGCACGGCGTTATCGATGTCGCTCTGTTCGATCTCGCCGGACTTGAGCAGCCCCGGCAATTCCTTGGCATACAACGAGTCGTTCATGCTCATGTCGATGCCGGCCTTGATCGCCAGCTTGGCGGCTTCGCGCCCGTCCTTGGCCACGCCGTGCTTGATCAGCTCGAAGATCGCGCCATGGTCGCTCACGGCCACGCCCTTGAAGCCCCAGTCCCGGCGCAGCAGGTCATTCATCAGCCAGGTGTTGGCGGTGGCAGGCACGCCGTTGATCGAGTTCAGCGCCACCATCACGCCGCCGGAGCCGGCCTTGATCGCCGCGTGGTACGGCGGCAGGTAGTCCTGGTACATCTTGACCGGGCTCATGTCGACCACGTTGTAGTCGCGACCGCCTTCCACCGCGCCATACAGGGCGAAATGCTTGACGCTGGCCATGATGCTGTCGGCATTCGCGGGGCTCACGCCCTGGAACGCCTTGACCATCACTTCGGCGATGCGCGAGACCAGATACGTGTCTTCACCAAAGCCTTCGGACGTACGGCCCCAGCGCGGGTCGCGGGAGATGTCGACCATCGGCGCAAAAGTGATGTCGAGGCTGTCGGCGGCGGCTTCCTGGGCAGCGACGCGCCCGGAGCGGCTGATGGCCTCCATGTCCCAGCTGGATGCCAGGGCCAGGCTGATCGGGAAGATCGTGCGGTGGCCGTGGATCACGTCGTAGGCGAAGAACATCGGGATCTTCAGCCGGCTGCGCATGGCCGCGTCCTGCATCGGACGGTTTTCCGGGCGGGTGATGGAGTTGAAGGTGCCACCGATGCGGCCGGCGGCAATTTCCTTGCGGATCAGCTCGCGGGGCATCTCGGGGCCGATGCTGATCAGGCGCAATTGGCCGATCTTTTCGTCCAGGGTCATCTGCTTGAGCAGGTCGCTGACAAACGCGTCCTTGTCTTTAAGCGCAGCAGGCTTTGTTTCTGCCCATACGGGGTGACTGGCCAGAGTGGCAACAAGGCCGAGCAAACACAGCTTTTTCATGAATATCCTTTTTCGGCTCACTGCACAGCATTGGAGGAAATGCTGCTCGGCCAAAATGTGGGGAGCGTCTATTGTTGTTCGGGTGTTGTTCAGATAAATGCAGCACACTCTGAACTCTTGTTCGCGCTGGGCATCTTTGTAGCTGATTGGCTCGATGCATTCCAGTGGTGGCGGATTATGCCCCAAGCGCGTGGTGTATAGGGTTAGTCGTAACATTCCATCAAGATTGGGCAGGAGAAACACCATGCAAGCAGCACAAGGTTACCGCTGGGGCTTGAAAGCCGCGGTTTTGCTATTGATCAGCAGCGTGCTGAGCGGTTGCGGCATCAACAACATCCCGACCCTGGACGAACAGGCCAAGGCCGCCTGGGGCCAGGTGCAGAACCAGTACCAACGCCGCGCCGATCTGATTCCCAACCTGGTGGAAGTGGTCAAGGGCTATGCTGCCCATGAGCAGGACACGCTCACCGCCGTGATTGAAGCGCGGGCCAAGGCCACGTCGATCCAGGTGGATGCCAGCACCCTCGACAACCCGGAAAAACTCAAGCAGTTCCAGCAAGCCCAGGATGGCTTGAGTGGCGCACTCAGCCGTTTGATGGTGGTGTCCGAGCGCTACCCGGACCTGAAGGCCAACCAGAATTTCCTGGCCCTGCAATCGCAGCTTGAAGGCACCGAAAACCGTATCGCCGTGGCACGCCGCGACTTTATCCAGGCCGTACAGGCCTACAACACCGAGATTCGCACTTTCCCTGGCCGTCTGTGGCACAGCGTGATGTACAGCGACTTGCCGGTCCGCGCCACGTTTGAGGCCACCAGTGCCGATGCCGATAAAGCGCCGCAAGTGAAGTTCAAATAAAGCTGCATTGAGGTGTCGATGCGTTTATTACGGATAGGCCTGGCGCTGTGGCTGTTGGCCTGCGTGGGCGTGGCCCAGGCAGCGCTGACCTTCCCGGCGCTGACCGGGCGGGTGGTGGATAACGCCCAGATGATCGACGCGGCCACGCGCCAGCAACTGACACAGCAGCTGCAGGCGCTGGAACAGACGTCCGGCGACCAGATCGTAGTGGTCACCGTGCCTGACTTGCAGGGCGTACCGATTGAGGACTTCGGTTATCAATTGGCTCGCCACTGGGGTATCGGCCAGAAAGGCAAGGATAACGGCGCGCTGTTGATCGTCGCCCGCGATGAGCGCAAATTGCGCATCGAAGTCGGTTACGGCCTGGAAGGCGTGCTCACCGATGCGCAGTCGTGGGTGATCATCAATCAGGTGATTGCACCGGCGTTCAAGGCCGGTAACTACAGCAAAGGCATCAGCGACGGCGTGGCTGCGATGGTGCAAGTGGTGGGCGGTGAACCCTTGGCCGTGCCAGCCCATGTGGCGGATGGCAACTTTGCCAAGGATAATCCCGGGCTTTCCATCGGCCTGTTTGTCCTGCTGATCGGCGTGTTGTGGCTGTGCAACCGGATGGGGCTGCCAGTCGGTGCAATCCTGCTGGCGATTCTCAGCAGCAGCGGGCGCGGCGGTGGTGGCGGGGGCGGCGGTGGTGGTTTCCGGGGTGGCGGCGGCGGCTTCGGCGGCGGCGGGGCCTCGGGCGGCTGGTAATGACAATAATGAGAGAGCAACTACAACCATGGCATTACTGACTGAACACGAGCAGCGCCAAGTCGCCGAAGCGATCGCCCGCGTGGAAAAAACCACCGACGCCGAACTGGTGACTGTGCTGGCCGCCCGCGCCGATGACTACGCCTATATCCCGCTGCTGTGGGCGAGCCTGATCGCGTTGGTGGTGCCGGGCGTGGTGCATTATTTGTCGGGTTACCTGACCATGTACACCTTGCTGTTGGCGCAATGGGCGACATTCATCGTGTTGTGCCTGGTGTTCCGCTTGCCCAAGGTCACCACGCGCTTGATTCCACGTTCGGTGCGCCATTGGCGCGCGTCCAACCTGGCGCGGCGGCAGTTCCTGGAGCAGAACCTGCACCACACGCAGGGCAGCACCGGGGTGCTGATTTTTGTCAGCGAGGCCGAGCGCTATGTGGAGATTCTGGTCGACGACGGGATTTCCAGGCACCTGGATGACAGCAGTTGGGACGCCATCGTCAAGGCGTTTACCCAGCAGGTAAAGCAGGGGCAGACGTTGGCCGGGTTTATCAGTTGCATTGAGGCCTGCGGTGAATTGTTGAAGGTGCATGTGCCGGTCACCCAAACCCGTAATGAACTGCCGAATCGCCTGGTCGTACTCGAATAACCCAGACACCACCGGTTTATGTGGGAGCTGGCTTGCCTGCGATGCGGACGACTCGGTCCACCAGGCAAACCGAGGTGATGCCATCGCAGGCAAGCCAGCTCCCACAGGGTTTTGAGGTGACCAGATAACCGTTGATCAAATAACCCCGTGCCCTAAACCCCCATCCCCCCTAAAATGCCCGGCATTCCCAGCCCGAGGCGTTTTTGTTCATGTCTGTCACCGCTCAACCTGCCCGCCCTGCGCCGGACCATCACGCCGAGTTCATCGAACTGCTCAGCGCAAGCCTCGCGCAAAACGCCTTTATCAAGCTGGTGCTGGCCAAATACGTCGGTGAAGAGGCCGAATTGCAGCGGCTGATCATCAAGCCGGTAGTGGTCAAGGAGCAGGCATGCCTGTCCTTCGTCTATCGCTACAAAACCCGTGACATCACCAAAAACTTCCCGTTGGCAGAGGCCGTGGCGGCGATTGCCGAGCTGCTGCCGGCGCAGTTCAAAAACGCCCACCTGCTGTCGCTGACCGACGAAGTCCAGTTGGAATACAGCAAGAAGAACAAAAGCTCGCTGTTCAAAAGCAAGCCGCAGCAACTGCGTGAGGCGCCCTCGGCCGAGCATAACCGCGAGAAAAATCGCTTCCTCGACCTGAGCCGGCCGTTTCTCGCCGACCTGGGTGTGACCGACGCCAAGCAGGCGCTGATCCCGTCGATGTCGCGCAAGTGGAAGCAGATCAACAAGTTCATCGAAGTGTTCAGCCATGCGCTGACCTCGTCACCCTTGAAGCTGGATCAACCGGTGCGCGTGGCGGACTTTGGTTCGGGCAAGGGCTACCTGACGTTCGCCATCCACGACTACCTGCGCAACACCCTCAAGGCCGAGGGTGAAGTGACGGGCGTGGAGCTGCGTGAAGACATGGTGACCCTGTGCAACACCGCCGCCGCTCGCCTGGAACACCCGGGGCTGGTGTTCAAATGCGGCGATGTGCGCAGCGTGGCGCCGAGCGAGCTGGACGTGATGATCGCCCTGCATGCCTGCGACATTGCCACTGACTATGCGATCCACACCGGCATCCGCTCCGGCGCGTCGATCATCATGTGCTCGCCGTGCTGCCACAAACAGATTCGCCTGCAGATCCAGAGCCCGGTGCTGCTCAAACCGATGCTGCAATACGGCCTGCACCTGGGCCAGCAGGCGGAAATGGTCACCGACAGTTTGCGCGCGCTGTTCCTGGAGGCCTGTGGTTATGAAACCAAGGTGTTCGAGTTCATCTCGCTGGAACACACCAACAAGAACAAGATGATCCTCGCGGTGAAGCGTGCAGAGCCGATGGACAACGCGCAGTTGCTGGAGAAAATCCAGGAGCTGAAGGCGTTCTACCACATCACCGAACACTGCCTGGAAACCCTGCTGCGCGCGGATGGGTACCTGACCTGAAGTGAGCACGGTCGCCTGTGGGAGCTGGCGCAGGCTGCACCGCCGTCTTGCGCCCCAGCATCACCGTCACAATCACCCCGCACGCAAACACCCAGGTAATCGGCTCGATGTGTTCACCAAAGAACAGCGCCGAGAACGCGATGGTGAAGAAGATCTGCAACAGCTGAATCTGACTGACCCGCGCAATCCCGCCCATGGCCAACCCGGCATACCAGGCGAAGAACCCCAAAAACTGCGAGAACAGCGACACATAACCAAACGCCCACCACGCGCGCATGGAAATCGCCTCTTGATGCTGCGCCGCCAAGTACCACACCGGGCCGATCAACACCGGCGTCGACAGTACCAGCGCCCAGCAGATCACCTGCCAGCCACCCATCTCCTTGGCCAGTCGTCCGCCTTCGGCATAACCCAGGCCGCCCACGGCAATCGCGCCAAGCATCAGCAGGTCGCCCGCCTGAATACTGCCGGCCCCGGTGATCAGCGCATAACTCAACACCAGGCCGCTGCCCAGCGCCGCGCAGGCCCAGAAGGCTTTTGACGGTCGCTCATGGGACAGCCACGCCGCATACAGCGCTACGCACAACGGTTGCAGGCCATTGACCAGCGCGCCATGGGACGCTGGCAAGGTTTGCATGGCCCAGGCCGACAGCACCGGAAAACCCAGAATCACGCCCGCGATTACCAGGCACAGCCCGCGCACCTGACGCCAGCTCGGCCAGCGTTCACGCCGCCACAGCAACAGCGCCGCCGCCGGGATCGCCGCGAACAGCGCGCGGCCCAGGCCGTTGAGCAACGGGTGCATTTCCTGCACCACGATGCGGGTGAAGGGCAGGGTCAGGCTGAAGATGATGACGCCCAGCAGGCCAAGGGCCATGCCGGTGTTTTCGCGCGAGCTCATGGGGAAGAACCGAAATCTGGAGGGCTTCAAGGGAACCCATCTAGCCACAACCCCCGCTGATTGCAGGCCTACAGCTGGGCGCGGATTTATCCGTACAGTTGAGTCCCGGTGGGGGCTGGCTTGCCTGCGATAGCCACAGGTATCTACACAACTTTCAAGGCTGCAAAATCTCCCTGTAGTGAGCGGGCTTGCCCCGCGCTGGGCTGCGAAGCGGCCCCAAACCAGGCGACCTGGTCCTACCTGGAACTCGGCGCAGCCTTTGTTGGGGCCGCTTCGCAGCCCAGCGCGGGGCAAGCCCGCTCACTACAAGTGCGATAGCATCACCTAGGCCTACGTGATCCACCGAGGTGTCTGCATCGCGGGCAAGCCCGGCTCCCACATTTAGAAGAAGCGCGTGATGCTGATCTTGGCGTTGCGCCCTTCGCTGTAGACACCCTCGCCGCTGAGCGCCGGCTGGTAGCTGCGGTTGAACAGGTTGTCGACGGTGAAGTTGATCTCGGTGCCTTTGAGGCCGGCCTGCTGCGGTTTCCAATTGGCGAACAGGCCCTGGGTGTCGTAACTGGCGTTCTCGGTTTGGTCGTAGATAAAGTCGCCGATGCTGGAGTTGAATCCACCAGGGTAAATGTCGGTGGGCACCCGGTCGGTCTTGCGCACGAACTGGCCCTGCCAGCCCACTTGTGCGTCCCAGCTCGGTATCTTGGTACCCAGCACCACCACCCATTTGGCCGGTGGAATATCCCGCGCCCACACATGACGGTCGGTAGCCCAAGGGTTGGTGTAGGGGTTGTCGCGTTTACCTGTAGCCCAGGAGTAAGTCAGGGAGCCGAACACGTATGTCGAATCGTAGTAGCTTTCGAGCTCGACGCCCTTGATGGTCATGCCGCCGACGTTGCGATAGTTGGTTCTGGACGCCGTGTCGTTGCACACCGTATCGATATTGCCCGGCACGGTCATTTGCCGTTCGCAGCCGATGCCGGTGGCCTTCATGATCTCGTCTTCGATGCGGTTGTGAAACAGCGTGGTGCGCAGTTGCAGGTTGTCATCGCGGGTGAAAATGCGCGAGAAGTTGGTGACGTTGCCCGCGGTAATCGCCGTAATGCGCTCGGGCTTGAGGTTGAGGCTTGTGGCGCTGCGCGTGCTGGCGGCGCCCTGGACTTCATACTGTTCATCGATGACCGGCGCACGCCACGTGCGGTTCCAGCTGGCGAAGAAGGCCACATCCGGGGTCACGCTCCAGAACGCTGCCAGGCGCGGTGACCAGCCCGTGTAGGTGCGGTCGCTGTAGTCATGGCCGACGCGCGGGTCCGGGTTGCTGTAGTACGGCGCATCATTGGCTTCGCCGCGGTTGCGCACGTGGTCATAGCGCAGGGACGGGGTGATGGTCACATCCCCAAGCGTGACCGCGTCCTGCAGGTAGAACGAATTTGTGTCGACCTTGCCGTGGGGCATGAAATACGGCTGGAAATGCCCATAGTTGTATCTCGCGGTGTTGTAGGTGGCGCCGGGCATCCAGCTTTCGGTTTCGCGGTCGTGCTTGCGGATCTGCACGCCAGTGGTCACTGCGTGTTCCAGCGGGCCGGTGGTCAACAGGCTGATATTGCGCAGCTCAAGGATGCGGTCGGCATAAGACGTTTCCATCTTGCGTCCACCGGTGCTCAGACCAATCACGGCATTTTCGGCGCGTTCGTCAGTCTGGTCGGTCTTGGAGAACGAGTAGCTGAGCTTCAAGTCGATTAATGGGTTGTTCAGCGGCTGGTACTGGTAGTTGCCCGACCAGGTGGTGTCCACGGTTTCACGGTCGGCCAGGAAACGTGTCAGCGCGCCTTTGTAGCCATACCGGTCGATCGCCGCTTGCGTCGGCGGTGACGGGTAGGATTTAGCCGAGAACGGCGCCATGCGCTCGCTTTTGGCACTGGAGTAGGACAAGCCCATGCTGTGTTCGTCGGTAAAGTGGGCATTGACCTTGAACAGTTGGCCCTCTACATCCTGTGCACTGTTGGGCAGGCGCTTGGGGTTGATCGGGTATTGATTGCGCGGGTCGGGCGGAGTGCCGGCGAGCTTCAAGTCGTCGCCGTCGCGCTTGGTCAGGTAAATCAGGCCATCCATGCGACCATCGTCGGTGCGGCCATATACCGCGCCGCTGTACACCTGTTCGTGGGTGTTGCTGGAGTAGCCGTACTTGGCCATCGCCCCGGCGTTACGCCCGTCCTTGAGCAGGTCTGGCGCATCCTTGGTGGTCATGTTGACCGTGCCGCCGAAGCCGCCGTTACCGGTGAACGGCGAGTAAGGGCCTTTCTCCACCTCAATGCTCTTGATCAACTCGGGCTCGATGAAGACCGTGCCTTGTTGATAGCGCTCGAAGCCACTTTTGGTCGCGCCATCCACGGTCATCGGCACATCTTCTGCATCGCCCATGCCGCGAATGTTCATGGTCTGGCCACCTGGCTTGGGCGAGCCGCCCATGAACACACCGGGCAAAGTCTGCAACAGCGAAGGGATGTTGTCGGGCTGGTAACGGTCAATATCGGCCTGGCTCAAGGTGGAGCGGCCTACGGTGCTGGAGTCGACCTCGTTACCGGTGCCGATCACGCTCAGGGCGTCCAACTGAATCGAACCGCTCTGGGTAGTTTTCGCCTCTTCGGGCCTTACCACATAGGTGTTGCCGACTTTGATCAGGGTGAACTCACCATTTTTCAGCAAGGTGCGAATCGCCACTTCCGCGGTGAAGTCACCGTCGAGTGCCGGCGCCTGCACATTCCTGAACAGCGCTTCATCGAACAACAGCTGGATTTTCGCCTGCTGCGCCACCTGGCTCAGGGATGTCGCCAGGGCCTGGGCGGGCAGCTTGAATGGCTCCGCTTGGGCGCTGAGGCTGAATGCCAGGCAGGTGGCGATGAGGGTCGGTCGAAGCAATAGGTGCGAAGCGTGGCAAGGCGCGCGAAACATGAAATCCCCCGGTGTGGCCAAATGGCCAAAAAGGCGTGCGTATTGAATGCAGACCGGAGGAAGACGGGGCAGATAAAAAAATCCACACCTGCGAATGCAAAATATTCTCAAATAAGAATTTGCGCGGTTATTTGCTCGGTTCGATTTTGATAATGCCGTCCGCCGACGCCACGGTTTTCACCGGCAACAGGGCGGGCAGGGCGTTGAGCAGGGCGTCTGGATCATTCACATCAAGATTGCCCGAGACCTTGAGGTGCGCCACGGCGTTGCTGACCTGCAACGGCGCCTGAGGGCGATACAGGCTCAACTCGTCGATCAGGCTGGCGAGTTCGCGGTTGCGAAACGACAAGTGTCCGCTGCGCCAGTCAGCGACTTCCTCGAAGGGAAGGGTTTGCTGCTGCAACGAACCATTGGCATAGCGGTAGGTAGCACGTTGCTGGGCGCCAAGCAGCGTCACCGGGCTTTTTGCATCCGGCTCGAAGGCGACCTGGCCATGGGCGACGCTGATCACCAGTTGCTGCTGGCTGCGGCGCACGTCAAAGCCGGTGCCGACCACGCGCACGCTGGCTTCACCCGCTTGCACGAACAGCGGTCGTTCCTTGTCGGCGGCCACCTCGATGTACAGCTGGCCCTTGTCCAGGTGCACGATGCGCTGGTGCGCGGTGAAGTCCACACGCACGCGGGTGTTGGCATTCACATACAAGGTACTGCCGTCGGGCAGGTTGAGGGTGCGCATGCCTTTGGCGTGCGCCGTTACCTGGGTGTGATACAGCTCGCGGGGCGCGCCGATGTGGGTCGCCAGCACCGCGCACAGCAAGGCGGCGGCCACGGCCAGGGCAGGGCGCCATACCGACGGTTTGCGCTTGGGCAGCGTCGCGGGCTTGTTCAGTTGCTGTAACTGGGCCAGGTCGGCCCACAGTTGCTCGAATTCGGCATAGGCGCGGGCATGGGCGGGCTCAGCCTGCCAGGCGGCAAACGCTTTGCGGTCGGCGCGCCCCATGTCATTGCGGTTGCGGGCAAACCAGCTGGCGGCTTGGGCATCGATGGCGTCGCTGGCTTCGATGTCCAAGAGCTCGGTGTCGCTCAGGCGATTCATTCTGGCTGCTCCGTGCCGGGTTCTTGTTGAAGGCTTCGCTTGCAATGCAGCAGGGCAAAGGCGATGTGTTTTTCCACCATGCTGGTGGAAATGCCCATGCGTTCGGCGATCTGCGCTTGGCTCAAGCCTTCGAAGCGGTGCAGCATAAGGGCTTCTCGCCGGCGGGGCGAGAGTCCGGCGAGGACTTCTTTCAACTGTTCCAGGCGTTGCAAGCGTTGCGCGGCGGCCATGGGGTCGTTTTGCTCGTCGGTGACCGGTTCCGCGTCCATGTCGGCCTGATCAACGTGAACGGAGTGCCGCACCTTCTGTTTGCGCCAGTGATCACGCAGCAGGTTGCGCGCCATCTGGAACAGAAACGCCCGTGGCTGCTCGACCTTGGCCCGGTCGCGGTAGTCCAGCCACTGGGTAAAGACATCCTGCGTCATGTCCGCCGCGTCGCTGGCGTTGTCCGTGCGTCTGCGCAGGAAATACAGGATATCTGTATAAAACCCGCGAAAGGCATCGGCCGACAACGGGTCGGGCTTGGGACGAGACATGGATATCCTTCTGGACGAAGCACGATTTGGAAAAGTCGTGAATGATATCGAGAATTATTGCTATTTGTCTCTCTGTAACAGATGTCCTCAATCAAAAATGTGGGAGCGGGCTTGCTCGCGAAAGCGGTGGGTCAGACAGCGGATCTGTTGACTGTTACACCGCATTCGCGAGCAAGCCCGCTCTCACAGTTGATCTCCTTCGTTCAGGGGATCAGCGTTCGACGGGGACTGACAGTGCAGAATTACCCAATGGATGCGTACGCGCCGCGAAGAACTTCAGCTCCACGCCAGTGCCATCAAATAACTCCGAATACCGCCGTTTCTGCTGCCGAATAAACCCATCGCTGCGCCCCGAAACCGAGATCGCCAGGGTCGTCAGTTTGGCTTGGCGAATCGCATCCACCAGATGCTTATCCTGCGGTCCCAAGTCATGGCCAAAGATGCACAGCGCGCCCTCATGCGTCAGCAACTGCTCATAGCAAAACGACAGATAGTCCGAACTGCGGATGGTCTTGAGCTTCTCCTCAACCTTGCCTTCGCTGACAAACAGCGGAACATCGTCGAGGGTCTTGATCGTGTTGTTGATGGCAAAACTGCTGAGCAACGTGCTGTCGGTGGTCGGCAATTTGCGCGCGGTGCCATCAAGGTTGCGCACCAGGTGCAGACCGCCATGCAGGTAGAGGATGCGCGTGGCGCTTGTATGGGTGTTGCGCAGGTCGAAGCTGGCGTCGGCGCTGCGGAACAAGTCGTCGATGCCCGGCGTGTGCAGGATCGCCCAATAGTTGAGCAAGTCGTAGTTGCTGGTGAACACCGTCGCGTAATTGGCCAGTTCGCTGTTGATCGTTGCCAACGTCGACGGCTGCACCAGGCGCCATGGGATGTGCACGGTGTGGATGGTATTGATCAAGGCTTCCTTGATCGCGTAATAGCGATTACGCGGCGCCGCCGAGCTGACCGCCAGGGCCTTGTTGACCCGACTGGTGGTTTTCAATGCACCCAGCGCCTGCTCGAAACTGCGGGTTTGCAGGGCATCGAACACGCTGAGCTCGGAGGGGCTCAGGGGTTTTTCTTCGACGGTGCGGGCGTTTTCGAACAGCGAATCGTAGGCAAAGTCTTCCCAAATCGCGCGGCTTGCGCCGTTGCCGATCAGAATCCCGCTGAAGTCGGTGCTGCTGCGCAGTGCGCTCCAGTCTTCAAGGTGGGCGTCAATATCCTGGAAATCCTTCATTGCGGCGGGTCTACTCGAAATCGGCTGGACGGCGACTTTATCACGAGCGGGCGTTGATCCTGATCAAGATGGCGTAGGCAGGTGAGGTCGATGCTGTAGGCATAAACGTCATCCGAGGATTCGCCATGAGCAGCACCTTCTTCATTCCCGCCGTCAACATCATGGGCACCGACTGCCTCGACGAAGCCATGATCGCCATCCGCAACTACGGCTTTCACAAGGCACTGATCGTCACCGACGCCGGCCTGGCCAAGGCGGGCGTAGCGAGCATGATCGCCGAGAAACTGGCGATGCAGGACATCGACTCAGTGATCTACGACGGCGCCAAGCCCAACCCCAATGTGGAAAACGTCGAGAAAGGCCTGGCGCTGTTGCAACAGAGCGACTGCGACTTCGTGGTGTCACTGGGCGGCGGCTCGCCCCATGACTGTGCCAAGGGTATCGCCCTGTGCGCCACCAACGGCGGGCATATCGGCGACTACGAAGGCGTCGATCAGTCGAGCAAACCGCAACTGCCACTGGTGGCCATCAACACCACCGCCGGCACCGCCAGCGAGATGACCCGTTTTTGCATCATCACCGACGAAACCCGCCACGTGAAAATGGCCATCGTCGACCGCAACGTTACACCGCTGCTGTCGGTCAACGACCCGAGCCTGATGGTCGGCATGCCCAAGGGCCTCACTGCTGCCACCGGCATGGACGCGTTGACCCACGCGATTGAAGCCTACGTGTCCACGGCCGCTACACCGATCACCGACGCCTGCGCGATCAAGGCCATCGAACTGATCAGCGCCAACCTGCGCCTGGCCGTACGCGACGGCAGCGACAAAGCGGCAAGGGAAAACATGGCCTACGCGCAGTTCCTCGCCGGGATGGCGTTCAACAATGCATCGTTGGGCTTCGTGCACGCCATGGCGCACCAGTTGGGTGGTCTTTACGATCTGCCCCACGGCGTGTGCAACGCGGTGTTGCTGCCCCACGTACAAAGCTTCAACGCCAGCGTCAGCGCCAAACGCTTGAGCGACGTGGGCCGCGCATTGGGCGCCGACATCAAGGGCATCACCGACGAAGAGGGCGCACAAGCCGCCATCGCCGCGATTCGTAGCCTGGCCTCGGACGTTGAAATCCCGGCGGGCCTGCGAGAATTGGGCGCCAAGTTGCAGGACATTCCGCTGCTGGCGACCAATGCGCTCAAGGATGCCTGTGGTTTGACCAACCCACGGCGGGCGGATCAGCGTCAAATTGAGGAGATCTTTCGTAACGCGTTCTGAATGGGGTAGTTATGAGCTGCAAGCGGTAAGCTACAGGCTGAACTGCATTCAACTTGAGCTTGAAGCTTGCGGCTTGCCGCTGAGGTCCCCCTATGAGAGTTCTGCTATTCGGCGCCACCGGCATGGTCGGTCAGGGCGTGCTACGCGAGTGCCTGTTGGCCGCCGACGTTCAGGAAGTCATCGCCGTGGGCCGCACGCCCTTGACCCAGGAACACGGCAAGCTGCATCAGGTGTTGCACGGCGACATGCTGGATTTCCAACCTTTGGAAAACCTGCTGCAAGGTTTTGATGCGTGCTTCTTCTGCCTCGGCGTTTCGTCGGCAGGGATGAATGAAACCAAGTACACCCACCTCACCTATGACCTCACTCTGGTCGCGGCCAGCACCCTGGCGCGGCTCAATCCGCAGATGACCTTTATCTATGTATCCGGCGCCGGGACCGACAGTTCCGAGGCGGGCAAGTCGATGTGGGCGCGGGTCAAGGGCAAGACCGAGAATGCCCTGCTGCGCCTGCCGTTCAAGGCGGTGTATCTGTTTCGACCGGGGGTGATCCAGCCCTTGCATGGCGTGCGCTCGAAGACGCCGTTGTACCAGACCTTCTATTCGGTGCTTGGGCCGTTGTTGTCGTTTGTCCGGCGGATAAAACCGGGTTGGGTGGTAAGCACCGAGACCGTCGGCCGGGCTATGTTGCAGGCGGCGAGTCATGGCGCGTCGCAGCCAGTGGTGGAGCAGGCCGAGATCAATCGGTTGGCCAGCGAGCGTCGCTGATGATGCACAAAAGCCTGGTGCGTCGGCTGGATCTGATCACGCTGCAATTGTTTGTCGCGGTATTTGAGGAAGGTACGCTGACCCGTGCCGCCAACCGTGAAGCCATTGCCGTTTCGGCTGCCAGCAAGCGCTTGATGGAACTGGAGCAGGTGCTGGGCGTAAGCCTGTTTGTGCGGCGGGCCAAGGGCATGGAGCTGACCGCAGCCGGCGAAACCCTGTTGCACCATGCACGGCAGATGCTGTTCAACGTCGAAAAGATGGGCCTGGAATTGGGCGAACACAGCCACGGCGTGCGCGGCTATGTGCGGATGCTGGCCAATCTGTCGGCGATCATTCAGTTCCTTCCTGAAGATTTGCGGGACTTTTCCGAGCAGCACCCCGAAGTGAAAACCGACTTGGAAGAGCGCCCCAGCAACGGCGTGGTGCAAGGCGTTCTGGATGGCGTGGCGGACTTGGGGATTTGCTCCATTGACACTGACACCAAGGGCCTGCCGAGCGTGACGTATCGGCACGACAAATTGGTGGTGCTGATGCCGGCGGATCATCCGTTGGCAACCCGGGAAACCCTGGCATTTGCCGAAACCCTGGACAGCGATTACGTCGGCCTGCACGCCGCCAGCTCCATCAATATGCGCACCCACGCCGCCGCGCGCGAGGCGGGCAAGATGCTGCGCCTGCGCATTCATGTGCCGGGGTTTGATGCGATGTGCCGGATGGTCCAGGCGAATATGGGTATTGGCATCCTGCCGCAAAAGGCCTATGAACTTTTCGGTCGCGCGTTGGGGTTACATGCCGTGCCGTTGACGGATGACTGGTCGGATCGCAGCCTGATCCTGGTGGTGCGTGATGAGGCACAGCTGTCGCCGGTCAGCCGGCTGTTGTTCGAATATCTGCGCAAGATGCCGGTGTAAGCGAACTACAGTGTTCGCATTTCGCGAACGCGCCTTGCCAACTGACGGTTGGATTTCTTCTGCCCCTGTCCTCTAGCCTTGGTCGCACATTCCAAGAATAAGAGGTACACGCCATGACGGCTCCCCTGAGCGGTATCAAGGTGATCGAGATCGGCACCCTGATTGCCGCGCCGTTCGCCGCCCGGCTGATGGCCGAGTTTGGCGCGGAGGTGATCAAGATCGAAGCCATGGGCCAGGGTGACCCGCTTCGCAAATGGCGAAAGCTGCACGAAGGCACGTCGCTGTGGTGGTACCTGCAATCGCGCAACAAGAAGTCCCTGGCGTTGGACCTCAAGTCGCCAGAAGGGCTGGACTTGATCAAGCAGCTGCTCGGCGACGCCGACGTCCTCATCGAAAACCTGCGCCCCGGCGGCCTGGAAAAACTCGGCCTGGGTTGGGACGTGTTGCACGCGCTCAACCCCAAGCTGACGCTGGTGCGTATTTCTGGCTATGGCCAGACCGGCCCTTATCGCGACCGCCCTGGCTTCGGTGCCATCGGCGAGGCCATGGGCGGCATTCGCTACACCACCGGCAACCCGGATTCGCCGCCCGCGCGGGTCGGTGTGAGCCTCGGTGATTCCCTGGCCTCGTTGCATGGCGTGATCGGCGCGCTGATGTCGTTGCTGCGGGTCAAGACGGGGCAGGGCGATGGGCAGATTGTCGATGTGTCCCTGGCCGAAAGCGTGTTCAACCTGATGGAAAGCCTGGTGCCGGAATACGACATGCTCGGCCATGTGCGTGAACGCAGTGGCGGCGCCTTGCCGGGCATTGCGCCTTCCAATACCTACCTGACGGCCGACGGTGCCTACGTGGTGATTGCCGGCAACAGCGACCCGATCTACAAACGCTTGATGACCACCATCGGCCGCGCCGACCTGGCCGAAGCCCCAGCATTTGCCCACAACGATGGCCGCGCCGCCCAGAGCGGTTTGCTCGACGCCGCGATCACCCACTGGACCAGCAGCCTGCCCATCGACCAAGTGCTCAGCGCCCTGGAGGCCGCCGAAGTGCCGGCCGGGCGTATCTATTCGGTGGCGGACATCGTCAGCGACCCGCACTACCAGGCGCGTGACATGTTGCTCACTGCCGAGTTGCCCGGCGGTGTGTCAGTGAAGATGCCCGGCATCGTGCCCAAACTCTCGGAAACCCCGGGCGGCGTGAACTGGCAGGGCCCGACCCTGGGGCAACACACGGATGAAATTCTCGGCAGCCTGGGCCTGGCCGGTGCTGATATCCAACGTCTGAAACGCTCGGGAGTGGTGCAATGATTTCTGATTATTCCGACCCGCTGATTGTGCAGGAAGTGTCCCCGCGCGACGGCCTGCAAATCGAGCCGACGTGGGTCGAGACGGCCGACAAAATCGCCTTGATCGACCAGCTTTCCCAGGCGGGCTTTTCGCGGATCGAGGCCGGTTCATTTGTCTCGCCCAAGGCCATCCCGGCATTGCGTGATGGCGAGCAAGTGTTCCAGGGCATCAGGCGCAAGCCCGGTGTCATCTATGTGGCGTTGATCCCGAATCTCAAGGGGGCGCAGCGCGCTATCGAGTCTCGCGCCGATGAACTGAACCTGGTGATGTCCGCCAGCCAGACCCACAACCTGGCCAATATGCGCATGCGCTGCGAGGCGTCGTTGGCGGCGTTTGGCGATATCGTCAGCTTTGCCGCCGACCACCCGGTGAGGCTCAACGGCAGCATCGCCACCACCTTTGGTTGCCCGTTCGAAGGCAAGATCGACGAAGACCGCGTGCTGCAGATTATCGAGGCCTATCAAGCGCTGGGCATCCAGGGTATCAGCCTGGCCGACACCACGGGCATGGCCAACCCGCGTCAGGTGGAGCGCCTGGTCAAACGCGTGCTGCAGCGCGTCTCGGCCAGTGACCTGACCCTGCATTTTCACAACACCCGCGGCCTGGGGTTGTGCAACGTGCTGGCCGCGTACGAGGCCGGTGCCCGTCGTTTTGACGCGGCGCTCGGTGGCTTGGGCGGCTGCCCGTTTGCGCCGGGGGCGTCGGGCAATATCTGCACCGAAGATTTGGTCAACCTGTGCGAGGAAGTCGGAATTCACACCGGTATCGACCTGCCGCACCTGCTGCAAATGTCCCGCCGCTTGCCGGCCCTGTTGGGCCACGAACTTCTTGGCCAGGTGGCGAAGGCAGGGCGCAATTGCGACCTGCACTCGCCGCCGGCCTATATCGCCACGTTGTAACGCTACACCAGACAACAAAAACAATTGGGCGCCTGTGAGCAGCCCGCTGGAGAGAAACCATGAGCACTAATACGTTGGAGGCCGGCACGCGCCCGGCCGCTGAAATCGATGCCGAAAAAGCCCTGGTCAGCAAGGTCGCCTGGCGCCTGATGCCGCTGATCATGGTGTGCTACCTGTTCGCGTTTTTTGACCGGATCAACATCAGCTTCGCCAAGTTTCAGTTGCAGGCAGACCTGAGCCTGAGCGACACCGCCTACGGCCTGGGCGCCGGTTTGTTTGTGGTGGGTTATGTGATCTTCGAAGTGCCGAGCAACATGATGCTGTACAAGGTCGGCGCGCGGCGCTGGATTGCGCGGATCATGATGTCGTGGGGCCTGGCGACGGCGGCCATGGTGTTTGTCACGGCAGAGTGGCAGTTCTATGCGCTGCGCTTTCTGATCGGGGCGATGGAGGCGGGTTTCGCGCCCGGCGTGCTGTATTACCTGACCCTGTGGTTCCCGCAGCATTTCCGTGGGCGCATCACCTCAATGCTGTTCCTGGCTTCGGCGTTTGCGGGCCTGGTGGGCGCACCGTTTTCCGGCCTGGTACTGGAACACCTCGACGGCGTGTTGCAGATGCGTGGCTGGCACTGGTTGTTCCTGCTCGGCGGCTTGCCGTGCATCGGCCTGGGGTTCCTGGTGCTGACGCGGCTCAAGGACCGCATCGAAGACGCCCATTGGCTGACGCCGGCGGAGAAAGCGTTGCTGTCGAGCCGTATCGCCAAGCATGAGCCGAACCAGCACGGTGGCTCGTTGCTGTCGGCGATCCGTATTCCGGGGTTCCTGATGCTCGGCTTTATCTACTTTTTGATTCAGGTGGCGTCGTACGGCCTCAATTTCTGGGCACCGCAACTGATCCGCAGCGCGGGCACCCAGAGCCCGGTGATGATCGGCCTGCTCACGGCGATTCCGTATGTGTGCGGCGCCATCAGCATGGTGGTGATCGGGCGACTGTCGGATGCTACCGGCGAGCGGCGCAAGTTTGTCTGCGGCCTAGTGGTGCTCGGTGCGGTGGGCTTTTTCAGCGCCGGGATTTTCGCCGACCACACCACCTTCCTGATCATTGCCCTGGGCATGTTGGGCGCAGGCATCATTGCGTCGATCCCGACCTTCTGGACCCTGCCACCCAAATTGCTGGCGGGCGCCGGCGCAGGCGCGGCGGGCGGTATTGCAGTGATCAACACCCTCGGGCAGTTCGGTGGGATTGTCAGCCCGGTGATGGTGGGCCGCATCAAGGACCTCACGGGCAGCACCACCCCGGCGCTGTATGTGATTGGCGTGTGTGCGCTGTTGGCGGCGGCGCTCTTGCTGTGGGGCCTGCCGCAGAAGCTGCGCACACTCGACAAAGGCTGATCAGCTCGCCGTTGACAATGCACGGGCGGGGGAGGCGCTGAACTGAATCAACACCACCCCGCCAATCAACAACAACGCCCCCAGCACGCGGGGCGTTGTCAGTTGGCGCTCAGCCAGGCCGAACAGGCCAAAGTGATCGAGGGCCAGTGACGCAAGAATCTGCCCGGCCATGGCCAACGCGATAAACCCCGAGGCGCCGAGCTTAGGCAATAACATCAACGCCAGGGAAATAAAGCACACGCCGAACGCGCCACCCGCCCACGTCCACAGGGGCGCCTGGGTGACAAACGTCAGGCTCGGCAGCGGTAAACGCATCGCGATAATCACCGGCAGCAACACGATGATGCTCACCAGCAGCGACGCCAGGGTGGCCCACAACGGGTGGCCGAGCCCGCGCCCGAGGTTGGCGTTGATCGCACTCTGAAACGGCACCACGGCCCCGGCAATCACGGCCAGCGCCAATAAACCCACCCAATGCAATGTTGTCATTTCAAATCTCCCAGAGGTTTTGCTGGACTCTAGGCTATTCGTCGCGCAAATTTAAATTCCAAGTTCTTATGGTGAGCATGCAGCTGATGAATGATCTGCGCCGCATCGACCTCAATCTGTTGGTGATCCTCGACGCCTTGCTCAGCGAGCAACACGTCACCCGTGCCGCCGAGCGTCTGCACCTGAGCCAACCGGCGGTCAGCCATGCGCTGGCGCGCTTGCGTGACCTGCTCGGCGATCCGCTGCTGGTGCGTCAGGGCGGTAGTTTGGTGCCGACCGCCCGCGCGCTGGAATTGGCCACGCCACTGGCTGAAGCCCTGGCCCAGGTGCAAGCCCTGCTGGCGCCGAATCGCTTTGAGCCGGCATCGGCCAAGCGCAGGTTCCGCGTGGCGATGTCTGACTACAGCGCGGCGATTTTGCTACCCGCTCTGGTGCGTACGCTGCGCAATGAAGCACCGGGTATCGATCTGCAAATCATCCAGGCCAGCCGTGAAGGCATGGTGGATGGGGTGCTTAATGGCGACCTCGACCTGGCGGCGGGTGTTTTCCCCGACACGCCCGCCGAGCTGCGTACTACGCCGCTGTTCGAAGAGCACTACACCTGCCTGGTGGACCGCAGCAGTCTGCCGGAGGACGGTACGCTGGATTTGCCCACCTACCTGTCACGGCCGCATGTGTTGTTGGAAATGCGCGGCAGCGGTACGCCGGAAATCGAGCGGGCGTTGACGGCGATCCGGGAACGGCGGCATGTGGCGATCAGCCTGCCGCACTGGGGGGTGGCACCGCAGTTGATACGGGGCACGGACCTGATCCTTACGGTGTCGTCCCGTGGCGTGCTCGATATCGATCATCAGCACTTGCTGGCGGTGCTGCCGCCGTTTCATATTCCGTCGTTTGCATTTGAATTGGCGTGGCATGCACGGCGGGGTGGGGATTCGGGGTTGCAGTGGTTGATTGGGCAGGTGCAGGGTGTATTGTCCGAAGACTACCGCTGACAGGAACAACAACATGCTCTCAGGCTTCAACCACCTGACCCTGGCCGTCACCGATCTGGATCGCAGCGTCTGCTTCTACCATGAGCTGTTGCAACTTCAGCTCGACGCCACCTGGGACGCCGGCGCCTACCTCTCACTGCCGGGTTTATGGCTGTGTTTATCGCTCGATCCATTGCGCGACGCGAATCCAGCCGCCGATTACACCCACTATGCGTTTACCGTCGCTGCGGCTGATTTCGCCGCGCTGATCGAGCGCCTGCGAGCGGTTGATGTTGAAGAGTGGCGCGACAACCGCAGTGAGGGCGCTTCGTTCTATTTTCTCGACCCCGATGGTCACAAGCTCGAAGCCCATGTCGGCGACCTGGCCTCACGGCTACAAGCGTGCCGCGCAAAGCCTTATGCCGGAATGACGTTTTACCCGTAGGACGGGCAGGCGCGTAAACGCTCAAGCGCACGTGTTGGCGGGTTAGGCAGGCAGCAAACCAGCCGGGCTCGAAGATGACCGTTCGTCGCACTGGAAAGTTTTTTCTAAACCTTTGCTGCCCTGAAAATTCGAATTGAGGGCGGGCTGTGTTCTCCCGCGCCTATTTTTGCCCTGGAGGAACCCATCATGAGCCGCATGGCTATCCGGTTACGCACCGCCAGTTTCGCGATGCTGCTGGGCCTCGGCGCCAGCAATGCTTTCGCCCAGTCGCCTGCTGAATTCATCGAGCAGGCTTCGGCCAAAGGTATGGCCGATATCGAAACCAGTCGCATGGCCCATGCCAAAACTTCGTCGCAGGAAATCAAGGACTACACCATCGAGGTGATCAACGAGCGCACCTTGGCCAACCAGCATCTGGCGGCCATTGCCAAGAAGCTCGACTTGCCCGTGGCGCCGCGGGAGAAAATCGTCGATAAAGCCGAAACCCTGATGCCTGAACTCAAGGACGGCGATTCCTTTGATGCGGCCTACACCGCGCAACAGGTGAAGGAAAACGAAGACGCCATCGCCCTGTTCAAACGGGAAGGCGCGGCATCGGATGTACCTGAAATAAAAGCCCTGGTGGACGAGACGCTGCCTAAGTTGGAGGAGCGTTTGCAGAAAGCCCGTGCCTTGGCGTCCACCTACGCCAAAGGCCATCAAGGCGACGGTTGAATTCGTCACTTGAAATGAAAAACGGCGGTTGGATCTTCTCCAACCGCCGTTTTTTTATGCCTGGTTCAAATCAATTTTTTTCGGCCCTGCATCGTCGGCAGCATGGCCACAACTGCTGTTCAGGCTCACAGTGCCAGCCTTGCCAATGCTACGGTATTCCTGGCGCAGTTTTTCCAATTCTTTACGGTCCAGGCCGTCCAGGCTGAGCACAGCGTTTTGAGCATCCTTGGACACGCGTAGCAGTTCATCGATCTTGATATGCAGGATGTCGTTGTCGCGGTTCTGCGTGTTCTGGATCAGGAACACCATCAAAAACGTGATGATGGTGGTCGAGGTATTGATGATCAGTTGCCAGGTGTCGTTGTAGTGGAAATACGGCCCGCTCAGGCTCCACGCCAGGATCAACGCCACCGCCGCGTAGAACGTGCGTGGGCTGCCGGCCCAGCGGGACAGGGATTGGGAGACTGTGGAGAATTTCATGACCGGTTTCCTTGGTAGGGGGTGATGAAATAATGGACCGCAGGGATTCTTTGAAATTTCTTTTTACATTTCGCCTGATGAACAACGGTGTACGTTTTTGTCGGCGGCTGTTTTTTTAGAAGGCTAATTGCGCCTGGCCCGTGCCTTCCAGTGCCAGCAAATACTGCTTGGCTTGCAGCCCGCCGGCGAATCCGGTCAGCCCGCCCGACGCACCGATGACTCGATGGCACGGCGCAATGATCGAGATCGGATTCCGCCCATTGGCTGCGCCCACCGCACGTACGGCTTTCGGGTTGCCGATCTGCTGGGCGATCTGGCTGTAGCTGCGGGTTTCGCCGAAAGGAATGGTCAGCAGCGCTTGCCAGACTTGTTTCTGGAAGTCGGTGCCATCGAAGTCCAGTTCCAGCTCGAATCGGTTACGGGTACCGGCGAAGTACTCCTTGAGTTGGCGTTCGGCTTCCAACAGCACCGGGCTGTCATTGGCCTCGTGCAACTCACCCAGGCGCACACGGTTGGCGCGCTCTGTTTCCCACAGGATGGCGCCGAGTTTGCCATTGCGCGCCACCAGGGTGAGCTGGCCCACAGGGGAGGGCATGAGCTTGTATTCATAAGGCATGGGCATAATCCTTGATGCTGTAGGGCGCCATTATCCGTCCTGCGAACCGTGGGGGAACCTTGTTTCTTGCGGTGTAATTCTACGCCCGCTAAAAGCGCCAGTGAATCCAATTGCCCGACCCATAGACCGAGGAGACCAAGTAGACAAACCAGACTATCGAGGGCGTTGACAGTGCGACCAATGAGCCAAGATTGAGTAGAGCGATGATGGTCGCGCCGATTGTCAGGCCTCGACCGGCGTGCTGCCTTGCGTACCACGCGCCATAGATAGAACCGGCAACTGCCGCTATCAATACAAAACGGCCCAGGCCTATCGTGGGAATAGGCATCAGTGGGGCCAGCAGTGGGATGATCAGCACCAGCCCTACGACTTTTCTAAAGACCTGCGTCGACGTTTTTTGTCCGCGCGGGAGCATTCTGCTTTGTCCTGTTTCTGGTTAAGGTTTCCCATGGTGATAGGAGAACTTTCTGGTCCCTGTAGGGATGGGCTTAATCAATGCCCCTGCTGAAGCACTTTCAGCGCTGCTGAGGCCAGAAACCCCGAACGGCTTTTTTCTTCAGGGTGATGCAGCACATATTCATCGATGCGGTTCAGCAGATAACCGGGCAGCGTGATATTGAGCTTCTGCGCTTTGCCCAGGTACTTGGTGACATCAATGTCCACGACTGCCCAGGTGCAGCCTGCATACTGAGGATTGGCGGCATGCAAGGTGACCTTTTGCGCACTGGGAATCGCTGCACCGTCTTCCGCGAGAATCTCGAAGTGCCCTTCGATGGCTTCGCGGGCCATGGCCATGGCGTCGTCCAAATCGTCGCCGGCGGAATAGCAGCCGGGAATATCCGGCACTTCTACACCCCAGGCGTGATCGTCGTCGCCGGTTGAAATTGCAATCGGGTAAAGCATGTCTGTTGTCCTCCTCGGACGATTAACTCAACAGAGCTTGTTTCAAAATGCTCTTAGCGGTCTTGTCCAACAGGTCCTTCTTTGGATGTGGAATCGTCATCAGCCCCGGTTTTGTCGGGTGTTTGAAGTGGTGATGACTGCCTTTGATGCGCACCAGATACCAACCGTCCGCAACGATGTGACCTATTAAATATCGGCTATCCACAGCACCTCCTTGTGGTGTGTGATGGTGGTGACTATAACCACTGAATTGGAATTATCAACACTCTACCTACCAGTGGCCGATGACCGGCTTCCTGTCAGGCGGTCAATGCAGTGTATGAGCGCCTGGGAATGGCGCCGGGGAGAGGTATTGCGGGGTTTTGCGAAGGAGTTACCGAGTGTGTAGGGACTGTGCAATGACAGTGAGAAACGCATCAACCAGCACACTTTTTGTTTCAGACCGGGTCAATACTAACAAGGGCGCACACGCATCCCCCTCCACCAGGGGCCTGTATGTCACACCTTTGTTCATCAAGCTCTGCGTACATTCCGGCACCAACGCCACACCTTGCCCAGCCGCTACCAGCGCTATGATCGAGGTGATCTGCCGCCCGGTTGGCCCAAGGCGTAACGGTTGGCCGTGGTGCCGGTAAAGTTGCTCGATGGACTGGTTGAGCCCCGATCCAAAATCCGCAGGAAACAGAATCACTGGATAGGCGCTCAGCTGCGCCAGACTGACACTTGGCAGACTGGCCATCGGGCTTTCACTGGACACTGCTGCGACCAGCCTTTCGTCACCCAAAGACAGCACTTGCACCTCTTCGCCTTGCGGTAGCAGGCGACTCAACCCGATATCCAGCCGCCCATCCGCCACGTGTGCGCCCAGGCTGCCGGAGGCGCACTCCACCAAAGTCAGCTGCACGTCGGGAAAACGTTGCGCAAACGCCTGGATCGTCTGGCTGAACAAGTCCGACAAGGCAATCGAGCTGACATACCCCAACGCCAGCTGCCCGGCGGTGCCCGCAGCCAGTTTGCTGGCAATCACCTGCGCCAGCTCCACCTGCTCCAGCACGCCGCGCGCGTAGGGCAGGAATGACCGGCCTTGAGCGGTGAGGGTGACGGTGCGGCTGGTGCGATCAAACAGCTTGAAGCCCAGCTCGGTTTCCAGCGCCGAGATCTGCCGGGTCAGCGGTGGCTGAGCCAGGTGCAGGCGAATGGCCGCGCGACCGAAGTGCAATTCTTCAGCGACCGTCAGAAAGTACCGCAGCTTGCGTAGGTCGAGCATCCTGATCCTTGGGTATCGATCGGTTCGAAATCGGTATTGGTTTAAGACCCGCCGGCCATTCTATAAAGACCTCACAAAATAAAACGAGAGGTTTCATGAAACCGCGCCTGCATTGTGCCCGCCTTGCCCTGTTCCTGTGTGGCTGCGCGGCGTTCCTCAACCTCTATGCCACCCAGAGCATCCTGCAGACCTTTGCCGCGAACTTTCAGGTCAGCGCCAAGGCGGCGGGGTGGAGTATCACCGTGACGACGCTGGCCGTGGCGATCACTGCACCGTTTGTCAGCCGACTGACCGGGCGCTTTGAGCAACGCACGGTGATCAGCGTGGCGGCATTGCTGTTGGCGGTGCCGGCGCTGATGACCGCCTATGCCGACAGTTTTGCCGAAGTGCTCGTGTGGCGGTTTGTCGAAGGCATGTTGATCCCGGTGGTGTTTGCCACCAGCGTGGCTTACATCGGCGACCGCTGGAGTGGCGGCACGGTGACGGAGGTCACCAGCCTGTATGTGGCAGGCACCGTACTGGGTGGGTTCGCCGGGCGTTTTGTCACGGGTGTGATGACTGAATACGTGGGCTGGCGCGAAGCCTTTGAGTTGCTGGCGGTGCTGAGCCTGATGGTGGGTGGATTTATCCAGTTCTTGTTGCCGATCAATCGTGCGCGAACGGCGAAGGTTAAAACCTCTTTCTCAGCCGTTTTTCGCAAGCCTTTGCTGGCTGCTTACGCTGTAGGTTTTTGCGTGTTGTTCTCCCAAGTCGCAGCGTTTACCTACGCCGGTTTGTACCTCGGATTACCGCCATTCAACTTGGGGCCTGCGGCGTTGGGCACGCTTTACATCGTGTTCCTGCTGGCGCTGGTCGTGATCCCCGTCGCCGGTCGCCTCAGTAAAGCCCGACCTCACGCCGAACTGCTGTGCGTGGCTGCGGTGCTGGGCATCACCGGCTCAGCGCTGACGTTAGTGCCTTCCTTATGGTGCATCGTTGTGGGCCTGGCCCTCAGCTCCACCGGCGTATTCCTCGCCCAGGCAGCCGCCAACGCGTTCACCACCGCTACCGCCCGTGACAACAAAGCAGGCGCCGTGGGCGTGTACCTCACGTGTTATTACCTGGGCGGAAGTTGCGGTGCGATTATCCCGGCTTTGATCTGGGAACGCTGGGGCTGGGCCGGGTGCGTGGCGCTGATTATGACCTTCCAGGTGTTGACCTTGCTGATTGCCCTGACGGGTTGGAAGCCCCTTGAACCTGAACCGACTCCGACGCCATGAACGATACCGTCGAGGTGCCTGCTGCCGCATCATCAACCCGTCGTCGCACGCTGATCGCCGGCTGCGGTGCGCATGCCGTGCATGACGGCCTTACCGATGTCATCTACGTGTTGCTGCCGATCTGGCAGGCGCAGTTCGCGCTTTCCTACGCGCAAATCGGACTGTTACGCGGGGCCTATTCCGGGATGATGGCGGTGTTCCAGCTCATGGCCAGTCGCGCCGCGAAGCGCTGGGGGCGTGTACCGATGCTGGTGGGCGGCACCGCGCTCGCGGGCGTGGCTTACGTGTTGGTGGGCCAGGCCAGCGGACTGGCGATGTTACTGCTGGCGCTGCTGTTGGGTGGGTGTGGCGCCAGCACCCAACACCCGCTCGCCTCCTCTATGATCAGCGATGCCTACGAGGACGGTGGTGGGATCAAGCAGGCGCTGTCTCAATACAACTTCAGCGGCGATATCGGCAAAACCCTGATCCCCGGACTGGTGGGACTGCTGCTTACGGTGATCAGTTGGCGCGCGAGTGCCACGCTTCTGGGACTGCTGGGTTTGGCGGCGGCGGGGTTGTTGTGGTGGTTGATTCCTACACAAGTATCCGAATCTGACTCCACAAAAAAGACCAAACCCCACAGCGGAACCGGTTCCGTCATAGGCCTGCGCGCCCTGATTCTCACGGGCACCCTCGACAGCGCCGTGCGCATGGGTTTCCTCACGTTCCTGCCATTTGTGCTGCAAGCCAAGGGGGCTGGCACCGCCGGTATTGGCCTGGCCCTGACGCTGCTGTTTATCGGTGGCGCATTCGGCAAATTGCTCTGCGGTTATCTTGGTGCGCGCATCGGCATGATGAGGACGGTGTGGCTGACGGAGAGCAGCACCGCGTTGCTGATCATTGCCGCCGTGTATTTGCCACTGGCCGGGTTGATGGTGATGCTGCCGGTGCTGGGCCTGGTGCTCAATGGCACGTCCTCAGTGTTGTACGGCGCCGTGCCGGACCTGGCCGGCGCAGGGAAACGGGAGCAGGCATTTGCCGTGTTCTACACCGGCACGATTGGCGGCGGGGCACTGGCGCCGGTGGTGTTTGGTGGGGTGGGGGACGCATTGGGCGTGCCGGTGGCGATGATGGTCTTGGCGGGGGTGTTGATGGTGACGTTGCCGTTGGCGTGGGAGGTGCAGCGGGGGATGGTTGAGGAGTGATCAGTGCGATGTTGGGATGTGCTTTTGCAGCTTGCGCCATTGCCTACACAACGATCAGAATCGTCCGAGTTGTGCGCCTTGGTCGACCTCTTTAAGGTTCGTTTGCCGCTGCCCATCAGCGGTCGGGTTTAGTAGCTCGATTTGATCAACGGCGTATGGCTATACCAGCGTTCAGGCATCTTGGTGTCTGTTCTCAATGGTGGCTGTACGCAGGGCACTTTCGAGTGCGCCGGTTTCGTTGATCCGCCGGTCTACTAACCTGCATACAGCCGCCACCCATTGTTTAGTAGCTGTGGAAGGTGGTCCTTACCGAGGATCAACAGATGTGCAATGACCCCTGTGACCCCTCCGTAAAACTGTTCAGCGTCCGTCCCGACGTCAACACCGAAGCGTTACTCGCCAACGCCTATGAAACCATTGCCGGCGCGGGCGCCATGACCCATGAGTTCGCCGAAACCCTACCGTCCCAACAGCGCTACCTGGCCCTTGCGATTCAGCAAATGATCGAGTTGGGGCTGATGCTGGTGGAAGCGGCGCAGGACCGCGTGGATCAAGCCGCGTAAGGCCGTTCGCGCACTGCATAGGCTTGCCTTCCCAGGCCGCCCATACCAAGGGGGAGGGGAGCCAAAAAATGCATAGCGCTTTAAAGAGATGAGGCCAGCGAAAACGGAATGCGCAGCGCGCCGATCGGCCCTTCCCGAACACCGCACATTTCATCGTGCACGCACTGCTGCACCAGCACGCAGGGAAACGGCGGCACCCGTTGCAACAGGTCGCGCAAATGCGTGGTAGAACCGATGCGCAGCGGCTTGGCGTCATCGCCCAGCAATGTCATTTCAGCGTCATCCAGCCTGACGCGCGCGATGTAGAAACCACCCTCCAGCGACAGTAACTCCAGCTCGCGAATTTCACCTTTTACCGCCAATTCAGTCAGCATGTGCATATTCATGATTGAGCCTCGCTGCGAGTTATTTATTGGCGACGAAAGAACAACGTGACCTGGCCCCATTCGACGCCGAACTTGGTCATGCTGGAGCGGTTGATCAAGGTGTCCTCGTCCATCAGGTACATCCAGTCATCAAAGCTCACCTCGTAGACCGAGCCGTCCACGGGCAGGTTGAGTCGGTAGCGCCAACGCAGTGCGTTACCCGCCACTTCGCCGATTGCCTCGCCGACCACATCACCTGCTCGGCCCCGCCAGCGCCCCGGGCCATCCGGTGTCAGCGTCCACACGCGTTGTTGACGCGTGCCATCGCTGTACAGGAAGCGCTCGTCGAGAATCAGGGCGTTCCCCTCGCGTCGGCTGGCTATGTTCACTTCAAAGCGCTTGGCGACCTCGCCGGAACGCTTTTGGAAAATCCCCCAAGCCTTGACGGGCTTGCTGAAAAAACGCTCCAAGTCCAGCTGCGGCTGCTGGTCAGCGTAGTGCTCGACCCCAACGTTGGCGCAACTGCTCAAACTCAATACCAGCCACAATGAAACCAGTAGACGAGTCATTGCCCGGCTCCGTGATCGCGCGCGGCGAATTGCCAGCGTGTTGAATAGATACTTGTACAGAAATATAGATTTGTACAGGTTTTCGCGACGGGAATAACGGATGCCTCAAATCGCAGCCATAAAAAAACCGGCCTCATAGGACCGGTTTTTTATACATTCCCGTCAATAACAGACCTGACGCGGAACGAGAATTTGAGTGGAGCGGGTAGAGGGAATCGAACCCTCGTCGGAAGCTTGGGAAGCTACTGTTCTACCATTAAACTATACCCGCTCAGAGCGGCTGACTTTGTACCAGATGTTCGCCTGGATTTGAAGTTTTTCTTCAAAAATGTGTGGGGTACCTGCGATACCGGCACCTCGGTGTGTCAATCACACTTAGTTGATGCTATCGCAGGCAAGCCAGCTCCCACACAAGCCCAGCTCCCACACCCGCTCGCGCCTCCAGTGGATCTCATTTCAGATCGCAAAGGCATGCTGCGTCTGGCCTTGGTGATACCGCAACCGGCTGACCTGCCGCTCAGGTTTCAGAAAGCCCACCACCGCATCCCGACTGTCGCGGCACGCCGCCTTGTGCTCCATATCCAGAAAATGCCCGGTCGCCTGAATGGTGCTGAAGCTGCTGTGAGCCACGTACTGACCAAACAGCTTGGCATCCTGGGCGCTGGTGTATTCGTCCCATTCGCCGTTCACAAACAACACGGGAACGGCGATTTGCCTGGCCGCTTTGACGTAACACTGCCGGTCACTGTTCAGCACATGGCTGATGTGAAAGTGCATCTGCCCGTATTCATGCTCGGCCAGGTTGCTGACGTGTTTGTAGTTGAAGCGTTTGAACAGCGACGGCAGGTGTTTGCCGATGGTGCTGTTGACCAGATGGCCGACGCGGTCGCGGTCGAGGTTGCCGAGGTAGTCGACGCCGCGTTCAAGGTAGTCGCGCATGGGGGCGTTGATCACCGGCGAGAACGAACTGATCACGGCCTTTTCGACCCGACGAGGGCGATGGGCGAGGGCAACCAGCGCGGCGGCGCCGCCCCAGGAAAATGACAATACGTGTTCGGCGGCGAAGTGGTCGATAAGCTCCAACAGGATCTGGCCTTCGACTTCCTTTGTCAGCATCTGCTCATGGCGGTTATGGATTTTGGAGCGGCCAGCGTAGGGCTGGTCGTACAAAACCACATTGAATTGCGGGTACAGGCTTTTCACGGTTTGAGCGAAGGATGCCGTGGTGGCCATGGAGCCGTTGACCAGGATGATGGTCTTTTCAGCAGCGTCCGCGCGATAGAACTCCGTGTAAACCCGATACTGACCCTGTATATCCAACACAGCGATTTCTGGCCTCAT
Source organism: Pseudomonas sp. LAP_36 (assembly GCF_019456785.1). Classification (NCBI taxonomy): domain Bacteria; kingdom Pseudomonadati; phylum Pseudomonadota; class Gammaproteobacteria; order Pseudomonadales; family Pseudomonadaceae; genus Pseudomonas; species Pseudomonas sp. LAP_36. The sequence continues at coordinate 767,555 of NZ_JAHZMS010000001.1, forward strand.
GTCGTAAGACTCCTGGCAAGCGGGTAGGGCGCGCAGGTAACTCTGCACGAGCTATGTGACAGGTAGGCATACGCCTTGAAGTGGGAGGCCCATGTCGATCCGATGACGGCTGGCCGACGGGTGTTGTTATGGCGGGCTGTTTGCCGGGAAGGCCCGTAGATCAAGCGCGGGCGGGGCAATGTGTTTCTTGGAGGTTATAGGCGACTCGCCAGTCATATTTAAACTGGTGATCCTGATTCAAGCAGCAGAGATGCCAGCCCGCAAGGCGATGAGCCGATTTTTCGCCATCACCGGCCGAACGGTCGTCAGACTTGTCGGATTTCGTCGTCAGTCAGCGCCCGATACTGGCCCGGCGCAAGGGCCGCATCCAGCACCAAAGGGCCCATCCGCTCGCGATGCAGGTTGATCACTTTGTTATCAAAGTGCCCGAACATGCGCTTCACTTGGTGGTAGCGCCCTTCGATTATGCTGAGACGAGCGGTTCTCGGCCCTAGCAGTTCCAGCCCTGCGGGTTGCGTGGTCAGGTCTTCGAAAGCGAAATACAGGCCTTTGGCGAAGGTAATCGCGTACTCAGGGCTGATGTCTTGCTCGGTCTCCACCCGGTAGACCTTGGGCAACTTGGTCTGCGGTTGCGTCAGTCGGCGCGACCATTGGCCGTCGTTGGTGATCAGCATCAGCCCCGTAGTGTTGAAGTCCAGGCGGCCGGCGATGTGCAAGTCGGCTTTGTCGGGCTCATTCAATAAATCCAGGACGGTCGGGTGTTGCGGGTCTGCCGTGGCGCTCACACAACCCTGGGGCTTATGCAGCATGAAGTAGCGCGCGGGTTTACCCGCCTGCAGCACTTCATCGTCGACGCAGATGCGGCTGAATTCGCGCACCTCATGATGAGGATCGCTGACTGCCACGCCATCGACCGACACGCGCCGTTCAACCAAGAGCAAACGCACTTGCTGGCGATTGAAGCGCGGCAGGTTGCTGAGGAAACGATCAACCCGCATTACGTCGGCTCGGCCCCGCGCAATTGCTGATCTACCCTGGCACAGCGCGGGCACAGGCAGGCCTTGTTGCGCAATTCATCGGGCAGGGCCTGGAGCACGGCCGGGTCGATGGTGACGCTGTAGCACCAGCAGGCCTGGTCGACCGTACGTGGGTCAGCCAGGGTACAGTCGTTGCGGGCGCCGCAGGCAGGGCAGAGGGTTGGCGTGGTCATCGGCAGGTTCGGGCTGGATCGGGCAAGGTTCCGGACAATCCCGGGGGGCCTTGCACGATACAGGGCCGACCCCGCGCAGGCTACTTAGAGCTGGAACTTGCTGACCAGTGCATTGAAGGACGTGGCCAGGCGCGACAGGTCCTGGCTGGCGGCATTGGTCTGGTTGGCACCGGCGGCCGTCTGGGTGGACAGGTCCTGGATGTTCAGCAGGTTGCGGTCCACTTCGCGAGCCACTTGGGCCTGCTCCTCCGACGCGGAGGCGATCACCAGGTTGCGTTCATTGATCATCGACACACTGGCGGTGATACGTTGCAGCGCTTCACCGGCGTTCTGTGCCAGGGTCTGGGTATTGTTGGCCCAGGTCAGGCTCTTGTTCATTGCCGCGACCGCGCCATCAGCGCCGATTTGCACTTCGCCAATCATTTTTTCGATGTCGACGGTGGAGATTTGAGTGCGATGCGCCAGTGCACGCACCTCATCGGCGACCACTGCAAAACCGCGACCTTGCTCGCCCGCGCGGGCCGCTTCGATGGCGGCATTGAGGGCCAGCAGGTTGGTCTGGTCGGCGATGCCACGGATCACATCGATCACCTTGCCGATTTCCCGCACTTGCCCGGCGAGATCTGCAACCGATTGCGTGGAATCGTTGATTTCACTCACCATCGAACTCATGCCGGACACGGCCTGTTCGACTTGCTGGCGACCGTCCTCGGCCTCGGTGGTGGCCTGGCGCGAAGCCTCCGAGGTCGATACGGCGTTGCTCGCCACTTCGTCCACCGCAGCGGTCATCTGGTTCACCGCCGTAGCGGCCTGTTGGATTTCATCATTCTGACGGGTCAGACCACGGCTGCTTTCATCGGTGACCGCACTCAATTCTTCGGCGGCTGAAGCGAGCTGGTCGGAAGCGTTGGCGATTTCCACCAGGGTGCTCTTCAAACCGCCCTGCATATCCGCCAGTGCCATCAGCAATTGCCCGGCTTCGTCGGTGCGTTCGGTGAGGATGACCTGGGTCAGGTCGCCCTTGGCAATGCGTTGTGCGCTTTCCACAGCCTGGGCGATAGGGCGGGTGATCAGGCGGGTGATCAACACGCCAATGGTGAGGGCAATGATGAAGGCCAGGACAATGCCACTGATCATCCACGCCAACGCACTGCCGCGCAGCTCATCGGCGGCGACGGCGCCTTCCTTGATCTGGCGGCTATTGGATTCGATCATCACGCGGATCAACTCGCGCGCCTGACGGAAGAGTTCGTTGTTGGCGGTGTTGAGCTGGGTGCGGGCCTGTTCGACCTGGCCGCTGTCGAGCAGCGCCATGATGCGTTCGGAGCTGCTGGTATAAGCGGGCCAAATCTGGTCGAGTTTGTCTCCCGCCGCCCGTTCGTCATCTTCCAGCGGTGTTGCGCGGTAGGTAGCGTAAGCCGCCTGGCTGCGCTTAAGTTCGTTGGCGATGTCCTGGCGCACGCGATCGCGGTCCTGGGCGGAGACGTCGCCTTTGCTTGCATCCATCAATCGGTACAGGCCCCGGTTATGCGCGACCAAGCCATTGAGGGTGGCCGCCGTGTTGCTGACGGACACCAGATTGTTGGAGAACGTCTGCTCCAATGCCGTGGCGAGGCGCACCACCCCTTTGATCCCCAGCAGGCCGACCCCGAGGGTGACCAGCGCACATAGAAGGAATGAAAGCAGCAGTTTGGTAGATATTTTCATGAGTCGAGTCCGGCCATAGTCGCGAAGGGCGCACGGTAGAGCCTGTCTGGTCTCGTGCGATGCCATAGTGACATCATCGCAATTGGCAAAGTTTCGGGCCAGCTAAATTTACTGAAACGTTAAAGTGCGCGCAGATGTATCAAGCTATTGCGGAAACGCACCAGATTCGGTTTTTGATGTCAGATATTTCGTCATTCAGTGAAAGCTGAATGCCGCCCTTCAGCGTCGCTGGAGGTGCTCTTCCGCGGTCCAGGAGGCCGCCATGTATCGACGACTGCTGCTCAGTGCTTTACTCGGTCTGACCCTTTCTGCCTGTGTGCCCTATTACGATGGAGGCCAGAGCTACTATCGATCCGAGGTCTACACCTCACCGGCGCCGGTGTACTACTACGGCGGTGGCGCGGCGTACCCTTACCGCCGTGACTACTACCCTTCGCCGCGTTATTACGCGCCACAACCGCGTTATTACTCGGCACCGCGTTATTACCAGCCAGCGCCGCGCTACTACGGGCCGCGTGCTGGCTACCGGCCTTATCCGAACCAGGGGTGGGGCGGCGATCGGTGGGGCAATGGCGGGCATGGACGCGGCTCCGACCATGGAGGTGGCCGCGGCGGTCACCGTTGACAGGCCAGTATTGCAAGCGGCGCATGAAGCGCCGCTTTTTTTTGGGCGCCAATAATCAGTAATCAGACAAGTCCGCCAACGGATGGCGGCCGTCCCACGCCTTGTTGAAATGCGCCTGCACCACCTTTTCTGGGACGGTATTGATATCGGGCCAATGCCAATGGGGCGTCTGGTCCTTGTCGATCAACCGTGCGCGTACCCCTTCGCTGAATTCGGGGTGACGGCAGCAATTGAGGCTCATGGTGTATTCCATCTGGAACACCTGGGCCAGCGACAGATGCCGGGCGCGCTCGATCTGTTCCCACACCAGGTGCGCGGTCAGTGGGCAGCCCTCGCTTAGCGTCTTGCCGGCACGGCTGAACAGTGGATCGGCGTGCTCACGCAGTTGGCTCAAGGCACGCCAGGCACACCGCACATCGCCTACGTCCAACCATTCGTCGATCTGCGCCCGCCGTGGCAGCCATTGCGCTTCGGGTTGTTGATCGACGGCTTCCTGGGCGAGCGACTTGAGCAGGCTATTGAGCTGCATCGAGGTCTGTTCCTGCCAGTTCAGTTGCAGCAGGCCATCGAGCAGTTCGTCTTGTTGATCATCGCGCAGGAAACGGTCGGCCAGGCCAAGGTCCAGGGCGTCGCGACCGTTGATATGTGCGCCGGTAAGGCCCAGGAACACACCGAGCTTGCCCGGCAGGCGCGACAGGAACCCGCTGGCGCCTACGTCCGGATACAAGCCGATACTGATCTCCGGCATCGCCAACCGGCTGCTCGGGGTGACGATACGCACCGACGCGCTTTGCAGCAGGCCCATGCCGCCACCCAGCACATAGCCGTGGCCCCAGCAAATAAGCGGTTTGGGGTAGGTGTGCAGGCGGTAGTCGAGGCGGTATTCCGCGGCGAAAAACTGCGCAGCCAGTGGCGGCACCTCGCCGGGATGTTCACGGCAGGCCTGGGCCAGGCTGCGTACTTCGCCTCCAGCGCAAAAGGCTTTGGGCCCATTGCCGCGCAACAGTACGCAGACGATATTCGGATCCTTGGCCCAGGCATCCAGGCGTTCGCCCAAGGCCAAAATCATCGACAGGGAGAGGGCATTAAGGGACTTTTCAGCATCGAGGCTGGCGATGCCGATGCGGGCACCGTCGCTGCCGGTCAGCTCTTCGAAGTGCAGGTTCATCGTGACCTCAATCGAGAAGGTGAAGGATCAGTATGATCGCTTCGCAGGAAAGTGCCGGTGGTGTGTCAGATCAATTGACAAGCGGAGTCGGCTTTCCTAGGGTTCGCCTCATTCTTTTATACAAGACCATTCAACATGACCGAAGACGACCGTATCAAACTCGAACCCAGCTGGAAACACGCCCTGCGCGAGGAGTTTGAGCAGCCGTATATGGCTCAGTTGCGTGAGTTCCTGCGTCAGGAACATGCCGCCGGCAAGGAGATCTACCCGCCCGGCCCGCTGATTTTCAACGCACTCAATTCCACGCCGCTGGACAAGGTAAAAGTGGTGATCCTCGGCCAGGACCCGTACCACGGCCCCGGCCAGGCTCATGGTTTGTGTTTCTCGGTGCAACCGGGCGTGCCGGCGCCGCCGTCGCTGGTGAATATCTATAAAGAACTCAAGCACGATCTGAACATCGACATCCCCAACCATGGCTACTTGCAAAGCTGGGCTGACCAGGGCGTGCTGATGCTCAACACCACCATGACCGTGGAGCGCGCCAACGCCAATGCGCATGCGGGCAAGGGCTGGCAGTTCTTTACTGACCGCATTATCGAAGTGGTCAGTGAGCATCAGCCGCACTTGGTGTTCCTGCTATGGGGGGCACATGCCCAGGGCAAGCAGAAGCTGATTGATGCCACCAAGCACCTGGTGCTGACCTCGGTGCACCCGTCGCCATTGTCGGCGTATCGCGGGTTTCTGGGTTGCGGGCATTTCAGCCGCACCAACAAGTTTCTTGAGCAGAATGGCGAGACGCCGATCAATTGGGTGTTGCCACCGCTCTGAGTCTCTTGGGGCGGCGGACTGCCGTTCATCGGTCACGGCTCGGACCTGTTATTTCTGACAGTATCCGGGCACTTTTTTTGCGCATTCAATAAGTATCCGGACCTGAGCGCGCTGATCGCCCGGGTCGATCCTCGATTGATTGCTCAAGGAGTGTGACCATGTCTGATTCGAACGAGCCCTCAGGCCGGCGGCGCCCTCATTGGCCAAGACCGGCCCCGAAGTGCAGATGCCCCTCGGTGCGCGATGACCCTGTGATACTTGAGCTGGACGCGCCTAACCCTACCCAGGCACTGGATTTAGAGTGGGACGAAGCGGCTCGGACCTTGCCGCTTGTACTCCATGATCAGGATCTGGAAGTCACGATTGCACGGGTCTGGCCGTTCAACCTCCATGAGGAGGACATGGTGACAACGGTGGAGTACCGTTGGGATGACGTACCTGTGCTTTCCTATCCTATTCAAGGTCCGTACAACCCTGACGACTACTTTCCGTTAGTGCAGTATTTATCCAAGTCGATCTTGTCGCCCGAGGGCATCCACCGGCTGACTTACAATGTCAGCGCGAGGTTGATTGGGCCGACCGACTCATTTCCAACTTTCGTTAATGTCGACAAAACCGCTCCGAATGGCGGCAACCCTGGCCCGGATGTGCAGGTGGATGACGAGGCTCGCCACAAGGTGACAGATGAGTATCTAGTGACGCACGCTGGCATACCTTTTTGGCTCGCGCGTTGGTTTGATATGCGTATTGGCGATTTGATCCACATCTATTACGGAACACTTCCCGATGTAAGCCAGGCTGCCACCTTTTGCATTACGAGAGCGCACGTGCAAGGCGCCCCCATCGCGTTCACCGTTCCTGAGGCGCACGTGCGTGCCAGCGGTCGCGGTGACAGGTTCGTGTCCTGCCGGCTTGAGGATCGAGGCGGCAATGTGGGGCAGTTTTCTGATGCACTCAAGCTCGAGGTCTTCCCGGTTGTATTGCCGGACCTGCCTCGTCCTTTCATTGAGTTGGCTGAGCTGACAGGTGTAGTCCTCTTTGAAGATACCTGGCCGCCGAAGGCGCTGGCGGTCACCATCCCTCGGGTAGATGACGCAGAAGCAGGGGACAAGATTTATACCTATTGGAACACTCATGCTCTTGAAGTCAAGACAGTTGGCGAAGTGCAGACATGGCCCATCCCCGTGAGTGTGCCGTGGGCCATTTTTGCTGCCGGTGGCTTCTTGGCGCGCTACCCAGTGCGTGTGCGTTATGTGTATGAGCGAGGTTCAGCCTCCAAGCCATCACCCGACAGCTTTTACGAAGTTGATGGAAGGGTAGCCGGTCCGGACCCCAGCGGGCCTGATCCAATCAATCGCAAGCTGGCCGTGCCCACTGTAAAGGGCAAGACCGGCGACAATGTGCTGACTTCCGTTGATAGCCCCGGGCCGGTGCCTGTTGAAGTGCGATTGTTTGAAAACCCGAAAGAAGGTGAAAGCCTTGAACTGTGTTGGAACAGCGACGACGTTATCGTCGCGGCCTATGACGTTCAGCCGGGTGACGTGGCCGGGAAGTTGATCACCCTTTGGGTGCTCTGGGCAGTGGCGTCGTCCGTCAACTTCGCTGAAGTCTATTACTGGACTGACAACGGCATAAACCGGCAGCGCAGCCCTTCGACACCTGTACGGGTGAACCTCGATACCCTGACCGGCCTGAAAAGTCCGGTATTATTGAATGACAGCGACGAGTTCTTTATTGCGTGCGGGACCAAGCCGGCACCTTATGAGGGGGTATTCATTGGCGTAGGCTGGGATTTTAATCATTTCGCCATCGATGATTACCTACATTTATATTGGACAAGTTACCCGTCGAAAAATGGCAGTGGTGAGCCTTTCAGTGGCACCGATGTGTTTTTTGAGCACCGCCTGACATTGGATGATCGTGACAGAGGCCAAGTCGAGATCCGCATCCAGCCATTCAGCCTGATCACATTGCCGGGCTTGGTGACGGATTTCGGCTCGGCGGTTGTGCGGTATCGTTTGTTCAAGGCAACAGGGGAGACCGGGTTGTCCTCCAGGAAACTTATATACGTCAATTTGAAAATACCGGGTGGTGGAACGTGCCTGGGACCGCATAGTGACGGCAATTAAAACGTTGACTCAATAAAAGAGGGCGAAAGCCCTCTTGTTTTTTTTGTGTGGAAACGGTGACACGATTTTTGCAGCGAAACGATTCTAAAATTTAAGGCGGTGTTTAGATTAACTGGCGTTAAAAGGATCTATTTTTCCACGGGTTTGCTATTAAGGAAGGTGTTTGTGCGCAGTGTTAGTTAGAAGCATACTTTGTGCGTTTGTGCAGCTGTCAAAGTTAACAGGCTGTGCATTCAGGGTGAACGAGGTCTAATTAAGCTGTCATTCGTCTCGCGTCTCGGGCGATGAACGCGAACAGTCCCTCATTCATTGGAGTATAAAAACATGGCTAAGTCGAACAACACGCAAAAAGCCTCAGCCGAGAAAACAAAGAAGTCAAAAGCCGAGGGCGGTACCAAAGCGTACGTCGACCCCTTGGTGAGTCCTGTTCCCCATGGTCTTGCGCCCCCTGGACCTCGGGCTTTGGATGATCCGGAAGTTATCAATGCCCTTCCTCCAGTGGACGGTTTGCCGCCTAATCTGATGAAAACTATCGTTGCGCAAACGGAAGGCGTCAACCTTGAAGTTGGTATGTGGGAAGATACCTTTCCGCTTCCTCAAAGCATTCCTGATGTGTTTCGGATGTATGTGAATGATGTCCCTTATGGCAAGCCTATTGAGCGAGCCAAGCCATTGGCGGATCTGGAGTGGCCATTGAAATTAACCATCAATGCCGTCGATGTTTCGAGTCATGGAGAGTATCGTGTACGTTCTGAGGTTGCTTTGGGGTCGGGTGGTAATGAGCAATCCGGTACTACCCTGGTGAACGTCGATACTATTGGCCCTGCCGGTGGGATTTTATTGGATGCTGTGACCCTGAAGGGCGGTGCGGTGGGTGGGAAAGTCACGCTGGAGTCGTTGGCCGCGAATGGGGACAAACTTGATGTTTCTGTTCCAGGGCGTTTGATTGCACGTCTTAAGGATGAACTGTGGTTGTATGCGGATTTAACCGATGAGCAACCAATAAAAGTTGTTACCGATCTGCCAGTTAATAATTTGCCTGTCGTTATTTCTCTCAGTAAGGATGAGATTATCGGTAAAGGCTCACGTGTAGAACACATGTCGTTTCGCTACTTTGACTACTCCGAGAACTCAACGATTTATCCGACAAAGTTGAGAGAGGTTGAGTATGTGTTAACGCCCCAGCCGATGAACTTGACTGACCCCGCGGCACCGGCGGCACCGTGGGACCTTCGAGAAGCGCAGTTGAAATTGGTGGAAGTGCATATTTTTGGTTGGGACAATTATAGACCTGGCCAAACCCTGAACATCGACCTGGGTGGTCACGTGTTCTCGGTTGCATTGTCATCCGAGCCGACGCTTGCAAACCCCGAAAAAATTGAAATTCCATGGCTCATTCTCTTCATGGCCTATGGAATCACCGCTGCAGGTACAGCCAACCTTCGTTACCAAGTGGTGGATGGCGGCACTCCTTCAGCATGGTCCAACTCTATTTCGGTGGCTGCAGACTTCAGTTCAGCCGCTGGAGAACCTGGAGGTCCCGGCCCCATCCGGGATTACCTACCGCTGATTACGGTAACTTCTTCCGAAGGACTCACCAACGAAATTGGACCGGGTGATGACGGCGACGCTACTGCAGAATTTGATGTATATACGGGAGCGGTGGCGGGGCACGAGCTTCAGCTCTACTGGGCCGGAATACCGATTTTCACCCCCACTCCTCATATCGTGACACAAGCGGAGATTGACTCAGGGACATTTACGTTCCCTATTGCTGCGGCAATCATCGCCGCAGGCCTTAACGGAGTGGACAAGCCCGTCTGGTACAGCCTGACGAACGGTGTGAACCCCAACATGGACACCTCCCTGTCTACGCTGGTTGATGTGTTTGCCAGTGAACTGAAAAACCTGGCACTGGCGGAATTCCCTAAATCCGTAAGTGCGGGCGGCACCTTGCGCTCGATCAGTTGCAAGCAGTTTGTTGAGCTTGGCATCGACACCAGAATCAAGGATGTGGTGAATCTGAAAACAGGCGACACGATCAGGCGTTTCTGGACCCTGTATGGAGAGGGCTTGACGTCCACCAACAAATTGGTCGAAGCAGAAATTCTGCCTCCGATTGTGGTCGCAAATGATCACAGCCTACCGGGCCACGATGGCGAAGAATTCGTCGCGGATTTCGCCACGTATGTCCAGCCAGCGGTTTTGGGGCGAGTTGAGTTCTATTACACCGTACTCAAAGCCGATGGGGTGACGATGGGCCAAGCCCTACCGACGATTCTTTATGTCAGCCGTCGTAACGCCGATAACACCGTTTGCGGTGCTCTGCCTACGCCTTGAAAGCGTCGCCAGGTATGAACCGTCATGGGTAGCCGTGACGGTTTTTACCGTTCTTTTTTCGCGAGCCATTGCCGGCTCAAACATCACGACCTGCCGTGATTAAGGAAAGTCCTACTCCGCCCCTGGACTATCCCTACATGGGCTTCCCTGCCTGATACGTACCCTTGCCGCTTCTGAAAGCCAGAGTCGATGGTCCTTTAAATCGCTTGGCTTGTTCAGTCACCGACTAGAGGTACTAAACATGTCTACTGAAAAAACATTTTGTCTTTCTCGTTTATCACGTGCTATCAAATTACTGGCCGTCATGCCTGTGGCCTTGGCGGCGACACAGGCCCATGCGTTGAACATCTACCCTGGGCAGAACGTGGTCATTGACGCTGACACGTTGGTTGACCGCTACGACGTGACCGAGGCCACCCTGACCTCGAATGGGGCCAGGATGCTGGGCGTTAAAGCCTATGATTCGACCTTTACGATGAACGGTGGCACGGTCAAGAACACCGCCGGTACTGAAGTGGGCGTGGCGCTTTATGGCAGTAAAGCCACCCTGCGCGATGCTTCGATCTACAGCGGCGGTGCCGAAGGCATGATTGTCGGCACCAATTCGGACCGCGGCTCTGCCGTCGAAGTGTTCGATAGCGAGGTGACGGGCGCCACAGATGGCATCGTGCTTAGCGGCTCTAGCACCTTGGCCTTGCACAACACCCAGGTCAGCGGTGCAAACGCTGGTTTGCGAGCGTACGACGGACAGTTGACCACCCAGGGCGGCCGAATTTACGGCGGCACCAACGGCATTGTGGCGTATCGCCTGCCTACGGTGGATAACCCCTCCGTGCTTAACCTCAACCAGACTGAAGTGGTGGGCGGAACAGGGGCTGCCATCCTGGTGGACTACCCCGGTGGCACCGAGATCAACATCAACAATGGCACGACCTTGGTCGGCGGCAACGGCAACATGCTTGAGCTCGCCCACGGCGGCGCGGCCGATGTCAATGTCTACAACAGTTCCTTGAACGGCAATATCCAAGTCGGCAAAGACAGCGCCCTGGATCTGAACATGGATTTCGCCTTCATGAACGGCGATATCATCAACAGCGGCGGCATCGCCAACGTTGGTCTGAACAACGGCTCAGTGCTGACCGGGCGCCTGGACAATGTCGACAAACTGTCGGTCAACAGCGACGCCACCTGGGTAATGGTGGACGGTCAACAGGCACTCAATGAGTTGTCGATGAATGGCGGTAACGTGAAGTTTGGCGACTCGGCCGCCTTTTATAAGTTGGACGTGGCCAACCTGTCCGGCACCGGCGGTACGTTCATCATGAAGGCAGATTTCGGCTCGCTGACCGGCGACTTCCTGAACGTGACGGGCACCTCAGCAGGTAACCATCAGTTGCTGCTCGCCGCCACGGGTGCCGACCCGTTGAACGAGCGCCTGCACATGGTGCACACCGCCGATGGTGTGGCGAATTTCAGCCTGGTGGGCGGTCGGGTCGATCGCGGCACCTATTCTTACGACCTGGCAGCGGATAACCAGAACCACGATTGGTACCTGGACCCGGACAGCAAGGTCATCAGTCCGAGCACCAACTCGGTGTTGGCGTTGTTCAATGCGGCGCCGAGTGTGTTGTTGGGGGAAATGACCAACCTGCGTACGCGCATGGGCGAACTGCGTTTCAATGGCGGCCAGACCGCCGGCTTGTGGACCCGCGCCTATGGCAATAAGTATGAAGTGTCCAACAACAAGACGGGCTTGGATTATAACCAGAGCCAACGCGGTTTCACCCTGGGTGCCGATGCGCCGCTGGAAGCCGGTGACGGGCAGTGGCTGATCGGCGCGATGGCCGGGCACAGCCAATCGGACCTGGACCTGAACCTGGGCAGCAAAGCCACCATCAACAGTTACTACGTGGGCGGCTATGCAACGTGGCTGGACAGCGAAAGCGGCTTCTACTTCGACGGTGTGCTCAAGTTCAACCGCTTGCACAATGAGTCCAACGTGGCCATGAGCGACGGCAAGAAGAGTAAAGGCAACTACACGCAAAACGCCATGGGCGCCTCGGCGGAGTTCGGCCGCCATATTACGCTGGATGACGGTTACTTCGTCGAACCCTATGGCCAGTTGGCGGCGGTGATTACTCAAGCCCAAAGCTATACGCTGGACAATGGCCTGCAAGCCAAAGGTGATCGTTCGAGTTCGGTCATTGGTGAGCTGGGCGTGACTGCCGGTAATAATATCCAGCTCGACAACGGCGGCGTGCTGCAGCCTTACTTGAAAGCCGCGGTCGCCCATGAGTTTGATCAGAGCAACAAAGTGTTCGTCAACGATAACTCGTTCAACAACGACCTGTCGGGTTCACGATTGAAACTGGGGGCGGGTGTGGCGATGTCGGTGTCGCAGGCGTTGAGCCTGCATGCAGACGTGGAACGCAGCGTGGGCAAGAATATCAAGCAACCCATGGGAGTGAATGTGGGGCTTCGCTACGCGTTCTAAGTGTCGTCGGGGCTGATTTCCGTTCGTCAGGCAAACCGCTAACCTGTCAAATCTGACAGTAGGCGGTTTGTGTTTTTGGGGGCTAACTGGATGGGCATTCCTTATCAGGAGATTCCCATGCCTCATTTTATTAGTAAAAAAACTATGCGTACCGTCCCCAAGGTCTTACTGGCAGCAGGCATGGCTGTACTGCTTGCCGCTTGTTCCAGTGGACCTTCCGAGACGGTCTCAAGTGAGTACCCCGGACTTGATCCTGCCTGCACTAGCGCAGGTTATTTCAAAAGCATATCGCCCGGTTGGTATTATCGGTGTGTGTGGAACGGCAGTATCAATCGATGGATAAAATACCCAAACCAATGCCCGGCTGGGCAAGAGTTTGATGAGGCTCTTAAACGTTGTAGATAAGAAGTAATACATTAATAGGCCTCTCTACCTGACGGTAAAGAGGCCTTTTTAATGCCTGGAGAATTGCGGCGTGGGGTGGCGATATCACCACCCTGCGTCGGTGTTCAGGAATGAGTCTATGGCCGCTCCACAACCAAAATATCATCCAGTGAAAATTCTGCCCCTGAGTAGGTACTCTTGAAGTAGATGCGCATAGGCAAGAACTGAGAGGGAACTCCGGCAGGCAATGAAAAGGTCCTCGAATGTGAGGTCCACACACCTGGGTTAACATGGACGAACGTCTGTGACTGAGTGCCGAACTCTATGAAAACCTGGGGTTGATAGGGGCTCAGGTCCACCTTCATCTTGAAGCTCAAGTCGTAGGCTTTACCGCTCTCGATATAGAAAGTTTTAATGACGCCGGGAGCGACAGGGCTGCCGTTATTCAGTTTTACATACCAGAAATTATTGTTATTTACATTTCTGATTACGCCCGTGCCGTTGATGATATTGACCCATCCGTTCCAGGACAATAATTCAAAGTCTGTCAAATCATGGAGCCGAAGCGCTCTTATGATGTAAGTGCTCAACGGAAAGGACGTGGCGTTCAGTTCATTTGAACTACCATCGAAAGTGACGGCTGCCTTTGCCGTAACCTGGCTGTCATTTGCAAGTGGGGTAAACCAACTGCGTATTGCCTTTTCATTCACTATCCCGTTGTCGGCTTGGGTTTGGTCGATCGGATGGCCGTCCAACAGTGTTAAGGGTATTGCACCAACACTATGGAGCCTGAGCCAGATCCGTTGGCCTTTTCTGCTCAACAGCCACCGCGCCAAGTCCACCCAGCAGTCGGTGTTGAATGTGTTCAAGTCCACGATTGAGCCGGGTTTCAGGCCATTGAGTCTTGGCCGCGGCAGTGGATTGCCGCCGGGTAGTTCATCGAAGTCCAGTACGCGCAGATTCAGCACCCTTGAGTCATCGGTGACGCCGTTGGTGGTGACGTGATACTGAAGACGCAGGACGCTCCCAACGTAGTCGCCGATCACACTGTTGGAGAACTTGAAATCGACGAAACCTGTGGTTGGGTTGCCGTATTGGGGCGTTATGGACGGCAGCGTCGCACCGGGTTTGCCCAGCAGTTCGAGTTTAATGAGATCGTTCGAAGACACCGGTGCAAACTGCACGCGCACCGTCACCTCGGGAGTGTTGTCAGCAATGACCGGGTTGATGGTCGCGTTTTCGTCGTCCACCGGCGTGCTGTTGTAAACGAAAGGCGTAGGTAGATGGCGCCCTGCGAGGATTTTCATGGGCACGCTGTTCGAAAAGCGCGTTACAACGCCTGGGCGGGACCGGTCGTAGAAAATATTCATGAAGTGATTGAGCAGGATGTACTTGCGCTCGAGCGTGAAAGGCAGCGGCCTGTCTTCCCAAGTGTCTGAGACAAAGAAGGGTTGCGGCGGAGCGCTTCCTCCATTGCCTTCAGCATGCAGGGTGACCGTATCCCCCACTTTGATATCGTTGTTGGGGTCGACCTCAATGGTGGCATCGCCGGGGGATTGGCTCGTATCAAACACGTAATCAGGCGGCGGCGCATCATACACCCTCGGTTCTGGCAGTGCGGCCGCAGAGGCACCGACATAAACTGTTGTTTCCGGGGATGGCCGTGTTCCCTCGCTATTCTCACTGGTATAAGAGGCTGTCAGGCTGCCCCCTGCCAATTTGGCAATATCACCCTCGGGGCCATTGATAATCGAGAACACCACATTGCCTGCGCCTGCATTTTTGGATTCTTCGTGGTAGTAATACTTGCCGTTAGGGTAGCGGCCCAGCAGCTTCAGCGTGATGCGGTCAAAGAAATCCTGTCCGTGAGATTTACGGATGTCAATGTTAACGATGGGGGTATCAGCAGGCAGTGTTTCACCGACAGCCTCCCGAAATATCGGGGCGTAGAGCCCGACGGGAAGGGCGGTGCCGATCACTCTGACCTGGGTAAGCTGTGAGCCTCTATTCGGCGCGCCAAAGCGAATGCGCTCATAGCGAAGTCGAGCCTGCCCTCTGATCAACGGGACCAGGTCGCTTACCGGGCATGGAATTCTAAGCTGGCGCGTCGTGGTGGATGTCAGGGGGGCGGAACTGTAGGTTTTCTTCACCGTTTGCCCATCCACCGTCCTGCCAGTGAGGGTCACCTTGATCACGTCGCCCAACAGGTAGGCGTTACCCGCGATTGGAATGATGATCGTCACGAAGGCACCAACGACCTCGTCGAGGTTGAGGATGTCTTCCGGAGCCTCATCGAAGAAGCAGTGGGGCAACAATGGCTCTGAACCATCGTTCAGGAACACCTGGATGAATTCGGGGAGCGACCAGCCTTCCGAATAGTTTCCGCATTCATCAATCACGTTGTACTCGGCGAGGTGAGAGCCGCTGCCGATCTGGCGCCACTGTTCAATGCACAGCCTGAATACAATGTCCTCAAAACCATCCGCTTCTGGCTCAGATACCTTATGTTCGAATAATGCGTCGCCGATTTTCAGGCGAACAACATCACGCTCCGCCCGGTAGGTGCGTGGTGACAATGAGGTATCGGCGGGGTAGAAGGGGACGCGAATCTCTATGCAGTTTTGGGCGTCGTCTTCTGAAACGCCAAAGTCGAGAAATTCTTGGGGAATGATTGGCTTGAGCATATTCGTATTTACAAAACTGTGGCCGTTCGGGTTTTGTCCGGCGGGTACCACCTTATCGACCTTCAGCGTGAATTTTCTGGTTTCTCCTACGGCCTGGCCGAGGCTTGTGACCCTGATGTACGCGATTGCAAAGCCATCGGTGATCGTATCCGAGGGTACGAACAGCACAATCAACTCTGCGTTATCCACTTCATGCTGGTGGATGGTGGTGGACGCGACGGGCTTGGTCAGGTCGCCAAAGAACAGTTCCACGAGCTGCAGCGCTGCCATTTCCAGAAATGGCAGCAAGGCGATCAGTAGCCCCTCCTCGTGGGTCGTTATCGCGACGAGATTGATACCTGCATCGACGCCTTGCACCGGCTGGGTATTTGCGGGGATATACAGTACCAAGTCTTCGAGGCGAACCTTTTTGAAGGCTTGCGTCGAGTTGAGAGATACGTCGGAGGGGCGTGGCACCAGGTAACGAGGATCAATGAACGTACGCCGTGCAGCCTGTTTCTTTTTTTGTTGTTGCTTGGCGGCGTACGGCGCAAGCAGTGCTCGCCCCTGTGCAAGCTTGATCAAGCGTTGGCCGGGTGGCGTGGAAGATTCTTCTGCGTTATCCATGGTGGAACCCTCTGCAGTCAGTGAGGAACTCAATGTCTACGGCCCATTTACTGAGTGGGAGTAGCTGCGAGAGGTGTAACGCGGAACTCGGGGGGCAACCAGCTGTGAGAATTGACAGTGCCGACAAACGGTAACGGTTGTCAGGGTTGACGATTCCAATACCGGAACAATGGCTCCGCCAGAAACAGTACAAATAACAATCGCATCACCTGCATGGCCGTGACCAGTGGCACCGACAATTGCAGGGTTTCGGCGGTGAGGCTCATCTCGGCAATGCCGCCGGGCATCATGCCAAGCGTCAGCGAGCGCAGGTCCAGGTGAGTCAGGGCACTCAAGCCCACGGCTGCCAATGTCGCCAGCGCCATGGTCAAGGCGGTGCCAATCAAGGTGCGCCCCATGAACGAAGGTGCCCGGCGGAAGAACTGGCGATTGAAGTGGCAGCCCAAGCCGCTGCCGATCAGCCATTGGCCAATCTGGCTACCGCCATTGGGCAGGCCGATATGCAGGTCCCAGACAACACTGGCCGTGGCGCTCACCAGCAAGGGACCGAACAACCACGGGTTTGGCTGACGCAAACGCTGCCATCCCCAGGCCACCAGCGCACCCATCGGAAACAGGGCTAACAACCAAGGCCAACTCACCGGCGCCGGATGAAACTGCGGCGTACCGCCTTCCAGCAGATATTTGAAGATCGCCGGCACACACAGCACGACTACCAGCACCCGCAGACTTTGCCCCGCCGCGACCCGGCTGAGCACCGCGCCGTTACGTGCACCGAGGTTGACCATCTCACCGGAGCCGCCCGGCATGCTGGAGAAAAACGCCGTCGCGCGGTCTTCACCGCTACGGCGCATCAGCCACACGCCGACCACGCTCGACAGGCTGGTGACCAGTGCGCCAAAAAAAATCAGCCCGAAGTGGCTCATCACCTGCTCGATCACCACCGGGGTGAAGTGCAGGCCAATGCCGATGCCCACCACCCATTGGCCGCATTTGCGCCCGCCGGGAATCTCGCCCAACTGCCAAGGCGTGAGGCAACGCACCAGGATGATCGCCAGCAACGAGCCGACCATGTACGGCAAAGGCCAGCCGACCAGGCTGGCCAGGTAACCGCCGGCCAGGCCGACCAGCGGTGTTCCCCACCATTGTCTAAAGGTGACTTCAGACATCGGCCACGGCACGACGCTGCAGGGCACGTTTGCGGTAGATGCGCACCAGCGGGAAGGCCAGCATCAGAGCAGTCAGCACCCACACACCAAAGGTGATCGGGCTCGACCAGAGGATTTGCAGGTCACCGTTGGAGATCGACAGCGCACGGCGCAGGTTCTGCTCCATCAAACCGCCAAGGATAAAGCCCAGCAGTACTGGCGACAGCGGGAAGTCGAGCTTGCGCAGGATGTAACCGAAGATGCCGATACCGACCATCAGGAACAGGTCGAAGGTGGTGGCGTGAACGGCGTAGACACCAATCGCCGTGATGATGGCGATCACCGGCACCAGCGCCCAGTTCGGCACGGCGAGGATACGGGTGAAGATGCGGATCATCGGGATGTTGAGGATCACCAGCATGATGTTGGCGATAAACAGCGAGGCGATCAGGCCCCAGACGATATCCGGTTGCTGTTGAAACAGCAGCGGGCCAGGGGTGATGTTGTACAGCGACAACGCGCCGATCATCACCGCCGTGGTGCCCGAACCGGGTACGCCCAACGTCAGCATGGGCACCAGGGCGCCGCAGGCGGAGGCGCCGATCGCGGTTTCCGGAGCAGCGAGGCCGCGCATGTCGCCTTGGCCGAATTTACCGCTGGCACCGGCCAGGCGTTTTTCGGTCATGTAGGCAACCGCCGAGGCCAGGGTTGCACCGGCACCCGGCAAAACGCCCATGATGAAACCCAGCAGGCCGCAACGGATGTTTACTACAAAGACAGAAGTCGCTTCCTTCAGGTTGAACATCATCCGTCCGGTGGCTTTCACGGCTTCCTGGCCACGATGGGTTTTTTCCAGCAGCAACAGGATCTCGCTGATGGAGAACAGGCCCAGCACCAACACCACAAACTGGATGCCGTCGGTGAGGTGAATGTTATCGCCGGTAAAACGGTACACACCGCTGTTGGCGTCGATGCCTACCGCCGAGAGGAACAGGCCGATCAGTGCCGCCACAAACGTCTTCAGGGGTTTATCACCCGCCATGCCGCCGAGACAGACAATCGCGAATACCATCAGTACGAAGTATTCCGCCGGGCCGAAGGCAATCGCCCATTTGGCCAGCAGCGGCGCAAACAGCACCATGCCGCAGGTAGCGATAAACGCACCGATAAATGAGCTCCAGGCCGACAACGACAGCGCTACACCCGCCAGGCCTTTGCGGGCCATCGGGTAGCCGTCGAGGGTGGTCATCACGGTGGACGCTTCGCCCGGAATGTTGAGCAGGATCGAGCTGATCCGGCCGCCGTACTCGCAGCCCAGGTACACGGCGGCCAGCAGGATCAACGCCGATTCCGGCGGCAGGCCGAGGGCGAAGGCGATGGGGATCAACAGCGCCACACCATTGATGGGGCCCAGGCCTGGCAACAGGCCGACCACAGTGCCGATCAGGGTGCCGCACAGCGCGGTTATCAGGTTGTAGGGGGACAGTGCAACGCCGAAGCCCTGGCCCAAGTAGCCGAAAGTATCCATATCAGTTCTCCAGAACGGCGAGCAGGCCAAGGGGCAGCGGCACATCCATGACTTTATCGAACAGCAGGTAAAGACCAATCGCCATCAGGCTGACGATCACCACACTGGGCAACCAGCGGCCGCCGTACAGGCGTGCCATCGGGATGCCGATCAGCATGCTGCTGAGGATGAAGCCCAGGGGTTCGAAGGTGCCGGCGAACACGATCAACAGCGCGACGCATACGCCGATCTTGATCAAGGTGTCGCGGTCCAGAGCCGGTTCTTCTTCGGTGTGTTTGGTTGGCTGCGGGCGAATCAGCATATAGACCAGCGCCAGGCTCATCAGCCCGAGCATCAGCAGCGGGAAGGCGCGAGGCCCGACTGGCTCGTAGGAAAATGCTGCTTGATACGGCCAGGCCATCAGCGCGAGGCCAGCGCAGACCAGCAGCAACACGGCGGCGAAAATGCGTTGTAAGAGCATAGGAAACTCCAGAGCCACCTTTTGCAGGAGCGAGCTTGCTCGCGAAGAACGTCAACGATAACGCGTGCTGTCTGGATGCACGGGGTGTCTTTGAGTTCTTCGCGAGCGAGCTCGCTCCTACAGTTACAGTGGCATTGTGTGGCGGGGCGATTACTGGATCAGGCCAAACTCTTTGGCCAGCACTTTGTAGTCAGCCACCTGTTTCTTCACGTAGGTGTCCAGTTCCGGGCCGGTCATGGCAAACGGGAACAGCTCGCGCTGGTCACGCAGCTTGGCGAACTCGTCGGAGGCCAGCAGCTTGTCGAAGGCGTCTTTCCACCAGGCGTAGTCGGCATCGCTGACTTTTGGCCCCAGGTAGAAACCGCGAACCACCGGCCAGACGATGTCGTAGCCTTGCTCTTTGGCGGTCGGAATATTCTTCATTTCCGGCTCATCCAGGCGCTGTTCGGAGAACACCGCCAGCAGGCGCATGTCGCCGCTCAAGATGTGCGGCATGGAGTCGGAGATGTCGGTACTGCCCACTTGGATGTGGCCGCCGAGCAGGGCGGTGGCGATTTCACCGCCGCCTTCCAAGGCCACATACCGCAGTTCGCGCGGGTTGATTCCGGCGGCTTTGGCGATCAGCGCGGTTTGCATCCAGTCCTGGCTGCCCACGGTACCGCCGGAACCGATCACTACGCTGCCTGGATCTTTCTTCAAGGCTTTGACGAGATCGTCGAGGTTCTTGTAGGGCGAATCGGCTTTCACCGCGATGGCGCCGTAGCTGGTGCCGACCGCTGCCAACCAACGCACGGCGCTTTCATCGAAGCGACCGAACTTGCCTTGGGCCAGGTTCAACAGCGAACCGCTGGACCACGCAACCAGGGTGCCGCCGTCCGCAGGGCGTTGGGCGACCACCGCGTTATAGGCCACGGCACCCACGCCGCCAGGCATGTAGGTGACGCGCATCGGCTTGCTCAGCAGCTTCTGGTTGACCAGCGCGCTTTGCGCCAGTTTGCAAGTAAGGTCAAAGCCGCCGCCAGGCGATGCTGGGGCGATACATTCCGGGCGCTTGGGTTCATCAGCGGCTAACAGTTGGCCGGCAAACAGCATGCAGCCGGCGGCGAGCGCGAATTTACGAAGGGAAGGGGTCATGCCTGTCTCCATTATTGTTCTTATTGGGACGAAAACGCTTCGAGGCGTTTTTCGGCTGCTATCACTCAAATAGCTTGGCAGGCGTAACCTGCCGTAGCCGAATGCTAAAGCGCGAAGCTTTCACTAACCTTTCAGTCACCTTTCAATGTCTTCGGGCTTCACAGGGCAGGCGGCGCCTGTAAACTGCCCGGCAATGCGTGGTGCCGACCACGCCTGAATGAGGTAGAAATCCATGCGTGTCTTGCTGGTTGAAGACCATCTGCAACTCGCCGAAAGTGTTGCGCAAGCGCTCAAGAGCACGGGTTTGACCGTTGACGTGCTGCACGACGGCGTGGCGGCGGACCTGGCCCTGAGCAGCGAGGAATACGCGGCGGCGATACTCGATGTGGGGCTGCCACGCATGGATGGTTTCGAGGTGCTCGCGCGTTTGCGCGCCCGTGGAAAAAACCTGCCGGTGCTGATGTTGACGGCACGCAGTGATGTGAAGGACCGCGTACACGGCCTGAACCTGGGGGCTGACGACTACCTCGCCAAACCTTTCGAATTGACGGAGCTGGAGGCGCGGGTCAAGGCGTTGCTGCGGCGCAGCGTGTTGGGTGGCGAGCGTCAGCAGGCCTGCGGTGTGCTGGTCTACGACCTCGACACCCGGCGTTTCACCGCGGGTGGCGAGCTGATGACGCTCACGTCCCGTGAGCAAGCAGTGCTCGAAGCGCTGATCGCTCGCCCGGGTCGGGTGATGAGCAAGGAGCAGTTAGCCTCCCAGGTGTTCGGCCTGGATGAGGAGGCTAGCCCGGATGCCATCGAAATCTACGTGCACCGCCTGCGCAAGAAACTCGACGGCCAGCCCATCGCTATCGTGACCTTTCGTGGCCTTGGGTACTTGCTGGAAGCTCGCGATGCATAAGCCCAGCAGCCTGCGCTGGCGCCTGCTGTGGAACCTGGCGCTGCTGCTGGTGTTGTTGATGTTCGCCAGCGGCATGAGCGCCTACTGGAATGGCCGCGAGGCCGCTGATACCGCCTACGACCGCACACTGCTGGCGTCGGCGCGCACTATCGCCGCTGGCTTGACCCAAGTGGATGGCACCTTGAGCGCCAATGTGCCCTACGTCGCCCTGGACACTTTTGCCTACGACAGTGCCGGGCGGATTTATTACCAGGTCAATGACATCCACCAGCAGTTGATCTCCGGCTACGAAAACCTTCCCGGCCCGCCGCCGGGCACGCCGCGCACCGATGACTATCCGGCACTGGCACGTTTCTATGACGCCGTGTATCAGGGCCAGGAAGTGCGTGTGGTGAGCCTGCTAAAGGCTGTCTCTGAACCCAACATGAATGGCATGGCGGAAATCCGCGTCGCCGAAACCGATGAAGCGCGCGTAAGCATGGCTCGCAGCCTGATGGCCGACACCTTGCTGCGCCTGGGCATGCTCGGCATCGGCGCGTTGTTGCTGGTGTGGTTTGCCGTGAGTGCGGCGTTGCGCCCATTGGAGCGTTTGCGCACGGCGGTGGAGGAGCGCCAGCCCGACGACTTGCGGCCTTTGCCGTTGGTGGAGGTGCAGCACGAGTTCGGCCCGTTAGTGCGCTCCCTCAACCACTTCACCGAGCGCCTGCGTGGCCAGTTCGAGCGCCAGGCGCAGTTTATTGCCGATGCGGCCCATGAGTTGCGCACGCCGCTGGCAGCGCTGAAGGCCCGCTTGGAACTGGGCTTGCGCGCCGAAGATCCCGCCACCTGGCGCAGTACTCTGGAAACCGCAGCCCAGGGCACTGACCGTCTGACTCATCTGGCCAATCAACTGTTGTCTCTGGCACGCATCGAAAACGGTGCCCGGGCGATTGCCGAAGGCGGCGCGCAGCTGCTTGACCTCAGCCAATTGGCTCGGGAGCTGGGCATGGCCATGGCGCCGTTGGCCCACGCACGCGGCGTGGCGCTGGCGTTGGAAGCCGACGAGCCGGTGTGGCTGCGCGGTGAGCCAACGCTGTTGAATGAGCTGCTGAGCAATCTAGTGGACAATGCCTTGGCTCACACGCCGCCGGGTGGCAACGTGATCCTGCGCGTAACGGCACCAGCGGTGCTGGAAGTGGAGGATGACGGCCCCGGTATTCCGCAGGATGAGCGGGACCGGGTGTTCGAACGTTTCTACCGCCGCAGCCAACAAGGCATGGGGTCAGGCCTTGGGTTGGCGATTGTCGGTGAAATCTGCCGGGCGCATCTGGCGCAGATCAGCCTGCATGATGGCGAGCAGGCCGGGTTGAAGGTGCGGGTGAGTTTTATCGCGGGCTGATCAGTAGAACATCGAGCGGGCTTCATCCAGCTCGGCGCGCAAGGATTCGCTGTAGGGGTCGATGCGCAGTTTCTTGGTCGCCGGCAGGGTAGAGGCCGATACGCTTGCCAGGGGGTGATCGGTGCCGCGATGGCAATACAGTACGGCGACTTGCACCACATCGATGTAGTCGAGGTTGGCCGAATCGCGTTCCAGGTCCAGGTACTGGCCGGGCAGTTTCGCCAGCATTTCCGGAAAGTCCCAGCCGCTTAGCAGTTTGTCGCCCAGTAACGGGTGGATGCTCTCGATTACATGGTTGAGGCTGACCGAGTCCGACAGCAGCTCATAGTGGTCTTCTGCGTACGTCAGGATCGGCAGCACGCCGATCTGGTGCACCAGGCCGCCGAGGGCCGCCTGATCGGGCTTGAGCTGGCTGTGACGGCGGCATAAGGCATAGCTGACGCCCGCCACTTCGAGGCTGCGACGCCACACATCACGCATTTTCTGATCAACCACATCGGAGCGGGCGTGAAAAATCTGCTCCATCACCAGGCCGATTGCGAGGTTGCTGCTGTAGTTGGTGCCCAGCCGGGTGATGGCGGTGTGCAGGTCGGTGACTTCCTGGGTCGCACGCAACAACGGGCTGTTGACCACTTTTATCAGGCGAGCCGACAGCGCGGTATCGCGAGCGATCACTTTGCTCAAGTGGCTGATGCTGATTTCCGGGTCTTCAGCGGCCTGACGAATATTCAGGGCCACTTCCGGCAATGTCGGCAGAACCAGGTCATCGTTGTCGATGGCCGTCACTAAAGCCTGTTGGACTTTTTCCGCCAGCTCGTTCATTCATGCTCTCTAGGGTGTTGCAAAAAGGTATGGCGACTAACGCTGGATCTCTCGATCACGGTCGAGTGTGTAAGGCAGGTCAAGCAGCTGTAAGGCGGGACCTTCTAGCGTGCCTAAATGCACATCGCCACTATCGGCAGCTTCGGCTTGCAATACGGCCAGAAGTTCAACGCTTTGGTCAGCTTTTGCTGCAATGACCACTTCGCCGATCGAGCTGTTATGGCTGGGAGAGAACAGCGGGGTGCCTGGCTCGGGCATTTCAACGGTCTTGAGGCTCAAGCGGTACAGCCGGCGTTTGAGTTTTCCCAGGTACTGCATGCGCGCGACGATTTCCTGGCCGGTGTAGCAGCCCTTCTTGAAGCTGACGGCGCCCACGGCTTGCAGGTTGAGCATCTGCGGGATGAACAGTTCGCGCGTCTGCGGCATGACCTGGCCAATGCCTGCGCGGATTTGACCCAGAAGCCAATCATTCAAATCTGTTTCTTTTAATTGCTTGACCAGTTGCTCGTGCACGGCCTCGGCTTGTTCGGTGGGTACCCAGAGTTCGGCGCGCTCAGGGGACACGCGGATGGCAATCAATGCATCGCTGCGGGCGACGCTATCGGTCTCGGCCGGCAGTTCCAGGCCAAGGCTGGCCAGCGCCTGATTCGCGTTCACGAGGCCGAAACGCACCCAGGCGGCGGTTTCGTCGGTGAGCTTGGATTTGGAGAACACGGCGTACTTTTTCAGGTCTGCCAGTTGCGGTTCCAGCAGCTCAGTGGCCATTGCCAGTAATACGCCGTCACCTTGCAGCAGGATGCGAAAGCTCGACTGCATACGCCCTTTTTGTGTGCAGCGCGCGCCGAGGCTGGCCTGGGTCTCGCTCAGGTAATTGAGGTTGCAGGTCAGTTGGCCCTGAAGGAATTTGGCAGCGTCGGCGCCGCGGACGGCGAGAACGCCTTCGTGGGACAAGGGGCAGAAGAAAGCAGAGTCGGCCATGGGTCATCGCAGGTCAAAAAGTCATAGGTGCATCATAGAGGGGCGCCCGGCAAATGGATAGTTTCCGTATGGGGCGACCAAAGCCGACTGTTCCGGTGCCGTCGGGCCTGTATACTTGCGCTCTATTTGAGGAGCGCTCCATGGTCGAAGATGTAGAAATCAATCGTCTCTACTGGCACAGCCGTCGTGGCATGCTGGAGTTGGACGTGTTGCTGGTGCCTTTCACCAAGGAAGTGTATGCGACGCTCAATAAGGTGGATCGCGACCTCTACGTCAGGCTGCTGGAATGCGAAGACCAGGACATGTTCGGCTGGTTCATGGAGCGTGCCGAATCGGAAGACCCGGAACTGCAGCGTATGGTCCGGATGATTCTGGACCGTGTTCAGCCCAAGTAATACGTTTGAATGCCGCTGGCAGGCCTCACGGCTGATGCTGGCGGCGTATCTCCTCGCCCAGCTGTTCGCGTTGGGTGCGCTTTTGTTTCTTGATCTGTCTTGTTCAAGCCTGGGCATGTTGCTGTGCCTGGCGCATGCCGCCTGGGTTTTACCGCGTCATATCCTGCTCACACACCGCTCGTCGATTCGTGGCCTGCGCCGCGACGCCGATGGCTGGCAGTTGCTCAGTGCTGAGCGCGGTTGGCATAGCGTGCAGTTGCGTCCCGACAGCTTGGCGCTGCCGCTGATCGTGGTACTGCGCTATCGGGTGCCTGGGACGTGGTGGGTGCGTTCTATCTGTGTGCCGGCGGATGCGCAGGTCGCCGATGTGCATCGGCGCCTGCGGGTGCGCTTGAAGTTCAGCCGCCGTAGGTGGTTGGCACCAGAATAGTGTCCCGGGCTTCGGGCAGCATCTGCGGGTAGTCCAGGGTGTAATGCAGGCCGCGGCTTTCTTTGCGCTCCATGGCCGAGCGGATCATCAACTCTGCTACCTGGGCCAGGTTGCGCAGCTCGATCAGGTCGCGGCTGACTTTGTAGTTGCTGTAGAACTCGTCAATTTCATCCAGCAGCAAACGCACCCGGTGCTGCGCGCGTTGCAGGCGTTTGTTGGTGCGCACGATTCCCACGTAGTCCCACATGAAGCGGCGCAGTTCGTCCCAGTTGTGCGCGATGATTACGTCTTCGTCCGAGTCGGTGACCTGGCTGGCGTCCCAGCGGGGCAGGGCGGCAGGCACCGGGATGCGTGGCAGCTGTTCGAGGATGTCCGCCGCCGCAGAGCGCGCATAGACAAAACATTCGAGCAACGAATTGCTGGCCATGCGGTTGGCGCCATGCAGGCCGGTGAAGCTGGTTTCGCCAATCGCATACAGGCCGGGTACGTCAGTGCGGCCGTGCTTGTCGACCATCACGCCGCCGCAGGTGTAGTGGGCGGCCGGCACCACAGGGATCGGGCCCTTGGTGATGTCGATGTTGAACGCCAGGCAGCGCTCATAAACCGTGGGGAAGTGGGTCTTGATGAAGGCTTCGGGCTTGTGGCTGATATCCAGGTAGACGCAGTCGATGCCCAGGCGCTTCATTTCATGGTCGATGGCACGGGCGACGATATCGCGCGGGGCCAGCTCGGCGCGTGGGTCGAAGCGCTGCATGAAGCGTTCGCCGTTAGGCAGTTTCAAGTGTGCGCCTTCCCCGCGCAGGGCTTCGGTAATCAGGAAGCTCTTGGCCTGTGGGTGATACAGGCAGGTGGGGTGGAACTGGTTGAATTCCAGGTTGGCCACCCTGCAGCCCGAGCGCCAGGCCATGGCAATACCGTCGCCGCACGCGCCGTCCGGGTTACTGGTATAGAGGTAGACCTTGGCTGCGCCGCCTGAGGCCAGGATGGTGAAGCGCGCGCCGTAAGTGTCGACTTCACCACTGCCACGGTTGAGCACGTAGGCGCCGAGGCAGCGTTCGCCGTCCAGGCCCAAGCGTTTCTCTGTGATCAGATCGACGGCGACGCGTTGCTCAAGCAGCTCGATATTGGGGCGCTGGCGTGCCTGGTCGAGCAGCGTCCTGAAAATGGCTGCGCCGGTGGCGTCGGCAGCGTGGATGATTCGGCGATGGCTGTGGCCGCCTTCGCGGGTCAAGTGGAATTCAAAGCCGCCGTCGTCGCTGCCAGCGTGTTCGTCACGGGTGAACGGCACGCCTTGGTCAATCAGCCATTGGATCGCCTCACGGCTGTGCTCGACGGTGAAGCGCACCGCCTCTTCATTGCACAGGCCGCCGCCGGCATTGAGGGTGTCTTCGACGTGGGATTGCACGGTGTCGGTGTCGTCCAACACGGCGGCAACACCGCCCTGGGCCCAGAACGTCGAGCCGTTTGCCAGGTCGCCTTTGCTCAGTACCGCAATACGCAGGTGGCTGGGGAGGGTCAGCGCAAGGCTCAAGCCGGCCGCGCCGCTACCGATCACCAAGACATCGTGTTGAAACTGTTGGCTCATTTAAAGGATTCCGCAAAAAGCGATCCGGGGTGGCGCAAACAGGACGCCTGGACCGGCGAATCAAAGGGTCACACGGACTACTAGTATATAGAGGGGTGGAGCGGCACAATAGTCGGGCATTCGTGGCAATATGAGATTACGGTGCACGGCTTCGGTAAAATCGGCTGGTTATTGAGACGGGAACTTTTTGCATAAGCCTCGACTCAATAGCAGGTTGCCCGGAAGCTGGGAAACGTTGAGTTTATTGGCCCGTCGGGAGCATTGGACGCGTCATAAAACCGGCGACAAGATTATTCGCGCAGCCGGCGTTGCCCGTGCTGCGTTTTTCGTGTGTGCCAAATCAGTGCATGCCGGAAACTTGCTTTGAGGGGGAGAACTTTTGCGAAAAGTCCGAGTCTATGTTTGCAAGCCTGATCGTTTAGTTATGCAAGCCTCCTTCAAGTACAACGAGGAGTGTTCATGCTAACCCAGGAAGAGGATCAGCAGCTGGTCGAGCGCGTTCAACGCGGTGACAAGCGGGCTTTTGATCTGCTAGTGCTGAAATACCAGCACAAAATTCTCGGGTTGATCGTGCGGTTTGTGCACGACACCCATGAAGCGCAGGACGTTGCACAGGAGGCCTTTATCAAGGCTTACCGTGCACTTGGTAATTTTCGCGGTGATAGTGCGTTTTACACGTGGCTATACCGAATCGCCATTAACACGGCGAAGAACTATCTGGTGTCTCGCGGACGCCGCCCACCGGATAGCGATGTAAGTTCAGAAGATGCAGAATTTTACGACGGTGATCACGGCCTCAAAGATCTCGAGTCGCCGGAGCGTGCGTTGCTGCGCGACGAGATCGAAGGCACCGTTCATCGCACAATTCAGCAACTGCCAGAAGATTTGCGTACGGCGTTAACTTTACGTGAATTCGATGGTCTGAGTTACGAAGACATTGCGAGCGTCATGCAGTGTCCGGTGGGGACTGTAAGGTCACGGATTTTCCGGGCCCGGGAAGCCATCGATAAAGCCTTGCAACCGCTGTTGCAAGAGAACTAAAGACAGCGGCTACAGCCAAGAGAGGAACCGCCATGAGTCGTGATGCCCTGCAGGAATCGCTGTCCGCAGTGATGGATAACGAAGCGGATGAACTGGAACTTCGTCGAGTGCTCAATGCATTTGATGATGCCGAAACCCGTGATACCTGGTCTCGTTACCAAGTCGCTCGGGCGGTAATGCACAAGGATCTTCTAATCCCTCGTCTGGATATTGCTGCGGCGGTTTCTGCTGCGCTTGCTGATGAAGCCGTTCCGGCAAAGGCTGCTCGTGGTCCATGGCGTAGCCTGGGTCGCCTCGCAGTGGCTGCCTCGGTGACTGTCGCAGTGTTGGCCGGTGTTCGCCTGTATAATCAGGACGAAATCGCCGGTGCCGAACTGGCCCAGCAGACTCAGCAACCGGTCATGGCCGGTCCGCAAGTCAAAGGCCCAGCGGTGCTGGCTGGCTACAAGGAAAGCTCTGACTCAACCGGCCCTATGGCCAACGGTGTGTTGCAAGGGCAATCCGGCTGGCAAGATCAGCGTCTTCCTGGTTACCTGCGCCAACACGCACAGGAATCCGCTTTGAAAGGCACTGAAAGCGCTCTGCCATACGCTCGCGCAGCAAGCCTGGAAAACCGCTAATCCGTAAGGAGCTCTATGCGAGCCATACCGCTCCTTACGCTTTTGCTTAGTGGTTGTTTTGCACTCCCCGCCCATGCCGATGAAGCCGAAGACTGGTTGACTCGACTTGGGCGTGCAGAACAGCAGCAGAGCTTTCAAGGTACGTTTGTCTACGAACGTAACGGCAGTTTTTCTACTCATGACATCTGGCATCGCGTCCAGAATGGTCAGGTCCGTGAGCGGCTCTTGCAGCTTGATGGTTCTGCCCAGGAAGTCGTGCGGTTGGATGGTCGAACGCAATGTGTCAGCGGCACTCTTGTCGCAGGCCTTGGCAATTCGCGTGATGCACCATCACGTGCACTTGATCCGCAAAAACTCAATCAATTCTACGAACTCGCCGTTATTGGCAAGTCCCGCGTGGCCGGTCGCAATGCGGTGATCGTGTCAATCACTCCCCGTGACCAATACCGCTACGGTTTTGAGCTGCACTTGGACCGTGAAACCGCGCTGCCACTCAAATCACTGTTACTGAATGATCAGGGGCAGTTGCTCGAGCGTTTCCAGTTCACGCGGTTGAATACTTCGGTCGTCCCTGAAGACCGCGATCTGCAGCCTAGCAGTGAATGCACACCTATCACGGTCGCCAAAGATAAAGCCCCAGAGGTGCAGTCTACCGAGATCTGGCATCTGGAATGGTTGCCGCCGGGGTTTCAGCTGACCAATAGCGGTGCTCGCAAAGACACCCAGACGAAAGCGACCGTCGACAGCCTGATGTATGAGGACGGGCTGGCGCGTTTCTCGGTGTTCCTCGAGCCAATCAGCGATGTGAGCGTCACGGAAACCCGCACTCAACTGGGCCCCACCGTTGCAGTGTCGCGCCGCCTGAATACGGTGGACGGCGAAATGATGGTGACAGTGGTGGGTGAGATTCCAATCGGCACCGCAGAACGTATCGCGTTGTCGGTACGCGGTGAAAAAAAGCCAGTCGCTCAGCCGTGAGTCGTTAATCCTATGTTCATCCTGACGTTTCACTGTATTTGCATGCCAGGTTGGCTGCCGAGAGCATGAAATGTCTGGATCAGCATTTTCACTTGCAAAAATCCCTCATGTTTTTTATAGGTCAGGGCTTGTCGGCTCTGGCCTTGTCTTGTTCGCGGAACAAAGATGTCGGTCGCAGTTTTCGGCGTTTCTTGAACCCTGTCGCTCAACCCTGCTCGTCGTAACGGGAGCTGTATGTCGATACCACGTTTGAAATCTTACCTATCCATAGTCGCCACGGTATTGGTGCTGGGTCAGGCCTTACCTGCGCAAGCGGTCGAGTTGCCTGACTTCACCCAATTGGTTGAGCAGGCATCGCCTGCCGTGGTGAACATCAGTACCACGCAAAAACTGCCTGATCGCAAAGTCTCCAATCAGCAGATGCCGGACCTGGAAGGCCTGCCGCCGATGCTGCGCGAGTTCTTCGAGCGCGGCATGCCGCAACAGCGCGCGCCCCGTGGTGGCGGTGGCGGCCAGCGTGAGGCTCAGTCCCTGGGCTCGGGCTTTATCATCTCGCCGGATGGCTACATCCTCACTAACAACCACGTGATTGCCGATGCCGACGAGATTCTCGTGCGCCTGGCTGATCGTAGTGAGCTGAAAGCCAAGCTGGTAGGCACCGATCCAAGATCCGATGTGGCCTTGCTGAAGATTGAAGGCAAAGACTTGCCAGTGCTGAAACTGGGTAAATCCCAGGACCTGAAAGCCGGGCAGTGGGTAGTCGCTATCGGTTCGCCGTTTGGCTTTGACCATACCGTGACTCAAGGCATTGTCAGCGCCATTGGCCGCAGCCTGCCGAACGAAAACTACGTGCCGTTCATCCAGACCGACGTGCCGATCAACCCGGGCAACTCCGGTGGCCCGCTGTTCAACCTGGCCGGTGAAGTAGTGGGGATCAACTCGCAGATCTACACCCGTTCCGGTGGCTTCATGGGGGTGTCGTTCGCCATTCCGATCGATGTAGCCATGGACGTTTCCAACCAACTGAAAAGCGGTGGCAAGGTCAGCCGTGGCTGGTTGGGCGTGGTGATTCAGGAAGTGAACAAAGACCTGGCTGAATCCTTCGGCCTCGACAAGCCGGCCGGTGCACTGGTCGCGCAGATCCAGGACGATGGTCCGGCTGCCAAAGGTGGCCTGCAAGTCGGCGACGTGATCCTTAGCATGAACGGCCAGCCAATCGTCATGTCGGCCGACCTGCCGCATCTGGTAGGCGCGCTCAAGGCAGGCAGCAAGGCCAAGCTTGAAGTGATCCGCGAGGGCAAGCGCCAGAACGTTGAGCTGACTGTTGGTGCAATCCCTGAAGAAGGGGCAACACTGGATGCCTTGGGCAACGCTAAGCCGGGTGCCGAACGCAGCAGCAATCGTCTGGGCATTGCTGTCGCCGAACTGACCGCTGAGCAGAAGAAGACATACGACCTCAAGAGCGGCGTCGTGATCAAGGAAGTGCAGGATGGCCCTGCGTCCCTGATTGGCCTGCAGCCAGGTGACGTGATCACCCACCTGAACAATCAGGCAATCGACAACACCAAGCAGTTCACTGACATCGCCAAGGCGCTGCCGAAGAACCGCTCGGTATCGATGCGAGTGCTGCGTCAGGGGCGTGCCAGCTTTATAACCTTCAAGTTGGCCGAGTAACCCGGTAAAAAGAAAAAGCCCCGCCTTCGTTTAACGAGGGCGGGGCTTTTTTTGTGGCCGCTGGATTTAGCTCATCATCCCTTTGACCAGGCGCTCCTGTTCGATCAGTTCACGCTGACGCGCGTCGATACGCGACGACAGCGGGAAATTGCTGCCAGCGCGACGCTTTGCAAAATCCAACTGTTGGATGGCCTGCTGGAAGTCACCTACCAATGCGAAGTATTCGGCGCGGGCCTGGTGCAGGCCAATGATGTTACCGGACAAGCCGCGGGTCTCGGCGACCTGATACCAAACGTCCGGGTCATCCGGACGAGACTTGAGCAAACTATCCAAGGCCTTTTCCGCATCAGCAGTGCGGTTCTGTTTGAGCAGCAGGTCGACCCGGATCTGATTCAGCGGATAGTTGCCGGGGTACTGGGTCAGCATTCGATCAGTACGTTGCTGGGCATCAGGCAGATGATTGTTGTCGATCTCAAGCTGGATCAATGCCAGGTTATAGGTAATGTCATTCGGTGCCTTGGCCAATAACATCGTCAGGTTTTCCCGCGCTTGCTTGAACTGAGAACCTTTGATCTGGGCAATGGCCAATCCGTAGCGCGCCACATCATTCTTCGGGTTCTCGTCCAGTTGTGCCTGGAAGCGTTTGGCGGCGAGTCCTGAGGTGTCTTCGTATTGCAATTGCACCCGTGCGCGGATCAGTTGATAGCGCAAGCTGTCTTCCTTGCCGCCAGGCTTGGACTGCTCGGCACGGTTGCGGGTGTCGGCGATTCGCGATTCGGTGACCGGGTGTGTCAGCAGGAATTCCGGAGGCTTGGCATCGAAGCGGTACTGGCGCATCAAACGCTCGAACATGGTTGGCATGGAGCGCGGGTCGTAACCGGCTTTTTCCAGGTTGAGGATGCCGATACGGTCCGCCTCTTGTTCGTTTTGCCGCGAGAACCGGCGCTGCTCCTGGATTGCAGCAGCCTGGGTGCCGGCAATCGCAGCAATACCGGCGTCACCCGCACCAGCGGCTGCGGCAATGATGCCGCCAAGCAACGCGGCCATCATCGGAAGCTGCATGCGCTGTTGCGCTTCCACGCCACGGGCGAAGTGGCGTTGGGACAAGTGCGCCAACTCATGCGCCAGCACCGAAGCGTATTCCCCTTCGGTCTGAGCGTTGAGGAACAGGCCGCCGTTGACCCCCACAATACCGCCGGGTGCGGCAAAGGCGTTCAGTTGCGGGCTGTTGATCAGGATGAACTCCAGCCGACGGTCGTTGACCTGGCTGGTCTCCACCAGTTTGTAAACGCTGGTTTCGACGTAATCCTTGAGCTGCGGATCGTTGAGTTGCGAGACCTGGCCTCGCAGATAGGCCAGCCAGGCGCGGCCCAGCTGGTATTCCTGTTGTGGCGAGACAATGGCAGAACTGGCGTCGCCAAGTGACGGCAGGTCGTCAGCGAAGCCTGGGGAGGCCAGCAGGCAAGCCAGCGTCAGCAGGGTAGGGCGCAAAAAAGTCATGCACAGAGCCTTTCGACAAAGAGCTTACTGTAGCCGGACACTGAGCTTCGGACCAGATATTCTAAGCAGCCCAAACGCGTGCCCGGAGTAAAACCATGACCGACGCTGTAGCTTTTGATGCCGAACTTGATGCCAGCGGCCTCAATTGCCCGTTGCCCTTGCTCAAGGCCAAGCTGGAACTCAATCGTCTGGCCAGTGGCGCCGTACTTAAGGTGATCGCCACGGACGCAGGCTCCCAGCGTGATTTTCGTACGTTTGCCAAGCTGGCCGGCCACACCCTGTTGCACGAAGAAGACGCCGCCGGTGTTTACCGTTACTGGTTGCGCAAGGCCTGAACTGTTTGCCCCCACCACCGAGGTTGATTGATGTTCAAAGTGTTACGAGACTGGATCCAGCGCTACTTCTCCGATGAGGAGGCCGTGGTGCTGGCGGTCCTATTGTTTCTGGCGTTTACGGCTGTGCTCACCTTGGGTGGCATGTTGGCACCGGTGTTGGCGGGGATGGTGCTGGCCTACCTGATGCAAGGCCTGGTCACCGCGCTGGAACGGTTGCGCCTGCCGGGCGGGGTGGCGGTGGGGCTGGTGTTCGCCTTGTTCATGGGCGTGTTGGTGCTGTTTATCGTGGTCGTGCTGCCGTTGCTATGGCATCAACTCATCACCCTGTTCAATGAACTGCCGGGCATGCTTGCCAAATGGCAGTCGTTGTTGCTGCTGTTACCGGAACGCTACCCGCACCTGGTGTCGGACGAGCAGGTGTTGCAGGCTATAGAAGTGGCCCGCGGCGAGATCGGAAAGTTCGGCCAATGGGCGCTGACCTTTTCCCTGTCCAGCTTGCCGCTGCTGGTCAACATCATGATCTACCTGGTGCTGGTGCCGATCCTGGTGTTCTTCTTCCTCAAGGACCGCGCCATGATCGGCCGTTGGGTAAGTGGCTACCTGCCGCGCGAGCGAGCGCTGATTACCCGTGTTGCCGAAGAAATGAACCGGCAGATTGCCAACTACATACGCGGCAAGGTGATCGAAATCATTATCTGCGGGGGCGTGACCTACATTGCCTTTATTGCCCTGGACCTGAACTACGCGGCCTTGCTGGCATTGCTGGTCGGGATTTCAGTGGTGGTGCCTTACGTAGGCGCGGTGGTGGTGACAGTGCCGGTTACATTGATTGCCTTGTTCCAGTGGGGCTGGAGCG
This sequence comes from Pseudomonas sp. LAP_36, assembly GCF_019456785.1. Classification (NCBI taxonomy): domain Bacteria; kingdom Pseudomonadati; phylum Pseudomonadota; class Gammaproteobacteria; order Pseudomonadales; family Pseudomonadaceae; genus Pseudomonas; species Pseudomonas sp. LAP_36. The sequence goes on from NZ_JAHZMS010000001.1 coordinate 801,496, forward strand.
ACCAATTCATCTACTTGATGGCGGTGTATGGGATTATCCAAACCTTGGACGGCAACGTGCTGGTGCCACTGCTGTTCTCGGAGGCTGTCAACCTGCACCCGGTAGCGATCATCTGCGCAGTGTTGTTGTTTGGTGGGTTGTGGGGTTTCTGGGGCGTCTTCTTTGCGATCCCCCTGGCGACGCTGTTCAAGGCCGTTCTGGATGCATGGCCGCGTCAAGAACCGGTGGTTGCGCCGCTATTGTAACGGCGTAACAACTTGTAGTGAGCGGGCTTGCCCCGCGCTTGGGCGCGAAGCAGCCCTAAAACCTGCAACCGCGTTTCATCTGAAAGAACGCGGAGACTGTACTGTATTGGGGTCGCTTCGCAACCCAGCGCGGGACAAGTCCGCTCACTACAGACTCACGCCTTGTTCAGTGCCTGCGCCGCCGCCAAAACCGCATCCACATGCCCCGGCACCTTCACACCACGCCATTCCTGACGCAACACACCGTTCTTGTCGATGAGGAACGTGCTGCGATCCACGCCGAGGTATTCCTTGCCGTACAGTTTCTTCAGCTTGATCACGTCAAACAGTTGGCAAACCGCTTCGTCCTTGTCGCTGATCAGCTCGAAGGGGAATTCCTGCTTGCCTTTGAAGTTTTCGTGAGACTTCACGCTGTCGCGCGACACGCCAAACACTTCAGTGTTGGCCGCCTTGAACGCTGCGTACTGGTCACGAAAACCCTGGCCTTCAGTGGTGCAGCCCGGCGTACTGTCCTTCGGGTAGAAGTAGAGCACCACTTGCTTGCCCTTGAGGGCTGCGAGGCTGAAGGTCTGACCGCTGGTGGCCTGGGCTTCGAAATCGGCTATGGGTTGGTCGATGACTACGGCCATGAAAACTTCCTTACATTGGGTTCTGTGGGCGCCACGGTTCGATCAGTGCGTCGAGGTTCAGGGCATCGGCGAAATCCAGGAACTGATCGCGCAGCCAACTGATCTGCACGCCCGCCGGCAGGGTCACGGTAAACGTGGCGTTCAACATGGTGCCGCCGGTTTGCGGGGCCTGATAGGTGTCGCAGGTCAGGTTCTCCAGCTCGACATTGTGGTCGATGAAGAACTGGCACAGCTCGTTGACGATGTCCGAGCGATAGGCCGAACTGACATACGCCACATAAGGCAGAGCCTGCGGACGATTTTCCAGGGCGGCGCTGCGTACCACATTGACAGTGAAGTCGTGCTTCTTTGCCAGGCCCGGCAGGCCAGTTTCGAGGCGAGCCAGAGCATCCCAGGTGCCGGAGATCTGCAGGACCAGCGCACTGCACTCGCCGTGACGGGTCAGGCGGGAGGTCACGACGGCGCAGCGGTTTTCATGGCTGGCGCGGCACAGGACGTTAGTCAGCTCCATGGGGTTGGCGCCGAGGGCACTGATAACAAGGAATTGTTCGCGAACTGTGGGGGTGGACATGCAGCCTTCCTAAAACGATGAGCGGTCGATACTGTAAGGGCGGTATCGATCAAAGGATGAAGGGTAGCGAAAAGCATCGCCAAGGGATAGGAGGTGGCGTTTTCATTGCGTGATCGGTCCTATTTCATCGTGCTTCAGGGGGGGCTTTGGCCCGATGATGGCATTGTCCGTCGTTTAGTTACGTCAGAACGCATCCTCAGGCAGTACTTTGCTTGTGCAAGCATCTTGGCGCCAGTACCATTACGGCTCTCTTTTTCCGGCAGGAGCGGTTGCATGATTGCGGGCAGTATGGTGGCACTGGTCACACCCATGGATGCACAAGGTCGTCTCGACTGGGACAGCCTGGGCAAACTGGTGGACTTCCACCTGCAAGAAGGCACCAACGCCATCGTGGCGGTCGGCACCACCGGTGAATCGGCCACTCTCGATGTGGAAGAACACATCCAGGTGATCGAGTTCGTGGTCAAGCGTGTTGCGGGCCGTATTACCGTGATCGCCGGCACGGGCGCCAACTCGACACGCGAAGCAATCGAGCTGACCAAAAACGCCAAGAAGGCCGGCGCCAATGCGTGCCTGCTGGTGACCCCGTACTACAACAAGCCGACCCAGGAAGGCCTGTACCAGCACTTCCGCGCCATTGCCGAAGCGGTCGATATCCCGCAGATCCTCTATAACGTACCGGGTCGTACCGCGTGCGATATGAAGGCCGAGACCGTAATCCGCCTGTCCGCCGTGCCGAACATCATCGGTATCAAGGAAGCCACGGGCGACCTGCAGCGCGCCAAGGATATCCTGGCCGGCGTGAGCGGCGATTTCCTGGTGTATTCCGGTGACGACGCCACGGCGGTCGAGCTGATCCTGCTCGGCGGCAAAGGCAACATCTCTGTGACCGCCAACGTGGCCCCGCGTGCCATGAGCGAAATGTGCGCTGCCGCCATCGCCGGCGACGCCGTGACCGCCCGCGCGATCCACGAGAAGCTGATGCCGCTCAACAAGACACTGTTTATCGAATCCAACCCTATTCCCGTGAAATGGGCGCTGACTGAAATGGGCATGATGCCGGACGGTATCCGTCTGCCGCTCACTCGTCTTAGTGAAGCCTGTCACGAACCGCTGCGACAGGCCCTGCGCCAGTCCGGCGTCCTGGTTTAATTGAGGAAGCATTACGCATGAAGCGATTGGCCGGACTTTCCGCACTTGCCTTGATTATCTCCAGCACCAGTGGCTGCGGTTGGATCTGGGGCCCGGAAGGCTACTTCCGTGACCGCGGTAGCGATTACCTGGAAGCCCAACCCACCAAGCCGATGGAATTGCCGCCGGGCGTCAACGTCGCCAAGCGCCTTGACCCCTTGCTGCCGATCCCGCGCAACGTTGCTGACGACACCACCAAGGGTGAGTACGTAGTGCCGCGTCCACAGCCCATATCGGCCGTGGCGGATGCCAGCGACTACAGCCTGCAGAAAAGCGGTGACTCCCGCTGGATCGTGGCTCAGCGCCCGCCCGCCGAAGTCTGGCCGGTGGCGGTGCAGTTCTTCCAGGACAACGGTTTCCGCATTGATGAGCAACGCCCGCAGACCGGTGAATTCACCACTGCATGGCAGCAGGGCAGCGAGCTCTCCGCCACCATGGCCAAGCGCCTGCAGGCCGGTGGTGTAGCCGCCGACAGCGAAGCCCGAGTGCGCGTGCGCATCGAGCCAGGTGTGCAACGCAATACCAGTGAAGTCTACGTGGTCAGCGCCGAGCGTCCTGCCGGCAGCACCGCCAACGTTGATTTCACCAATCGCTCGGTTAACTCCGGTGTCGACTCGGCACTGGTCGACGAGATGTTGGCCAGCATGAGCCGTATCTCCGAGAAGGGCGGTTCCGTTTCGCTGCTCGCCGCACGTGATTACGACACCCCGAGCCGCGTCAGCCTCACTGAAGACGGCAGCGGCAACGTGGTGCTGAACCTGGGTGAAGACCTCGACCGTGCCTGGGCCAGTGTTGGCCGCGCGTTGGAGCAAGGTCCTTGGCGTGTTGAAGACATCAACCGCAGCCTGGGCCTGTACTACATCAACGTGGCTGAAAAGGCCGAGCGTAAAGACGACGAGCCAGGTTTCTTCGGCAAGCTGTTCGGCAGCAAGCCGACCAAGGAAGAAGTCGAAACCCGCGCCGAGCGTTACCAGGTTCGTTTGAGCAAGGTGGGCGAAAGCGTGCAAGTCACCGTCGAGAAAAACATCAATACCGTTGCGCCCGCTGAAACAGCGCGCAAAGTGTTGGGCGTGATTCAGGACAACCTGGGCTGATCCGATGCGTTTTGCCGTTCTCGGCAGCGGTAGCCAAGGGAACGGCACGCTGGTCGCCCACGACGACACGTACGTGCTGGTGGATTGTGGTTTCTCGTTACGGGAAACCGAGCGACGCCTGCTGCGCCTGGGGGTTCACCCCGCGCAGCTGAGCGCGATTCTGGTGACCCACGAACATGCCGACCATGTGCATGGCGTGGGTTTACTGTCTCGGCGCTACAATCTTCCGGTGTACCTCAGTCGCGGTACCTTGCGCGGGATGCGCAAACCCATTGAACCCGCGGGTTTCCTGGCCGGTGGCGAGCAACTGCAAATCGGTGCCCTGAGCATTGATGTGATTGCCGTGGCGCACGACGCCCAGGAACCGACGCAGTATGTGTTCAGCGATGGTGAGCGGCGCTTCGGCGTGCTCACCGACCTGGGTTCCTACTGCGCCAAGGTGCTGGACGGTTACCGGAACCTCGATGCGTTGATGATCGAGTCCAACCACTGCAGAGACCTGCTGGCTCGCGGTCACTACCCCTACTTTCTCAAACAGCGGGTGGGCGGCGAACTGGGACATTTGAACAACCACCAGGCCGCGTACCTGGTGTATGAGTTGGGCTGGCAAGACCTGCAACACTTGGTCCTGGCCCACTTGAGCAGCAAGAACAACCTGCCGACGCTTGCCCGGCAATGTTTTGTCGACACCCTTGGGTGCGACCCGGACTGGCTGCAACTGGCCGATCAAGATTCAGGGCTCGACTGGCGCCACATCGCCTAGCCCACCTCACTCAAAGCGGAGCCCATCATGGAAAAACGTGAAGAACTCTACCGCGGCAAAGCCAAGTCGGTGTACAAGACCGACGACGCCAACCGCCTGATCCTGCTGTTTCGCAACGACACCTCGGCGTTCGACGGCAAGCGCATCGAACAGCTTGATCGCAAAGGCATGGTGAACAACAAGTTCAACGCCTTCATCATGCAGAAACTCGAAGAGGCCGGCATTCCGACCCAATTCGACAAACTGCTGGGCGACAACGAGTGCCTGGTCAAGAAGCTCGACATGATCCCGGTCGAATGCGTCGTGCGTAACTACGCCGCCGGCAGCCTGGTCAAGCGCCTGGGCGTGGAGGAGGGCCTCAAGCTCAATCCATACACGTTCGAACTGTTCCTGAAGGACGACGCCAAGGGCGACCCGTTCATCAACGAATCCCACGTCGTGGCGTTCGGCTGGGGCACCGCTGAGCAACTGGCGCGCATGAAGGAGTTGTCCCTCAAGGTCAACGACGTGCTGAGCAAGCTGTTCGACGACGCCGGGCTGCTGCTGGTCGACTTCAAGCTCGAATTCGGTGTGTTCCACGACGGCTCCATCGTCCTGGGCGACGAATTCAGCCCGGACGGCTGCCGCCTGTGGGACAAGGACACCAAGAAGAAGATGGACAAAGACCGCTTTCGCCAGGGCCTCGGTGACGTGATCGAAGCCTACGAAGAAGTCGCCAATCGTCTCGGCGTACCGCTTTAATTGACGCAAGCATCTGATAGCACGGAAAAAAATCGCTTCGGCGCTTTGCTTTCCTGATTCACGCTGTTATGATGCGCGCCGTTGGAGAGATGCCAGAGTGGCCGAATGGGACGGATTCGAAATCCGTTGTACCTTCACCGGTACCTAGGGTTCGAATCCCTATCTCTCCGCCATTATTCAGAAAGCCTCGTAAATCTATGATTTACGGGGCTTTTTTGTGTCTGAGTGTTTTTCGATTCTACTACTCAGTTCTACTAGTCAATCGCCGCCAAAATACATTGGCAATCGGTGGTTCACTGCCCACTGAATCGCCCCGGATTCTCTAGACACCTTGCAAGCTCAAATGCCTGAAACGTGACCTGTCAGGCCAATACGAAAGCCGGTCATCAAAAGGAACCGGGCATTCATACGCGTCAGGTGGATTATCTGATTGTCGACCTCTACGTTTAGACCGCTCACATGCGGATTTAGGTACGAATCGAGGTCGTCCATCATCGTGAGAAGCGGAGAGCCCGCCCCTAGGATCTCATCTAGGTTCTCTGTCCCAGCAGCAAGGTAAGCACGGAAGGAATCATCAACATTGTTTCTGAACATCCAATCCAACTCTTCTGTCTTGGAACCACACAGTTCGGATTGGTATTTTTGCGCTTCTGCCTCGATTCGTTCAATCGTCCAACCGTTCTCGAACCCTGCTGACGTTCCTAACTAATCCCGGCAGTGACACATTGGTTACTTTGGACTGGTCAGACCGTCGAAAGAGCAATCGCTTTTTCTAAGACTGCCTGCAACATATGCTCCGGTGATTGTTCCTTGTTGAAGAAGCTCGTTGACAATTTCTCAGAGTCGTTTTCAGTCGATTGCCTGAGAAGGGCGAGCGGCCCCGATTGTCCTAACTGCTCTTGGTAAAGACTTTTTATACTGTCCCTAAAGCCATCAGGGTATGCCGCTTTCTCGACCCCTGGAAGATCATCGAAATAGTCCATGATGCCTTTGAAGATTTCACTGTTGTCACCGCCGTTCGTTATAGTGGCGTACAACTTGGAAAAATATGTTTCATCCTGCTTACTAAGTTCCCCATAAGCGGCATATCGTTCTGCAACCGTATAGGTTCCTGAATCATCATAAACAATATTGCTTAGCCCGTTTCGGGCCATGCCTTCAAATGGGTTTGGAAGTTTTTCGGGGGGGCGCTTAGAAAGCCCAACTGCGTAATCCAGTGACTGCTGACCTAACGCCAAACGGGCAGGGTTATCTGTTTTGGGAAGTAGATCCTCATTATTAAGATTTCCGCCAGCAATCCGCTGCCCGAAATTGTACATATCGCTCTGACCTTTTGCATATTGTCCTTTTAAATCCCTATTGGACATAGAGGCTTGTTTATCATCAGCGCTACTTAATGCGTACAGTGCCCGTGCGGAATCGGAGATTGTGACGGTCTCCGTCGTCTTGATTGCGGCATTCCCTGAAGGCAAATTTACAGGGTTGGACGAAGGAAGCTTCTCTTGTGTAGAAACCTTTGCCTGTGTACTTGCTTGATACGATTTAATCGAAAAATCCATGGTGATACTCCAGATGCTGAAGATAGCTCGAGCGCTATCTACTCCCTGAAAAGTACTCGAAAGTGTACGCGGCTGGACCGGTCGTAGAGTTCTTCACCTTCACGGTGACGATTGTGCCAGCTTGGGCAGATGCAATCATAGAGGCGAGTAGAGTGGCTGCCCCGAACAGTTTAGCGAATCTCATAAATATCCCTTTATTTTGATAATCACTATAACGCTTGTCCTTCCGCGTTTCGGTAAGCACCTTAACTACACGTACCTTTTTGATGAAGAAGGATAGTAGCTTTAGGTCATATATCCATGACGCGAAAGCATTTTTCCTCTTCTTGTATAGAAAAGACAGCAAGACTCAACCTCTATAGCGGCAGGTAACCAAAATTCTTTAAGCCAAGGGTTATTTCCAACTTAAACCCAAGCCAATTCGCGGTAGTTCTCTACACCTCCAGCCAACCCTTCGAACGAACCGAGCGCCTTCGTACGGCGTCGTCGCGTCCGGAATTCGCGCGTCCGCTCGTCAGCGCATCAGCCCAGCTTTTTCGCATTCACAAAAAATAGGTTGAATAGTCACAGAAAATGTTATTTAAATAACAAAAATAATAACGCTGTGGTGCCTGCCACATCGTGCACAAGGTAAAGATATCCATGAATAAGATCGCGGTCATCGGTAGCAACATGGTGGATTTGGTCACCTATATCGACCGAATGCCCCGGCAGGGCGAGACCCTTGAGGCTCCGGGCTTTGCCATGGGGTGCGGCGGCAAGGGGGCGAACCAGGCAGTGGCGGCGGCCAAGCTTGGCAGCGAAGTGTTGATGCTGACCAAGTTGGGCGATGACATGTTTGCCGATAACACCCTGGCCAATTTTCAACGCCATGCCATCGACTCGCGCTACGTCACGCGGGTGCCGGGGGTGTCCAGCGGCGTGGCGCCAATCTTTGTGCAGAGCGATTCCCACAACAGCATCCTGATCGTCAAAGGCGCCAACGCGCATTTGAAGCCGGCTGATATCGACGCCGCGGACGCGGCTTTACGCGAATGCAGCCTGATCGTCCTGCAGTTGGAAATCGACTTGGCAACCGTCTACTACGCCATCGAGTTTGCCAAACGCCACGGCATTCCGGTGTTGCTCAATCCGGCCCCTGCGGTCGCTGGTTTGAGCCGCGAGCATCTGGCGCAGCTGGATTTTTTCATTCCCAATGAAAGCGAACTGTCACTGATCACCGGCAAGTCGGTCGAGGGGCCTGAGAGTGCGTTGCTCGCCGCGCGGGTGTTGGTCGCCCAGGGTATTCGCCACGTGATCGTCACCCTCGGCGAGCAAGGCGCGCTGTATGTGGGCGAGGAGGGTGAGTTTCATGTGCCTGGGCGCGAGGTCGAGGCCCGGGACACCACCGGCGCCGGTGATGCCTTTATCGGTTGCTTCGCCCATTACTGGACCCAGCAGGGCGATATGCGTGCGGCCATGACCCGGGCGGTGGCGTATTCCGCCTGTTCGGTCACCGGCCTCGGCACCCAGAGCTCCTACCCCGATGCTGCCCGGTTCGCCGAGTTTTTTGACCCGTCCTGAGTCGTCTATCACCGATGTCGGCCATCCCTGTATGGCTGACGCGCCGTATACCCCACGGAGAATAACAATGACAAAAGTCCCGCTCCAACAAACTGCCGATGGTTTTTACCTGAATCGCACGCCCTGGTTCGCGTTTTTGCTGCTGTGCAGTATTTTCGCCCTGTGGGCGGCGGCGGCCAGCATGAATGACGTGCTGATCGCGCATTTCAAGAAGGCCTTTTTGCTCAGCGATTTCCAAACCGCATTTGTGCAGTCGGCGTTTTACCTGGGCTACTTTTTCGTCGCGATTCCGGCGGCCTTGGTGGTCCGTCGCTTCGGCTATAAAAGCACGATACTCGTGGGTTTGATGCTCTACATGGCAGGCTGCGCGCTGTTCTTTCCTGCGGCATCCAGCGCCACCTACGGCATGTTCCTGATGGCGCTGTTTGTGATCGCGTGCGGGCTTTCGTTTCTCGAAACCGCCTGCAACACCTACTCGACCTTGATGGGCCCGCGGGAGACCGGCACCCGCCGCCTGAACATCTCGCAGACCTTCCACCCGTTCGGCGCCATGGCCGGCGTGTATGTCGGCAGCTTCGTGATGTTCAAGGACACCGACGCCACCCACGAACAACTGACCCAAATGAGCGCCTCTGAGGCGGCTATCCAACAGTTGGAAATGATCCAGTCGACCCTGCTGCCGTACAAATGGATGATCGCGGTGCTGGTGCTGATGTTTATCCTCATTGCCATCACCCGCTTCCCCGCGTGCCGGGGCAACGTCAAGGCTGAGGTGAAAAAGCCCAGCCTTGGCCAGAGCCTGGCGCGCCTGTCGCGTAATCCGCGCTTTACCTTCGGCGTGCTGGCGCAGTTTCTGTATGTGGGGGCCCAGGTCGGTGTTTGGAGCTTCACCATTCGCCTGGCGATGCAGATGGGCGGGATGAACGAGCGCAGCGCGTCATGGTTCCTGCTGACGACCTTTGCCGCTTATTTCGTCGGCAAGATGATCGCCAATCTGTTGATGCGCAAGCTGCACCCTGCCAAGGTCCTGGCCATCTACGGCGTGCTGACCATTGCCTTGCTCGCCTACACCATCCTGGTACCGAATATCAGCGCGGTGTACGCAGCGGTCGCGGTGAGCATTTTCCTCGGGCCGTGCTGGCCGACCATTTATGGCCTGACGATTGAAGGGCTGGGCGAAGACACCAGTGTCGGCGGTTCTCTGCTGGTGATGAGCATCGTCGGCGGCGGGGTGATTCCAGTGTTCCAAGGCCTGCTGTCAGATGCCACTCACGGCAATATGCAGCTGGCGTACAGCGTGCCCCTGCTGTGTTTTGTGGTGATTGTGGCCTACGCCTATTCCTGCATGCGTCACAGCCGCGCCGCGCAGCCTGGGGCTGGCGCTGTGGTGGCCTCATGAAAACCTTCACGCTGGCCTTGTCTCCCGAGCAGTTCAGCGGCGTCGAAAAGACCCTGCTGCAATCGGACGTTTTTCGCGTGCTGGCCTGGACCTACCCCAGTGGGGTCAAGGCGCTGGCGTTGGAAAATGCCCGCGGCCGCGTGGTGGCCTTGCCTTACCAGGGGCAGATGATCTGGTCCGCGACCTTCGACGGTTGCGAGCTGACGATGCGCAACATGTTTCGCCAGCCCAAGCCCAGTTCGACGGTGATCGGCACCTACGGCTGTTTTATGTTCCACGCCGGGCTGCTGCGCAACGGTTGCCCCGCCCCGGCCGACGACCACCCGCTGCACGGCGAAATGCCCTGCGCGCCGATGGACGCCGCCTGGCTGGAAGTGGGGGAAGACGCCGCTGGCCTGTACCTGCGCCTGGGTGGGGACTACGAGTATGTGCAGGGGTTTGGCGACCACTATCGCGCCACACCCACGTTGACCCTGCGTGTCGGCTCGGGGGTATTTGATATCGGCATGGCGGTCACCAATCTTGCGGGCAAGGCCATGGAACTGATGTATATGGCCCACATGAACTACGCCTACATTCCCGGCGCCAGCCTGGTCGAGCCCTTGGCCGGCGCCCGGGTCCGGGTTCGCAGCAGCGTGCCGGCCCACGTCAAGCCGACCCCCGAGTGGTCGGCCTACATGGCTGAATTGAGCCAGGATCCTTCGCGCTTGAGCAGCCTGGACAGCCCCGCGCTGCATGATCCGGAAATTGTCTGTTTCTTCGAAGAGGTGCCCGCCGATGCTGCAGGCCATGCGCATTTTCTACTGGACCATCCCGAAGGTTCGGCGTTTTACACCCGCTATCGGCCCGATCAGTTTTCCCATGCCACCCGCTGGATCCTGCATAACGCCGACCAAGGTGTCGCCGCATTCGTCTTGCCTTCTACCTGCGAACCCGAGGGCTACCTGGCGGAAAAAGCCAAAGGCAATGTGCGCTCGTTGGCCGGCGGGCAACGTGCACTTTTCAGCGTGAGCACCGGTTATTTGTCGGCCGAAGAGCGTTGCCGCCTACGGGATGAGTTGGGCGGCTGATGAGGCGTGGCGAGGGAGGTTCACACCACCCATTGCGCGCCGTATTGCGTGATCAGCTCACGGTAAGGTTTGGGCAGCTTCTTATCGGAGACCACCACGTTGAATTGTTCCAGGGTGGCGAAATGCGCGGTGCGCACGACGTCGAACTTGCTGTGGTCGGCCAGCAGCATGCGGTGCTGGGCCTGGCGCAAGACCTTCTGTTTGACCGCCACTTCATTGAAGTTGAAGCAGGTCACGCCGAAGGTTTCGCTGACGCCTGCGGCCGAGATGAATGCCCAGGTCAAGCGCACGTTGTCGAGGATGCTGCTCTCGTCGGCATGGTCGAACACTTGGTTCTTGCGATGGAAGGTGCCGCCACACAGGACGATCGTGCAGTTGGGTTTTTGCTGCAGTTTGAGCAACACGTTGAGCGAGTTGCAGACCGCGGTGAACTCCAGTTCATCGGGGATGAAATCAATCACAAAGGGCACCGTGGTACCGCAGTCGAAGAAGACCGTGTCGCCGCGCTTGATAACCGCGGCCGCGAGCTTGCCGATGCGGCGTTTCTCTTCCACATGCCGAGTGCCTTGCTCCGTGACTTTGTAGTCGGGCGCACCTTCTGGGTCGAATGCGAGCGTGATATGCCCGCCAAGTAGATGGAACTTGTCCGGGTAGCGGTTGAGATCCCGGCGCAGGGTCATTTCCGAGACTTCCAGCAACGCGGCCATCTCCCGCAGATGGATCGCCTTTTGGTCCTGCAGGGCTTGCTGGATCAGTTTGATGCGTTCTGATTGTTTGCTTTCCACAGGTATTCCGATCGGCCAGTTATGTTGTAATTACATCATTTATTGGTATTATATTAACATTTGTTGGGCGCGCTTTCTAATACGTTACGTCCATCGTGCTCCTTCATCAGGAACGGATTTCATGACCTCAATCACACCCGCAGCACTTGCACAATTTATCGATCACACCTTACTGGCGCCCGACGCGACGCGGGAGCAAATCGCAGAGTTATGCAAAGAAGCGCAGGAATATGGGTTCTATTCCGTGTGCGTGAACTCGGGCCAGGTGCCTTTTGCCGCTCAATTGCTTGCAGGGCAGAAGGTCAAAGTCTGCGCAGTGATCGGGTTCCCACTGGGTGCGGGGCTGAGCGAGAGTAAAGCCTTCGAAGCCCAACAGGCAATCGCCGTGGGCGCGGGAGAGATCGACATGGTGCTCAATATCGGCGCCCTGCGCGAAGGGCGGCTGGATACAGTGCGCGACGATATCGCCGCAGTGCATCAAGCCTGTGGCGCGGTGCCGCTGAAAGTGATTCTCGAAACCTGCCTGTTGGACGAGGCGCAAAAGATCCGGGCCTGCGAAATCTGCCGTGAACTGGGCGTGGCTTTCGTCAAGACTTCGACGGGCTTCAGCCGCAGTGGTGCCACCGCGGAAGACATCGCCCTGATGCGCCGCGTCGTCGGCCCGCAGATGGGGGTCAAGGCGTCGGGTGGGGTGCGCGACTATGCGACTGCAGTGGGCATGATCGAAGCTGGCGCCACCCGCCTGGGCACAAGCTCGGGGGTGAGCATTGTCAGTGGCAAGCTCGAGGATGCGGCGGGTTACTGAATTCGCGTTGTACCCGACCATTGAAAAAGCCTGCTGAACTCAAGGCTCAGCAGGCTTTTTAATGGGTACTGGTCTGGTCAGGCAGGTTGAGCCGCCAAGCTGTTACTCACATTACGCCCCAGCACCAACACGGTGACAAACCCACAGCCCACCAACGCCGTAGCCAGGCTCAACAATACCGAGCTGCCCATCTGATCGACGATCCGCCCGCCAAAGAACGAGCCCAACGCAATGATCACCTGGAACAAGGCGACGAACAGTGGCATGCCGCGTTCCACATCCTTGGGCGCGACCACAAACATCCAGATACTGGCGCAAGCCGGGAAGGCGCCAAAGGCGAAACCCCAGAGCGCAATGAGCATGGCTGCGCCGGTCAAACCGGTGGCGAAGTGGGGGAACAGAGCGGTGCTGGTGCCGATCATCAGCGCGACCAGCAGAAGGGTGTAGCGCACGCTGCGGTTGGCGGCGAAGCCGGCGAAAATGTTACCCGCTACCCCGGCCACGCCAAACATCAGCAGCAACGAGCCAATCGTCGGGCCATCGAAGCCGGAGCTGTTTTTGAAGAACGGTGCGACATAGGTATACGCGGCAAAGTGCGCCAGGCCGATCAGCAATACGGCGATCAGTCCGACCCGCGCCCGTGGGTTGATAAACAACGCCGGCAGGTCACTGACGTGAATGGCTTTTTCCGGGTTGAGCCGGGGCAGCAGGAAGACCTGCGCGAGGACTACCGGTATGCCCAACAGCGCGGTGACCAGGAAGGTCATGCGCCAGCCCATCAGGCCGCTGAGCCAGGTCCCTACGGGCACGCCCAGTACGGTGGCCAGGGTCACCCCCATCATGATGATCGATGTGGCCTTCGCTACGCCCACGCCCTTGGGGGCCAGGCGGCCGCTGAGGGCAATGGCCGTCGCCCAGAAACCACCGATGCTGATACCCAGCAAGACGCGGCCGAACAGCAGCAGGCTGAAGTCACTGGCGAAGGCCACGACTGAGTTGGCGATAATCATGACCAGCGTCAGGCCGATCAGCAGATAGCGCCGGTCCATGGTGCCAATGATCACCGACAGCAGGGGGGCGGCGAGGGCGGCCATGATGCCAGGCAGGGTGACCATCAGGCCTGCGTGGCCGGCGGTGATGCCGAGGTCGCTGGCGACGTCGTTGAGCACGCCCACGGGCAGAAACTCACTGGTGACCAAGGCAAACGCGCCCACGGCAACCGAGAGAATGGCCAACCACTGCTGTTTGACACTTTGTTGATTATGTTCGGGAAGGCCGCGAGGGGCCTGGCTGGCACTTGGCATGGTTGGGTTCCAGGATGAGCGTCGCCTGAAGCCAGGCGAGGGGGAGGGAATTTGGAGGCGATTATAGGAAACAGTGGTGAAAATCGGGCAGGCGCTCGTTTCGATAGTAATCATCAGTGCAATCGATGCGACGCTCTAGCACGCACTACATGTTCAATGCACCTTTCGTACAGGCTTTCAAAACGCTGCCTACGAGCAGCGCATTGCGGTACACCTGGCACCTTATTACTTTGTGGTAGCGCTCGACATTGGGCGCCTCCAACCGCAAAGGAACTGCATCATGAGCAAAAATACCAAAGAAACCTCCGGCAAGATCGCGACGTTGGCGGCGGAAACGCTCAACAGCCAAAGCGCCTCACCCATTGCCAAAAGCCTCGCCGCTTCAGCTTTAGCCCAGAAAGGCACCGACAAGCAGACGAGTGCAGAGATGGAGCAGAAAGCTGGAGAGGTGCTGGGCAGCGATAAATACAGCGAAGATACCAAGGCGCTTGCCGCCTCGGTTCTGTCTCAAGCCAATAAGGAGCGCGGAAGCTAAGTCACCTCCGCTGGATAGAAAAGGCCTTGTAGTCGAACCCACTACAAGGCCTGCGTCATCGCCCAAGCCGTTCTGACAGGCTCTCGATAAACACCGTTTCCGCCCGACTCATCTTCTGTTCCCGATTCCACAGCAAATGAATATCCACGTCCGCGATCCCCTCATCCGGCGGCAGCCGCCACAGCAGCCCGTTCTTCACATCCTCCGCCACCACATGAATCGGCAAACAGCCCAAGCCAAACCCGGCAATCACCAACCGACGCACTTCTTCAAGGCTTGAGGAGGACGCCACGATCCGCCCGCTAAACCCTTGTTGATCACGGAAAATCGTCAACGGCGACAGCATCCCGCCAATCTGGTCGCTGGTAAAACTCACGAAGTTCTCCGACTGCAAATCCCCCTCCGCCAAACCGGTGCGCCCGAAAAGCGGGTGGTGCCGGCCGCAGAAAAATGCATAGCGCTGGCGCAGGAACAGATGCTGCTCCAGGCGTGGCTGCGGCCGACGGTTGAGGCTCAAACCCAGGGTTGCAGTTTTTTCCAGAAGTGCGGCGACGATGTCCGAGCTGCGCATCACCTCGACCTCCAGGTCTACCCGAGGGTGTTCGCGGTGAAAGCCCGCGAGAAATTCATCGAAGGTGTCCGAGTTGATCCGGCTGATCATCAGCAAACGCACCTTGCCGATCACTTCATCGCCGGGTTTTTGCAGGGCGTTGCTCATCTGCGACACCTGGCCGTACATCTCGCCGGCAATGGCGAAGATCTGTTCACCGGCCTCGGTCAACACAAAACGTGGACCACGGCGAACGATGAGTTGGCAGTCGAGTTGTTCTTCCAGGCGCTTGAGGGCTTGGCTGATCGCCGGCTGGGTCAGGTGCAGGCGTGCGGCGGCGCGGCTGATGCTCAGCTCCTGGCCGATCACGCGAAAAGTGCGCAGCAGGTTCCAGTCCAGGCGGTCGTTGAGCAGGGGGTGAATGTCGCGGCGGGTTTCGGACATGGTGCGGCTCAATAATAAGCAGGATTTATAATTGGAATAATAAATAGAAAATTGACTAATCATAGCCTCGAGACGAAAACTCACGCTCAACAAGCGCCATCAGAGCGCATGTGTTCGACCTTTCTCCTGCCAAAAAAATAACCAAAGGAGCCAGCCCCATGAAGCCTTCCGCTTCGCCTCAGCCTCGCCGTGCTGCGGCCGCCGCTTTTATCGGCACCATGATCGAGTGGTACGACTTTTACATCTACGCCACTGCCGCCGCGCTGGTGTTCGGCCAATTGTTTTTCCCCTCCGAAGACAAACTGTTCAGCACCATGGCCGCCTTCGGCACCTTCGCCGTGGGCTTCTTTGCACGGCCATTGGGCGGCATTGTGTTTGGCCATATCGGCGACCGGATCGGGCGCAAGAAGTCCCTCGTCATCACGTTGGTGATGATGGGCGTGGTCACCGTATGTATCGGCCTGTTGCCTACTTACGCCCAGATCGGCGCCGCTGCACCGGTGATGCTGGTTCTGCTGCGCGTTGTGCAAGGTATTGCCGTCGGCGGTGAGTGGGGCGGGGCGGTGTTGATGGCGGGCGAGCATGCGCCGAAAGGTCGGCGTAACTTCTTTGCTTCCTTCGCGCAGTTGGGCAGCCCGGCGGGATTGATCCTGTCGTTGCTGGCGTTCAGCGCGGTCACCCGTTTGCCGGAAGAAGACTTGCTCAGTTGGGGCTGGCGCGTGCCGTTTCTCGCCAGCGCGTTGCTGCTGGTTGTCGGCCTGGCGATTCGCCTGGGCGTGAATGAGTCGCCTGAATTCCTCGAAGACAAAGCCTTGGCCGAAAAAGCGCGAGCCATCAAGAAAGACCAGGCGCCTGTCGTTGAAGTGCTGCGAACCGCCTGGCGCCCGCTGCTGCTGTGCATCGGCGCCAACACCCTGGGCATTGCCGGGGTGTATTTCACCAACACCTTCATGATTGCCTACAGCACTCAGCAACTGGGCCTGCCGCGCTCGCTGATTCTGGAGTGCCTGTTCTTCGTTGCCATCATTCAGTTCTGCGTCCAGCCCCTGGCCGCCTGGGTGGCGGAGAAGGTTGGCGCTACGCGCTTCCTGTGCGCGATGAGCGTATTGGCAATGGCTTCGCCCTACCCGATGTTCGTACTGGTGAGCAGCGGTCAGGCACCGTTGATCATCCTCGGCATCGCCCTGGCGGTGGTGTGCATGGCTTCGTTTTATGCGGTGATCGCAGGCTTTGTCAGCGGCCTGTTTGAAACCCGCGTGCGCTACACCGCGATCTCCCTGGCATACCAGGTGTGCGGTGCGCTGGCCGGTGGGCTCACCCCGTTGATTGGCACTTGGCTGGCCCATCAATACCAAGGCCAATGGTGGCCCATGGCTGTGTTTTATAGCCTGATCGCGGCGGTGTCGCTGGTGTGTGTACTGGCGTTGTCGCGCCGCCATGCCACCGCTCACCGTCATGAAATGGCTCATAGCGTTTGAGGGAGAATGTGTCATGTTGAAGATTAATGGCGAGCGTCTGTGGGCCAGCCTGATGGCCATGGCCGAGATCGGCGCCACAGCCCGCGGCGGCAGTTGCAGATTGGCCTTGAGTGCCGAAGACAAAGCCGGTCGTGAGTTGTTCAGCCACTGGTGCACAGCCGCCGGGTTGACCCTGAGCGTGGATGCCATCGGCAATCTGTTCGCCCGTCGTGCCGGTACGGATAAGGAGGCGGCACCGGTCATGATGGGAAGCCACCTCGACACCCAGCCGGAAGGCGGGCGCTTTGATGGCGTCTATGGTGTATTGGCGGGCCTGGAGGTGATCCGCAGCCTTGATGATCACGCTATCCAGACGCGCAAACCGTTGGAAATCGCCGTGTGGACCAACGAAGAGGGCGCCCGTTTTACGCCGGCCATGCTCGGCTCGGCGGTGTTCACCGGCACCCTGGCGCTGGATAAGGCGCTGGCCACCGCAGACGTTGATGGTATCAGCGTGGCCGAGGCCCTGCGTGCCACCGGCTACAGCGGTTCACGCCCATTGGGTGGCGCGGTGGATGCGTATTTCGAGGCGCATATCGAGCAGGGCCCGATCCTTGAAGACAACGCCAAGAGCATCGGCGTGGTCACCGGTGGCCAGGCGATTCGCTGGCTGGATGTGCGGGTCGAAGGCATGGCCGCCCATGCCGGCACTACACCGATGCCGCTGCGTAAAGATGCGTTGTACGGCGCTGCGCAAATGATCCAGGCGTTGGAGCAACTGGCGGCCGATTTCGCCCCGGAAGGCCTGACCACCGTGGGCGAATTGAGCCTCGCTAAATCGTCACGCAATACCATCCCTGGCCTGCTGAATTTCACCGTCGACCTGCGCCATCACCGCGACAGCGAGATAGACGCCATGGAGCAACAGGTGCGCCAACAGTTGCAGGCCATTGCCGCGCAACGCGGCCTGACCGTCACCGTGAGCCCCCACTGGATCAGCCCGGCCACGCCTTTCGATGCCGAGTGCGTCGCCTGCGTACAAACCTCGGTGGACGCCTTGGGCTACAGCCAGCAACGTATCGTCAGCGGCGCCGGACATGATGCCATCCACCTGGCACGCTATTGCCCGACCGCGATGATCTTCATCCCGTGTATCGGCGGCCTCAGCCATAACGAAGCCGAAGATGTGCTGCCCGACGACGTGCGCCAGGGCACCGACGTATTGCTCAACGCCGTGTTGAAACGCGCCGGCCAAGCCAACTGATCACTCATATTTCAAGGCTGACCGGATTCACCTGTGGGCGCCAGCTCCCACGGGTTCCGTGTTCACCCAGGAGCATCTGATGCGTACATTTTTCCACCCTGAACAACTTCTGCACTCTCCGCGCAGCTACTACTCCCGCGGCCAGATGCGCACGCCGCAGGAAGTCCCCGAGCGTGCCCGCAACCTGTTGCAGGCTGCGCAAACCTTGGGTTTCGACATCCAGCAGCCGCAGGATTACGGCCTCGATCCATTGCTGGCCGTGCACGGTGCTCCTTACCTGGCGTTCCTTCAGGAAGCCCACCAACGCTGGAAGGAAGTCCCCGAAGACTGGGGCGACGAAGTCATGTCCAACATATTCGTACGCGAGCCCAACGCCTTGCGCGGCATCCTTGCCCAGGCTGCGCGCTACCTGGCGGATGGCAGTTGCCCCATCGGTGAACTCACCTGGCGTTCGGCCTACTGGTCGGCCCAGAGCGCCGTTGCAGCGGCCAAGGCTATTCTCGATGGTGCGCCTGCTGCCTACGCGTTATGCCGGCCACCGGGCCATCACGCGCGCTTCGATGCGGCGGGTGGTTTTTGCTACATCAACAATGCGGCAGTCGCTGCACAAGCCCTGCGCCAAGGTTTCCAGCGTGTCGCCGTGCTCGACACCGACATGCATCACGGGCAGGGCATTCAGGAGATTTTCTACGAACGCGACGACGTGCTGTACGTCTCGATCCATGGCGATCCCACCAACTTCTACCCTGGCGTTGCTGGCTTCGCCGAAGAACGCGGCAGCGCACAGGGCGAAGGCTTCAACCTCAACCTGCCAATGCCTCACGGTGCCAGCGAGGCGGTGTTCTTCGAGAAACTGGAACGTGCGTTGGCAGCAGTGAAAGACTTCTCGGCAGATGTGCTGGTGCTGTCGCTGGGTTTTGATATCTACGAGCTGGACCCGCAGAGCAAAGTCGCGGTGACGCGCGAAGGGTTTGCGCGGTTGGGGGAGTGCATTCGAGGGCTGGGATTGCCGTGTGTCATTGTGCAGGAAGGCGGGTATCACTTGGAGACGCTGAACAGTAATGCGCGGGCATTTTTCAGCGAGCCAGAAGTGTGGGTGAAGTAATCAGGCAGTTGTTACCGGGTGTCTGACACCGAAAAAGCCTGCTGATCTCAAGGGTGGGCAGGCTTTTTAGTCTCCCGTACGTTCATCCTTTTCAAAAAGCGGCTGAAATATTCAGTAATACTTTCCTGACATCCCTAAAGTCCCGCCATTGCGAGCCGAAACTCTCTCATACGACATCGTATCCCTCAAAAGAGAGCTTCCCGAAAATGTCCCTTCGCAGCCTGTCCATCGCCCGCCGTGCGGGTCTGGGTTTTGTCCTGATTGCCTTGCTCGTGGCCCTGCTGGGTTTTTTTGCGCTGTCGAACATGGCAAGCATCCGTGCCAGTGCGGTGCAGGTTGAGAGCGGGCTGGTGCCCAAGATGCGGCTGGTGGCGGACATTCGCGAAATCATGCTGCGCATTCGTACGATCTCTTTGCGCATGGCGTTGGATCCGAATCCCGCAAGCCTTCCACAATACCGCAGCCAGATGGACACCCGCAGCCAGGACCTGGTCAAAAGGCTGGCTGACCTCGATGCGGTGATCGACACCCCAGAAGTACGCTCGCTTTATGACCAGTTCCAGGTTTCGCTGCGCCAGTACCAGCAAGGCCTGGCCCAATCTTTCGTCCTTGCCGACAAGCAGCAAGGCGCCGAACTCAACAAGCTGCTGCTGGTGGACATGAAAACGGTGATTGATGGCTCCGGTGCGCAGCTCAATGCCCTGGCCGACTACTACAACGCGCAGATCAACCAGCAGGGGCAGGTGGCCGAGGCGCAATACAGCCGTTCGCGCACGATGGTGTTCGGCTTCGTGCTCCTGGCGGCGTTGAGCACAGTGGCGCTGGCGTGGTTGCTGACGCGCAGTATTGTCGGCCCGCTGAGCCATGCGGTGCGCGCTGCAGAAAACGTGGCCCATGGCGACCTGACCCAAACGGTGGCTGTTACCGGTGACGACGAAGTGACCCGCCTGCTTGTAGCACTCAAGACCATGCAAGCCAACCTGCGCGGGACCTTACAACTGATCCGCCAGTCGGCGGGGCAGATGGCATCATCCGCCACCGACCTGAATGGCATCACTGATCAAAGCAGCCGCAGCCTGCAAAAGCAGACCGCTGAAATAGAGCAAGCCGCCACCGCCGTCAACGAGATGACCTCGGCGGCGGATGAAGTCGCGCGCAATGCGGTTTCCACCTCAGAGTCCACCCGCCTCTCCAATGAAACGGCGCGCGAAGGCCAACACCGTGTCGGCGAAACCGTCAGCGCCATTCAGGCCCTGAGCACAAATATTGGTGAAACCTCGACGCTGGTGCAGACCCTCGCTGAACAATCGCGTGATATCGGCAAAGTGCTCGACGTGATCCGCTCCATTGCCGAACAGACCAACCTATTGGCCCTCAATGCCGCGATCGAGGCTGCGCGGGCCGGTGAGTCCGGACGTGGCTTTGCGGTCGTGGCGGACGAAGTGCGCGCACTGGCACACCGTACGCAGCAATCGACGCTGGAAATCGATCAGATGGTGACCGCGATGCGCACGGGGTCTGACCACGCGTTGACATCAATGCAGTCCAGTACCCAGCGCGCTACCGCTACCTTGACCTTGGCTGAAGGTGCGGGAGGCGCGTTGAGTCAGATCACCGACTCCATCGACCAGATTCACCAACGTAACCTAGTCATTGCCAGCGCCGCAGAAGAGCAGGCTCAGGTTGCCAAGGAAGTCGACCGCAACATCGTCAACATTCGCGACTTGTCTGCGCAGTCCTCATCCGGCGCCGGGCAGATCAATGGGGCGAGTCGCGAGCTGGCGCAGTTGGCGGTCTCGCTGAGCGAGGCGGTGGCGCGGTTCCAGCTATAGCGCGAGCAAGGTGATGACGGCCACGTGGTCCCGCCACCCATGGCGCCCATCGGTGCCCCTGCAACGTCGCGCCCACGCGCCCACGATGGTCGGGCTGGTATTGCCGCAGGTGATGCGTAATGTGGGCTTGGTAAAACGCCGCGGGCGGACATTGCCGCCAGCGGCGCTGGAGTTGGAGCGGTGGGTGCGGGAAATGCCGTTTCGGTCAGCGTGACACTGAGTCCAGTCCGGTCGATTGCACCACGGGTTGCGCCTGAGGCGATGACAAAAATTGCAGCAACTCCTTGGCCTGGGCCGGGTGTTCGGCGTTCACCGGGATGCCGGCGGCAAAACGCGTCACCGATTGCACATCTTCCGGGATCTTGCCGACGTACGTCACGCCCGGTACTGGCAACAATTCCGCGACCTGTTGCAAGCCTACTTCGTAGTCACCTTTGGCAACCTGCTCGGCTACCGGGATGCGTTCGATCATGGTGCCCTTGGCGGGCATGCCGAGTTTTTTGAACAGCTCTTTCTCGACATACACACCGCTGGCGCTGTCCGAATACGCCACGGACTTGGCTTTACTCAGCACGGCTTTCAGTTCGGCATCAGTACCGATTGCAGGCTTTGCTGCGCCTTCCTTCACCACCAGGCCGATGCGCGAGTCTGCCAGTTCTACGCGGGAGGCCTTGTCGACCTTGCCTTGCTTGATCAAATCATCCAGGGCATAGCCGACCATGATCACCACGTCGGCGTGTTCGCCGCGGGCCAAGCGGTTGGGAATGGCTTCCGGCGCTTTGCCCATCGATGGGCCAAGGAGGGTGTCGAGGGTGTCGCCGCTCTGCTCGGCGTATTGCGGGCCGAGCAATTTATAGGCGGCGGTGAAGCCGCCAGACGTCATCACCTTAAGCGCTTCGGCCTGGGCCGTCAGCGCCATTGTGCCGAGAGCCACCGCCGCCAAGGTGTTGAGCAGTGGCTTCATTGTGCAGCCTCTTGCATCACCTGCCCACGGGCGTTGGCGTGGCGATACAGCGCCAGGGTCGAGCACAGCGCACACGCCGCAGCAAACATCATCCAGTAGGCGGGCGAGGCTTTATCACCAGTGATGTGAATGAACCACGTGGAGATCGCCGGGGTGAACCCACCAAAAATCGCCGTCGCCAGGCTATAGGCCAGGGAGAAACCCGCCACGCGCACTTCCACCGGCATGATTTCAGTGAGGGCCGGGATCATGGCGCCGTTGTACATGCCGTAGAGGAAGGAGAACCACAGCAGGGTTTCCAGCATGTGCGCGAAGCTGGGTGCGTTCACGACGTAGGACAATGCTGGATATGCCGTCAGAACGGTCAATACAGTCATGGCGATCAGCACCGGCTTGCGGCCGAAACGGTCGCTCAAGGTGCCGCCGATCGGCAGCCAGATAAAGTTCGACACCGCCACCAACAGGGTCACCAGCAGAGCGTCGGAGGTGCTCAGTTGCAGCACGGTCTTGCCGAACGTCGGCGCGTACACGGTGATCAGGTAGAACGCCGTCGTGGTCATGGCCACCATCAACATGCCACCGATCACCACGGTCCAGTTCTTCACCAGGGTCGCCAGTACTTCGCGCATGGTTGGACGGTGCTTGCGATTGGCGAACTCTTCAGTTTCCTGCAGGTTGCGACGCAGGATGAAGATGAACGGGATGATCACGCAGCCGATGGCGAACGGAATACGCCAGCCCCAATCGGCGACCACAGCGGGTTCCATCCACACGTTCAGGCCATAACCCAATGCGGCGGCGACCACGATGGAGATCTGTTGGCTGCCCGACTGCCAGCTGGTGTAGAACCCCTTGCGTCCTGGCGTTGCCATTTCGGACAGGTACACCGACACGCCGCCCAGTTCCGCACCGGCCGAGAAGCCTTGCAGCAAACGGCCCAGCAATACCAGCAAAGGTGCCCACAGGCCAATGGTGTGATAACCGGGCACCAACACGATCAGCAGCGTGCCGCTGGCCATGATCGACAGGGTCACGATCAGTCCTTTGCGGCGACCGACGTCATCGATGTAGGCGCCCAGGATGATTGCGCCCAACGGACGCATCAGGAAGCCTGCGCCGAATACGGCGAAGGTCATCATCAATGACGCAAACTCATTAGCGGCAGGGAAGAACGCGGCAGCAATGTAAGTGGCGTAGAAACCGAACAGAAAGAAGTCGAACTGTTCGAGGAAGTTACCCGAAGTAACGCGGAAAACCGCGCCAATTTTAGATTGGGCAGATTCGGGCCGGTTAGGGCTAGTCATGGTTTTGTGTCTCCAGCGTTCTTTTTAAAGTGCTTGATTCGCCTATGACCGAGAATAGTGGCTGACACATTTAGAAATGAAAAGTGACAAATTTGGATGGATTGATGTTTGTTGGCTATCAATCCGCAGCGCAGTCCAAATGTCGCGGCGCACCTATCAACGGGAAACTATTTGACATATTTGATTTGTGATCACATATTGAGGCCATAAGAACGACAACACAGGTTTTGCCTCATGACAGATGGTCCGCTCCTCCTGCCCACCCTGCGCCAGGTATCCCGCGATACCTTGCAAGACCAGGTCTATCGCCAGATCCGCGAAGCGCTGATGAGTGGTCGTTTCCAGCCTGGCCAGAAACTCACCATCCGCGGCCTCGCCGAAGCCCTCGGTTCCAGCCCGATGCCGGTGCGCGAAGCCCTGCAACGCCTCAGCGCCGAAAACGCCTTTGAAGTCACCGAAACCTCCCGTTTGCGCGTCCGCCTGATGACGGTCGAACGTCTGCGTGAAATTCGTGATGCACGGGTCGCCCTTGAAGGTTTACTGGCCGAAAAGGCCGTGCTGCTCCTGCAAAAAGCCGACCTCGACGAAATCACCGACCTCTGCCAACAGATGCAGCACGCCGCCGACGAAGTCGATGTGTCCCGCTACCTGTGGACCAACTTCGCTTTTCACCGGCGTATCTATGCCGTGGCCCAGGCCGAGTTGACCATGGCCGCCGTGGAAAACTTCTGGCTGCACATGGGCCCGTGCTTTGCGTTGGTCGCCCCGGATAAAGCTCACCTGCAACGCTCGATGGAGGCGCACACGCGCATCGTTGAAGCTCTGGCTGCCCGGGATGGCGCCGGCGCGCGCGCGGCGGTGACCGATGACATCATGCAGGCCGCCGATTCCCTGGCGCGCCTGCTCGTCAAGAACGACCGTTCGCGGTCGTCTGTTTCAGGAGGTAAACGTGCATGAGTGTCCTACAACGGCTGCAGCCCTATCCTGGGTTACGTGTGTTGATTTCCGGCGGGGCTGCCGGCATTGGTGAAGTGCTGGCGGCGGCTTATCTCGAAGCCGGTGCCCAGGTGCATGTGTGTGATGTGAGCGAGCCCGCCCTGGCAGCGTTTCGCGACAAATACCCTGGCACGGTCGCCACCCGTGCCGACGTCAGCGATGCCGCGCAGATCGAGGCGGTGTTCAAGGTGCAGCACGAGCATTTCGGCGGCCTCGATGTGCTGGTCAACAACGCCGGGATCGCCGGGCCTACTGGCGGGATCGATGCGATCAGCGACGCCGAGTGGCAAGCCACCATCAACATCAACCTCACCGCGCAATACCGTTTTGCCCACCACGCGGTACCGATGCTCAAGGAATCGTCCCACGGCCATCTGCTGCATATCGCCTCGGTGGCAGGGCGCTTGGGCTACGCGTGGCGCACGCCGTATGCGGCGACTAAATGGGCCATCGTCGGCTTGATGAAATCCCTGGCCTCGGAGTTGGGCGAGAGTGACATCCGCGTCAACGCCTTGCTGCCCGGCATCGTCGAAGGCCCGCGCATGGACGGCGTGATCCGCGCCCGTGCCGAGCAGGTCGGCGTGCCCGAAGCCGAGATGCGTCAGGAATACCTCAACAAGATTTCCCTCAAGCGCATGGTCACCGCCGAAGACGTGGCCGCCATGGCGTTGTTTCTCTGTTCGCCCGCCGCGCGCAACGTGACCGGCCAGGCGATCAGCGTCGACGGTAACGTCGAATACCTGTAAGTCACGGAAGAACACCTCGCGCTGTACCCAGGATTTTTTTCATAAGAATAAAAGTCGGAGAATCGTCATGTCCAAAAAACGTCCTGTCATCATTACCTGCGCCGTCACCGGCGCGATTCATACGCCGTCGATGTCACCGCATTTGCCGATTACTGCGCAGGAAATTGCCGATGCCGCCATCGGCGCCGCTGAAGCCGGTGCTGCGATTGTTCATCTGCATGCCCGTGATCCCAACGACGGCCGCCCGAGCCAGGACCCCGCACTGTTCGCCGAATTCCTGCCGCACATCAAGGCCGCCAGCGACGTGGTGATCAACATCACCACCGGTGGCGCTCCAACCATGGGCGTAGAGGAACGACTACAGCCGGTGATGCAGTTCAAGCCGGAACTGGCCTCGCTGAACATGGGCTCGATGAACTTCGGGCTGTACGAAATGCTCAACCGCTTTACCGAGTTCAAGCACGACTGGGAACGGCCCTACCTGGAAGAAAGTGACGACCGGATATTCCGCAATACCTTCCGCGACATCACCCACATCCTCAATTCGTGCGCCGAGAACCGCACGCGGTTTGAGATCGAGTGCTACGACATCGGTCACCTCTACACCGCTGCACATTTCCTGGAGCGCGGCTTGCTCAAGCCACCCTTGTTTATCCAGTCTGTGTTCGGCCTGCGCGGTGGCATCGGTGGGCACCCGGAAGATTTGGCGCACATGCGGCGCACCGCCGACCGGCTGTTTGGTGACGACTACGTGTGGTCAATCCTCGGCGCCGGGCGTGGGCAAATTCCGTTGGCGACCATGGGCTTGTCCATGGGCAGCAATGCGCGGGTCGGCCTGGAAGATTCGCTGTGGGATGGCCCGGGAAAACTGGCGGCGTCGAATGCCGACCAGGTACGGCGCATTCGTACGGTGATCGAAGCCCTGGGGCATCGCGTCGCCACGCCGGACGAAGCGCGGGAAATCCTCGGGCTCAAAGGGCGTGACCAGGTCAACTTCTAAACACACAGGGCCGCGGCAAAGCGCGGCCTGTATCCCGCACAACAACAATAAGGGGATCACACCATGCGTATCGAAGTGCTTGTCGACGTCAAGACCACCCTGGGCGAAGGCCCGGTGTGGGACGTCGAGCAACAACGCTTGTATTGGATCGACAGCGCCGACGGCCGCATCCTGCGCTGCACCGATGACGGCCGCGAACTACGCGCCTGGGAGGTGGGCCAGAAGATTGGCTCCATGGCCCTGCGCCACAACGGTGAGAGTGCAATCGTCGCCCTGCAAAACGGCGTGCACACCCTCGACCTCAACAGCGGCGAGCTCAACCTGGTCATCGACCCGGAGCCGCAGCTGCCCAACAACCGCCTCAACGACGGCAAGGTCGACCGCCAGGGCCGCTTCATCTTCGGTTCGATGGACACGCTGGAAGACAGCGCCAGCGCCAAACTCTACCGCCTGGACGCCGACCTGAGCCTGCACACCCTGGACGAAGGCATCATCGTGTCCAACGGCCCTTGCTGGAGCCCGTCGGGTGAAACCTTCTACTTCTGTGATACGTGGTCCGGCGAGATCTGGGCCTACGACTGTGACCTCGCGACGGGCAACGTGAGCAACCGCCGCACCTTCGCAAAGGTCGACACCTCCGGCGGTGGCGCCGCTGACGGCTGCACCGTGGACGCCGAAGGGTGCCTGTGGCAAGCCCTGGTCTACGCCGGAAAGCTGGTGCGCTACACCCCCGATGGCCAGGTCGACCGCATCATCCAGATGCCAGTGAAGAAGGTCACCAGCCTGACCTTCGGCGGGCCGAATCTCGACACCCTGTTTGTGACCTCCATGGCCAAGCCGCCGCTGCCGCGTTTCCCGGCAGACGGCCAGCAGCGCGGCGCGCTGTTCGCCATTACTGGGTTGGGCGTGCAAGGAATAGCCGAGCGACGGTTCGCCAGCTAGCGCGTTTTTTCAATAAGGCATATTCCTTCGCAACCTTGTGTCAGTGCGCGCCTTCGCGCGCCTGGAGAGGCCCATGGCAACTATAAAAAAAGCGTCGCTGCGCAGCATTCACCGGCACTCCTGGGTGTCGCTGCTGGTCTGTTGGATGATCTGGATCCTCAACGCTTACGACCGTGAGATCGTGTTGCGCCTGGGGCCGACCATCTCCAAGCATTTCGACTTGTCCGCCGACCAGTGGGGCACCGTGGCCACGGTGGTCATGCTCGCGCTCGCACTGTTGGATATCCCCGGCTCCATGTGGAGCGACCGTTATGGCGGCGGCTGGAAACGTGCGCGCTTCCAAGTGCCGTTGGTGCTGGGTTACACCGCGATTTCGTTTCTGTCCGGCTTCAAAGCCTTGAGCGGCAACCTCGCGACCTTTATTGCCCTGCGTGTCGGCGTCAACCTCGGCGCGGGTTGGGGCGAGCCGGTGGGCGTGAGCAACACCGCTGAATGGTGGCCGGTAGAGCGTCGCGGGTTTGCCCTGGGCGCGCACCACACCGGCTATCCGATTGGCGCGATGCTCAGCGGCATTGTCGCGAGTTTTGTCATCACCGTGTTTGGTGAGGAGAACTGGCGCTATGTGTTCTTCTTTGCCTTCGTGGTGGCGCTGCCGCTGATGATCTTCTGGGCGCGTTATTCGACGGCAGAGCGCATCACCGCGCTGTACGTCGACATCGCCGCCAAAGGCATGACCCCGCCGGACAACGCCCCCGCCAGCCAAGTCAAAGGCGAGGCCTGGCGTACGTTTATCGCCACCTTGCGCAACCGCAATATCGCCCTGACCGCCGGTAATACGATGCTCACGCAAGTGGTGTACATGGGCGTGAACATTGTGCTGCCGGCCTACCTTTACAACATCGCCGGGCTGTCGCTGGCGGAGTCGGCGGGGATGAGCGTGGTGTTCACCCTCACCGGGATTCTCGGGCAATTGGTGTGGCCGTCGCTGTCGGACATCATCGGCCGGCGCACCACTCTGATCATCTGCGGGCTGTGGATGGCGGCAAGTGTCGGCGCGTTCTACTTCGCCAATACGCTGACCTTGATCATCGTGGTGCAACTGCTGTTCGGCCTGGTAGCGAATGCGGTGTGGCCGATCTACTACGCCGTGGCCTGCGACTCTGCCGAGCCGTCGGCGACCTCCACCGCCAACGGCATCATCACCACCGCGATGTTTATCGGTGGCGGCCTGGCGCCGGTGCTGATGGGCAGCCTGATTGCCATGGGCGGCGGCTGGACCACGCTGCATGGCTACACCGTGTGCTTCTTCGTAATGGCTGGCTGCGCCCTCGGCGGTGCGCTGCTGCAGCTGTTTTCCCATCGCCCGCCGGCGTTGGCTGTTCAACTCGACTCCTAGAACAACACCGATGCGCCCCCCAGCCCGGCTGGCGGGGCGCCAAGAGGAATTGCCGATGACTATCGCCACCCCCGCCCGCGAGCCGCAGGCGTTGAACAAACTGATGTTCGTCAAGCTGATGCCCTTGCTGATCATCGCCTACATTTTGAGCTTCCTGGACCGCACCAACATTGCCTTGGCCAAGCATCACCTGGATGTCGACTTGGGCATCTCTGCCGCTGCATACGGATTGGGCGCGGGGCTGTTTTTCCTGACCTATGCGCTGTCGGAAATCCCCAGCAACTTGATCATGCACAAGGTCGGCGCGCGGTTCTGGATTGCCCGGATCATGGTGACCTGGGGCCTGATCTCGGCGGCCATGGCCTTTGTACAGGGCGAGACCTCGTTCTACGTGCTGCGCCTGTTGCTGGGCATTGCCGAAGCCGGTCTGTTTCCCGGTGTCATGCTCTACCTCACCTACTGGTTCAACCGTGAACAACGGGCGCGGGCCACCGGTTACTTCCTGCTCGGCGTGTGTTTTGCCAACATCATCGGCGGCCCGGTGGGCGCGGCGTTGATGCGCATGGACGGTCTGCTCGGCTGGCACGGCTGGCAGTGGATGTTCCTGCTCGAAGGTTTGCCGGCGGTGGCGTTTGCCTGGGTGGTCTGGCGCAAACTGCCGGATCGTCCGAGCAAGGCGCCATGGCTGTCGGCCGAGGAAGCGCGCGGGATCGAACAGCGCATCGCCCTGGAAACCGAAGAAGGCGCGGGCGAGGGCGGTCACTCGTTGAAAAACTGGCTGACCCCGCAAATCCTGCTGGCGATCTTTGTGTACTTTTGCCATCAGATCACCATCTATACGGTGATCTTTTTCCTGCCGAGCATCATCAGCAAATACGGCGAACTGAGCACCATGAGCGTCGGCCTGTTGACCTCATTGCCCTGGCTCGCGGCGGCGCTCGGCGCGGTATTGATTCCGCGTTTTGCCACCACGCCGGGGCGTTGCCGTCGCTTGTTGGTCACGGGGTTGCTGACCATGGCGTTGGGCCTGGGTATTGCTTCGATATCGGGGCCGGTGTTCAGTTTGCTGGGCTTTTGCCTGTCGGCGGTGATGTTCTTTGTGGTGCAGTCGATCATCTTTTTGTACCCAGCCTCGCGCCTCAAGGGTGTGGCGCTGGCGGGCGGGCTGGGTTTCGTCAACGCCTGTGGGCTGTTGGGCGGGTTTGTCGGGCCGTCGGTGATGGGGGCGATCGAGATGAGCACCGGCAATGCGATGAACGGCTTGAAAGTGATTGCGGTCGTGTTGGTGATCGCGGCATTGGCAGCCTTGCGTTTACGTCAGGGCCAGGAGCAGGCGCCCGCGCCACAGGCAATCATGAAACCAGCAACGAAATAGGAAAGCCCGACGCCAGCACCACATACGCCACCATCGCCGCCAGGCACAGACCGACAAACACTCGCAACAGTGTGCGGGCGGTGGGGTTGGCAATCAGCTGGATGACCCAGATACAAAACCCGGCCAATACAATGGCCGAGGCGAGAATGACCAGCACGGTAGTGTTCCTGCGACCTTGGAGAGCTGTTTTATAGCCGCAAAGCGGCTGGATGAACAGTGTGCACATAGACGCAGGCCCCCGCGCTTTCTAAACTGCGGCTTGTCTTGGGGAAAGGGGCAGGCGCCGATGAATCGCAATGAATTACGCAAGGCTGACATCAACCTGATGGTGGTGTTCGAAGCGCTGATGCTCGAGCGCAATGTCACGCGGGTGGCGGAGAAGCTGTTTCTCGGCCAGCCGACCATCAGTTCGGCCCTCAACCGCTTGCGCACCTTGTTCAATGACCCGCTGTTCATTCGTGTCGGCCATCGCATGGAGCCCACCGCGCGCGCCGAGGAAATCATCCAGCACCTGTCGCCGGCCCTGGACTCATTGTCATCGGCCCTGAGCCTGACCCACGATTTCGACCCGTCCATCAGCACCATGACTTTTCGCATCGGCCTGTCCGACGATGTCGAGTTCGGCCTGCTGCCACCGTTGCTGCGCGCCTTGCGCCAGGAAGCGCCGCAAGTGGTGTTTGTGGTGCAGCATGTGGACTACTGGCGCATTCCGGACCTGCTGGCCTCCGGTGATATCACCGTCGGCATCACCCAGACCCGTGGCTTGCCGGCGAATGCCAAGCGCAAGCTGCTGCGCCATATCCGCCCGCGTTTGCTGCGCGCCGATGCCTCCGACACACCGCTGACCCTCGATGAATATTGCTCACGGCCCCACGTGTTGGTGTCCCACACCGCCAACGTGTCGGGGTTTGCCGATGAGTGGCTGGCGGAAATCGGCCGCAAACGCCACGTGGTGTTGTCGGTGCCGCAATACAGCGCGCTGCCGGCGTTGCTCGCCGGCACCGACCTGATCGCCAGCCTGCCGGACTACACCGCCGAGGCCATGGCGGTGTCGGGCCACCTGTTCTGTGAGCCGTTCCCATTCGAGACGCCGACCCTGGATTTGTCCATGGTCTGGCTCAGTCATGTGGACACTGACCCGGCTGAGCGCTGGGTGCGTTCACGGCTTGAGGCGTTCATGAGTGATCGAGGGTTGGCGACCCAGGCCTGACTCGCGTGGTATACCTGCGAAACTTCCTACAAAAAATTTGGAGCCCTTCATGCCACACCTGCACCTGGAATACACCGCCAACCTGACAGGCCTGGCCGTCGAGAAAGTCCTGTTGCGGCTCAACAACGTGCTGATGGTGTCCGGCCAGTTCGGTTCCGAGTTCGATATCAAGAGTCGTGCGCTCAAGGTCGAGAGTTTCCAGGTCGGCACCTCTCTCGACCCGCGCGGGTTTGTCGCGTTGAAGCTTTCGCTGCTCAGCGGGCGGTCACCACAGGTCAAGAAGCAGTTGTCGGAAAGCTTGCTGGCGGCGTTGCAGGACGCGGGCGACTGGCCGGCGGATATACAGGTTCAACTGAGTGTCCTGTTGGTGGACATGGACCGCGATTCCTACAGCAAAGCCGTCATCGGCTGACACCGCAACGATGCCATCGGCGTAGGGGCGATCACAGCAATCCCTGGTCCGCGCAGACTTTTACAACCTGCTCACGAAACCAGGTATTGGCACTGTCCTGTCCACTGGTTTCATTCCACTGCATCTCCAGCGTGAACCCCGGCAAACCGTTGGGCGCCTCGCAATGGCCGAACACCGTCCCAGGCGCCAGCAGCTTTTGCACGCGGCGCGGCAGGGTGACGATAAAGTCGGTGCCGGTGATCATCTTCAGCGCCGCGCTGTAGCTGTTGGCGCGGGCGATCACTTGGCGCTTGTGCGCCTGGCGCGCCAGCCAGCCGTCGATCATGTTGGTGTCGGAGGTCCATGGCGTGGGGAATACATGGCGCCGCTCGACGAAGGATTGCAGGCTGAAGGCCGCTTCCCGCGGTGCCGAGCGTTTATCGAACACGCACACCAGATCGTCTTCGAGCAGCATCTGGGTGCGGAAGTCTTTATGGGCGCGGTGGAAGTTGGGGCCGAAACAGATCACCAGATCGAGACGGCCATCGCGTAGGTCGTCGGCGGGGATGTCGGTTTCCAGCTTTTGCACATTGACGATCACCGGCAGGTCGGCGCGGTCAAAGTGCTTCAACAGGCGCGGCAGGATCAACTGTTCGAAATATTCCGGCGCGCACACGTTGAAGGTCACGGCCTGCTGCGTCGGGTCGAAGGCCTGGCCACCGGCGTGGCACAGGTTGATGCTCTCGAGGATTTTCTGCACATGGCCGTACATGGTGGTGGCCTTGTACGTCGGCCGCATGCCCGCCCGTGTGTTGATAAACAGCTCGTCCTCGAAACTGGTGCGCAGCTTCTTCAGGCTGTAGCTCACGGTGGACTGGCTGACAAACAGCGTTTCGGACACCTCGGTAACGCTGCTCTGGTCATAGACGGCGATAAACACCATCAAGTCCTGCATATCGAGCTTTCTGAGCAAGTTACTGTTTAGCATCGGTTTCGTCCGTAAACCCGTTGTACCGAACTCAGTACAAGACAGCGCAAAAGCTTAACGGAACGGACGTGCCAATAGAAAGCGCTGTAGGGCGTTTCTATGTTTGGCGTGAGACAAATACTGTTTGCAACACGACCTCAGCGGATATGCCGCGCGTAATGCTTTGGGTTGAAGCGCGTGACGATCAGCAGCATCACTACAATGACCGCCGTCAACGACCACCAGGCCCATTCGAAGCTGCCCAGTTGATCGCGGATCATCCCCGCGATCAGCGGCGACAGCCCGGCAATCAAGTAGCCGATACCTTGCACAAACGCGGTGAGGCCACCGGCGCGGCGGGGGTTGTCCAGGTGGTCGAGGGACAGGATCAAGCTCATCGGGAACAGACCGCCAATGCCCAGGCCGAGCAGGCAGGGCCACAGCAGGCTCAGGTATTGCGGGCTGAGAATCAAACCGCAGAAACCGAGGATGATCAGCACCAGCAGCACCGCAACCACACCGCGTTTATCCCGGCGACGGTTGGCGATGGCGGGGGTGATCAAGCCGGACACCACTTCCATTGCCGTCAAAAAGCCCAGCAGCAAACCAGCGTTCTGTTCGCTCCAGCCTTGCTCCACGTAGTACGGCGCGAGCCAGGCGAGTACGCAGGTGTAGGACGCGGTGCCAAGGCCGAAAAAGACGGCCAGCAACCAGGCCCGGACGTTACCGAAAAATGATTCCTGCGGGCCGGCGGACGCTTGCGGCAACGGCGGCAGCACCGAGCGCTGTGCAAACCAGAATGCCAGCGCCAGTACTGCGAGCACTGCCCAGATTGCCAGGCCGATGCGCCAACTGCCGGTCTGCACTTGCACGAACGGCGCAAACGATGCCGCCAACGCGGCACCCCCCATGATCGCGGTGACGTACAGGCCCATGAACAGCGAGACGTTATCGCTGAATCGCGACTTGATCAGCGCTGGCATCAACGCTTGGATCATCGCAATGCCCACTCCGGCTGCGATGGCGCTGATGATCAACTCCAGCGCCGAATCCAGGAACAACCGCGACAGCGTGGCCACGCCAATCACCAGCAGCGACAGCACAATGCTGCGGTGCTCGCCAAAACGCTTGGCCACGGCCATGCCAAAGAACATCGCCAAACCCATGGCCATCACCGGCAACATGGTCAGCAACGCCGCGCTGCTGAAACTCAACGGCACGTCGCCGCGAATCGATGACAACAATGGGCCCACGGCGGCCATTGATGGCCGCAGGTTAAGGGCGACCAACACGACACTGATCATCAGCCAGAGGGCGGTGGTGGGTTTTGTTTGAACGGTTTCCATGGGAGGGCCTTGAGTGAGCAAGGGCGAATCAGGCCATGGGTGGGAGAAGGGCGGCAAATGAGAAAGTCGCAGGGGCTATCTAAAAATTGCATTCAACTGACACACCAAAAATCAAAAATGTGGGATCTTCGGTGTTAGTTGGACCGGATCACATGCTTGATCTCCTGAAACGCCGCCAACCCCCACGGCCCTAGCTCGCGGCCGATGCTGCTCTGCTTGTAACCGCCCCACGCCGCTTGCGCAAAGATCACTTGCGGCGCGTTGATCCACACCAGCCCGGCCTGCAAGGCATTCGCCACGCGCTCGGCGGTTTCGTTGTCACGGCTGACCACGCTTGCCACCAAGCCGAAATCGCTGTCGTTGGCCAGGGCAATTGCCTCGTCCTCAGTTGCGAACCGTCGTACACACAGCACCGGGCCGAAGATCTCTTCATTCCACAACGCGCTGTCCAGTGGCACATCGGTGAACACAGTCGGGCGAATGAAAAAGCCCTTCGGCAAATCCGCCGGCCGTGCACCGCCACACAGCAATCGCGCGCCATCCTCAACGCCACGCTGTATGTGCCCCAGCACACGTTGATACTGCACACGGTTGATCAGCGCGCCCATTTCCACCTCATCGGAAAAAGGGTCAGCCACACGGATTCCTTCAACACGTTTGTGCAACCGTTGCAGGAATGCATCCGCCAGGCTGTCAGCGACCAGCACACGACTGGTGGCGGAACACATCTGCCCGGCGTTGAAAAATCCACCGCCACAGGCCAGCTCCACCGCCAGGTCCAGGTCGGCGTCCGCCAGCACCACCAGTGAAGATTTACCGCCCAATTCCAGGCTCACACCCTTGATGGTTTCAGCCGCGCGCTGCATCACCTGCACGCCGACTGCATTGCTGCCGGTGAAGGATATTTTCGCCACCCGTGGATCCGCCGCCAACGGCGCCCCGACCGCCAAGCCCGTGCCACACACCAGGTTAAACACCCCGGCCGGGAGCCCCGATTCAGCGATTATTCGCGCCAGTTGCAGCTCTGCCAATGGCGTCACTTCTGACGGCTTGAGCACCACGCAGCAACCCGCCGCCAGTGCCGGGGCGAGTTTCCAGGCAGTGGTCACCATCGGGAAGTTCCACGGCACGATCAGCCCCACCACGCCACAAGGTTCACGGCGCAGGCGAGCGCTGAAGTCAGCGCTGGGCAGGTCCACCGGGCAATCCTGGCCGGCGTCCATCGCTTCGGCCACGCCGGCGTAGTACTCGAACGTGGCGATCACGTCGTCCACATCAATCGCGGCTTCAAACAGCGGTTTGCCGTTGTTGCTCGACTGCAGGTGCATCAGCAGTTCGCGCTGCTCGCTCACCCCTCGGGCGATTTTGCGCAGCAGGGCGGCGCGATCACGGCCGGTGCTTTTCGACCAGTCACTGAAGGCCGCGCTGGCCGCGTCGACCGCTTGTGTCACGGCCAGCGCATCGCCCACGCTCACCTGGGCCAACATCGCTTCGGTGGCCGGATTGATTACTTCCAGCACGGTATGGCCGGCACGCCACGCACCACCGACATACACACCGTTCAATACCGTGCTCATAGCGCCAACTCCGTCATCCAAAGGCCCTGGTCGATTTCAATCAGTGTCGGCCCCGGGCGATCAACTGCGGCGCGTAGTGCCACGCGTAACGACTCAACACCCTTAATACTTTCGGCCGCGCAGCCCAGCGCCTTGGCGACGCCGATGAAGTCCGGGGTGTAGATGTCCACACCGACCGGTTCGATCGCCCGGTTGACCATGTATTTCTTGATCTCTTCATAGCCGTGGTTATTCCACAGCAGCACGATGATCGGCACGCGTGCTTCCACCGCGCTGGCGAGTTCCGGCAGGGTGAATTGCAGGCCGCCGTCGCCGATCAGGCAGACCACCGGCTGCCCGTCGCCACGCCCCAGCCAGGCGCCGATGGCGGCGGGCAGGGCGTAGCCCAGGGTGCCGTAGCCGGTGGACGAGTTGAACCAGCGGCGCGGGTGGTCGAGGTTCAAGGTGAGGTTGCCGCTGTACACCGGTTGGGTGGAGTCGCCCACTATGACGGCGTTGGGCAATGCCGCCAGGACGGTGTTGAGGAACAGGGTTTGCGCGCGGGTGGCGGCGTCCCAAGTGGGGGTCAGTTCGGCCCACAAGCGGGCGACGCGGTGAGCGCCCCACGTGCTGTTGCGTGGCGGCAATGGCTGGCGGTCCAGTTCGGCCAACAAGGCGTCGGCGGCGATTTGTGCATCGGCGACCAGCGCCACTTGCGGGGGGGAGTTGCGCACGGTCTGGTCCGGGTCGATGTCGATGCGCAGCAAAGCGCCCGGAATCTCGAAGCCGCCGGCGAAAGTGACGTCGTAGTCGGTCTCCGCCAGCTCTGTTCCGATAGCCAGCACCACGTCCGCTTCGGCCACCAACGCGCGGGTGGCGACCAGGGTTTGGGTCGAGCCGATCAGCAGCGGGTGATGGGCGGGCAGCATGCCTTTGGCGTTGATGGTCAGGGCCACCGGCGCGCCGAGCGCCTCGGCCAGTCGCGTCAGTTCTGGCGCCGCGTCAATGGCGCCGCCACCTGCCAGGATCAGTGGCTTCCTGGCTGCCGCGAGCAACTGGCTCATCTGCTTCACCGCCGATGGCGCCGCGCCGGCACGGGCCACGCTGACCGGCTCAGTGCCCAGCAGCGCGTCGGCATTTTCCACCAGCACATCCAGCGGGATTTCGATATGCACCGGGCGCGGCCGCCCGGCCTGGAACACTGCAAAGGCCCGCGCCAACACGCCGGGCAACTCCGCCGCCGACATCAAGGTGTGCGAGAACGCCGCCACGCCGGCCATCATTGCTGCTTGGTTCGGCAGCTCATGCAGCTTGCCGCGCCCGCCACCCAACTGGCTGCGCGACTGCACGCTGGAGATCACCAGCATGGGGATCGAGTCAGCATAGGCCTGGCCCATGGCGGTGGTGATATTGGTCATGCCGGGGCCGGTGATGATGAAGCACACGCCGGGCTTGCCGCGGGTGCGCGCATAACCGTCGGCCATGAACCCGGCGCCCTGTTCGTGGCGCGGGGTGACGTGGCGGATGCTGGAACTGGCCAGGCCGCGATACAACTCCACCGTGTGTACGCCGGGGATGCCAAATACCTGATCCACGCCGTAGCCTTCCAGGAGGTTGACCAATACTTCGCCGCAGGTGGCCATAAATGTCGCTCTTATTGTTGAGATAAGGCGGTATTGGACCGGCTGGCCGGTAGCGGCAACAATCGATAAAAAGTCATACTAGCCATGTTCTCACGTCATGGCTCAGCCCTTATGAAGCGCCTTCCGCCGCTGCCCGCGCTGCACACCTTCTGGGTCACGGCCCAGTGCTGCAACTTCACCCGTGCTGCCGAGCAATTGCACATCACCCAGGGCGCAGTGAGCCGGCAGATCGCCGGGCTGGAAAGCCATTTGGGCTACGCGCTGTTCCGACGCCAGGCGCGCGGCTTGAGCCTGACCGAAGAAGGCCGTGAATGGTCACTGCGCGCCCAGCAAGTGTTTGGCCTGATCGGCGAGGCGGTGGAGCAGATCGGCAGCCGCCGCCAGACCCTGCAGCTCAAAGCGTCCACCTGCGTGATGCGCTGGTTGCTGCCGCGCCTGATGCAGTGGCAAAAGGAGCGCCCGGACGTGCCGGTGGAACTCACGACCACCGTGGCCTACACCGTGGACTTTCGTCGCGAGCAATTCGATGCGGCGGTGATCTATGCGCCCATCGCCGAGCAGTCGGCCGAGGCGCGGCACTTGTTCGATGAACAGCTCACGCCCGTCTGTGCGCCGGCGTTGCTGGATGTTTTGCACACGCCCGCAGACTTGCAGCAACAGGTACTGCTGCACCCCACCCGGGACGAGCGGGATTGGGCGTTGTGGCTTTCGGCTGCGAACACGCAGTTGAGCAATTTGAGCCAGGGGCATCATTTTGAAACGCTGGACTTGGCGATGACGGTGGCGTCCCAAGGTTCCGGCGTGGCGATTGGCGACAGTGCGTTGATTGGCGAGGATGTGAAGGCAGGACGGTTGGTGATGCCGTTTGAACTGCAGGTGCCGACGGGGATGGGGTATTACCTGGTGTATCCGCCGGGGACGGCGCCGTCAGCCGGGCTTGAAGCCCTGATGAACTGGTTAGTGAGCCAGGCGCAATATCCGGAACACTGAAGATCACAATGTGGGAGCTGGCTTGCCTGCGATAGCGGTCGATCAGTCAGTACATCATTGACTGACACACCGCTATCGCAGGCAAGCCAGCTCCCACAGTTTTAAACCGCGTTGGGTCAGTAGCCCACGGTGAAGCGCTGGCGGGAGTGCTTTGGTGCTTCGACTTCGTCGATCAAGGCGATGGCATAGTCGGCGAAACTGATCCAACTACGCCCCTCACTGCTCACCAGCAAATCATCCTGGCCTACACGGAATTTACCGGTGCGTTCGGTCTCAACGAACTCCGCCGATGGCGACAGGAAGGTCCAATCCAGTTCCTTCTCCTGACGCAGCGCATCGAGAAACGCGGCCCCCGCACTGGCCTCGGCTTTGTACTCTGCCGGGAAGCCTTCGCTGTCGATCACCCGACCGCCACCCGGCAGTAACAGCGAACCGGCACCGCCCACCACCAGCAGGCGTTGCACCCTGGCTTTTTTCACCGGCCCGATCACGGCGCTGGCGGGCAGGGTGGCGAAGTGTGCGGCGCTGATTACCACATCGCTGCCGCTGACGGCGTGTTGCAGGGCGTCTGCGTCCAGCGCATCAACCTGTTTGACGGTGACGCCAGGGCGAACGGCCAGCTTGTCGGTATTACGTGCAATGGCTACAACGCTATGCCCACGGCGCAGTGCTTCTTCCAGCAGTTGGCTACCGGCACGGCCAGTGGCCCCAATGATTGCAATCTTGCTCATGACGTTCTCCAGTACGGTTAAGGTTTGAAACGCTTCACCACTTCATTTCGCCCTTGGCGACTTTGGCGCTCAGTTCCAGCGAGCTTTCGTCGGCGAGGGTCGGGTAACGTTTTTTCATGGCCGCGATCAGGGCAGCGGAATCCTTGGCCTTGGCGGTCTCGGCGTCAAAGGCCTTGATGTAGTTGGCGGTAAAGGCCACCGATTTCAGCGACGGTGTGCCCAGGTAGTGGCCTGGAACCACGGTGCGAGGTTTGAGCTGTTCGATGCGTTGCAAAGTGGCGAGCCAATCTTTGTGGGATTGCGCGCTCTGGGTGTCGGCCATCCACAGGTGGATGTTTTCAGCGACGACCACACCACCGACCACGGCCTTGATCGACGGGATCCACACAAAGCTGCGATCCGGCTGCGGGCCATCCAGGCCGATGACATCCAGTTGTTGGCCTTCGAGGCTCAAGCTGTGGCCTTCAAGCACCTGCGGCACGATGGTTTTGGCCGGCTTGTCGGCGCCCATTTTCGGGCCCCAGAACTCAAGTTTGCCGGCAACAGTCGCCTTGATATGGTCGACCACCGGTTGCGCTGCCAGCACCTTGGCGT
This sequence comes from Pseudomonas sp. LAP_36, assembly GCF_019456785.1. NCBI lineage: Bacteria > Pseudomonadati > Pseudomonadota > Gammaproteobacteria > Pseudomonadales > Pseudomonadaceae > Pseudomonas > Pseudomonas sp. LAP_36. The sequence goes on from NZ_JAHZMS010000001.1 coordinate 840,553, forward strand.
CGGGGAACGCGGCGGTGAGGGTATCGAGGCCGAAGTAGTAGTCCGGGTCGCCATGGCTGATGTAGATGGTGGTGAGGTGTTTGCCGCTGGCGCGGATCTTTTGCACCAACTGCTCGGCCTGGCCCTTGCCGAATTGAGCGTCCACCAGGATGGCGTCCTTGGCGCCGCTGACCAGCACCGAGCTGACCGGGAAGATTGCGGCTTCGCCAGGGTTGTACACGTCCAGCGTCAGGTCGGCGGCAGCCGCATGGGCGGCGAAGGCCAGGGCGGCGGTGGCCAGGGTCAGGCGCTTGAAGGTTGAGAACATCGGGCAGCTCCAGCATGGGTAGGGGACGCACAGAGCTTAGTTGCACAAAACCAGACTAAAAATGCGATGCTGGGACATAGTTTGTTTCTAAAATCGGGCAAATCATGGATCGTCTTCAAGCAATGCGCGTGTTTGTCACGGTGGTGGACCTGGGTAGCCAGTCTGCCGCCGCCGACCATCTGGACCTGTCGCGGCCGGTGGTGTCACGCTACCTGGCCGAGCTGGAAGACTGGGTCGGCGCACGTTTGCTGCACCGCACCACGCGCAAGCTCAGCCTTACGGCGGCCGGCAGTGAAACCCTGCCGCGCTGTCGGCAAATGCTGGAACTGTGCGGCGATATGCAGGCCGCCGTCAGCGAGCCCGACGACGCGCCCCGTGGCCTGCTGCGCCTGAGTGTCAGTACGTCTTTCGGCCAGGCGCAATTGGCGCAGGCCATCGCCGAGTACGTCAAGCGCTACCCGCTGGTGACGGTTGACCTGCAGATGCTCGACCGCACGGTGAACCTGGTGGATGAGCGTATCGACCTGGCCATCCGCACCAGCAATGACCTGGACCCCAACCTTATCGCCCGGCGGCTTACGGTGTGTCGCTCAGTGGTCTGCGCCACGCCGGCTTATCTGCTGGAGCATCCGGCCCCGCAGAAAGTCGAAGACCTGGCCGGGCACAACTGCCTCACCCACTCTTATTTCGGTAAAAGCCTGTGGCATTTCGAAGAGCGTGGCGAGCACGTCTCGGTGCCCATCAACGGCAATATCACTTCCAACGAGGCCAGCACTTTGTTGCGCGTGACGCTGGCCGGGGCAGGGGTGTCGATGCTGCCCAGTTACCAGGCCGGCGACTACATCCGTCGCGGTGAACTGGTGCGCCTGCTGCCCGATGCCGAGCCTCGCCGGATGAACATTTACGCGGTATACGCCTCGCGCAAGCACATGCCATCGGCGCTGCGCAGCCTGTTGGATTTCCTGGTGCTGCGGTTCCCGGAAGAGCCCGCATGGGATGCGGGTCTCTAGGTCGACATAAACGTGTTGAATGTCGCCCGATAATGGCAACTCGCGCGCGTTGACCTATGCTTTGGAGAGCACCGTGTAGATCCGCTCAGAGGTCTGTGCCATGAGTATTAAAACCAGAAAGTACCTGATGATTTTCAGCCTGTGCGCACTCGCCAGCGCGCTGTACGGGACTGCCGCCTACCGTGTCGAGCAAACGCGCATGCAGCCGACCTTTGCGATCAGTTGCCATCAGGATCAATGCGTTCCGCGTACCGGCAGTTTCAGTGCTCTGCGATAAGGATGACGCGCTGAATATCCAAATGTGGGAGCGGGCTTGCTCGCGAATGCGGTGGATCAGTTTGCAGATATGTAGCTGACCCAGCGCATTCGCGAGCAAGCCCGCTCCCACAAAAGCCCGCTCCTACATTCAGCTATGTGGTGCCTCGGCTTTAAGTTGTTCACGAAACGCCTTGGGCGAAAACCCGACCCGTCGGCGAAACAGCCGTGAGAAGTTGGTCGGGTCGGAAAAACCCAACACCTCCGACATTTCATTAATGGTCATGCTGGTGTAAGTCAGCAAACGCTTGGCTTCCAGCAATTGCCGGTCATGCATGATCTGCAGCGCAGGCTGCCCGCCCAACTCTCGACATGTTCCGTTCAAGTGTGAGACCGAGATCCCGAGCTTGTGGGCCAGGTCCTCGATCTTCGGGTGTTCGCGGTAATGCTGCTCGACCAGCTGGGTAAAGCGCCGGAAGTATTCACGCCCCCTGGGCGCCCGAGGGTGGCGATGCTGGATGGCCTGGCGGCTGATCCACACCAGCAGCACGCTGACCAGCGCATGCAGCATCATGTCCCGCGCCGGTTGATCGTCGGCGTATTCAACCTGCAGGCGGGCGAACTGACTGTTCAGATAATCACTGTCTTTGCCTGCCGGGTAACTGCCCAATGCCTGCAATCCGTCTACCGTTGCGCCCAGCTGTGCTTGCAGATGGCTGACCAGTGGCGCTGCCAGCGTCACGACATAGCCTTCAACATCCTTGGGAAAGCGAAACCCGTGCACACACAACGGCGGCAATACCTGCAGGGTCGCTTCGTTCAGCGTGGTGCGCTCGCCTTCGATTTCCAATTGTGCCTGGCCTTTGTGCACGTAGAGCAACTGGCACAGATCCGCGTGCCGGTGGGGCTGGATTTCCCACTGGTATTCCCGACTGCGCCGGGAAATGGTTTCACAGTGCAACAAATCGGGGGTCGGCCATTGCTGGTCTTCCCCGTAAAGCTTGAAGACCGGAATCGCGGTTTTGGTCATGGTTTCAATCCGATACTCAGGACAGTGGTGCGGTAATCGCCCCAATTGGCAAAAAGCGCAGGCTTTGGCTCAGTTTTCACCTTCTTATGCTGCTCGCTCAAGTGAAAAATGTCAGCAACAAGACCAATGACAACTCTTTCACCCTGTCTGTTCGGGTGGAATTTGCGGGCCATAAAAATAATGAAAACGCTGAAAACCCAAGTCGCCATCATCGGCGCCGGTCCCTCTGGACTGCTGCTCGGTCAACTGCTGCACAATGCGGGTATCGAGACCCTTATCCTAGAGCGCCAGAGCGCCGATTACGTGCAAGGGCGCATTCGTGCCGGGGTGCTGGAGCAAGGCATGGTCGACCTGTTGAGGCAGGCCGGCGTCAGCCAGCGAATGGACAGCGAAGGCCTGGTGCATGACGGATTCGAGCTGGCGCTGAACGGCCAGCTCACCCATATCGACCTCAAGGGCTTGACCGGCGGCCAGTCGGTGATGATCTACGGCCAGACCGAAGTCACCCGCGACCTGATGGCCGCGCGTGCCGCCGCTGGCGCCACCACGTTTTATGAAGCCCATAACGTGCAGCCCCACGGCCTTAAAAGTGATCGACCCTGGCTGACGTTTGAGCACCAGGGTGAGGCGTTTCGCCTGGAGTGTGACTACATTGCCGGTTGCGACGGCTACCACGGCGTTGCGCGCCAATCGATCCCGGCCGAATCGATCAAGGTCTTCGAACGGGTCTACCCCTTCGGCTGGTTGGGTATCCTGGCCGACACGCCGCCCGTGCACGCTGAGCTGGTCTACGCCAAGCACGCGCGCGGCTTTGCCTTGTGCAGCATGCGTTCGTCGACCCGAAGCCGCTATTACCTGCAAGTGCCGCTGGAAGAACCTATTGATGAATGGCCTGACGCACGTTTCTGGGACGAGCTGAAAACCCGCCTGCCCAGCCACCTCGCCGAGAACCTGGTGACCGGTCCGTCGATCGAAAAAAGCATCGCGCCTCTGCGCAGTTTCGTGGTGGAACCGATGCAGTACGGCCGCCTGTTCCTGCTGGGCGACGCGGCGCATATCGTGCCGCCCACCGGCGCCAAGGGCTTGAACCTGGCGGCGAGTGACGTGAGCACCCTGTATCGGATTCTGCTCAAGGTCTACGGCGAGGGGCGCGTGGATTTGCTGGAACGCTATTCCGCCATCTGCCTGCGGCGGGTGTGGAAGGCTGAGCGGTTTTCCTGGTGGATGACCTCGATGTTGCATCAATTTCCCGAGGCGGACGGTTTCAGCCAGCGCATTGCTGAGAGTGAACTTGAGTACTTCATCCACTCCGAGGCGGGGCGCAAAACCATCGCAGAAAATTACGTCGGACTTCCTTACGAAGCTATCGAATAGCCTGCTATCGTATCGAGCATTCCCGCGGGCCGACTTTCTCGCGGGCTCTGCTCGAAGGTCTTGCCGTGACGCACCTCAATCAGCCCGCTCCGCCGCTTCCCGCTGTGCGCAGTATCCTCGCCTCACTGATGATGGCGATCTTCCTGGGTGCACTGGACCAGACCATTGTCGCCGTGTCGATGCCCGCCATCTCCGCACAGTTCCACGACGTCAACCTGCTGGCTTGGGTGATTTCCGGCTACATGGTGGCGATGACTGTGGCCGTGCCGATCTACGGCAAGCTCGGCGACCTGTATGGGCGCCGGCCGATGATGCTGATCGGCATGGGCCTGTTCACCCTGGCCTCGCTGTTCTGCGGCATGGCGCAAAGCATGGAGCAACTGGTGCTGGCGCGGATCCTTCAGGGCATCGGCGCCGGCGGCATGATTTCGGTGAGCCAGGCGATCATTGGCGACATCATCCCGCCCCGTGAACGCGGACGCTACCAAGGCTATTTCAGCAGTATGTACGCGGTGGCCAGCGTGGCCGGGCCGGTGCTCGGCGGCTACATGACCGAGTACTTGTCGTGGCGCTGGGTATTTTTGATCAACCTGCCATTGGGCGCCGGCGCCTGGTACGTGGCCCACCGCACCCTGGTGGGGCTGCCGGTGCCGCAGCGCAAGCCGATCATCGATTACCTCGGCACCGTGCTGATGATCGTCGGCCTGACGGCGTTGCTGCTGGGCATCACCGAAATCGGCCAGGGCCATCATTGGCGTGACAATGAAGTGCTGGGCCTGCTGGCGTGTGCGCTGCTGGCGTTGAGCCTGTTTGTCTGGCACGAACGCCGTGCGCGGGAGCCGTTGTTGCCGATGCATTTGTTCGCCAACCGCAGCGCGGTGTTGTGCTGGTGCACGATTTTCTTCACCAGCTTCCAGGCGATTTCCCTGACGGTGCTGATGCCGCTGCGTTATCAGACGGTGACCGGCTCGGGTGCCGACAGCGCGGCCTTGCACCTGCTGCCGCTGGCAATGGGTTTGCCGATGGGCGCCTATTTTGCCGGGCGCATGACCTCGGTGACCGGGCGTTATAAACCGATGATCCTCAGCGGCGCGCTGTTGAGCCCCTTTGCGATTTTCGGCATGGCCTTGAGCGCGCCTCAGGCGGTGTGGCTGACAGCCGTGTTTATGCTGCTGTGCGGGATCGCGGCCGGCATGCAATTTCCCACCTCGCTGGTGGGCACGCAGAACTCGGTGGAACAACGCGATATCGGCGTCGCCACCAGCACCACCAACCTGTTCCGTTCCCTCGGCGGGGCAGTGGGGGTGGCGTGTATGTCGGCGCTGTTGCTGGCGCTGTTGCAGGATTCCAGCTTCGCCCACCTGGCCAGCGGCGCGCTGGCCGTTGAAGGCAGCTCCGGTAACGTGTTGCTTGACGGCCTCAACGCCGCACCCGGCCCGGCGCAGGACGCCTTGCGCGGGGAATTGGCGGTGACGTTCCGGCATTTGCTGATGGTGAGTGCGGCGGTGTCGTTGTTGGGCTTGGCGGCGGCGATTGCGATGCCCAACCGGGTGCTGCGCGGCCGCGAAGACAAAGCGCGCTAACTGACCCTGTGAAGATCAAACTGTGGGAGCGGGCTTGCTCGCGAATGCGGTGGTTCAGTTGAAGCATCTGTAACTGACACACCGCATTCGCGAGCAAGCCCGCTCCCACAGTTTTGACCGCGCTCCAGCTTCAGGGGCTGTAGTAACCCACCGCCACCATGAAATGCCCGGCCTTGCGCACATACGCATGCTTGTTCTCGACCTTGCCGGTCACCGGGTTTTTCCAGCGGTATTTGTATTCGCCCTGGTCCTGCTCGGCCATCAGCTTGAGGATCGGTTCGCCCACCGGCTTGCCGTCGGGGTCCTTGATCTTGCCGAAGTCGGTGTTGATCAGCCGCAGGGTGGTGCCGTGGGCCACGTAGCGTCGGGTATTGAGGTCGACGACAAACACGTAGAGGTCATCCTGCAAGAAGCCGCCTTGCAAGGAGTTGATCGCCTTGAGCGTGCCCGACTCATCCTTGAGCAATGCGTTCACCGCCTTGTTGCGCAGGGCCCGCGCCTGTTCCGGTGTGGCCCGTGGCAAGTAATAACCCACCGCCAGGATGCGTTCGCCCACGCGCTGGTAGAACACGTGCTTGTGCTCGACCTTGCCATCGTTCCAGTTCTGCCAGCGGTAATCGGCCTGCTGGATGCCCTGGCCTTCCGGCACCTTCAGCGCGTCTTTAAATGACTGGCGCAGATCCGGTCCCAGTACTTCGGATACATCGCGGCCGATCAAGGCGGAGGAGGGCCCGCCACTGGCCAGCAGCACGCCCTGGGTATCGACCACGAACACATAGCGATCCTGCTCAATAAACTCCCCCTGGCGACTGAACGCGGCAAAGGCCTTGTCGCCGTTGCTCTGGTAGTAGGCCACGGCTTTCTCCAGCAGCGCCTTGGCCGCCTGCGCATCCTCATCCTGAGCCGTCGCGGCATGCACCTGGCTGAAACACAACAGCAGCAGCCAGGTGATTCGAAGCAATCGCGTCATAACCCATCCCTCGTTCTTATTGATGTGACAAGAGCGTAGCTCAGGGCGCCGCCAGCCATTGACTGACGATGCCGTCATACACCCCGGTGGCCACGCTCAGGTGCAACCATTGGTCGACATAGCTTTTCCACGCCACATCATCGCGGGGCAGCATGAAGGCTTTTTCGCTGTACTGCATCTGCCGCTCAGGGTTGACCGCGCACAGCCCTGGCTTGAGCTTTTGCTGGTAACGCGCTTCGCTGGCGTCGGTGATCATCACGTCGGCCTTGCCCGCCAGCAGTTCGTCGAAGATGGTCACGTTGTCATGCAAGCGGATTTGCGCCTGGCCCAAGTGGGCGCGGGCGAATACTTCGTTGGTGCCGCCGGCGGGCTCGATCACGCGGACCTGCGGTTGGTTGATCTGCTCGACGGTCTGGTAACGCTGCACATCGGCGCAGCGCACCAGCGGGATCTTTCCGTCGACGCCGAGGGCTTGGCTGAAGAAGGCTTTTTTCTGGCGCTCCAGCGACACTGAAATGCCGCCCACGGCAATGTCGCAGCGTTGGGCGAGGAAGTCCGGCATCAGGGTTTTCCAAGTGGTGGGCACCCACTGGATGTTGGCGTTGAGGCTCTTGGCCAGGGACTCGGCCATGGCGATGTCGATGCCTTCGTAGCTGCCATCGGCGCGCAGGGAGGTGTAGGGCTTGTAGTCGCCGGTGGTGCAGACGCTGAGCGTGCCGCGTTGGAGCACCTGGTCCAGGCGCGAAGGGGCGGCGTCGGCCAGGACGCTGGTGGCCACGCTTAATACACACAGGGCAAAAAGAGCTTTCATGCGGTCGAGTCCTTGGGGCATGGTCTTGGGCGGTCATTATTTCCAGCGTTGGGCGGGGTGGCAAGGCGCTGCGAATGTTTAGCCAAGTCGCAACCAAACTCCATCAACCCTGGATTTACCCACCTATGCAGGCGTGTGAGGCTGGCCGCTATCTTCAGCACTGTGATCTGCATGGACGGCTCTCTCGACACCCACCCCGCGACACTGCCGTCCGATCTCGCGTTCTGGGCCCTGTTCCACTGCCGTCACGCCCGCCCACCAGATACTTCATTCCTACGTTGATCCATCCCTTGGATGGCGTGCACCTGCGCGTCTGCTTTACACACACGTATGAGAATGCCCATGAGTGTTTTTGCCTGCCTGAACGAAGCCCAGTCTTACCTCGAACACAACCCGGACATCGAACTGTTCGAGCTGTTTATCCTCGACAACAATGGGGTGCCACGCGGCAAGTTGCTGCACCGCGATGAACTGCTGGCGGTGTACGAGAGCGGCCGGCCCTTGCCCAGCACTATCCTGGGCCTGACCATCAATGGCGACGACGTGGAAAACTCCGGGCTGGTATGGGAGGTGGGCGATATCGACTGCCGCGCCTACCCGATCAGCGGCAGTTTGCAGCGCATGCCGTGGCGGCTGATCCCGACGGCGGCGGTGCAGGTCAGCATGCACCCCACCGAAGGTCTGCCCGCCACCGTGGCTGATCCCCGGCATTTGCTGGCGAAAGTGATCGACGGGCTCAAGGCCGATGGTTATTACCCCGTGATGGCGGCGGAGTTGGAGTTTTACCTGCTCGACCAGAAACCCGACAGCAATGGCCGGCCACAACCGGCGCGGGATGTGGATGGCGGGCGCCCGCGTTCGACCCAGGTCTACGGCCTGCGCGAGCTGGAACAGATCGAGCCGTTCCTCGCCGACCTCTACAGCGCCTGCAAGCTGCAAGGCATTCCTGCGCGCACGGCGATTTCCGAATACGCCCCCGGCCAGGTGGAAATCACCCTGGAACACCGTACCGATGCCCTGCAAGCCATGGATGAAGCGGTGCGCTATAAACGGCTGGTGAAGGGCGTGGCGCACAAACACGGGATGACCGCCTGCTTTATGGCCAAGCCGTTCGATGACCTGGCCGGCACTGGCATGCACATGCACGTGAGCCTGGCGGACGCCGCGGGCAATAACCTGTTCGCCAGCGAAGCCACTGACGGCACGCCGCTGCTGCGCCAGGCGGTGGGTGGCATGCTCAGCACCTTGCTCGATTCGCTGTTGCTGTTCTGCCCCAATGCCAACTCTTACCGTCGCTTCCAAACCAACAGCTACGCGCCGCTGGCCGCCACCTGGGGCGTGGACAACCGCACCGTCAGCCTGCGCGTGCCCGGCGGCCCGGCCAACTCCCGGCATATCGAACACCGCATCTGCGGCGCCGACGCCAACCCTTACCTGGCGGCTGCCGCCATCCTGGCCGGCATTCACCGTGGCATCCGTGAACAGCGCGACCCCGGCGCTCCGGTGGAAGGCAACGGTTACGCCCAGGCCAAGGAACTGCTGCCGACCGACTGGCTTACCACGCTGCGCGCACTGGAAGGTTCAAGCTGGGCGCGGGAGGCATTTGGCAGTGAATTCCTCGGCGTGTACCTGGCGGTAAAACGCGCTGAGTATCGCCAGTTCATGGGCGAGGTAGGGGAGCAGGATTGGCGCTGGTATTTGCATCAGGCGTGAGCCGGTGACAGGGCAGTGGTGGCTTCGACCTTTTTTTCACGTTCTGCTGTTTAAGCTGCCAATCAAGGTCGTTCACTACCGTTCTACTGACATGAGCCCGCGATGCCGTCACCACCATCCTCCATCGAGATCGAATACGCCGAGCGCTGTGACCGTGAGCACGCTCGGGTCTGCGGCGATACGCGCCCGCCGGGACTGCGGCGGCGCCTGGCGTCGTGGCGCGACGAGTGGCTGGTGCGCCAGGCGTTGAAAGTCGCCGGTGAACCGGGGCTGGTGCTCGATCTGGCCTGCGGTTCCGGGCGTTTCTGGCCGGTGTTGGCCGAACACGTCAACCGGGTGATCCTGGCATCGGACAATTCCCAGGACATGCTCGACCACGCACGCAGTCACCACCCGGCGTCCTTGCTCAAGAGAGTCAAGACGTTTCAGGGCTCGGCTTTTTCCATCGGTTTGTCGGCGAATGCAGTGGATTGCATTTTCTGCCTGGAGTTGTTTCGCCATGTCCCCAGCAGCGAAGGGCGCTTGGCGTTATTGCGCGAGTTTCACCGGGTCAGCCGCGACACCGTGATCGTTTCTGTCAATTCTCGTACCGCCGTAGAGGACGAGTTTCGGCAGGCCGGCTTCAAGGTCCTGAATCATCAGGAATTCATGCCAGGCTCAAGCCTGTGGCGGGTCTACGTACTGCGTAAGAGAGGATAAGTCCCGCCTGTCGGACTATTCTTCAAGTCTTGTCTGAGTTTTCATGGTCGCCTCTGCACTGCGGATGCTCGCAAGTCCCTTTCGCGATATATACTGCGCGCCATTCTTCAAGGGAGAGCCGTGTGGCCATCGATATTCACTGGATCTGCGACAACGATAGCCTCGGCCAGCATTGCGCCGAATGGCAGCAGTTGCCATTCGTCGCCCTCGACACCGAATTCATGCGGGTCGACACCTTTTATCCCATTGCCGGGCTGATCCAGATCGGTGATGGCGTGCGCGCTTACCTGATCGACCCCCTGACCATCGACAACTGGCAACCGTTGGCCGCCCTGCTGGAAAACCCGGCGGTGATCAAGGTGGTGCACGCTTGCAGCGAAGACCTGGAAGTGTTGCTGCGCCTGACCGGCAGCCTGCCGGTGCCGTTGTTCGATACCCAATTGGCTGCCGCTTATCTGAATCTTGGCTTCTCCATGGGCTATTCGCGCCTGGTGCAAGCCGTGCTGGATATCGAACTGCCCAAGGGCGAGACCCGTTCGGACTGGCTGCAGCGGCCGTTGTCCGAGACGCAGATCAGCTACGCCGCCGAAGACGCGCTGCACTTGGCCGAGGTGTACATCCGCCTGCGTCCGCAGCTGTCCGACGATAAATACGCCTGGGTGTTGGACGATGGTGCCGAATTGGTCGCCAACCTGCGCCGCGAAGTCGACCCGTACGAGGTGTACCGCGACGCCAAGCTGGCGTGGAAACTCTCACGTGCCCAACTCGCCGTGCTGCGTGAGCTGTGTGCCTGGCGCGAGCAGCAAGCCCGCGCCCGTGACCTGCCGCGCAACCGCATCATCCGCGAACACTCGTTGTGGCCCCTGGCCAAATCCCAGCCGGATAACCTCGCCGCCCTGGGCAAGATCGAAGACATGCACCCGCGCACCGTACGTCAGGACGGCCAGTTCCTGCTCGACCTGATCAAACGTGCCGGCAGCGTGCCGATGGACCAATGGCCACCCGCCGTTGCCGAGCCTTTGCCGGTGGATGCCGCTGCGTTGATCAAGCAACTGCGCGCCTTGGGCCAAACGTTCGCCGAGCGCCTGGACATGGCACCGGAACTGATGCTGCGCAAGAAAACCCTCGAGGCCTTGGTCAAAAGTGGCTACCCCAATGGGCCTTATAAATTGCCAGACTCGCTGCGTGGCTGGCGCCGCGAGTTGATGGGCCAGGCGCTGCTCGACAGCCTGGCCACTGCCGGAGAACAGCCTTGAAACGTATTTGCTCCATCTATCGCAGCAAGAAAAAAGACGGGATGTACCTCTACGTGCTGAAAAGTGATGCCTTGGAGCGCGTGCCTGAACCGTTGATGGAAGCCTTCGGCAAGGCGCATCACGCGTTTGACATGGTGCTGACGCCGGAGCGCAAACTGTCCCGTGAGGACATCGCCGTGGTCCTGGAAAACCTCGACAAGCAGGGTTACCACCTGCAAATGCCGCCAGCCGAGGACGAGTACATCGAACACTTGCCCGAAGAGCTGTTGCGCCGTAACGACCCGATGTGATCGGTGAGTGCCCTGTTCAGGGCACAGTCTTCAATGGAATCGTATAAGTGGGCGGTGGCCGTAAGGATGCGGGCGGCCGTCCGTATTGTTTTTGAAAGGTTTGAACCATGCGTGTTCTGATTGCTGAACAGGATCACCCGCTCTACGCCCGATTGCTGGGTGACCTGGCCCCGGACCTTGAGGTGCTGACCAGCGGCGACTCCGCCGAACTGTCGCGCCTGGCCGCCGATTGCCCGGTATGGCTGGGCCAGCCCGACCTGCTGGCGACGTTGTTGCGCCAGGGCCATCACCCGCAATGGCTGCAGTCGACCTGGGCCGGCATTACGCCGCTGCTGGCTGAAGGCTTGCCGCGCGACTACCGCCTGACCCGCGCGGTCGGCATCTTTGGCCAGGTCATGGCTGAATTTATCCTCACCTATATGCTCGGCCACGAGCGCGAAGTGTTGGCGCGCCTGGTCAGCCAGGTCGAGCGCAAGTGGGACAACCGCTTGGGCCAGAGCCTGGCGGGGCGCAAGGCGTTGATCGTCGGCACCGGCGATATCGGCCAGAGCGTTGCCGGGTTCCTCGTGCCGTTTGGCGTGAAGCTGTATGGCATCGCAAGCGAAGCGCGTGAGCAGGCACCGTTTCTCGAAGTGGCTGGGCTCGACCAACTGGGCCGGCTGGTGGGGGAGGTGGACTACGTGATCAACCTGCTGCCCAACACGCCGAACACCCATGATGTGTACGACGCAGCGCTGTTCAAGCAATTCAAGCCGACGGGGTTGTTTATCAACGTCGGGCGCGGTGTGGCGGTGGTGGATGCTGACTTGGTCGAGGCCTTGAAGGAAGGGCATTTGGCGGGCGCAGTCATCGATGTCTGCCGTCAGGAGCCGCTGCCGCAGCGTCATCCGTTCTGGACCGCCTGGGGGTTGTTGTTGACGGGTCACAGCTCGGCGCCGACTTCGCCGCAATTGATGGTGGAGTTGTTCCTACAGAACCTGCGCGCGTACCAGGCCAAGGAAGCGCTGCGCGGCGAAGTGGATTTCGACCGCGGTTACTGACACAACGCTCCCACAGGGGATCTCGGCCAGGTTTAGAGGCTGAAATCACCTTCCGACACCAGCTCGCTCAACGGCCGGCGCGGGCTTGGCACTTCACGGCCTTGCAGGTATTCCGGCAAGGTCGACTTGTCACCCAGCTTGCCAATCGCCACGGCGGCATGCAGCGCATAACCGTCTGGAATCTTCAGCTCTTTGCGGGTCAGCTCCTGATCGAAGCCGGCCATGCCGTGGGTGTGCCAGCCGCTGAGGCTGGCTTGCAACGCCAGGTGGCCCCAGGCCGAACCCGTGTCGAAGGTGTGCCACAGCGCCGGGGTTTCTTCGGTGGCGCCCGGGGCGGTGAATTCGGTTTTCGACGCGATGATCACCAGGGCCGACGCGTGTTGCGCCCAGCCACGGTTGAATTCATTCAGCAAACCCAGGAAACGCTCCCAGTCCGGCGTGTCGCGGCGCGCGTAAAGAAAACGCCATGGCTGTGAGTTGTAGGCGGACGGCGCCCAGCGTGCGGCTTCAAAGAAACTCAGCAGGGTTTCCTGGGAGATGGTTTCGCCGGTGAAGGCGCGGGGTGACCAGCGGTCGGTGAACTGGTTATGGATCGGATAGTCGGCAACACGTGTCATGGAGCAGTTCCTGATCGTCAATTCGGCGTTCAAAGTTACTTCGCGCCCACTAGACTGACAAGTGGTGTTACACCGCCAGTCGTAAGCGCTTGGCCCCAGGGGCCGTGGGCACTAGACTGGCGGCCTTTTCACCTTACCGATACTGATGTAGAGCCATGGCCGCCAAAGTCGAACCTTTCTGGATACGCAAAACCCTTGAACACCTCGACCAGGAGGAGTGGGAGTCGTTGTGCGACGGCTGTGGCCTGTGCTGCCTGCAAAAGCTCGAGGACGAAGACGACAACAGCGTCTATTACACGCGTATCGCCTGTAAACTGCTGGACCTGAACACCTGCCAGTGCACCGACTACCCCAACCGCCGTGCGTCGGTGCCGGACTGCATCCAGCTCACCCCCGGCCAGGCGGATCAGTTCAAATGGCTGCCGCCGACCTGCGGCTATCGTCTGGTCAGCGAACGCAAGGACCTGCCACTGTGGCACCACTTGGTCTGCGGCGACCGTGATGCTGTGCACCAAGAACGCATTTCCCAGTCCGGGCGCATGCTCAGCGAAGGCAGCGTGCCCGAGGACGACTGGGAGGATTACCTGATTTTCCGTGCGGGCTAAAAAGGAGTGTGTATGAAGGGGGGGCGGCTGGGGGTGAGCCTGGTACTGCTGGCACTGAGCATGCCAGCGTGGAGCGCGAAGAAAATCGACTTGGATTATCACGTCAAACTCCTGCCCCAGAGCGATCAGGCCGAGGTGCGCGTAAACCTGTCACAGGGCTCGGCGGTGCGCAGCCTGAACTTTGACCTCGGCCACGACGGTGACTACAGCGACTTCAAGGCCGATGGCCAGTGGAGCATCACTGAGCACCGTGGCCTGTGGCAACCCAGCGCCAACAAGGCCAGCCTGACCTACCGCGTGCGCCTCACCCACGCGCGCAAGCCCGGCATCTATGAAGCGCGCATGACGCCGAGCTGGGCGCTGTTTCGCGGCGAAGACCTAGTGCCCCCGGCGCGGCTCGACCAGCAAGACGGTGTCGAGTTGGTCTCCCGGCTGGTGTTCGAACTGCCGGCAGGCTGGAAAAGCGTCGAGACCGTATGGCCGCGTATCGGCAAGAACAAATTCCGCATTGATAACGTCTCCCGCCTGTTCGACCGGCCCACCGGCTGGATGCTCGCCGGTACCCTCGGCAGCCGTCGCGTACGCCTGGGCGAGACGGAAGTCACCGTGGCCTCGCCCAAGGGCCAGGCCATGCGGCGCATGGATGTGCTGACGTTGCTGACTTTTGTCTGGCCGCAGGTGGAAGCAGCATTCCCGCGCCATCCGGCCAAGCTGTTGGTGGTGGGCGCCAGTGACCCGATGCGCCGTGGTGCGTTTGCGGCACGCGACTCGATCTACCTCAATAGCCGCACGCCGCTGGTCGGCGAAAACGGCAGCAGCGCGTTGATCCGTGAAGTGGTGCAGGCGATTGGGCGCTTCAACGATCACGACACCAGTGACTGGGTCAGCGAGGGTTTGGGCGAGTATTACGCAATTGAACTGCTGCGCCGAGCCGGAGGCATTACTGATGAGCGGTATGAGGCCATCCAGGCGCGCCTGGCGAAGGAAGGCAAGGACGTGACCAGCCTGCGCGGCGAGCACGCCAGCGGCGCGACGGTGGCACGGGCGGTGGTGGTGTTGCACGAGTTGGATCGCGAGATTCGGGTGAAGACCCACAACAAACGGTCGCTGGATGACCTGGCTCAGGCGGTGATGCGGGCAGACAGCATCACCACGGCGGAGTTTGTAAAGCTGGCTGAGAGCATTATTGGCGAGCCCTCAGTGGTGCTGGACAGCAAATTATTGCGTTGACGCAAATCATTGTGGGAGCTGGCTTGCCTGCGATAGCGGTCTATCAGCTACTGAACCAGCAACCTGACACACTGCTATCGCGGGCAAGCCCGCTCCCACATTTAACCGAGTTCGGCTGGACTACTTGGTTGCTTTTTCAGCCGCCACTTCCGCTTTGGTCTTCAAGTTCTGCAACTCTTCCCCGGCCCGCTCGATCTTCGCACGTACCGTGTTCATTTCCTGGCGGCCCTGTGCAAGTTTGTCCTTGAGCGAACTGTGCCCGGTGAACCCACGCGCCAGCGCCACACCGCCGATCGCCACTTGGATCAAGCCGAAAATCCCGCCACGGCGCAGGCCTTTGCCCACCATCATCACGCCACCCGCCACCGAGCCGATGCGTTCCCAACCGTGCACGTTTTGCTGCGGCTGCGTTTCAAACGGGGTGTGTTCGATGATAGGTCGCAAGGTTTTGCTGTCGCTCATGATCTGTCTCCAACGTTGGCTAGTGATATGTAGCTGACTGCTGGCACTTACCGGATGTTCCGAAAAAATCAGTACTTGGGGCCCGAACGGGTGTTGTTGCCCTTGGCCAGTCGATCGTAGAGCACCACGTTGACGGTGGCGGCGAGGTTCATGCAGCCGGTGGTCGGGATGTAGACCACGTCTTCGCACCAGTCGCGGATCTCTTTGTCGAGGGAGCCGTCTTCCGGTCCGAAGATGTACAACGCGCGGTCGGGGTGGGTGTATTCAGGCAACGGGCGAGCGCCTTCCACCAGCTCCACGGCGACGGGGATGCAGCCCAGGGGCAGGATCTTTTTCAGGTCATCAATGCCGATCAGCGGAATGTCATGGTGGACTTTCTTGGTGTCGGTAATGAAATCCCGGGCGCGCTCGTAGCGCACGCCGGTGTAGAACACCGAGGCCACGCCGTAGCAGCCGGCGGCACGCATGACCGAGCCGACGTTTTCGGGGGATTTGGGGTTATACAGACCGATGCAGCTGTAGCGTTTATTGCCCACGGGGAAGGGTGCCTTGGAGGAAAACGGCGATTATACGGCCTGGAAGTGATGCATTGCTTGGGCGATCGCCTTCGCGAGCAAGCCCGCTCCCACATTTTGATTTGTGAACACCTTCAAAATGTGGGAGCGGGCTTGCTCGCGAAGAGGCCAGACCAGGCAAAGAAGATCTTCAGTCGTCTTTCTTCATAAGGCCAGCCAACGCCGCAAACGGGTTATGCGTCGCCTTGGCAATCGTCGGGCTGCTGGTGGAGCCTTCGCCGAAGTACTGCTGGTCGGTGTAGCGCGAGTGTTCGTTGTCGTGGCAATACAGGCAGAGCAACTCCCAGTTGGAACCGTCCTGGGGATTGTCATCATGATTGTGGTTGCGGTGGTGTACGGTCAGCTCACTCAGGCGTTTGCCGGCGAACTCACGGGCGCAGCGGCCGCACACGTGGGGGTACATCTTCAAGGCTTTGTCGCGATAGCCCATTTCCCGGTCGCGCTGGGCATCGGCGAGGATACGATCCAGCTTGGCGGTGTGGGAGGGCGGGTTGGTCGAGCTCATCATGGCTCCTGGCTATTGGGTGGTTCACGGATAAGGTTGATTCTAGCCGCTTGCGTTGTAAATGACCGCTTCACTTTATCGATAAGGAGCTGAACATCATGCGTCTGCAATCATGGACTGTTGCGTTGTTGCTGTGTGGGGTGGTTGCCCAGGCCCAAGCGTTCTCCACGCCAAAGCCCGGCCAAGTGATCGAGGTTGCACTCGAACAATTGCACCCGACCCAGGCCGTGGTGGGCTTCGACCAGGTCTATTACAGCCTTGGGCTGTTCGCCGACAAACCCGCCAAGGCCTTCGATGAGTACTGCGAAACCAACGGCCAAGGCGAAGCTGACAAAGTGCCCAAGGACGCAGAACTGCACAAACCCTCCAGTTTCACCTGCAAGGACCCGGTGGGCACTCATCCCGAGGACATGAAAACCGTGGTGGTCGGCCCCGCTGGCCAGCTGTACCTGACCGACGGTCACCACAGCTTCACCACTTTATGGGAAGTGCCCGGCGGTGGCCCTCGGTTGAAGATGTGGGTCAAGGTGACCGACGACTTTAGCAGCAGCCCGACTTTGGCGAGCTTCTGGCAGCGTATGGAAGCAGCGCGCAAAGTCTGGCTCAAGGACAACAGGGGCCAGACGCTGCCGCCCGAGCAGTTGCCCGCGCACCTGGGCTTCAAAAACCTGCAGGACGACACCTTCCGCAGCCTGGTGTATTTCACCCGCAAGGCGGCCTATGGCAAGCCGGAGGCTGGGGAGATCGCGCCGGAGTTCCTGGAGTTTTACTGGGGCAACTGGTTACGTACGCAGATTGACTTGAGTGCCTTCAATCTGAACAAGAAGGGCGGCTACAAGGACGCCATTGAGGCCGTTGCTAAGCGGATGGTCAGCCTGGCGCCGGGGTCGCAGGTCGGGGATAGCGGTTTTACCGCCCATCAGCTGGGTGGCATGCCGAAACTGGATCGGGATGAGCTGGAAAAAACCGTCGACAAAAAAGTGCCGTACGTGATCGATTACCGCAATTCCCAAAACTGACGCCGATCAAAAATGTGGGATCTTTGGTGTCCTGACAATCGCGGCTCAACTCTTGAGCTTCTCCGCAATCCAGATGGTGTGCCGCGTGCCCTTGTTGCCATGGGCAAACACCTGCACTTCCTCGGCCTTGAAACCGGCCTTGCGCAGTTTGTCGCTGAACAGCTTGTCAGCGCTGGCCGACCATACGGCCAGCACGCCTTTGGGGCGCAGGGCCTTGGCGCAGGCGGCCAGGCCACCGGCGGAGTACAGCCAGCTGTTGGCTTTTTGCGTGAGGCCTTCGGGGCCGTTGTCGACGTCCAGCATGATCGCGTCAAAGCCCTGGGGCTCGACTTGCAGCACCTTGGCCACATCTTCCATACGGATCACTGTGCGCGGGTCCAGTAGCGGGCGGCCGGATTTTTCTCCCAGCGGCCCACGGTTCCATTCCACGACGCCCGGCACCAACTCTGCAACCACCACTTCGGCGGTCTTGCCCAGGTGCTTCAGGGCTGAAGCCAGGGTAAACCCCATGCCCAACCCGCCGATCAACACCCGCGAATCCGGGCGCCCGGCGACCTTGCGGCAGGGAATTTCCGCCAGGGCATCTTCGGAACCGTGCATACGTGTGTTCATCAACTGGCCGCCGTCACCGCCCTGGATCTTGATGACAAAATCTTCACCGTATTCGAACAGGCACAAGGCACCGCCGTTGTCGGGGATCGGGGTGGTGTCGAGCAGAACGAAACGTTTCATGGAAATCTCATTGGGAAGGGCATTCTTGCGCGGTTGGGAGTAGCCTTGTGACATTCCGGTCAGGCCATGGAGCCATCGATGAAGTGCAGCATTCTAACGGTCATTGTGTTGAGCGCGCTCGCATCCGGTACAGCGCAGGCTCAAGAGTTGCAAACCGTACCGATCGCGCCGGCCCCTACGCCAGGTGCGCCGGGCACCCCGACGCCGACGCTGTACCCGCAAGTCACCCCGCCGGCCGTGCCCAAGACCAACGGCTCGCCGCCCTTGGCGCCTATCGTGCTGCCGACGCCGCCGAAGGACCAGACGGTGCCTGGACTGCAGCAAAACGACAGCAAACCGAAGACGCCCGGCGGTTAAAACTGCTGCGATAACAATTGCCCATCGGCCATGCGCAGGCGCTTGGACAGGGCGATGGCAATCGCGCGGATGATCTTGGCGGCAACCCTGGGGGTTTCGTTGAGCATCTTTTCCAGGGCGTCCTTGCCCAGGTTGAGCAGCACGCAGTCACTGGCCGCCACGCAACTGGCGGAGCGCCGCTCGCCATCAAGCACCGCCATTTCACCAAAGGCCCGGCCACTGCGCAGGGTAGCGATGGTCAGGCGTTGGCCGTCGCTGTTGGTTTTTTGCACCGCCACCTGGCCGCTGTGGATGATGCACATGAAAGTGCCGGCGTCGCCCTCTAGGAAAATCGCTTCGTCACGGGCAATGCTGCTGATATTGAAGTAGCCGGCGGCGACATGAAAATCTTCCGGCAATAGCGGGTCGAACAGGCCGCAGTCCATGAGCATGTCGCGGATTTCGTCGTTGAGAAGCGTGGGTAGTGTCATGGCTGCAGTATTGATCCATCAATCATGTAGGGCGGTCCTGTGTTCAGACAGAACCGCCGCCCTAAGTTCCTTAAACCAGCCCCAGTGCCTTGAACACAAAGCCATATTCGAGTGCTACGTCACGTAATCCCTGGTAACGACCGCTCATGCCACCATGGCCGGCGCCCAATTCGGTCTTGAGCAGCAACAGGTTGTCGTCCGTCTTGGTGTCGCGCAGCTTGGCCACCCACTTGGCCGCTTCCCAATACTGCACGCGACTGTCGTTGTAGCCGGCGATCACCAGCATGGCCGGGTAGGCTTGTGCGCTGACGTTTTCGTACGGCGCATAGGCCTTGATGCGCGCATACACCTCGGGCTCTTGCGGGTTGCCCCACTCGTCGTACTCGGTGATGGTCAACGGCAATTCCGGGTCGAGCATGGTGTTAAGCACGTCGACGAAAGGCACTTCGGCAATCGCCGCCTGGAACAGCGCCGGACGCTGGTTAAGCACGGCGCCGATCAACAGGCCGCCGGCACTGCCGCCGCTGATCGCCAGTTGTTTGGAGGTGGTCAGGCCCTTGGCGATCAAGTGTTCGGCGCAGGCGATAAAGTCGCTGAAGGTGTTCTGCTTGTGCTCCTGCTTGCCATTGCGGTACCAGGCCTCGCCCAGCTCACCGCCGCCGCGCACATGCGCAATGGCGAAGGCCACGCCACGGTCGAGCAGGCTCAGGCGTGCGTGGGAAAACCACGGGTCGAGGCTCGAACCGTAGGCGCCATAGCCGTACAGGTACAGCGGCACCGGCTTGCCCAACTGGTCGCGCTTGACCACCAGGCTGATCGGCACCTGTGTGCCGTCCGCCGAAGTCGCCCACAGGCGCTGGCTGACGTAATCGTCGGCATTGAACACGCCAAGCACCGGGGTTTCCTTGAGCACCTGCTGTGCGCCGTTAGCCAGTTCCAGCTGGCGAACCTGGGCCGGGCGGTTAAGCGCCTCATAGCGCAGGCGTATCTTATCGCTGACAAATTCCAGGCTGTTTTGAACGTAGAGGCTGTAGGCGGCGTCGGGCAATTCCACTCGATAAGCTGGCACGCCTTGCGGGTGAACTTCGATCACGGGCAGCCCACCTATGCGCAGGCTCAGGGTCATGGCGCGGGCATTCAGGCTCACGCCGTCGAGCATGACGTCATCGCTGTGGGGGATCAGGTTTTGCCACTCTGCCTCGGTCGGGACGTCGCCAATGTCGGTCGCCACGAACAATGCGTAGTTGATGCCATCACGGTTGCTGCGGATAAACCAGGTCCACGCGCCATTCAACTGACCGTGGTCGACATCGTATTCATGGTCTTCGACCCGTGGCGCCAGGCAGGTAAAGTCCAGCTGCGGCTGGTCGGCGTCCAGCGCCCAGATTTCGCTGGTGGTCTTGCTGCCCAGCGCCAGCAGCAACTGGCGCTCGGAGCTGGAACGGTAGCAATGCAGGAAGAAACGCCCGTCCGGCTCATGGAACACTTCCTGCGCCGCCGTGCCATCCAGGCGATAGCGGTAGAGCTTGTGCGGACGGTGGGTGTCGTCCAATTCGCCGAAGAACAGGGTCAGGCTGTCATTGGCCCAGGTCATGCTGCCGTCGCAGTCCTGGAACTCCAGTTCACTGACCTTGCCACTGGCCAATTCCTTCACGTACAGGGTGTAGACCTCTTCACCGCTGGTATCGAGACTGTAGGCCAGGCGCTGGTGGTCGGGGCTGATGCTGAACGCGCCAAGGGAGAAGAAGCCGCCATTGGCCAGTACGTTCGGGTCGAGCAGCAATTCTTCGCTGCTGTCATCCACTTGGTTGCTGTCGTCGTCCGGGCGGCGGCAGCGGTAGTGGCGGGCGTATTCGTCACCGGCGGTGGTGCGGGTGTAGTACAGATACGGTCCCCAGGGCGAGGGCAGCGACAGGTCAGTCTCAAGAATGCGCCCCTTGATCTCCTCGAACAGGCTCTCGCGCAGCGCCTGCTGGTCGGCGAGCTGGGCTTCCTGCCAGGCGTTTTCGGCCTTGAGGTAATCGAGCACCTCAGCGCTGTCACGCGTTTGCAGCCAGGCGTACGGATCTGGGCCTTGGGCCTTGCGGGCAATCGGGGGTGTCGACATAGGCATGGATTATTCTCTATCTGGCAGACGGTGGCAGGCATTGCAGCCGCGACACGCAAAAGCCGTTATCATAGCCGCCTGTTTGCCAACCTTGCCATGGACACCATGACCGAGAACGACTATCTGACCGCTTGGGGCCTTTACGCCTTCGCTGCCTTGGGCTGCCTGTTGGTGTGGTGGCGCATGACCCGCTGGATCTGGCGCTGGCTGCGCGAGCCGTTGCAACTGCTGATGGCGGTGCTGCTGTTCAGCCCGACCATCGTCGATCCGGTCAAGACCCAGTTCGCGCCGGCCGTGGCCATTACCGCCCTGGACCTGGTGCTCAAGGTCGGCAACAACGCCTGGCGGGCCATTTCCGATTTGTTCATGTACACCATGATCGCCTTTGGCGTGTACCTCGTGATCGTATTGATCCGCTGGCCCATCGAGCACGCCGCCAACGCCCGCCGTGAGCGCAAGGCCGCCGCCGATGCGGCACTGGCCGCTGAACCTGAAAGCGGTGACGATGACGTGCCTTTCCGCCGTCCTGCGCCTGTGAGCGGTATGCGGGTCGAACCGCGCCTTTAACGTTGTAGCGAGAGCCCTGGCATGTGTGAATTATTGGGCATGAGTGCCAACGTCCCCACCGACATCGTGTTCAGCTTTACCGGGCTGATGCAGCGCGGTGGGCGCACCGGCCCGCACCGCGACGGTTGGGGCATTGCGTTTTATGAAGGGCGTGGCCTGCGCTTGTTCCAGGACCCGGCCGCGAGCAGTGAGTCGGAAGTCGCGTTGCTGGTGCAGCGTTACCCGATCAAAAGTGAAGTGGTGATTGGCCATATTCGCCAGGCCAACGTCGGCAAGGTCAGCCTGGCCAATACCCATCCGTTCGTGCGCGAACTGTGGGGGCGCAACTGGTGCTTCGCGCATAACGGCCAGCTGGCAGACTTCAATCCCCGCGCCACGTTCTACCGCCCGGTGGGCGATACCGACAGCGAAGCGGCGTTCTGCGATTTGCTCAATCGCGTGCGCGAAGCCTTTCCTGAGCCGGTGGAGATTGAGAAAGTCTTGCCGGACCTGATTGCCGCCTGTTCCGAGTACCGCAGCAAAGGTGTGTTCAACGGCCTGCTCAGCGATGGCGACTGGCTGTTTTGCTACTGCTCGACCAAATTGGCGCAGATTACCCGCCGCGCACCTTTTGGGCCGGCGCGCTTGAAAGATGTCGACGTGATCGTCGATTTTCAGGCCGAAACCACACCCAATGATGTCGTCACCGTGATCGCCACCGAGCCTTTGACCGACAACGAAAACTGGACCCGTTACGAACCGGGCCAATGGAGCCTGTGGCGACGCGGTGAATGCGTCAGCCAGGGCATCACCGAGTAAGGATATCGACCATGTTGCTCAGTTATCTGCGGTTGGTGCTGTTTGCCATCGGCCTGTTGGTCGGCGTGCAAGTGCCCGGGTTTATCAACGACTACGCCAAGCGCGTCGAGGCTCACCTGATCGAGGCCCAGACCGGCCTGAGCGGGTTCGAAACCACCGCGCGGCAGTTCTTCAACGGTGACTTGCAGGCGTTGGTGGCGCATTACCGCGCCAGCGATGATCCTGTGTTCCAGAGCGACGCCAACAGCCTGGGCGCCATGCTTGACCGCCAAGTGGCGTTGGACAAGCAGTTCCAGGCGATGCAAGGGCCTTGGTACATTCGCGCCCTGCAAGTGGCGGTGGCGGCGGACCCGGATATTCGCCAGGAAACCTGGAATGGCTACAGCTACCAGATCCTGCTGACCCCCGAAGCCATGGGCTGGGGGTTGGGCGGGGCGATGCTGTTGTCGTTTGGCATCGAATGCCTGTTCCGCCTGATCGACTGGGTGGTGTTGGGCGGCAAGCGCCTGCGCCAGAGCCGGCCGATTGAAGAGCGTGACCTCAAAGGCCTCTAAAGACCGACGCGGTCAAATGTGGGAGCTGGCCGCAGAGGTATAGCGAGTCTCTGCGTAGCAGCTGTCGAGCTTGGCGAGGCTGCGTCAGCGGTGTATCAAACAGACCGCAAACGCAGCCTCGCCAAGGCTCGACAGCTGCTACGCGATATCACATTTAGAATGTGTAGATACCGATGGCTATCGCAGGCAAGCCAGCTCCCACAGTTTTAATCGAGTTGAGCCAGCACCATCCGCTCCTCGCCGATTTCCCCGGCATAGCGGGCAACGACTTTCTGACACAACCCCACAATCTCCTCCACCAACTCCACCCCCACGCGCCACGACACCACCACCTGCAAGTTCGGCAAGCGCTGCGCCATCGGCAACATCACCAATTCCCCGCGCGCCAGCTCTTCGCTGACCAGCACCGGCGGCAACGCGCCAATCCCAAAGCCATCGCGCAGCAAGCGGGTAATCGCCGACACCGAGTTCACGCAGTTCATCCGCGGCGCGGCCACGCCGTTGGCCTGCATCAGGCTGATGACGTCCTGGTGCGGGTGGGAATTTTTCGAGTAGGTGATGATGCGCTCCTGGGCCAGTTCGGCGAGGGAGGCGTAATCCCGGTTGTAGATCGACTGGCTGGCGACGATCCAGGCCATGGGGTGGCTGGCAAGCTCCAGGCTGCGTACGGTTTCGAGGCGCAGCAGGTCGGTTTGCAGGATCAGGTCGAGAAAGCCTTTTTGCAGCTGATCGCTGAGGTTCAGCGCGGTATCGGCGACCAATTCGATTTCTACCAATGGGAAATGGTCCATCAGTTCCGCCACCAGCGGGCTGAGCCACGTGTGGATCACCGTGTCCATGGCGCCGATGCGGATGCGCCCGACCTTGCTGCTGGTGGTCTCCAGGGATTGCTTCAACCCCTGCATCGTCACCATCATCTGCTCGGCATAATCGAGTACCTTCAAGCCTTCCGGGGTCAGGCTCACGCCGCGAGAGTCGCGCAGAAACAACTTCACCCCCAGCTCGCTTTCCAGCACGGCAATGCGGCTTGAGATCGAGGCCTGGGTGGTGAACAACTTCTCGGCGGTCAGGCGGAAGCTCTTGAGCTTGGCCACCCAGACGAAGGTTTCGAGGAACTTCAAATTCATGGGATCAACTTTTTCTTATGCATGGATCGGTTTTTATTAGTTGGACGCCGCACCGGGCCAGCGCCAAAAATCGAGCTATTCCACGATAAGCGCCGTTGGGGTGTCAGGACAAGTTGCGAGTTCTGCGTAAAAAATCCCACACTACAAAAAAACAAAGCCTACAGGAGCACCTACCGTGAGCCGCTTGCTACTGAATTGCGATATTGGCGAAAGCTTCGGCAACTGGACCATGGGTCTGGACGCCGAGGTCATGCCGTTCATTGATTGCGCCAACGTGGCGTGCGGCTTTCATGCCGGCGACCCGAGCATCATGCGCAAAACCGTCAGCCTGGCGCTCAAGCACGGCGTGCAAATCGGCGCGCACCCGGCCTACCAGGACCTGCAAGGCTTCGGCCGTCGCTCCATGGCTTACACGCCGCAGGAAATCCAGGACCTGTTGCATTATCAGATCGGCGCCCTTGAAGGTATCTGCCGGGCGCAAGGCGGGCGGGTCAGCTACGTCAAACCCCACGGCGCGATGTACAACGACATGATGGCCAACCCTGTGCAGTTGCGCGCCGTGATCCAGGCCGTCGCCGCTTATGGCGAGCTGCCGCTGATGCTGCTGGCCACTCGCGACAACAGCGTGGCCCAGGCGTTGGGTAACGAATATGGGGTGACCCTGTGGTTCGAAGCCTTCGCCGACCGAGCGTACGACAACAATGGCCATCTGGTGTCCCGCCAGTTGCCCGGCGCGGTGCACCACGATTCAGAGACCATCGTGCAGCAGGCCCTGACCATTTCCCGTGGCGAAGCACTCACCGCCAGCGACGGCAGCCCGCTGGTCTTACAGGCCAATACCCTGTGCGTGCACGGCGACAACGCCAGTTCGGTCGCGGCGGTACAGCGCATCCGCGAGGCGTTGAAACCAGCATGAAGCCACGGATTGAAGTGGTGGCCATTGACGGCCTGATGGTGCGTCTGTTCGATGTGATCGCCGAAGCCAATATGCCGTGGATGCTCGCGGCTACGCAGCGCCTGCGCAGCGCTTTTGGCGCGGCACTGGTGGACCTGGTGCCGTCCTACACCACCTTGATGGTGCATTACGACCTCTGCGCATTGAGCCCAGCCCAGGCACGGGAGCTGATCACTCACGCCCTCACCGACCTGCAACCGCAAGCCCAGGGCGGCGGCCAGCGCCACGTGCTGCCGGTGTGGTACGACCTGAGCGTCGGCCCGGAATTGACCTTGCTCAGCCAGCGCAGCGGGCTGGCCATCGACGACGTGATCCGCCGCCACAGCGCCCACGAATATCAGGTGTTCGCCCTTGGCTTCGCGCCTGGCTTTGCCTTTATGGGGCTGGTGGATGAAATCCTCGCCACGCCACGCCTCAGCACCCCGCGCAAGCGCGTGGCAGCCGGCAGCGTGGGCATCGCCGAACGGCAAACTGCCGCCTACCCGGTGGTATCCCCGGGCGGCTGGAACCTGATCGGCCGCACCCCGGCCAAGCTGTTCGACCGCGATCGCGACGGCTACAGCCTGATGCAGCCGGGCGACACCGTACGTTTTGAACCGGTCGATCACGCCCAATTCATCAAATTAGGTGGCGATGACACGCCGTTGGAGGCGCAGGCATGAGCCGCTTGATCATCGAGGCCAGCACGCCGCTGTGCCTGCTGCAGGACGCCGGTCGCTTTGGCGTGCGCCACTTGGGCGTGACCCAGGGCGGCGCGCTGGATTGGGTGTCGATGTCCTGGGCCAACTGGCTGCTGGGCAACGCACTGGACGCGCCAGTGGTGGAAATCACCCTCGGCGGCTTTACCGTGCAAGCCGAGGATTATTGCCTGCTGGCTCTGGCCGGTGCGGACCTGGGCGCGTATGTCGACGAGCGCGCTATCAGCCCCGGCCGCAGTTTTATCCTGCAAAAGGGCCAGCGTTTGCGCTTCACCCAGCCCTTCAGTGGGGCGCGGGCGTACTTGGCAGCACCGGGCGGGTTTGATGCGCCGGATGTGCTCGGCAGCTGCGCCACCGTTGTGCGCGAGGAATTGGGCGGGGTAGACGGTTTTGGCAAGGCGCTGGCCGAAGGCGGGCGCTTGGCCTATTCCGGTACAGGCGGTGCAATGAAGGTGCTGAGTGCCCCGGAGGTGCCATCCGGTAAACCGCTGGACGTGATTGTCGGCGCGCAGATCGGCCAGTTCAGCGGCCAAAGCCTGTTCGACGCGTTCAACACCGAATGGGCCCTCGACAGTCGTGCTGACCGCATGGGCATGCGCTTGCTGGGCACGCCGTTGCAGTATCAAGGGCCGTCGCTGATTTCCGAGGGGATTCCGCTGGGGGCGATCCAGGTGCCGCCGGATGGGCAGCCGATTGTGTTGCTTAATGATCGGCAGACGATTGGGGGGTATCCGCGCCTGGGGGCGTTGACGCCGCTGTCGCTGGCGCGGCTGGCGCAGTGTTTGCCGGGGGAGAAGGTGAGGTTGGCGCCGGTCGTGCAGGAGACGGCGCATCGGCAGCACATCGACTTTTTGCGCCGATTTAGATAACGCCGCAATCCAAAATGTGGGAGCGGGCTTGCTCGCGAATGCGGTGTCTCAGTCGCCGAAACTGCTGACTGACATACCGCATTCGCGAGCAAGCCCGCTCCCACATTTGGATCTCCATCTATTTAGAGAGAAACCGCATCCCTTCTTCCAACCCGCGCAGGGTCAACGGATACATCTGATCCTCGACCAACTCCCGCACAATCCCCGTCGACGCCGTATACCCCCAGGTGTCCTTCGGATACGGGTTAATCCAGATCAGCTTCTTGTACTTGGCCATGAAACGCTGCATCCACACATACCCCGGCTCTTCATTCCAGTGCTCAACGCTGCCACCCGCCTGGGTAATCTCATACGGCGCCATCGACGCGTCGCCGATAAAGATCACTTTGTAATCAGCGCCATACTTGTGCAGCAGGTCCTGGGTTGACGTGCGTTCGGACGTGCGGCGCAGGTTGTTCTTCCACACCGATTCGTACACAAAGTTGTGGAAGTAGAAGTACTCCAGGTGTTTGAACTCGGTCTTGCACGCGGAGAACAGCTCTTCGCAGATTTTCACATGGGCATCCATCGAGCCGCCGATATCGAACAGCAGCAACAGCTTGATGGTGTTACGCCGCTCCGGGCGCATCTGGATATTCAACAGCCCGGCATCGCGGGCGGTGTGGTCGATGGTGCCGTCGATGTCCAACTCTTCCGCCGCACCCTGGCGCGCGAATTTGCGCAGGCGACGCAGCGCGATCTTGATGTTGCGCGTGCCCAGCTCGACCTGGTCGTCGAGGTTCTTGTATTCGCGCTGGTCCCAGACTTTCACCGCCTTGCCCTGGCGCTTGCCGGCATCGCCGACACGAATACCCTCGGGGTTGTAGCCGCCGGAACCGAACGGGCTGGTGCCGCCGGTACCAATCCACTTGTTGCCGCCGGCGTGGCGTTCCTTCTGTTCTTCCAGGCGTTTCTTGAATTCTTCGATCAGCTTGTCGAGGCCGCCGAGGGACTGGATTTGCGCGCGCTCTTCATCGCTCAGCGAGCGTTCGAACTCCTTGCGCAACCAGTCTTCGGGGATCAGTGCCTGCAGGTGGTCGTCGAGTTTTTCCAGGCCGTTGAAATACGCACCGAAGGCGCGGTCAAACTTGTCGAAATGCCGCTCGTCCTTCACCAATATCGCCCGGGCCAAGTAGTAAAACTCGTCCATGTCGGCGAAGGTCACGCGCTGTTTCAGCGCGTTGATCAGGTCGAGCAGCTCGCGCACCGACACCGGCACCTTGGCGGCGCGCATCTCGTTGAACAGGTTGAGCAGCATCAGCGATTACCGCGACGGCTCATGAACGCCAGACGCTCCAGCAACTGCACGTCTTGCTCGTTCTTCACCAGCGCACCGGCCAGCGGCGGGATGGCCTTGGTCGGGTCGCGCTCGCGCAGCACGGCTTCGCCGATGTTGTCGGCCATCAGCAGTTTGAGCCAGTCGACCAGTTCGGAGGTGGACGGTTTTTTCTTCAGGCCGGGTACTTTGCGCACGTCGAAGAACACGTCCAGCGCTTCGCTGACCAGGTCTTTTTTGATGTCGGGGTAGTGCACATCGACGATTTTTTGCAGGGTGGTGCGGTCGGGGAAGGCAATGTAATGGAAGAAGCAGCGGCGCAGGAACGCGTCCGGCAGCTCTTTTTCGTTGTTGGAGGTAATGATGATGATCGGGCGCTTCTTCGCCTTGATGGTCTCGTCGATTTCGTAGACGTAGAACTCCATCTTGTCGAGTTCTTGCAGCAGGTCGTTGGGGAATTCGATGTCGGCCTTGTCGATTTCATCGATCAGCAGGATTACCCGCTCTTCGGACTCGAAGGCTTCCCAGAGCTTGCCCTTCTTCAAGTAGTTACGCACGTCGTGCACCTTGTCCACGCCCAGTTGCGAGTCGCGCAGGCGGCTGACCGCGTCGTACTCGTAGAGGCCCTGATGGGCCTTGGTGGTGGACTTGATGTGCCAGGTGATCAGCTTGGCACCGAAGGATTCGGCCAGTTGCTCGGCAAGCATGGTCTTGCCCGTGCCAGGCTCGCCCTTGACCAGCAGCGGCCGCTCCAGAGTGATGGCGGCGTTGACGGCCAGTTTCAGGTCGTCGGTGGCAACGTAGGCCTGGGTGCCTTCGAACTTCATCGGTATTTCCTCGAATTCATCAATGGCCGGACTATACCGCGCAGCCCTGGCGACTGTGAACGCAGACGGCCTATTCAGTCTCTGAATGGTCAGTCAGGCCTAATCCGCTGAGGGCTTGGGCTGTTCATATCGCGCATTGAATGCCTGGATGAATCCATTACGCAAAATCGAGATAAAGGCCGAGAACGCGCTGACATCCTGCTGGTGCACGCTGCCACTGAGCTCGACGCGGGTGGCGAACTGGTTTTTGCTCTGGTTTTTCAGCACCGTCTCACTGGCGCCGACCACGGCTTCCCAGATCGAGCGGAAGATGTTCTTGTCCTTGTTCTCCACGTCCTGCTTCCAGTCGAACACTTCCACGTTGCGCAGCAGCGGTTTGATGTAACCCGTGAGTTGGCCTTTTTCGGCCTGGGCTTCGATCACCACGTCGCCAGTGCCGGCCTTGAAGTCGAACTTGCCGTAGGCCGAGGCGAAGTCATTCATGCGCTTGAGCTGCAGGTCGCGGGCGCGGAAGCGGAACTCGAATTCTTCAAAGTCGCTCAGCGGATCAAACGTCGCCGTGGCCTCCAGTGGCGCCTGGCCTTGCAGCAAGGCCTTGCCTTCGAAGCGTGCGTCGCGCTTGCCTTTGACGTCCACCACGTTGGTGAGGTTGTAGAAACTGGCGTTGACCGAGGTGGCGTTGATGTTCACCGGCGGTTTGGAATTGAAGTTGTGGAACGAAATCTTGCCGTCTTCAATGCGCATTTCATTCAGGGTGATCGGCAGCAGTTTGCTCAACTGTTCCTGCCAGTCGGTGCCTTTACCCGTCTGTGACGCCTGCTTGTTGGCGCCGCCGTCGACGAAGTTGACCTCCGGCTTGACGAAATGCCCCTCGGCGACCACCGCATGGTCGTACCACAACGAGTGCCAGCTCACGGCAAATTCGATCAACGGCGCGTTGACGAACGGTACGGGCACCTTGCCGTCGACCTTGACGATCTTCAGGCCATTGATGCGATAGGCTCCGCGCCACAACGCCAAGTCCACATCGGTGACTTCGCCACGGTAGTCACCCATGTCGGCGAGCTTTTCATTCAAATAGTTGCGCACCAGATAGGGCAGCGCGATGTTCAAGGCAACCAGTACCACCACCAGCCCGGCGACGGTCCATAGCGGCCAACTGTAACGACGTTTCATGGTGCAGATCTCCTGACAGTTAGGAGATTGACTGTTTTGAATGCGCCAACGTTCCTCCGACTGGACGCTTCGAGAGGTGAGGCATACCCTTGGTCCTTTCTGGAAACTGCCAAATAGGACCCGTCATGAGCCGTATCTTTGCAGACAACGCGCACTCCATCGGTAACACGCCCCTGGTTCAGATCAACCGGATCGCACCGCGTGGCGTGACCATTCTGGCCAAGATCGAGGGGCGTAACCCGGGTTACTCGGTGAAATGCCGCATTGGCGCAAACATGATCTGGGACGCTGAAAGCAACGGCAAACTCAAGCCGGGCATGACCATTGTCGAACCCACCTCCGGCAACACCGGCATCGGCCTGGCGTTTGTCGCCGCTGCCCGTGGCTATAAATTGCTGTTGACCATGCCGGCGTCCATGAGTATCGAGCGGCGCAAAGTGCTTAAGGCCTTGGGGGCAGAATTGGTGCTGACCGAACCGGCCAAGGGCATGAAGGGCGCTATCGAAAAGGCTGGCGAAATCGTCGCCAACGATCCGGCCACTTATTTCATGCCGGCTCAATTCGAAAACCCGGCGAACCCGGCGATCCACGAAAAAACCACCGGCCCGGAAATCTGGAATGACACCGATGGCGCCGTGGACGTGCTGGTCGCGGGCGTGGGGACCGGCGGCACCATCACCGGCGTGTCGCGCTATATCAAGAACATTCAGGGCAAGCCGATTCTGTCGGTGGCCGTCGAGCCGATCGTGTCGCCGGTGATCACCCAGGCGCTGGCCGGTGAAGAGATCAAGCCGAGCCCGCACAAGATCCAGGGCATCGGCGCCGGTTTCGTGCCGAAAAACCTCGACCTGTCGATGGTCGACCGCGTGGAACTGGTCACCGACGACGAATCCAAAGCCATGGCCCTGCGCTTGATGCAGGAAGAAGGGATTCTGTGCGGCATCTCCTGCGGCGCCGCGATGGCCGTGGCGGTGCGCCTGGCCGAGAAGCCGGAAATGCAAGGCAAGACGATCGTGGTGATTCTGCCGGACTCCGGTGAGCGTTACCTGTCGAGCATGCTGTTCAGCGATTTGTTTACCGAACAAGAAAACCAGGCTTGATGTGAATCAGCGCAGGTGAGCTAGGCCTTCTGCATACTGGCCCAAATGTTTATCATGGCCGGCTGCTACGTCTGCTGTTGGCCAGGCGCTTATTTCCAGGAGTTGCTGCATGACCTTTTCTTTGGCCGCCAAACTGTCGGTGTTGCTGTTGTTTATTGGCAGCACGCTGTATGTGCACCTGCGCGGTAAGGCCCGTTTGCCGATGTTGCGCCAATTCGTCAACCATTCGGCGCTGTTCGCCCCATATAACGCCTTGATGTACCTGTTCTCGGCGGTGCCGTCCAAACCTTACCTGGACCGCAGCAAGTTCCCGGAACTGGACGTGCTCAAGGACAACTGGGAAGTGATCCGCGAAGAGGCCATGCACCTGTTCGACGAGGGTTACATCCGCGCTGCCGAAAAGAACAACGACGCCGGCTTCGGTTCGTTCTTCAAGAAGGGCTGGAAGCGTTTCTACCTCAAGTGGTACGACAAACCCCTGCCGTCGGCCGAGGCACTGTGCCCGAAAACCGTGGCACTGGTGAGCAGCATTCCTAACGTGAAGGGCGCGATGTTTGCGCTGTTGCCGGGCGGCAGCCACCTCAACCCGCATCGCGACCCGTTTGCCGGCTCGCTGCGTTACCACCTGGGGTTGTCCACGCCGAATTCCGACGCCTGCCGGATCTTTGTTGATGGCGAGGAATACGCTTGGCGCGACGGTGACGACGTGATGTTCGACGAAACCTACGTGCACTGGGTCAAGAACGAAACCGAGCAGACCCGTGTGATTCTGTTTTGCGACATTGAGCGGCCGCTGAGCAACCGCGTGATGACCCGCGTCAATCGCTGGGTCAGCAAGCAGTTGGGCCGCGCGACGGCGCCGCAGAACCTGGATGACGAGCGGGTTGGCGGGATCAACCAGGCGTATGCCTGGAGCAAGACCTTCAGCGACACGTTCAGTGGTGTGGTCAAGCAGTGGAAGCGCAAGCATCCCAAGGCCTACCGGATTGCCCGGCCGGTGCTGGCGGTAGTCGTGCTGGTGCTGTTGTGGCGCTGGTTGTTCTGATCGGAGTGCGGTCAAAAATGTGGGAGCGGGCTTGCTCGCGAATGCGGAGTGTCAGTCGATACATACTTGACTGATACACCGCATTCGCGAGCAAGCCCGCTCCCACATTTGATTTGCAGTGTTGCTTAGGACGCGATCAGTTGGCGCAGTACATAGTGCAGGATGCCCCCCGCCTTGAAGTACTCCACTTCATTCAACGTATCGATCCGGCACAGCACCTCTAGCTTCTCTGTACTGCCATCCTCCCGCGTAATCACCAGCGTCAGGTTCATGCGCGGCACGATCTCTGCGTCCGTCAGCCCAAGAATGTCGACCTTCTCCTTGCCCGTCAGCTTGAGCGACTTGCGGTTCTGGTCCAGCTTGAACTGCAGCGGCAACACGCCCATGCCCACCAGGTTGGAGCGGTGAATCCGTTCGAAACTCTCGGCAATCACCGCCTTCACACCCAGCAGGTTGGTGCCTTTGGCCGCCCAGTCACGGCTTGAGCCTGTGCCGTACTCCTGGCCGGCAATCACCACCAGCGGCGTGCCCGAAGCCTGGTATTTCATCGCGGCGTCGTAGATCGGCATTTTCTCGCCGGTAGGGATATACAGCGTATTACCGCCTTCCTCGCCGCCGAGCATTTCATTGCGGATGCGGATGTTGGCAAAGGTGCCGCGCATCATCACTTCATGGTTGCCTCGGCGTGAGCCATAGGAGTTGAAGTCGCGTGGCTCCACGCCTTGTTCGCGCAGGTAACGGCCTGCAGGGCTGTCGGTTTTGATGTTGCCGGCGGGGGAGATGTGGTCGGTGGTGACCGAATCGCCCAGCAGGGCCAGCACGTTGGCGCCTTGGACGTCCTTGATGACCGGCAAGGGGCCTGCGATGTCATCGAAGAATGGCGGGTGCTGGATGTAGGTGGAGTCCTTCTGCCACACGTACGTCGCGGCTTGCGGCACTTCAATCGCTTGCCACTGTTCGTCACCGGCAAACACCTCGGCGTATTCCTTGTGGAACATGCCGGTGCTGACTTGGGCCACCGCGTCGGCGATTTCCTTGCTGCTCGGCCAGATGTCCTTGAGGTACACCGGGTTGCCGTCCTGATCGTTACCCAGCGGTTCGCTGCTGATATCGATACGCACGGTGCCGGCCAGGGCATAAGCCACGACCAGGGGCGGTGAGGCCAGCCAGTTGGTCTTGACCAGCGGATGCACGCGGCCTTCGAAGTTGCGGTTGCCGGAGAGCACCGACGCTACGGCAAGGTCAGCCTTCTGGATGGCTTTCTCGATCGGCTCGGGCAACGGCCCGGAGTTACCGATACACGTGGTGCAACCGTAACCCACCAAGTCGAAGCCGAGTTTATCCAGGTATTGGGTGAGGCCTGCTGCCTTGTAGTAATCAGTGACCACCTTGGAGCCCGGGGCCAGCGAGGTTTTTACCCATGGCTTGCGGGTGAGGCCCTTTTCCACGGCCTTTTTCGCCACCAGCCCGGCCGCCATCATTACGCTGGGGTTGGAGGTGTTGGTGCAGGAGGTGATCGCGGCGATCACCACGGCACCGTTTTTCAGGCGGTAAGTGCGGCCGTCGTATTCGTAGTCGGTTTCGCCCACCAGGTCAGCATTGCCCACGGCAACCCCGCCGCCACCTTCGCTTTCCAGGCGGCCCTCTTCCTTGTTGGTGGGTTTGAATTGCAGGTCGAGGAAGTCGCTGAATGCTTGGCCGACATTTGGCAGCGACACGCGGTCCTGTGGGCGTTTTGGCCCGGCCAGGCTGGCTTCGACGCTGCCCATGTCCAGCGCCAGGCTGTCGGTGAATACCGGCTCCTGGCCAGCGTTGCGCCACAGGCCCTGCGCCTTGGTGTAGGCCTCGACCAGTTTTACGGTTTCCGTAGGTCGGCCGGACAAACGCAGGTAGTCCAGCGTTACCTCATCCACCGGGAAAAAGCCGCAGGTGGCGCCGTATTCCGGGGCCATGTTGGCAATGGTCGCGCGGTCGGCCAGGGGCAGGTCGGCCAAGCCATCGCCGTAGAACTCGACGAATTTACCCACCACGCCTTTTTTGCGCAGCATCTGGGTCACGGTCAGTACCAAGTCGGTGGCGGTGATGCCTTCCTTCAATTTGCCGGTGAGCTTGAAGCCGATCACTTCGGGGATCAGCATCGACACCGGCTGGCCAAGCATCGCCGCTTCCGCTTCGATCCCGCCCACGCCCCAGCCGAGTACACCAAGGCCGTTGATCATGGTGGTGTGGGAGTCAGTGCCGACCAAGGTGTCGGGGAAGGCGTAGGTGCGGCCGTCTTCGTCTTTGGTCCACACGGTGCGGCCGAGGTATTCGAGGTTGACCTGGTGGCAGATGCCAGTGCCCGGTGGCACCACGCTGAAGTTATCGAAGGCGCTCTGGCCCCAACGCAGGAAGGCGTAGCGTTCGCCGTTGCGCTGCATCTCGATGTCGACGTTTTGCTCGAAGGCGTCGGCGTTACCGAACTTGTCGACCATCACCGAGTGGTCGATCACCAAGTCCACCGGCGACAGCGGGTTGATACGCTGCGGGTCGCCACCGGCCTTGGCCACGGCGGCGCGCATAGCGGCCAGGTCGACCACGGCGGGCACACCGGTAAAGTCTTGCATCAATACCCGCGCCGGGCGGTACTGGATCTCGCGGTCGGACTGGCGCTCTTTGAGCCAGGCGGCGATGGCCTTGAGGTCGGCGCCGGTGACGGTCTTGTCGTCTTCCCAGCGCAGCAGGTTTTCCAGCAGCACCTTGAGGGACATGGGCAATTTATCCAGGTCACCCAGGCTCTTGGCGGCTTCGGGCAAGCTGAAGTAGTGATAGGTTTTGTCGTCGATCTGTAGGGTTTTAAGGGTTCTCAGGCTATCAAGGGATGACATTACATGACTCCTTATGGTCCGCACGGCTACGGACCTGACGGGACGAACAGAGCTTTCAACTTAGCCCTGTTTTCATTAGCAGGCTAATAACTGGACTCTATCGTTAAGTCCAAGGTTCCGAACTCGGCTATCATGCGCGCGTTTTCATGACAGGACTTGCGCTACAGCAAGCCCAGTTGCCAGGAGATTCAATGAACACCCTTTTTATGCACTGCCGTCCGGGTTTTGAAGGCGAAGTCTGTTCCGAGATCGCGGAGCACGCTGCGCGCCTGAACGTTTCCGGCTACGCCAAGGCCAAGACCGGCAGCGCTTGCGCCGAATTTGTCTGCACCGAAGAAGACGGCGCCCAGCGCCTGATGCACGGCCAGCGCTTTGCCGAGCTGATCTTCCCAAGGCAGTGGGCGCGCGGGGTATTCATCGACCTGCCGGAAACTGACCGCATCAGCGTGATCCTCGCTCACCTGCAGGGTTTCCCGGTGTGCGGCAGCCTGTGGCTGGAAATGGTCGACACCAACGACGGCAAGGAGCTCTCGAACTTTTGCAAAAAATTCGAAGTGCACCTGCGCAAAGCTTTATTGAACGCCGGCAAGCTGGTGGATGACCCGAGCAAGCCGCGCTTGCTGTTGACCTTCAAAAGCGGCCGTGAAGTGTTCATGGGCCTGGCCGAGCCGAACAACTCGGCCATGTGGCCGATGGGCATCCCGCGCCTCAAGTTCCCGCGTGACGCGCCCAGCCGCTCGACCCTCAAGCTGGAAGAGGCCTGGCACCACTTTATCCCCCGCGACCAATGGGACGAGCGCCTGCACGGCGACATGACCGGCGTCGACCTCGGCGCAGCGCCGGGCGGCTGGACCTGGCAACTGGTCAACCGCGGCATGCTGGTGACTGCCATCGACAACGGCCCCATGGCTGAAAGCCTGATGGACACAGGCCTGGTGCAGCATTTGATGGCAGACGGCTTCACCTTCGTGCCCAAGCAGCCGGTGGACTGGATGGTCTGCGATATCGTCGAGAAGCCTGCGCGTAACGCCGCGCTGCTGGAAACCTGGATCGGCGAGGGGCATTGCCGCGAGGCGGTGGTGAACTTGAAGCTGCCGATGAAGCAGCGTTACGCCGAAGTGAAGCGCTTGTTGGAGCGCATCGAAGACGGT
Source organism: Pseudomonas sp. LAP_36 (assembly GCF_019456785.1). NCBI lineage: Bacteria > Pseudomonadati > Pseudomonadota > Gammaproteobacteria > Pseudomonadales > Pseudomonadaceae > Pseudomonas > Pseudomonas sp. LAP_36. Next base: position 876,619 of record NZ_JAHZMS010000001.1, read on the forward strand.
TTCAAGGCGCGCGGCATTCGCGTGGAGATCGGCTGCAAGCAGCTGTACCACGACCGTGAGGAAGTGACCTGCCATTTGCGTCGGTTGGAAACTGCCAAGAAACCCAAAACCCGCTGACGGCGCAGTTCAAAATGTGGGAGCGGGCTTGCCCGCGATAGCGGTATAACAGTCGAAATTTATAGTGAATGTGCCCCTTATCGCGGGCAAGCCCGCTCCCACAGGAGAGCGGGTCTGTTTCAGGAGTGATGTATGAATCAGCCCCTCGATTTGCCCGTAGACGCTGTGCTGGACGCCACCGGCCTCAACTGCCCGGAACCGGTCATGATGCTGCACCAGCACATCCGCGACCTGCCGCCTGGCGGCTTGCTCAAGGTGATCGCGACCGACCCGTCCACGCGCCGCGATATCCCCAAGTTCTGCGTGTTTCTTGACCACGAACTGGTGGATCAGCAGGAGCAGGCCGGTACGTACCTGTACTGGATCCGCAAGAAGTCCGCTTAACCCCGCGCCTTGTCTGCGCGAATGCGCCGGCGTGCACTGCGCGCCAGGCGCACCAGCAACATCCCCGCCGCGCAGCTCAGGCCCACGATCAGCCCTTGCCATAAGCCGCTTGGGCCGCTCGGCTCGCCCAGCCAGTCGGTCAGGCCCAGGGCGTAACCCACCGGTAGCCCCACGCCCCAATACGCGAACAAGGTCAGCACCATGGTCACGCGGGTGTCCTGATAGCCACGCAGTGCGCCTGCCGCCGTGACCTGGATCGAGTCGGAGAACTGGAACAGCGCGGAGAACACGATCAACATCGACGCTAAGTGAATCACCACCGGGTCCGGGGTGTAGATCGCCGCAATCTGCTCGCGAAACACCAGCATCAGGCTGCAAGACACGCAGGCATACGCCAACGCAGTGCCCATGCCGACACCGGCGGCGAAGCGCGCTTCACGCGGTTCGCCACGGCCCAGGGCTTGGCCGACGCGCACGGTGACGGCCATGCTCAAGGAGTAGGGGATCATGAACACCAGCGAGCTGACGTTCAGGGCGATCTGATGGCCGGATACCACCGTGGCCCCCAGGCTGCCGAGCAGCAATGCAATGACCGCGAAAATGCTCGATTCGGCAAAAATCGCGATGCCAATCGGTAGGCCAATCCCCAGTACACGCTTGATCACCGCCCATTGCGGCCAGTCGAAGCGCTTGAACAATTCGCTGCTCTGGTAGGCCGGCCCCCAGCGGGTCCAGCCGGCCAGGCCGAGCATCATCACCCACATCGCAATGGCTGTGGCCCAGCCACACCCTACGCCACCCATGGCCGGCAGGCCGAGGTGACCGTAGATGAAGATGTAGTTCAGCGGAATGTTCAGCGCCAGGCCACACAGGCCCATCACCATGCTCGGTCGTGTGCGGCCCAGGCCATCGCTGAAACAGCGCAGCACGTAATACAGCGCAATGGCCGGCATACCGGCGGCAATGCCATGCAGGTAGCCCATGGACGGCGCGATCAGGTCGGGCTCGACCTTCATCGCACGCAGGATCGGTTCGGCGCAGAGCAACAGCAGCGCTCCCGTGATACCGACCACCACCGCCAGCCACAAGGACTGTCGCACCAGCGGTCCGATCTCGCTGAACTGGCCCGCACCGTAGCGCTGGGCGACTTTCGGCGTGGTGGCCAGCAGGGTGCCGGTCATCAGCAGGTACACCGGGATCCAGATCGAATTGCCCAGGCCTACGGCCGCCAAGTCCTGGGGGCTGACGCGTCCGGCCATCACCGCATCGACAAAGCTCATCGCCGTGGTGGCCAGTTGGCCGATGATGATCGGCAAGGCGAGCGTCAACAGGCCGCGCACTTCCCGGCTGATGCGGGCGGGGCGGGTGAGGGTGGCGGTGGCAGTGTTCACGTACAGGTGTCCAGTAGAAGGCAGCGCAAGGACGGCGGATTCTACGCCTTGACGCATCAGTCAGGAAAAAACCTGTGTTAGCGATTTGTAAGCGCGGGCTGCGATCCCTGTACACTGCCGGTCCGCCAAAGGAGCCTGCCATGCTGATTGTTGCCGACGAAAATATTCCGCTGCTCGATGCATTCTTCCAAGGGATTGGCGAGATTCGCCGCGTGCCCGGCCGATCCATCGACCGCGCTACAGTCGAGCAGGCCGATGTGTTGCTGGTGCGCTCGGTGACCAACGTCAACCGGGCCCTGTTGGAGGGCAGCGCGGTGCGCTTTGTCGGTACCTGCACCATCGGCACCGATCACCTGGACCTCGACTACTTCAAGCAGGCCGGCATCCAATGGGCCAGCGCCCCCGGCTGCAATGCCCGTGGCGTTGTGGATTATGTGTTGGGCAGCCTGATGACCCTGGCTGAAATCGAAGGCGCCGACCTCAATCAGCGCACTTACGGCGTGGTCGGTGCCGGTGAAGTCGGTGGGCGGTTGGTGAAGGTGCTCAAGGGCCTGGGCTGGAACGTACTGGTCTGCGACCCGCCACGGCAGATCGCCGAAGACGGGGATTACGTCAGCCTGGCGCAGATCATTGAGCAATGCGATGTGATCAGCCTGCACACGCCTCTGACCAAATCCGGCAACGGCTCTACCTGGCACCTGCTCGACCGCCAGCGTCTTGAGCAACTCAAGCCTGGCACCTGGCTGATCAACGCCAGCCGTGGCGCAGTGGTGGACAACGCCGCCCTGCGCGAGGTACTGCTGGAGCGCGAAGACCTGCAAGCGGTGCTGGATGTATGGGAGGGCGAGCCGCAAGTGGACGTCGACCTGGCGGACCTGTGCGTGCTGGCCACGCCGCATATTGCTGGTTATAGCCTGGAAGGCCGGCAGCGCGGCACGGCGCAGATTTACCAGGCGTTCTGCGCGCACCTGGGCCAGGCGCCGAGCATCCAATTAAGTGATCTGCTGCCCGCGCCGTGGCTGGCCGAGGTGCATTTGAACGCGTCGACCGAACCGGCTTGGGCGCTGGCAACCCTGTGCCGCAGCGTGTACGACCCGCGCCGCGATGATGCGGATTTCCGCCGCAGCCTTGTTGGAACCGTGGACGAACAGCGTAAGGCCTTCGACCTGCTGCGCAAGCATTACCCCGCACGCCGAGAGATCGACGGTTTGAAAGTGCGAATCAACGGAGAGTCGACGGCGCTGGCCAATATCGTTTCCGCATTGGGCGCGCAGACGATTTAAACGCCACTAAAAAATCCGGCCACCAGGGCCGGGTTTGCAAGAGCGTGGCGCGTTAGCCTTACTGGGCAGGCTTGACCAATTTTTCTTCCAGTTCGCTGCACGCTTGCTGGATCATCTCTTCGGTGATCTGCACTTCACGGCCCTGAGCGTCGATGTACGAGCAAGGCAGCTGCTGCGGTTGGCGGATCACTTCAATCTTGGCATCGCTGCTGTTTTGCAAGGTCATGGCCTGTCTCCTCATCAGGTTGTGTACCTACTGTAAAACCCTCCCGTGACCGGGCTGTTACAACTCCCTACCCGTTCAGCGGTTCTGACACCCAGTCGACCAGAAACCGATACAAATTTCCAGCCAGGCGTTAGACCGATAGCCTCTAGGGGCCAGCATCGGGGGGCATAAATAACCTGACTCATTGTTATTTACGCAAGTTCCCCCAATGTTGATGTACAGGTTCCTCATTGGTGATGCCCTCCATGTTCTCAGTCCGTCAACGCCGCGCGATTCGCCTGGCCAGCCGTTTCATTGCGCCCTACCGCTGGCAGGCGCTCGGCGCCCTGTTGGCGCTTATCGTCACGGCCGGTATTACCTTGTCCATGGGGCAGGGCATTCGCCTGCTGGTGGACCAGGGCTTCATGACCCAGTCACCGCACCTGCTCAACCAGTCCATCGGTCTGTTCATGATTCTGGTACTGGGATTGGCGGTGGGCACGTTTGCGCGGTTTTACCTGGTGTCGTGGATTGGCGAGCGGGTGGTGGCGGATATCCGTCGGCAGGTGTTCAACCACCTGATCTACCTGCATCCAGGCTTCTATGAGAACAACCGCAGTTCGGAGATCCAGTCGCGGCTGACCACCGACACCACCTTGCTGCAGTCGGTGATCGGCTCGTCGCTGTCACTGTTCCTGCGCAACGCCTTGATGGTCATCGGTGGCATCGTGCTGCTGTTTGTCACCAACCCCAAGCTCACCAGTATCGTGGTGGTGGCGTTGCCGCTGGTGCTGGCGCCGATCCTGATTTTCGGCCGGCGCGTGCGCAGCCTGTCGCGACAAAGCCAGGACCGCATCGCTGATGTGGGCAGCTATGTGTCCGAGACCCTCGGTCAGATCAAGACCGTGCAGGCGTACAACCACCAGGTACAGGACGAACAGCGCTTCGCCGTGACCGTGGAAGACGCATTCACCACCGCGCGTAAACGCATCACCCAGCGCGCCTGGCTGATTACCCTGGTGATCATGCTGGTGCTCGGCGCCGTGGGCGTGATGTTGTGGGTCGGCGGCATGGACGTCATCAGCGGGCGCATTTCCGGTGGCGAGCTGGCGGCCTTTGTGTTCTACAGCCTGATCGTCGGCAGCGCCGTCGGCACCCTCAGCGAAGTACTCGGCGAGCTGCAACGTGCCGCCGGTGCGGCCGAACGCATCGGCGAACTGTTGCAGTCCACCAATGAAATCCAGGCGCCGGCCGCTGGCATTGTGCAATTGCCCGAGCGGGTCAGTGGCCGCCTGGAGTTGCAGGACCTGCGCTTCTCCTACCCTTCACGGCCGGACAGCTACGCCATCGACGGCTTGAACCTGACCATCAACCCAGGCGAAACCCTGGCGCTGGTCGGCCCGTCCGGCGCGGGTAAATCGACGATTTTCGACCTGTTGCTACGTTTCTACGATCCCCAGCAAGGCCGCATCCTGCTCGAAGGCCACGCGCTGACCGATCTCGATCCCATGGACCTGCGCCGTCACTTCGCCCTGGTGTCCCAGAGCCCGGCGCTGTTCTACGGCAGCGTCGAAGAAAACATCCGCTATGGCAACCCGACAGCCACTTCGGAACACGTCGAAGCCGCCGCGCGCATCGCCCATGCCCACGACTTCATTCTGCAAATGCCCGACGGCTACCAGACCCATCTCGGCGACGGCGGCATGGGCCTCTCCGGCGGCCAACGCCAACGCCTGGCCATTGCCCGCGCGTTGCTGGTGGACGCGCCGATCCTGTTGCTGGACGAAGCCACCAGCGCGCTTGATGCCCAGAGTGAGCACCTGATCCAGCAAGCGCTGCCGCAATTGATGCAGGGGCGTACCACGCTGGTGATCGCGCATCGACTGGCGACCGTGAAGAATGCGGATCGGATTGCGGTGATGGACCAAGGCAAGCTGGTGGCAGTGGGCACGCATCAGCAGTTGATTGCGAGCAATCCGCTGTATGCGCGGTTGGCGGCGTTGCAGTTCAGTGATGGGGTGGAGGTTGATTGAAGCTGCGAAGTATCAGGGCCTTGAGGCATCATGTGGTCTTTCGCTATGGAACTGGATGAGGACATGAGCCGTTATCAACCTCCGCTGACCCTGACCACAAAGATGCTGGCCCTGGTGGCCGATATCAGTGAGCAGATTGGTCAACTCTCAGTCGGCGACGATAGCCGTCAGACGCCTCAGTTAAGGCGTGGTAATCGGATTCGCACCATTCAGGCTTCGCTGGCGATCGAGAACAACACGCTCAGCGTCGAACAAGTAACCGCAGTTCTGGAAGGTAAGCGAGTGCTGGGCTTACCGCGAGAAATCCAGGAAGTACGTAATGCATTTGCTGCTTACGAGGCCATGCCGCAGTGGATTCCCGGTGATCGTGTGGACCTGCTTAAGGCACACGAGCTGCTCATGTTTGGATTGATTGACGATGCTGGTCGGTTTCGACAGGCGGGTGTTGGTATCTATCGCGGCGAGCAACTGGTTCACATGGCTCCGCCCGCAAGCCGTGTAACGCATCTAATGGACGATTTGTTGCAATGGTTGACGGTTTCGGATTGGCACCCGTTGATCGCCAGTTGCGTATTCCATTACGAGTTCGAATTTATCCATCCTTTTGCAGACGGAAATGGGCGAATGGGTCGTCTCTGGCAAACCCTGATCCTCAGCCAGTGGCGCCCTGTATTGGCTTACCTACCGGTGGAAGCGGTGATTCGTGAACAGCAGGATGCCTACTATGCCGCGTTGTCGGCAGCCGACCAGCGGGCGGAGGCAACCCCTTTCGTTGAGTTCATGCTGCAGGCGTTGAGCCTGGCTTTGGCTGAAGCGGTGCAAAGCGAGCGCCCGGCGGCCCCATAAAAAATGCCCGCATCTCTCAATGCGGGCATTTTCATTGTGGCGGGCAAAAAGCGCGCAGCCTCGTTTTACTCGACAGCGCCTACCTGACCGGCATTACCGGTCATTGATCATCAAAATACCGCTCATGCCAATCCACCAGCGGCTGGGGTGAGTTGAGTTTCTGGCCGTAGATCACCGAATAAGACAGCACGTTCTGCACATACTGGCGGGTTTCGTCGAACGGGATGCTTTCTACCCACACGTCGAAGCTCAAGTGATCGGCACCGCGCAGCCATTGGCGCACACGGCCAGGGCCGGCGTTGTAGGCGGCGGAGGCGAGGACGCGGTTGCCGTTGAACTGGCTGTGCACCTGGCTCAGGTAAGCCGCGCCGAGCTGGATGTTTTTGTCCGGGTCCAGCACCTGGGCCGGTGAGGCCAGCGGGATGCTGAACTTGCGCGCCGTTTCCTTGGCGGTGCCGGGCATCAGTTGCATCAGGCCGCTGGCGCCGACGCCGGAGCGGGCGTCATCCATGAAGGCGCTTTCCTGGCGAGTGATCGCGAATATCCAGCTCGAATGCAGGCCGCGTACCTTGGCTTCACGCACCAGGGTGTCGCGGTGGGCCATCGGGAAGCGGATGTCCAGGTCGTCCCAGTACTGCGCCTGGCTGATGGTACGGATGGCCGGGAAGTACCACTTCATGTCGTAGGCCAGCTTGGCCTGGGCGACCATTTCGTCACGGTTGAAGTGACGGCTGACGTGGTACCACTCGCGGCGGCCATCGACGATCTGGCCGCGCGCATAGAACTCCAGAGCACGGCGCACGCCAGGCGTGTTGCGCACCTTGTTCACCAGCGCCTGGCTCATCACCAGCGGCTTGTTGTTCAGCTGGTAGGGCGCCTTGGAGCGGTCAGCGGCGAGAAAACCGTAGAAATCCCGCTCGCGCGACAGGTTCTTGTACAAGACCAGCGCTTGCGGGTTTTTCGGCTCGGCCAGCTCCAGGCTACGGGCCTGCCAGTAGCGCCAGCGGTTGGTGGTCGCCAAGTCTTGTGGGAGTTTGCGAGTCAACTGGTAGGCATCTTCCCAGCGGGCCAGGCGCAACAGCAGGCGCAGGCGCCATTCTGAGACGGTGTTGTCGCGCAACTCAGGGTCGTACTTGGTCATGACTTCAAGCGCACGTGGGTCGAAGCGCTTGGCCAGGGTCAGGCCGATCTCTCGGGCAATCGACACTTTTTCGTCACGGGAGAAGTGCATGCTGCTGGCGTAGCCGTCGAGCAGGGCCATGGCCTTGTCCGGATCCTGGCGTGCCAGGCGTCGCAGGCCCAGCCCCACGGCGTCAGACATGGCCTCGGTGGCCGGCAGGAAGCGTGATGGGTCGCTGAGCATGTCGGGCTTTTGCGCCACATCCACCATCAAGCGGCCTTGGGCGCCGAGGGTGGGCAGGGTTTTCACCAGGCTGTTGGCCAGTGCGTAGTTGCGCGCTTCGGCGGCGAGCTTGGCGCGGTCCCAGATTTTCTGTTCGGTGAGTTGGCCGTCAGCCGCCCATTGGCCGAAGGTGACATCGCAGGCCGCGGGTTGGGACTTGCCGGTCATCCAGAGTTTTTCGGCAGTCTTGTAGCCTTCGGCTTTCAGATTGTGGGTGAGCTGGTACTGGCCGTGCAGGCAGTCCAGTTCGACAAAATTGAGCTTGGCGTCGTAGTACTTTTCAAACGTCTGCCAGTCGCCACGTTCGGCCAACCAACGCAACCAGCGCAGCTTCATCCAGTTGGCCTGGGGCAGGTCGCCGTTTTTGGCGAGGAACTGTTCGATTTCCTGGTTGCTCGCGGTTTTCAGGCGGGCGGTCAGTTCGTCGTAGGCTAGGTACGGCGTCAACGGATAGTCGGCCAGGGCCTGGCTGTATTGCATGTAGGGGCCGGTATCGCCCTTGGCCAGGGCGCGTTTGGCTTCATCGTAATATTGACGTTGGGTGGTAAGGTCCACGGCCTGGGCGGATTGAACGGCGGTGGCGGAAAGAAGCAGACAAGATAAAAAGTTGAAAAGGCGACTGCGCATGAGACGTCCGTGCAGAGAAATCACGACTAGCACCGGCATCGCCGACACTGATTGCCCCTAGCTTAGCCTTTTGCCCGCGACCGGTGAAAGCTTTGCCGGCCGGTTGGTTCAAGTTCGTTGGAAATGTCCTACAGAACGTGTCGGCAGCGAAAATGCCAGCCGCATCCCACCCTCAACTCAGGTAGAATGCGCGCCCAGTTTTTGGAGAAGCGTATGACCCTGCTCAAATTCAGCGATGTGTCCCTTGCTTTCGGCGCTATGCCGTTGTTGGACAAGGTGTCCTGGCAGATCGCCCGTGGTGAGCGGGTGTGCATCATCGGCCGCAACGGCACCGGCAAATCCAGCATGATGAAGCTGGTAAAAGGCGACCAGAAGCCCGATGACGGCTCTGTTTGGCGCGCTCCGGGCCTCAAGATTGGCGAATTGCCGCAAGAATTGCCGGTGGCCGACGGACGGACAGTGTTCGACGTGGTTGCCGAAGGCCTGGATGGCGTGGGCGAGTTGCTCGCGCAATACCATCACCTGGCGCAGAACTGTGTCACCGAAGAAGACCTGGACAAGCTGATGCACGTCCAGCAAGACCTCGAAGCCCGTGACGGCTGGCGCTTGCAGCAACTGGTCGACAGCACCTTGAGCCGCCTGCAACTGCCGGCCGACAAGACCCTCGCCGAATTGTCCGGCGGCTGGCGTCGTCGCGTGTTGCTGGCCCAGGCCCTGGTGTCCGAGCCGGACCTGCTGCTGCTCGACGAACCGACCAACCACCTGGACATCGGCGCCATCGCCTGGCTGGAAGAAGCCATCAAGGATTTCCAGGGCGCCGTGCTGTTTATCACGCACGACCGTGCCTTCCTGCAGAGTCTGGCCACGCGCATCCTCGAACTGGACCGTGGCGGCCTGATCGACTGGAACGGCGACTACGCCAGCTTCCTGGTGCACAAAGAGGCCTCTCTGGCGGCTGAAGAAACCGCCAACGCGCTGTTCGACAAAAAACTGGCCCAGGAAGAAGTCTGGATTCGCCAGGGCATCAAGGCGCGCCGCACCCGTAACGAGGGCCGCGTACGCGCCCTCAAAGCCCTGCGCGTTGAGCGCAGCGAGCGTCGTGAGCGCACCGGCAAGGCCAACATCCAGCTGGACACCGCCGACAAGTCGGGCAAGCAGGTAATGGTCCTCGATAACGTGAGCTTCGCGCACCCGGGCGGCCCGTTCCTGATCAAGGACTTCTCGATGGTCCTGGCGCGCGGCGACCGTATCGGTCTGCTGGGTGCCAACGGTACCGGCAAGACCACCTTGCTCAAGTTGATGCTCAATGGTCTGCAGCCGACCAGCGGCAGCGTGGAAGAGGGCACACGCATCGACGTGGCCTACTTCGACCAGTTGCGCCACCAGTTGGACCTGGAAAAAACCGTGATCGACAACGTCGCCGAAGGTCGCGACTTTATCGACATCGACGGCCAGAGCCGCCACGTACTCAGTTACCTGGGCGACTTCCTGTTCAGCCCGCAACGTGCGCGTACGCCGGTGAAAGCCTTGTCCGGTGGTGAGCGTGCGCGCCTGCTGCTGGCCAAGCTGTTCAGCAAGCCGGCCAACCTGCTGGTACTCGACGAACCGACCAACGACCTCGATGTGGAAACCCTCGAACTGTTGGAAGAAGTGCTGCTGACCTTCAACGGCACCGTGCTGATGGTGAGCCACGACCGGGCATTCCTCGACAACGTGGTCACCAGCACCCTGGTCTTTGAAGGTGAAGGCAAGGTGCGTGAATACGTCGGTGGTTACCAGGATTGGCTGCGCCAGGGCGGCTCGCCGCGTCTGTTGGGCGTGACCGAGAGCAAGTCCGGCAAGGCCGACTTGACCTCTGCCGTCGTTGCTCCGGTGGCCGCTGCTGCACCCGCTCAGGAAGCCGCACCGGCTGCCAAGAAAAAGCTCAGCTACAAACTGCAGCGTGAGTTGGAAGCCTTGCCAGCGGATATCGAAGCCAAGGAAAAGCAGATTGCCGCAGTAGAAGCGGAAATGGCTGACGCGGGTTTCTACCTGCGCCCGGCGGCGGAAACTGCCAAGGTCATCGCTTCCCTGGAAACCTTGAACCAAGAGCTGGAGGTGTTGGTCGAGCGTTGGGCTGAGCTGGATGCCTGAGTGATTCCAATGCATTAAAAAACCCGGTGTTCATTTTCATGAGCGCCGGGTTTTTTATATGACAATGCGATCAGAAAATGTGGGAGCGGGCTTGCTCGCGAAAGCGGTAGATCAGTCGACAGATGCGTTAACTGAAAGACTGCTTTCGCGAGCAAGCCCGCTCCCACATTTGATCTGCGTTGTACTTAAGAGGATTTCACCAGTTTCACCGCCAGTACATCGCACGGCGCGCCGTGCAGCACATCATTGGCAGTAGAACCCAGCAGCAACGCCAAACCGTGACGACCATGGCTACCCACCACGATCAAGTCGCAAGCCTTTTCCTTGGCCAAGTGGTGGATTTCCTGGCGCGGTTGGCCGTATGTCAGGTGGCAGTCTTCCTTTTTCAGATGCGGGTATTTGAGAATCAAACGGTCCAGGCGCTCCTTGGCCTGGTCAAATTGTTGTTGCTGCAACTGGGAAAGGTCCATCGGCACGTCACCGCCAAAGGCCATGGCCATGGGCTCGACGATATGCACCAGCGACAGTATGGCGCCATTGGCCAATGCCGATTCCTGCGCGCGCTTGATCACCGGATCGCACTCTTCGGTCAGATCGACAGCGACCAGAATATGTGTGTAGGGCATGAGGCGTTCCTCCAAGGGACTGCAATAAATTCAGTATGGCTGCTTTCAAGCGGATGCGGTTGCGTCAGATCAAATCCGCTCATCTAGAAATTCGGGAGTACACATATGACGGTCTGGATAGTGGTGTCAATCCTTGTGGTGGTTCTGAGCCCTCTGGCATGGCTGCGCCCGTCGCGCCATCAGAGTGGGCGCATGGCCCTGCGCATGGAGGCGCGCCGCATCGGCCTGGCCATGCAACTGTCGCCCCAGGAGTGGCCGCACTGGCTCAAGCATGAGCCACCGAGCCCGTGCGCGCAGTATTGCCGGCCACGGCGCGGCAGCACGCCGGCGCTCTGGAGCTATTGGCAGTTGGAGCCGGGGGTATGGGTAAATCAATGGCGTGAAGTGTGCGTCGATGAAAAGTTGTTGCCGTATTTTGCGACGCTGCCGGACAACGTCTACAAGATCGAGGCCGACAAGCAAATGATCGCCTTGTATTGGGGCGAGAAGGGCGAGGCGAGCGTCCTGAAGGATATCGATACGCTGCTTAGAGCCCTGGCCTGATAAACAGCAGGCCATAAAAAGCCCGACATATCATCGGGCTGGAGTTGGCCAGGCAGGCCGGTAATCTGTGTTTCCCGCGTCGGATGTTCATCCAGACGCGTTACGGTTGTCGCTAGCCTAGCGGCATATCCCGTTCTGTACAGCCTTTTCCCGAATGTTTTCTATTATTGATTCAGTGAATAGCTGAATATTGACGGGTCGCGGGCGTATGACTCGGGTTCTGAAATGACTGGAAAGTCGCGTTTTCCCTAGCCTTTCGAGCGATTGACAATTGCCCGGAATTGGATGAAGGTGGCGTACCCAAATCAAACGGGCGTATGAATTGAGCGTTTGTCTGTCAGACGACTCATACAGAATCCCGACTATCGCATTGGCGGGTGTGCCTGGCGGATTGGCGTGAACATTGACGAAATCATCAATGTCCCACCAGAGGCCAGCGTTCAATGTGTACTGTTCAGCTTCCATATCGTGGAGATCAGTTGATGATTTACGAAGGTAAAGCCATCACGGTTAAGGCTCTTGAAAGTGGCATCGTCGAATTGAAATTCGACCTCAAGGGTGAGTCCGTCAACAAGTTCAACCGTCTAACCCTGAACGAACTGCGTCAGGCCGTAGACGCCATCAAGGCTGATGCATCGATCAAAGGCGTGATCGTCTCCAGCGGCAAGGACGTGTTCATCGTCGGCGCTGACATCACCGAATTCGTCGACAACTTCAAGCTGCCCGATGCCGAGCTGGTGGCTGGCAACCTCGAAGCCAACAAGATTTTCAGCGATTTCGAAGACCTCAATGTACCGACCGTCGCCGCGATCAATGGCATCGCGTTGGGCGGCGGCCTGGAAATGTGCCTGGCCGCGGACTTCCGCGTCATGTCCGCTACCGCCAAAATCGGCCTGCCTGAAGTCAAACTGGGCATTTACCCAGGTTTCGGCGGCACCGTACGCTTGCCGCGCCTGATCGGTGCCGACAACGCCATCGAGTGGATCGCCGCCGGCAAGGAAAACCGTGCTGAAGACGCGCTGAAAGTCGGTGCCGTCGATGCCGTGGTTGCCCCGGACAAACTGGCCGAAGCCGCACTGAACCTGATCAAGGGCGCCATCAGCGGCGAGTTTGACTACAAGGCCAAGCGTCAGCCGAAGCTGGAAAAACTCAAGCTCAACGCCATCGAACAAATGATGTCGTTCGAAACCGCCAAAGGTTTTGTGGCTGGCCAGGCCGGCCCGAACTACCCGGCGCCGGTTGAAGCGATCAAGACCATCCAGAAAGCCGCGAACTTCGGTCGCGACAAAGCCCTGGAAGTGGAAGCCGCTGGCTTCGTCAAACTGGCGAAAACCTCGGCGGCCCAGAGCCTGATCGGCTTGTTCCTGAACGATCAGGAACTGAAGAAAAAGGCCAAGGCCTACGACGAAATCGCCAAGGACGTGAAACAGGCTGCCGTACTCGGCGCCGGTATCATGGGCGGCGGTATCGCCTATCAATCGGCGTCCAAAGGCACGCCGATCCTGATGAAAGACATCAACGAGCACGGCATCGAGCAAGGCCTGGCGGAAGCCGCCAAGCTGCTGGTCGGCCGCGTGGACAAAGGTCGCATGACCGCAGCGAAGATGGCTGAAGTGCTTAACGGCATTCGTCCTACGCTGTCCTACGGCGATTTCGGCCACGTCGACCTGGTGGTCGAAGCCGTTGTCGAGAACCCGAAGGTCAAGCAAGCGGTACTGGCTGAAGTCGAAGCCCACGTTAAGGACGACACTATCCTGGCGTCGAACACCTCGACTATTTCCATCAGCTTGTTGGCCAAGGCCCTCAAGCGTCCGGAAAACTTCGTCGGCATGCACTTCTTCAACCCGGTGCACATGATGCCGCTGGTCGAAGTGATCCGTGGCGAGAAGTCCAGCGAGCAGGCTGTTGCCACCACCGTTGCCTACGCCAAGAAAATGGGCAAGAACCCGATCGTGGTCAATGACTGCCCGGGCTTCCTGGTCAACCGCGTGCTGTTCCCGTACTTCGGCGGTTTCGCCAAGCTGGTCAGCGCCGGGGTGGACTTTGTGCGCATCGACAAAGTCATGGAAAAATTTGGCTGGCCGATGGGTCCGGCGTACCTGATGGACGTGGTCGGTATCGACACCGGCCACCACGGTCGCGACGTCATGGCTGAAGGCTTCCCGGACCGCATGAAAGACGACCGCCGTTCGGCGATCGACGCGCTCTACGAAGCCAAGCGCCTGGGCCAGAAGAACGGCAAGGGCTTCTACGCCTACGAGGCCGACAAGAAGGGCAAGCAGAAGAAAGTGGCCGACCCGTCGGTGCACGAAGTGCTGGCTCCGGTCATCTACGAACAGCGTGAGGTGTCCGACGAAGACATCATCAACTGGATGATGATCGCCCTGTGCCTGGAAACCGTGCGTTGCCTGGAAGATGGCATCGTCGAAACCGCCGCCGAAGCCGATATGGGCCTGGTGTACGGTATTGGTTTCCCTCCATTCCGTGGTGGTGCGCTGCGTTACATCGACTCGATCGGTGTGGCCGAGTTCGTTGCCCTGGCTGATCAATACGCTGATTTGGGCCCGCTGTACCACCCGACCGCGAAGCTGCGTGAAATGGCCAAAAATGGCCAGAGCTTCTTCGGTTAAGCGCCCAGACGACTAGAGCGAGAATATTTATGAGCTTGAATCCAAGAGACGTGGTGATTGTCGACTTCGGTCGCACGCCGATGGGCCGCTCCAAGGGCGGCATGCACCGCAACACCCGTGCCGAAGACATGTCGGCGCACCTGATCAGTAAATTGCTGGAACGTAACGTCAAGGTTGACCCGAGCGAAGTCGAAGACGTGATCTGGGGCTGCGTCAACCAGACCCTGGAGCAGGGCTGGAACATCGCGCGCATGGCGTCGCTGATGACCCAGATCCCGCACACCGCGGCCGGCCAGACCGTGAGCCGCCTGTGTGGCTCGTCGATGAGCGCGCTGCACACTGCCGCCCAGGCAATCATGACCGGCAACGGTGATGTGTTCGTGGTCGGTGGCGTGGAGCACATGGGCCACGTCAGCATGATGCACGGCGTCGACCCTAACCCGCACATGTCGCTGTACGCAGCAAAAGCCTCGGGCATGATGGGTTTGACTGCGGAAATGCTTGGCAAAATGCACGGCATTACCCGTGAAGCCCAGGACGCGTTCGGCCTGCGCTCCCACCAACTCGCCCACAAGGCGACCGTGGAAGGCAAGTTCAAGGATGAAATCATCCCGATGAACGGCTACGACGAGAACGGTTTCCTGAAATTGTTCGACTACGACGAAACCATTCGTCCGGACACCACCCTGGAAAGCCTGGCGGCCCTCAAGCCTGCCTTCAATCCAAAGGGCGGCACCGTGACAGCCGGTACGTCGTCGCAAATCACCGACGGTGCTTCGTGCATGATCGTGATGTCGGCGCAGCGTGCCCAGGACCTGGGTATCCAGCCGCTGGCGGTGATCCGTTCGATGGCAGTGGCGGGTGTGGACCCGGCGATCATGGGCTATGGTCCAGTACCGGCCACACAAAAAGCCTTGAAGCGCGCGGGCCTGACTATCTCCGATATCGACTTCTTCGAGCTCAATGAAGCTTTCGCCGCACAGGCCCTGCCAGTGCTGAAAGATTTGAAAGTGCTCGACAAGATGAACGAGAAGGTTAACCTGCACGGCGGTGCGATTGCCCTGGGCCACCCATTCGGTTGCTCCGGTGCGCGTATCTCCGGCACTTTGCTTAACGTGATGAAGCAAAATGGCGGCAACCTCGGGGTTGCAACCATGTGCATTGGTCTCGGCCAAGGCATTTCGACCGTCTTCGAACGCGTTTAAGCGTTGGGTTGACGGAAGCCGGGGCCCAGTGCCCCGGTTTTTGTTTTTTGGAATTTTTAATATTTTTTTTCAACACATTTTGTAAGAGGGCCAGAGCATGAAAGTCGAACCAGGGCTCTACCAACATTATAAAGGTCCGCAGTACCGTGTTTTTAACGTGGCACGGCATTCTGAGACTGAAGAAGAAGTGGTGTTTTACCAAGCACTGTATGGCGATTACGGCTTTTGGGTGCGCCCATTGAGCATGTTCCTGGAGAGCGTCGAAGTTGACGGCGAGCAGGTCCCGCGCTTTGCTTTGGTCCAGGCCGAACCGAGTCTTTTTTCCGGGCAATAACGGCAGGTCGCGCAGAATGCTGCGCTTGACCTCATCTTGTTGCCACTATATATAGCGTTGCCGCGACAGGCGCCAACTGCCTTTCTCTTCTCGAATTCAGGAATTTTCCGATCCATGGGCAAATCGCTGGTCATTGTGGAATCCCCGGCTAAGGCCAAGACCATCAACAAGTACTTGGGCAACGAGTACGTGGTGAAGTCGAGTATCGGCCATATCCGAGACCTGCCCACCAGCGGTTCGGCTAGCGCCAGCAAGGAGCCTGCCGCCAAGCGCGGCAAGGCGGCCGCGGGCGAAGGTCCGGTGCTCACGCCTAAAGAGAAAGCGCGCAAGCAGCTGGTCTCGCGCATGGGTGTGGACCCGGATCATGGCTGGAAGGCCAAGTACGAAATCCTTCCGGGCAAGGAAAAGGTCATTGAGGAGCTGCGCCGGCTCGCCAAGGATGCTGACACCATCTATCTCGCGACGGACTTGGACCGCGAAGGGGAAGCCATTGCCTGGCACCTGCGGGAAGCCATCGGCGGTGATGACAGCCGCTACAAGCGCGTGGTGTTCAACGAAATCACCAAGAAAGCCATCCAGGAAGCCTTCTCCAAGCCGGGCGAGCTGGATATCGACCGCGTCAACGCCCAGCAAGCGCGTCGTTTCCTCGACCGCGTCGTGGGTTACATGGTCTCGCCGCTGTTGTGGGCCAAGATCGCCCGTGGCTTGTCCGCTGGCCGTGTGCAATCGGTTGCGGTAAAGCTGGTGGTGGAGCGTGAGCGCGAGATCCGTGCGTTCAACCCCGAAGAGTATTGGGAAGTCCAC
Source organism: Pseudomonas sp. LAP_36 (assembly GCF_019456785.1). Classification (NCBI taxonomy): domain Bacteria; kingdom Pseudomonadati; phylum Pseudomonadota; class Gammaproteobacteria; order Pseudomonadales; family Pseudomonadaceae; genus Pseudomonas; species Pseudomonas sp. LAP_36. Next base: position 893,182 of record NZ_JAHZMS010000001.1, read on the forward strand.
GCCGACCTCGGCACCGCCAAGGGCGCCAATGTGCGCTTTGAAGTGGCCCGTGAGAAAGGCGAGGCCTTCAAGCCGCTGAACGAAGCCCAGGCCATGGCCGCGCTGGAAAAGCTCAAGGCTTCCAGCTACAGCATCGTCAAGCGTGAAGACAAACCGACCAGCAGCAAGCCGTCGGCACCGTTCATCACCTCCACCCTGCAGCAGGCCGCGAGCAACCGCCTGGGCTTTGGTGTGAAGAAAACCATGATGATGGCCCAGCGTCTGTACGAAGCCGGCTACATCACTTATATGCGTACGGACTCCACCAACCTGTCGCAAGACGCGGTGGCGATGGCGCGTACTTATATTGAAACGGAGTTCGGCAAGAAGTACCTGCCGGAGAAGCCGAACGTCTATAGCAGCAAGGAAGGCGCACAGGAGGCTCACGAAGCGATTCGTCCTTCCGACGCCAACACTGAGCCAAGCAAGCTGAGCGGCATGGAGCGCGACGCTGAGCGCCTCTACGAGCTGATCTGGCGCCAGTTCCTGGCGTGCCAGATGCTGCCGGCGCAATACCTGTCCACCACCGTGAGCGTGGGCGCTGGTGACTTCGAGCTGCGTGCCAAGGGGCGTATCCTCAAGTTCGACGGCTATACCCGTGTAATGCCGCAGATCGCCAAGCCTGGCGATGACGATGTGCTGCCGGATATGGCTCAGGGCGATACGCTGAAGCTGATCAAGCTCGACCCGTCCCAGCACTTCACCAAGCCGCCGGCGCGTTATTCGGAAGCCAGCCTGGTGAAAGAGATGGAGAAGCGCGGTATCGGTCGTCCTTCGACCTATGCAGCGATCATCTCGACCATCCAGGACCGTGGCTACGTTGCGCTGCATAACCGTCGTTTCTACTCGGAAAAGATGGGCGATATCGTCACTGAGCGCCTGTCCGAGAGCTTCTCGAACCTCATGGACTATGGCTTCACTGCCGGCATGGAAGAGAACCTCGATGACGTGGCCCAGGGCGAGCGCGACTGGAAAAATGTGCTGGACGAGTTTTACGGCGACTTCAAGAAGAAGCTTGAAGTAGCAGAAAGCCCTGAGAGCGGCATGCGCGCCAACCAGCCGGTGATGACCGACATCCCGTGCCTGACCTGCGGCCGCCCGATGCAAATTCGTACGGCGTCCACCGGCGTGTTCCTCGGTTGCTCGGGCTACAGCCTGCCGCCGAAAGAACGCTGCAAGGCCACCGTTAACCTGGTACCAGGTGATGAAATCGCGGCCGACGATGAGGGTGAATCCGAGTCGTTGGTACTGCGTGGCAAGCACCGTTGCCCGATCTGCAGCACGGCGATGGATGCCTACCTGCTGGACGAAAAGCACAAGCTGCACATCTGCGGTAACAACCCGGATTGCAACGGCTACGAGATCGAAGAGGGCACTTACCGCATCAAGGGCTACGAGGGTCCGAGCCTGGAATGCGACAAGTGCGGCAGCGAGATGCAGCTCAAGACCGGCCGTTTCGGCAAGTTCTTCGGTTGCACCAACCCGACCTGTAAGAACACCCGCAAACTGCTGAAAAGCGGTGACGCGGCGCCGCCGAAGATGGACCCGGTGAAGATGCCTGAGCTCAAGTGCGAGAAGGTCAACGACACCTACATCCTGCGTGACGGCGCTTCGGGGCTGTTCCTGGCTGCCAGCCAGTTCCCGAAAAACCGCGAGACCCGTGCGCCGCTGGTGCTGGAGATCGTGCCGCACAAGGATGAGATCGATCCTAAGTACCACTTCCTGTGTGAAGCGCCGAAGAAGGACCCGGATGGTCGCCCAGCCGTGATCCGCTACAGCCGCAAGACCAAGGAGCAGTATGTGCAGTCTGAAGTGGACGGCAAGCCTACCGGCTGGAAAGCGTTCTACGACGGCGGCAAGTGGAAGGTCGAAGACAAGCGCCAGGGCGCTTGATCGACTGATCCGCTAAATACCAAGGCCGCCTGCACAGGCGGCCTTTTTTTGCGCTTGCAGTGCGCTCGGCTGATCCGTAACACTGTTAAGCCAGCATCACGCTTATTCGTTGTGGAGACTGCCGCATGGCCAACGAACTCTATACCCGTACCAATCAGAAAATTTACTTTGCGGGTTTGTCCCTGGAAGCCCTTGGCCGCGCCGAGGAAGGGAAGGAGATGAATGCCATTGCGCTCGTTCAGGCGGGGCGTGAAGCCGCGTTGTTCCACCTGTACGGTGCCTTGTTGGGTCTGTGCCATGAAATCGCCGGGTTTTACCGTCTGCCCCAGGCCGGTTCGCCGCGCGCAGAAATGATCATTAACCGCGACGTGCTCGACACAATGGCGATTCCTGAACTGGCTGAGCTGGTGGAAATGGCGCAAAGCCCCGACAGCTGGATCGCGCGTTTGCTCAAGGCGCATGCCGACATGTTCCAGCCGCCGCGTGTTCCCCACGTGCCCAAGGGTGACGTGACCCAGCCGCTGATCGTGGCAGTGGCGGTTGAAGACGACGAACCCAAGCCGTTGAGCCGGGAAGAGTTGGAAGGCTGGCGCCAGGAGCTGAAAAAACTGGCGCTGCGCTATCGCGAAGGCCTGAACGAGTGCTGAGAGGACGTTGCTGAAGTATGCCGATCAAAATATGGGAGCGTTGAACCGCCGTTCCCACATTCGAATCGAGTCAGCTGCGCACCGTTCATCAAGCCGTAAAGAAACCTGTCCAGATCGTCAGCGGGGTTGGGTGGATGACTGATATAATTCCCGTCTTTCGTGGAGAACAGACTTTTATGCCGACGTCCTTTCTGGAAATTGTTGAGTTGCCTGACGGCCGAATCGAGCTGCGCCGGGCTGAGGACGAAGGTTCTCTGGTTATTCTGGATTTTTCCGAGGACGCCAAGGTGTTCCTGCAGGGCCAGCATGTGGAAGTGGCTAAAGCCATGTTGAGCGTGGGTGTACAGATGGCAGGTCGCTTGGCTGAAGGTGAACCGGAGAAAGAAGATGGGCCGCGGGTGCTTCACTGAGTTGTAGTGAGCGGGCTTGTCGAATCGTCGCACCGCCCGCGCCGGGCTGCGAAGCGGCCCTAACTAGATTGATGCGGTACATCAGGCAAACCACGATGCCTGGTTTTGGGACTGCTTCGCAGCCCAGCCCAGCCCAGCCCAGCGCGAGCAGGCTCGCTCGCCACAGTAAGCTCGATCTCCACAGGCCAGGCCTGTGGTTTTATCCCAGTCGAATATTCAAGCTCTGCGCATCGCCAACGCGTGCCGCACTGATCAACTGTTGCTTGGCGGTAGCGTTCAACGGATTCAACCAGCTCACCACCGTATGGCTACGGCCCAGGCGCAAGGCTTCGCAGGTCAACTGCTGGGCACTTTGCGCACCGCGCGGTTGCAGTAACAGGATGCGCTCGCGGTTGAGGCCGGCGTCCCGCAACCAGGCCTGGGTCAGGCTGGCCGGCGGAGCGATCAGCGTCAGCCAGCGGGCATCCTGCTCTTCGCTCAATTCGCGCAGGATCGGCGCCAGCAGGCTCAGGCAACTCCCCGCCGCACCGCGCAACGACAATTCACTGAACGCCTCAGGCTCTGCGCTCCAAGGCGCCTCGACCGTTTCCTTGAGGATGGGCGCAAGGGGTTGGGCCATGAAGGCCTCGAACAGCGACAGTTGTGTGTGTTGTGGGGTGTGAATGAGCTGCATGATGCCTCCTTTAGCGGCGAATGACGCCGACGCTCAAGCCTTCAATCACCAGGTCCTGATCTTTCAGGTTCACTTCAATCGGGGCGAACTCAGGGTTCTCGGCCAGGAGCCAGACCTTGCTGCCTTCGCGCTTGAAGCGTTTGACGGTGACTTCATCGCCGATACGGGCGACGACGATCTGGCCATTACGGGCTTCGCGGGTGGTGTGAACGGCCAGCAGATCGCCGTCGAAGATGCCCACGTCCTTCATGCTCATGCCATGGACCCGCAACAGGTAATCGGCGCGAGGATGGAAGAAGGTCGGGTTGATGTTGCAGGATTCCTCGACGTGCTGCTGCGCCAGGATTGGCGCGCCGGCGGCGACGCGACCGATGATCGGCAGGGTCGATTCGTCGGCCTTGGCTTCGAAGCCAGGGATACGAATACCGCGCGAGGCACCGGGGGTCATCTCGATCGCGCCTTTGCGAGCGAGGGCCTTAAGGTGTTCTTCGGCGGCGTTGGGGGACTTGAACCCCAGTTCCAGCGCAATTTCCGCTCGTGTCGGCGGGTAGCCGTTGTCATCGAGGCAGCGCTTGATAAAAGCCAGAATCTCAGCTTGGCGTGGCGTCAGTTTTAGCATGTTGATCGCTCTGTCTTTTTATACAGTGACTGGGATTATATACAGTGGACTGCGCTTGGCAATCATCCTTTTCTATCACTCCGCTGGACGGTCATCGGACATGCTTCCTACAAAGCAGAGATAGCGCTGCCTACAGACCGATAGGGATGTGATTAAATAGCGATGAAAGACATGACTGCCCGGCCGGAAAGCGAACCCGCAGGCTTGACAAGACACAATCTGAAACGTATGTTTCAAACAAGTGTTTGTCAGGCGGAGTAGCCATGGCCCAGTCGGAAACCGTTGAACGCATTCTCGATGCTGCCGAGCAATTGTTCGCGGAAAAAGGATTTGCTGAAACTTCATTGCGGCTGATTACCAGCAAGGCTGGGGTCAACCTCGCTGCAGTGAATTACCATTTCGGCTCGAAAAAGGCCCTGATCCAGGCGGTGTTCTCACGCTTCCTGGGGCCGTTCTGCGCCAGCCTCGACCGTGAGCTGGAGCGCCGCCAGGCCAAGGCTGATCACAAGCCTACCCTCGAAGACCTGCTGGAAATCCTGGTTGAACAAGCCCTGGTGGTTCAACCGCGCAGCGGCAACGACCTGTCGATCTTCATGCGGCTGCTGGGCCTGGCGTTCAGCCAGAGCCAGGGTCACTTGCGGCGTTATCTGGAAGACATGTACGGCAAGGTATTTCGTCGCTATATGTTGCTGGTCAACGAGGCCGCCCCGCGCATTCCGCCCATCGAACTGTTCTGGCGCGTGCACTTCATGCTCGGTGCCGCAGCGTTCAGCATGTCCGGGATCAAGGCATTGCGGGCTATTGCCGAGACCGATTTCGGCGTCAACACCTCCATCGAACAGGTCATGCGCCTGATGGTGCCATTTCTCGCTGCCGGCATGCGTGCCGAAACCGGCGTGACCGACCCGACCATGGCCGCCGCCCAATTGCGTCCGCGCAGTAAAACCACGCCGGCTGTCGCCAAGGTTTGACCGCCCCGGGTGTGCGAGGCCGCTTGCATCCGCTAAGCTAGCCGCCATGCCGATTTCAGCTATTTATTCGCAACCCGTTGTGCTCAACGCGCCATTCGCGCCGCGTGAGGGCAACGGGTTGCGCGCGTTATTTAAGGAAGGTTTATGACTGCTGCCCTGCAAGGTTCTTTGATGGTCGACGTTGCCGGTACCTGGCTGACGGCCGAGGACCGCCACCTGCTGCGCCAGCCTGAAGTGGGCGGCCTGATCATTTTCGCGCGCAATATCGAGCATCCGCGCCAGATGCGTGAATTGAGCGCGGCAATTCGTGCCGTGCGCCCGGATCTGCTGCTGGCAGTCGATCAGGAAGGCGGTCGTGTACAGCGCCTGCGCCAGGGTTTTGTGCGCCTGCCGGCCATGCGTGCGTTGGCGGATAACCCGAATGCCGAGTACCTGGCCGAGCAGTGCGGCTGGGTCATGGCGACTGAAGTACTGGCCGTGGGCCTGGACCTGAGCTTCGCCCCGGTGCTCGACCTGGACTACCAACGCAGCGCCGTCGTCGGCACCCGTTCCTTCGAAGGCGACCCCGAGCGCGCCGCCGTGCTGGCCGGTGCCTTTATCCGTGGCATGAACAGCGCCGGCATGGCTGCCACAGGCAAACACTTCCCGGGCCACGGTTGGGCTGAGGCCGATTCACACGTGGCGATTCCCAATGACGAACGTAGCCTGGAAGAGATTCGCGCGAATGACCTGGTGCCGTTCGCGCGCCTGAGCACGCAGTTGGCGGCGGTGATGCCGGCGCATGTTATTTACCCGCAGGTTGACGCTCAGCCAGCTGGCTTTTCGCGTCGATGGTTGCAGGATATTTTGCGCGGTGAATTGCAGTTCGATGGGGTGATTTTCAGCGATGACCTGTCGATGGCCGGTGCACATGTGGTCGGTGACGCGGCCAGCCGGATTGAAGCCGCGTTGACGGCTGGTTGTGATATGGGGCTGGTGTGCAATGATCGGGCGGCGGCTGAGTTGGCACTGACCGCTGCTCAGCGAATGAAGGTCACCCCATCGGCGCGCATTGCGCGGATGCGGGGCCAGGCGATTGCTTCGACGGATTACAAGCAGGATCCGCGGTGGTTGGCGGCGCTTACCGCGTTGCGGGATGCTCAGTTGGTCGGCTGAAAACCGCGTCGCGGCTATCGCAGGCAAGCCAGCTCCCACATGGGAATGCGTTCCAAGGTGGGAGCTGGCTTGCCTGCGATAGCGGTCTAACCGTCAACGCTTCTCTTGCTTATGCGGCAACGGCGCAAACAACGCTTCAATATCCTCATTGCCCAACTGCCAATCCCCGGTCGTGCGCCCATCCAGCACACCCGCCGCCAAGTCTGACTTTTCCTTCTGCAAGTGCTGGATTTTTTCCTCCACCGTACCCCGCGCAATCATCTTGTAGACGAACACCGGCTTCTCCTGCCCGATCCGGTACGCCCGGTCAGTCGCCTGATTCTCCGTAGCCGGGTTCCACCAAGGGTCGTAGTGGATCACCGTGTCGGCTTCGGTCAGATTCAGGCCTACACCGCCGGCCTTCAGGCTGATCAGAAAAATCTGCAGCTTGCCACTCTGGAAGTCCTTTACCGGCGTACGCCGATCGCGGGTCTGGCCGGTCAATAGCGCGTAGGCCACGCCACGCTTTTTAAGCTCCACTTCGATCAGGCTCAGCATCGAGGTGAACTGGGAGAACAGCAAAATTCGCCGCCCTTCGGCAAACAGTTCTTCGAGCATGTCCATCAAGCTATCGAGCTTGCCCGAGCTGCTGCCCCGTGCGGGCAGGGCGGCGTCGTTGACCAAGCGCAAATCGCAGCACACCTGACGTAACTTCAGCAGCGCTTCAAGAATGATGATCTGGCTGCGCGCCACGCCCTTGCGTGTAATCTCGTCGCGCACCTTCTTGTCCATGGCCAGGCGCATGGTTTCGTACACATCGCGCTGCGCCTCGTTGAGGTCGACCCAGTGGATGATCTCGGTCTTGGGTGGCAACTCCGTGGCCACCTGTTCCTTGGTGCGGCGCAGCAGGAAGGGTTTGATCCGACCGTTGAGGTGCTGCAATCGCACTTCGCTGGCGCGCTTTTCGATGGGCACGCGGTAATCGCGGTTGAAACTTTTTACATCGCCCAGCCAGCCCGGCAACAGGAAGTGGAACAGCGACCACAGTTCACCCAGGTGGTTTTCCAGCGGTGTACCACTCAGGCACAAGCGCTGCCGCGCATTCAGCTCACGCGCCGCCTGGGCGGCTTTGCTATTAGGGTTCTTGATGTACTGCGCTTCATCGAGGATCAGCACATGCAAGGGCAAGGCCGCGAGCTGGTCGATGTCCTTGGGCAGCAGGGCGTAGGTGGTCAGCAGCAGGTCATAGTCCTGCAGGTTGGCGAAGTGTTTCTTGCGCGTTGCGCCATACAACGCCAGCACCTTGAGCTGAGGCGTGAAGTGCGCCGCTTCATCAAGCCAGTTGGGAATCAGGCTGGTGGGCATCACCACCATGCACGGCCGGTCCAGGCGCCCGGCGGCTTTCTCGGTGAGAATATGCGCCAGCGTCTGCAGGGTTTTGCCCAGGCCCATGTCATCCGCAAGTATGCCGCCGACATCGAGCTGACGCAGCGACTGCATCCAGCTCAAGCCTTCCAATTGATAAGGCCGCAAGGTCGCGTTCAACCCTTCGGGCGCCACGCAGGTGAAATCCTTGATGTCCCGCAGGCGTTGGGCGAAGTTGCGGATCTTTTCGCCACCTTCCCATTGCAGCGGCAGGTCTTCCAGCGGGTTCAGGCGAATCGCATCGGCCTTGGCCAGGCGCAGCGTGGTGCTGCCGGCTTCCTGCAGGTAGAACTCGCCGAGGGTGGCCAGCACGGGTTTAAGCCGGCCGTAAGGCAGGGCCACTTGCAGCGGACCATGGCCATTGGGCAAGCCGGGAATGTTCACCAGGATCAGCTCATTATCGCGGCGTCGCGCGAGTTTTTCCGGATTCAGGATCTCGGTGTGTGAGCGCATCAGGTTCAGCAGGATCGGCAGCAGGCTCAGCCGTTCGCCATTGACGATAATCCCCAGCTCCAGGTCGAACCAGTCACGTTCCGGCCCTTCATCGACGGTGGCGTACCAATCATCGACGGCGCTCAGGTCGAAACCGAAATCTTCTTCGATCTGCAGCTCCCAACCCTCGGCCCGCAAGGTCGGCGAGGCATTGAGGGTGAAGTTCAGCCAGGCGCTGTCATTGACCAGTTCGAATAGCTCACCGGCGCTTTCCGGCAGGGCTTTGCTCTGACGCGTGGCGATCTTGAAACCCAAGAGCCGCAATTGCTCGCGGTACGGTTGCTCCCGCTCCGGATGCCGCTTGATGCGCAGGCTCTGGGTGTCCTGGCGCACGATGATGTCGGCGTTTTTTTGCCCGCTGACATAGTTACCCAAGTAGTTGAACGACAACGCCGCGCGGTGCTGGATGTAGCGCTGCATCTTGCCGTTGCGCGGTTCAAATGCACTGAACTCGACACTGGCCAGCCACAAGCGCGGCACGGGCAGCACGTCCTCCATCACCACCTGCGGCAACGCCACGCGGTTATCCAGTACGGATTGGAGCTTTTCCAGCAACTCGGCATCCTGGGCCGCAGCCGGGTAGGCCAGGGTTTCCTGAACCTTGAGCAGCACCGCCGCGATGTGTTTGCAGTTGGTGTGCACCGGGCAGGTACAGCGGCTGTCCACCAGGATCAGCGTGCCCTTGGCCGATTCGCGCAGTGAGATGGTCTGCCGATAAACGTTGCCGCCCGAGCCTTCGCAACTGGCGACGATGGTGCTGTCGCCGGACTCGACGATGCGCACCCGGTTCTCCAGGGCATAACGTCGCCCGCGCTCCAGGCTCTGCTCTTTGAAGCGATTGGCCCACGAAGGGGCCAGGGGTTTAGTCAGCGACGACGTCAGGGGCATGGCGCTGGATCAGTCCTGGATGTCAGGCGGTGGTGCGCTGGGTGGTTTGGCGGTCAGCGAGGTGATCTTGATCAGCAGCGCCAGATGGCCGCCATCCAGGTAGTTGAGTTGGTTGTTCTTGGTGCGCACGTCGGTCTGGCTCAAGTGTTCGCTGGCGATCACGCTGCCGTTGCTGTCGAACTGGTTGATCCAGAAGTTCGCATCGATATCGGTAAACCGGCCCAGTTGCAGGCTCAATACGCCTTCGATAGGAAACTGACCGAACTGCTCCTGGCCGTCGGAAATGGCGACTTTGACCGGCTGCTCGCCCAGGTTCTGTTCCCACGCCTTGTGTAACAGCACCGTGTAGGTGGAGTCAGCGCGCAGCTTATCGACAATGTTGGACAGCCGCGGCGGGCTCAGTTTATCGCCCAGGCGCGCTGCGCCGGCATCCCAGTTTTCCGGCGCGGCGCGGCTGTTGAGCACCGGCTCCGCGTTCTGGCGCACCAGGATCATTTCCACCTGGTACGGGCTGTCGGCGAATGCCGCAGGTGCCACTACCACCAACAACAAGCTCAAAATGCGGAACAAGCGCATTGGGGCGTCCTTCAAGCAGATTTCGGGATGAGGCGCTCGAACAACGCCTCCAGTGTATTAAAGCGTTCTTCAGCGCGTTCCATCGGCACCATGAACTTGAACAGCGTAGCCCCTTCGAACTTGTAGCGGTTGGGCTGGCCCTGAATCAACTTGATCAGCACCAACGGGTCAACCGGCGTCTGCGCTTCAAATTCGATGCGCCCGCCTTGCGGCCCGGCGTCGACTTTCTTGATGCCCAACTGCTCGGCCTGCAATTTGAGCAAGGTCAGGCGCACCAGGTTCTTGGTCGGTTCCGGCAGCAGGCCGAAGCGGTCGATCATCTCCACCTGCAGGTCCTTGAGGCCTTCTTCGTCGGTGGCCGAGGCGATGCGTTTGTACAGGATCAACCGCGCATGCACGTCCGGCAGATAGTCTTCGGGAATCAACGCCGGCAAGCGCAGGTTGATTTCCGGACCGCCGCCCAGCGGTTGATCGAGGTTCGGTTGCTCGCCCTTGCGGATGGCTTTCACCGCGCGCTCAAGCATCTCCATATACAGGGTGAAGCCCACCGCCTGGATCTGCCCGCTCTGGCCGTCGCCCAGCAGTTCGCCGGCGCCACGGATTTCCAGGTCGTTGGTGGCCAGTACAAAACCGGCGCCCAGGTCCTGAGTGTTGGCGATGGCTTCCAGGCGCTTTTCCGCGTCGGAAGTGATCTGCTGACGCGGCGGCGTGAGCAAATAGGCATACGCCTGGTGGTGACTGCGACCCACCCGGCCGCGCAGTTGGTGCAACTGCGCCAGGCCGAATTTGTCGGCGCGCTCGATGATGATGGTGTTAGCGCTCGGCACGTCGATACCGGTCTCGATGATGGTCGAGGCGATCAGCACGTTGAAGCGCTTGTGGTAGAAGTCGCTCATCACCTGTTCGAGTTCGCGTTCGCGCATCTGCCCGTGGCCGATGGCGATGCGCGCTTCCGGTACCAATTCGGCGAGGTCGGCAGCGCATTTCTCGATGGTCTTCACATCGTTGTGCAAGTAGTAAACCTGCCCGCCGCGCAGCAATTCCCGTAGCAGTGCTTCCTTGACCGTGCTTTTGTTCTGCTCCATCACAAAGGTGCGTACCGACAAGCGCCGCGCCGGTGGCGTGGCGATGATCGACAGGTCGCGCATGCCCGACACCGCCATGTTCAGCGTGCGCGGAATCGGCGTGGCGGTGAGGGTGAGGATGTCGACTTCGCTGCGCAGGGCCTTGAGTTGTTCCTTCTGACGTACCCCAAAACGGTGTTCTTCGTCGATGATCACCAGGCCGAGGTTCTTGATCTTCACATCGTCCGACAACAGCTTGTGGGTGCCGATCACGATGTCGATCTTGCCTTCCGCCAGGTCAGCGATGGCGGCATTCACTTCCTTGGCCGACTTGAAGCGGCTCATCACTTCCACGGTCACCGGCCAGTCGGCAAAGCGGTCGCGGAAGCTGTTGTAGTGCTGCTGGGCGAGCAGGGTGGTCGGTACCAGGATCGCCACCTGGCGGCCGCCGTGCACGGCGATGAAGGCGGCGCGCATCGCCACTTCGGTCTTGCCGAAGCCCACGTCGCCACACACCAGGCGGTCCATCGGCTTGGGCGCGAGCATGTCGGCGCGCACGGCTTCGATGGTGGTTTGCTGGTCCGGGGTTTCTTCGAAAGCAAAGCCGGCGCTGAAGGTGGCGTAGTCGGCTTTCGGGTCGGCGAACGCGTAACCTTCGCGCGCAGCACGGCGGGCATAGATGTCGAGCAGTTCGGCGGCGACGTCGCGCACTTGCTCGGCGGCCTTGCGCTTGGCTTTCTGCCAGGTCTCGGAACCCAGGCGATGCAACGGCGCCAGGGCGTCGTCGCTGCCGGTGTAACGGGCGATCAAATGCAGGCTGGCCACCGGCACGTAGAGCTTGGCGCCCTCGGCGTATTCCATGGTGAGGAATTCGGCAGCCTGGTTGTCGATTTCCAGGGTTTGCAGGCCGAGGTAGCGGCCGACGCCGTGGTCGATATGCACCACCGGCGCGCCTTCGCGCAACTCGGTGAGGTTTTTGATCACCGCGTCGTTGTTGGCGTCGGCGCGTTTTTCGCGGCGTCGACGTTGCATCACGCGCTGGCCGAACAGCGGGCTCTCGGCGATCAGCGCCAGGGCCGGGTCGTCCAGCAACAGGCCTTCGTCCAGCGGTGCGATGGTGATCGCCAGGCGTTCTTTGCTTTTTAAAAAGTCCGGCCAGCTGTCGACGGTTTTCGGTCGCAGCTTCAGGCGTTCCAACAGCTCCAGCAGGACTTCCCGACGCCCGGCGGACTCTGCGGTAAACAGCACGCGGCCTGGGAAGTCGCCCAGGAAGTTGGACAGCGCTTCCAGCGGTTGTGTGGCTTTGGCCTGGATCGCCAGATCCGGCAGCGTCCCCGCCGGGAAGCGCTCGCGGCCGCTGCCGGCGTCCACATCCTGTTGGCTGGCGACCACGCGGGGCCAGTTTTTAAGACGGGCAAAGCAGTCTTCCACCGGCAGGAACAGCTCGGCGGGCGGCAATAAAGGCCGGGACGGATCAACGCGGCGCTCTTCATAGCGGTTACGCACGTCGTTCCAGAAGTTTTCCGCTGCTTGCTCGATACCCGGCAGCGAGAACACTTGGGTGTCCTGTGGCAGGTAGTCGAACAAGGTAGACGTTTCGTCGAAGAACAGCGGCAGGTAGTACTCGATACCCGCGGGTGTAATCCCGCTGCTCAAGTCCTGAAAGATCGGGCAACGACGGAAATCGACGTCGAAGCGCTCGCGGAAGCGCGCCTTGAAGCGCGTGACCGCATCTTTCTGTAATGGAAATTCCCGCGCCGGCAGCAGCTTGATCGACTCGACTTTGTCGATGGAACGCTGGTTTTCCGGATCGAAGGTGCGCAGGGTCTCGATTTCGTCATCGAACAGGTCGATGCGATAGGGCAGTTTGCTGCCCATCGGGAACAGGTCGATCAGCGCACCGCGCACCGCAAACTCACCGTGCTCGTACACCGTGTCGACGCAGCGGTAGCCGCTGGCCTCCAGGCGCGTGCGCATCTGTTCCACATCGAGCTTCTGGCCGATATCCAGGACCAGGCTGCTGCCCAGCAGGAACTTGGTCGGTGCCAGGCGATGCAGTGCCGTGGTGATCGGCACCACCAGCACACCGTGGGCCAGTTCCGGCAAGCGGTACAGGCTGGCGATGCGCTGCGAGATGATGTCCTGATGCGGCGAGAACAGGTCGTAGGGCAGGGTTTCCCAATCGGGAAAATGCAGCACCGGCAAATCGGGGGCGAAGAAGCTCAGCTCCTGCTCCAACCGTTCGGCACTTTGGCTGTCGGCGGTGAGCAGCAGGGTAAAGCGCTTGGCTGCGCTGGCAGCCTCGGCGATGGCCAGGCTCAGGGCGGCACCGGGCAGGTTGCCCCAGTGCTGTTTACCTGCCGCGGCAGGGAGAAGCGGTAGACGCAGAACGGGCACGGAAGGTTGAGCTCCAAGCGTTGCGACAAAGTCGGTAATTGTAACGGCCAGAGGTGCCGCCTGTCAGTTTCTGACTGAGCCTATTACGGTTTGTAGGAAATGTAGTGGCTAAGACAAACAATGGCGTGTTTTGACTCAATATGTAGTGCCGAAATGCGCGATTGTTTTGGAGTGTTACGGACAAGTCGGCGTTGTTGCCCATCGGTCGGCCTTCTGGAACCCGCGTATTTACTGGGCTCCAGCGGGGTGGCTTTTTTGCGCAAGGCTTTTTTGTTGTAGGACGCGCATTGCTCCGAGGACAGTCGGGCGGCATAATGTAGCCCCTTTTTTCAGCCCCTACATGTGGAAGGTTACCGTGACTCAGAAGCCCGACCAGTGTCTTGGTGAATGGATCGACCGTGAAGCACTCGCAGAAGCGATGATCCCGCTAATCGGTCAGCTGTACCGCAATAACAATGTGGTGAGCTCGATCTATGGCCGCAGCCTGATCAACCAGTCTGTCATCGCGATTCTCAAAGCCCACCGCTTTGCGCGTCACCGTTCCGCCGACGACAGCGAACTCTCCGTCCACGAAACATTCCCACTGCTCAAGGCCATGAGCGAGCTCAAGCTCGGCGCGGCTTCGGTAGACCTGGGCAAGCTGGCCTATAAATTCCGCAAAGAAGGCGCTGGCCGTACCGCCGAGCAGTTCGTGCGTGAAGAAATGGCCGATGTGGTTGGCCAGCAGAACGCCGCCGCCCGCAAAGGCACCGACGTTGTGCTGTACGGCTTCGGTCGTATCGGCCGCCTGCTGGCGCGCATCCTGATCGAAAAAACCGGTGGTGGCGACGGCCTGCGCCTGCGTGCCATCGTGGTGCGCAAAGGCGCCGAGAACGACCTGACCAAACGCGCCAGCCTGCTGCGCCGCGACTCGGTACACGGTTCGTTCAACGGCACCATCACCATCGACGAAGAAAACAACACGATCACCGCCAACGGTAACCTGATCCAGGTGATCTACGCGAAAAACCCGTCCGAGGTGGATTACACCCAGTACGGCATCAAGGACGCCCTGCTGGTGGACAACACCGGCGTATGGCGTGACGCCGAAGGCCTGGGCCAGCACCTGGCCTGCCCAGGTATCGACCGCGTTGTCCTGACTGCGCCTGGCAAGGGCAAGCTGAAGAACATCGTTCACGGCATCAACCACGCTGAAATCACGGCTGACGACAAGATCGTGTCCGCCGCTTCCTGCACCACCAACGCCATCGTGCCGGTGCTGAAGGCGGTGAATGACAAGTTCGGTATCGTCAATGGCCACGTTGAGACGGTTCACTCGTACACCAACGACCAGAACCTGATCGACAACTTCCACAAGGGCGATCGCCGTGGGCGTAGCGCCGCGTTGAACATGGTGATCACCGAGACCGGTGCTGCCACTGCTGCTGCCAAGGCCCTGCCTGAGCTGGCCGGCAAGCTGACCGGTAACGCGATCCGCGTGCCGACGCCTAACGTGTCGATGGCGATTCTCAACCTGAACCTTGAGAAAGCCGCTACCCGTGAAGAGATGAACGAGTACCTGCGCTACATGGCGCTGCACTCCGATCTGCATAAGCAAATCGACTACGTCAACTCGCAGGAAGTGGTCTCCACTGACTTCGTTGGCTCGCGCCACGCCGGTGTGGTGGATGCTGAGGCGACCATTACCCAGGACAACCGCGTTGTACTGTACGTCTGGTACGACAACGAGTTCGGTTACAGCTGCCAGGTGGTTCGCGTGATGGAAGATATGGCTGGGGTCAACCCGCCTGCGTTTCCGCGCTAAGCATTAGCGGTCAGTGAAAGAGCCCCGACTGGTTCGGGGCTTTTTTGTGGCTGGGTTTTGTGTTGTCTGCAAAGGTCTCATCGCAGCATAGGTATCTACATCTCGTGAGCGAGCCCAGTACGTAGCAGCTGTCGAGCCCCGGCGAGGCTGCGTCAGCGGTGTGTCAGACAGGCCGCCAACGCAGCCTCGCCGGGGCTCGACAGCTGCTACGCACTCCTCCCTCAATTCAGCAATTTGCTGCGCAACTCTTCGGACAACCCCTCGGGCGCCAACCAGATCCCGAGGTAGGCCCTCGCCAGCGCGTCATCGCGACTGTTGAACACCACTTGCCCATTGATCTCGAGGTTCAAGCCACGCCCTGGTCGATAATCCAGGGCATATCGATCACCGGCTTGAATGTTACGAAAGCGGGCATGCAGTTTTTCCAGCTCGGGCTTCAAGCTCGCGCTGGCTTGCTGGCGTTCCAGGGTCGTATTGGCCGCCTTGATCACATCATTACGGTCGATGTCGCGAAAGTAATACAGGGTCAGGCGCAGCGCCTTTTTCTGCTCCCAGGCCTGTTTGGCGCTCACGTCCGAAGGGGTATACAGCGCGGCCGCGTACACGTCCGCCCAGAGGTAGGTGAGCACAGCCTGGTTTTTCAGGGTCAGTTCCTGTGACTGTGTCGGGAAGTTGGCCTGCTTTAGCCGATCCGCCTCATTGGCGTGTGCTGTGATCGACAGCATCAGTAATAAACAGAAAACTATATGCCGCATAATGGCCCGTCCCGAAAAGATGCGTGGCTACAGGGTAATTCATTTTCCGGCAGCGGCAGCGGCAGGGTTCAGGGATAATCTGCGCTGTGTAGTAAAGGCATTACTGGCCTACGACGCGACCAAGGGTTAATGTGCGCGGCGTTACGCCTTATATAGACTGTGCCCCGGTTCACACACTTGAGCCAAATTGTCCTTCATGACCGCTGGCCGCGGCATGATTTAGCCCGGCGTCCAACCGTACGCCTGGCCTGTTCTGAGGAGTACGCATGGCTGTCTACAACTACGACGTGGTGGTACTGGGTTCCGGCCCAGCTGGAGAAGGTGCGGCGATGAACGCCGCGAAGGCAGGGCGCAAGGTGGCGATGGTCGATAGCCGTCGCCAGGTCGGCGGTAACTGCACCCACCTGGGCACCATCCCGTCCAAGGCCTTGCGTCACTCGGTGCGCCAGATCATGCAGTTCAACACCAACCCGATGTTCCGGGCCATTGGTGAGCCGCGCTGGTTCTCGTTCCCAGACGTGCTGAAAAGCGCCGAGAAAGTCATCTCCAAGCAGGTTGCTTCGCGTACGGGCTACTACGCCCGTAACCGTGTCGACCTGTTCTTCGGCACCGGCAGCTTCGCCGACGAGCAAACCGTCGAAGTGGTCTGCCCCAACGGCGTGGTCGAGAAGCTGGTGGCCAAGCACATCATCATCGCCACCGGTTCACGCCCGTATCGCCCGGCGGATATCGATTTCCACCACCCGCGTATCTACGATAGCGACACCATCCTGAGCCTGGGTCACACCCCGCGCAAACTGATCATCTACGGCGCCGGCGTGATCGGCTGTGAATACGCCTCGATCTTCAGCGGCCTGGGTGTGCTGGTGGAACTGGTCGACAACCGCGACCAGTTGCTGAGCTTCCTCGACTCGGAAATTTCCCAGGCGTTGAGCTACCACTTCAGCAACAACAACATCACCGTGCGCCATAACGAAGAGTATGAGCGGGTCGAAGGACTGGATAACGGTGTGATCCTGCACCTCAAGTCCGGCAAGAAGATCAAGGCCGACGCTTTGCTGTGGTGCAACGGCCGTACAGGCAACACCGACAAGCTCGGCATGGAAAACATCGGGGTCAAGGTCAACAGCCGTGGCCAGATCGAGGTGGACGAAAACTACCGCACCTGCGTGACCAACATCTACGGCGCCGGTGACGTGATCGGCTGGCCGAGCCTGGCCAGTGCAGCGCATGACCAGGGCCGTTCTGCCGCCGGCAGCATCGTCGACAATGGCAGCTGGCGCTACGTGAATGACGTGCCGACCGGGATCTACACGATTCCCGAGATCAGCTCGATCGGCAAGAACGAGCACGAACTGACCAAGGCCAAGGTGCCTTACGAAGTGGGCAAGGCGTTCTTCAAGAGCATGGCGCGTGCGCAGATCGCCGGTGAGCCGCAAGGCATGCTGAAGATCCTGTTCCACCGTGAAACCCTGGAAGTGCTCGGCGTGCACTGCTTCGGCTACCAGGCGTCGGAGATCGTGCACATCGGCCAGGCGATCATGAGCCAGCCGGGTGAACTCAATACCCTCAAGTATTTCGTCAACACCACGTTCAACTACCCGACCATGGCTGAAGCCTATCGGGTAGCTGCTTACGACGGCCTCAACCGGCTTTTTTGAGCGGCTCCGGCCGGTGGCCTGAGCCGGCCGGGGAGACCGATTTCAGTAATTCCCGAGGGTGGCAGTGGCCAAACCGGGAAAGTCTGTAATCAGGCTATCTACGCCGAAGTCGGCGAGCCTGCGCATCAGCGCAGGTTCGTTGACTGTCCACACGGACACGTGCAAACCCTGGCGCTGGGCTTTTTCCAGACGCTCAGGGGTGCACAACGTCCAGTTCAACGCCAGATACTCACAACCGTAGTTTTGCGCGACCTTCAGCGGGTCGAGCCAGGCGTATTCGGCCACCAGGCCGCGTGACAGGTCGGGGGTGAGGTCAACCGCTGCTTTCAACACTTCCCGTGAACTTGAAGTGACGGTGACTTTGTCCATCAGGCCAAAGCGCACGGCCATCTCGCGGATCGCCAGTACCGTGGTGGCGGCGCGGGTGCGCGAGGCGCTTTTGACTTCCAGTTGCCAGTGATCGAAGTCGCACTTTTCGAACAGCTCCTCCAGGCGCGGGATCGGGCACGGCTGAATCCAGCCCGGGCCGCCTTTGCGCGCATCCATCTTCATCAGGTCCGCCGCCGAATACTCGACGACCTTGCCACGCCGGTCGGCGGTGCGTTTGAGGGTCGGGTCGTGGATGACCATCAACTCGCCGTCCATGGACAGGTGCAAGTCCAGTTCGCAACGGCGTACGCCGTGCTTGAGGCACTCCTGAAAGCTGGTGAGGGTGTTTTCCGGTGCTTCGCCTTTGGCACCGCGATGGCCGTAGATCAGGGTCACAGTTGCTCCTTCGCGCCAGGATGACTGGCGTAGTGAATACAAATTCAGATGTCGTCGCTTTGTTCCCGCGCCAGGCGCCGTTCCTGGGCCTGTTTCTGCAGGATGTAGCGCGCCAGCAGTTGGCGTTGGGCATCGGTCATGGATTCGAATTCCGTGCCGACGTCAAAGCCATCGCCTTTGGGATCGCAATGGGTGACCCGCGCGCGCAGCAGCAAGCCGAGCGCCTGGGGCATCAGCACCAGTTTGACCGCGAGGTGTGCGCCAGTCGCCAGGGGAGTGGGGTGTTGGAAGTCGATACCGCCTTCGGAAATGATCACCGGTTGCGGTGCGCCGACCTCATCCAGCAGGCCGCGCGCCATGATCTGGCTGAGCAGGTCCACGCGTTTGTTCTGCACGCGGAGGAAGGCGGCGAGGGTGCGATCCTTCTCGCTGAGTTGACGCAACAGGTGCTGGGCTTCGAATTCACTCAGGTGCAACTCGCTGAGCAGGTTGAACAGTGGCGAATCATCCAGCAACACTTCCTTGCTCGCCGCTTCGGGGGCGGACAGGCTTTTGATTTGGAGTGCGATCATGTCGTCGATACGGTAGTATTCGCGGCGCTCTTCTTCATCTAATGTCGACATGGCGAACCCCAGGTAACGGTAATGGTCTGAGTGTAAAGCTGCTTACCAGACCCCGCCACCGGGACGTCTTCTTTTCCTCCGAACAAGCCCCGACATGTTCAGACCTCTCTTCGTATTTATCGGCACGCGTTATACCCGTGCAAAGCGTCGCAATCATTTTGTGTCGTTCATTTCCCTGACCTCGATGATCGGGCTCGCCTTGGGCGTGGTCGTGATGATCGTGGTGCTTTCGGTGATGAACGGCTTCGATCATGAGATGCGCACCCGCGTGCTGGGCATGGTGCCCCACGCGACCATTGAGGGCGATGCGCCCATCAGTGACTGGCAAAGCCTGGCCGACAAGGTCAAGCAGAACCCCAAGGTACTGGCCGTTGCGCCGTTTACCCAGATGCAGGGGTTGCTGACCAACGACGGCAAGGTGCAGAAGATCCTGCTCAATGCCATCGATCCGACCCAGGAACGCAACGTCTCGATCATCGACAAGTTCATGCTGCAGGGCAAACTCGATGACTTGGCGCCGGGCAGCTTTGGCATCGTGATCGGCGACAAGGCAGCGGCCAAGCTCGGCGTGGGCCTCGGCGACAAGCTGACCTTCGTCGCGCCGGAAGTCACCGTGACCCCGGCCGGCATGTTTCCGCGCATGAAGCGCTTTACCGTGGTGGGCACCTTCCACGTGGGTGCCGGCGAGATCGACGGCTACCTCGGCCTGACCAACCTCACCGACCTGGCTCGCCTGCATCGCTGGCAGCCGGACCAGGTGCAGGGCTTGCGCCTGAAGTTCAACGACCTGTTCGACGCGCCGCGCGGTGCCTGGGAAATCGCCCAGCATTTGGGTGAGAGCCAATACTACGCCCGCGACTGGACCCGTACCCACGGCAACCTGTACCAGGCCATCCGCATGGAAAAAGCCATGATCGGCCTGCTGTTGCTGCTGATCGTCGCCGTGGCGGCCTTCAATATCATCTCCACGCTGGTGATGGTGGTGAATGACAAGAAGGGCGATATCGCCATCCTGCGCACGCTTGGCGCCACGCCGGGGCAGATCATGGCGATCTTCATGGTGCAAGGCACGGTGATTGGCGTGGTCGGCACCTTGATCGGCACCGCCGTCGGGATTCTGGCTGCGTTGAATGTGAGCGCTGCCATTGCCGCACTGGAAAACGTGCTCGGCCACAAGTTTCTCAACGCTGACGTCTACTTCATCGACTACTTGCCGTCCCAGGTGCAGACCCAGGACGTGTTGATGGTGGGCGGCGCTGCGTTGGTCCTGAGTTTCCTTGCCACCCTGTATCCAGCCTGGCGCGCGGCACGTACCCAGCCAGCACAGGCCTTACGTTATGAGTGAATCGGGCATGAGTGAAAAAGCAATCCTGAGCTGCCGGAACCTGGGCAAATCCTACGAGGAGGGCCCGGAATCGGTAGTCGTGTTGTCCAACCTGCAACTTGAGCTGCACCCCGGCGAGCGCGTGGCGATCGTCGGCAGTTCGGGTTCCGGCAAAAGTACCTTGTTGAACCTGCTGGGCGGGCTCGATACGCCGTCCCAGGGCAGCGTGTGGCTGGCCGGCGAAGAGTTGTCGGCCCTCGGTGAAAAGGCCCGTGGGCAACTGCGCAACCGTTCGCTCGGTTTTGTGTACCAGTTCCACCACCTGTTGCCGGAATTCACTGCGCTGGAAAACGTGTGCATGCCGCTGCTGATCGGCAAGACCGCGATCCCGGAAGCCCGCCAGCGCGCCAAGGCCTTGCTGGAGCGCGTCGGCCTCGGCCATCGCCTGGAGCACAAACCGGCCGAACTGTCCGGCGGCGAGCGCCAGCGTGTGGCGATTGCCCGTGCCCTGGTGAACAACCCGGGCCTGGTGATGCTCGACGAGCCCACCGGCAACCTCGACTCCCACACCGCTCAGGGCATCAAGGACTTGATGCTGGAACTGAGCACCCAGATGCGCACCGCGTTCCTGGTGGTGACCCATGACATGAGCATGGCCCGGCAGATGGACCGCGTGTTGCACCTGCAGGAAGGTCATCTGGTCGCCATCTGACCCGTTTCAAGCCCGGCGCCTTAAGCGCTGGGCTTTTTCATTTTTCAACGGTGCCCACGAATGTTCAGACCGTTATCGATTTTCATCGGCACGCGCTATACCCGCGCCAAGCGCCGCAACCGTTTTGTCTCGTTTATCTCGATGACCTCGATGATCGGCCTCGCCCTGGGCGTATTGGCGATGATCGTGGTGCTGTCGGTGATGAACGGCTTTCAGCGCGAAATGAGCTCGCGCATCCTCGGCATGGTGCCTCACGCCACCATCGTCGGTGTGAACCCGATTGACGATTGGCAGCCAGTGGCCGCCGCCGCGATGAAGAATCCGGAAGTGACTGCTGCAGTACCCTTCACGCAGATGGACGGCATGTTCTCCTACAAGGGCGCGATGCAGCCGATCGAGATCAGCGGCGTCGACCCGGCCCAGGAAGGCAAGGTGTCGATCGTGGCCCAGCACATTGTGCGCGGCAAACTGGATGACCTGAAGCCCGGTGAGTTCGGCGTGGTAGTCGGCGAAATCACCGCCCGGCGCTTTCGCTTGAATGTGGGCGACAAGCTGACCCTGATCGTGCCGGAAATCAGCACCGCGCCGGGTGGTATCACCCCACGTATGCAGCGCTTGAACGTGGTGGGGATCTTCAAGGTTGGCGCCGAGCTGGATGGTTCGATGGCCTTGATCCACATGGCCGACGCCGCAGAAATTCAACATTGGCAGCCGAACCAGGTACAGAGCGTGCGCCTGGCGGTGAAAGACCTGTATGCGGCGCCAAAAGTCTCGGCGGATATCGCCGCCAGCCTGGGCGCGGGCTATAAGCCTGATGACTGGACGCACACCCAAGGCAGCCTGTTCAGCGCAATGAAAATGGAAAAGACTATGATCGGCCTGCTGTTGCTGATGATCGTCGCCGTGGCGGCGTTCAACATCATTGCGACCTTGATCATGGTGGTGAACGACAAAGGCGCGGACATTGCGATCCTGCGCACCATCGGCGCCACGCCACGGCAGATCATGGCGATCTTCATGGTGCAGGGCACGGTGATCGGTATCGTCGGAACCTTGATCGGTGGCGTGCTGGGCGTGATTGCGGCGCTGAACGTGAGTGAGTTGGTGGGCTGGGTCGAGCGGGTGACCGGGCAGCATATCTTCAGTTCGGATGTGTACTTTGTCAGCAACTTGCCTTCGGAGCTGCAAGGTGGGGATGTGCTGCTGATTTGCACGGCGGGGTTTGTGTTGAGCTTTTTGGCGACGCTGTATCCGGCGTATCGGGCGGCGAAGATTGAGCCGGCGCATGCGCTGAGGTATTCCTAAGCCTTTATACCGCTATCGCAGGCAAGCCAGCTCCCACATTTTGAATGTATTCACAAAGTCAAAGTGTGGGAGCTGGCTCGCCTGCGATAGGGCCGGCCAAGCTTGCATCAATCACCCTTTGGCAACTCAATCACAAATCGGGTCAGCCCCGCCTCGGACTCACAAAAAATCCTCCCCCCATGTGCCCGCACGATCGATTGGGTAATCGCCAACCCTAGCCCCGCATGCTCGCTGCTGCCCTCGTGCCGTGCCGGATCCGCCCGATAGAAGCGGTCAAACAACTTCGGTAACAGCTCCGGTGGAACGCCTTCCCCGGTGTTCTCAACCGTCAACCTCACGCCATCCGTCATCCGTACCCGTACTTCGCCACCCGCTGGCGTAAACCGCAGCGCGTTATCCAGCAAGTTCGACAGGGCGCGACGCAACATGCCGCGATCACCCAGCGTATGGGCAGTACCTTCGCGAATCAGGCTGACTTGGGCGTCTTCCGCCAGCAACGCGAAAAACTCAAGCAAAGCATCCACTTCATCTGCCAGCGCCAAAGGCTCGCGTTTGGGCATGAGCAAGCCATGATCCGCTTTGGCCAGGTACAGCATGTCGTTTACCAGCTGCGCCATCCATTGCAGCTCTTCCAGGTTGCTGTGCAGCGCCTCGCGGTAATCCTCCAGCGGGCGCGGCTGGGTCAGGATGACTTGGGTATGGGTCAGCAGGTTCGACAGCGGCGTACGCAGTTCATGGGCGATATCGGCGGAGAACGCTGAGAGACGCTGGAACGCATCGTCCAGTCGACCCAGCATGGCGTTGAAGGCCTGGGCCAGTTCGGCCAGTTCCACCGGCATGTGTTGCTGGGGCAGGCGCTGGGTCAGGGAGTGCGCGGACACACCTGCGGCCACTTCACCCATGCGTCGCAACGGCCGCAACCCACTGCGCGCGGCCCAGGCGCCGAGCAGGGCGGTGGCCAGGGCCGACAGGCCGACGGTGAGCCAGATCAGGTGCTGCATGCGCTGCAGGAAATGCTGGTGGTGGGTGATGTCGAGCATCAGCGTCAGTTGGGGGGAGTCGGGTGGGTCTGCCCTCAGCGGCGCGTTGTACACCCGATAGTCGGTGCCGGCATTTTGCAGGCTGTGCAGGCCGGGCGCGTCGGGCAAGCTCACGCCTGGCGCATCGTCCAGCCAGCGCTGGCCGGCGGCGGTGATGCGCAGCCTCAGCTCGGGCTGGCGATTGAGTTCGGCGCGCAGTTGCGCTTCATGTCTGGCGAATGCGTCTGGCGAATCGACACCCTGCAAGGTGCTGCGCAGCGCCACCAGTTGGCTGTCGAGCTGTTGCTGGTCCAACTCAATGAAGTGCGCCTCGCTGGCGTGGTTGAACAGTACGCCGGCGATCAGCGACACCACCGCCGTGCAGGCGGCAAACAGCAGCGCCAGGCGGCTGGCCAGGGACAGGCGCTTGATCAATTGGCGCGCTCCTCCAGCACGTAACCCATGCCGCGTACGGTGTGTATCAGTTTGGTGGGGAAGTTATCGTCGACTTTCAGGCGCAGGCGGCGGATCGCTACTTCGATGATGTTGGTGTCACTGTCGAAATTCATGTCCCAGACCTGGGAGGCGATCAGCGATTTGGGCAGCACTTCGCCCTGGCGGCGCAGCAGCAGTTCCAACAGGGAGAATTCCTTGGCAGTCAGGTCGATGCGCTGGCCGTGCCGTTCGACGCGACGGCGGATCAGGTCCAGGCGCAGGTCGGCCAGTTGCAGTGCGGTTTCCTGAGGCGAGCTGCTGCCACGGCGCAACAGGCTGCGTACGCGGGCCAGCAGTTCGGAAAAGGCGAAGGGCTTGACCAGGTAATCGTCGGCGCCCAGCTCAAGACCGTGCACTCGGTCTTCCACCGCGTCGCGGGCGGTGAGGAACAGCACCGGGATGTCCAGGCCGGCGCTGCGCACGGCTTGGAGGATTTGCCAGCCATCACGGCCGGGCAGCATCACGTCGAGGATCAGCAAGTCGTAGTCGCCGGTCAGTGCCAGGTGCTGGCCGCTGGTACCGTCGGCCACCAATTCGGTTGTAAAGCCCGCCTCGGCCAGGCCCTGGCGCAGATACTGGCCGGTTTTGGGTTGGTCTTCGACGATCAGCAGTTTCATGGGCGGCTCTTGGCAACGGTTCACGACGGCTTTATACCTTGGGTGCCAGGGCAGGGGGCCAAGCTGACAAAGTTGTAATCTAGCAGTCAGCTGGCTGGCAGCGGCGTCATCTTAGAGTGCTGCCCAAGCTCGTTGCACATTTTTGGAGAATAGACATGGCGTTGCGTACACCCCTGGTGTTGGCGGGTTGCCTGCTGGCGTTGAGTTTCGATGCGGTGGCTGATGCGGCGCACGCCTATGCGTTCGGCCAGGCAGCCCCTGCGAGCAAAGCCACTCGCACCGTGGAAGTGACGCTGCAGGACATTTCCTTTTCGCCCAAGTCCATTGACGTAAAAGCCGGTGAGACGGTGCGCTTTGTACTGGTCAACAAGGGCCAGTTGCTCCACGAATTCAACCTGGGCGATGCAGCGATGCATGCCGAGCATCAGAAGGAAATGTTACAGATGCAGGCCAGTGGCATGCTCACCGCCACCGGTATGGGCGAAATGGACCACAGCGCCATGGGCCATGGCGCGATGAAGCACGATGACCCCAATAGCGTATTGGTTGAACCCGGTAAAACTGCGGAGCTGACTTGGACGTTCACCAAAGCCACGGGCCTGGAGTTTGCCTGCAACCTGCCGGGGCATTATCAAGCGGGGATGGTCGGCAAGCTTAACGTCAACTAATTCGCAGATGGCGTCTTTAGGCTAGTCGGGTGAAGAGCTTGCCTGAGCTTTGCGTAGCAGCTGTCGAGCCTTGGCGAGGCTGCGTTTGCGGAGTGTCAGGCGCACCGCTGACGCAGCCTCGCCAAGGCTCGACAGCTGCTACGGGGCGGGGCGGTGCTGTGTTTCTTAAGGGTAGGAGCAAAGGCTGGTAGACTGGCGCGGTTTATTTAGCCAGGTTTCCGCCATGCATCCCGCAGCCGAACATTCGCCGCTGGGCAAGTCCAGTGAATACATCTCCACCTATACACCTTCGTTGTTGTTCCCGATCCCGCGCGCGGCCAAATGGGCCGAGCTGGGCCTGAGCGCCGAGACCTTGCCTTACAAGGGCGTGGATTTCTGGAACTGCTTCGAACTGTCCTGGCTGCTGCCGTCCGGCAAGCCGGTGGTGGCCATCGGTGAATTCAGCATTCCGGCCGATTCGCCGAACATCATCGAGTCCAAGTCGTTCAAGCTGTACCTCAACTCGTTGAATCAGACCGCGTTCGCCGATACGGCCAGCCTTGAAGCGACCCTGCGTACCGACCTCAGCGCAGCCGCAGGTAAACCTGTGAGCGTGCGCATCCGCAGCTTGGCCGAAATCGAGGCTGAAGGCGTGATGGCGTTGCCGGGTGTGTGCATTGATGAGCTGGATATCAGCGTCAGCAACTACGAGCACCCCCGTCCGGAATTGCTGCGTTGCGATGATTCGCGCACGGTGGAGGAGAGCGTGCACAGCCATCTACTCAAATCCAACTGCCCGGTGACCAGCCAGCCTGACTGGGGCAGTGTGGTGGTGGAGTACCGTGGCTCGGCGCTGGATCACGCCAGTCTGCTGGAATACCTCGTGAGCTTTCGCCAGCACTCGGACTTCCATGAGCAGTGTGTAGAGCGCATCTTTCTCGACCTGCAGCGTTTGCTCAAGCCTGAGAAGTTGACCGTATATGCGCGGTATGTGCGGCGTGGCGGGTTGGATATCAACCCGTATCGCAGCACGGAAGAGGTGGCGTTCCAGAACGTGCGCCTGGCTCGTCAGTAGCCTTCATATAAAGCAAATGTGGGAGCTGGCTGGCTTGCGATGGCGGTGTATCAGTCGACTGAAGAATGACTGAGAGATCGCTATCGCAGGCCAGCCAGCTCCCACATTAGGTTCTGCGTTTGGCTTGGGGCAGGGATCAGATCCCCATGTTGCCCAAGGTGATCATGATATTGCGCAAAGTCCCGGAAATGACCGGGTGTTCGGCGTCGAACTCGATAGCAGCTTGATTCACATCGTCAGAAATACTGGGTGTCTGTGTGGCCGGTTCCAGTTCAAGTTGTAATTCAAACTTGGCAATCAAGGCCTCCAGCGCTTCACGTTTCTCTTCCGACAGCGGCGGTTCCTGTTCCAACTGCCCGCGCAGGATCTCGACCTGTTCTTCCAGTTTTTTGCGATCAGGCATGACATGTTTCCTTTTATTCGATAGGCACTGGCATAGACCGCGGCACGCCGAGAAAGGTCTACGGGCTGACCTGTAGATTAATCCACCGGCGGCGACTGTGCATGATCCGTGTCAGGGCTTCTCGCCTTTGAGCTGGCGCAGGCTGATGTCGGCCAAGCAGGTGCCGAGTTCGCCCAGGTGATCAATGACCGAGTGCACGCCCAACCCGTACAGAGCGACGGTGGCCTTGCCGCGCTTGTGTTCGCGTTCCTGTTCGCTCAGCGCTTGCCATTGTTCCGGTGCCATGCCGCACAGCGAGCCGCAGGAGGCCAGGCCGATGGTCCACAATCCGGCATTGAGCCCAGATTGCAGTAGGCGCGGTTCGCCGCTGACCAACACGCAGCCTCCCAGGCGTTCGATGTTCAGCGCCATCAAGGCTTGCCAGCAGGCATGCGGCGCCGGCCAGCGGATTGAGGAAGGTGGCGTCGCCTTGACCCAGTCAGGCAGCGTGACGGCCAGGGGCGTAGTGACAGAGGGAGGGAGTTCATCCAGCCAGGCGCAGGGGACGCCTTGTTCCTTGAGGCTGCGCAGGATTTTCAGCGCGCCAGGTGTGGCTTGGGAATCGGGGGAGGTCGAATCGGTGCGCGCCCGGGAACCGAAGTCCACCAGGCAGCCACTCAAGCCAAACAAGACGGCAGTCAAGGCGGGAGCACTGGCGATGGCTATTTCAGCGTGAGGCATGTCGACATCCCTGAAATAGCTCTAACGCTATCGAGGCTGGATGACAAGTCGATGACAAGATTGTTAATTGTAGGAATTTTGTCCATTTTGCGTGCGACAGATCCCGGAAGCTGCCTAATTGGACACTTCCGTCATATACTGAACGCCTTATTCAGGGCATAGCGCCCATGACAGACCATTCAAGGAGCAAAAGCTATGCGCTGGAGCCACTACTTCGCTCAGCTGTCGGTGTGTGCCACTGTCTTGCTGGCCCCGTTCGCCGCACACGCGGCGTCGGAAGATGATCCATGGGAAAGTATCAACCGCCCGATCTTCACGTTCAACGACACGGTTGATACTTATGCCCTCAAGCCACTGGCTCAGGGCTATGAGTGGATTACCCCACAATTTGTCGAAGACGGTATCCACAACTTCTTCCGCAATATCGGGGATGTCGGCAACCTGGCCAACAACGTGCTGCAGCTCAAACCTCACAATGCCGGTGTCGACACTGCCCGTTTGCTGGTCAACACCACTTTCGGCGTGCTGGGCTTTATTGATGTGGGCACCAAAATGGGGCTGCAACGCAGCGATGAAGACTTCGGCCAGACCCTCGGCTACTGGGGTGTTGGCAGCGGTCCATACGTAATGATTCCGCTGCTGGGCCCAAGCACACTGCGCGATGCGCCGTCCAAGTACGTGGACAGCTACACGCAGCCGTACCGCTACATGGATGATGTTTCCCTGCGTAACAGTGTCATGGGCCTGGGCATTGTTGACACCCGCGCCAGCCTGCTCGACAGCGAAAAACTGATCACAGGTGACAAGTACACCTTCATCCGCAACGCCTACCTGCAGAACCGCGAGTTCAAGGTCAAGGATGGCAAGGTTGTCGACGACTTCTAAGCTGTGACGTTTTGAAATGAAAAAAGGCGACCCAGCGGTCGCCTTTTTTGTGCGCGTCTTTCAGCGCATCTTCAGGATTTTAAGACCAAGGTGCTGGTCTTCACCTGTGGCTTTGGCCCACACCACCTCGGTATCCGCCTCCAGTCCTTTCAGTGCGGCGTGCTCCGAATCGATGCGCACGGTCAGCAGGTCGCCGACGTTGAACTGGCGAGGTGCCTGTACCTGCATACCAGAGCTGGAAAGGTCCACGCACACCCCCGCAATCTCTTGCCCCGCGTGGATCAGAGACACATCGGCATCCACACGCATGCGGATGAAATCGCGTTTTTCAGCGTAGTCGCGCTCGTGCTCGCTCATAGGTTTCATCCTTACTTTGTGTTGTGGTCGTGCCTGTTCTTATAACTCCCGGTGATTTGCGGTGTAAAGACGTCCGGCGACCATCGGCATGAGCTTGAAACCCCTGTCGGATGGGAGTACCGTCTGCGCCTTAGAAGGGCACCTCTGCTTTACCTTTGTGCATGGGCAAAATCCCAATGCTTTGTAGGACAGAGAGGCTAGAAAGCGAATCCAGTACGTGAGCCCGGCCATTGCCGAGCCGCCTACGCCAACCTAATTCTGGCGCCGTTTGCCCACATGCAAAAAACCAGTGCCACGCTGCTGATAATCGATGACGACGAAGTAGTGCGCGCGAGCCTAGCGGCCTATTTGGAAGACAGTGGCTTCAGCGTCCTGCAGGCCAGTAATGGCCAACAGGGTCTCCAGGTATTCGAGCGCGAACAGCCTGACCTCGTGATCTGCGATCTGCGCATGCCCCAGATGGGCGGCCTCGAGCTGATTCGCCAGGTGACTGAGCTCGCCCCGCAGACGCCGGTGATTGTCGTGTCCGGTGCCGGCGTGATGAACGATGCCGTCGAAGCCCTGCGCCTGGGGGCTGCCGATTACCTGATCAAGCCCCTGGAAGACCTGGCGGTGCTGGAGCACTCGGTGCGCCGTGCCCTGGATCGTGCACGTCTTCTGGTGGAAAACCAGCGCTACCGCGAAAAGCTCGAAACCGCCAACCGCGAACTCGAAGCCAGCCTTAACCTGCTTCAGGAAGACCAGAACGCCGGTCGCCAGGTGCAGATGAACATGCTGCCAGTCAGCCCCTGGACCATCGACGAATTCCAGTTTGCACACCAGATCATCCCTTCGCTGTACCTGTCGGGTGATTTTGTCGATTACTTCCGCGTTGACGAGCGGCGTGTCGCGTTCTACCTGGCCGACGTCTCTGGCCATGGTGCTTCCTCGGCTTTTGTCACCGTGTTGTTGAAGTTCATGACCACACGGCTGCTGTTCGAATCCAAACGCAATGGCACCTTGCCGGAGTTCACCCCCTCCGAGGTGCTGGGCCACATCAATCGGGGCTTGATCAGCTGCAAGCTGGGCAAGCACGTGACGATGGTCGGCGGCGTTATTGACGAAGAAACCGGTCTTTTGACCTACAGCATCGGCGGTCACCTGCCGATGCCAGTGTTATACACTCCGGACAGTGTGCGTTACCTGGAAGGGCGTGGTCTGCCCGTAGGCTTGTTCAATGAAGCCACCTACGAAGACCACATCATGGAACTGCCGCCGACGTTCAGCCTTACGCTGATGTCCGACGGCATCCTGGACCTCCTTCCAGAGCCTACACTCAAAGAGAAAGAAGCCGCCTTGCCCCAAAAGGTCAAGTCGGCGGGCGGCAGCCTGGATGGCCTGCGGCAGGTTTTTGGATTGGCCACGCTAGGGGAGATGCCGGATGATATCGCCCTATTGGTGTTGAGCAGGAATCTTTGATGAGTACCGGAAGAATCCAATTCGCCGAGCAAGACGGGACCTTCGTCCTGAAATTTGTCGGTGAAGTGCGCCTGACCTTGTGTTCGGCGCTGGATGCGACGATTGAGCGGATTTTCACAGCACTGAATTTCTCGGCGATCGTGATCGATCTGACCGAAACCCGCAGCATCGATAGCACCACCCTTGGGCTGTTGGCCAAGTTATCCATTCTGTCTCGGCAGAAGGTCGGCCTGTTGCCTACGGTCGTCACCACCCACGAAGACATTACCCGGCTGCTGCAGTCCATGGGCTTCGACCAGGTGTTCAACATTGTTGATCGCCCGATCCCCTGCCCGGAATGCCTGACTGACCTGCCGTCGCAGGACCAGTCCGAGGAAGTGGTGCGTGTGAAAGTGCTGGAGGCACACAAGATCCTGATGGGCCTCAACGAGTCCAATCGCGAAGCCTTCCACGACCTCGTCAACGCGCTGGAACGCCACTGATCCCCAATTGCTGAAATACAGTCAAATGTGGGAGCTGGCTTGAGACAGTGGGCACAAAAAAGGGCGGTACCCGCGAGGGTACCGCCCTTTTTGCCGCCGCCGCGTTTACAGCTTGGCCGACAACAGCGCCTCCAGCTTCTCCTGATCCCGAGCAAACTGACGAATCCCTTCCGCCAACTTCTCAGTCGCCATCGCATCTTCGTTGGACTCCCAACGGAACTGCGCTTCAGTCAGATGCACACGCGCTTCACCGGCATGGCCTGGCGACAATTTACGTTCCAGCTTGCCTTCATCCGCCGCCAGCTTCTCCAGCAGGTCAGGGCTGATGGTCAGGCGATCACACCCAGCCAACTCTTCGATCTGGCTCAGGTTACGGAAGCTCGCACCCATCACCACCGTCTTGTAGCCATTGGCCTTGTAGTAGTTGTAGATACGCGTCACCGACTGCACGCCCGGATCTTCGGAGCCGGTGTAGTCGTTGCCGTTGGCCTTCTTGTACCAATCGTAGATACGGCCCACGAACGGCGAAATCAGGAACACACCAGCCTCTGCACACGCCACGGCCTGGGCGAACGAGAACAGCAGGGTCAGGTTGGTCTGGATGCCTTCTTTTTCCAGCTGTTCGGCGGCGCGGATGCCTTCCCAGGTGGAAGCGATCTTGATCAGCACGCGATCGCGGCCAACGCCGGCTTTGTCGTACAGGTCGATCAGACGGTGCGCACGCTTGAGTACGGCGTCAGTGTCGAACGACAGACGGGCATCCACCTCGGTGGAAATGCGGCCCGGTACCACTTTGAGGATCTCTTGACCCACCGCCACCGCAAAACGGTCGCTGGCCAGGCCCACGTCGCCGTTGCAGTCCTGTACGCACTCATCCAGCAGCTTGGCATAGCCCGGAATCGAGGCCGCCTTGAGCAGCAGGGAAGGGTTGGTGGTGGCGTCTTGCGGCTTGAGCTTGGCGAGGGTAGAAAAATCGCCGGTATCGGCTACGACGGTGGTGAACTGCTTGAGTTGTTCCAGCTTGGAAGTCATGGGCGTGCTCTGTCCTATGGGTCTGATGACATTACCCGAGCGCCGGCAGGCGCTCAAGGGCGCAAATGCGTTCGATCGTTTGCGAGGGCAACAACCTGAAAACAGCCGTTTGAATGGCAGGTCTGGCTGCTAAATTAGGAGGGCAAAACGGCCAGCAGGTTCAACCGAAGTAGCGCATGAACACCACGATTAAATGTGGGAGCTGGCTTGCCTGCGATAGCGGCACCACAGCCGTCGATATCTACCAGGGGTACGCTAATCCAACTGTGGGAGCGGGCTTGCTCGCGAAAGCGCCAGTCCAGTCACCTCCTGCCCCGACTGACACACCCTCATCACCGTCCTTCCAACAGTTCTCCTGCCTGATCCAACAACGCCAACGGATCACTCGCCTTATGGATATCCACCGACAGCAGCTGCCTGAACCTGCGAGCCCCCGGGAAACCCGTCCCCAAGCCCAACACATGCCGAGTAATGTGATGCATCGTCCCACCCCCGGCCAAATGCTCAGCAATATAAGGCCGCAACTGCGCCAACGCCTCAGCCCTACTGATCACCTGCAGCGTGCTACCAAACAACTGCTGATCCACCTCCGCCAGCAAATAAGGATTGTGATAAGCCTCGCGCCCCAGCATCACCCCATCAAACGTCTGCAGATGCTCATGGCACTGCTCCAACGTCTTGATCCCGCCGTTGAGAATAATCTCTAACTCCGGAAAGTCCTGCTTCAACTGGGCCGCCACGTCATAGCGCAACGGCGGAATGTCGCGATTCTCCTTCGGCGACAACCCTTCGAGAATCGCAATCCGCGCATGCACGGTAAAACTGGTGCAGCCTGCCTCGTTAACCTGGCCGACGAAATCACACAGCTCGGCATAACTGTCCCGCCCGTTGATCCCGATCCGATGCTTCACGGTCACCGGAATCGACACCGCATCGCGCATCGCCTTCACGCAATCGGCTACCAGGGCAGGGTGCGCCATCAAAATCGCCCCAATCATATTGTTCTGCACCCGGTCGCTGGGGCAGCCGACGTTCAGGTTTACTTCGTCGTAGCCCGCGGCTTCGGCCATACGTGCGCAGGCGGCCAGGTCGGCGGGCACGCTACCCCCCAATTGCAGTGCAAGCGGGTGCTCGGCTTCGTTGTGGCGCAGGAAACGGTCGTGATCGCCGTGGAGGATCGCGCCCGTGGTGACCATCTCGGTGTAGAGCAGCGCGTGCTTGGAGAGCAGGCGCAGGAAGAACCGGCAGTGGCGGTCGGTCCAGTCCATCATGGGTGCGACGGAGAAGCGGCGGGAGAGGGGAGCGGTTTGTAGGGGCATTGGGAATTTGAGTCAACGTGGCGAATGGGGCGCAGTTTATCAGGGATGCCTGTCAGCTGTCGGGGATGCTGTTTCCGGAAATAGCGCCCGTTTGTCGACAGCCGTTAATTGAGTTCGCATCTGCCGCCTAACATTCTATCTCGCTGCCTTACCTCAAACCGGCAACCTGAACCCACGCTGTCACTGCGCAAAGTTTCATCATCCTCTGCGCCCTTGAGGTCTACGATCCTCCTTAAGAGACGACTCCCGCGCCTCCAGCCCACAGGGAATTGAAATATGATCTCGAACCTTGTCAAAGTCGTGATGATTGCTGGCACGTTGCTTTTGGGCGCTTGTTCGTCAGGCGTGAGCAGCGATCCTTGTTTTACCGGGGGCTGCCAAGCGTTCGGCGACCACAGCCCCAACAAGGCCGCCAGAATGAGTTTTGGAGGTGGTGGGCTTGGAAGCAGTTATGGCGAGTACGGTTCGGGGCTACTTCACGACGATTGATGCAGCAATGGCGGTGCTGGGCAGCCCAGCGGGCGCAGCGACTTTAGCTCGTCACGACTGTCCCTTTACGGAAAATTTCGCGCCGTGCTCGGCGGCTGATATTTTCATGTTTGCTTGCTGCGTACACCTCGTCAAAACGCTCCCGATCAACCCCCGCATAGTTGGCCAACTCGTCCACTACCCTCCGGTCGTAATCCTCCTCGATCACGAACCGAAAGATTTCCCGCCGGTAAAAGAACCCGAATTGAAAGGCCAGGACCTCACTCAGGAAATCCGAAGGGGTGAGGAAACAGTTTTCCAGGTCGATGGCCTTGGCGAGAGTGGGCTGTTCTAAGTTGACCATCACGTTGTTGGCCCAGAAATCCATGTGCACCACGCCTTTGCCGTGCAGGCAGTGCAGCAGTTTGAAAGAAGCGCTGATCAGGCTCTGGATGTCGCGCTCTTGCTTGAGCCATTCCAGTCCGTTGAGGTAGCCATCCAGCATCTGGGTGAAGATGAAGAACTCCTGGATCAAACCCAGTGCCGACTTTCTGTAGTCGAAGCCATACAGGCCGGCAACCGGCGCACCGCGTTTCTGTGCGCCGAGGGTGTTGATGACTTCTTCAACTGGCCAATCGAATGTGCCGTCGCGCTTTGAGCGGCCGAACGTCACTCTCAGTTTTGGTTTGAGGCTGTCGAGTGGTTGGGACTTGGCGAACAGATCATTCTCCATCCCTTTCAGAGGAGCGCTGACGCGATCTTTGAGCTGATAGCGAGTGTCGATCAGGTCTTGAATCGCCTGCTGGGCGCTGTCGTCGGCACTCTGCGTAATGAAGATCGTGGCGTTGCGGTGGTTGAGCGTAGAGGGGAAGTTCTGCAGCACGCTGCTGTCGGGAAAGCTCAAAACACGTCCTTGTCATTCATGAATATGACAAGAATGTTACAGGCTGGCGCCATTGGATCCAACCTGAACGTTACCTGAACAGAGTTTAAATGACCGTTGATGCTGGCTTTTTTGCCTTGACGTGCGTTTGTGGGTTGTGAGTTTTTTCGCAGATTCGTCAAGAAATTGTTGTGAAATAAAGCGGGTACGGTGCAATAATGGCTTAAGGCTACTATTCCACTTCCTTGACGTATCGTTGATGAAAACAACTTTTTCCGCGAAATTGTTTATTGTTTTTATTGCTTCCCTGCTGGTCTGCGCTGTCTATTTCCTGATCGAGGAGTTTCTGCAGTACAGCCTTCCATCAGTTTGACTGCTTGTACTGCCGAATAAAAAACCTGCCGAGTACAAAGACGCTTCCAAGAATCAGCCCTAAAAAGGCACCCAGGAAGGCATACTTCTTGGTGTTCTTAGTGGTGGACGTTTTGATTTCATCCAGGGTATTGAATGCCTTTAGCGTGTTGCCCGCAGCCAATGTCGGCAGGTTCAGCGCTATGGCTTGAGTGTTGGCGTTATCCATGGCGGATTTTAGCTGGGATGAAGCCAGCGCTGCCGTGGTCGCAGTGGTGGAGACGATATACAGAACGGGCTCACTTCCACCTGACTTGGGTGGGGTGTCTTTCAGGGTAATGGAATTGGCTGCCATGACACCCATGGCGGAAAAGAAAATATCGTTTTGTATGGTGCTGTACAGCTTGGTTTCCAGCGACAGCGGGCTTGTTTTGGCTGGAGCGTTCTTTTCGTTCACTTCTTTATATAAATCGTACAAGGATGACTTGGTAATGTAAGTGCTGGCCGTCCATTGTTCAGGTGATGAGGCGTAAAGCGCTAATGAAGCAGCGACACCCACGATGGTTGTGGCGATAATCGTAATCTTGCTTGCCCACAATGCTTGGATAAGTGGGATCAAATCAATTTCATCATCGTTGGGACGGTTGTTTGGATGCGTTGGACTGCTCACGAAAAATTCCTTTGTTTACGTTCCGCAATTGTAGAGAAAAAAGCAAAATACGCCCACGAAATAGTATGGCAAACGCAAGATGGGAATGACTCTTGCCTGGCGGGTTCGGAGCGGCGCTACACTGGGTCGCTCCAAGCTGCTGCGACCCTAACCTAAGCTATCGGCCATAGGATCAGCCAAGCTACGAGATCGTTCCTCAATGCCCACCCTGCATGCGTCGCGCAATCAGGTAGATTCCCAGGCCGACCAATGCGGTGACCGCGCCGATGTACCCGGTGCTCGTCCACCCCAACCCAGCCGTGATCGCCATCCCACCCAACCACGGCCCCAGCGCATTCGCCAGGTTGAACGCCGCATGGTTGGACGCCGCCGCCAGGCTCGGGGCTTCGTGGGCGATGTCCATCAGGCGGATTTGCAGCGGCGCAGCCAGGGCCACCATGGTGCCGACGAGGCCCATGCTCAGCAGCACGCCCCATAGCGAGGACGCCGCGAAGGGGAAGAACAGCAGCACGGCCATCGACCACACCAATATCAACCCCACCGCCCGGAACTGCATGCGGTCGAACAGCTTGCCGCCGGCGATGTTGCCGATGATGCCGCCCACGCCAAACGCGGCGAGGCCGAACGGAATCCACTGTGGCGACACCTTGGTCACTTCGAGCATGGTCGGCGCCAGGTAGCTGAACACGCAGAACATCCCGGCAAACCCAATCGCGCCGATGGACAGGGCCATCCACACCTGAGGCTTGGTGAAGGCGCGCAGTTCTTTGCGCGGGTCGCTGCGTCGTTCGTCGTGGCGGTGCGGCACGAACTGCCAGACCAGGGCGATGGTGAAGAGGGCGATCACGCTGACCAGCGCAAACGCCGAGCGCCAGCCCAGGTGTTGGCCGAGGAAGGTGGCGATGGGGTTGCCGAGCAGCATGGCCAGGGTCAGGCCCATCATTACGCGGGCGACTGCGCCGGCGCGTTTGTCGTTGGGCACCATGCTTGAAGCCACCACGGCGGCAATGCCGAAGTAGGCACCGTGGGGCAGGCCGCTGATAAAGCGGAAGGCTACCAGCGAACCAAAGGTGGGGGTAAACGCGGTCGCCAGGTTACCCAGGGCATACAGCCCCATGAGCAACAGCAGCATGTGTTTGCGCAGCAGCTTGGCGCCAAGGATGGCCAGCAACGGCGCGCCGACCATCACGCCGAGGGCGTAGGCGCTGATGGCGTGGCCGACCTGGGGTTCGCTTAGACCCAGGTTCTGGGCGATGTCGGGCATCAGGCCCATGATGGCGAATTCGCCAGTACCGATAGCGAAAGCGCCCACGGCCATGGCCGCTTCCATTTTGGCGGCACTGCGCGCGGGCAGCACGTGCCCGGGAGTTTGGTGGATAGACATGGATCGCTCTGTTGGGATGGATAACACGAAGGACTGCCGCCGATGCTACGCAAGTCGCGGCGAAGGTGTCTAGAACAGCCATTTGCCCCAGAGTTCAATGCGCGTAGGGCCGCGGCCTTTGAGATTCGTCTCATTCAACTGGCCCCATGGGCTCTTTACCCTTGCGGCGATGAAACTCAAACATTTCCTGCAACCCCTCGACTCGTCGTTCTCGACGCCCAAGGCTGCCCGCAAGCTGCTGCGCCTGTTCGCGCTGGCGCTGGTGCTCGGCGTGTACGCGGGTGCCTACAGTTATCTGCGCGCGGCGTTCAGCGAGGAGATCTCGCTGCGGCGCAGTTACATGAATGAGGCGGTTTCCGATGCGCAGTGTTTTTTTGTCAGCCGCCAGACACTGCTTAAAACCCTGGGCCTGTCGACGGTGCGCCATATCGCGCCACCGGTCGGCAACCTCAATCAGGTGCCGACCGAAGAAGTGCACATCACCCTGGGCGAGGCGGGCAACATCTGGAGCCTGTGGCTGACCAAGCGCACGCTCGATTACCTGGAGGCCAACCGGGTCAACCTGATCTACGTGCCCCAACGCGCGCAGCCTGCGGTGGAGCGCTTGTATACCGTGGGGACTGAGCCGGCGGCGGTGCCGGAGTCGGTGTTGCACCGGTTGATTGCGGTGGACACGGGCAACGTCTCGGTCAGTGACGAACTGTGGCTGACCGAACAGAGCCGCCTGGATTCGCCGCTGTATATCTTCACCCGGCTCGATGAGCGCAGCCCCACCTCGGGTTGGCTTGGCCTGGAGGTCGACGCGCCCGACCTGATCAATGCCTTGCAGCACGAAAAAGCCGGCGACTTCATGTTGCTCGACAGCGCCGGCCAGTTGATTTTCAGCAGCGCGCCGCATCAGCCGGCCGCCGCGCAGGCGCTGCGCCAGTATCACGCCACGGCCAGTTTCGGCTGGGAGGGCAGTCGCTGGTTGCCGGACCGCCTGGCTATCCGCAAGCACCTGGGGTATTCCCAGTGGCAGATCGTCTACAGCCTGGAGTTGCGCTCGCTGTTGCCCAGCCTGGCGCTGCCGTTGCTGGTGTGCCTGCTGTTGTGCGCACTGGCCAGTGTGTTGATGCTGCGCTTGGTGCGGCGCATCGATCAGCGCCTGATCATCCCGGCCGCGCTTCGTATCGAAGCACTGGTGGAAAGCGAGGCGTTCAGCAGCGCGGTCATCCGTATCGCGCCGGTCGCCCTGTGCGTGCTGCGCCGCAGTGACGGCGCGGTGGTGCTGGAGAATCCCTTGTCGCGCCAGTGGCTGGGCAATGGGCATGAGCGTCAGCAGCTGTGCCACGATTGGATTCGTCGCGCGTTTGATGACGCCGAACAAAGCAGCACCGACGAGCTGCAAATGGCCGACGGACGCCACCTGTTCCTGAGTTTCGCGCCCACCCGTTACCAGCGTGAGGAAGTTCTGATCTGCGCGTTCAGCGACATCAGCGAGCGCAAGCAGGTGGAGCTGGCGCTGCAGCAGGCGCGCACGCTGGCGGACGCGGCCAATGAGGCCAAGACACTGTTCCTGGCGACCATGAGCCATGAAATCCGCACGCCCCTCTACGGCGTGCTCGGTACCCTGGAATTGCTCACGCGCACCGACCTCAACAGCCAGCAGCGCGGCTACCTGAATGCCATCGAGGGTTCGTCGGCCAACCTGCTGCAACTGATCTGCGATGTGCTGGATGTGTCCAAGATCGAGGCGGGGCAACTCTCCCTGGAGCTCAACGTGTTTTCGCCGCTGGAGCTGGTGCAGGAAGTGGTTCAGGGCTACGCCGGCGCTGCGCAGAGCAAGGGTTTGCAGCTGTTCGCCTGCCTTGACCCGCAATTGCCCGACCGCGTGCGCGGCGATGTCACGCGTATCCGCCAGATCCTCAACAACCTGCTCAACAACGCGCTGAAGTTCACCGAGAGCGGGCGGATCGTATTGCGCTTACGCCTGGAGAGCCGCGAAGGCGAGCGCGCGATGTTGCAGTGGCAAGTGGTCGACACCGGCAAGGGCATTGCGGCGCAGGACCAGCAGTACCTGTTTGAACCGTTCTTCCAGGCCAGCGCCAATGCCAATGTGGTGGCGGGCACCGGGCTCGGGCTGTCGATTTGCAAGCGCCTGGTGCACTTGATGAACGGTACGCTGCGGGTGGTCAGCGAGCCGGGTCTGGGCAGCAGTTTTACCTTCACCTTGCCGCTGGAGCAGGTGGCTGCCCACGAGGATGAGCATGAGCCCTGGGCGCTGCCGCTGCTGGGTGAACGGGTCTATGTGGTGTCGCCGGTGCGTGAGCTGGCCGAAAGCATCGGCGGCTGGCTGCGGCGCTGGGGCGCGCGGGCGCAATTGGGCCTGCCCGAATCGGTCGAGGCCGACCCTGGCGCGGTGCTGGTAGAGCTTTACCCTGGCCAGGTCGAGCCCGGCCGTCGGCTGCGCTGGTGTGGCCCACGGGTGACGGCGGCCGCCGATGAGCATGGCGTTTACCAGGGCCCCGGCGCGTGCTGGCAGATCGGCCTGAACAACTTGCATGCGCTTAACCGTGCGGTCAGCCGTGCCCAAGGTGTCGAGGAAGCGTTGTCGCAGGTGCCCAGCGAAGCACCGGCCAAGCTCAACCTGAACCTGCGTTTGCTGGTGGCTGAAGACAACCTGATCAACCAGCTGATCCTGCGCGATCAACTCGAAGAACTCGGCTGCAGTGTGGTGCTGGCGGGTGATGGCATTGAAGCGCTGTCGCTGTGGGGCGAAACCGCGTTCGACATGATCCTCACCGACGTCAATATGCCGCGCATGAACGGCTACGAACTCACCGAGCAACTGCGTCGCCTCGGGTGCGCGCTGCCGATCATCGGCGCCACCGCCAACGCGATGCTCGACGAAGCCGAGCGCTGCCTCAGCGCGGGCATGGACCATTGCCTGGTCAAGCCCTTCACCCTGCGCGCGCTGTATCAATGCCTGCAGCGCTACCAAAGGAGCGTGCTGTGAGTGCCTACCGCGTGCTCATCGTGGAGGACCATCCCTTTCAGCATGAGTACTTGATCAACGTGTTCCAGGCCATCGGCGGCTTTGACGTCGACGTGGTCTGGGACGGCGCCAGCGCCTTGCAGCGCCTGGCCCGCCAGCGCTATGACCTGTTGCTCAGCGACCTCATGATGCCGGGGATGGACGGCGTGCAGTTGATCCAGCAACTGGCGCGCCTGCAAGCCCCGCCGGCCCTGGCGCTGATGAGCGTGGCGTCACGGCGCATGCTGGTCGGCGCCGGGCAGGTGGCGGGGAACCTGGGCCTGACCGTGGCCGGGCTGATCTCCAAGCCGGTGCGTGAGCCGCAGGTGCGCACCCTGCGCGATTGCCTCGACAAACTCGCCGAGCAGGCCCGCGCGCCGTGCTGCCATCGCGGTCTCAGCCTGGCGCGGGAGAACCTGGTGCGCGCCTTGGGCAACGGCGAAATCCAGGCCTGGTTCCAACCCAAGAAATCCCTGCACGACGGGCGCATCGTCGGCGCCGAAGCCTTGGCGCGCTGGGTGCACCCGGTGGAAGGGCTGCTGCTGCCAGGCGAGTTCCTCGGTGAAATCGAGCGCCTCGGCCTGGAAACCCGACTGTTGACCTGCATCCTCGCCCAAACCCTGACCGCCCAGGCCCAGTGGGCGCAACTCGGTTATCGGCTGCCGGTGTCGATCAACCTGCCCACCCACCTGCTCGACGAATGCGACCTGGTCGACCGCCTGCTGGCCCAAGTCCAGCAAGGCGATGCCGAGCCGCGACAAATTACCTTCGAGTTGATGGAAAGCTCCACCACACAGTTGCCCAGCAACTACTACGCTGGAGCATGCCGCCTGCGCATGATGGGCTTTGGCCTGGCACAGGACGATTTCGGCAAGGGTTTCAGCTCCTACTTCAACCTGGTCTCCACGCCGTTCAACGAAGTGAAGATCGACCGTTCGCTGGTGCATGGCTGCGCCGAGAACGAGAGCCTGGCCTCAGCGTTGCAGAGCATCGTCGAGCTGGGCCGCAAACTGGGGCTGACCACCATTGCCGAAGGCGCCGAGACCCAGGCGGAGTTGGCGGTGTTGCGGCGTATTCGCTGCGACCAGGTGCAAGGCTTCCTGATCTCGCAAGGTGTAACGGCGGATAAATTCAGTGCGTTACTGATTGAAGATGGCCCTGCGCCAGCACTTCTCTGAGCGGCCGGGGTCACACAGTCAAGAAGCCCGAAGGAAGGGTCGCCTGGTATGCCGGGCGTTATTGGCCAATGCCGGGATCATTGCATAGGCCCCACGTCCTGATTCAGGCTTTCCCGGTACCGACAATGAAACATGCAAGTCTGCGCCTGGACAAACTGGCGCAAAGCTCCCAGCGCCTGAACAAAGCCCTGTTACTGCTCACCGGGCTGGCCTTGTTGCTGTCCAGCAGTTGCTATTGGGCGGTGTCGCGGTTGCTGGATGCCGAGCAGGAAAAGGTCGCGTTCCACTTCGCCCGCGTGGTGGAAATCATCCATGAGCACGAGGCGTTCCTGCGCAATGTGGCCACCGGCTACAACCGCATCCATGCGCCACCGCTGCCTTCCGTGCAATCCACCGAAGTGGTGGAGTTGCAGCGCGACGCCGGGCAAGTGGTGTTGCAGGCCAAGGGTTTTGCCTTGTCGTTGCCGTTCACCTTGTCCCACGCGGCCGGGTTTACGGCGGATGACACGCGCCGGGCGCTGGCGTTTGGCGTGCAGTTGAGCGACTACTACGGCGGTTATTGGGCCAGCTCTTTTTATGCCTCGCCGCAGCTGTTCGTGTTTACTCCCAATGACGAGGCCAGCCTGGCCGTGCCCGGCATTGGCGGCCTGCGCCAGCACCAGCCCTTGTTGCGTGAGCAGTACCGTGGCGTGGTGAGCCGCTTGCACCAGTTGCAGCAAAGCCAAAGCCTGCTGCTCACCGACAGCCGCGTGCGTTGGGTGCGTGCGCCGTTGCAGCTGTATAAGAACAGCCGCAGCGTGGTGGCGATGATCGGCCTTGATGCGCCCGCCGCCCTCCTGCCTGCCAATCAACCGCAGGGAATGCTCACCTTGGCGGCGGTGGTGGATACCTCGCAGGTCGATGAGTTCGAGCGGGTGCTGCAATTGTCGGTGTACAACCAGTTCACCCTGATCTCGCCCCAGGGCGATGTGCTGCTCGGCAGCCTCGGCGATGAACAGATGGCGCCCCTGGGCCTGAGCTTCAACAGCCAGGGCTTGCGCTTCAAGATGCTCAGCGAAGGCGGCGAGCATTGGACCGGCTTGTACGCGATCAGCTATCAGGATTTCCTGCGCTACGCCAAGTGGCCGCTGCTGGGCCTGGGCCTGACGTTCCTCGCCGCGGTATTGCTGGGCTGGTGGATCAACCATTGGTACAAGACCCGTATTGTCAGCCCGGCCCAGCGCGCCCAGGAGCGTTTGTTCGAGAGTGAAGCGTTCAACCGCATCATGCTCCACAACGCCCCGGCAGGCCTGTGCGTGGTGCGGCGCAGCGACTGCCAGTTGCTGCTGGAAAACCAGCGCGCCCTGCAACTGGGCGGCACCGCGCAACTGGTCGAGGCCCTCAGGGCCAACGACGGCGCGGACACCCCCGGCGAGATGTGCCTGGCCGTGCAGGGCCGCTACCTGCAAGTCGTGGTGGTGGCCGCGCGTTACGAGGGCGAGGACGTGTTCCTCTGCGGCTGCAATGACATCACCCGGCACGTGGATGAAACCTTGCAGCTGGACCTGGCCCGCCAGGAAGCCACTGCGGCCAACGAGGCCAAGACGGTGTTCCTGGCGACCATGAGCCACGAGATCCGCACGCCGCTGTACGGCGTGCTGGGCAACCTCGAGCTGATGGCCCTGACCGACATGAGCGAGCGCCAGCGCCAGTACCTGGAAATTATCCAGGGCTCGTCCACCGTGCTGTTCCAACTGATCAGCAACGTGCTCGACGTGTCGAAAATCGAGTCCGGGCAAATGGCGGTGGAAGCTGCGCCGTTCGGCCCGCGTCAATTGGTCGAGGAATCGGTGCTGGGCTTCACCGCCACCGCGCGCAACAAAGGCTTGCAGATCGATGCGGAAATCGACCCGCAAGTGCCGCAGCAATTGCTCGGCGATGCAGGGCGCATCCGCCAGATCCTGCATAACCTGCTGGGCAATGCGATCAAGTTCACCGAGTCCGGGCGCGTGCGTTTGCGCCTTACCGTGCAGGAATTGCTCGAAGACCATGTGGCCCTGCAATGGCAGGTCACCGACACCGGCGTGGGCATTCCGGAGAAGGCCCTGGACCAGTTGTTCAAACCCTTCTATCAAGTGGCGGGCGGCCAGGACGGTAATGGCGCGGGCCTGGGCTTGTCGATCTGTTCGCGCCTGAGCGAATTGATGGGCGGCACCATGCGTGTGGTCAGTGAGCCAGGCCTGGGCAGCAGTTTCTCGTTGTTTATCACCTTGCCGATCCTCAGCAGCGCCGAGTCGGTCGCCGGCCCGATGCTGGCAGAACCTTGCCTGGATGCGCCGTGCCTGAATGTGCGTGTGCTGGTGGCCGAAGACAACCCGGTCAGCCAGGCCGTGTTGCAGGAGCAGCTCGAAGCCCTCGGCGCCCAGGCCACCGTGGCGCGGGACGGCGAGCATGCGTTGCAGATCTGGGGTTCGCAGCCGTTCGACCTGGTGATCACCGACATCAACATGCCGCGCCTCAACGGCTACGACCTGGCCCGCGCCTTGCGCGAGCAAGGCGTGCAGGTGCCGATCATCGGCGTCACCGCCAACGCCCTGCGTGAAGAGGGTGAGCGCTGCCTGGCGGTGGGCATGAATGCCTGGGTGGTCAAGCCGCTGAGCATGAACATGCTGCGCCAGGCCTTGATGTCGCACTGTCGCCGCGCGACGGCCCTGGCTGCGCCGACGCCAGACCGCGACCGCGAAGGCTGGATCGAGCTGTCGCCGGCCATGCGCCAACTGATGGGCGACACCTTGCTGGCCGACGTGCAGCAGATCGAACAGGGCCTGGTCGCCGGCGATTCGACCCTGGTGCGCCAGCGCCTGCACAGCCTCAACGGCGCGCTCGCCAGCGCGCGTGCCGGGGCTTTATCCAATGCCTGCCAGAAATGGGAAAACACACTGTACGACGGCCCCCTCGACAGCCACGCCACTGCGCAGATCCGCGTGTTGTGCGCACGCCTGACGGCGGTGGCGCAGTGCCTGGTGGCAGAGTCAACCGCTCACAAGGAAGACAAATAATGCGAGAAGTGAACGTCGTCATCGCCGATGACCACCCGATCGTGCTGGTGGGCGTGCGCGAGATCGTGCAGCGCGATGCGCGCTATACCCTGGTGGGCGAGGCGGTCAGTTCCAGCCAATTGATCGAACAACTGCGCAGCCATCGCCCGCAAGTGTTGATCACCGATTTCAACATGCCCGGCGACGACACCTACGGCGATGGCCTGAAGCTGATCGAGTACATCCTGCGCCACTTCCCCGAGACCCAGGTGCTGGTGCTGACCATGATTTCCAACAGCCTGATCCTCACCCGCTTGCAGGAGCTGGGCGTGGCGGGCGTGATCCAGAAAAACCACCTGCACGGCGAGATCGAAAAAGCCCTCGGCGCGATCAGTGCCCAGCGCAGTTACCGCGCACCGGAGCCCGCCGCGACCTCGGTGGTGGCCAATGCGACCCAGGTGCAGGAGCGCTTCCAGAGCCTGTCGCCGCGGGAGATGGAAGTGCTGCGTTTATTTGTGACGGGCATGAGCGTCAGCGACATTGCGCGGCAGTTGAGCCGCAGCAACAAGACCGTCAGCGCGCAGAAAATCTCGGCCATGCGCAAGCTGGAGGTGGACAGTGATCAGGCGTTGCTGACCTATTGCATCGAGGCCCGGCAGTTTCAGTAATCAGCGGTACGTCATCTGCATCAACAGGGTGGCTTTGTAGCCGCCCGCTTCGGGCAGCTCGCCCAGGGACACGGGCTTGACGCGAAGGGTCAGCGCCAACGGTTCGTCTTCTACCGGCCAGGTGCCGGTTTGGCCCAGGCCGATGCCCGGCTTGTCGGTCTTGTCACGCAATTGCACCTGCA
The DNA here is from genome assembly GCF_019456785.1 of Pseudomonas sp. LAP_36. NCBI lineage: Bacteria > Pseudomonadati > Pseudomonadota > Gammaproteobacteria > Pseudomonadales > Pseudomonadaceae > Pseudomonas > Pseudomonas sp. LAP_36. Next base: position 937,685 of record NZ_JAHZMS010000001.1, read on the forward strand.
ACCCCAGGGATGGGAGAGTGGTGAGCAACACCGGGTTGACGGTGATAGCCCGGCCCATGTTCGCCGACAAACTCAGCTCGACCTGGACGCCCGCCTGACAGTCGAAGACCAGCGGCACGTCGGTGACGACGGCGCTGTCGTCGGCCAACTGGCTGAGGTTGACCTTACCCAGGTCCACCTGTTGCGTACTCGGAAATCTCGCGGTGCAGGGCGGTGCGATCAGCTTGCCGCTGACGTCGATCTGCGCTTCATCCGCCGCTTGCGCGAGGGCGGTGCCGGCCACCGCCAGCAGTATCCAAGTGAGCGCTTTCATAGGTAATTGAGGGTCATGACCATCGATGAGGTGAACGCGCCGGGCGCCAGCGTGCCGCGTTCGACCAGTTGCGCCTTGAGGCTGATATCCACGTCGCCGTTGAGGTTGCTGTACGTCTTGGTGGTGCCGTTGAGGCTCGCCGCCGTGTCGTCCGCCCAGAGTAACGAGACGCCGAGGTTGTCGGCGGTGGTCTTGGCCACGGTGGCGGTGTAGGTGCCGTTGTTGGCGGTGAAGCTGACGTTAAGCGATGAACCTGCCGGGCACGTCATGCGTACCGGCAACGCGACGGTTTCGGTGGCCGCCACTTGGTCGGTGCGCACATTGCCGAACGCAGCGGTGAGGGTGGTGCCGGTGTTCAGCACACAGGGTGGGCGGGTGAGGGTGCCGCTGACGGTGATATTTACCGTATCGGCGGCCTGGGCGGTGGCGCTGAGCAGCGCCAGGGCGAACAGCGAAGTTTTCATGGCAAGGGCCTCAGCGGTAATCGATGGTCAGGGTGTATTGGCTCTGGAAGGCACCGGTGGGCGACTGGCCGGCGACCGGTTGCGGTTTGAAACTGAGATTGACGTTGTTGCTGCCGGTCCTCAGTTGCAGGTTGCGCACACTGCTGAAATTCACCGGGTTGTAGGAGTCGGTCCAGATCGCCTGCATGTTCAGGCCGGCCAGCGTGGTGCGCGATACCCCGGTGGTGGCGCTGACCACTGCCTGGCTCGGCCTCAGGGTGGCCGTGGCTTGCACGGCGGTTGCACACGTGACCGACACCGTGGTGGATTGCACTTGGCTGCTGAGGTCGGCGTTGCTGATGGTGCCGAAGCGCAGGTTGACGGCACTGGGCGAGCTCAGCGTGCACGCCGGCGTGTAGACGGTGTATATAAAAGGCATATCCAGGAACCACTCGGCCCATGCCAGGTAGTTAAGGGAGGTCACGCCAATGCGTACCTGCACATTGCGTGTGCCGGTGGTTCTGGGCGCGGTGCCCACCAGGTTGTAGCGGTAGCGCACCACCGTGTTGATGGGCAATCGCTGGCACGTACCCCCCAGGCAGATACCACTGAATTGGCCAATATCAAGTAGCGGCATAACGGTCCAACTGGAGGGGTCTACAAACTGCAGGGCGGCATGGTTGTAACCGGTTCCGTAGGTGATGCTGGTGTTCACGCCTGCTGCATAGGGAAAGGCACGACGAATCGTGCATGTGCCGCTGTACTCGATATTGATCGCTTCGCCCGGCTGGAAACGGTAGCCATAGGTCGGGTAGCCCGGCGTTCCGCACTCGACGTTGCCGCCGATCAGCGCCTGCGCCTGGAACGACAGGCAGCACAGCACGCCGGCCCACAGCGCCAGCGTCATGCGGTTGCGTATGTTCATGATCACGAATCCTTGGCGCTCGACTCACCGGCCGCGCGCTCACATTGAATGTTCAGTTGAGTAATCCCACCCTCGGCAGGACCGTCGTCTTGCAGTTTCAATTCGCGGCTGCACCACGGTTGCCCGTCCACGCTGATCAACAGGCGTGCCTCGGGCGGCACGCCGGTCAGGAACGCGCGGCCCTTGTCCGCCACCAGGGTTTTGCCCAGCGAACGGCCGTCTGCCGCGAAGAGTTCGGCGCGGGCGGCGAAGGGCGCGGCTTCGCCTTGGGTGTCGCGGATGCGGAACAGAATGCGTTTGCCGCGCCGGGTGTCGAAGTCCGCCAGCACGAAGGCGCCGCGATTGGGCGTGACGTCCTGCACCGGCTCGGCGATGTCGACGTCGGCGGACATCGACTGGGTGTCCAGCGACACACGGTTCTTGCGATAGGGCAGGGCGGACGGCACCACCGTGTAGCCATTGGCATTGGTGCGCACCCCGCGCTTGTTAGTGACCGCCACGTCGGCGGCCCCCGGCGTGGCGACGATCACATTGGTTTCGCCCAGTGGCTGGCTGAACATCAGGTTGCTGCCGTACGCCACCACCGAACCTTCCACGCCCAGGTCCAGTTGGCGGCTGCCGGTGGACTCGTTGTAGGCGCCGCGCACAATCGCACTCGGCGCGTCGTATTGGGCGGCGAACGTGCCGCCCGCCTGGCGTTGGGCGCCGTTGACTTGCTGTGACACACCCGCGCTGTAGGCCAGGGTGTCGTCTTCAAACGCGTTGCCGCTGAGGGTCGCGGTGTGTGACGCCGCGCCGCGCGCGCTTTGGTTCATGTTGGCGGTGACCCGCTGGCTGCGCGTGCCGCCCAGGGGCATGCTGATGCTCAGGGACAGGCTGCGATCGTCGGTGTTGGCGCCTTTGCTCATGGCCAGCCCGAGGGAGTAGGAAATGTCGCCGACGCTCGCGCTGTAACCCAGCTGGATCGAGGTGTCGGCCTTGCTCTTGTCCCAGTAGGCGGTTTTCGACACGTTGGCGTACACCCCGCCGTAGCCGCCCAATTGCTGCGACACGTTGGCGGTGAAGTTGCTTTTCATGTGGCCGCTGCGGTACGTGTCCAGGCTTTGCTCGGTGCTGCGGCTGTTCAGCGCTTCGTTGAACGAGTAGTAGCCGCCGGTGGAGTAGCGGTAGCCGATCAGGCTGAAATTAGTGTCGGTGGCCGCCAGCGACTTGGAGTAGCGAAAACGGAACGACTGGCCGCTGGAGGTGGTTTTTCCCCGGCCCATGCCATCGCTGCGGGCGTGGGTCACGTCCACCGAGATCGCGCCAAAGCCGGCAAAGTCATGGGCAAAGCCCAGCAGGCCGGCGTTGTATTGATCACTCAGCAGGCTGCCGCCAAACAACGTGGTGCTGCCGCTCAAGCCACGGCGCAGGGAGGCCTGGATAAATGTCGGGGTTTGCTGCACAAAGGACGATTGCGCCGGGCGGTACTGGCCGGCGAACACCGAGTAACTTTGCTGGCCTTCGCGCAGCATGTAGGGCACCGACGAAAACGACTGGGTGTAGACCTGGCGCTGGCCGTCCGGGCCTTCCACCGTGACTTCGATGTCGCCGTTGCTGGCGGTGGGGTACAGGTCGGTCAAGGCGAAGGGCCCCGACGGCACCCATTGTTCATGGATCACATAACCGCGCTGGCGGATGATCACCCGCGAGCGGCCATTGGCAATACCGCGAATCACCGGGGCGAATTCGCGGGCCTGGTCGGGCAGCATGTCCAGGTCCGAGGCGATGCCCAGCCCGCGATAGGGGATGGCGTCAAACAGGTCGCCTTCGGTGGTGGAGTCACCCAGGGTGGCGATCGCCATCATGTTGCCCATGTCGCGCTGGGCGTAGGTTTCCAGCGACTCCCAGCGCCCGGGCGTGGTGCTGCCTTTTTGCCAGGTGGAAAAATTGCGCAGGCGCCAGGCCCCGGCATTGATGCCGCTGCGCAGGCTGCCGAACTGGTCCTGGCGGCGACCGGCGTCGGACTCCACGGTGCTGCCGGTAAAGCTGTAGTTGGTGAACGCCACCTGTTCGCCATTGCTCCATTGCCGACGGCGCACTTCAAACGGGATGCTGCCCAGGTAGGCCTGGGGGATTTCAATCGACAGGATCTGGCGGTTGAAGTCGTAGTCGTAGCTCACGCCGGCCAGGCCCTGGTCGAACGCAATGCAGGTGGGGTCGGCGTCGCTGCGGTTTTGCAGGGCGGTGGCGGCCACGCCCTGGGCGCGGAAAAACTCGACATCCAGGCACGGGAACAGGCCGGTGCTCGAGCGTTCCTGACTGCCGATGGCGCGGATAAAGCGCACATCACGCTGCTCCACCGAGCGCTCGTTGAGCACCACATCCACCCGATAAATCCCCGGTAACTGGCCGTCGCTCATGGCGCTGACTTGTTGTTTCACGGCTGCCGAACTCTGCCCGCCGCCGATCTCGAGGAACGACGCATCGAACTCGTAGCCGGCGTGTGCGGGGGCCAGGTGCAAGGCTGCGGCGGCCACGAGCGGGCAGCCGAAAGCCTTCATGGCGCGGCAGCGCATGAATGGGAATGAACGGGGCATGGGCGTTCCTGCAAAGGTGTTGCCGGGTTGGCGCGGGGTCTTAGTGGATGCGGATGACCGGTGCGTCCACGGTGCTGCCGTAGTCGTCGATGTAGCTGAGCGACACTTCATCGCCAGCCTTGGCCTGGATCGGCAGCTCACGGGCTTCGCCTGGGCGTAGCACATCCGGCGCCTGGGTGATCGGCAGGCCGTTGAGCTTCAGTTCGCTGACCACCACGTGCAGCTTGGAGGCGTTATTGAAGGCCAATGCACCCGCTTGGGCCTTCCAGTTCACTTGCGCCACTGCGTCCTTGAGCGAGCCTTTGACGCCGGCCGGGCGGTAAAACAGTTTGATGGTGGTCTTGAGCGCGATCTGCAGCACGTTCTTGCCTTTCTGGTCATCGCTCATGGCCGGGATCGCCTTGACGTTCATCAGGTACAGGCTTTCGCGGTCCTGGGGCACTTCGGGGCCACCGGTAAAGATCACGCGCAGGATGTTTTCCTTGTTGGCATCCAGGCGGAACAGCGGCGGCGTGACGATAAAGTTATCGACGCTGTCCTCGTTGCCACTGCCGAAGCGGCTGACCCAGGACTGCACGAGGTAGGGTGAGGTGTCTTCGCGGTTGCTGACGGTCAGGTTGGCTTCATTGGCCGCGCCGTCGTAGATCAGCCGCGTGGCGCCGACGGTGACGGCGGCGTTGGCTGCCGTGCTGTGCCAGAGCGGCAGCAGGGCGAGCAGGAAACAGACTTTCAAACGCATGACAGGGAACTCCGGAAGCCCGCGGGCCTGCGCGCAAACGCCTGGCCCACGGTGTTGACGAGCAATTACTTGTAGGTAACGTCGAAGCTGGCCAGCGCGTGCACCTGACCGGTACCGATGCCGGAGGTGGTCACAGCGTCGTCGCCTTCACCGGTGGTGGTGTCGGCGACGGTGCGCACGTAAGCAGCGGTGAAGTCAAAGGTGTTGGACTGGGCACGCAGGTCGTAATCGGCGGTCGGCGTGTTCAGTGGCAGCTTTTTGCCGTCCCGCGCGTCGGCGATCTGGATCGCGATACCCTTGACCTGGTTTTCGCCGGTCAGGCCGAGCAGGGTGGAGTCGTTGGCGTCTTGCTGGCCGCTGAAAGTGATCGCGACGTTTTTCTTGGTCGCGAAGCTGCAGTTGTCCAGGCTGATGGTGAATTTTTTCGCCTTGGCGGTGGAACCGACGGTCGGCTGGAAGTCAGCGATGCGCACTGCGTCCAGGGTCACGGACTTGTTCACGTCGCCGGTGGTGATGGTGCAGGCGTTGTCGGTGACCGAACCGGTGAATTCGATCTGCCCGTCCGCTGCCTGTGCGGTGCCGGCCAGCAACCAGCAAGCGCCGCAGGCGAGGGTGAGTTGGCTCAGTTTGTTCAGCATTGCAGTGCCTCTTTCAAGAGATGGAAAGTTGTCTGCCTACCCGTCAGGTAAGCCAATCCATAGTGCAATGCTGTGATTTAGAGGCACATGAGACGGATCTTAAAAACTGGCGAAGTGATGGCCGCGCGACCGGTGAGTCCATATCCGCCGCAGGGCGTGATATTCTGCGCGCCATCTTGGACTAGTCTCTCTCTGGTACGTACATCCGTATACGTCCCTGCGGGTCGCTGGCACCCAGGTAGCTGAAGCCAATAATGATAAGAAGTCAGCGCAGAAGGGACATAAAAGTGAGGTCGATACGTCGGTCTTGTGTGCCCACCCTGCGGCCTTGAGAGTCAGGGGCGGTGGGGCGGATGGCGTTTTATCATAGGTGCTACTGATGTTTAAAAAAGTAAACACTGCCCTGCTGGGGCTGGCTTTGTCGATGGGGATCACGTCCGTTCACGCGGAAGAGGCAAAGAAAGTCGATGTGCTGCTGATCGGCGGCGGCATCATGAGTGCGACCCTGGGTGTATGGCTCAATGAGCTGGAGCCAGGCTGGTCGATGGAGATGGTCGAGCGCCTCGACGGCGTTGCCGAAGAAAGCTCCAACGGCTGGAACAACGCCGGTACCGGTCACTCGGCCCTGGCTGAGCTGAACTACACCCCGGAAGACAAGAACGGCAACGTTGAGATCCCGAAAGCGGTCGAGATCAACGAAGCGTTCCAGATCTCCCGTCAGTTCTGGTCGTGGCAGGTTCGCCAGGGCGTGCTGAAGAACCCGCGTTCGTTCATCAACTCTACACCGCACATGAGCTTTGTGTGGGGCGATGACAACATCAAGTTCCTCAAAAAACGCTACGAAGCCCTGCAAGCGAGCCCGCTGTTCGCCGGTATGCAGTACTCCGAAGACCCGGCGCAGATCGCCAAGTGGGTTCCGTTGATGATGGAAGGGCGTGACCCGAACCAGAAAATCGCGGCCACCTGGAGCCCGCTGGGTACTGACATGAACTTCGGCGAGATCACCCGCCAGTTCGTCGCTCACCTGCAAACCACCCCTAAGTTCGACCTGAAACTGTCGAGCGAAGTGCAGGACATCACCAAGAACGCCGACGGTTCGTGGCGTGTGAGCTACAAAAACCTGAAAGACGGCACCAAGACTGAAACCGACGCCAAGTTCGTGTTCATCGGCGCTGGCGGCGGTGCACTGCACCTGCTGCAAAAATCCGGCATCCCGGAAGCCAAGGAATACGCCGGTTTCCCTGTGGGCGGCTCGTTCCTGGTGACCGATAACCCAACGGTTGCCGAGCAGCACTTGGCCAAGGCCTACGGTAAGGCTTCGGTTGGCGCGCCACCGATGTCCGTTCCGCACTTGGACACCCGTGTGCTGGATGGCAAGCGCGTAATCCTGTTTGGCCCATTCGCGACCTTCTCCACCAAGTTCCTCAAAGAAGGCTCGTACCTGGACCTGCTGACCAGCACCACCACCCACAACATCTGGCCAATGACCAAAGTCGGTATTCGTGAATACCCACTGGTCGAGTACCTCGCTGGTCAACTGATGCTGTCGGATGACGACCGCTTCAAGGCATTGCAAGAGTACTTCCCGAACGCCAAGCAATCCGACTGGCGCCTGTGGCAGGCCGGTCAGCGCGTGCAGATCATCAAGCGTGACGAAGAGCAGGGCGGCGTCCTGAAACTCGGTACCGAAGTGGTCAGCTCCGCCGACAACACCATCGCAGGCCTGTTGGGTGCATCGCCAGGCGCGTCGACCGCGGCTCCGATCATGCTGACCGTGCTGCAAAAAGTGTTCAAGGATAAGGTAGCGACCCCTGAGTGGCAGGCCAAACTGCACCAGATCGTACCGAGCTACGGCACCAAGCTGAACGACAGCCCAGAAGCGGTTGCCAAGGAATGGGCCTACACTGCCGGCGTCCTGCAGCTGCCTACACCGCCTGTGATTCCGCAAGCGGCTGCTCCAAAGGCGACCGAGGCTGCCAAGCCTGCGGCTGAGCCGAGCAAGCCAGCGTCTGACCTGGCGCTGTAAGTAACGGCTAAGAAAAAGCCCGCTGAACCGGTAACGGTCAGCGGGCTTTTTTGTGCGCGGGTGTTTATGCGTGGCTGTGGTTTCGCTCAACGGCCGGCAGTTCAACTGTACGCTCAGCCGCCGCCAACGCTGCTTTCAATCCAGCCTGGTCCAGCGGGACGCAATACGCCGGCTTGGCTCGCTCAAACCGCCAGCTATCGTCCAGCCCACCTGCGTCTACGGCATCGAAACCCAGCTCATCGAGCAACGTGATCACGCGTGCCTTGGCCGTCGCGTCATCTGCTGCCACCGGCAGTGCGCGACGGTCAGGTGCGCCGTGAGGGCGGGCATCCTGCGTCAGGTCTGGCGCGAAGATCGCGTTGAACACTTTCACCACGTGTGAATGCGGCAAATGGTCAGCAAGCAGCCGGCTGGTGGTGGTTTCAAAACGGTCCAGTGCCGGGATATGCCCATCGCGGTTGGGATAGTAATTGTTGGCGTCCATCACCGTTTTACCCTCCAGCCACTGCGCAGGCACACTGCGGTAATGCTCCAGGGGAATCGCCACGAGCACCACATCGCCAAATTGTGCGGCATCATCTGCGCTGCCCACTTGAACCCCCAGTATGCCGCTCAACACACTGCTCATGGTCTGTGGGCCGCGGGAATTGCTCAACATCACTTCGTGCCCGGCCGCCAATGCCAGTTGCGCGACAGCGCGCCCGATAAAACCTGCTCCAATCACGCCAATCTTCATGTGCTTGCTCCAGTGAAGGTATGAAGTGGCTATGATGATTGGCAACCATCAGGCGATAAATGACGGTTATGGCGTGGATGTTGTTACTGGGAGTGGGCAATGATGGACCGTTTATCAAGCATGAACGCCTTTGTGATGGCTGCTGAGCTGGGTTCCTACGCCCGCGCCGCCGAGCGTTTGGGCATGTCCGCGCAGATGGTGGCCAAGCATGTCACTGCGTTGGAACAACGCCTGGGCGCGCGCTTGCTCAACCGCACTACGCGAAGGCAAAGCCTTACGGAGTTGGGTAGCGCGTATTACGAGCGTTGCAAGCACATCCTGACGGAGGCCGAGGCTGCCGACTCTCTCGCGCAGATCATGAATGACACGCCGCGTGGCAAGCTGAAAATCACCGCCCCGGTGACCTTCGGCTCCTACAGCCTGATGCCGTTGATTACCGGTTTTTTGCGCGACAACCCGGATGTGCACATTGACCTGCACCTCACGGATCGTTTCGTCGACTTGGTGGAGGAGGGTTATGAAGCGGCCTTTCGCATCGGTCCCTTGGCGACCACCGGCCTGACAGCTCGGCCGCTGGCACCCTATCGCCTGGTGGTCTGTGCAGCGCCGGCGTACCTGAAGGCCAGCGGCACACCGTTGAAACCGGCAGACCTTGAGCATCACGAGTGCCTGGGCTATGCCTTCTGGTCGCGTCCGGCAGATCGGGAATGGGTGTTTTACGAAGGCGCGGTGCCGCATAAGGTGCAGGTAAGCAGCCGCTTGCAGATCAACGAAAGCAGGGCGCTGATGTCGGCTGCACTGGATGGGTTCGGCATTGTGCTCGGTCCGCAAGACTTCCTGCGTACGGCGTTAGCGAAGGGCGACTTGGTGCGGGTGCTGCCGGATTTCGACGCGCCGAGCCGGGCGATGCATTTGGTCTACACCGCTAATCGGCAACGTACGGCTAAGTTGCGACGTTTCGTCGAGGCCGTGTTGCAGCGTTTTGGCCCGGCTTGAGGGGATAAATGCGCACTGTACCTTTCGTCTGCGCTTATAAGCGCAACGCCCTCAGGTTCAGCAACCTGACAGACACTTCCTGTTAAAAAATACCCATGGCCGATCAGGAGAGCGGCTGGGAAAGGGGGCATTTTCAATTTTGCAGGTGTTTGGGCGTCAGCGTCCGAGGGGTTTGTATGTTGCTACGTTATGCAGCATTGGCGGCCGTGGTCGTCGCCGCATCCGGATGTGTACAAGAGCGCGTCGTGCATGAGCGCAGGCCGGTTCAACGTGAGTATGTGGAAGTCGTTGCGCCGCAACCGCCGCCGGTGCAGGTGATCGAAGTCGAACCGCCCGTGCGCTACGGCTATGTATGGTCACGTGGTTACTGGCGCTGGGACGGTGGGCGCTATGTCGCGGTCCATGGTCATTGGGAGCCGGTGCGCGAGGGTTACCGTTATGTGCATCCACACTGGGTGCAACGTAATGATGGGTATCACTGGCAGGGCGGTGGCTGGGTTCGCTGAGCCTTGGCTGGGTCGGCTTCCTGGTGCCAGGCAGCCGAACCTCGCGCAACGGCGCCGAGCCCAGTTGATCGGTGCCCAGCGCTTTACAGCATCCGCTTTGACCTGAGTGGCGCTGCAACGGCAAGCCTCAGGTCAGTCGCTTCATGCCTGCCGCCTTCGCAGCATTCAGGTCAAAGGTGGCGGTATATTCGCAGCCAGCGGCATGGGCACAGCGTTCTATCAGGCAGTCCGCAAAATCGGCCTTGCTCGCCGTGAAGCGTCGCAGGGCCTGCCAAATGATCTCGGCGTGCTCAATGGTCAATTCACGGGTGCGCAACAGCGTTTCCAGAACGGTTACCACCTCACTCTTGGCCGACTGGTAACAACTTTGTAAAACCCACACCAGTTCCACCACGGACACCAGGCTGACAAAACCCGGTGAAACGCTGGTGAGTGATTCGATCAATTCGGAGGCCTTGGACGATTGGACGGGATCATCCTGGGTGACATAGCGAACCAGCACATTGGTATCCAGCCCGATCATCCAGCTTTCGCTCCTTGTGCCGCGATGGCGCGGTTCATTTCATCCAGGGAGACGGCGTTGGCGGGTTTTCGGATCAGGCCTTTGAGGTCATGTACGGTTTTACTCGCTGCCATGATGGAAAATTTACCGTCCTCCATTTCAACGAATTCAACGCGGTCTCCTGTTTCCAGGCCCAAGGCGGTTCTGACCTGAACGGGAATGGTGATTTGCCCTTTCGACGTAAGCGTGGCGGTAGCCATATTGAAGATCTCCATCGTGATACTCCTTACCTTAGGGTAAGGAATGATGGAGGACAAGATCCGTTGGTCCATAGGTTGCTCTCTGGTGTGTGTGAGTCGGGACAAGTAAAAACCTTAGTCCGACTCACGCCACCTGCACGCTTTAAAACGGCGTTAAAGCGCTACAACGTATGACTGAAACCGACGGTTTATTGCACCACGCGATAGCACGGCACATACGCCGCACCGCCTGGAAGCTTCATGCGGTGCTGGGCCACGAACGCCTTCAACAGTTCGTCCAGCGGTTTCATGATGGCCGGGTCGCCATGGATTTCGTAAGGGCCGTTCTGCTCGATCAGGCGGATGCCCTTGTCTTTCACGTTACCCGCCACAATCCCCGAGAATGCACGGCGCAAATTGGCGGCGAGTTCGTGGGGTGGCAGCGCGTGGCTTAGTTGCAGGCTGGCCATATTTTCGTGGGTCGGGTCGAACGGGCGCTGGAAGCCCTCATCGATTTTCAGCAGCCAGTTGAAGTGGAAGGCGTCGTTGCGTTCGCGACGGAACTGCTTCACCGCCTTGAGGCCAATGGTCATCTGGCGGGCCACTTCGGCCGGGTCGTCGATGATGATCTGGTAGTGCGCCTGGGCCGCCTCGCCGAGGGTGGCGCCGACAAATGCATGCAGTTGTTGCAGGTACGGGGCCGCGTGTTTTGGCCCGGTGAGGATGACCGGGAACGGCAGGTCGCGGTTGTCCGGGTGCATCAGGATGCCCAGCAGGTACAGGAACTCTTCAGCCGTGCCGGCGCCGCCCGGGAAGATGATGATGCCGTGGCCTACACGGACGAAGGCTTCCAGGCGCTTTTCGATATCCGGCAGGATCACCAGCTCGTTGACGATCGGGTTCGGCGCTTCAGCGGCGATGATGCCCGGCTCGGTCAGCCCTAGATAGCGCCCGACGGTGATGCGTTGCTTGGCGTGGGCAATGGTCGCGCCTTTCATCGGGCCTTTCATCACGCCAGGGCCGCAGCCGGTGCACACGTCGAGACTGCGCAGGCCCAGTTCGTGGCCGACCTTCTTGGTGTATTTGTATTCTTCGGTATTGATCGAGTGCCCGCCCCAGCACACGACAATCTTCGGCTCGACACCCGGGCGCAACGTACGGGCGTTGCGCAGCAGGTGGAACACGTAATCGGTGATGCCCTGGGAATTGCTCAGGTCGATGCGCTGGCTGTCCAGTTCATTCTCGGTATAGACGATGTCACGCAGGGCGCTGAACAGCATTTCGCGGGTGCTGGCGATCATTTCGCCATCGACGAATGCGTCGGCAGGGGCATTCAGCAGTTCAAGGCGCACACCGCGGTCTTGCTGGTGGATACGGACTTCAAAATCCTTGTAGGCGTCGAGAATGGTCTTGGCGTTGTCGATGTGCGCGCCAGTGTTGAGGATGGCCAGGGCGCACTGGCGGAACAGGGTGTAGATGCTACCGGAACCGGCTTCGCTCAGTTGCTGCACTTCACGTTGGGACAGGGTTTCGAGGCTGCCCTTGGGGCTGACGGAAGCATTGATGACTTGACGTTGGGGCATTCTTAATCCTTGAAAGCACAGCCACCGCACCCGCACAGGGCCGCGATGGCTTGAGAATGGTGGGCGCCGAATTCGGACGCACGAGACGGATGTTTACCTCAGGCGCGAGGCCGAGCGCAAACACCGTCCAGCACCATAATGCCGCAGAACTTACTGAATCAGCTTCCAGTTTTTGTAGAAAACCCGACGCAGGGTAAAGACCATCCCGGCAAACCCAGCGATTGCGGCGTTGAGAACCAAGGGCAGCGGGGTCGGCCGCACGATATCGATAAACAGGCAGTAACGCTTTGCATCGTTTTTGTTGAAAGACGCATGCATCAACGTGTCATCGAAGATAAACAGCGGGTCGTCGTGCCAGTAATGCTTTTGCTTGCCCACTTGGATGTATACGCCCTCGTGATGCGCTGCCGGCGCCATGTTGTAGAGCACGCGGAACATCATGCGCAAGGGGCCGAAGTGAAACGAGGTCGAGCGGTTTTCATTGAACACCGACACGCCGATGGTCTTCACGAACGGCAATTTTTCGCGCAGTTTCGGAATGTCCAGCGCGGTCTCGATCGGCCGGCCGTACCACTGGAAAAACAACATGCCGCGCTTCTTCTCGGCCATGCGTTCGTCCAGGTAGCCGATGATTTCGTCCTTATGGGCCATGGCTTCGTTGATGACCTGTTGCAGGTCTTCACGCCAGGCCGGGGGCAGGTCGTCCATCCTGTAGACGTGTCGGTTACCCGAGCTCAACAGGTCGAACAGGGTGTTGAACGGCGCCAGCAGCCAGGTGTTTCGACCGCTGCCAATAAAGTATTTTTTGAAGGTCGGCGCGTCATACAAGCCATTACGCAGGAAATCGTAAAAGCCGCAGATCACGACTAGGCCGAGAAATACCAGGGTGGTCTCGGGGAAAATATCAATAATCAGCAGCACGCCGAATACCCAGGCGACCGATACTGCCTTTTTACGCAAAGCAGGCTTGTTCATCTAACTCAGCTCCAGCAGGACGCCATTCGACAGGTCCGGATCCGTGGCCGCGAGTGGTGAGGTTTTGAAATATATTGAAACAACTTCGTCATGATAAGGCGTTCAGCGTCTGTTAGGCGTTTTAAATAGTGCGAAATTGTGAAGGCTTTACACAGGTTTTAACCCTGGCTGGGCTGTGTGGATTGGATTTTGTAAACGGAAGATTTGCGACTATCGTGACGCTTCGGTTTTTTGGACGTCATAGACCGGTACGATTGAAGTTGAATGGCCACCACTGGCCTTCGGCACCTTGGAAGAGGCAGAAATTTTATGATCATCAAACCGCGGGTTCGTGGCTTTATCTGTGTGACCGCTCACCCTGTTGGCTGTGAAGCGAACGTCAAGGAACAGATTGACTACGTCACTGAGCACGGCGCCATCGAAGGCGGCCCGAAGAAGGTGCTGGTTCTCGGCGCATCCACCGGCTATGGCCTGGCAGCGCGTATCAGTGCTGCGTTTGGCTGTGGCGCCGACACCCTGGGCGTGTTTTTTGAAAAAGAAGGCGAAGAAGGCAAGCTGAGCTCCGCTGGCTGGTACAACAGTGCCGCGTTTGAGAAGTTTGCTGTCGAAAAAGGTCTGTACGCCAAGAGCATCAACGGCGACGCGTTCTCCAACGAGATCAAGCGCCTGACCATCGAAACCATCAAGAAAGACCTCGGTAAGATCGACCTGGTCGTCTACAGCCTGGCCGCGCCACGCCGTACCGACCCGCAAGGCGTGGTGCACACCTCCACCCTCAAGCCGATTGGCAAAGCCGTGACCCTGCGCGGTATCAACACCGACAAGGGCGTTGTGGTCGACACCACCCTGGAGCCTGCGACCCAGGAAGAAATCGACGGCACCGTCAAAGTGATGGGTGGCGAAGACTGGCAGCTGTGGATCGACGCCCTGCGTGACGCCGACGTCCTGGCCGAAGGCGCCAAGACCACCGCGTTCACCTACCTCGGCGAGAAGCTGACCCAGGATATCTACTGGAACGGCTCCATCGGCGAAGCCAAGAAAGACTTGGATAAAAAAGTCCTGACCCTGCGCGACAACCTTGCGGCACTCAAGGGCGACGCCCGTGTGTCGGTGCTCAAGGCTGTGGTGACCCAGGCCAGTTCGGCCATCCCGATCATGCCGCTGTACCTGTCGTTGCTGTTCAAAGTGATGAAAGAGCAGGGCACCCACGAAGGTTGTATCGAACAAGTCTACGGTCTGTTCAAGGACAGCCTGTACGGCAGCCAGCCGAAACTCGACGCCGACGGCCGCCTGCGTGCCGATCTTGCCGAGCTGGAACCTAAAGTCCAGGACGCCGTTGCTGCACTGTGGAACCAGGTCACCGACGACAACGTCAACGAGATCAGCGATTTTGCCGGCTACAAGGCTGAATTCCTGCGCTTGTTCGGCTTTGAAATCGACGGCGTGGATTACGACGCTGACGTCAATCCGACCGTGAAGATCAACGGTCTCATCTCGGCATAAGACGGCTTAGACAGCAGCCTCGATAACCCTGTTATGAGGCTGCTGTTTGAAGCGCACAGAGCATCAGCCTTGGCGAAAGGCTGAGGCCAGCCGCTCTTGGGCATGGATGAAACCAGAGCGCTTGATGCCGACCACTTCTCTCTCCCAAAGCGGATTCAGTGGCACGTGATAGCCACTGTCCTTGGCCGTCTTTATCAGTTCCGCCATTTCCTTGCCGTCGTTGATGATGCTGATTTCATCGAAGCGCCCGAGCTTGGTCGGCAGGAAAAACGTAGCCGGGTAGTTAGCGGCGACTTCCGCTGCCGGGCTGCCCGAATCCGCATTATGGTGGACCACCCGCTCTCCGTTGCCGACCAACCTGTGATTGATCAGTTCTATCATTTGCCTTATTCGCGGCGTGGCGTTGCCCAGATCGGGATCTTCCTTATGATAGAAATGCGCGGCGCTTTCATAGTCTGCGCGTAACGCTTGCGGCACCTGAAACGCCTTGGCGTCTGGATGATGCTGCCTGTAGCGATCAATTCGTCCCTTGAACACACTGTGCGCAATATCGGGCACCGGGAGTACATCCTGGGGGCCGAAGTCACTGAGGTGCGGCGCCACCATGTGCAGGTCATAGTCGGCCGTCAGTGCCTTGCCATCGGCCTTTTTCGCGAGCACTTCAACGGGCTTGCCCTCATGGGTAATGAGGTAGTCGTCTTCCAAAGGTGACGTTCGCTGGCCTTCGAATGCATACAGCTGCTGACTTGGCCCCTTCGCGCTGAAACGCAGCGTGCCTTCCTGCTCGTTCGAAGCCAGTTGAGTGATCTGGCCGAGTTTCATCAATTCGCCAAGACGGCTGCCCGAGAGCTTCAAGGGAATTGCGACGGCATGCCCGTCGCTGATGCATTCCTGGATTTGCTCATTGGCGCGGCTGACTTTGCCGGGTGCATCGCTTTTGAATTTTTCGAGCTTGCTGAAGGCCTGGTCCGTGCAGATCAAGCCGGCTTGTGGTCCCCAATTGGCGCTTTTACCCTTGATATGAAAGTCCTTGGTGGGATGACCGGCTTCTATCAGCCCGGTTGCGACGGTTTCCACGGGACGTACGCCAATGATGGAGTTGGTCGCCAGCGCAATTTCATGCAAGGGAATGAGGTGGCTCGACACTATTCCGGTTTTTTCGCGTGCGCGCGCAAATGCGACGTCTATCGAATTCGTTGTCTCTTGAGCGGCGTCAGTCGGCTGGCTGGGTTGAGCGTGTTGCAAGGTATCCAGGCTGAGTGCGGAAGGTGAGATAGCAGGGGTAATTACGTCTTTCATTGAATATCTCCAAGCCATGTTTCATAGGCACGTTGGATGATCCCTTCCAGACCAAAGCATTCCTTCCATTGCACAGGGCACACTAAAGAAGTCTTCTTTTTTGTGGGCAAGAACAAGTATTGCGAGCTGTTTTAAGCACCGTCGGAAAAAGAGCGCGCAAGGCGGGGATACACGGAGGCGGCGCTCTTTTTGCAGTGCGCGACCCATGAAATTATCAGAGCGGTCCTACGCCTGTTTACGTGCGGCGTGCTTTCGCTGGCATGCGAGACTGGCGCATCACACTCAGGGGAGGGGCGTATGACAATTCGCGCAGTGGTTTTTGATTTCGGCGGTGTCCTGTTCGATTGGAGCCCGCAGCACCTGTACCGCAAGTTGATTACCGACGATCACGAACGGCAATGGTTTCTCGAGCACGTTTGCACCCAGGCCTGGAACACCGAGCAAGATGCCGGTCGCACCCTGGCTGAAGGCACCCGCAGCCTGATCGAGCAGTACCCGCATCATGAGCGTTTGATCCAAGCCTATTACGACCGTTGGCACGAGATGCTGCGCGGCCCGCTACCGGAAGGCGTGGCGATCCTCAAGGCGTTGCACCATGTTGATATGCCGCTGTTCGGGCTCACCAATTGGTCCGCCGAAACGTTCCCCTATGCACGGGCCAATTATCCGTTCCTGCAGTGTTTTCGCGACATTGTGGTGTCCGGCGAACTGAAGATGATCAAGCCTGATGCAGCGATCTACCATGCTAGCCTCAGCCAGGTACGGGCCCACCTGCCGGATGTCCAGCCGGCTGAAGTGGTGTTTATCGATGATGTCGCCGGCAATATCGACGCGGCCGTCGCCCTCGGTTGGCAAGGTATCCACCACGTGTCGGCTGAGCGCACTGCCGCGCGATTGCGTGAGTTGGGCGTGGGCTTCTAGCGTGCCCACTTTTCCATAGCGAAATCGACGAAGGCGCGTAGCTTGGGCAAGCGATAACGGTCCTGGCCGTAGAGCAGGTGCATGGGGCGGCTGGGCAATCGATAAGTGGTTAACAAGGCCACCAGCTTGCCACTCTGCAGATCCGGCTGCACCAGCGCATCGGCCAGCATGATGATGCCCATGCCGTTGACCGCTGCCTGGCGCAAGCCTTGCGAGCTGTTGATGGTCAATGAACCGGACACCGGAACCTCCACCTCGACGCCATCGCCGGTCATGCGCCACAGTTTGTCGGTGTCGCGCCAATTGTCACTTGCCGGGTAGGCGAACGCCAGGCAGTCGTGCTGGCGCAGGTCATCGGGCGTCTGTGGCGTGCCACGTCGCGCCAGGTAGGCCGGTGACGCGCAGAGCGTGAGGGTGTAGGCCTGCATTGGCCTGGCGATCAGGCTGGAGGTTTCCAGTTCGCCAAGTCGGATCGCGACATCGAAGCCGCTGTCGACCAGGTCCATCCGCTCATTGCTCAGCACCACGTACAGGTTGATCAGCGGGTAGCGTCGGGAAAATTCGCTCAAGGCCGGTGTAAGTTGTTCGGTGCCGAACACGGGTGGGGCGGTGATGCGCAGGGTGCCTTTGGGGATGTCGCTGTTGGCTTGCTCGGCGAGCTGCTCGGAGTCGGCCACCAGCCCCAACACTTCCAGGCACCGCTGATAATATTGCCCGCCAAATTCCGTAAGGCTTTGTTTGCGCGTGGTGCGCTTGAGCAGGCTGACGCCCAGGCGCTGTTCCAGGGCCCGCAGGTGGTTGCCGACCATGGTGGTCGACATGCCGCAGGCTTGGGCCGCTGCGGTCATGCTGCCGGTCTCGACCACTTTTACGTACACCGACATCGCCTGGAACAGATCCATTATCAAGCCTTGATTTAAAGTCATTGCAGGAATGCACAGTTTATCCAGCTCGGGTGGCTAACGATACTGCAGCCATCACAACGAAGCACTGGAGCCCGCACCATGACCGCCGCCTGCCTGATGACCACTTACCAACCCTTGGCCTTGAGTTTTACCCGTGGCCTGGGCACACGCGTGTGGGACCAGCAGGGCCGCGAATACCTCGATGCGGTGGCCGGCGTGGCGGTGACCAATGTCGGCCACTCGCACCCCAGGCTGGTGACGGCGATCAGTGAACAAGCGGGTTTGCTGTTGCATACCTCCAACCTCTACAGCATTGACTGGCAACAGAAGCTGGCCCAGCGCCTCACCCAGCTGTCTGGCCTAGACCGTGCCTTTTTCAACAATTCCGGGGCCGAGGCCAACGAAACAGCGCTGAAACTCGCACGGCTGCATGGCTGGAAAAAAGGCATCGAAGCGCCGTTGGTGGTGGTGATGGAAAATGCCTTTCATGGCCGCACGCTGGGCACGATGGCCGCCAGCGATGGGCCATCGGTGCGCTTGGGCTTCCAGCGTTTGCCGGGGGACTTTCTCAAGGTGGGCTTTGGTGATATCGCCGCGATCGAAGCGGTCACAAAAGCGTTTGGCACGCGCATCGCGGCGGTCCTGCTGGAGCCGATCCAGGGCGAAAGTGGCGTACTGCCGCCGCCGCCTGGCTACCTGAAAGCCCTGCGCGATCACTGCACACGCCACGGCTGGCTGATGATGCTGGATGAGATCCAGACAGGCATCGGCCGCACCGGCGCCTGGTTTGCTTTCCAGCATGAAGGCATTTTCCCGGACGTGATGACCCTGGCCAAAGGCCTCGGCAATGGCGTACCCATCGGCGCCTGCCTGGCACGGTCCGCCGTGGCGCAATTGTTTACACCGGGCAGTCATGGCAGCACCTTCGGCGGCAACCCATTGGCGTGTCGGGTGGGTTGCACGGTGCTGGACATTATCGAGGAGCAAGGCTTGCTGCAGAACGCGGCGCAGCAGGGTGAGCGTTTGCTCGCGCGGTTGCGGGTGGAGTTGAGTGAACACTCGCACGTGCTGGCGATTCGCGGGCTGGGTTTGATGATCGGTATAGAGCTGGCCAGTCCTTACCGCGACTTGGCCCTGCGTGCGGCCCAGGAACACGGCCTGCTGATCAACGTGACGCGGGGCAAGGTCATTCGCCTGCTGCCGCCGCTGACACTGGATGCCAAGGAAGTCGAGATGATCGTGCGCGCCATTACCCGGTTACTGGATCAGGCCCATTGAGCCATTCCTGATTCAGGGTTTCAGTATCTCCCAGGTACTCCAACAACCACGCCATGGCCGGGGACAGTTTGCTCTGCGCCCAGGCCACACACGACGGGCTGGCCGGAAACGGCCGGCTCAATTGCAGCGCCACCAACTCGCCCCGTTCGATCCACGGCAGCACCTGATGCGCCGGCGCCATGCCAACGCACAGGCCATCGCGCAGGCAATCGATCGCCGAGGCCCAGTTCGGCACCACCAAACGCCGCTGGTTATCCAGGGTCCACGTGTCGCGCTTGGGCAGGTTGCGTGAGGTGTCGGTCATGCACAGCGAGGCGAAGGGGCGCAGTTGGTCGTCACTCAGCAGCCCTTCGACGCTCGCCAACGGATGCCGTGCGCTGACCACGCACAGCCAGTTCAACAGGCCCATGTCGCGGAAAGTGAAGTGACTGGCCACTGGCACTGCACTGGTGGCACCGATCACGATGTCAGTGCGCTCATCCGCCAGGGCATCCCACACACCGTTGTACACCTCGTATTCCAGCAGCAATTCCACCTCGGGAAACTGCCGATAGAAATCCAATACCAACTGTCGGCAACGCTGGGGTTTGACGATGGAATCCACCGCCACCTTCAACTGGCCGCTCCAGCCGTTGGCGACCTGCTGGCACAGCCGCCGCGTGCCGAGCATTTTTTTCATCACGCTCCGGGCCTCGTCTATAAATAAACGGCCGGCAGGTGTCAGTTCTACATCCCGATGGCGTCGCACGAACAATGGCACCGCCAGCCACTCCTCGAGCTGACGCACGGTATAGCTGATGGCCGACGGCACCCGGTGCAACTCCTGGGCGGCGGCGCTGAAGCTGCCATGGCGCGCCACGGCATCCACAACATCCAGGGAGTATTCGGACCACATAGCGGGTGCCTTCAAATTTATTGATAAGAGTATCCAATTATTATCGCTTCACACAGAAATTGTCAGCTTCATAATGGGTGCCAGTCAGCAAATAGTTTGATGGCAGGGTTAACAAGGCTTCGATGAAAAATTCTTTTGGTTTCACTTGGTATCTGGCGGGGCTGAGCATGCTCGGTTACCTCGCCATGGACATGTATTTGCCGGCGTTCGGCGCGATGGGCGAGCAGTTGCAGATTGGCGCCGGTGCAGTGGGCGCCAGCTTGAGTATTTTCCTCGCCGGCTTTGCGGTGGGGCAGTTGCTTTGGGGGCCGCTGTCGGACCGGTTGGGGCGCAAGCCGATCCTGCTCGCAGGCCTGAGCCTGTTTGTGCTGGGCTGCGCGGGCATGTTCTGGGTCGAGACGGCGCCGCAACTGCTGGCGCTGCGCTTTATGCAGGCGATTGGCGTGTGTTCCGCCGCTGTGAGTTGGCAGGCCCTGGTGATTGACCGCTACCCGGCCGACAAGGCTCACCGCGTGTTCGCCAGCATCATGCCGCTGATGTCGCTGTCACCGGCGTTGGCGCCGTTGTTGGGCGCGATGGTTCTGAATCACTTTGGCTGGCAGGCGATCTTCGGCGTATTGCTGGGGGTGTCGCTGTTGTTGCTGTTGCCGACCTTGTTCCTGCGCACCCCTCCGAAACGTCAGGCAGAGAAGAGCGAGCCTTCGCGCCTCGGCTATGGGCAGTTGCTGGCTTCTCGCGTGTTCACCGGCAACGTCATGATTTTCGCCGCGTGCTCGGCCAGCTTCTTCGCCTGGCTGACGGCTTCGCCCTTCATCCTTGGCGACATGGGTTACAGCCCGAATGACATCGGCCTGAGCTATCTGCTGCCCACATTAGCGTTTCTGGTGGGTGGCTACAGTTGCCGCAGCGCGCTGCAGCATTTCCAAGGCAAGACGCTATTGCCATGGTTGCTGCTGGCGTATTGCATCAGCATGGTGGCGCTGTACCTAGTGGCCACTTTGACCGTGCCGACGCTGACCACCTTGCTGATTCCGTTCTGCTTGATGGCCCTGGTCAATGGTGCCAGTTACCCCATCGTGGTGGCGAATGCGCTGATGCCATTTGCGGAAAATTCCGGCAAAGCGGCGGCACTGCAAAACACCCTGCAACTGGGTCTGTGCTTTCTCGGCAGCTTGCTCGTGTCATCGATGATCGACCAGCCGCTCCTGATTACCGCCATCGTGATGCTGGCAACCGCGCCGCTGGCGGTGTTGGGGTACTGGTTGGCGCGGCCCAAGAAGGGTAATTCGGCACTGGCACAAGCCTGAAGTGACAATCGGATCCCACACTTGATCGGATTCCTTCAGGGGTTAGAAGGTGACTTCAAGGTTCACCGTCGGCGTCGATGTGCGGCTACCCCGGCCACCGTCCACGCCGAACTTGTTATGCCAGTACTCGTAGCCCACCCCGAGATACAGGTTTGGCTTCACGTTCTTGCCTGGCCGCACCGCCACCATCAGCGCCGTGCGCATCAGGGCTTCCGGCGCGGTGTCGCGGCCGTGGTAATCCTCACCTTTTTCCCCGACATAATTGATAAAGCCCTGGAATTTCGCCGCGTGGTTGGCGATCTCGAACGGTCGCATCCAGGTCAGGTTGAGCATGTAGGTAGCGTCGAAGGTGTGGTTCGACTCCTGCGCACCCGGGATGCCGGTGTGGTTCCTCTCCTTGTAGTGCATCAGGCTCAGGTCCAGCACACCGACGGTGTTGAACTTCAAGGTCGGGCCGATCACCAGCGCGCGTTTTTTTGCTGAAGCGAAGTTGTTGTTGCGGTTGGCATCGAAGCCCAACGTCAGCGCGTAATCCTTGACCAGGCCGGTACCCAGCGGCACATCGAATACCCGCGATGCATACACCTGGTGGCGGTACACCGCGTACACCTCACTGCCCCCATGATCAGTGCCCTTGCGCGGGTCGCGGCTGTCGGACAGGAACACATCAAGGTTGAGGAAGTTGCTGCCGTATCGGTAGCCGCTGGCGTGGGTGAAGCTGTAGATGCGCTTGCTGAATTTGTCGGGGTTATTCGGATTGGTGAACTGCTGGCCGTAGCGAAAGCCTACGCTGTTGTTCATCCATTCCACCGCGACGGCCTCCCCGCCGCCGAGAAGGGTGAGTGCAACGGTGGCGCCCTGTAATGCCTTTTTCATTGTTCTGGGTCCTTTGGCGTTCTGGCTCATCACGGCCGAATTGTTTTTGTAACGCCGAGGGAGGGTAACTTGTCTGAATGATTGTATACAACTCTATGGACATCCAGCCCGTACATTGCATACAGTGGCCGCACAACAAAAACAGAGAACCCCTCACCATGACTAACCCGAAGGCGTCACCGCAGCGGCCAGAAGATGAGAATCTCGGCGTCGCCGCCAACATGGCTTACGGCCTGCAACATGTACTCACCATGTACGGCGGCATCGTCGCGGTACCGTTGATCGTCGGCCAGGCAGCCGGGTTGTCGCCGGCGGATATCGGCTTGTTGATTGCCGCATCGTTGTTTGCCGGTGGCCTGGCCACGCTGTTGCAGACCCTGGGCCTGCCGTTCTTTGGGTGTCAGTTGCCGCTGGTGCAGGGCGTGTCGTTTGCTGGCGTGGCGACCATGGTGGCGATTGTCGGCAGTGATGGCGCCGGCGGGATACCGGCAATTCTCGGGGCGGTGATGGCCGCGTCGCTTATCGGGTTGCTGATAACCCCGGTGTTCTCGCGGATTACCAAGTTTTTCCCGCCGTTGGTCACAGGCATTGTGATCACCACCATCGGCCTGACCCTGATGCCGGTCGCGGCGCGCTGGGCCATGGGCGGCAACAGTCGCGCTGCGGATTTCGGCAGCATGCCCAATATCGGCCTGGCGGCATTGACCCTGGTGCTGGTGTTGCTGCTGAGCAAAATCGGCAGCGCAACCATTTCACGCTTGTCGATCCTGCTGGCAATGGTGATCGGCACGGTGATCGCGGTGTTCCTCGGCATGGCTGACTTCTCTGGCGTAACCCAGGGGCCGATGTTCGGTTTCCCTGCGCCATTCCATTTCGGCATGCCAACCTTCCATGTGGCCGCGATCATCTCCATGTGCATCGTGGTGATGGTGACCTTGGTCGAGACCTCGGCGGACATCCTGGCGGTGGGTGAGATCATTGACACCAAGGTTGATTCCAAACGCCTGGGCAACGGCCTGCGCGCCGATATGTTGTCGAGTATGTTCGCGCCGATCTTTGGTTCGTTCACCCAGAGCGCCTTCGCCCAGAACGTCGGCCTGGTCGCGGTTACCGGGGTGAAGAGCCGGTTTGTGGTGGCCACGGGCGGGCTGTTTCTGGTGATTCTCGGCTTGTTGCCGTTCATGGGGCGGGTGATTGCGGCGGTGCCGACATCCGTACTGGGCGGGGCGGGGATTGTGTTGTTCGGTACCGTGGCGGCGAGTGGTATCCGCACCTTGTCCAAGGTGGACTACCGCAACAACATGAACCTGATCATTGTTGCCACCTCCATCGGTTTTGGCATGATCCCCATCGCAGCGCCAAGTTTTTACGATCAATTCCCCAGCTGGTTCGCGACCATCTTTCACTCGGGCATCAGCTCGTCGGCGATCATGGCGATCCTGCTGAACCTGGCGTTCAACCACTTCACCGCTGGTAACTCGGACCAGCAGTCGGTGTTTGTGGCAGGCACAGACCGCAGTTTGAGCGCCCGAGATGTGTCATCACTGCGTGATGGGGACTATTTCAGGGGCGGCAAATTGTTTGATGCCGAGGGCAAGGAGATTCCGTTGGTGGCGGATGTGGCGAGGAAAGCGCCGAAGACAGAAACCACCGAGGTCTGACGCCGAACAGGGGGGCAGTGTGGGAGCTGGCTTGCCTGCGATAGCAAGGGTGAATTCACCGCCGTCATCGCAGGCAAGCCAGCTCCCACATTGATTTAGCCAGCTTTGAGTTCTTTGTACTGCGCTGAACACACCTCATCCAAAAACTTCACCACGGTCCCCATACACGCCTGGCGTTCTTCCACATGGGGCATGTGGCTGGAGTCTTCAAACAGCGCCCAGCGCACGTCGGCAATCTCATCCAGGAACGGTTTGACCACCAACGGCGTGGCCTCGTCATGCCGACCGGAAATTACCAGCGTGGGTACATTGATCGCCGACAGGCGGCCAATGGATTTCCAGTCCTTCAAGCTGCCGATCACGTGGAACTCGGTCGGTCCGCTCATCGCGTGGTACACCGTCGGGTCTGCGTCGACCTGGGCGAACGTGCGCGCCACTTCTTCCGGCCACGGGTTGACCCGGCACACGTGATGGTCATAGAACACCCGCGAGGCAGCGAGGTATTCCGGGTCCTGGTAGGTACCGGCGGCCTCATGCTTGAGCAGGGTTTCATGCACGCCTTCGGGCAACAATTTGCGCAGGCGGTTGGCTTCGCTGACCCAGGTGCGCATGCAGGTCGGCGAGTTGGCCGGGATGAACGCACGCAAGCCTTTGGGCTGCAACATCGCGTGTTCACTGCCGAGCATGCCACCCCAGGACTGGCCGAGGATCGCGTAGTTATCGCTGATTTGCAGATGATCCAGCAGGTTGTTCAGTTCTTCCAGGAACAGGCCCACGGTCCAGAAAGACGGATCTTTTTCGGGCAGGTGGGTGGAGCGGCCGTTGCCCAGTTGGTCGTAATGGATCACGGCGTGGCCGCTGGCGGCGACGTCCTTGAACGCATCAACATAATCATGGGTGCATCCGGGGCCGCCGTGGATAACCACCAGGGGCGTGCGGCCGCTGGAGAGGTCACCGGTGACGCGGAACCATGTTTGGTAGTTGCCAAACGCCGCATACCCTTCGCGGATTTTTTCGATGAATTCCATTTCGTACCTGCTCTGAAAAAATGATCAGGGACACGATAGAGCGTGGAAGCAGTTTAAGTAACTAGCAAAACAGCTAGGTTTTGCCGAGGGGTCAGTCTTCCAGCAGGCGGTAATGGGTGGCGCGCACCACCGCCTGTACGCGATTCTTGGCCCCCAACTTGTGCATTGCCGAGGCCAGATGCAGGGTGACCACCGCCAGTGAACGGCTCAATTGCGTGGCGATTTCAGCGGCGGTCAGGCCGTCGGCGGCCCATTTGAGGCACTCGCGTTCACGTTTGGTCAGGTGGATATGCGGGTAAGTGCGCAGCTCTTTACTGAACATCGGGTAGGCCGCTTCCTGCAGGGCGTGGGAAATCAGGCTGAAATCCGACAAGGTCTGCTGCGCGTCCTGCAGGACGTTGCCGGCTTTACCGGTACGCAGGCCGGTCAGCGAGGCGAAGCCGCCACGGGGCAGGTGAATGGGCACGCTGACGCCGCAGGTCAGTTGTTGGTCGTGCAGATAGGATGAAACGGGGGCGTGGCAGGGATCGATGATCTTTTGCAGGGGGGTATCGGCCTTGATGTCGTAGGACCAAACAAACGGCGACACCGTACTCAGGGCCAGGTGTTGCACCGGGTCGATCTGGTAGAACCCTTCGCTGCACCACAAGCTATGCCAGCCCGGCGGGGTATTGCGCAGTTCGAGCACCGAGGGGGTGATCAATGCACCATCCTGGTCGATTGGCACCGGGGTGTAGTCATACACCAGTGCATCGAAACCCAACTGCTGGGCGAGGATGAATGTGTTGTCCATCTGCTCATCCAGGCTCCTGCCCGGCATCAGACGGTGATTTAAGGCAGTCAGCTTGGCCAGCATCCGTTCTGCTCCCGAATTCATTTGAATCTCGACTTGCTGCAAGTAGAATGCCACGCCCCGGCGAAGGACTGCCAGGCCCAAACCTATAAGAAATGCTAGGTTATGGACGCGCGGCATCCTCGGTAGTGTTGGCCTGATAAACGGCCGCTACCTGCCAGGCCGACACAACACAAGGAATGTATGCATGTGGCGTGAAATTGCCCCCGACCAGCAGTACAACGTGCAAGTCGACGGCCATGACCTCGTGGTCTACAGCTTCGGCGAAGGCGATGAGGTGCTGTTGTGCCTCAACGGCGGGCCCGGCCTGCCGTGTGACTACTTGCGCGACGCCCATGGCTGGCTCAAAGACCATAACCTGCGAGTGGTTGCATTCGACCAGCTTGGCACGGGCGCATCAGCCAGACCGACCGACGTTTCGCTGTGGGAAATCGGCCGTTATGTCGAAGAAGTCGAAACCGTGCGCCAGGCACTGGGCCTGGGTCGCGTGCATTTGCTCGGGCATTCCTGGGGCGGCTGGCTCGGTATCGAATACGCCATCCATTACCCCGATGTGCTGAAAAGCCTGATCCTCGAAAACACCGTGGGTGACATTCCACACCTGTCCCAAGAGCTGGAACGCCTGCGCGGCGCCCTTGGCAGCGAAACCGTGGCCATGATGCAACGCCATGAAGCCATGGGCACCCTCGACCACCCGCAGTACCAGGCCGCGATCACCTTGCTCAACTATCGCCACGTGTGCCGTCTCGACGAATGGCCCGCGCCGGTCAAGCGATCCCTCGACGACTGGAACATGGGCCCCTACGAAACCATGCAGGGCCCCAACGAATTCCTCTACATCGGCAACCTCAAGGACTGGAACCGCATCCCTGAGATGGCCGCGTTCAAGATGCCCATGCTGATCACCACCGGCCAGCACGACGAACTCACCCCGGCCTGCGCCCTGCGCATGAAGATGGCGGCCAAACACGCCGAATTGCACGTATTTCCCAACAGCAGCCATATGCCCTTTTATGAGGAACCCCAGGCGTATTTCCCGGTGTTGCTGGACTTTCTCGCACGTCACCGAGGCTGACGGATGAACCTGGCGCGTTATCGTTTTGTGCTGTCCCGGCCGCTGCAATTGCTGCCGGTGCTGTTTGGCATCAGCCTGATCACCTTTGTGCTGGTGCGCTCGATCCCCGGCGACCCGGCGCGCGCGCTGCTGGGTTCGCGCAGCACGCCCGACGCGTTGCTGAAAATCCGCGCCCAGTTCGGCCTCGATCAGCCTTTGTGGCTGCAATATTTCTACTTCCTGAAAAACCTGCTCAAGGGCGACCTCGGCCAATCGCTGCTGTACAAGGTCGACGCGCTCAAGCTGATCGTCACGCGCATCGAGCCGACGCTGGTGCTGGTGCTCGGCAGCGTGGTGCTGGCGCTGCTGATCGCGGTGCCGCTGGCCACCGTGGCCGCGCGTAACAAAGGTGGCTGGGCGGATAACCTGATTCGCGTGTTCACTACGGTTGGCCTGGGCATGCCGGCGTTCTGGCTGGGCTTGATGTTGATCTTGTTGCTGAGTGTGCAGTGGGGGCTGTTTCCGGTGTCGGGTTACGGGCGGACCTGGCTGGACAAGGCGCACCACATGGTTCTGCCGTGCCTGACGATCGCCCTGGCCCTGTCGGCGGTGCTGGTGCGCAACCTGCGGGCGAGCATGTTGATGGAGTTGCAAGCCGACCACGTTACCGCCGCCCGGGCGCGCGGGGTGTCGGAAGCCGCGGTGTTTCGCCGCCATGTGCTGCCCAATTCCCTGGTACCGGCCGTTAACCTGCTGGCGGTGAATATCGGCTGGTTGATCAGCGGCACGGTGGTGATCGAAAGCCTGTTCGCCATTCCCGGCATCGGCCAGTTGCTGGTGCGCGGCATCTTCACGCGCGACTACATGGTCGTGCAGGGCGTGGCCATGGTGCTGGCGTGCGCGACCGTGGTGGTCAACTTCCTGGCTGACGTGGCCACTGTCGCCCTCGACCCTCGGGTGAAGATGCAATGAGCACTCGCCCCTTGATTGCCCCATGGCGTTTGCGTCTGCGGTTTGGTTTTCGCAACGGCCGGCTGACCGCTGCGTGGGGCCTGCTGATTCTGCTGCTGTGGTTGGCGCTGGCGTTGTTTGCGCCGTGGATCGCGCCTTATGACCCGATTGCGCAACACACGGATTTCAGCCTGCTCGGCCCAAGCCTTGCCCATCCCTTCGGCACGGACAACTATGGTCGAGACATTCTGTCGAGGGTGATCTGGGGCGCTCGCATCGACTTGCAACTGGCGATCGTCGGGGTGATCTTTCCGTTCCTGATCGGCACCTTTGTCGGCGCGGTTTCAGGCTATATCGGTGGGCGTTTCGACAGCTTCTGCATGCGCGTGATCGATGTGATCCTGGCGTTTCCGTTCCTGGTGCTGATGCTGGCGATCATGGCCATTCTCGGGCCCGGCTTGAAGAGTTTCTATATCGCCATGGCGCTGGTGGGCTGGGTGTCTTACGCGCGGCTGATCCGTTCGCAGATCCTGGTGCTCAAGGAAAGCGACTTCGCCCTGGCCGCCAAGAGCCTGGGCTTTGGCCATGGGCGGATTCTGTTCCGGCATCTGCTGCCGAATGCGATGTTCGGCTCGATTGTGTTTTCCATGTCTGACGCGGTGCTGGTGCTGCTCAATGGCGCCGCTGTGAGCTACCTGGGCCTGGGCGTGCAACCGCCGACCGCCGAATGGGGCACGATGGTGGCCGAGGGGCAAGCCTTTATCACGACTGCCTGGTGGATCTGCACCTTTCCGGGGCTGGCCATCGTGACGCTGGCCATGGGCTTCAGCTTGCTGGCTGATGGCGTAGCGCAAGTGCTGGGGGATCGCTCATGAGCCTGCTGCAAGTACGCGACCTCAGCGTGATTGCCAACAATACCGGGCGTGATGTGACCCTGCTCGACCGGGTGTCCTTCGACCTGGCTGAAGGTGAAATCCTCGGCCTGGTCGGGGAGAGTGGCTCAGGCAAGACCATGGCGTGTCGCGGCCTGATGCGCCTGTTGCCGTCGCCTGCGCTGCGCGTGCAAGGCGGCACGGTTCGGTTGGCCGGCCAGGATCTGCTGCAACTCGATGACGCTGGCATGCGTGCCGTGCGCGGCGGTCAACTGGGCATGATCTTCCAGAACCCAAGCAGCCACCTCGACCCGCTGATGCGTATCGGCGAGCAGATTGCAGAGGGCATTCGCCTGCACCAAGGTGCGTCAAAAAAAGACGCGCGGCTGCAAGCCATCGAGGTGTTGCGCCAGGTTGGAATCCCCGATCCCCAAGCGCGGGTCGACAACTACCCCCACGAGTTTTCCGGCGGCATGCGCCAGCGCGCGATGATCGCGGTGGCGCTGGGCTGTAACCCCAAAGTGCTGATCGCCGACGAGCCGACCACGGCCCTCGATGTGACGGTGCAGGCGCAAATCCTGCGGTTGCTGCTGGAGCTGCGTGATAAACGCGGTCTGGCGATCATCATGATTACCCACGACCTTGGCGTGGTTGCGCAAACCTGCGACGCCATCGCCGTGCTGTACGCCGGGCGCCTGTGCGAACATGGCAGCAAATACGAGCTGTTGGCGCATCCGCAGCACCCGTACACCGCTGGCCTGATCGACTGCCAGCCCGCCCACAGCAGCGGCCACGCCTTGCTGCGCACGATTCCCGGGCAGCCGCCGTTGCTGGACGCCTTGCCCGCCGGCTGCCGGTTCAACCCGCGTTGCCCGCAGGTCGGCGCCTTGTGCACCGAATTGCTGCCGGAGGGCGCGCGAGTCGCCTGTCATTACCCTTTGGGAGCGCCCCCATGAGCCTGTTACAGATCAAGGACCTTGAGGTGAAGTTTGCCGCGTCCGGCACGGGTTTGTTCGGCCTGAACAAGCAGTGGGTGAGGGCGGTGAACGGCGTGTCGCTGGACCTGGCGGCGGGTGAAACCCTCGGGTTGGTCGGCGAGTCTGGCAGCGGCAAAAGCACCTTGGGCCGGGCGGTTTTGCACCTCAACCCGATCAGCGCCGGGCAGGTGTTGTTTGATGGCATCGACATGGCCCAAGGCAGCACCATCGACATCACCCGCCTGCGCCATGAAACCGCAATGATCTTCCAGGACCCATACGCCGCACTGAATCCACGCCACACCATCGGTGAAACCATCGCCGAAGTGTTGCGCGTGCAGCGCAAGGTGGCGCCGGATCAGATCCCCGCTCGCGTCAACGAGCTGCTCGACCTGGTCGGGCTGCGCCCCGAACTCGCCAGCCGCAAACCCGGCTCCCTCAGTGGCGGCCAATGCCAGCGCGTCGGCATTGCCCGGGCATTGGCGGTAGAGCCACGGCTGATCATCGCCGATGAATGCGTGGCGGCGCTGGATGTGTCGATCCAGGGCCAGATCATCAACCTGCTGCTGGAACTGCAGCAGCGTATGAACCTGGCGATCCTGTTTATCGCCCATGACCTGGCCATCGTGCGGCGCCTGTGCGACCGCGTGGCGGTGATGTACCTGGGCAAGATCGTCGAGGAAGGGCCGGTGGAAGCGGTCTTCACGTCGCCACGGCACCCTTACACGGCGGCCTTGATCCAGGCGATTCCAGAGATTGATCCGCATCGGCCATTGCCTACGGAGCCCTTGCCGGGTGAGCCACCCAGCCCGTTGAATTTGCCTACCGGTTGCGCCTTTCACCCGCGTTGCCGGCACGCCCGAGCCATGTGTTCCGAGGTGTTGCCGCCAACGCATTTCCTGCACGAGCATCGATACAGTTGCGTGCTTGAAGAACCTTTGCTTTGACCCTTACCTGCCATTCATTAACAAGGAGTTGTGATATGCAAACGCGCCACTTGAAGTTGCTCGCCGCCGCTACGTTGACCGCTTGGTCCCTGACTGCCGGGTTGGCACATGCCGCCGGCGTCCTGACCATCGGCTGCCGTGAGGACAGCACCACGTTCGACCCGATCAAAAGCGCGCAAAACCGCGACACGTGGGTATTCGCCAACGTCTACGACACCCTGGTACGCGTCGACAACCTGGGCACCAAGATGGAGCCGGGGCTGGCAGAAAGCTGGGACATCTCCAAGGATGGCCTGACCTACACCTTCAAACTGCGCGACGCGAAGTTCTCGGATGGCTCGCCGATCACCGCTGAGGATGCGGCGTTCAGCCTGTTGCGTATCCGCGACAACAAAGCCTCGCTGTGGGCTGATCCGTTCAACTTGATCAACACCGCCAAGGCGGCCGACCCGAAAACCCTGGTGGTCACCCTCAAGACGCCGGCTGTAGCTTTTCTCTCGCAATTGGCGTCGCCGACGGTGTCGATCCTGTCGGAAAAAGCCATGATCAAAATGGGCGAAGACGCCTACTCGGAAAACCCGGTGACCTCCGGCGCGTTTACCGTAGACGAGTGGCGCAAGGGTGATCGCGTCATCCTGAAAAAGAACCCGAACTTCTGGCAGGCCAAGAACGTCAGCCTGGATGGCGTGGAGTGGGTCTCCGTCACCGACGACAACACGCGTATGCGCATGGTGCAAAACAACGAGCTGGACACGGCGATCTTCGTACCGTTCTCCCGCGTTGAAGAGCTGAAGAAAGACAAGAACGTGGTGATCCACTCCGACCCGTCCACCCGCGAAGATCACCTGTTGATCAACCACGCTCACGGCCTGCTGGCCAAGCAGGAAGTACGCGAGGCGCTGGACATGGCCATCGATAAACAATCGCTGGTGAAAACCGCCACTTACGGTCAAGGCACTGTGGCCTATTCCTACATCCCGAAAGGTTCGCTGTTCCACTACGCCAACAACCTGCAACGCCCGTATGACCCGACGGCCGCCAAGAAACTGCTGGAGGCTGCAGGTGCCAAGGACTTGAAGCTCAACTACGTGGTCAACGCCGGCAACGAAGCCGACGAGCAGATTGCGGTGATCATCAAGGACCAGTTGGCCAAGGTCGGCGTGACCGCTAACCTGCAAAAGGTCGACCCGACCCAAAGCTGGCAGATGCTGGTGGACGGTGAATACGACATTTCGGTGATGTACTGGACCAACGACATCCTCGACCCGGACCAGAAGACCACCTTCGTACTGGGGCACGACACCAACCAGAACTACATGACCCGTTACAAGAATGACAAGGTCAAGGATTTAGTGGCAGCCGCGCGGATCGAGGCCGACCCGGCCAAGCGTGAGCAGATGTATGTGGAATTGCAGAAACTGGCGAAACAGGACGTGAACTGGATCGACTTGTACTACAGCCCGTACATCAACATCTCACGCAAGAATGTGAGCAACTTCCTGCAAAACCCGTTGGGGCGTTTCACGCTTGAGGAAGTGGTGAAAAACTAATATTTCCAAGACAACACACATCAAATGTGGGAGCGGGCTTGCTCGCGAAGGCAGTGGATCAGCCAATGAATCTGTTGACTGACACACCGCCTTCGCGAGCAAGCCCGCTCCCACATTTAGTTCTGCTGCATGCCTGTTATTGCGCGTCAAACGCCTGCCCACTGATCCCGGTGCTGTCCGGCCCCATCAGGTACAAATACACCGGCATGATCTCTTCCGGCGCGGGCCGTTCCATCGGGTTTTCCCCCGGATACGCCTGGGCCCGCATGCTGGTGCGGGTACCGCCCGGGTTGATGCTGTTAGCGCGTACCGCCGCCACGTCTTCGAGCTCGTCGGCCAAGGTCTGCATCAGGCCCTCAGTGGCAAACTTCGACACACCGTAAGCCCCCCAATACGCCCGGCCTTTGCGCCCGACGCTGCTGGAGGTGAACACCACCGACGCATCCTGGGACAGCTTGAGCAGCGGCAGTAGGGTGCTGGTCAGCATGAACATCGCGTTGACGTTCACGTGCATCACGCGCATGAAATTCTCACCGGACAACTGCTC
The DNA here is from genome assembly GCF_019456785.1 of Pseudomonas sp. LAP_36. Classification (NCBI taxonomy): domain Bacteria; kingdom Pseudomonadati; phylum Pseudomonadota; class Gammaproteobacteria; order Pseudomonadales; family Pseudomonadaceae; genus Pseudomonas; species Pseudomonas sp. LAP_36. Next base: position 970,309 of record NZ_JAHZMS010000001.1, read on the forward strand.
GATCGGCGTGCGTGGGCCGATGATCGACGCGTTGTGCAGCAGGCCGTCGAGGTGGCCGAATTCTTTCTCGATCATCGCGGCCAGCTCATCGTATTGATGGGGCAGGGCGGTTTCCAGGTTGAACGGAATCACCACCGGTTGCGGGTGGCCTGCGGCTTCGATTTCGTCATACACCTGGGCCAGATTGGCTTCGGTCTTGCCCAGCAACAGCACAGTGGCGCCATGGGCGGCATAGGTTTTTGCCGCTGCCGCGCCAATCCCGCGACCGGCGCCGGTCACCAGGATGATGCGGCCTTTGAGCAGGTCTGGACGTGCGGAGTAATCAAACATAAATAGCCTCGACAGAATTCAGCAGGTTACAAACACCACGCTTGAGAACAGTGGAGATCCCTGTGGGAGCGGCGGTTCGACGCTTCGACTTGCTCGCGAAGGCGGAGGGTCAGTCAATAAATGTGTTGAATGAAACATCGCCTTCGCGAGCAAGCCCGCTCCCACATTTGGATCTTCACTGGTCAGCGGGGGCGGCAAACAATCAGCAACTGCACAGCGCGTTATCCAGCACCTTGCGCAGCTCCAGTGGGTGATCCACCACGACATCGGCGCCCCAATGGCGCGGGTTGTCGTCCGGGTGGATGTAGCCGTAAGTGACCGCCGCCGTGCGGGTGCCGGCATCACGGCCGGATTCGATATCGCGCAGGTCATCGCCCACGAACAACACGCTGGCCGGGTCCAGGCCGAGCATCTTGCACGCCAGGATCATTGGCTCCGGGTCCGGCTTGCTGTGTTTCACATGGTCCGGGCAGATCAGCAGCGCCGAACGCTCGGCCAGGCCCAGTTGCTGCATGATCGGTTCGGCAAACCGCAGCGGCTTGTTGGTGACCACGCCCCAGATCAAATGGGCCTTCTCGATGTCTTCGAGCAACTCGGCCATGCCATCGAACAGTTTGCTATGGACCGCGCAGCCCTTGACGTAGCGCTCCAGGAACTCCAAGCGCAATGCTTCAAAACCTGGGGATTCCGGGTCCATCGAAAAGGTCACGGCGACCATCGCCCGCGCACCGCCGGAGATTTCATCGCGGATGTGCTGGTCGTTGATCGGCGCCAGGCCGCGATCGGCGCGCATGGCCTGGCAGATGGCGATGAAGTCCGGCGCGGTGTCCAGCAAGGTACCGTCCATATCGAAGAGAACCGCTCGCAACTTCACAGGCTTACTCCTCGCGCAGGGTCTGGATCATGTAGTTGACGTCCACGTCGCTGGCCAGCTTGTAGTGCTTGGTCAGCGGGTTGTAGGTCAGGCCAATGATGTCCTTGACGGTCAGCCCGGCCTGGCGGCTCCAGGCGCCCAGCTCGGACGGGCGGATGAATTTCTTGAAGTCATGGGTGCCGCGCGGCAGCAGCTTCATGATGTATTCCGCGCCGATGATCGCGAACAGGTAGGCCTTGGGGTTGCGGTTGATGGTGGAGAAAAACACCTGGCCGCCCGGCTTGACCATACGGAAGCAGGCGCGGATCACCGAGGACGGGTCCGGCACGTGCTCGAGCATCTCGAGGCAGGTGACCACATCGAACTGCTCGGGCATTTCTTCGGCCAGGTCTTCGGCGGTGATCTGGCGGTATTCGACGTTAACGCCGGATTCCAACTGGTGCAGTTGGGCGACGGCCAATGGCGCTTCGCCCATGTCGATGCCCATCACGGTCGCGCCGCGCTGCGCCATGGCTTCGCTGAGGATGCCGCCGCCGCAACCGACATCCAGAACCTTCTTGCCGGCCAGGTTGACGCGCTCGTCAATCCAGTTGACGCGCAGCGGGTTGATGTCGTGCAGGGGCTTGAACTCGCTCTCGCGGTCCCACCAGCGGTGAGCCAGGGCTTCGAATTTGGCGATTTCGGCGTGGTCGACGTTGCTCATGGTGAATCCTCTAAATCTGATAAAACGGTTGGCCGTTTCTGAACGTCAGGGTTCAAAACCGGCGTTATTCGCTGTGCCCGCTGATGCGTTGGCCCCAGGCAATGGCCGTGGCGGTCAACTGTTGTTCATCCATGCGGGTCAATTGCCGGTCGTCGAGCAACTGCTTGCCGGCGACCCAAAGGTGTTTCACACAATCGCGTCCGGTGGCATATATAAGCTGTGAGACAGGATCGTAGATCGGTTGTTGCGCCAGCCCCGACAGATCGAAGGCGACCATATCCGCCGCTTTGCCCACTTCCAGTGAGCCAATCTCGTTTTCCAGGCCCATGGCCCGCGCGCCATTGAGCGTCGCCATGCGCAGGGCGCGGTGGGCATCCAGCGCGGTAGCTGAACCGGCGACGGCCTTGGCCAGCATCGCGGCGGTGCGGGTTTCGCCCAGCAGGTCGAGGTCATTGTTGCTGGCGGCGCCATCGGTGCCGATGGCCACATTGACGCCAGCCTGCCACAACCGCTCCACCGGGCAAAAGCCGCTGGCCAGTTTCAGGTTCGACTCCGGGCAATGGATGATGCTGGTGTTGCTTTCTACCAGCAAAGCCAAGTCGTCCTCGCTGATTTGGGTCATATGAACGGCCTGGAAGCGCGGGCCCAGCAGGCCGAGTCGACCCAGGCGTGCCAGTGGGCGCTCGCCGGTCTGCTCGACCGCTTGCTGCACTTCAAAGGCGGTTTCGTGAACATGCATATGGATCGCGGCATCCAGCTCCTCGGCGATTACCCGGATTTTTTCCAGGTTGTCGTCGCACACCGTGTAGGGCGCGTGCGGGCCGAAGGTGATTTTGATGCGCGGGTGGTGCTTGAGGTCGCCGAACAGCTCGACACCCTGGCGGATCGCTTCATCGGCGGTGCTGGCGCCGGGGATCGGGAAGTCGAGGATCGGGATCGCGATCTGCGCGCGCATGCCGCTGTTGTGCACGCAGTCACTGGCGACCTTGGGGTAGAAGTACATGTCGGAAAAGCAGGTGATGCCACCTTTGAGCTGTTCTGCGATGGCCAGCTCGGTGCCATCACGTACGAAGGCTTCATCGACCCACTTGGCTTCGGCGGGCCAGATGTGTTTTTCCAGCCAGGTCATCAGTGGCAAATCGTCGGCCAAGCCGCGAAACAGGCTCATCGCCGCGTGCCCGTGGGCATTGATCAGGCCGGGGCTGAGCAGCATGCCCGGCAGTTCGCGCACTTCGTTGGCCGAAAGCTTCAAGGCCGCGGCCCGTGGCCCGATAAAGGCAATGCGCCCATCGCGGATGCCCAGGCCATGTTCCTTGAGCACCACGCCGGCAGGTTCGACAGGTACCAGCCAGGTTGGCAGCAACAACAAGTCGAGCGGGGCGGCAGTGGCGGTCATCGCAGGCTTCTTCCCAGGCAGCTATAAAAGAAGGGCGAAGTATACCCGAGCGTCCTGGCTGGCGGATCGCTATAATCGGCGGCTTTGTTTATGAGTGCGGAGTAAGGGATGCGCGATCGACTGTTGGCAGCGGAGAAAGTGAAGGCCATCGATTGGCGTGATGGCGCGCTGTACCTGCTCGACCAGCGTGCCTTGCCGTCCCGGGAAAGCTGGGTGGCCTGCGTTACGGTCGATGAGGTGGCTGCAGCCATTCGTTCGATGGTGGTACGTGGTGCGCCGGCCATTGGTATCAGTGCCGCGTATGGCTTGGTGCTGGCGGCCCGCGATCGGATCGCCGAAGGCGGTGACTGGCAGGCAGCCTGGGAAGAAGACTACGCATTGTTAGCCGATACCCGACCGACCGCGTCGAATCTGTTCTGGGCACTGAAGCGCATGCGCGACCGTCTGGACCGCGTCAAGAAGCACGCCGATCCGCTGGCGGTGCTGGAAGCCGAAGCGATTGCGATCCATGAGAGCGACCGCGAAGCCAACCTGACCATGGCCCAACTGGGCGTCGAACTGATCCGCAAGCACCAGGGCAATGCCCAGGCAATCCTCACCCATGGCAACGCTGGCGCCCTGGCGACCGGCGGTGTAGGTACCGCGCTCGGCGTGATTCGCGCGGCCTACCTGGAGGGCATGGTCGAACAGGTCTACGCCAATGAAACCCGGCCCTGGCTGCAAGGTTCGCGGCTGACCGCGTGGGAGCTGGCGGGCGAGGGCATCCCGGTGACGGTGAATGCCGACTCGGCCGGTGCGCATATCCTGAAGACCAAAGGCGTGACCTGGGTGATCGTCGGTGCCGACTGCATTGCCGCCAATGGTGATGTGATCGGCAAGATCGGCACCTACCAGCTGGCCGTGTGTGCGATGCACCACGGTGTGCGTTTCATGGTGGTGGCACCGAGTTCGACGCTGGACATGATGATGGCCACTGGCGATGACGTTGCGCTGGAAGAGCGCGATGCCGCGGAGTTGCTGGAGGTGATGGGGCAGCGCCTTGAGGTTGCTGCGTTGAACCCGGTATTCGATGTCACACCGGCTGATTTGATCGATGTGATCGTCACGGAGAAAGGCGTAGTCGAGCGGCCGGATACAGCCAAATTGGCCAAGTTGATGTGCCGTAAGCGCCTGCATTAGAAGCCTTGGCGCCTACCCGATCGCCCTCGCGAGCAAGCCCGCTCCCACATTTGACTTGTGAACACATTCAAAATGTGGGAGCGGGCTTGCTCGCGAATGGGCCTGTAAGTCAATAAAACGCTCGGATATACCCTCAAAAAATAGCACCACCCCACTTCTGAGCCCCTCTCGTCCCTCTCAAGCCTGTCATCCGTCAACTTACTATGCTCCATGCGCATCAGGGGGATAGGTGCGTGGCGGCGATTGTGATAACATCCGGCGGTTTCCAGGGCTGCCCCAAGGGGTAGCCTATAACGTGCAGATCCGTGTCATAACTCGTTGATTTGTCGTAAGTCGTTGTCAGGCACTCTGCCGGCAGCGGCGAGCTTCGTTCGTCCCATATGGATGTGACGAGGTTTCACCCGAAAAAGGAATCAGGCTTCTCATGGGCGAACTGGCCAAAGAAATCCTCCCGGTCAATATCGAAGACGAGCTGAAACAGTCCTACCTCGACTACGCGATGAGCGTAATTGTCGGTCGGGCACTGCCTGATGCGCGCGATGGCTTGAAGCCCGTGCACCGGCGTGTGCTGTTCGCGATGAGCGAGCTGGGTAACGACTGGAACAAGCCGTACAAGAAATCTGCCCGTGTTGTCGGTGACGTGATCGGTAAGTATCACCCTCACGGCGACACTGCGGTGTACGACACCATCGTTCGGATGGCCCAGCCGTTTTCCCTGCGCTACCTGCTGGTAGACGGCCAGGGTAACTTCGGTTCGGTCGACGGCGACAACGCCGCGGCCATGCGATACACCGAAGTGCGCATGACCAAGCTGGCGCACGAGCTGCTGGCTGACCTGCACAAAGAAACCGTGGACTGGGTGCCGAACTACGACGGCACCGAAATGATCCCGGCGGTCATGCCAACCCGTATTCCCAACCTGCTGGTCAACGGCTCCAGCGGTATTGCCGTGGGCATGGCCACCAACATCCCGCCGCACAACCTCGGTGAAGTCATCGACGGTTGCCTGGCGCTTATCGACAACCCTGAGCTGACCGTCGATGAGCTGATGCAATACATCCCCGGCCCGGACTTCCCGACCGCCGCGATCATCAACGGTCGCGCCGGCATCATCGAAGCCTACCGCACCGGTCGCGGCCGCATTTACATGCGCGCCCGCTCAATGATCGAAGACATCGACAAAGTCGGTGGTCGCCAGCAGATCGTCATCACCGAACTCCCGTACCAGCTGAACAAGGCGCGTCTGATCGAGAAGATCGCCGAGCTGGTCAAAGAGAAGAAGCTTGAAGGCATCACCGAACTGCGCGACGAGTCCGACAAAGACGGTATGCGCGTAGTGATCGAGCTGCGTCGTGGCGAAGTGCCTGAGGTGATCCTCAACAACCTTTACGCCCAGACCCAGCTGCAAAGCGTGTTTGGTATCAACGTGGTTGCACTGATCGACGGCCGCCCGCGCATCCTGAACCTCAAGGATCTGCTGGAAGCTTTTGTTCGTCACCGCCGCGAAGTCGTTACCCGCCGTACCGTGTTCGAACTGCGCAAGGCCCGCGAGCGCGGCCACATCCTGGAAGGCCAGGCTGTTGCGCTGTCGAACATCGACCCGGTCATCGCCCTGATCAAAGCCTCGCCGACCCCGTCGGAAGCTAAAGAAGCACTGATCAAGATGCCGTGGGAATCCAGCGCCGTAGTGGCGATGGTTGAGCGCGCCGGCGCCGATTCATGCCGCCCTGAGACCCTGGACCCGCAATACGGTCTGCGCGACGGCAAGTATTTCCTGTCGCCGGAACAGGCCCAGGCCATCCTCGAACTGCGCCTGCACCGCCTGACCGGTCTTGAGCACGAGAAGCTGCTGGCCGAGTACCAGGAGATTCTCAACCAGATCGGCGAGCTGATCCGCATCCTCAACAGCGCTGTGCGCCTGATGGAAGTGATCCGCGAAGAGCTGGAAGTGATCCGCGCCGAATACGGTGACGTGCGCCGTACCGAGATCCTCGATGCACGCCTCGACCTGACCCTGGGTGACATGATCCCGGAAGAAGAGCGCGTTGTGACCATCTCCCACGGTGGCTACGCCAAGACCCAGCCATTGGCTGCGTACCAGGCCCAGCGTCGTGGTGGTAAAGGTAAGTCGGCTACCGGCGTCAAGGATGAGGACTACATCGCTCACCTGCTGGTCGCCAACAGCCATACCACGCTGTTGCTGTTCTCCAGCAAAGGCAAAGTGTACTGGCTGAAAACCTACGAAATTCCGGAAGCCTCCCGCGCCGCCCGTGGTCGCCCACTGGTCAACCTGCTGCCGCTGGACAGTGATGAATACATCACCACCATGCTGCCGGTCGAGGAATACACCGAAGGTCACTTCATCTTCATGGCGACCGCCAAGGGCACCGTGAAGAAGACCCCGCTGGAATCCTTCAGCCGTCAACGCAGCGTGGGCCTGATCGCCCTGGAGTTGGATGAAGGCGACGTACTGATCTCCGCGGCCATCACCGATGGCGAGCGCGAAGTCATGCTGTTCTCCGATGGCGGTAAAGTAACGCGCTTCAAGGAATCCGACGTTCGCGCCATGGGCCGTACTGCCCGCGGTGTGCGCGGCATGCGCCTGCCGGAAGGGCAGAAGCTGATTTCGATGCTGATCCCGGAAGAAGGCAGCCAGATCCTCACCGCTTCCGAGCGTGGTTATGGCAAGCGTACCGCTATCAGCGAGTTCCCGGAGTACAAACGTGGCGGCCAAGGCGTGATCGCCATGGTCAGCAACGACCGCAACGGCCGTCTGGTCGGCGCAGTCCAGGTGCTCGATGGCGAGGAAATCATGCTGATTTCCGACCAGGGCACCCTGGTACGTACCCGTGTGGCTGAAGTCTCGAGCCTGGGCCGTAACACCCAGGGCGTGACCCTGATCAAGCTGGCCAAGGACGAGAAACTGGTCGGCCTGGAGCGTGTCCAGGAACCGTCGGAAGTTGAAGGCGAAGAGCTGGAAGGCGACGAGCTTGAAGGTGAAGGCTTTGATGGCGAGGTGATCGCAGCCGGCGATGACAGCGTCGACGAGCCAACCCTCGATGCAGCCGCAGACGAAGAAGAACCGCAGGAATAAGCGGACACACAGGGGGCGGATGAAGATTCGCCCCCTTGTTGTTTGTCCGGATGGAAATGTTGATACCCAAGCAGATTCCTTGTGGGAGCGGGCTTGCTCGCGAAGGCGGACTGACATTCACTACAAATGTCGGCTGTTAGATCGCTTTCGCGAGCAAGCCCGCTCCCACATTGGATCGGGTGTCGCCTGATATGTTTGCGTGACTACCACCAGATCAGAGTGAGATTGGATGTGAGCAAGAGAGCCTATAACTTCTGTGCCGGTCCCGCGGCGCTTCCTGAAGCAGTCCTGCAGCGTGCGCAGGGTGAACTCCTCGACTGGCATGGAAAAGGCCTCTCCGTGATGGAAATGAGCCATCGCAGCGATGAGTTTGTGTCCATCGCCACCAAGGCCGAGCAGGACCTGCGCGACTTGCTGGACATCCCCTCCGACTACAAAGTGCTGTTCCTGCAAGGCGGCGCCAGCCAGCAGTTCGCCCAGATCCCGCTGAACCTGCTGCCGGAAGACGGCACGGCCGACTATATCGACACCGGTATCTGGGGCCAGAAGGCGATTGAAGAGGCCTCCCGCTACGGTCACGTCAACGTGGCGGGCACCGCCAAGCCGTACGACTACTTCGCGATTCCCGGCCAGAACGAGTGGAAGCTGTCGAAGGACGCGGCCTACGTGCACTACGTAGCGAACGAAACCATCGGCGGCCTGGAATTCGACTGGGTGCCGGAAGTGGGCGACGTGCCGCTGGTGTGCGACATGTCTTCGGACATCCTCTCGCGCCCGATCGATGTGTCCAAGTACGGCATGATCTACGCCGGCGCGCAGAAGAACATCGGCCCGAGCGGCATCCTGGTCAACATCATCCGCGAAGACCTGCTCGGCCGTGCCCGCTCGCTGTGCCCGACCATGCTCAACTACAAGGTCGCGGCGGATAATGGCTCGATGTACAACACCCCGCCAGCGTTCGCCTGGTACTTGTCCGGCCTGGTTTTCGAGTGGCTGAAAGAGCAGGGCGGTGTGGCTGCCATGGGCAAGCGCAACGAAGAGAAGAAGCGCACCCTGTACGACTTCATCGACGCCAGCGGCCTCTACAGCAACCCGATCAACCTCACTGATCGCTCGTGGATGAACGTGCCGTTTCGCCTGGCGGACGACCGTCTGGACAAACCGTTCCTGGCCGGTGCCGACGCGCGCGGCCTGCTGAACCTCAAGGGCCACCGTTCGGTCGGTGGTATGCGCGCCTCCATCTACAACGCTGTCGACATCCACGCCATCAACGCGCTGGTTGCCTACATGGCAGAGTTCGAAAAGGAACACGGCTAATGTCTGAGCAAGAACTCAAGGCCCTGCGTGTACGCATTGACAGCCTGGACGAGAAAGTCCTGGAGCTGATCAGTGAGCGCGCGCGGTGCGCCCAGGAAGTGGCACGGGTGAAGATGGCGTCCCTGGCAGAAGGCGAAGTGCCGGTGTTCTACCGGCCGGAGCGTGAAGCCCAGGTGCTCAAGCGCGTGATGGAACGTAACAAGGGCCCGCTGGGCAACGAAGAGATGGCGCGGCTGTTCCGTGAAATCATGTCGTCGTGCCTGGCGCTTGAGCAGCCGCTGAAAGTGGCGTACCTCGGCCCGGAAGGCACCTTCACGCAAGCGGCGGCCATGAAGCACTTCGGCCATGCAGTGATCAGCAAGCCGATGGCGGCGATCGACGAAGTGTTCCGTGAAGTGGCGGCCGGTGCGGTGAACTTTGGCGTGGTCCCGGTGGAAAACTCCACCGAAGGCGCGGTCAACCACACCCTGGACAGTTTCCTCGAGCACGACATGGTGATCTGCGGCGAAGTCGAGCTGCGTATCCACCACCATCTGCTGGTGGGCGAGAGCACCAAGACCGACAGTATCAGCCGCATCTATTCTCACGCCCAGTCCCTGGCGCAGTGCCGCAAGTGGCTGGACGCGCATTACCCGAATGTCGAGCGCGTGGCGGTGTCCAGCAACGCCGAAGCCGCCAAGCGGGTCAAGGGTGAGTGGAACTCGGCGGCCATCGCTGGTGACATGGCAGCGGGCCTGTATGGCCTGACGCGCCTGGCCGAAAAAATCGAGGACCGCCCGGACAACTCCACGCGTTTCCTGATGATCGGCAGCCAGGAAGTGCCGCCGACCGGCGACGACAAGACCTCGATCATCGTCTCCATGAGCAACAAGCCCGGCGCGCTGCATGAGCTGCTGGTGCCGTTCCACGACAACGGGATTGACCTGACGCGCATCGAGACTCGTCCTTCGCGCAGCGGTAAATGGACTTACGTGTTCTTTATCGACTTCGTCGGTCATCACCGCGACCCACTGGTCAAGGGTGTGCTCGAGAAAATCAGTCAGGAAGCCGTGGCACTCAAGGTGCTGGGCTCTTACCCGAAAGCGGTTTTGTGAGGCGTTAACATGAGTGGCAACTTTCTTGCCCTGGCTCAGCCGGGCGTGCAACAACTGTCGCCTTACGTTCCGGGTAAGCCTGTGGACGAGTTGGCGCGTGAGTTGAATCTGGATCCTTCCAAGATCGTCAAGTTGGCGAGTAACGAGAATCCGCTGGGCCCGAGCCCTAAAGTGCTCGCCGCGATTCGTGAGGAGCTGGCGGAGCTGACGCGCTATCCCGACGGCAATGGCTTTGCTCTAAAGTCGCTGCTGGCGCAGAAGTGCCGCGTCGAGCTGAACCAGGTGACGTTGGGCAACGGTTCCAACGACATTCTCGAGCTGGTCGGCCGTGCCTACCTGGCGCCGGGCCTGAATGCGGTGTTCAGCGAGCACGCGTTCGCGGTGTATCCAATTGTCACCCAGGCTGTCGGTGCGGATGCACGCATCATTCCTGCGAAGGACTGGGGCCACGATCTGCCGGCCATGCTGGCGGCCATCGACGCGCAGACCCGTGTGGTGTTCATCGCCAACCCGAACAACCCGACCGGTACCTGGTTCGACGCCCAGGCGCTGAACGACTTCCTGCAAGACGTACCGGAACACGTGCTGGTGGTGCTGGACGAGGCGTACATCGAGTATGCCGAGGGCAGCGACCTGCCGGACGGCCTGGACTTCCTGGCGGCCTACCCGAACCTGCTGGTCTCGCGCACCTTCTCCAAGGCCTATGGCCTGGCGTCGTTGCGGGTCGGCTACGGTCTGTCCACTGCCGTGGTTGCCGATGTGCTGAACCGCGTACGCCAACCCTTCAACGTCAACAGCCTCGCGCTGGCGGCGGCCTGTGCGGCGGTGAAGGATGCCGAGTACCTGGAAGAGAGCCGTCGCGTCAACGAAAGCGGCATGCTGCAATTGCAGGAAGGCTTCCGTGAGATGGGCCTGGGCTGGATTCCGTCCAAGGGCAACTTCATCTGCGTCGACCTCGGCCAAGTGGCCGCCCCGGTGTTCCAGGGGCTGCTGCGCGAAGGCGTGATCGTGCGTCCGGTGGCCAACTACGGCATGCCGAACCACCTGCGCATCACCATCGGTTTGCCAGCTGAAAACAGCCGCTTCCTGGAAGCGCTGGCCAAGGTCCTGGCTCGTGGTTGATGTCACTGCATTGCAACCTGCTGTGCCTATGATCGGTCGCCTAGTGGTGGTCGGTCTGGGCTTGATCGGCGGCTCCTTCGCCAAAGGCCTGCGTGAAAGCGGGCTATGTGGCGAAGTGGTTGGCGTGGACCTGGACCCGCAATCGCGTAAGTTGGCGGTTGAGTTGGGGGTGGTGGATCGCTGTGAAGCGGACCTGGCGCTCGCGTGCCGTGGCGCTGACGTGATCCAGCTCGCGGTGCCAATCCTGGCCATGGAGAAATTGCTCGGCGTGTTGGCCGGTATGGACCTCGGCCAGGCGATCCTGACGGACGTCGGCAGTGCCAAGGGCAATGTGGTGCGTGCGGCGCAACAGGCGTTTGGCGGCATGCCGGCGCGGTTCGTGCCGGGCCATCCGATTGCCGGTTCCGAGCAGAGCGGGGTAGAGGCGTCGAATGCGCAGCTGTTCCGTCGTCACAAAGTCATCCTCACACCGCTGGAGCAGACCGACCCCGCTGCGCTGGCAGTGGTGGATCGTCTGTGGCGTGAGCTGGGCGCGGATGTCGAGCACATGCAGGTCGAGCGTCACGACGAGGTGCTGGCGGCGACCAGTCATTTGCCGCATTTGTTGGCATTTGGCCTGGTGGATTCGCTGGCCAAACGCAACGAGAACCTCGAGATATTCCGTTACGCCGCCGGTGGCTTCCGTGATTTCACGCGGATTGCCGGCAGCGACCCGGTGATGTGGCACGACATCTTCCTTGCCAATCGCGAAGCGGTGTTGCGCACCCTGGACACCTTCCGCAGTGACCTCGACGCCTTGCGCGATGCGGTCGACGCGGGAGATGGCCATCAATTATTGGGCGTGTTCACCCGTGCACGGGTGGCGCGTGAGCATTTCAGCAAGATCCTGGCGCGCCGGGCCTATATGGAAACCGCTGTGAGCGCTGATGAACTGACCTTTCTCGCCAATCCGGGTGGCCGCTTGAGCGGGCGCATGCGGGTGCCGGGCGACAAGTCGATCTCCCATCGGTCGATCATGCTTGGTTCGCTGGCTGAGGGTGTGACTGAGGTCGAGGGTTTCCTCGAGGGCGAAGATGCCTTGGCGACCTTGCAGGCGTTTCGCGACATGGGCGTGGTGATTGAAGGCCCGCACCATGGGCGTGTGACCATTCATGGCGTGGGTCTACATGGCTTGAAACCGGCGCCGGGGCCGATTTACCTCGGTAACTCTGGCACCTCCATGCGCCTGCTGTCTGGCTTGCTGGCAGCGCAGAGCTTTGACAGCGTGCTGACGGGTGACGCGTCCCTGTCCAAGCGCCCGATGAATCGCGTGGCCAAGCCGCTGCGGGAAATGCGCGCGGTGATCGAGACCGGGCCGGAAGGGCGTCCGCCGCTGACCATTCGTGGTGGCCAGTCGTTGAAAGGCGTGGCGTATGACATGCCGATGGCCAGCGCCCAGGTCAAATCCTGCCTGTTATTGGCTGGTTTGTATGCCGAGGGCAAGACCGCCGTGACCGAGCCGGCACCGACCCGTGACCACACCGAACGTATGTTGCGCGGCTTTGGTTATCCGGTGGCGGTGCAGGGCGCGACGGCTTCGGTGGAGTCGGGCCATGCGTTGACGGCTACCCATATAGAAGTACCGGGGGATATCTCTTCTTCTGCGTTCTTCCTGGTGGCTGCGTCGATTGCCGAGGGTTCCGAGTTGTTGCTGGAACATGTCGGTGTCAATCCGACGCGTACCGGGGTGATCGACATCCTGCGGCTGATGGGCGCAGATATTACGCTGGAAAACCAGCGCGAAGTCGGCGGTGAACCTGTAGCGGACTTGCGGGTGCGCGCAGCGGCACTGAAGGGGGTCGAGATTCCCGAGGCGCTGGTGCCGTTGGCAATCGATGAGTTTCCGGTGCTGTTCGTCGCGGCAGCTTGTGCCGAGGGGCGCACGGTGTTGCGCGGGGCTGAGGAGCTGCGCGTGAAGGAGTCTGACCGTATCCAGGTGATGGCCGACGGTCTGCTGGCGCTGGGGGTGAAGTGTGAACCGACCCCCGATGGGATTATCATTGACGGTGGCCTGATGGGCGGTGGTGAAGTGCATGCCCATGGCGATCACCGGATTGCCATGGCGTTCAGTGTGGCTTCCCTCCGGGCGGCGGCGCCGATCCGTATCCGTGACTGCGCCAATGTTGCTACGTCTTTTCCGAATTTTCTTACACTGTGTGCCCAAGTCGGCATCCGTGTTGCCCAAGAGGCTCAATTGTGAATATCAAAGCACCGGTGATTACCATCGACGGGCCAAGCGGTTCGGGCAAAGGCACGATCGCCGGCATCCTGGCCAAGCGCCTGGGTTGGTGCCTGCTGGATTCCGGCGCGCTGTATCGCTTGCTGGCGTTTGCCGCTCGCAACCACGGCGTCGACCTGACCAACGAAGAATCCCTGAAGCTGCTGGCCGCACATTTGGATGTGCAGTTCGTCGGCGCGACGGAAGGTCATCCCCAGCGCATCATCCTCGAAGGCGATGATGTGACCGATGATCTGCGTAACGAACAAGTCGGCTCCTGGGCGTCCCAGGTCGCCGCGCTGCCGGCCGTGCGTGACGCTTTGCTGCAGCGTCAGCGGGCGTTTCAGGAGCCGCCTGGCCTGGTGGCCGATGGCCGCGACATGGGCACCGTGGTGTTCCCAGAGGCGCCGCTGAAGATTTTCCTGACCGCCAGCGCCGAGGAGCGGGCTCGCCGCCGTTACTTGCAGTTGAAGGGCAAAGTCGATGGTGTTAGTCTGTCGAGTCTGCTAGATGAGATCCGTGCACGCGATGAGCGTGATACCCAGCGCGCAGTAGCCCCGCTAAAGCCGGCGGCTGATGCCATACAGCTGGATTCCACGGAGTTGTCCATCGAGCAGGTGCTGGAACGCATCATGAGCGAGATCGCCATTCGCGATATCGCCGGGTGACCAAGAAGGCCGCAGGGGACCAGTCATAGTCCTGTGGTGCTTCTTTTAATTGAAACTGACCCACACCGTCTGGGGTGTGGAGATGGGCGTATTCTTCGCCCTTATCAACAGGAATTAAAATGAGCGAAAGCTTTGCGGAACTCTTTGAAGAAAGCCTAAAAACCCTGAACCTTCAGGCAGGCTCCATCATCACCGGTGTTATCGTTGATATCGATTACCAAGCTCGCTGGGTAACCGTTCACGCTGGTCTGAAGTCTGAAGCTCTGATCCCGCTGGAACAGTTCTACAACGATGCTGGCGATCTGACAATCAATGTCGGTGACGAAGTTCACGTTGCTCTGGACTCGGTTGAAGACGGTTTCGGTGAAACCAAGCTGTCCCGTGAAAAAGCCAAGCGCGCTGAATGCTGGATTGTTCTCGAAGCAGCCTTCGCAGCTGAAGAAGTGGTCAAGGGCGTTATCAACGGTAAGGTTAAAGGCGGCTTCACTGTCGACGTTAACGGCATCCGTGCGTTCCTGCCAGGTTCTTTGGTCGACGTTCGTCCAGTGCGCGACACCACGCACCTGGAAGGCAAAGAACTCGAATTCAAGGTCATCAAGCTCGACCAGAAGCGCAACAACGTTGTCGTTTCCCGTCGCAGCGTCCTGGAAGCAGAGAACTCCGCCGAGCGTGAAGCTCTGCTGGAATCCCTGCAGGAAGGCCAACAAGTCAAAGGTATCGTCAAGAACCTCACCGATTACGGCGCATTCGTCGATCTGGGTGGCGTCGATGGCTTGCTGCACATTACCGACATGGCTTGGAAGCGTATCAAGCATCCTTCCGAAATCGTCAACGTTGGCGACGAGATCGATGTCAAGGTTCTGAAATACGATCGCGAACGCAACCGTGTTTCCCTGGGCCTGAAGCAACTGGGTGAAGATCCATGGGTCGCTATCAAAGCCCGTTACCCAGAAAGCACTCGCGTCACCGCGCGTGTTACCAACCTGACTGACTACGGCTGCTTCGCTGAGCTGGAAGAAGGCGTTGAAGGCCTGGTACACGTTTCCGAAATGGACTGGACCAACAAGAACATCCACCCTTCGAAAGTCGTACAAGTCGGCGACGAAGTGGAAGTTATGGTTCTGGACATCGACGAAGAGCGTCGTCGTATCTCCCTCGGCATCAAGCAGTGCAAATCTAACCCATGGGAAGATTTCTCTGGCCAGTTCAACAAGGGCGATAAAATCTCCGGCACCATCAAGTCGATCACCGATTTCGGTATCTTCATTGGTCTGGACGGCGGCATCGACGGCCTGGTTCACCTGTCCGACATCTCCTGGAACGAAGTGGGCGAAGAAGCTGTTCGTCGTTTCAAGAAGGGCGACGAGCTGGACACCGTTATCCTGTCGGTTGACCCAGAGCGCGAGCGCATCTCCCTGGGCATCAAGCAACTGGAAAGCGACCCGTTCTCTGAATTCGTTCAGGACAACGACAAAGGCGCAATCGTTAAAGGCATCGTGAAAGAAGTTGACGCTAAAGGCGCCATCATCACTCTGGCCGACGATATCGAAGCGACTCTGAAAGCCTCCGAAATCAGCCGTGACCGCGTTGAAGACGCGCGTAACGTTCTGAAAGAAGGCCAGGAAGTAGAAGCCAAGATCATCAGCGTTGACCGCAAGAGCCGCGTAATCCAGCTCTCCATCAAGTCGAAAGACGATGCTGAAGAGAAAGAAGCCATCCAAAGCTTGAAAGACAAGCCTTCGGATAGCATCGCTGCTGGTCCTACCACTCTGGGCGACCTGTTGCGTGCACAAATGGAAAAACAGAACTAAGTTCTGTCAGACCATAGAAAAAGGGCGACTTCGGTCGCCCTTTTTTGTGCCTGAAATTCGTTGAATCAACACGGAGAACCAAGATGCACAGCTCAGTGTCAGAACTGACTATAGTCATAGGAAAAGTGGTTCGCGTGTTGCGGCTTCAATAAGGATTTGAATGAACAGGCTTATCTTAATATTCGCAGTGGTAATGCTTGCAGGCTGTACCGCTACCAGTGCCAAGACCCACGCCAAGCGAGGCGTCAGCGGCATCGAGATCGATTGCTCGGGCCTGGGCAACAACTGGAGCAAGTGCGAGAAGCGCGCGGCCAGAGAGTGCAAGATGCAGGGCTACAAGGTCATCACCAAGTCCAGCGACGCCAAGGACGAAGAGGGCGACTATCCATTCGGCTGGAACCCCGCCGGCGCGGTAACGCGGACGATGTTGGTGATCTGCAATTGAGGGTGTGGCATGTTCGCTACGGGTGTTTATTCAACTAGCAGATAAGTTTATGTATGGGCTGTTCAAATTCATCAAGTCATGCTAAAACCTTCGAAGCGCTTTTCCTAGCTGCTTGAAAAAGAAGGGAAAAATATGACGAAGTCGGAGTTGATCGAACGAATTGTCACCCATCAAGGGCTGCTCTCATCCAAGGATGTGGAGCTGGCTATCAAGACCATGCTTGAGCAAATGTCCCAGTGCCTGGCGACGGGTGATCGGATTGAGATCCGTGGGTTTGGGAGTTTTTCACTGCACTATCGCGCGCCGCGGGTAGGGCGGAATCCCAAGACCGGGCAGTCGGTGAGTCTGGATGGGAAGTTTGTGCCTCATTTCAAGCCGGGGAAGGAGTTGCGGGATCGGGTTAATGAGGATGAGGAAGATGAAGGTAATCTTTAGTCTTCGTTTGGGGGTGTAGATGAGCAAAGTTAAGCAATTGATCGCAGTCGCGCTGCTCATTTTGGTTGTCGCGGTCGTTGTCATATTTACCCTCGAAAATGATCAGCCAGTAGCCCTTGTGTTCCTTTCATGGTCTACGCCTCAGGCTTCTGTGGCGGTCTATATTGTTTTGGCTTTGCTGGTGGGTTGTTGCATTGGACCAGTCATCAGCTGGTTGGCGGGGATGAGGCGTGTAGCAAGGTCGAGGCTGAATAGATAACTGATTAATCTGGTTGGTCCATCGTTGATTTGTACATTCGGTCGCCGAGTGTGATATCAAAGAGGAGTAGCCGCGCGCTCTGCATAAGGCTCGCTGTCACGCTAATGATTTGATTTGGTGAGCTCACCTGGTGGCGCAATGCTTCTGGTTAAGGCGATTTTTATACGTAGATTCCCCTATTTTTTCCCATGATGATTCGATTTGGGGTTGGTGCTTTTCCATTGCGGCTTCAAATATTTCACGTTACCCCTACCGAACCGGTTCGTTGCTCTCGCTTAAATTGATAGTCTCGCTTGATCTCTCTTTCGTTTATGGCAGAATGCCACCCTTTTTTTTGGCTCAAGTCTTGGAATGATCTGTCGCTAATTGGTCCTGCCTGGCACTTCGGCATTGTTTCGGTACGACTGTTTCGCGAAAGCAAGCCACGAATTTTAGCTCGCGGTGGTTCGAGACGATCTTCAGGGAGCATTGATGGCCCCCTGTTCAAATACGTGCGTCCGGTACCTGAATTCATGTGTTGAGGTGCCACGATTGCTGGCATTTATCTACGGTGCTGTGGAGGAATCATCAATTACGCTACAGCCACGCGGGCAGAATAACGGCATAATGTGGCCTTTGACACGTTGCCCATGATTTATCCCATGAGGCTGTCGACGGCTTGTTAAGCCGAAATGGCATCATCTGCGGCGGGCTCGTTGTCCGGATCTTGTATAGAGAGCAGCAGCGTTTTTTCGGCGCGGTGTGAAGTGAGCCGCAGCGTAAGGAACAAATAACGATACGCGCGTCTAGGAGTCGTCAGACGCGTATGAAGAGAGAACCTCAGCATCGGGTTGTGATTCCCGGGATAGTTGATGTGTTGATCGTTCCAGAATTAGCTAATGGAGTTTTACCTGATGTCAGGCATCAAGCAGTCAAGTGTTGACAAATTCAAAAGCAAAAAAGCCCTAATTGGCATCGTTGGATTGGGATACGTCGGTCTGCCCTTGATGTTGCGTTATAACGCCATTGGATTTCGTGTATTAGGTATTGATATAGATGAGGCTAAAGTCTCCCGGCTGAACGCTGGTCAGAGTTATATCGAACATATTCCCGCAGAGAAAGTCCGGGAAGCCCGCCAGAGCGGCTTTGAGGCAACCGCTGACTTTGAGCGTGCAAGCGAATGTGACGCCCTGATTTTGTGTGTTCCGACGCCCTTGAACAAGTACCGCGAACCAGACATGAGCTTCGTGGTTAATACCACGGAAGCTATTAAGCCTTACTTGCGTGCAGGACAGGTTGTATCTCTGGAGAGCACCACGTATCCAGGGACGACTGAAGAAGAACTGCTTCCGCGTGTTCAGGAAGGCGGGTTGCAGGTCGGTGAGAACATTTTCCTCGTCTATTCGCCTGAGCGTGAAGATCCGGGTAATCCAAATTTTGAAACTCGCACCATTCCAAAAGTAATTGGTGGGCATACCCCCGCTTGCCTTGAGGTCGGTATCGCGTTGTACGATCAGGCAATCGATCAGGTCGTGCCCGTCAGCTCCACCAAAGCAGCTGAAATGACCAAGTTGCTGGAAAATATTCACCGAGCAGTGAATATAGGCTTGGTCAACGAAATGAAAGTAGTGGCTGATCGGATGGGCATCGATATTTTCGAAGTCGTCGACGCTGCTGCAACCAAACCGTTTGGCTTTACACCTTATTATCCAGGTCCAGGGCTTGGTGGACACTGCATACCCATCGACCCGTTCTACTTGACCTGGAAAGCTCGCGAGTACGGCTTGCATACACGTTTCATTGAGCTCTCCGGTGAAGTCAACCAAGCCATGCCCGAGTACGTAGTCAGCAAGCTGATGGACGGCCTCAACAACAACAGCAAACCGCTGAAGGGCAGCAAGGTGCTGGTGCTGGGTATTGCCTACAAGAAAAACGTGGACGATATGCGTGAGTCGCCTTCAGTGGAGATCATGGAGCTGCTAGAAGCCAAAGGTTGCGTTGTGGCTTATAGCGACCCACACGTGCCGGTATTCCCCAAGATGCGTGAGCATCACTTCAACCTATCTAGCGAAGCACTGACCGCTGAGAATATCGCCAGCTTTGATGCCATTGTTCTGGCGACTGACCACGATAAGTTTGACTACGAGTTGATTCGTAAACACGCTCAGTTGCTGGTCGACAGTCGCGGCAAATACCGCACCCCTGAAGCTCATATCATCAAAGCCTGATTGCAGGAGTGTTGCTTTTGAAACGTTTCGCCCTCATCGGAGCCGCTGGCTACATCGCCCCGCGGCACATGCGCGCAATCAAAGACACCGGCAACGAGTTGGTGTCCGCCTACGACATCAATGACTCCGTGGGAATCATTGATAGCCTTTCTCCCCAAAGCGAGTTCTTTACTCAGTTTGAGCGCTTCGTCGAGCACGCCTGGCAACTCAAGCGCGATCCGGCCAAAGCTCTAGATTACGTAGCAGTCTGTTCGCCCAATTATCTGCATCATTCGCATATCGCAGCCGGCCTGCGCCTTGGCTGCGACGTGATTTGCGAGAAGCCGCTGGTGCCTACGCCGGCGATTTTGGATGAGCTGTCTCTCGTTGAACGTGAAACGGGCAAGCGCGTCTACAACATCCTGCAATTGCGCCATCACCAGGCCATTCTTGATCTAAAGGAAAAGGTCGCCCGTGAGAGTCGTGACGGCAAATACGATGTAGAACTCACCTACATCACGTCGCGAGGCAAGTGGTACATGGAAAGTTGGAAGGGGGACCCTCGCAAGTCTTATGGGATCGCGACCAACATTGGCGTGCACTTCTACGACATGCTGCATTTCATCTTCGGTAAGCTTCAGCGCAACGTCGTGCACTATGCCAACGATTACAAGGCTGCTGGCTACCTGGAGTATGAAAAGGCCCGTGTACGTTGGTTCCTGTCGATCGATGCAGATGACCTGCCGGAATCAGTCAAGGGCAAAAAACCTACCTACCGTTCCATCACCGTAGACGGTGATGAAATGGAATTTTCCGAAGGCTTTACCGACTTGCACACCACCAGCTACAAGGAGATCCTTGCAGGTCGTGGCTACGGTATCGAAGATGCGCGTCACTGTGTAGAAACGGTGAACACTATCCGCTCGTCCGCCATCGTTACACCACAAAATAATGAGGGTCATCCTTTCCTTACAACCTTGAGTCGCTGAGGCTGGCATGAACTATCAGGTCCATCCTTCCGCAATAGTCGATGAAGGCGCACAGATCGGTGACGGTTCGCGCGTGTGGCATTTCGTGCATGTCTGCAGTGGCGCGCATATTGGCAAAGGCGTATCTCTCGGGCAGAACGTTTTCGTCGGCAACAAGGTAGTTATCGGCGACAACTGCAAGATCCAGAACAACGTGTCGGTGTATGACAATGTCACACTGGAAGAAGGCGTATTCTGCGGGCCAAGCATGGTGTTTACCAATGTCTACAATCCACGTTCGCTTATCGAACGCAAAAGTGAGTACCGGGACACCTTGGTTAGAAAAGGCGCCACCTTAGGCGCCAACTGCACCATAGTCTGCGGTGTCACCATTGGAGCATACGCGTTCGTCGGCGCTGGCGCGGTGATCAACAAGTCGGTCCCCGCGTATGCTCTGGTAGTCGGCGTGCCGGCAAGGCAGATCGGCTGGATGAGCGAGTATGGCGAGCAGTTGGACTTACCGTTGGAAGGCGATGGAATTGCTATTTGCGAGCACAGCGGTGCTCGATACGTATTGAGCGGTAAAGCGCTGGTCAAGGAGGCCGTGCAATGATCGAGTTTATTGATCTCAAGACCCAGCAAGCCAAAATCAAGGACAAGATTGATGCTGGCATCCAGCGCGTATTAGCGCATGGGCAGTACATTCTTGGTCCAGAAGTGTCGGAGTTGGAGGAGCGCCTTTCTGCATTTGTTGGCGCCAAATACTGCATCACCTGCGCCAATGGCACTGATGCTTTGCAGATTGCTCAGATGGCGTTGGGTATTGGTCCGGGAGACGAAGTAATAACCCCGGGATTTACCTATATCGCGACCGCAGAAACCGTAGCGCTATTGGGTGCAAAACCGGTCTACGTTGATGTTGACCCACTCACATATAACCTTGATCCGGCACTGCTGGAAGCTGCGATCACACCTCGCACCAAGGCAATCATTCCAGTGTCGCTATACGGGCAGTGCGCGGACTTCGACGCAATTAACGCCGTTGCAGCCAAGCACGGCATCCCGGTGATAGAGGATGCGGCGCAAAGTTTTGGTGCTACCTATAAGGGCAAACGTTCCTGCAACTTGACCACTATAGCGTGTGCCAGTTTCTTCCCAAGCAAGCCGCTGGGTTGTTACGGTGATGGTGGTGCGATTTTCACCAATGATGACGAGCTTGCCAAGCTGCTACGCCAGATAGCTCGTCACGGCCAGGATCGTCGTTACCACCATATTCGCGTGGGTGTGAACAGCCGTCTTGACACGCTGCAGGCTGCGATTTTGCTACCTAAGCTGGATATCTTCGAAGATGAACTCCAGCTGCGTTTGCAAGTAGCAGGCCGCTACGCGAAGCTTCTTGGTGAGACACGGATCGCGGCTCCTTTTGTCGAAGCCCACAACACCAGCGCATGGGCTCAGTACACCGTTCAGGTGAACGAACGCGACACTGCCCAAGACCATCTGAAGCAGGCAGGCGTTCCTACCGCAGTTCACTATCCGATTCCGTTAAATCGCCAGCCGGCAGTCAAGGATGATGAGGCAAATCTGCCTATCGGTGACGCCATTGCCAAGCGGGTAATGAGTTTACCAATGCACCCCTATCTCGGTCTGGCTGACCAGCAATTCATCTGTGAATCACTATCGGCCGCCATCCACGTTTGAATGGAGTATGTTGCATGAAAGTCCAAGGTTCTAAAGTTCTGGTTATTGGTGGTGCTGGTTTCATTGGTAGTTTCGTTGTCTCGGAACTGTTGAAAGCCGGTGCTGCGCAAGTGGTTATCTACGATAACTTTGCTCGTGGCAAAGTCAGCAATATCGCAGAACAGTTGAAGGATCCACGCTGCAGCCTCTATGCGAATGGCGGCGACGTGCGCGAAATCGACCTGCTGAACGATGCAATGAAAGGCATGGATGGCGTAATTCATCTCGCCGCCATGTGGCTTCTACACTGCAAAGACTTCCCGCGTACAGCGTTCCACGTGAACATCGAAGGTACTTTCAACGTACTCGAAGCCTGTGTTCAGAACAACATCAAGCGTTTGGTCTACTCTTCCTCCGCCTCCGTCTATGGTGACGCGGTGCAAGTGCCGATGACCGAAGATCACCCGTTCAACAACCGTAACTTCTATGGTGCTACCAAGATCGCTGGCGAGGCCATGTGCCACGCTTACCATGATCGTTTCGGCCTGAGCTACGTCGGCCTGCGCTACATGAACGTGTATGGCCCGCACCAGGACCAGACTGCGGCCTATACCGGTGTTATCCCGATCATGCTGAACAAGATCGACGCCAACGAAGGCCCGGTCATCAACGGTGACGGTACGCAGGCTTATGACTTCATCTACGTGGAAGACGTCGCACGTTGCAACGTCCTGGCCCTTGAGGCAGAAGTCACTGACCAGTTCTACAACGTCGGTACTGGCGTTCAAACAAGCATCAAGCAATTGTGCGATGGCATCTTGGACTTGAAAAAGTCTGACCTAGTTGTCGAGTATCGTCCGTACAGCGCAGACGACGCGCGTCGCATGGTGCAAAACCGTATCGGTTGCCCGAAAAAAGCAGCAGAAGACCTTGGTTTTACCTACAAGTATGAGTTGCAGGAAGGCTTGCAGAAACTGATCGATTGGCGTGCAGAGCACGGTGCGGAGTGAGCTTAATGGAAATGCGTAATATCGCTATCTCGCTTCCCTGTACCGGTGAGGAAGAATGGCAGGCAACTCGAGAGCCGCTGATGAGCGGCTGGCTGACCCAAGGTCCTAAGGTCGCTGCCTTTGAGAAAGCCTTTGCTGAGCGTCACGAAGTGCCCTATGCACTGGCAGTGACTTCCTGCACCACTGGTCTGCACCTGGCCTTGGCTGGTCTGGGTATCGGCCCGGGTGATGAGGTGATAGTGCCTGCCTTCACATGGGTTGCCACTGCCAACGTGGTCCTGTATTGCGGCGCGACCCCTGTCTTCGTGGATGTCGACCCTCAGACATACAACCTCGATATTCAGCAGATCGCCTCTAAGTTGACGCAAAAAACTCGCGCGGTCATCGCTGTGCACCTGTTTGGCCGTTGCCTGGATATGGACTCCCTGCGTGCACAACTGCCAGCCAGTGTTGCCATCGTTGAAGATGCCGCCTGTGCAGCGGGGGCTAGTTGGAAAGGTCGCCCGGCGGGCAGCCTTGGCGATGTCGCGGCGTTCTCCTTCCATCCGCGCAAGTCGGTAACGACCGGCGAAGGTGGCATGGTCACCACGGCCAACGCGGAGTTGGCTGAGCGTATGAACCAGCTGCGCAACCACGGTGCCACGCTTTCCGAAGAGCAGCGTCACAATGGGCCTCGGCCGTATTTGTTGCCGGAGTTCAACCTGCTGGGTTTCAACTATCGAATGACCGATCTGCAGGGCGCTGTCGGGATCGTTCAACTGGGTAAACTCGATGGATTCATCGACGAGCGCTCGCGTTGGGCGGAGTACTACTGCGACCAATTGGCAGATATCGACTGGTTACGTCTGCCTTCTACCCCCGAAGGGAGCCGTCATGGCTGGCAAGCATTTGTGACCTATGTCGATCCGGCCAAAGCTCCGATGCCGCGTAACGACATGATGGAAATACTTCAAGCAAAGGGCATCGCAACCCGTCCGGGTACCCATGCCGCGCATATGCTGGCTTACTATCGCGAGCGTTTCGGCCTCAAGCCGGACGACTTCCCGGGTGCACGCGACTGCAACGATCACAGTATGGCTATACCATTACACAATCGCATGTCGCGTGAAGATTACGTATATGTAGTTGAGGCAATACGCCAGTTGGGTTAAGCCTGTAGTGGACATCTCTCTGGCTGTTGCCAGAGGCGAACATCCAGGTGATGAGTCGGAAGAGGTGTTTCCAGCTCATCATCTTTCCCCGTTTTTCAGGAGCAACAAAAGCGCATGTGTGGTATTGCCGGCCTCATTCATCTAAATAACAATCCGGTATCGCCTGTAGTGCTGCAGCGCATGACGGACGCGATTGCTCATCGCGGCCCGGATGGAGAAGGTCATTGGATCGAAGGCAACGTCGGCCTTGGTCATCGTCGCCTGGCAATCATCGATCTTTCGCCTGCCGGTCATCAACCGATGGCCTCCATATCTCAGCGCTATGTGATGGTCTACAACGGTGAGGTTTACAACTACCGTGAACTTCGTATCGAACTCGAGTCTCTGGGCTACCAATTCCGCTCTCGCACCGACAGCGAAGTTGTACTCAATGCACTGATTGCTTGGGGGGCAAAGGGGCTGGAGCGATTCAACGGCATGTTTGGTTTGGCGTTGTGGGATCGACAAGAGCAAACCCTCCTGCTCGCGCGCGACCGCTACGGTATCAAGCCTCTGTACTACTCGATGCAAGGACAGACGCTGGCATTTGGCTCGGAGCAAAAGGCGATTCTTGCCATGCCGGATTTTCGGCGCAGCCTTGACAAAGAAGCTCTGTTGGAATATTTCACGTTTCAGAACATCTTCACCGACAAAACTCTACTTAACGACGTGAAGCTGCTACCGGCAGGGCACTATGCAGTTTTGGATTTGAAGCGTAAAACGCCAGCGTTGCAATTTACCCAATACTGGGATTACGACTTTCGTGAGCCTGAAAATAAGGCTAGCGATGAAGAGTATCGCGAGGAACTTGATCGGTTGTTCACGCAGGCTGTCAATCGCCAACTGGTGACCGATGTGGAGCTTGGCAGCTATCTGAGTGGCGGTATGGATTCTGGTTCTATCACAGCGATAGCCGCGAAGTCTTATCCGTACATGAAGACGTTCACTTGCGGTTTTGACCTTAACTCTGCTTCGGGCATTGAGATGGGGTTTGATGAGCGTAGCAAGGCCGAGTACATGTCCTACCACTTCAAAACTGAGCATTACGAGATGGTGCTTAAGGCGGGGGATATGGAAAGAGTTTTGCCAAAGTTGGCGTGGCACTTGGAAGAGCCTCGTGTAGGTCAGAGCTATCCAAACTATTATGCCGCGCAGTTGGCTTCGAAATTCGTCAAGGTAGTGATGTCTGGTGCGGGGGGGGACGAACTTTTTGGTGGCTACCCTTGGCGCTATTACAGGGCTGTTGTAAATGATAACTTCGAACATTACATTGACAAGTACTATAATTTCTGGCAGCGCCTCATCCCGAATGCTCAGATAAAACAGGTTTTTTCGCCTATTTGGGATGACGTAAAACATGTTTGGACCAGGGATATTTTTCGAGATGTATTCAAGCATCATGCGGATAATCTCTACTCGCCTAAAGATTATATAAATCACTCCTTGTATTTTGAAGCTAAGACGTTTTTGCATGGCCTTCTAGTTGTTGAAGATAAGCTCAGCATGGCGCACGGCCTAGAAAGTCGAGTTCCTTTTTTGGATAATGACCTTGTCGATTTTGCGATGCGTTGTCCAGTTCATTTGAAATTAAATAACCTCTCTGAAGTGGTTCGTCTTAATGAGAACGAGGCGGGTGGCAAAACCGATAAATATTTTCAAAAAACACGTGATGGAAAGCAGATCTTACGCGATGTGATGGGGAAATATATTCCGAGTGATATTACTAAAGCCGAAAAGCAAGGTTTTTCCGCACCGGACGCAAGTTGGTTCAAAGGCGAGAGTATTGATTTTGTAAAAAGAAAAATAATCGAACCAAAAAGTAAAATTTATGAGTATCTCGATTTTGAAAGTGTATCTGGATTGGTCGGGGAACATCTTGATGGTAACAGCAACCGGCGTTTACTTATCTGGTCTATGTTGAGCGTTGAAGAGTGGATATGCGCGAACTTAAAATAAACGGAGAAATATCTCATTCATCTCCTTGGATCACTAATGAGGATATCGCTTCGGTGAACCTTGTCTTGAATTCAGGAATGCTTGCTTCGGGACAGCGGGCAAATGAATTTGAGAATCAGTGTTCCGAATATTTAGGCTGCGGATATTCAGAATTGACCGCTTCAGGACAAGTTGCCCTTGAACGTGCGTTGCTTCTTCTCGATTTGGAAGAGGGTGGGGCGGTTATTATCCCCACTTATGTGTGCTCTTCGGTTGAAGCTGCAGTGATAAATGTTGGGTTACGACCACTTTACTGTGATATCGGCGATGCTTGGTGCGTGACGACGGAGTCTATTGCTAAATTTTTTGACTCTTCTGTAGTGGCAATTATCGCCGTGCACATGTTTGGGATAAAAATTGATATAGAATCACTTAAAGTGTTCGGTGTTCCAATTATCGAAGATTGTGCTCAGTGTTTTCATTCTGATGTCGGCAGTGATGGAGCAGTTGCGATTTATTCATTTCACGCAACCAAATGTCTCACAACAGGGGAGGGGGGGTTGTTGACAATTCCCAAATCTTCAATTTTAAAAAATGAAGATGCTATTAAATCAAAATCTAATAGTATTAGCGACTTCCAGGCAGCTCTTGGAGTCTCTCAACTTTCCCGTTATAAAAAAATGTTAGAAAAAAGAAAAACTGTAGCCGACTTTTATTTTGAACAGATACCTGCTGTTTGTTCTGATAAGATTCGGGCAGTGCGTCATCAGTCAATTTTCTTTAGATTTCCTCTGTCTTTCTCAGAAGGATTTGATCGGGCAGCCCCTCTTTTTCGAAATAAGGGAATACTTGTACGTAGAGGGGTGGATGCCTTGTTGCATCGCTCGCGAGGATTGAGCGATGCACGCTATCCTAATGCAGTCATCGCATTCAATAATACCGTTTCGATTCCTTGCTATCCTGCGTTATCAGATGCTTGTATTGCTCGTATATCTGAATCAGCTAAGGAAATTGTTTGTGGATTATAAATTAGATTTGTTTGATCTAAGCGATTCAGTTGCATTGGATGCTTTTTTTTCAAAAGTTCCCAATGCGCTTTTATATCATTCTATAAAATACGCTAAAGTCATAAGCGCCTTTTTGAAAGTTAAGTATTTTTGTGTTGTCGCGGTTAATGATGATGGGGAAGTGATCGGTGCGTTGCCTTTTTTTATAAAAGAAAAGGGCGGCATGAGTGTAGCAAACTCAATGCCGTTTTACGGTAGCCATGGAGGGGTTGTTTTACTCACTCAAGACGAGCCTCTATTTTTAGAGATTTTAGAGTTTTATTTAGCCTACATTAAGGGGGTGAGATGTTCAGTAAGCACACTAATATCTTCGCCATTTACAGGCGATTCAGCCCTCTATGAGCGCGGTTTGAAAGTAGTGCCCAGTGATACCAGAATTGGTCAGGTTACCGAGCTTCCATTTGATTCAAGCTACGATGCTGTCATGGCAAGTCTTGCCAGTAAAACAAGAAATATGGTTCGCAAGTCGGAAAAACAAGACATCGAATGGTCTTCTCTTTATGTCGATTGGGGGCTGGAATTTCTAGCTGAAACACATAAAGAAAATATGAGGGAAATTGGTGGGTTGGCTAAGCCAAATGATTTTTTTGAGTTATTAAAGTCAAGTTTTAAATATGGGTCAGATTATCTGGTTTATATAGCATATCTTAACGGGCGTCCTATATCGGCGTTGCTTCTTTTTTATAGTGGTGAAACAGTCGAGTATTTTACTCCGGTTATAAAATCTGAGTATCGTTCGATGCAGCCGTTGACATGCTTGATATTTAACGCAATGCGAGAAGCTGTGGAACGAGGCTATCGCTACTGGAATTGGGGCGGTACGTGGGCTACACAAGAAGGAGTTTATAGATTTAAAAAAAGTTGGGGGGCCATAGATATGCCCTACAGCTATTACACAAATATTTTTGACGCTTCAGTGCTTGGTGCTGATAGTGATGTATTGCTTTCGGAGTTTCCGTATTTTTATACGGTGCCTTTTAAATGGTTGAATAAATGAATATCGCATTTCTTTCCGGCGGTGCAAGACATAATGCTCTTAGATATCTTTTGGAACAAGGTGAAAAGGTAGGGTCTGTCATTACGCCTTTTTTATCCGATTCTAATAGGCGTTTTGAAAACGTAATTCTTACCGCAGTTGAATTCGGTGTTCCTGTATATCCCGTTGCGCGTGAAGGCATTTTTGAATTATTGGAAAAGTTGAAGCCTGATGTGATTGTGTCTTGCGGATTCCCTTACATTATATCGAAAAAAGCCATTGCCTTAGCTCGCTTTGCTATCAACGTACATCCGACTCTTCTGCCTAAATATCGTGGTTTTAGAAGTGGGCCTTATATATTGATAAATGGCGAAAAAAGTTCTGGTGTTACTGTTCACTTTATTACTTCACAGATGGATCGTGGAGGTATTTTGGTGCAGGAGTCCTTTCCACTGTCTGTATTTGATACCCCGAGCAGTGTATATCGCAAAGGGCAAGAAATTGAGCCTAAAATCCTGTACGAGGCAATCCAGCTTTTAAAAACTGGGTCTTATTCAGTGATTGCTCAAGATGAAAACGAGGCGAGTGAGTATTCTAAAGTAAGAACGCCGGTTGATTCAATTATAGATCCGCAAAAACCGTTAATTGAGTTGATTAATGAAATTCGTGCTTGTGATCCTGAAACATATCCTGCGTACTTCTTATATGCGGGGCAGAAAGTGTGTATAAAACTTTGGCGTCCCGAAAAAGGTTCGGATGAGTGGGACATGATTTAGGGTGGTTTATGAGCATTAAATATAAGTTTTATGCAGCTGTGTGCTGGTTTTTCCTTCCGATTACGTTGTTAGCGTTTCTCTCTATTGCGTTCTGTGCTCGATGTTGTTGTAAGCGAAATCAAAAGCATCGCCTCGTTTGGGGGGAGGCGCCGATAATAAATAATAGCTATTGGGCGCGAGCTATGCGAAAAGCAGGCTACGTTTCTTATTCCTATACAAATGGTTATTGCTCTTCCATAAATGCGCGGGAGGACTATGATTTGGTCCTGCAGGATAAGTTTTGGAGAGTGCCAGTATTTTTGAAGTACTACCTGGGTTTTTTTGGTTCGTTGTTTTCTTATGATGTTTTTTTTATCTCGTTTAATGGTTTTTTTCTTGGGCGAACGCCTTATTGGTTTTTAGAGTCCTTTCTTTTAAAGTTGGCAGGTAAAAAAATCGTAGTTATACCGTTTGGCTTGGATTCTTACGTATATCGACGTGTAGGATCCACTGCGGTGAGTCATGGTCTACAAGCTTCAATCCCGTTGCGCTCTAGAGAGCAGGGCTCCGTAGCGAAGAGAGTCGACTACTGGTGTGAGCGCGCTGACTGTGTCATTCCGGGGTTTATAGGATTCGATGGATTAGGTCGGTGGGATGTATTACTAGGGAGTCAATTGTTCATTGATGATAACTTGTGGAATCCGTCGAGACGCTTGAGCACAGCAGACGGCGGTGAGGGCGGCACCGTTTACGTTGCCCACTCCCCAAATTTCAGGGGGTTTAAAGGTAGTGAATTTGTTATAGAAGCGGTTAGAATACTACAAAAGGAAGGGTTAAAAGTCGATTTGGTCTTGATTGAAGGAATGCCAAATTCTTTTGTTAAGGAAACTTTTGAAAAAGACGTAGATTTGCTAATTGAACAGCTTGTAATTAGTGGGCATGGTTTAAACGCGATTGAAGGGATGGCCTCTGGATTGCCGGTAATTTGTAATCTTGAAGATGACCGATATATTCTGCCTCTAAGGCGGTGGTCATTCTTTTCTGAGTGTCCTATTGTTTCTGCTTCTCCAGAAACTTTAGTTGATGTTTTAAGGCAATTGGTCCGTAATCCTGAACTGCGTCAAGAATTGGGTTGTGCTAGCCGTGAATATATAGAAAAATATCACAGTTATGAAGCTGCGAATTTCTTTTTTTCTGCAGTTCTAGAGTATGTGTATAAAGATAGATCTACATTGGCCGATTTCTGCCATCCACTTTATGGCGACTTTGTAATGAGAAAGAAGAAGGTTCAACATCCATTAAAAAACGGTCGGATTCAAAATTGACATTGTTGCGTAGTTTGTTTAAGGACAGTGCAATATATGGCGGGGTGGATTTTCTGCTCAAGCTCGTTGCCTTTTTTACTTTTCCCTTATTGGCAGCTGCGCTCTCAACTTCTGGGTATGGCGTGCTTGAGTTGGCGATGACGGTCGTGATGTTGGGTGGTATTGTAGTCAGATTTGGTCTTAATAACGCAGTTCAGCGTTTTTATTGGGATGAAACTGTATCATCTAGCGAGAGACCGTTACTCGTCTCGACTGGTTTTTTTATAACGTTTATTTTAGGAGCTTTTTTCGGGCTAATAGCGTATTTGACTATCCCCTATGTAGTACCTTTGATAAGTTCAGATTTGGTTAAGCTTAGTGCTGTTGGCGCACTGGCAGTCGCATTGCTATTGCCGTTAACTCAATGGGCTCAATTTCTACAGGATGTACTCCGACTGCATTTTTCGCCTTGGAGGTTTTTAGGGTTTTCTTTTACTAGCCGTGCGCTTGGCGCACTATTGTCGGTTGTTGCTGTTCTTCATTGGGGTGCTGGTGTAGAAGGGGTACTTTTATCTCAAGCGCTTATACTTTTTTTAGCCATTCCCCTAGGGCTTTGGCTTGTTCGCAAAGATTTGATTTTAAAGTTTGATTATGTTTGGTCGCGACGCCTCTTGGCGTATGGCTCGCCCTTCATTTTTACTGAGCTGGCATATTGGCTTTTTGCCTCGATCGACCGATGGATGTTAGCGTCGATGTCGGGTGTCGATGATGTAGGGCTATACTCTGTCGCCTTTCGATTTTCGACCCTTGCGATTTTTGTGGCCACAGCTTTTGGCATGGCATGGAGTCCCTATGCTGTAAAATTGCGCTCTGATTATCCTACGAAATACCGCCAACTATACTTCGAGGTCTTACTGATTTTGCTTGTAGTGATGTTATCAATTGCTGGATTTATTGCATTATTTTCGGGAGAGATATTGAGAGTTTTTTTGACAAAAGAGTATTTTTCGGCATCTGTCCCTCTTTCAATACTGTGTTTTACTGCTGTGTTGCAAGCTAGTCAGCAAGTTACAGCGATTGGTATTTCCCTTGCGAATCGTACTAAGGTCTTCGCTTATCTTGTATGGGCGGCGGCGATGATAAATGTTGTACTTAACTGGCTTCTGATTCCGAAATTTGGTGTTTCGGGTGCGGCATGGGCCACAGTTGCGGCATATATTTTTCTATCTTCCGGCTTCTTGTTTTTCACGCAGCGTTACTACCCTCTGCCTATTTGTTGGAGGCGATTACTCTGGATATGTCTGTTAGGTACCATCGTTCTTGTTTTTAGTGTTTTTTTTCAGCAATACGAGATGAATATCGTAATTATGTTAATGAAGTTAGGGGGGGCTATGTGCTGCCTCGCTCTTGCAATGCCAGCTCTTAATCTGAAAGTATTTCGAGAATTACAGGCGACTCAGGTGGTCATTAGAAAATGAAATTTATTTATTATTTTTTTCGTTTCTTGTTCGAGGCAGTTGTTTTCCCTTTTTTATGTTTCATGGTCTTGGCTGCAAGGCATGTTAATAAAAGTATAGATGTTGGCTTAGGTCCTTTTCCGCTTATCAATAATTTATATCATAAGAGAGCGCTGCAGCTAGCCGGCTATTCCGCTGAAACCTTCGTGAGTCAGGTATGGCACATTACAAATAGTTTTGATGTCCGGTTTGACTTATATTGGCTATCGAAAAACTTTTTTTGTCGTAAATTTTTTCTCAATATCTATATTTTCTGTTGGTCGATTTTACGTTATCGCTCATTAATTATATATTTTGATGGTGGCCCGCTGGGGCAAGGGACGGCTTTCTTATGGAGACTGGAACCTTACCTGTATCGATGGGCTCGTGTAAAAGTGGTCGTTTTACCTTATGGTTCTGACGTTCAGATTATGTCTCGTTCTCCCAATCTCCAGTTTAAGCATGCTATGGCGATGGATTACCCACAGCACGGCAAGCGACATCGTCATATCCGAACGATGGTTGATATATGGAGTTCAGCAGGAAGTCATATCATTGGTGGCTGCGAGTGGGTCGACTACATGCACCATTGGGATACGCTGATGATCGCTCATTTTTCCATTCCCTTACCAAATCTCATTGAGATTAGCGCTAGCGAGCCGTTTAGAAATGGACCGCTGAAACTGTTGCACGCTCCGAATCACCGCGAAATCAAGGGTACGCGGCACATTCTGCGGGCTGTGGACGAGTTACGCGCAGAGGGGCTTGATATAGAATTGACAATGCTGGAGCGGGTGCCAAACGAGGAAGTGCGGCGCATGATTCTTGAGGCGGACGTCATCGTCGATCAGTTAGTTATCGGGTGGTACGCGATGTTTGCAATCGAAGCGATGGCATCCGGGAAACCGGTCATTTGCCACCTTCGGCGTGATCTTGAAGAGCTCTATGTCGCGACTGGTCTGCTCCAAGGGTTCGACGAGATCCCAATTATTCGTGCAGACGCTTTTTCCTTTAAAGAAGTTGTTAGAAACCTGTATGTAAATCGCGATATTCTTGAGGTCGCGGCGGGTAAGGGCAGAGGCTATATCGAGCGTCATCACTCCGTGGAGGCCATTTCGCTCGTTTTTTCCGAAATTTTCGCCAAATTGATCGGCCCTCCCCAAGGGGACAGCCGAGAACAGGCCTAGGAAGGTTAATTAGGTGGGGTTGCAATTTTGAATATTATTATCAGTGGTGCCAATGGGTTATTGGGCACACATTCTATAGCGCAACTGGTTGCTCGGCATCAGGTACATGCGATAGTTCATACCGCGCCTGAAGCACCTGTGGCGGGAGTTACCTACCATGTTTTGGATCTCTCGCAAGCGTGGTCCGCGCGGATGTTGCCGGTTTCAGTGGATGCAGTTATCCATCTGGCACAATCGTCTAGATTCCGTGAGTTTCCCGATCAAGCTTTGGATGTCTTTGGTGTCAACGTGGCATCCACTGCACGTCTATTGGACTATGCGAGGACCGCAGGGGCGCGACATTTCGTCCTGGCTTCATCAGGCGGGGTCTATGGGGCTGGGAATGAGGCCTTCAAAGAAAACGCCCAAATCCCCCATCATGGGCAGCTAGGTTATTATCTTGGCAGCAAGTTGTGTGGTGAAGTACTAGCGCAGAATTATTCATCTTTAATGAACGTCACTGTTCTTAGATTCTTTTTTATGTATGGTCGAGGACAGAAGCGCTCAATGCTTGTTCCTCGTTTGATTGACAATATTATGTCTGGGCAGCCCATCACGTTGCAGGGGCCTGATGGGATAAAGATTAATCCAATCCACGTCAGTGACGCGGTAGCTGCGCTTGAACATTGCCTGGCACTTGAGGGCAGTCATACGTTCAATGTCGCTGGAGCAGAGGTTCTTTCACTTCGAGATATTGCCGGCATCATAGGCAAGGCAGTCGGGCGTGATCCAGTTTTTAATATAGAAAATATTGAGTCTCGCAATCTCATCGCCAATATTGATGCGTTGAGTGAGTCATTAATTGCACCCAAAATTTCTTTCGCTCGAGGAATTTTGGAACTCATTCCCTGATGAAGAAATATAGTGTCCTGCACGCTCCCAGTTCCGTGGGTGGCAATCCTCAAGCGCTCAGTAGGGCGCTGCAGCTGTTGGGAGTACAAAGCCATTCCCTTGTGGTGTCGCAAAATTACCTCGCCTATCCCGCTGATATTGAGCTGCATCGCCCTGGTCAGAGTTTACTAATGCGAGAACTCAAACGTATAGGAGCCATTCTTTTCTTGCTCCCGCGCTTTGACGTAATCCACTACAATGCTGGCACTACGCTCGCTAACGCTTACGCCTTCAGCTTCAGCCCTAATCAAGGCATTAAAGGATTTCTGCGCCTTTTCTATGCAGGCTACCTGCGTGCGCTGCAGCGTCTCGAGATTGCCTATATTCGTATTCTTGGCAAGGCTGTGTTCGTAACCTATCAAGGCGATGATGCTCGTCAGGGTGATTACAGTCGCGAGCATTTTTCTATCAACATTGCCAGTCAGGTTGAAGATGGATATTACTGCGCCGCTTCTGATGCCTTCAAGCGGCGCAATATCAAATTGCTTTCAAGTATTGCTAGTCAGGTCTACTCAGTGAACCCTGATCTCATGCATGTGCTTCCAGAAAGTGCGCGCTTTACACCTTATTCACTGGTATTTCTAGATGAATGGATACCTTCCTATACTCAGGATCAGAACCGGCCTTTACGTATCGTGCATGCGCCAAGTAATCGCAAGGTTAAAGGTTCTGACCTTATTCTCAGCGCGCTGGAAAGGCTACGTGTTCAAGGTTTTGAATTCGAATTGCTGCTGGTCGAAGGCATGAGCAATGCCGAGGCAAGGAAGATTTATGAGTCTGCAGACGTTCTTGTCGATCAGTTGTTCGCGGGTTGGTACGGCGGCTTGGCTGTCGAGTTGATGGCGCTTGGCAAGCCAGTGCTTGTTTACATTCGGGATGAAGACTTGGGTTTCATTCCGCCTGAAATGAAAGCTGATTTGCCCTTTCTTCAGGTTACTCCCATTACAGTGGAGGACGATTTGCGCGATTTGTTGCAGATGTCCCGTGAAGCACTAGTCGCCCTAGGCAAGCGAAGTCGGGCATTCGTTGAGCGTTGGCATGATCCGCTGAGCATTGCTCGCGAGATCAAGGACGACTACGAAAAAGCCCTGCATTCGACAGCAGAGGTCGCCAAATAAAATGTGTGGAATTACAGGTGGGTTTTGGCGTGTTACTCCTCCGGGGCTGGACCAACGGGTCAACGCCGCGCTGGCAGCGATGCGACTGCGAGGCCCGGATCATCAAGGCTTTGATCGTCGCCCGGTAGGTGAGGGCGCTGTTGTGCTCGGCCATACCCGGCTAGCAATCATTGACCTTTCCGCGTCAGGCCAGCAGCCGATGTATACCGCCGATCAACGATTTGGGCTGGTGTTCAACGGCGAGATCTACAACTATATTGAATTGCGAGCAGAGCTAGAGTCATTTGGAGCGAAATTTCGCACTCGTTCGGACACTGAAGTGTTGCTTGCTGCTTGGAGTCATTGGGGTAAAGCTGCGTTGCCTCGGCTCAAGGGGATGTTTGCGTTCGTAGTATTTGATCGGCAAGAGGGCTCACTGACCTGTGTTCGCGATGCATTCGGTATTAAACCGTTCTTCTACGCATTAGAGGATGGTGCGTTCATCTTCGGCTCGGAGCTCCCGGCCCTTCGAGCGCTGAAGACTCAACGCTCTACACTTAACTGGCAGCGTGCATACGATTATTTGGTGCATGGTGAATATGACTTCGGCCAGGAGAGTTTCATCGATGGCGTGGTGAGTTTACTTCCCGGACAGCTAGTCACTGTCAACCTAGCTGCGCTCAAGGTATCCAGTCCCGAGACTTGGTGGAAGCCCTCCATCTTAAAGACTCAGTCCATGAGCTTTTCCAGCGCAAGTGATCAGCTACGCGAAATGTTTCTCGACAATGTGCGTCTGCATCTGCGGAGTGATGTGCCGGTGGGTGCTGCCTTGTCTGGAGGCGTCGACTCGTCTGCGATCGTTTGCGCCATGCGTCACCTTGAGCCGGATTCGGATATCAATACGTTCAGCTATATTGCCCGCGGCAGTGGCGTCAGTGAAGAAAGCTGGGTAGATAAAGTCAACACGCACGTTGGTGCCAAGGCGCACAAGGTTATTGTGTCGGGGGAAGAACTGGCGGCCGATCTCGAAGATTTGATTACCGCGCAGGGTGAGCCATTTGGCAGTACGAGCATCTACGCCCAGTATCGGGTGTTCAAAAAGGCACGAGAACAGGGAGTTACCGTAACTCTGGAAGGACAGGGAGCCGACGAGAATCAAGGTGGGTATAACGGATATGTGGGGCAACGTATTCGCAGCCTGCTAGACGACGGCCAATTGCGAGAAGCCTGGAGCTTTTTGGGTCAATGGTCGAAATGGCCGGGGCGCAGTCGTGTTGAGGGGTTGAAGCGGATTGTCGGCGAATACAGTGAGGGCGGTCTGCACGATCTGCTACGTGGGCTTAACGGTATGGACAATTGCCCAGCATGGATCCGACCAGGGCCGTTGCGCGAGAGCGGCGTCCATCTCGGTTTTCCCAAACACGCGCCATCCCAGCAGATACCGGGCCGTCGCATGATGAGTACGTTGGCGTCCTCGCTGAATACCCGCGGTTTACTCGGCCTGCTTCGCCACGGTGATCGCAATTCAATGCGTTTCTCGGTGGAAAGCCGCGTACCGTTCCTGACAACCGATCTCGCCGACTTCATGCTGTCATTACCAGAAGCGTATCTTGTTTCCCCTGCGGGTGAGACCAAGCATCTGTTGCGTTCCGCGCTACGTGGGATCGTGCCGGCAGAGGTGCTTGAGCGTCGCGATAAAATCGGTTTTGCGACGCCGGAACAGCAATGGCTTATGGGGATGGCAGACGTATTGAGGCCCTGGTTGAAAGAGGATCTAGGACTGCCATTTCTTGACCAGGCAAAACTCCTTGAACATTTCGACGCGGTGGTTTCGGGTCGTCGCCCTTATACCTGGCAGGTTTGGCGCTGGGTTAACTTTGCGCGCTGGTATGGAAGTTTACGATGAACGAATCATCAATGCGGGTGCTTTACTTGCATCCGGCTGCGGCGTTCGGTGGCGCGTCAAAGAGCCTTATCGAATTGTTCATCTGTCTGCGTGCCCTGGGTGTAGACGGCACGGTACTGACGCCGGACGGTCCGGTCTGCGGCGCTTTTGCCAAAGCAGGCATGGATGTACGCAAAGTAAACGGGCTAAGTCAGTTCGACAATACTCGTTTTAGTCACTATCGCCGACTACGCTGGATTATTTTGCTGCGAGAGATTTACCTGTTGCCGTTTTCTGTAGCAGCGATCTGGCGCTTGCGTCATGAGAAGTTCGATTTGCTGCATGTTAACGAAGTAACATTACTGCCCTTAGGTATTGTCGCCAAGTGGTTGCTACGTGTGCCGATGCTTGTACATGTGCGCTCTCTGCAGCGCGCGCCGGACTCTGGCTTTCGTACGCGACTCGTAAATGCCTGGTTACGGCGTTTTGCCGACGCTGTCGTACCGATCGATCATACTGTCGCTGCAACACTGGCAGCAGGCTTGCCCTTAAGCATCGTGCACAACGGTCTCGGGATTGAAAACGATATTCAGGACTCATCGTCGCAAAATGCTGGAAAACCTGTCCGCGTCGGATTTCTCGGTGTTTTGATCCCACTCAAGGGGATCTATGAGTTGATTGAGGCGATGCGCATACTCAAGGCTCGTAACGTAAACATTGAGTGTCTGATAGCTGGGGAGAATGCCCGTAAGCTCACGGGGCTAAAGGCCTGGACGCTTCGTAAGCTGGGTTTTGCCGATGATGTGCGTGCCAACGTGGAACGCATGATAGGCGATTACGGTTTGCAGAATCAGGTTCGTATGCTGGGATTCGTTGGCGACGTTAGGTCGCTTTACCCACAACTCGACATTCTTTGCTTTCCCTCTCATCTGGATGCGGCGGGTCGGCCGGTATTCGAGGCTGCTTTCTATTCGATTCCCAGCGTGGTAGCAGTGGCAAACCCGGTGCCTGACGCTCTGGTGCACGAGGTGACGGGACTGGCGATTCCGCGGCCTGACCCTGAGCTGCTTGCCGATGCTTTGCAGCGTTTGGCAGAGGACCATGCCTTGCGTCAGGCCTTGGGCCGCCAGGCTCGCCAATGGGCAGAGGAAAACTTTGCGATCAAAGCTAATGCCGAGCTGATGCACAGCGTCTACTTGCGTCTTCTTTCCAAATCCTGATTCTTACAAGGCACTCGTAATATGAGTTCTTATGATTGTCTCATCATCGGCGCCGGAGTTATTGGATTGGCCTGCGCTTCGCGCCTGGCGCGTTCAGGACAGCGCGTGCTGGTGGTCGAAGAAGAGCGTTTGATTGGCTCGCATACTTCCAGCCGCAATTCTGAAGTTATTCACGCGGGCATCTACTACACTCCCGATTCGTTGAAGGCGCGTCTGTGCGTGGAAGGACGCGATTTGTTGTATCGTTGGTGCACAGACCATCATGTCGAGCACAGGCGGATCGGCAAGTTGCTCGTCGCGGTAAGCTCGGATGAAATTGCTGCGCTTGATGCCCTTCAGAAGAATGCACAGCAGTCGGGGGTGGATTCATTGCAGGAAGTGGGTGCGGCGCAACTCCGTCAAATGGAGCCTGCTGTCTCCGGTGTTGCAGCTCTGTTATCGATGGATACTGGCATTATTGATAGTCACGCCTATTTGATGTCACTGCTCGGTGATGCGCAGCGACATAGTGCCGATCTGGCGCTGGAGACGCGCGTTGAGCGGCTGCACCACGATGGTAAGGTATGGATCGTGGAAGGCGAGAGCTGCGATGAGCCTTTCTCAGTGGACGTGCAGCGTGTAATAAACGCGGCGGGGCTTTTTTCCAGCCAGCTCGCTACACGCATCGACGGCCTCGAGGCGCGTCATGTGCCGACAACCCAGTGGTGCCGGGGCCGCTATTTTTCCTACAGCGGTAGTTCACCATTTACACGCCTGATCTACCCTATGCCAGAAGTGAATACCGCTGGCCTTGGCGTACATGCCACTATCGACATGGGGGGACAGGTTCGATTCGGACCGGACGTAGCCTGGACGGACAGCATTGATTACCAGGTCGAAGAGTCCCTCAAAAGCGAGTTTTCAGTGGCAATCCAGCGCTACTTCCCCGGGCTTGATCCACAGCGCCTTACGCCAGGTTACTGCGGCATTCGACCCAAACTTTCAGGGCCTGGACAGCCTGCTGGAGATTTTCTTATTCAGGGCTCGCAAACCCACGGCCTGCCCGGACTAGTGAATCTTTATGGGATAGAATCACCCGGGCTGACTGCCAGCCTAGCCATAGCCGATCACGTTGCTAGGATCATTGATTGAGTTCCCCTTATTAACTATGAAGATCCTCGTTCTCTCCCAATATTTTTGGCCCGAAAGCTTCATTATTAACGACATAGTGCGGACCCTCGATGATCAGGGCCATGAAGTCGTCGTGGCCACCGGAAAGCCAAACTACCCGGATGGTAAGATTTTCGACGGCTATAGCGCCGCGGGGACGCAGCACGAGCGCTATCTCGGCAAAATCGACGTGCTCCGCGTACCACTTTGGCCGCGAGGAGCGGGCGGGGCGAAAAACCTGATACTCAATTATCTTTCATTTGTTTTGGCGGGCTTAATTTTTCTGCCCTGGATGCTGCGAAAACGAGAGTTTGACGCGATTCTGGTGTTTGCTCCATCACCCGTCCTGCAGGCTATTCCCGCAATTCCATTAAAGTGGCTGAAGAAGGCAAGGCTTGCTTTGTGGGTACAGGATCTTTGGCCGGAAAGCCTCAAAGCGACTGGATTTATTAGTAATCCTCATGCACTCAAAACCGTTGGGTGGTTGGTCAAAGTTATTTATCGTAGCTGCGACATCTTATTGGTGCAGTCACGTGCCTTTTTTGAACCTGTGTCGCGCTATGCTGATCCTAGAAAAATCATTTATTACCCCAACTCCATAGATGCACACCCGTCTGTGGAGGCGGCACCTATCCCCTATGAGTTGGGTGAATTGCTGGACCAGCACTTCTGTGTGGTTTTTGCCGGTAATCTGGGTACCGCGCAGGCACTGGATACGCTTGTAGAAGCTGCCGTGCAATTACGGGATGATCCGCAAGTGCGGTTGGTGCTGGTGGGAAGCGGAAGTCGCTTGGCGTGGCTCCAGTCACAACAGCAAGCATTAGGCTTGAATAACTTGATCCTTGCTGGACGGTTTGCACCACAAGCGATGCCAAAGATCTTTGAAAAGTCATCTGCATTGCTCGTTTCGCTTAATGATAACGAGGCTTTCGCTCAAACGGTTCCGAGTAAGATTCAGGCATATCTCGCAGCAGGTCGACCGATCCTCGCTAGCATTAATGGTGAGGGCGCGCGGGTCGTATTGGAAGCGGGCGCGGGGTTGACTTCGGTTGCCGAGGAGGTCCTGCCTCTTGTGGAGAACATCCGTCGCTTGCAGGCACTCGACGTAGCTGAACGTGACGCTATGGGGAAATCGGGTCGAGATTATTTTGACGCGAATTTCGATATGCCGTCCCAAGTGAACAATCTGGTACGCATTTTGTCATAGGTATTCCAGAGTTGGTGACATTGATTGGGAAGGTGTTTTTTGAGCTATTTTTACTATGGGTATTAGAGCTTTTCCTGTTTATTTAATTGGGATGATTTATTTTCCGGCCTCGTTGCTCGGACTGATTTTTTTTCATGATAAAGAGTCGGTTGAGCTTCTATTACTGATTTTATTGTTTTGTCTTACTTATTTTTGTTCTTATGGATTGTTTTCTAGAATATTTGTTTCTGTGGCCCGAAAAATATCAAGTTTGATTAATGTCTCTATGGTGTTTTGGTATCGGCTGTCCTTCATCGTATTTGTTATCTACGTAGCGAGTCTTGGTTATGCTGTTCATCTAGCCGAGGTAGTACCCCTGATGGTTGCGCTCAAGGGAGGCACCTTGATGGATATTGCTCAGGCGCGCGGTCAGTTTTTAGCTGGGCTAGAAGGGTACGAGAGTTTACTTAGATATGCAGTTTTTATACTCGGTCGATCGTTGATGCCGCTGGTTCTTGTTGCAGCGTTTGTTTTTGGTTCAAGGTTGCGGTATTTACTTTTGATTGCACTGCTCGCTCTTTCAATGCTGTCTCTGGAAAAGGCTGCGCCGGTTTTTATATTTCTTCCTTGCATATTTTATTATTTTACTTTGAAAAAATGGTTGTTCTCGGTTGGCGTGATTTTTTTGATGGTTGCGAGCATCGGTATTATGGCCCTTCTTGCGATGGGGGGGGTTGGGGATGCGCAAATGAAAAGTGTTAGTGCTGGAGCGAAGGACGCACATTCTTTAGAGGTCTCGATACCACCCGGTATGCCAATTCAAGAAGCTATGGGGCGGCCAGGACGATTTTTTCTACCAAACATGATTCAAGATCAATTTGGATTTGGGCAAGTCCCGGTTGACGCAAATGAGGCGTCCGGCAAAATATTTATTTTGTTGAATAGGATCGTATGGATCCCTTATATCACCGCTTACGATTGGTTAGGTTTTCACCGAAAAATCTTGAATGGGGAGTTGACATTAGGACGTTCGGTCAGCTTTATTCACCATCTTTATGGTGAGCCAAAAATGTTGCTGGAAAAGATGGTTTACGTTTATGAGTTCGGTCCCTCGCCAGGGGGGGCAGGGGCGTCCAATACTGCGTTTTTTGTAGACGCAAAACTCGCGTTTGGATGGGCTGGAGTGCTGGTGTACTGCCTGATCTTTACTTTTTGCGCTGCCTGTATATTTTCTTCTGGGAGCCAGGTTTTGATGGTTTCAAGTGTCGTATGCTTTTTCGTGGCGTCAGTGAGTTCGCTGACTGCTACACTTCTTAGTGGTGGGCTCTTTATATATGTAGTTTTAGCCTTTCTTCTTTTTGACAATAGAGCTGATGTACCGGCTCTGGGTAAAACTGGTGGTGATAAGTGAAACCAGGCATGGCAGTATCTACGCTAAAAACCGCCGTGGGGCAGTTTGTTGGCCTGATACTAGGCGCTGTCGCGGTGAAGTTGCTCGCAGTCTTAGCCGGGCCTGCAGGGGTAGGACTATATTCTATATTGCGCCATTTGCAGCAAATGCTTTCGTCCGTTGGCTCCATTGGAGGCCAGAACGCCGTCGTTCAGGGTCTAAGTAGTCATCAAGGAGTTTCAAAACGACAATTTTTCATTTCGTCTTTCTATGTTTTTTTTGTTGCTAGTTTATTACTCTCTATAGGGGTTTTTATATTTGCGGATTTCATTGCTGATTGGATTTTCGAAGGGGAGCATACTTCCGCTATTCGTTGGCTGATTATCCCGATCGTCCTTGGATCACTGCTTTTCTTCTTTCGAGGTGTGCTAACTGCTGAAATGGAGTTTGGGGCGCTTAGCTTAGTCACTATCCTTACTGGCTTGGGGGCTGCGCTCGTCGCATTACCAGTAGGACTGGCCTATGCACGCGGTAATTCAAATATCATGGTTTTGCTTCTGGCTGGCGGACCTCTACTTGGGTTGATCGCAGCTTTCTTTTATGTTCGACGTATAGGTTATTTCAAAGATATAAAGTCTGTATTGCCTTCAGGGGCTACGCGGGGTGCAACCGTGCGTTTCTTGCGGGTAGCACTGCCGTCCTTGCTGTCGTTATTTTTAACGCTTGGTAGTGTTTTGATCGTTCGAAGTTACATAGTTCGGTTCTATGGGTTGGAGGGCGCTGGGCAATTTGATGCCGCTTGGAGCATCAGTGCAATGTATCTGGCGTTGTTTCTGACTTCTTTGCAAAGCTATCTATTACCTGAGCTCAGCAAAGTTAAGGATGGATACGAATTGCATTCGGCACTGGCAAAGGCGTTTCATTTTTCGTTGTTAATATCTCTACCGCTCATAGGCTGTTTGGTGGTGATGAAGCCTCTTATTGTGTCTTTGCTCTTCAGTCATGAGTTTCTCCCGTCGCTTGATGTATTGCGTTGGGTCCTTGTTGGGGATTTTGTCAGGGTATTGGGCTGGGTTATCTCTACGGCTTTGGTAGCGCGTGCGGACATGAAAGGTTTTGCGATGGCCGAGGGTCTTTGGAGCTTGATTTTCATGTCGATATCCTTGTGTCTTCTTCCTTACGGGCTCGAATGGGTCGGCTTTGCATATTTCGTCAGCTACGTATTTTATCTTGTATTCTTGACATCACGCTTGCGGTTTAGTCATGGGGTGGTATTGAAGAAACGGAAGCTTCTATATTGGTTGACTGGATTTTTGATAGTCGCGCTAATTGCTTGGCTTTGTTGGGATGATAGAGAACTCTATTCGTGGCACTTCATTCTTATCATACCGGCACTGGTCTTCAGTTTTTTGATCATGGGAGCGGATGAGCGAATTTTTGCTCATCATCTTTTGAATCGCTTGCGACTCAGATTGTCTGGTTTTTCCGGGCGTCGTTAGGCAGCTTGAGTTAAAGGATAAATATGAAAATTTTGATTCTTGGCGTAACCGGTATGCTCGGTAACGCAGTGTTCCAAGTGTTTTCCGGCGATCTAGATCATGACACTTGGGGCACGGTACGGAGCACCGCCGCACTGCGTTATTTCGCGCCGCAGCACCAGCCGCATTTGCTCAGCGGTGTGGATGTGCTCGATCAGGACGCACTCACCGCAGTTATTGCAGAGGTGCGTCCTGATGTTGTAATCAACTGCGTAGGGCTCATCAAGCAACTTGCAGATGCCAAGGACCCGCTAACTGCGTTGCCCATCAACGCCATGCTGCCTCATAGGCTCGCGCGGCTTTGTGCCCTGAGTGGCGCCCGACTCATCCACATCAGTACCGACTGCGTGTTCTCGGGCCGCCGGGGTGGCTATCTGGAAAGCGACGTTTCAGACGCCGAAGACCTCTACGGGAAGTCAAAGTACATCGGCGAACTGCACGATTTGCCTCACGCAATTACCCTGCGCACCTCCATCATCGGGCACGAGTTAAACTCCAACCATTCATTGGTTGATTGGTTCCTTTCACAAGAGGGCAGTACCCGGGGCTTCTCCAAGGCTATCTTCTCCGGTCTACCCACCGCCGAACTGGCCCGCGTGATGAAAGACTTCGTCCTCCCGCACCCAGAGCTCAATGGCCTGTATCATGTGTCCGCAGAACCAATCGCCAAGCTTGATCTGCTGACACAAATTGCCAGCCAATACGGCAAGTCAATCGAGATCCGTCCAGACGCCGCATTAGTGATTG
The DNA here is from genome assembly GCF_019456785.1 of Pseudomonas sp. LAP_36. NCBI lineage: Bacteria > Pseudomonadati > Pseudomonadota > Gammaproteobacteria > Pseudomonadales > Pseudomonadaceae > Pseudomonas > Pseudomonas sp. LAP_36. The sequence goes on from NZ_JAHZMS010000001.1 coordinate 1,014,189, forward strand.
ACCGCTCGCTCAACAGTGAGCGCTTCACCCAGGCAACCGGCTACAAAGCTCCAACCTGGCCCCAGCTCATTGAGCTGATGCACGCCACTCGCTAACGAATTCGGAAGGTTTACATGTTCGACGACAAGGTATTGATGATCACCGGTGGTACAGGTTCTTTCGGCCATACGGTCCTCAAGCGTTTTCTCAATACCGCTGTGCGCGAGATTCGCATCTTCAGTCGTGATGAGAAGAAGCAGGAAGACATGCGCATCGCCCTGGCCAATGACAAGGTCAAGTTCTACATCGGCGATGTGCGTGATCGCGACAGCCTGGATCAGGCGATGGTGGGTGTGGACTACATTTTTCACGCTGCAGCCCTGAAGCAGGTTCCGTCCTGCGAGTTTTACCCAATGGAAGCGGTACGCACCAACGTGCTAGGCACCGAAAACGTGCTGAATGCCGCCATCGCCAGTGGTGTACAGCGGGTGGTGGTGTTGAGCACTGACAAGGCGGTCTATCCGATCAACGCTATGGGCATTTCCAAGGCGATGTCCGAGAAGTTGATGGTTGCGAAGTCGCGCATGATCCCTGCCAGTGGCCCGGTCATTTGCGCGACACGTTATGGCAATGTCATGGCTTCTCGCGGCTCGGTTATTCCATTGTTTGTTGACCAACTTCGCACGGGCGGCGCCCTGACGGTGACCGACCCCGAGATGACCCGCTTCCTTATGTCGCTGGAAGATTCGGTCGATCTGGTTTTGCACGCTTTCGAACACGGTCTGCAAGGCGATTTGTTTGTCCAGAAGGCCCCTGCTTCAACAGTTGGCGACTTGGCCGAAGCTCTCAAGCAACTGTTCGGCAAGACAAACGAGGTCAAGGTGATCGGTACGCGCCATGGCGAGAAGCTTTATGAGTCGCTGGTTTCTCGCGAGGAAATGGCCAAGGCTGAGGACATGGGGCGTTACTACCGGATTCCGGCGGACAACCGTGACCTGAACTACAACAAGTACTTTGTTGAAGGCGAGGAACGTATATCCGAATTCTACGACTACACCTCGCACAATACCGATCGCCTGGATGTATCTGGCATCAAGGAACTGCTGCTCAAGCTCGATTACATCAAGGAGCAACTCGATGCTTAAGGTCATGACGCTCGTCGGCACACGTCCCGAGTTGATCAAAATGAGCCGGGTTATCGCCGAGCTCGATCGCCAGGTCAATCATGTCCTGGTGCATTCCGGGCAGAACTACGATTACGAACTCAACCAAGTGTTCTTCGACGATCTGGAAATCCGCAAGCCGGACCATTTTCTCGGCGCCGCGGGTGATACCGCCGCAAAAACCATCGCCGAAGTCATTGCCAAGTCGGATGAAATCTTCGAGCTGGAACAGCCAGATGCGTTGCTCTTGTACGGCGACACAAACACCTGCCTCGCTGTGATTGCGGCCAAGCGCCGCAAGATACCGGTGTTCCATATGGAGGCTGGTAACCGCTGCTTCGACCAGCGGGTGCCTGAGGAACTCAACCGTAAGGTGCTCGACCACCTCAGCGATATCAACATGGTGTTGACTGAACATGCTCGCCGTTATTTGATCGCCGAGGGCATTCGGCCGGAGACGATTATCAAGACGGGCTCTCACATGCAGGAAGTCCTTGACTACTACATGCCCAAGATCGAGCAGTCTGATGTGTTGGCGCGAAGTGGCTTGGAACAGGACAAGTTTTTCATCATCAGCGCTCACCGGGAGGAGAACGTTGATACGCCGGATAACCTGCGTGATCTCCTGGATACCCTCCGCTCGTTGGCGGACCACTATGGTTTTCCAGTGATCGTTTCGACACATCCACGTACGCGCAAGCGTTTGGAAGCCTTGGGCGAATCCCTTGACCATCCACTGATTCGTTTCGTCAAACCGTTTGGTCTGTTGGACTACATCAAGCTGCAGATGTCGGCATTTTGTGTGCTGTCCGACAGCGGCACCATCACTGAAGAGGCCTCGTTGTTGAGTCTCCCTGCCGTCACGTTGCGCAACGCCCATGAACGCCCTGAGGGCATGGACGAGGGCACATTGATCATGAGCGGCCTCAAGCGTGAATCGGTGATGGATGCGGTTCGAGTCGTTACCAGCCAGCATGCACGCGAACATCGCAGAGTGCCTGTGGTACCGGATTATCAAGGCGGGCCGGTTTCGTTGCAGGTCGTGCGCGTGGTCCTGAGCTACACCGACTACATCAATCGTACGGTGTGGAAGAAGGCTTGAGCGTCCTATGACACGTGTTCTTCTGACAGGCGCCAGCGGATTTGTCGGATCCGCCGTCCAGGCTCGGCTGCTGAGCGATCCGCACTACAGCGTGCGTTCGGTTTACCGCCAGGTTCCGCAGCAGTCGCCAGCCCATCTGCAGACCGTTCAGGTGCCTGGGATTGAGCCAGACACCGATTGGCTTGGGCCGCTCAAGGGCGTTGAGGTTGTCATCCACTGTGCCGCTCGGGTACATGTCATGGAAGAGCGCGAAGCCGATCCGTTGGAGGCCTTTCGTCGTGTGAATGTACGGGGCACTTTGCGCCTGGCGGAACAAGCGGCAGAGTCTGGTGTGCGCCGCTTCATTTACTTGAGCTCGATCAAGGTCAACGGTGAGGGCACGCAGCCAGGGCATGCTTATACGGCGGATGATGTGCCGGCTCCGCTGGACCCTTATGGTATTTCCAAGTGGGAAGCCGAGCAGGCGTTGCTGTTGCTCGCAGCTAAAACCCGAATGGAAGTCGTGATTATTCGACCCGTGCTGGTTTACGGCCCTGGGGTAAAAGCCAATTTTCGCAGCATGATGGCTTGGCTCAATCGTGGCGTCCCGTTGCCCTTGGGTGCCATTATCAACAAACGAAGCCTTGTGGCGGTGGATAATCTGGTCGATCTGATTGTGACGTGTGTACACCATCCTGCCGCTGCGAACCAAGTTTTTTTGGTGAGCGATGATGAAGACCTGTCGACGACGGAGTTGCTGCGGATGATGGCGCGGGCATTGGGTCGTCCAGCGCGTCTGTTGCCGCTTCCGATGGAACTGTTGGGTGGCGTCGCGCAGTTGCTTGGCAAGAAGGCGATATCCCAACGTCTGTGTGGATCGCTTCAGGTTGATATCAATAAAACTAAAGTGCTGCTTGGTTGGACCCCCGCAATCAGTGTGGATGGGGCGCTGGAAAAAACGGCAAAAGACTTTCTGGAGCATTGAGCGTGGACGGGAAGGGAGGTGGGCAATCCGAAATTCGAACGAAGGGATCTCGTGCAATGCGTGAGCGTTTATTGAATCTGCCGCGCAGCTACAAGCGTTTCTTGCAGTTGATGGTCGATGTGATTTTGGTGTGGGTCGCGCTTTGGCTCGCGTTTGTGGTGAGGTTGGGTATTGAACAACCCATCAACCCGTTCGGTGATTACGCCTGGTTATTCATTGCTGCGCCGATCATCTCTATTCCTATTTTTATCCGGTTTGGCCTGTATCGCGCGGTGATGCGCTACTTCGGTAACGAAGCGTTGGTCAGCATCTTCAAAGCCGTAGCGTTGTCGTCGTTGGTATTGACGGTCTACGTCTACCTGTATCGACCGGACGTACTGGTCCCGCGCTCGTTGATCATCAACTATTGGTGGCTTAATCTGCTGATGATCGGCGGACTACGGTTGTTCATGCGCCAGTATTTCCTCGGCGACTGGTTCCTTGCGGGTCAGCATGTGCCTTTTTTACGCCAGGACGACGACGCGACCAAGGTCGCGGTCTATGGCGGTGGCGCGGCAGGTAACCAGCTGGTCGCGGCCCTGCGGTCGGACAAGTCAATGCGGCCGGTTGCGATTATCGACGACGACGCAACTATTGCGCGCCGGGTAATAGCCGGGCTCAAGGTTTACCCCTTCTCTGATATCGAACAGATGATCGAGGAGACAGGTGCAACTGAAGTCCTGTTAGCCATCCCGTCGGCCTCACGCGCCCGGCGCCGTGAGATTCTTGCTGCGCTTGAACGCTATCCGGTACACGTGCGTACGATCCCTGGGTTCATGGACTTGGCCAACGGCCGCGTCAGTGTCAGCGATCTTCAGGAAGTCGATATTGTCGACCTGCTCGGCCGCGATCCGGTTGCTGCACAGCAGGCTTTGTTCGAGCGCTGCATCCGCGATCACGTCGTGCTGGTGACAGGCGCGGGTGGCTCCATTGGGTCGGAATTGTGCAGGCAGATCCTCACCAGTAGGCCGACGGCGTTGATCCTGTTCGAGCACAGTGAGTTCAACCTTTACAGCATCCAGATCGAATTGGAAAAGCTGATCCAAGACACAGGATTGAATCTGGAGCTGGTACCGATCCTAGGCTCGGTTCGCAACAGTGAGCGCCTGCTGGATGTGATGCGTACTTGGAAGGTCAATACGGTTTATCACGCTGCTGCTTATAAACACGTGCCTATTGTCGAACATAATGTCGCTGAGGGCGTGCTGAATAATGTCCTCGGTACTTTGCTCACCGCTCAGGCTGCGGTGCAAGCTGGAGTGGAGCACTTTGTACTGATCTCCACCGATAAGGCAGTGCGCCCGACTAACGTCATGGGGTGCACCAAACGCTTGGCAGAAATGACCCTGCAGGCGCTAAGTCGTGAGGCCCAGCCTCTGTTGTTCGGTGAGCAGTTCACACAGCCCTGCACTAACAACACTCGTTTCACCATGGTCCGTTTCGGTAATGTGTTGGGCTCATCGGGCTCGGTCATCCCGTTGTTCCGCGAGCAGATCAAGAATGGCGGGCCGATTACCGTGACCCATCCGAACATGACCCGCTATTTCATGACAATTCCTGAAGCTGCGCAATTGGTCATCCAGGCCGGCTCAATGGGGCAGGGCGGTGACGTATTCGTACTCGATATGGGGCACCCGGTAAAAATCGCAGACTTGGCTGAAAAGATGGTGCACCTTTCCGGCCTGTCATTGCGTAGTCCGGAAAAACCCAGCGGAGACATCGCGATCGAGTTCACCGGCCTGCGCCGTGGTGAGAAGCTCTATGAGGAGCTGCTGATCGGAGACAACGTATCTCCGACCGAACACTCGATGATCATGCGGGCCGATGAGGAGCATTTGCCGTGGGAGCAGTTCAAACTTGCGATTTCGGCACTAATCGATGCCGTCACCTCGGATAACTATGTTCAAGTCCGCGAACTGCTCGGCGATACGGTAAGTGGTTATGTTCCCGAGTGTCAGATTGTGGACCTGATCCACATGCGTCGTCAGGAAGATGCTGACGGCCCTTTATTAGGCAGAGATTGAATTGAACCTCCACTCTCTGAATCGTGCAGCAGGCCAAGCAGTTATTAGTGCCAATAGGAAATATTAGGTTTTGGAGTTTTTTAGATAATGAACTATTGGTGGCTGATTCCGGCATTGGCCGGACTTTCCTTTTTTCTGACGGCAGCCCTGCGTCGCTATGCGTTGTCGCGAAAAATGCTCGACATACCCAATGGTCGCAGTTCTCATTCCGTCCCCACACCGCGTGGGGGAGGCGTTGCGATTGTACTGAGCTATCTGGTGGCCTTGGTTGCGTTGTTTGCAGGTGGGCTCATCGCTTCGCCCTTGTTTTATGCGCTCATCGGAGCTGGCGTATTAACCGCAATTGTCGGATTTCTGGATGATCATGGACATATAGCTGCGCGCTGGAGATTGCTGGCGCACTTCGCTGCGGCAGTATGGGCGGTGGTATGGATCGGAGGGTTGCCAGCTATAAGCGTGTTCGGCTTGAGTGTCGACGTTAGCTGGGTTGGTTATTTGTTCGCGGTCCTTTATTTGGTCTGGATGCTTAACCTTTATAATTTCATGGACGGTATTGATGGCATCGCCGGCGTTGAGGCTATTACAGTTTGCCTGAGCGGTTGCGTCCTGTACTGGGTCAACGGTTCCTCTGTCGAAGGGTGGTCGTTAGTTACCCTGGCCTGTTGCGCCGCAGGGTTTCTACTCTGGAACTTTCCGCCAGCCAAGATATTCATGGGCGATGCCGGGAGTGGATTTCTTGGCATTGCACTCGGCGTGTTATCGATTCAGGCAGCCTGGGTTTCACCGACGATGTTCTGGGCTTGGTTGATACTCCTTGGGGTATTCATTGTAGACGCTACGTTTACCTTGTTACGTCGCCTGATACGAGGTGACAAAGTTTACGAAGCACACCGCAGCCATGCTTACCAGTTCGCATCGCGGCAATTTGGCAAGCATCTGCCTGTCACTTTGGCTGTAGGAATATTCAACGTATTCTGGCTGTTGCCTGCTGCACTGTGTCTGATTCTCTACGATTTGGACGGCGCTACGGTATTGGCTGTGGCTTATGCCCCGTTGATATTTTTGGCAGTCAAGTTTCGTGCGGGTGAGTTGGAGCGTAGTATGGCGTAAACTGGCCGTGCGTAGAGTTATTGATGTAAACGTAGAAAGTACAGGCAGTGAGATTTAACATCCTGTAATGGACACATTTTTGACAGTTGCCTGATATCACCTAAGTTTGGGAAGCAGCTTCGGAACAGCTGCTTTCCTCACCAATATCATGGAGCATTCAAAATGCAAAACACCTACCTCACCTCCCTCATCTTCGCTTTCCTCACCACGCTCTCCGTTACCACCACCGCAGCCCCGTCCATCAAGCCCGAAGCCCCAACCCCGATCACCGCCCAGATGTCCAAGGCCGAGCAGCCTGCCAAGGTCAACCTCAACGCCGCCGACGCCGAAACCCTGCGTCGTGACCTCTTTGGCATCGGTGCAGCGAAAGCCAAGGCGATCGTGGCCTACCGAGAAAGCAATGGCCCGTTCACGGCGGTGGATGAGTTGTTGGAGGTGAAGGGAATCGGCAAGGCGTTGCTGGAGAAGAACCGCGAGAGGCTGATGATCAATTAAATAACCTGAGGAGGCCGGTCATTGACTGGCCTTTTTTTGGCGATCAACGCTGAGCTTCTTCCATCTTGCCGCTATAACCGGATCCAGATATCCCCCGTCGTCGTCCCGCTCAAGGCGCTCAGCGGGAATGCGCGATTCAAAAGACGGGCGGCACTCTTCGTGAGGGTCTTCTGAATAGGTGACGAATTCTGAAATGACGATGGTCAGCTTTTTGAGCATTTTTATCATACCTGCTACCTCTCTTAATCATCCCTGAATGTGGCGCGAATCTCGTTGCAGATAGCAGGACACTCCAGCTATGCCGTTCACTTGAGTCTTACACACATTGAGAAGGTTGTTTGTGAACCTTAAGACGCTTTATCGGCAACGAGGTTGTTCACATGAAAGATTAATTCGACAACGCGCAGTAAAGAGTCCTTGGCATAAAAAGTGATTACCTTTACCAAACAGATTGTTCAACAATCCCAAGGTAACCATGACCCTCACCCTATCCCTAGCAGACCAAATCGCCCTGGAACTGCGCGCCGACATCATCGGCGGGCGGCTGTTACCCGGCATGCCGTTGGTCGAAGCCGAGCTGGTGACCGCCTACAACGCCTCGCGCAACACCATCCGCGAAGCACTGCACCGTCTAGGCCAGGAAGGCCTGACCCGCTACGTGCGTAACAAGGGCGTCATGGTCCGGCGGCTGGAACGTGATGAGGTGCGTGATTTGTTTGTAGTCCGCCGCACCCTGGAGTTGCAGGCCATCGCCCAGAGCGGTCCGCTGACAGAGGCCCAATCCGAACGCATGCAAAACGCTATCGACGCCACCACCCTGGCCCGTGAGCGCGAAGACTGGCGTGCGGTTGCCACCCACAGCCTGGTGTTTCACCAGCAGATTGTCGGGTTGATGCGCAGCCCCTTGTTCGATGAGTTTTTTGCTCAGGTCATCGCGCAACTGCGTTTGGTGTTCTGCGCCGCGCCTGATGAGCAGCGCTTCCAGTCGCCGTGGCTAGAGCGTGATCGTGAGATTTACACATTACTGGCCCAACAGGATAAACCGGCGGCAGGGGAGGCGATGAGCCTCTACCTGGATGATTCGGAACGCCTTTCCCTGGCCTTGTTTCACCACCCCTGATCGAGGATCTGCATCATGTACAAAGACTATCCGGCCGCTTATCAGGTCAGCAAAGGTTCGGCGCTGCAGGTCGACACGGCGTTTTACGAGCGCATCCGTGACCAAAAACAGCAACGTACGGTGATCGAGCAGTTCGAGGTGCCAATCCGCACGGGCAGGGCGTGGAAGGTGCCGGCTGGGCATGTGTTTCGTGTGACCACGCCGGTCGGTCCACAGGTGGGTGACTTCAATGTGTGGAATGCCAACGACCCTCGTGAACGCCTGTGGGCGGCGCGCACGCGTCAGTTGCAGGGCGCCCATGTGAGCACGCATGACCGGTTGTGGTCGAATCTGCCATTTTTAAGACCGCTGGTGACGATCACCGATGACAGCCTGGCCAGTTACGGCATCGATGAGCATGGCGGGCGTCTGCATGATTTGCTCGGCACGCGTTGCGATCCGTATGTGAACCGGATGCTCACCGGAGAGGACTTCCATCACCATTGCCATTCGAACCTGACTCGCGCGGTGTTACCCCACGGTCTGACGGAATTCGACGTGCATGACGTGCTGAACATTTTCCAGTGCACGGGCCTGAATCATGACGACATGTATTTCATGAAGGCTTGCCCGGCGCAGAAGGGCGATTACCTGGAGTTTTTTGCCGAGATTGATTTGCTGTGTGCGCTGTCGACGTGCCCGGGCGGGGATTTATCGCTGCCGATGTGGGGGCCGGAGGCGCAGGACCCCTTGACGGTATGCCGTCCGTTGGGCGTCGAGATTTATAAACTGGAGGAGGGATTGCTGAACGGCTGGAGCCAGCCGGAGCGTGCTGCTTATAAAGGGCAGCACGGGTTGCACATTGCCAAGGCGGATTGGGAGTAGCTTTTTAGAGGGGCTGCTTCGCAGCCCAACGGGAGCGAGCTCCCTCGCCACAGGTGTGTGTCAGGGCAGCCAAGTCAGCGATCCTGCGCGTCCTTCGCATCCGCTTGGGCGTTGCGGTCGGCCACGCGTTTGCGTTGTTCGTCGGTGAGTTCCACTTTGTTGGCGCTGTCTCGCAGCATCATCAGCCCACCGACGATCGACCCGATCGCTACTACCATAATCAACCACGCGTACCACGGCATAAGGCTCTCCTTGAGGCAGATCACCGTGGGAGAATTTTCCCACGGGAATAACTGCTTTGAGTAACAGGCTTTCTCAGGAGTTCAGTGTAGGCCTGTTCCGCCTCGTTAACCTCAGAGTCCGGTCAACATCGCATCCGCGGGTGCATCCGCGCGGTCTTGCGCGGTCATTTGGAAGTAAACGAATCCGACGGCCATAAAGCCCAGGAAGATCAGCCCGATCAGCGTGTTGAACCAGGCCATGGCCACCAGGCACACCACCGCCAGCACCAGCGCAATGCCCGGCACGATGGGGTAGCCCGGTGCGCGGAAGGTGCGCTCCAGCAACGGTTCGGTCTTGCGCAGTTTGAACAGGCTGAGCATGCTCATGATGTACATCACAATGGCGCCAAATACGGCCATGGTGATCATCGCTGCGGTCAGTGTCATGCCGCCCAGGTTGATCAGGCCGTCGCTGTAGATCGCGGCGATACCGACCACGCCGCCGGCGATGATTGCCCGGTGCGGTGTCTGAAAGCGCGACAGTTTTGCGAGGAAAGACGGCAGGTAGCCGGCGCGGGCCAGGGCGAAGAACTGACGCGAGTAGCCCAGGATAATGCCGTGGAAACTCGCCACCAGGCCGAACAAGCCGATCCACACCAGCATGTGCAGCCAGCCGGAGCTGTCGCCGACCACGGTTTTCATGGCTTGTGGCAATGGGTCGTTGATATTGGAGAGGGTGCGCCAGTCGCCCACGCCGCCGGCAAAGAACATCACACCCATGGCCAGGATCACCAGGGTCAGGATGCCGCTGATGTAGGCTTTTGGAATGGTGCGCTTCGGATCTTTCGCTTCTTCGGCGGCCATGGCCGCGCCTTCGATGGCGAGGAAGAACCAGATAGCAAACGGAATCGCGGCAAACATGCCGGCAATTGCCGGGGCGCCAAAGGTGTCGGAACCGGCCCAGCCGTTCAGGGCGAAGTTGCTGAAGCTGAAGGCGGGCGCTACGACACCCATAAACACCAGCAACTCGGCGACGGCGAGTACGCACACGACTAATTCGAAGGTGGCGGCGAGTTTCACACCAAGGATGTTCAGGCCCATGAACACGATGTACGCGCCGACGGCTGCGTGTTTCGGGTCCAGCGCCGGGAATTGCACGTTCAGGTAAGCGCCGATGGCCAAGGCGATGGCGGGGGGCGCAAAGACAAATTCGATCAGCGTCGCGAGCCCCGCGATCAAACCGCCTTTCTCACCAAAGGCACGACGGCTGTAGGCAAACGGCCCACCCGCGTGAGGAATCGCGGTCGTCAGCTCGGTGAAACTGAAGATGAAGCAGGTGTACATGGCGGCGACCATCAACGAGGTCACCAAAAAGCCCAAGGTCCCGGCGACGCCCCAGCCATAGCTCCAGCCGAAGTATTCACCGGAAATCACCAGGCCGACGGCGATGCCCCACAAGTGCAGCGTGCCCAAGGTGGGTTTTAGTTGTGTGTTCATTGTGCTGCTCCCTGAACGGTTTGGAATGATTCAAGGTGTTGCAGCGTGCATGCCAGGCTGAGAATCATTGTCGTAAAGCCGTGCAACTGTCGCCACGGGAACGGTTTGGCGTTTGAATTTGCCCTGCGTTGCACCAGATAAGTGCTGTGTTGACTGAGCTGGCGCCTTCGCGGGCAAGCCCGCTCCCACATTGGGCCGCGTATCTCCTGCTGAAACGCGGTCGAGTGTGGGAGCCGGGCTTGCCCGCGATGAGGCCCTCCTATCCACAGCAAATCCCCCTGTAAACCCCGCATAAACCCACTCTTTACGCCGTCTTTACGCCCCGCCCATACCCTCGCTCTCGTTCCTTTACACCACTCCTGCGGACAATTGCCCCACACGCGGCACTCGCCGCTAAACGGAGAGACTTCCATGAGCGTTCTGGACGGGGTGTCACTGCTATTGGCCGTGGCGCTGTTCATTTATCTGCTGGTTGCGCTGTTACGCGCGGATCGGAACTAGGAGCTGGCCATGCACAGTTATGACTATTGGCTGATCATTGCCTTTTTTGCCGTGGTGCTGGTGCCGGCCCCGTTCCTGGGGCGGTTCTATTACAAGGTGATGGAAGGGCAGCGCACCTGGCTGAGCCCGGTTCTGTGGCCTGTGGAGAAAGCCTGTTATCGCCTTTCAGGCGTGGACGAGCAGCAAGAACAAAGCTGGCAGAAATACATGCTGGCCTTGCTCGCGTTCAACCTCGCGGGTTTCTTGCTGTTGTTCGCGATCCTGGTGTTCCAAGACTATCTCCCACTGAACCCGCAGAAATTGCCGGGTCAGGAATGGACGCTGGCCTTCAACACTGCGGTCAGTTTCATGACCAACACCAACTGGCAGTCCTACAGCGGTGAGGCGTCTTTAAGCTACCTCAGCCAGATGGCCGGCCTCACCGTGCAGAACTTCGTCAGTGCTGCCACTGGCCTGGCAGTCCTGGTCGCGCTTTGCCGTGGGATCGGTCGCAAATCGGCGCAGACCTTGGGCAACTTCTGGGTCGACATGACCCGCGCCACCCTCTACGGCCTGTTGCCGTTGTGCCTGGTACTGGCGTTGTTCCTGGTGTGGCAGGGCGTGCCGCAAACCTTCGCTCACTACGTTGATGCCGTGACGATGCAAGGCGTGGATCAAGTGATCCCCCTGGGCCCGGCAGCCAGCCAGATTGCGATCAAGCAATTGGGCACCAACGGCGGTGGCTTCTTTGGTGTCAACTCGGCGCACCCGTTTGAAGACCCGACTGCCTGGGCCAACCTGTTCGAAGTGGCATCGATCATCCTGATCCCGGTGGCGCTGGTGTTCACCTTCGGCCACTACGTCAAAGACCTGCGTCAGAGCCGTGCGATCCTCGGCTGCATGCTGGCGTTGTTCCTGATCGGTGGCGCGACCTCGTTGTGGTCCGAATACCAGCCCAACCCGACCCTGAACAACCCGGCCGTTGAGCAGACCGCGCCGCTGGAAGGTAAGGAAGCGCGCTTCGGCACCACCGGCACGGTGCTGTGGTCGGTGACCACCACCGCCGCGTCCAACGGTTCGGTCAACGGTATGCAGGACAGCCTCAGCCCCCTCAGCGGGATGGTGGCGCTGGTCAACATGATGGTCGGCGAAGTGATCTTCGGCGGCGTCGGCGCCGGGATGTACGGCATGTTGCTCAACGTGTTGATCGCGGTGTTCCTCGCCGGCCTGATGATCGGCCGCACCCCGGAATACCTCGGCAAGAAGCTGCAGGCCAAGGAAGTGCAATTGCTGGTGGTGACCCTGCTGGTCATGCCGGTTGGCGTACTCGTGCTCGGCGCCATTGCCGCGAGCCTGCCTGGCCCGGCCGGTGCCATCAGCAACCCAGGTCCGCACGGCTTCAGCCAGTTGCTCTACGCCTACACCTCGGCCAGTGCCAACAACGGCTCGGCGTTCGGCGGCTTCAGTGCCAACACACCGTTCCACAACCTGATGCTCGGCCTGGGCATGTTGATCGGTCGCTTCGGCTACATCCTTCCAGTACTGGCCCTGGCCGGCAGCCTGGCGATGAAGAAGGCCGCACCGATTGGCCAGAACAGCTTCCCGACCCATGGCCCGCTGTTCGTGACCCTGTTGACCGTGACCATTTTGCTGGTGGGCGGCCTGACCTTCCTGCCGACGCTGGCACTGGGCCCAATTGCTGAACACTTGAGCATGGCTGCCTCTAAATGAAGAGCGAAGGGGATATGAAAATGAATATGCCTGCAAAAAACGCGGCCCCGGTCCAAACCCAGCAGCCCGCCAAAACTGCGATCTCCGCGCTGTGGCGCCCGGCGCTGGTCCAGGCGTTCGTGAAGCTGGACCCGCGCCAACTGCAACGTTCGCCGGTGATGCTGGTGGTCGAGCTGACCGCCATCCTCACCACCGTGCTGTGCTTTGTGCCGGACACGACCGTGCCGACCTACGTCGCCGTGCAAATCGCCGTGTGGCTGTGGTTCACCGTGCTGTTCGCCAACTTCGCCGAAGCGTTGGCCGAAGGACGTGGCAAGGCCCGCGCCGACAGCCTCAAGGCGGGCAGCGAAGGCTTGAGCGCACGCCGCAAAGAGGCCGATGGCAGCTTCAAAGTGGTGCCGGCCACCAGCCTGCGCAAAGGTGATGTGGTGCGCGTTACCGCTGGGGAAATGATCCCCGGTGACGGCGAAGTCGTCGAAGGCATCGCGGCGGTTAACGAAGCGGCGATCACTGGCGAATCCGCCCCCGTGATCCGCGAGTCCGGTGGCGACCGCTCGGCCGTCACCGGCAACACCCGCCTGGTGTCGGACTGGTTGCTGATCCGCATCACCGCCAACCCCGGTGAGTCGACCCTGGACCGCATGATCGCCCTTGTGGAAGGCGCCAAACGCCAGAAAACCCCCAATGAAGTCGCGCTGGATATCCTGCTGATTGGCCTGACGCTGATCTTCCTGTTGGTGGTGGTGACCCTGCAACCGTTCGCCCACTTCGCCAATGGCAGCTTGCCGTTGGTTTTCCTGGTCGCACTGCTGGTGACGCTGATTCCTACGACCATTGGCGGCTTGTTGTCGGCCATCGGCATCGCCGGTATGGACCGCCTGGTGCGCCTCAATGTGATCGCCAAGTCCGGCCGCGCCGTGGAAGCGGCGGGGGATGTGCACGTATTGCTGCTCGACAAGACTGGCACCATCACCTTTGGTAACCGGCGATGTGCGGCGGTGGTCGCGGCGCCTGGCGTCAGCGGCAAGGACGTGGCCGAAGGCGCGTTGTTTGCCTCCCTGGCGGATGACACCGCGGAAGGTAAATCCATCGTTGAATACCTGCGCGCCTTGCACCCGCAAGCCGAGCCGACCGCGGATGAGCTGACGGCCGTGCCGTTCAGTGCTGAAACCCGGTTGTCCGGTGTCGATTATCAGGGCCGTGTGTTCCGCAAAGGTGCCGTGGATTCGCTGCTGGCGTTTATCGGTCAGCAACGCAGCGACCTGCAACCGGCACTGTCGCGGGAAATCGACAAGATCGCCCAGAGCGGTGGTACGCCGTTGCTGGTGTGTGCCGATGGCAAGTTGCTCGGTGCGATTCACCTGAAGGACGTGGTCAAGCCCGGCATCCGCGAGCGTTTCGCTGAGTTGCGCAAACTGGGCATTCGGACCGTGATGGTGACGGGCGACAACCCGCTGACAGCCGCTGCGATTGCTGCCGAAGCGGGCGTGGACGACGTGTTGGCGGAAGCCACGCCGGAGAAAAAACTCGCCCGTATTCGTCATGAGCAGAACGACGGTCGCCTGGTGGCGATGTGCGGCGACGGCGCCAACGACGCCCCGGCGCTGGCCCAGGCGGACGTTGGCATGGCGATGAACGATGGCACCCAGGCCGCCCGCGAAGCCGCCAACATGGTCGACCTCGACAGCGACCCCACCAAGCTGCTGGACGTGGTGCAGATCGGCAAGGAATTGCTGGTGACGCGCGGTGCGCTGACCACCTTTTCCATCGCCAACGACGTGGCCAAGTACTTCGCGATTTTGCCGGCGCTGTTCGCTTCGATCTACCCGCAACTCGGCGTGCTCAACGTAATGCACTTGCAGAGCCCGCAGAGCGCGATCCTCTCGGCCATCGTGTTCAACGCACTGATCATTGTGGTGCTGATCCCGCTGGCGCTGCGCGGTGTGCGCGTGCAGGCGGCGAGTGCGGCGGCGTTGCTGCGGCGCAACCTGCTGATCTACGGGCTGGGCGGGCTGCTGGTGCCGTTCGTGGGTATCAAGGCGATCGACATGCTGCTGACTGCGTTGCACCTGGTGTAACCGAACCTGCTCTTTGTAGTGAGCGGGCTTGCCCCGCGTCGGGCTGCGAAGCAGCCCCATTGCAACACGGCAGAGCGTCCCACAAATTGAGGAATCCAAAATGTCCAACATTGTCCGCCCGGCCCTGAGCCTGCTGGTGCTCATGACCCTGATCACCGGCGTCGCCTACCCATTGGTAGTGACCGGCGTCGCCCAAGTCGCTTTCCCGGACCAGGCCAATGGCAGCCTGGTGCGCGACGCCAGCGGCAAAGTGCGCGGCTCCAGCCTGATCGCCCAGGACTTTACCGGTGACAGCTGGTTCCATCCGCGCCCCTCGGCCGGCGCTTTCGCGACGGTTTCCAGCAGCGCCAGCAACCTTGGCCCAAGCAACCCGGCGCTGGCGACGCGCATCTTTGATGATGCAAATAAACAGCTCGTGCCCAGCCAGGGGCCGGTGCCTTTGGCGTCGCTGACTACCTCCGGCAGCGGTCTTGATCCACACTTGCCACCGGAGGCGATTGCCTATCAACTGGCGCGGGTGGCGGCGGCGCGGAGTGTGCCGGTGTCGACCTTGCAGCGGTTGCTCGATGAGCACATCGAAAGCCCGTTGGTTGGGCCGCCGGTGGTGAATGTGCTGGCGCTGAACATGGCTCTGGAAAAGTTATAGGCAGGAATACCTCTATCGCGGGCAAGTCGAATCGTCGCACCGCCGCTCCCACATTTGGAATGCATTCCCCTGTGGGAGCCGGGCTTGCCCGCGATGGCGGCATAAAAGACTCCATATGAATACCTGAAGGAACCCCCAAGCATGAGCGACTCCGGCCGCGCCGATGCCCTGCTAGCCGATCTGCCCCGCAACGGCCGTGGCCGGCTCAAAGTCTTCCTTGGCGCCGCGCCCGGCGTGGGCAAGACCTACGCCATGCTCCAGGCCGCCCACACCCAATTGCGCCAGGGCGTGAAGTTGATCGCCGGCGTGGTCGAGACCCATGGTCGCGCCGAGACCGAAGCCTTGCTCAGCGGCCTGCCGCAGCAACCGTTGCTGCGCACCGACTATCGTGGCGTGATGCTTGAAGAAATGGACCTCGACGGCCTGCTCGCCGCCAAGCCCAAGCTGGTGCTGGTGGACGAGCTGGCCCACAGCAACGCCCCCGGCAGTCGCCATGAAAAGCGCTGGCAAGACATCCAGGAATTGCTCGCCGCTGGCATCAATGTGTTTACCACGGTCAACGTCCAGCACCTGGAAAGCCTCAACGACCAGGTGCGCGGCATCACCGGCGTGCAGGTGCGTGAAACCCTGCCGGACTGGGTGCTGCAAGAGGCCGACGAACTGCTGCTGATCGATCTGCCCTCTCGCGAGTTGCTGGAGCGCCTGCGCGACGGCAAGGTCTATGTGCCGGAGCAAGCCCGCGCGGCCATCGATGCGTTCTTCACCCAGACCAACCTCATGGCCTTGCGCGAGTTGGCGATGCAAACCGCCGCCGCTCATGTCGACGATGATTTGGCCCAAGGCTACCGCCAACTTGGCCAGGCCGCGCCGGCAGTGCGTGGGCGTTTGTTGGTCGGCGTGGACGGCGATGCACAGGCCGAACGCCTGGTGCGCCATGCCAGCCGTGTTGCCCAACGCCGGCATTTGCCGTGGAGCCTGGTGCACATCGACAACGGCCGCGCGCGGGACGAGCAGTTTCGATTACGCCTGCAAAATGCCCAGCAACTGGCCGAACGCCTGGGCGGTGAAGTGGTGTTGCTGCGAGCCGGCGAGGTGGCCAAGACGCTGATCCAGCATGCCGCCGAACGCCGCGCCAGCCTGGTGTTGGTGGGGCAGTCGCGGATGCGTTGGCGGCGGAGGTTGTTCGGTGGCGGCCTGGCTGCACGGTTGCTGCGGAATGCCCGTGGCTTGGAAATCAACGTCCTCGACAGCGATGACATCCCCGCACCGTCACGCTTGCCGGACGCGCGCGGGCTGGTGTGGTTCGACTATGCGCTTGCGGTCGTGGCGACGGTGGTTGCTGCGGTATTGGCTTGGGCAGTGTCCAGCGTCTTGCCGCTGCCGAATATCTCGCTGGTGTTCCTGGCGGCGGTATTGCTGGTGGCTGTGCGCAGCAGCCTGGGGCCGTCGCTGGTGTGTGCGGCGTTGTCGTTCATGACCTACGACTTCCTGTTTATCCCACCGAATTTTTCCTTCGCCATCCAGCGCGAAGAGGACGTGCTGACCCTGTTGTTCTTCCTGTTGATGGCGGCGCTGACCGGCAACCTCGCCGCGCGTCAACGCCGTCAGTTGCAGGCGTTGCGCGACACCCAGGAAGAAACCAGCGAACTGCTCGACCTGTCACGCAAACTGACGGCCGCCACTGATCGCCAGGCGGTGATCAGCGCGGCGGCGCATCACCTGGAAGGCTGGAGTGACCTGGACCTGTGCCTGGTCAACCGCGATGGCCAGGGCGGTTGGGCGATTGAGACCGGCGGCCCCCTGACGCTTAGCGAAGCCGAGCGCGCCGCTGCTGATTGGGCCTGGCAGCATGACCAGCCGGCGGGCATGGGCACCGGCACCTTGCCGTTCGGGCGTTGGTGGTGGTGGCCGTTGTCGGGCGAAGAGGGCCCGTTGGGTTTGCTGGGCGTCAGTCCAAAACCCGGCCAGGAGCTGAGCGGCCAACGCCGTCGCTTGCTGACTGCCCTGAGCCAGCCATTGGCCCAGGCGCTGGCGCGGGCGCAACTGGCCCAGGAGCTGGAGTCCGCACGGTTGCACGGTGAGACCGAGCAACTGCGCAGCGCCTTGCTGGCCTCGGTGTCTCACGATTTGCGCACGCCGCTGACCTCCATGCGCGGCAGCATCGACAGCCTGTTGGCGCTGGGTGAGGCCATCCCGCTGGAAGATCGCCGCGAGTTGCTTGAAGGCACCCGCGATGAGGCCGAGCGTCTCGACCGCTATATCCAGAACTTGCTCGACATGACGCGCCTCGGCCACGGCGCGTTGAAACTGGCGCGGGATTGGGTGTCGCCCGGTGATATCGTCGGCAGCGCCCTCGGCCGTTTGCGTGCGGTGCTGGCGCCGTTGCAGGTGAGTACCGACGTGCCGCCTGAGTTGCCATTGTTGTATGTGCATGCTGCGCTGATCGAACAAGCGCTGGTCAATGTGCTGGAAAACGCCGCGCGTTTTTCACCGTCTCAAGGGCGCTTGCAACTGAGCGCAGGCGTGCTGGATAACCAGCTGTTTTTTGCCGTCGCCGATGAAGGCCCAGGTATTCCCGAAGACGAGCGCGCAAAGATTTTCGACATGTTCTATACCGCCGCACGCGGTGATCGGGGCGGGCAGGGCACAGGCTTGGGCCTGGCAATCTGCCAGGGCATGGTCGGTGCCCACGGCGGGCATATCAGCGTAGCCGACGGCATTGACGGGCGCGGCACCTGCATCACCTTGTTCCTGCCCTTGCCGACTCAGCCTGGCCTGGAGCGCGAGGCATGAGCTACCCTGTTTTCTTCACGGATTTTGATTGGACACCATGAGCCAGACCGCGACGATTTTGGTCATTGATGACGAACCGCAGATCCGCAAATTCCTGCGCATCAGCCTGGCCTCCCAGGGCTACAAAGTGATTGAGGCCGGCACCGGCAGCGAAGGCCTGGCCCAGGCGGCACTGAGCAAGCCGGATTTGCTGGTGCTCGACCTTGGCTTGCCGGACATGGACGGCCAGCAGGTGCTGCGCGAATTCCGTGAGTGGTCGACGGTGCCGGTGTTGGTGCTGTCGGTGCGGGCCAGTGAAGGGCAAAAAGTCGAAGCGCTTGACGGTGGCGCCAATGACTATGTGACCAAACCCTTCGGCATCCAGGAGTTTCTCGCCCGGGTACGTGCGCTGCTGCGCCAGGCGCCCGCGGGTGAAGCCCAGGAAGCGGCCTTGCGGTTTGGCCCGTTGACGGTCGACCTGGCCTATCGCCGGGTGCTGCTGGACGGTGCCGAAGTGGCGCTGACGCGCAAGGAGTATGCGGTGCTCGCGCAGCTCGCCCGGCATCCGGGGCGGGTGATTACCCAGCAGCAATTGCTCAAGGATATCTGGGGCCCGACCCATACCGAGGACAGCCACTATCTGCGTATTGTGGTGGGGCATCTGCGACAGAAGCTGGCGGATGATCCGACTCAGCCGAGGTTTATCGTGACCGAGGCGGGGGTGGGGTATCGGTTGTTGAGTGCTTAGATGTTTGGCGTCGGTTCCGACGCCATCGCGGGCAAGCCCGGCTCCCACAGGGGCGTGCATTCCAAAGGTGGGAGCTGGCTTGCCTGCGATGGCGTCATCAGCAGCACCTTAACCCTCAACTCTGCTCACTCTCATACCGATCCAACGTATCACTGGCAATTTCCCTTCCCAGCGCAATCAACTCCGGCGCTTTGTAGAACTCGAAAAACCGGCACACCCGCTTCGGCACGTTGATCAGCACATCCGGCGGGTAGCCGGCAATCTTGTACTGCGCCAGCGAGGTTTGCATCACTTCGAAGCTCTGGTTGATCAAGTCGAGCAGCGACGCCGGGCCGACGTTATCGATGATGAATGAGCCGGTCGCTGACCTCGGTGCACCGGGTTTTTCCGGTGCGGCGGCGGGTTGTTGGGATTCCGGCTCGGCCGAGTCCAGCCACGGATTGATCTCTGCCGCTTGCGCCTCCAGTGCCTCTTGCTCCAGCTTCAGCAATTGTTCGGCCTGCTTGCGGCGAAACGGCAGGTGCGAACCGAGTGATTTCGCCAGGTTGTTGAAGCGACTCTTGAAGGCTGGCGGGCGTTGGATCACCGGCAACCGGTACTGCTTCTGGTTGGTGGCGTTGAGGTTGACCGCGATGATCAAGTCACAATGACTCGACACTACCGGCACGATGGGCAGCGGGTTGAGCAGGCCGCCGTCCACCAGCATGCGGTTGCCTTGCATCACCGGGGTGAACAGGCTGGGAATCGCCGCCGAAGCGCGCATGGCCTGGTGCAGGCAGCCTTCCTGGAACCAAATTTCCTGCTGGTTGGTCAGGTCGGTGGCGACGGCGGTGTAGGGGATGCGCAGTTCTTCGATATTGATCTCACCGACGATCTTGCGGATCTGCCCGAAGACCTTCTCGCCGCGAATCGCCCCCAGGCGAAAACTCACGTCGACCAAGCGCAGCACGTCGAGATAGTCGAGGCTTTCAATCCAGTTTCGATACTCCTCCAGCTTGCCGGCGGCGTAGATCCCGCCGACCACGGCCCCCATGGAACACCCGGCGACACAGGCGATGTCGTAGCCGCGCCGTTCGATTTCCTCGATAACCCCAATATGGGCGTAGCCCCGGGCTCCGCCGGAGCCCAGCACCAAGGCAACACGTTTTTTCATGGTCCATGTCCTTCCCAATGCAGGTGCCCACAATGCACCCATTGAGGTGGCGGCTTCAATCTTCGCAAGGCATGTAATATTTTTCCTGAATACTCGCGGCGCTCGGGTATGCTCTGGGATGTTGGGGTATATAGGTACTATCGATTTCAGGCTAAGGATTAGGCACTTTTCCATGTAGGCAACGTCTACAACGTACGACTGTTTTTTCTTTATTTTGAGGTGTCATCGATGAAAGCCTGGATGTGTGTGCCTGTGATCGTGTTGGCCCTGGCCGGTTGTGCCGGTAAAACCGCGTACCGCGACAGCTGTGGCTCGCAATTGGACGCCGCCTGGAAAGAACTTGACCTGGCCAAGGCTGAAGGTTTTGCCGGCACGGTGAGCTACTCCAAGGCCTTGTCTTTGTTGACCGGCGCCAAAACCCAGCAACAATTTGAAGCCTTTGAAGGCTGCTCCAATAAAGCCGAGAAAGCGCGGTTCTATATTCGTGAGTCTCGCGCCGGGCGTTGACGCGTAGCAGCTGTCGAGTGCAACGAGGCTGCGTCGGCGGCCATGAGTTACCTGGGAATTTTCGTCGTCAGGGGGAGGAAGGGATGTCAGCTTTGGTCGATCAGTTAGTCGCTCAGGTCATTGGCCTGGAAGTAGGGTTACTGAGCTGCCAGGCTCGCCTCGCCGCCGTCACCGACGATGAAGCCTTGCATGACCTGCGCACCACCGTGCGCCGACTGCGCAGCCTGTTGCGCCCCCTGCGTGGGTTGCCAGGGGTTGAACAGCTTGAATCGGCCGCCAGCAGTGTGGGCCAGATGACAACGCCGCTACGCGACCGTGAGGTGCTGGCGGCGTATTTGCATCAGCATGGCCATCACGAGGCCGCTGACCGGCGCCTACGCCTGCAACCCGATGCCTATCGCCAGGTGGCACAAAGCCCGGAAGTTGCCCATTTGCTGCGGATACTCGACGCCTTCCCGCGTTTTATTCGTGCCTCTGAACACCAGAAACTGCTCAAAGGCCTGCGCCCACGTATCGAGAAGCGTCTGGCCAAGCAATGGCAGAAACTCGGTGAAGCCTTGAAAGACCCCGACCATGATCGCCACCGCCTGCGGTTGCTGATCAAGCGCGTGCGCTACGCGGCGGAAGCGTATCCCGAGCTGGACAAGTTGCCTGCCAACGCCATGTCACGCCTGAAAAAAGCCCAGGCTACCCTCGGGGATTGGCATGACTGCTGGCAGTGGTTGGCCCAGGCCGAGCACCAGGCAGACCTGCAACCTTGTGTTGCGGTATGGCATCGCACCATGGCCAAGGCGGAAGGGCAGGCCGATCGCGTGCTGGACAAACTCAGCGCCGATTGTTTCTGAGCCGGTCCGGCTTTTGGCCGGAATAGGCGCTGCACCTCATGGGGCCGATGATTAAGATCACCCATCTGTTCCTTCTGATGTGAGACGCGCCATGCGCTTTAGTGATTTGCTCGACGCCGCACGAAGCAACCCGCTGGATGTGACCATCCCCGCCGAATGGGCCCAGGGCCGCGCAACGTTTGGTGGGCTGGTCGCCGCATTGCAATACGAAGCCCTGCGCGCCCAGGTGCCAGCTGATCGGCCTTTACGATCACTGGCAATCACCTTTGTTGGCCCGGTCGCGCCGGACGTTTCTGCCAGTTATCAAGTCGAAGTGTTGCGCGAAGGCAAGGCCGTCAGCCAGTTGCTCGGCCGCGTAGTGCAGAACGGTGAAGTGGCGACACTGGTACAAGCCAGTTTCGGCGCCTCCCGTGAGTCGGAAATTGCTGTCGAGAGTGAAGCGCCGCCCGTGTTCAAACACTGGGACGAGTGTCAGGAACTGCCCTATATCAAGGGCGTTACCCCTGAATTCATGCGCCACCTGGCGATGCGCTGGAGTGTGGGCGGCTTGCCGTTTACCGGCAACAAATCCCGCGACATGGGCGGTTGGGTGCGTTTACGCGGGGATGTGAAAGAAGAGCCACTGACCGAGGCGCATATCCTCGCCCTGGTCGACGCCTGGCCGCCGGCCTTGCTGCCGCACCTGAAAAAGCCAGCGCCGGGCAGCACCCTGACCTGGACCATCGAGTTCATCCAACCCCTGCAGACTCTGAGCACCCTCGACTGGTGCCAGTACCACGTCACCATCGAACACGCCCGCGACGGCTACGGCCATGCCGCTGCCGCGTTATGGAGCCCGACCGGCGAATTGATCGCCATCAGCCGCCAGACCGTGGTGGTCTTCGCCTGACCTCAATGCCTGTGGCGCTGCTGCCAAGCGCGCCACCAGCTACCGCTCAATACAAAACGCGGAAAGGTCACGAACTGCTCAACCACCAGGCGTTGTACTGCGTCTTTACGATCACTGAACGGCTCACTGGCCTGGGCTTCCAGGCTATGGCCATGGCGCTGTAGCGCCAAGCCGGCCAGGATGCCGACAACGCCGACGGCAAAACTGGCCAGGCTCAGGCTGAATACCCCGGATACGATCAACAGGAACCCGACGATAAACAGCGGCACGGCAATCAGGTGCAACGCCAGGTTGGTCGGGTGCTGATGGTTTTGCGGGTAGCTGCGCCATTGCCAGGCGGGGAGATTGGGGTGACGTTTGCCCATGATGGTGAATCCTCTGTCCGTTGAAATAGCCTGGGCAGAGTTTAGGTGGGAGCGGCTGGGGCGGCGAATTGGGGCTAACTATGGGGGTCATAGAGCGCAATTGCCGCAAGCCACTTTATGCCCAAATTACGCAGTCATGGTCATCCAAGTGCACCAGAAAAGTGAGTTCGATATCGGCCACCCAAAATGGGTATCCGATCGATTCACCTAGGATGTCTGCAATGTCTTGGGAATTGCTGACCGTCCAAGCGCTGTACGTTGAGTCGAGCACTAATAGAATCAGTTTTTTTTAATGATGCGATGCTGTATTTCTTTCCAGAAGTCGGGTTGTGCTCGGTGCTTTTTTCGAACAGTTTGACCGGGTCGAGTATATCGCTTTCTGATTTGAAGAACTTTCTCGTCAGAGCGTGGATGAAAGTGGCAAGTTCGCTCGATTGCAGTTTCTAGAGCGGATATGCAGCTTTTTAAAGCTTGGCCTATTTCCTTTTCAAGGTGACTCAATACTCTGGTACCGTTTGGATGTGTGTTTGCGAGTTAAAACACTCGAACTATTTGAAGTAGTAGTCGTCCGGTCCGTTAATATAAACATTAGGATCTTTAAGTGAAATGAATTTTGCATTGAACTTTATGGAAGCGTTGTTGCTGACGGCTTCAAATGTGAAATAGTCACTATCTTTGTTGATGTTTACGGTAAATACCTCATGTGCAGGAATATTTGAAATTTTTAAGTCTTTGATTTCATAAAAAGTTAGACCTAATCTACACATGTTATACCCTTTATTCTTCCATTTTTCTGGTAAGTTATCTGGAAACTCGGGTATGTCGAAACCCATGCCAATACAAGGTTGGTCATTTTCTATCCTTATAGAAAAAAGAGCTATTTTTCCAATTTCAATAGAGGAGCTAAAAAGTTTGTTAAAAAATATGCTTCCATCTAAGTTATTCCAGTATTTCATGCTTATTTCCTGAATGGATAATGTTTTTTTGCTCCTTCGATATAACCTTTTCGAGGCTTGTCGATTGGCCGCAAATTGAAGTGCGAAGAGTGATCTCCAATGCTATCTACTCTACCGAATTTATGGCCCGCTGAGTGGTCTTGAATAAGGATTTTTGAACCATTTGATCTTGTAAATTGATATACCCTTGTGTCGATGGGCATACCGTTGTCATCCAGTATTCTTTTTTCATTTTTGTCCGTCATTTTTTCAATAGCGTATTGTTTGGTCTTTCCTGTGTCTGGGTCTACTACCATGTCCGGGCTCTGGCTCATTGGTATACCGGCATCTCTTTTCGCTCCTCTGAAAGCGCCTTTGCGTGAAATATCGGGTGCTTCTGGTTCATTCCATGTTTTACAGGCTGACGGGTATTTCCCTTTCGGCGGGCAGTTGGCGCTCAGCCCTAGCGGATCCACCCACCCAGTAGGATTTGGTACGTACTGGTAGGCATTGATCCCACCCGCGAGCTTCACCGGATCCGGTGTCAGGTAACGACCAATATCCGGATTGTAGTAGCGATGGCGGTTGTAGTGCAGTCTGCTTTCCGGGTCGAAGTATTGGCCCTGGAAGCGCAGCGGGTTGTCGATTTTATTGGCGTCGAGGCGGGTGATTTCGCCGTAGGCGCGGTAATGGGCGGACCAGACGACTTCACCGTTAGGGGCGGTGAGTTCTTGTGGTGTGCCAAGGTGGTCGAGTTGGTAGTAGTAGGGCTTTGTTTCTTTTGGGCCGAAACGTTCCTGTTCGCCTTGGGAGTGGTGGACGCGGGTGAGGCGGCTTAGCGGGTCGTAGTGGTAATGGCTTTCGCCTTTGCGGGTGTCGATGAGGCGGGTGAGGTTGCCGGATTTGTCGTAGTGGTATTGGCGCTGATATATCGCACCTTCGACGTCGCATAGGCCATGGTTGAACAAGCGTCCTTGTTCGTCGTATTGGTAGCTGCTGAGTAGACTTCCTTGGCCTCTTTGGTGTTCTCGACCCGTATCAAATCGGTGGGCGGTGAGCGTGCGGCCATTGAGCTCTACTTTCTCGAGTTGACCGCCTTTGCTGTGATTGAACACCAGGCGATTGTTGTCCGGCAAACGTAGGTTTTTAAGTTGGCCGCAGGCGTCGTAGCCATAACGCAGAGTGCCCCAGCCCTGGTGCTCGGCGGTGAGGCGGTTCTGGGGATCGTATTCGTAGGCCAGCGCCCAGTGGCCGTCGTCGACGCTGAGGAGGTTGCCTTGGCGGTCGTAGGCGTAATCGACGATGTTGCCGTCGGGTAGGGTTTTTCTTACGAGTCGTCCGGCGTGATCGCGCTCGTAGCGGGTGACTAGCTGACTGCCGTCGTCGCCGTGTTCGGTCTTTTCTTGCAGGTTGCCGTTCAGGTCATAAACGTAAGCGGTGCGCTGGCCGTCAAACCCGGTTTCCTGTTGGATCAGGCCATTGCTGTGGTACTGGAGCCGGTAAGTTTCGCCGACTTCGTTTTCGATTTCGGTCAGCAACAACCGCACGTTGTCGTAACGGTATTTGACCTGGGTGCCATCGGCGTTGATGCGGCGACTGATCAGGTGCAGGCCGTCGGCGTATTCGTAGCGGGTGATATTTCCCAGTTCATCGCGGTCGGAGGTGATTTTTCCGTAGGGGTTGTAGCTGTATTCCCGCGTTGCGCCGTCAGGCTGAGTCACTTTCAGCAAGCGGCCTGCTGCATCCCACTGATACTGAGTCAGCGCGCCATGTTCATCCTCACGCGCAACCTGCCGCCCCAGATCGTCATAGCGATAGCGCTTGATCCCGCCATTCGGCAACTGCTCTTCAAGCAACTGCCCACGTTCATTCCAAACCAGCTTCTGACAGCTGTGATCCTGATACCAAACCCCAACCAGCTGCCCATATTTGTTGTAGCTGTAGTCAGTAGCGTTGCCGTCAGGATCGGTCCTGCGCGTAACGTCGCCTTGGTCATTACGCTCATACTTCCAAACCGCTTCACCACGCCGCACAACCCGTACGAACCCATTCTCATGCTCGTAGGAAGTCGGCTCATCATCCCCAGGAAACAACGCCACCAAGCGTCCGGCTTCGTCGTACTGGTAGGCCGTGATCGCGCCGAGAGGATCCTGCTCAACCGTCAGCCGGCCTTTCTCATCGTAGGATTTAAAGTGCTCGGCACCATCCGGATCCACCCGCTGCACCAGCCGCGCCCGCTGGTCATGCACGTAGACTTCCTGGCTGCCATCGGCGTTATGAACCGTGACCTGCCCGTCGTCATCCCAGACATACCGCGTGTCCATCTGCGAAAAGCTCGCCCAATGCCGGACACACCGCGCCGCCTTGCCAGACCGTTCCCATTCCCAAAAGAAACTCGCCCCACCGGCCAGTCCGCGCTCAAGAATGACGTGCTGATTGTCGTACCGATAAACCTCACTTTCACCTACAGCATTGGTCGCTGAAACCAACCGCCCGGCACCGTCATAGGCGTAGGAAACAACGTTCTGCTCCGTCACCCAGACAAACGGACCGTCATCCACAGCCCGCTCAACCTGGTAATCCACCGCTACAATGCGGCCCGACGCATAGCGCAAAAACAACGAGCGCCCGACGCCGTTGTCCAGCCGCTCGATCTGCCCCAGGTAGTTACGGAAAATGCGCAACCGGTTGTCATACGCATCGCTGATCGCAGTCAGCACACCGTCGCGGAAGTGGTAGAAACGCGACGCCTGAGCCAGCACCAGCTCATCAGGCAACGCCCCCAAGTAGATCGCCGCTTCGGCAAGGCTGTTGGTGGTCGCGGGCCGAGAAGCAGATGGCAAGGGCAGGGTGGTGGAGCGATTCTCATGATCCGTCCAAACGACCGAATCACCAGAAACACTAAGTCGATGCGCCAGCGAGTGACTCCAGCCAAACCCCAACCCGCAATCCACTTCCACCGCACTGGTGCGGTACAACCGTGTCCACTCAAACGGCAAAATCCCATCGAGCGCACCATCGGTCAGCGTCAGCAATTCCTCCCCGGTAACCATCGATACCGGGCACCCATTAGTCGCGGTCTTATCCGAAGCAGCCGCCGCATCCCCAGCCGGGTTCTTCGCAACAACAGGCGCATCGTCGACAGGCTCCTGCCGCACCAACACCGTCCGCTGGGCCTTGTCCCGAATCACCGGCACCGGGTTGGAAACCACCTGATTCCCAGCCTTCAACGGCACATCCGGAATCGTCCGGATCGGCGTCGCCGGGCTACCCACCAACAACGGCTTGGCCGCTTCAACATGCTGCTCCAAGCGCGGTTCGGCAAGCTGATCGGCCAGCATCTCCAGCCACTTACGCACCCGCCCGGACTTGATATGCCCCAGCACCTGCGCACCCAGGCGTATCTGCACCCCCATCCCCCGCGTCGCCCAGATCAAAAACAGATTGATCAGCACCTCGCCGGTAATCTCGCCCAGCAGTTCGTACATCTGCGGCGGCGGGAGCATGCGTATCCAGGCCACCATCGCTGACAAATAGATGAACAACAGCGGCTCATCGCTAAGCACCAGCAGGCCGTGGGCAATGGCGTCTTTGCCCAGTTTCAGCAATTCATCCAGCTCGGCTTGGGTGATGTACTGCAACAACTTCTCGCTGTTGGCCTTGAGGTCCGCCAATAGCTCGTAAAGCTGTGTGAAATTGTCCCAGAGGTTATAGAGCGCTTTACCAATCCCTGTTGAAAACGCCACGGCCTGCATCGCGCTGCGC
Source organism: Pseudomonas sp. LAP_36 (assembly GCF_019456785.1). Lineage (NCBI taxonomy): Bacteria > Pseudomonadati > Pseudomonadota > Gammaproteobacteria > Pseudomonadales > Pseudomonadaceae > Pseudomonas > Pseudomonas sp. LAP_36. Next base: position 1,041,681 of record NZ_JAHZMS010000001.1, read on the forward strand.
TCGAGCGGCGCGGTATTGGCAAAGCGGCTCCATTGCGGCTTGAAGGTGGTTTTCCATTCATCACGCAGACGACCTTCCAACCCCGCGATCACCGACTGATAAGACGCATACAGCGCCTTGACGTGATCCTTGGAAACGTTGGGATAAAAAGTGATCTGGTAGTGCTGGTCGCGGGTGCAATCCTTGATTTCAAGAATGCCGCTGGGGCCAATGGTGTGATGGATCGGCGCGCCCATCGGGCTGCCATCAGGGGCAATCGCTTGCAGCATCACCGGCGTATTGCCGATGGGCACAAAGCGTGTGCTCTCGAACATATGTACCAAGGTCAACGCGCCCTGGGCTTTGCAGACGGCCACCGTGCGATTGGTTTTTTTGGAAGACGCCGGAGCGACGAGAGAAACCTCTTCCCCCACCTTGAACACCTGCTCGACTTCCAGCGAAGAGCCACTCCAGAAGCGCTCGGCCCATTCGTCGAAAGTGTTCAGGCAATCCCGAAAGTCACGAAGGACGCCTTCGACGTCGGGCGCTTTGGCATTCATCGGCGACAGGACAAACTTGCCAATGACCGGAATCAAGAGGCCGTCCAACGGGTCAGGGTGTTAACGGAGAAGTGCATCGGCGGTCCCTCGCGCTGATTGATCAGGCGAGAGACTTTGGAGAGGTTGGTAGGGAAAAGAAGTCGGCGTTATTCGCCAGGATAGCTAGGAAGTTTCACCAAAACCTCGGGTAAATCGAGGCTTCGTTGTAGGCAAGGGATTACAGGTTGAACAGTCCTACAGCTTCAACTGCCCAATCGCTTTGCTCAGTTCCCCGGCCAAGGTCGCCAATTCATTGCTGGTAGTCGCCGAGTCCACGGTTTGTTGCACGGTGTTCTCAGTCACGTCTCGAATACTCACTACCGCGCGGTTCATCTCTTCGGCGACGTGGCTTTGCTGTTCGGCGGCGACGGCGATCTGGGTGTTGCTTTCGCGCATCTGCGCCACGGCGCCGGTGATTTCGGCGAGTGCGGCGCCGGCTTCCTGGGCTTGTTGGACGCAGTCGTCGGCCTTGAACGAGCTTTCCTGCATGAAGTCCACTGCGTCGCGGGTGCCGTCTTGCAGTGCCGAGACCATGCGGGTGATTTCGTCGGTGGAGTTTTGCACGCGTTTGGCCAGGTTACGCACTTCGTCGGCAACCACGGCAAAGCCACGGCCCATTTCCCCGGCGCGGGCGGCTTCGATGGCGGCGTTGAGGGCGAGTAGGTTGGTCTGTTCGGCGATGCTATGGATCACGCTGACCACGCCGTTGATTTTCTGGCTGTCCTCGGCGAGTTTCTGGATCATTTCGGCAGTCTGTTGCACCCCCGTGGAGAGGCCTGCAATCGAGCGTTGCACGCGGGTGACCACTTCCTGGCCGCTGCCGGCTAGGGTGTCGGCGGTCTGCGACAGATCCCGGGTAGCGCCGGCATGTTGGGCAATGTGATGGACGGTGGCGGTCATCTCGTTAATGGCAGTGGCGGCCTGGTCGGTTTCACTTTGCTGGCCGAGCATGCCGCGCTGCACCTCGTTCATGCTGCTGGCCAGCCGCGCAGCACCCTCGTCCAGTTGCCGGGCGGTATGCGCCACGGTGTTGACCACGCGCTGGTAACCGGCCTGCATGGCGTTGAAGGCGCTGGCCATCTGGCCAACTTCATCCTTGCACGCCAAGGGCACGCGGGCGGACAGGTCGCCGGTTTTTTCCACGTGCAGCATCACGTCTTTTAGAGTGTTGAGCTGGCTGAGCAGGAAGCGGATCAGCAATTGCGAGGCGCCGAGCATTGCCAGCATCAGGACCAATACCGCCACCGCGTAGTTGGCGAAGCGTTCGGCGAACACCTGGCTCAAGCTGGGGGCGTAGGCGAGCACGGCGACGTGTTGCCCGTCGGGGCGGGCGATCACTTCGGCACCCATCAGTGGGTTTTCGCCAAAGAGGGGCATGTGATTGAGTTCGACCCAGCCGTTGGCGTTTCTCAGGGCTGACAGATCTTGATCGGCCAGTTGGGGGACTCGGCCACCTGCGAACGTCAGCCAAAGCTCTCCGTTGGGCAGCGTTTTGTCCGCCGGCCAGGCGCTGAGTAACCGCGCTTGCGCCTGCGCCGAGGCGTGTGAGGCCGTGCTGCGGGCCTGTTGTTCAAGCTGCACGGCGTAGAGCACCAGCAGCAGCGTGGTAATGAAGGCGACCGCATTGACGGCCCAAAATTTGTACTTCAGCGAGATATTGCTAAGCCAGGCACCCATGGAAGGTTTTCTCTGATAGCGGAAACAGCATTGGCAAGGTGCCATTATTGTGCCGCTACTCAGGAAAACCGTTTTGACATGGGTCAATGCGCCGCATTAAGCGAGGGTGGGCAAGCCGAAAAAAGCGCGTGCGCTGGCGGTGCTGTGTTGGGCCAGGTCTTCCACGCTTTCGTTGCGATGCAGGGCGACTTCGCGCAGTACCTCCGGCAGATACGCGGGCTCGTTGCGACCATTTTTCGGTTTTGGGCGCAGTGTGCGTGGCAGCAAGTAGGGCGCGTCGCTTTCCAGCATCAGACGGCCTCGGGGAATTTCCCTGACAAGTGGGTGCAGGTGCGTCCCACGGCGTTCGTCGCAGATCCAGCCGGTGATACCAATGTGCAAGTCGAGGTCGAGGTAGCTGAACAACGCCTGCTGTTCGCCGGTAAAGCAATGCACCACGGCGGCGGTGAGGTGGTCGCGGTAGCCTTTGAGGATCTCCAGCAGTCGCACGTTGGCGTCACGCTCGTGGAGGAACACCGGCAGTTTCAGCTCGACGGCCAGGGCCAGGTGTTCTTCCAAGACTTTTTCCTGCTGGGGGCGGGGCGAGAAGTCGCGGTTGAAATCCAGCCCGCATTCGCCCACGGCACGCACGCGGCTTTCACCGAGCAATCCACGCAAGCGCTGGGCGCTGTCGCTGTTCCAGTCATTGGCGGAGTGGGGGTGAATGCCGGCGGTGCTGAACAGGCGCTGGCCGCTTTCATCGAGTTTTACGCACAGCTCCAGGGCGTGTTCGCTGCCCTCGACGCTGGTGCCGGTGAGCACCAATTGTTGCACGCCGGCGGCATAGGCACGTTCGAGCACGGCCTGGTGCTTCTCGTCGAAACTGGGGTTGGTCAGGTTGACGCCGATATCAATGAGTTGCATGGTGCTATCTCCGCCTGCGGCCGGAAAGCATATCAGAGCTGTAGATTTATAAGAAAAACTAAGAACTACAACGAGTTATAGCTGTCTTTGAACGTCGCCAGTGACATTGGGTTGTGTCCAAAGCTTTGCCCTGTGTCACCGTTGCGCGCAAAGCCCGCGCTTATAGCGCTCTGTTTCTGACCCCACCACCTCGTTTTTCGCGAGGATGTTGGCCAGTATTCTTTTCCGGAGAGCGGATGATCCGACCCTCGGCGTTGCTTATGTTGTGCCTGACGCTGCTGCTGCCCATGGCCGCGGTTGCGCGCCTGGACGGGCCGCTGGAAGTGACCAAGCCCGGCAAGGTCCGCGATCTGGCGGAGATTCGCTCGAGCCGCACCCTGCGCGTATTGGTCAACCAGAGCCGTAACAGTTCAGGCGAGGTTCAGGGCCAGGCCATCGGTGTGGAATACCATCGTTTGCGCGCCTTCGAGCAATACCTCAACGGCCATGCCCGTGACGGCCAGGAAATCAACCTCAAGATCATTCCCAAGGCCAAGGACCAGTTGCTTGGCGCGCTGGCCCGTGGTGAAGGTGACCTGGTGGCGCCCGGTGAGTTGGTGGATGTAAAGGCCGCGCACAAGATCAGCACCAGCGATCCGATTGCCAGCGATGTGCCGCTGTGGCTGGTGGGCGTGAAAGGTGAGCGGCGGTTTACCAAGTTGGAGCAACTGTCCGGACGCACCCTGGCGCTGACCACCGGTAGTGCGGCGGCGGATGCCATCAGCCAGGTCAATCAGAAGCTGGCCCTGCACAAGCAGCCACCCATCGAGGTGGAATGGGTTGACCCGACCTTGGCCGTGGAAGATGTGCTGGAGATGGTCCAGGCTGGCATTTTCCACCTGACCATTGTCGAAAAGCCGATTGCCGAGCGCTGGTCGAAGATCCTGCCCAAGTTGCGTTTCGATAAACAGGTGGTCATCAGCGAGCCGGGCGACGAGTACTGGTTTGTGCGCCAGGATGCCTCGATGCTGCGGGCCAGCATTGATCGATTCCTCAAGACCTATCGAACCCCCGCAGACCAGGATGTGGCGTTTCAACGCATCTACCGTCGCCTCTACCAAGTACGCAACCCGCTGGCCCGCGTCGACCGCCAGCGCCTGGAAAAATTGCGCCCGGTGTTGCAGAAACACGCCCGCGAGCAGGGCATGGATTGGTTGAACCTTGCCGCGCTGGCCTTCAAGGAATCCGCGCTTGACCCTGGCGCACGCAACAGCGGCGGCCCCACCGGCCTGATGCAGATTACGCCCTCGGCGGCGCAGCGCGTGGGGGTCAACAATATCGAAAGTCTCGACAGTAATGTGCAGGCGGGTGCGCGCTACCTGGCGATGATCCGCCGCAAGTTCTTCGCCAGCCCCAAGCTCAATGAGCGCGAGCGCATGGCCTTTGTGCTGGCGGCGTACAACATGGGGCCAGAGCGGGTGCAGGGTATGCGCACGGAGGCCAAGCGCCGGGGGCTCAACCCCAACCAGTGGTTCTTCCAGGTTGAACGCATTGCCATGGAGCAAGTAGGCATGGGCGGCGTCAGCTATGTTAATAGCGTCAACAAGTACTATCTGGCGTTCGATCGGGAGCGGGAATCCCTGGAACCGCCAGCGCCGAAAATCGCTTCACGGAAGTAATCGATTTAATCGATATTAATCAGGCATTTTTTCGGCTTTTATCATTGTTTAAACTGATTAATATAGCGGCCAACCAACCCCTACTTTGAAAAGGATTATCACCATGAGCCCACTGATCAAAAGCGTCCTGTCCACCCGTGCCGGTTACGGCCTGACCATCCTGCGTATTATTGTCGGCATTATCTTCGCCGCCCACGGTTCGCAAAAACTCTTTGGCTGGTTTGGCGGCTACGGCCTGGCAGGCACTGCCCAGTGGATGGAAAGCATCGGCCTGGCGCCGGGTACGCTGATGGCGCTGCTGTCGGGGGGGACCGAGTTCTTCGCCGGCCTGGCACTGATCATTGGCCTGCTGGCGCGTCCGGCGGCACTCGGCTTGACCATCCTGACGCTGGTGGCGATCTTCTCGGTGCATATCCATAACGGTCTGTTCATGGCCAACAACGGTTATGAGTTCGCACTGGCCTTGCTCGGCGGCACCCTGGCGGTGTTGTTGGAAGGGGCGGGCAAACTGTCTGCCGACCGCGCTATCGCCAACTGATCGTTCTGCAAAACCTTGAATCGGCCCGCCATGTGCGGGCCTTTTCGTTGCTCGGGATTGTTGACATCGCCCCACCGGCTTCTCTAGGATGCCGTTCATGCGCCGATTTAAACAGCTAATTGCGGGGCGCCATGGGTGATCGCTATCGGTCCCGACAGAAGCATGTTCCATGCTTCGAAATTCCGCTAAAGCGCTGGTTCGGTGTTGCCTCTCACCTGCCCGCAGACTTTTGAGGCAGAGACACGACACGATGAATGCACTACGCCCCCTGATACGCCTGGCCCCGATCACCGCGGACCTGACTCAACGCAATCCTAAAATTCTCCTTGGCGGCAAGCACCAGCCTACGCTCTTGCGTTACTTGGATGGCTGGCCGCGCCGTACTGGCCGACCCTCAGCGTTCCTGATCCAGTTTGTCGAAGATGGCGATTCCCTTGCGCGTTTTGCCAGCAACAGCTTTGACCTCGCGGTCATCCAGGCCCCGAGTGCCAGCGACGCCGCAGAAGTCATCCGCCAATTGACCCGCATCGCTCGACAAGGGCTGATCGCCCGACGTTAATCGTTTAGTGAATCAGGCTGCCAGCGTGCAGCCGACGACGGCGATGACCCCGGAAGACCCCCCAGGCGATCAGGCATAACGTCAGCGGAATGGCAAACGTCACGACCAGTTTTATCGCCAGTTCCAGGTGACGCACCTGGGCATAGGCTTCGCGTTGCAAGGCATGCAGCTCCATGGGCAAGCGCAGGCGTTCCTTGTTGAGTGCTTGCAACTGGGTGGTGGTGTCCACCGCCTGGGTGCCGAGGGCAGTGGTCCACGGGATCAGCCGTTGCCATTCCTGCTCCGTTCGTTGCAGGCGTCGTTCCAGTTCGCTGGCCTTCGAGCGATAGGCGTGCTTCGCGACCTCGTGCATGCGCTCCAGCACTGTCGGCTCCCGTTCCTGCGGCACGCGAGGGCGAATTGCGGCGAGTGTGTCGGGGGCGGACAGGTTGTCCAATGTATTCAAGACAAACAACGCGTTGCTGTCAGGTGCCGAATTGCTGACCTTGTCCGTGAGCAAGTCGGTGTCAGCAATGACCACGACATGTATCTGCGCTGCTTTCTGCACACCGGGCGGCTGCCCCTTGAGGCCATCCGGAAAGACAGAATAGCTCGGCCCCTCGATACGTGCGGCGATCACATGACGCCGCTCTTGGCCCGACGCCTGTTCAATCAATGAGTCGACCGTGGTAGCGCGGGTGAAGCTATTGGCATCCAGCAGCACCGATTGCTCGGAGCTGTGCAGGAGAGGGGTGAAGGTCGTGCGACTTTTACTCATTCGTGAGAGAGCGCCACTGCTCGATACCGTCACCCTGTTGAGGTTCCAGGTGCTGATATCGTTTGTGTTCATCGCCTGCCGAGGCAGGTTCAATCGGACCTGAGTGGGCGCCCCTGGCGTTTCCCAAGGCGTATAGAGGTCGTCGGCCAGCAGCTTGTCCGCTGGCATCTGGATACCCCAGGCAGCCAGTAATTGGTCCACTAGAGTGTTGGCAGGGGCAGCGTTTGAGCGTTGCTCGCTCAAGGGGTCAATAAACATCATCAATCTGCCGCCCCTCAATACAAATTGTTCAATCCCATACAGCGTTCGCTCAGATAACGCCTGTGGGTGCACAACCATCAGCGTTTTTATACGCTCGGGGACGTGCGCGGCAGTCGACTCCAGGTTGACCAGATCAAATTCACGTCGTAGATCCTGCAACAGCCGACCTGCAGCTTCGTCCATCGCCAGCCCCGACAGCAGTGCAATGACCGGGCGCTCCGGGTGCTGCAACTTATAGAGCAGGTGGCTGATTTCATACTCGAGCAAGGGCTCCCGGTCGAGGCTGAAGGAACCGATACGGCGCACACTGTGACCGGCGCGGGTGCCGATAAGGCCGAGAAACCCAGCGTTGTGGTCGAGTCCGGATAGCCGGGCTTTATAGGCGTCCTCGGAAAAAGGTGCAGGTTCAATAAGGTGCAGGTTAATCATGCCATTGGCCGTTTTTTCGTACTCCTTGAGCAGTTCCTCTACACGCTTGCTGTAGCGTTGCACGGCGTAGTTTCTTTTCGGGTCGTTGTTCGAGTTGAAGTAATACAGGTCGACGGGGCTTTCCAGTGTGGCAACTAGATGTTGTGCTGAAGACGATAAAGTGTGAACTTTTTGTTGAGAAAGATCCCACTGGATATCAGGAAGTTTACCTATCCAAACCAGATTGAACGCCAGGAAAAGCAACAAGGTGACGGTGAGTGTCATGCCGGTGCGCAGAGTGGACCGCATTAAGGGTTTCCCTTCTCAGCTGTGTTTGTAGTTGAGTGTGACGGTCGCCGCAGCGAGAAAGGCGAGGATCATGCTAATGAAGTAAAGCGTGTCGCGAAGTGTAAGTTTTCCATCATCGATACTGCTGAATCGTAAAGCCGGGCTGAGTGTGGCCAGGCTGTCGATCAACCCTATCGGGGCTTGGTGCTCAAGCGCATCCAATACACTAGAGAGTCCACTGGCGGTCAGCAGCAAGCCCAGGGTCAGTACGAAAATGACAGTGCGCTGGCTTACAAATGTGCAAATAAAGCAACCAGCGGACAGGTAGCTGCCCGCGAGCAGCCAACTCGCCAAAAATTGTGAAGCGATAACGATGTTGTCCGCTCTGCCCAAGTAGTTGGCAATAATGACGAGAGGAAACATCAGAAGCAGCGTTGTACCTGCGACGAGCCAGGCGGCGAGGAATTTCCCGATAACCCATTCAAATGTCGTGATGGGCATGGTTTTCATCACGCCGAAAAAACCTGCATTGGCTTCATCCGACCATAGTTGCATGGCCAGGGCGGGAATCAACAATAAGTACAGCCAGGAATGGAACTGGAAAAAGACCTGCAAGTCGCCGCTGTTTTGTTCCGGCCACGAGCTTATGTACATGCCCAATGTGACTGACAGTATCAGGAAGATCGCAATGTTCAGGTAAATACTGGGTGTGCAGGCAAAGCTGGCAAGTTGACGCTTTAAAATGACAGGCAATAGTTTCACAGAGACGCCTCCTGGCTCAGTTGGTGGACTACATCATTGAGGCGACCTGGTTCCAGATTCAGTGAGTTGATTTTCCAGCGACGACTGGCAATCAGCGTGTTGATATGGGGATAGATGGTGTGCCCCGGCATCGCGAGAACGGTCACCGTGCCGGGTGCATGCCGATGCTCCTCGATGCCTGCCACGCCTGGCAGTACGGCGAGGGCCAGCAGATCCAACGGGGTGTCCGCAGCAAGTGTGACGGCCTGGAAGTGACGGGAGTCGCGCTGTAGATCGGGCAGTGGGGTATCGGCCACCAGGCGACCGCCGGCTATGACTAGTGCGCGTGTACACAATTCGGACAATTCATCGCAGTGACGAGAGGCGATGATCACTGTCATTTCTTGCGTCAGTGATTGGATAAGCGCCCTGAATGTATGTTTCTGATCAGGTGCGAGCCCTTCGGTTGGTTCATCCAGCAGTAACAGGGCTGGACCATGCAGGATGGCTTGGGCAATAGCGACTTTGCGTTTCCAGGCAAGGGAGAGCGCGTCGAGGGGGGCATTGAGCACCGGAAACAGTTCCAGTCGTGCAACAACGTGTTCCAACCGTGCGCGCTTTTCGGCGCCGTGGAGGCCGCGAACGGCCGCGATAAAGCCAAGGAATGTGTTGACGGACATTGTTGGATGGCCGAGGTCTTTGGACAGTTGGTAGCCGACGAGTTTTTTCGCGTTAAGTGCGTGGGTTTGAGTATTGAAGCCCTGGATATTTATATAACCGCTGGACGGCTGCGTCGAACCGGCTATTAGATTGAGCAGGGCTGTTTTGACCGTATGATCTTCTCCGAATAAACCCAGGCATTCTTGTGAATGGGCGCTAAATGAAAAGTCGCTGATTATAGTTGTGTTACCCGTGTGTTTTGTCAGATTGCTTATTTCGATCATTTTTTTACCGAATAAGTTTGGCATGACGTAGGGGGCGTGAAAAAAGGGTACGGGTAATGACTGTTTTTGGGAACGCCGATAACTATTAATAAGACAAGTCCTACGTGCGCGGCAGTCAAGCCACTGAAACAATGTGTCGTGTTTTAAAAGCGTCCAATTTTTGAATGTTTATTTGTTGTTTATATAAACTTTCTGCCCCGCATAATGAGGCCTGAATGCCATGATGCTGCTACGTACCCTTGTGCTTGAACGCGACGGTCAAGATGCTCCAGTTAACGGTGCACTGCTCTGTGGGTTTGCTGTAGGTCAGACGGCCTCCAACTTTCTTGTTTACAGTTTGGATGAGGAGGTAGAGCCGGGAAGTTCCAGGGTCTATATCGCGGGCTTGCGTAAGAAACTTGACCGGTATTTCCTGGGCGGGGTCGAGTCCAAGGAAGACTTGCAGGTGGCCTTACATGTGTTTAAGCAAATACTGACATTGGCCGCTTCGGGGGTTAAGGCGGGCGGCGTTACTGAGACCCAGGTGCCCTATCATTTTGTCGATTTGAAAGGTTGCAAGCTGCCGCCCGCCAGGCCCGAGGATCATCACTCGGTGATTATCAAGAAAGCGCTTGTGATGAAAGTGATCACCCTGGGCATGTCGGCCTCGACACTGCCGGCTATCGAAAGTGCTTCATTGATTGTGCCGTCCATTCGTTTTTCGTCACAAATGAGCTCCCCGGTCAAAGGGGCAGGCCCCTCAGAGCCACCCCGGCCGACGCATGAACATCTGGTTGAGGAGCCCCTGCCAGCTTCCGTCGAAACGCCCGTGATCATCGCGCCGCAGCCACCTGCAATCCCACCTGCACCCGTCGCGCCGGCGCAACCGCAACCCCCTGCGTCAGGTGACCACAGTACGTTGTTCGAGGTGGACAGTACGTTGACCAACCTTGCCCGTGTCGCCCAGGAGCTGACCCAGCAAAAACTCGCGGCAATCGAGCAGGAGGCCGCACTTGAGCAGTGGCAGGCGCGGTTGCAGCAGGGGCAAACCCAGTTGGATGAGAAGGTTCGAGAACTGGAACAACGCACCGCTCAACTGCATGATCAGTCGCTTGCGGTCAGCCAGAGGACCGAAGCCCTGAAGGTGATGACGTCGCAGGTGGCGGGCCTGCGGCAAAGCCTGAGAGGCATGCTGCTTGAGCTGGATCGGGCGTTGGATAGCTAGACTGGCCTGGCTACTTTCCCGGGTTCATTTATCATCAACGCCAGCCAGCCAACGCCCGGGCTTGAAACCCAGGCGTATCGGCACCTATGGACATTGCCTGGGGATGCAAGCGTTTGAGTACCAAGCTGATTACCAAAGAAGGCCATGAAGCGCTGAAGAAGGAGCTGGATTACCTCTGGCGTGAGAAGCGCCCGGACACCACGCGCAAAGTGACCTGGGCGGCCTCGCTGGGGGACCGCAGCGAAAACGCCGATTACCAGTACAACAAGAAGTTGCTGCGCGAGATCGACCGTCGCGTGCGCTACCTGCGCAAGCGCCTGGAAGACATGCGTGTGGTGGAGTACATGCCCGAGCAGGAGGGCAAGGTGTTTTTTGGCGCCTGGGTGGACATCGAAAATGAACAGGGCGAGACCAAGCGTTTTCGTATCGTCGGCTATGACGAGATCTATGAACGGATGGACTACATCTCCATCGACTCACCCATGGCCCGTGCGCTGCTGCGCAAGGAAGTAGACGACGAGGCCCTCGTGCAGACCCCGAGTGGTGAAGTGTGCTGGTGGATCACCGGGATCGAGTATGTGAAGTGAGCGGGGCTCCGAAAACACTAGAGATCACATGTGGGAGCTGTCGAGCTTCAGCGACGCTGCGATGCAGGCGCTGCGGTCTGGCAAAGACCGCGCGGTGATCCCTTCGCCGCGTTGCTAAAGCTCTCCCACACGGCGCTTCAACCTTCGCGCAATACAGTCAGTGGGCTGGCGTTCAGGGCACGGCGGGTGCCAAACACACCGGCACCGCCGATCAGCACGGCGCCAATCACCGGTAGCAACAGCAACCATGGGTGAGGCTGCCAGGCCAGGTCAAATGCATAGCGGTACAGCACAAAGGTCACCAGTTCGGTCCCCAGTGCCGCCAACAGGCCACTGACGGCACCCAGCAAGCCGAACTCGATACGCCTGGCCTTGACCAGCAGCTTGCGTTCGGCACCCAGTGCGCGCAACAGCGCGCCTTGGCGGATACGTTCGTCGAGCGTGGCCTGCAGGCCCGAGAACAACACCGCCATCCCCGCTGCCAGAACAAACAGCAGTACGTACTCCACCGCCAGGGTCACTTGGGCGAGGATGCTGCGCAACTGCTCCAGCAGTGCCTCGACCTGCAGGATGGTTACCGCCGGGAACGCCCGGGACAGGTCGACGATTTGCTGGTCATGCCCGGGTGCCAGGTAGAAGCTGGTCAGGTAGGTGGCCGGCAGGTCCTTCAAGGTGCCTGGCTGGAAAATCATGAAGAAGTTGGGCTGGAAGTTATCCCAGTTGATGGTCCGCAGGCTGGTCACCCGCGCTTCACGATTTTCGCCGCCCACCGTGAACACCAAGTGGTCATTGAGCTTGAGCTTGAGGCTTTCCGCTACCTTGGCTTCTACGGAGACGCCAGGGATTTCATCGGTGGGTTGCGGTGACCACCATGAGCCCGCCGTCAGGGCATTACCCGGTGGCAGGTCGGCAGCCCAGGTCAGGCTCAGGTCGCGTTGTACCGCGCGATCGCCGCTTGAATCCTTGCTGACGATTTCCTGTACTGGCTCGCCGTTGATACTGATCAGGCGACCCGGCACCACCGGGTACAGCGGCGCGGATTGCGCTTGCAGTTCCAGCAGGCGGTCGCCAAAGGCATCCTTGTCGGCCGGCAGGATATTCAAGGCGAAATAGTTGGGCGCGTCCTTGGGCAACTGGTTTTGCCAGGTGTCGAGCAACTCGCCACGCAGCAGGGCGATCAAGCCCATGGACAGCAGGATCAAGCCAAACGCCAGGGATTGTCCGGCCGCCGCTAACGGGTGGCGCAGCAATTGGCCCAGGCCCAGGCGCCACGGCAGGGAGGCGCGTGCCAGCAGGCGGCGCAGGCTTTGCAACAGCAGCAGGAGCAGGCCGCCGAGGACCAGTGCAGCCACCACGCCACCGCCCAGCAGGGCGAAGGTCAGCACCAAGTCGAGGCTCAGGCGCCACATGATCAGGCCCAATGCAAACAGTGCCGCGCCGTAGACCATCCAGGTACTGGAGGGAATCGGCAGCAGGTCGCGACGCAATACCCTTAGCGGGGGGACACGACCCAGGGCGGCCAAGGGCGGCAGGGCGAAACCGGCGAGGGCGACCAGGCCGGTGCCGATTCCCGCAATTGCCGGTAACAGCCCGCCGGGTGGAACGTCCGCAGGCAGCAGGTCATGGAGAAAGTAAAACAGGCCAAATTGCGCCAGCCAGCCGAGCAGGGCGCCGGTCAGGCTCGCCAGCAGCCCCAGTACGCTCAGTTGCAAACTGAACAGCAACATGGCTTCGCGCCGTGACAATCCCAGGCAGCGCAGCAAGGCACTGGCGTCAAAACGCCGGGTGGCGAAGCGATTGGCCGACAGCGCCACGGCCACGCCGGCCAGCAGCACTGCGACCAGGCTGGCCATGTTCAGGTAGCGCTCGGCTTTGCCCAGCGCGCCGCCGATCTGTTGGTTGCCGTCCCGTGAGTCCTGCAGCCGCTGGTTGGCGGCGAGTCCTGGCTTAATCAGGTCACGATAGGTTTGCAGCGCCGTGCTGCCCTGTGGCCCGCGCCACAGTTCGCGGTAGCTGACACGGCTGCCGGGCTGTACGACACCGGTAGCGTCCAGGTCCGACAGGTTGATCATCACCCTGGGCGTAAGGCTGTAGAAGTTGCCGGCGCGGTCCGGCTCATAGGTGAGCACGCGGGCCAGGCGCAGGGTTTTCATACCCACATCAATGCTGTCGCCGACCTTGAGGTCCAGTGCTGTCAGCAGCCGGGCTTCAACCCAGGCTTCCCCGGGTTTGGGCTCGCCGCCAGGGGTCTCCTCACCGAAGGGCGCAGCAGCGCTTTTCAGTTCGCCGCGCAGCGGGTACTGCTCGTTGACCGCCTTGATGCTGGAGAGCTGGATGCCGTTATCAGTGGCTATAACGCTGGAGAACTCCACCACGCGAGCGTGATCGAGGCCCAGTTCGGTGCCAGACTGGATTTGCTCGGGGCGGGCCGGCGAGCTGCCTTCCAGCACCAGGTCGGCGCCCAAAAACTCGGTGGCGCGCAACAACATGGCGCCATTGAGGCGAGCGCCGAAGTAGCCGATGGCGGTACTGGCGGCCACGGCCACCAACAGGGCGAAGAACAACACACGCAATTCGCCAGCGCGGGCATCGCGCAGCAATTGGCGCATGGCAAGGCTGAACAGGCGCAACAGCGGCAAACGTGCCATCAAGGCTCCAGGGGCGCGACCATCAGGCCGGCTTCAAGGCGGATCAGGCGTCGGCAACGGTGGGCCAGGCGCTCGTCGTGGGTGACCAGCACCAGGGTCGTGCCGCTCTCTTTATTGAGCTCGAACAGCAGGTCGCTGATGCGCTCGCCGGTGTGGCTGTCGAGGTTGCCGGTAGGTTCGTCGGCAAACAGCACGTCCGGCTCGGCGGCAAAGGCGCGGGCAATCGCCACGCGTTGTTGCTCGCCACCGGAGAGTTGGCGGGGTGAGTGGGTCAGGCGTTGGCCCAGGCCGACACGTTCGAGCAGGTGCCGGGCGCGCTCGCGGGCGTCTTTGCGGCCGTCCAGCTCCAACGGCAGCATGACGTTCTCCAGCGCGTTGAGGCTGTCGAGCAGTTGGAAGGACTGGAACACGAACCCTACGTGCTCGGCACGGATGCGCGCGCGCTGGTCTTCGTCCAGGGTGCTCAAGGCTTGGCCGGCGAGGGTGACTTCGCCGCTGCTGGGCAGGTCGAGGCCAGCCAGCAGGCCGAGGAGGGTGGATTTGCCGGAACCGGAGCTGCCGACGATAGCCAGGCTATCGCCCTTGTTCAGTTCCAGGCTCAGTTCGTGCAGGATAGTCAGTTCACCTTCCGCGCTGGGAACCACTTTGCTAAGGTTCCGCGCGGTGAGAATGCTTGCGCCCATGGAGAATCCGATGCGAATGTGGTTTTTGAGTGCTGGCCTGGCCTTGATGTGCATGGCCCAGAACGCAGCGGCGGGTACAGTCCTGATCGTTGGCGATAGTATCAGTGCCGGTTTCGGCCTGGATACCCGCAAGGGGTGGGTTGCCCTGCTGGAGCAACGGCTCAAGCAGGAAGGTTTCGACGATAAAGTGATCAACGCCTCCATCAGCGGGGATACCAGTGCCGGGGGCTTGGCGCGGCTGCCGGCGGCGCTTGCAGAGCATAAGCCGGACGTGGTGGTGATCGAGTTGGGCGGCAATGATGGATTGCGTGGGCAACCCCCGGCGCAATTGAAACAAAATCTTGCGTCGATGATTGACCAGTCCAAGGCCGGTGGTGCCAAGGTGTTGTTGCTGGGTATGCAGCTGCCGCCCAACTATGGCCCGCGATACACCACCGCATTTGCCGAAGTCTATGGTGTGTTGGCCAAGGAAAAAAACGTCCCGCTGGTACCGTTTTTCCTCGATGGCGTGGGTGGTCATCCGGAGCTGATGCAGGCGGATCAACTGCACCCGGCGGTCGGCGCCCAGGGCAAGTTGCTGGAAAATGTCTGGCCGACGCTAAAACCACTGTTATGACGCTTTTCTACCGGCAGGCTTTCGGCTAAGGTGGCGCCCCCCCGATTTGGAGCCCCTGATGTCGCGTCCCGCCTGGTCCCTGTTTAATTACCAACTGATCGAGCCGGACGAGCAGCTGGATCTGTTCGCCTGCCAGGAAGTGCGGGTGCATCTGGTGACGCGTCAACTGGAACTGGGCGGCACCATCGATCGCACGCTGTGCGGCACGCTATTGCCGGCGCAACCGCGTTGGTCGCGGGTTGATCGCTCGATCTTCCAGGACCAGCGACTGTGCCCCTTGTGTCGTGCGATCCTGGAATCCCAGAAGCGCGGTACGCCGCCGATCTGGCCGGAGCTGCGTTTCGAGCTGTAAGGGGCAGCTAGAAGCGCGCTTCACGTATACAATCGATCTTTACCTCCCCGTCGTTCTGCGAAGGATTTTCCGGATGTTGTCGCGCCTTTCCGTCGTCACCTGCTGCCTGTCTCTCGCTGCACTCTGTGCGGCTGGTTCTGCGTCAGCTTTGCAGTTGCCCTTGCCACCGCCGGGTGAAGACATCGTCGGTCAGGTCCAGGTGATCAAGGCCAAGTACGAAGACACTTTTGCCGACCTGGGCACCACCTATGACCTGGGCTATTCGGAGATGGTCGCGGCCAACCCGGGTGTGGATGCCTGGTTGCCGGGGGCGGGCACCGAGATCGTGCTGCCGACGCGGTTCATCCTGCCGCCGGGCCCGCGCGAAGGTATTGTGATCAACCTGGCGGAGTACCGGCTCTACTACTTCCCCAAGGGCCAGAACGTGGTCTACACCTTCCCGCTGGGCATTGGTCGTGAAGGCTGGGGTTCGCCTATCGCCCATACCAGCATCATTGCCAAAACGCCGAACCCGACCTGGACGCCGCCCGCCTCGATCAAGGCCGAGCACGCTGCCAACGGTGACCCGCTGCCCAACGTGGTGCCGGCCGGCCCGGACAACCCCTTGGGCCCGTTCAAGTTCACCCTGGGCACGCCGGGTTACCTGATCCACGGCTCCAACGCGAAGTTCGGCATCGGCACCCGTACCAGCCACGGCTGCTTCCGTATGTTCAACAACAACGTGCTGGAGATGGCCGGCATGGTGCCGGTGGGCACGTCGGTGCGCATCATCAACGATGCCTACAAGTTCGGCGCCAGCGGCGGCAAGGTCTACCTTGAAGCACATACCCCATTGAACGACGACGGTACGCCGTCGGTGGTGGACAAGCACACGGCGGTGATCAACGCCTTGCTCAAGCGTGAGGACCTGTCCAATCAGTTGCGCGTGAACTGGGACCAGGTGCGGGATGTGGTGGCGGCAGAAGATGGTTTGCCGACGGAAATCGGCGTGCCGGGCCCGGCACCGATCGCCTCCAGCGCGCCGATCGACCTGCAGCAATAAGGCGTTCGTTCAAAAGCCCGTCAAGGCCTTGCGCCTCGGCGGGCTTTTTATTGTGCGTTATTCAGGTATAAATCCCAGGCAATAAAAAAGCCGACCCATAAATGGATCGGCTTGATAACAACCCCGAAGGATTATTACTTGCGGCTAGCTTTTTCAAGCATACGCAGTGCGCGCTCGTTAGCTTCGTCAGCAGTCTGTTGTGCTTTTTGAGCAGCAGCCAGAGCTTCATCAGCTTTACGGTAGGCTTCGTCTGCACGAGCCTGGGAGCGAGCTGCTGCGTCTTCAGTTGCAGTCAGACGAGCTTCGGTTTCTTTGGAGACGCTGCTGCAACCGGTAGCCAGAACTGCGGCCAGAGCCAGAGCAGAGAATTTCAGAACGTTGTTCATCGTGTTCCCCTTCAAGGACTTTCTATTAGATGGCTAGTTCGCCCAGAGTGAGCTAATAGCCGGCGTACATACTACCCATTACTTGTAGTAAGTAAACTGACGTAGCGCAAGAAGCAAAAAAAATTCTCGTGCCGAATCTATTTTGGCTAACCTTTTGAAGGTTTGTATAAAAAGCGTCCAATTTTTTTCAATCAGGCGACAATTGGATCCAGGCTGGAAGGGCCGGCCCGCATGTGTTAAGCCCTGTAAACAGATGAAAATTTATATATACAGCTGACACTTTCGTTCAGCACGGCTTTGCGTTGCCCGGCATCTTTTGCGCATGTAGAGGTGACTTTAAGAGCGTCTGTTCGTCTCAAGGTTCAACTGCCGGCAATGTACAGGCTTTCGATCATCGGTTGATCGAGGCTTTTTCTATATCCACCAGCGGCAGGGGATGACAGGTGCGCCTTGAGCAATCGCAGGATTGGTGCCTACTATTCCCTACGTGCTGGTTGTGAGCGCTCAGGGTTTTCTCGTTGTCGGAACCGGCACGGGGTGGCGTAGATGTTCCTTCGCCGGAAAAACATCGGTAAGGTAGGGGTCAGAAACCAAGACCCGCGAGGAGTAGTGATGAGCGAGGCGTTGTCCATCCACCATGACCAGGCTGGTCATCAGTTCGAGACCAATGTGGACGGTCATCGTGCCTATCTGACCTATATGGACCTCGGCAAACAGACCCTGGATATCTATCGGACCTTTGTGCCCAACGCACTGCGGGGCCGTGGTATTGCGGCGGCATTGACCGAGGAAGCCTTGAAGTTCGCCGAACAGGCAGGCTATACGGTGATCCCGTCCTGCTCCTACGTTGAACGCTACATGGAGCGCCACCAGCGCCATGCCGCGAAGCTGTAAATAAATAGCACCATAAAAAACGCCGGGCTCAGCCCGGCGTTTTTGTGTGCGCAGTGTTGTGTCAGGTGCGTTTGCGTTTCGGCAATACGTCCTTGAGCTTGGCGTGCATGCTGCGCAGGGTGTTTTCAGTGGCGGCCCAATCGATGCAGGCATCAGTGATCGACACGCCGTATTGCAAGTCGGCCAGGTCTTTTGGAATCGCCTGGCAACCCCAGTTCAGGTGGCTCTCGACCATCAGGCCGATGATCGACTGGTTGCCTTCGAGGATCTGGTTGGCGACGTTTTCCATCACCAGCGGTTGCAGGGCCGGGTCCTTGTTGGAGTTGGCGTGGCTGCAGTCGACCATGATGTTCGGCTTGATCTTGGCCTTGTTCAGCGCCTGTTCGCACAGCGCAACGCTGACCGAATCATAGTTGGGCTTGCCGTTGCCGCCGCGCAGCACCACGTGGCCGTAGGCGTTGCCCTTGGTGGTGACGATGGACACGCCACCTTCCTGGTTGATACCCAGGAAACGGTGCGGGCTGGAGACCGATTGCAGCGCGTTGATCGCCACGGTCAGGCCACCGTCGGTGCCGTTCTTGAAGCCCACGGCCGAGGAAAGGCCGGACGCCATTTCTCGGTGAGTCTGGGATTCAGTGGTGCGTGCGCCGATCGCCGACCAGCTGATCAGATCCTGCAGGTACTGCGGGGAGATCGGGTCCAGGGCTTCAGTGGCGGTGGGCAGGCCCATTTCAGCCAGGTCCAGCAGCAATTGACGACCGATGTGCAGGCCATCCTGGATCTTGAACGAGTCGTCCAGGTACGGATCGTTGATCAAGCCTTTCCAGCCGACGGTGGTACGCGGTTTTTCGAAATAGACGCGCATCACCAGATACAGGGTGTCGGATACTTCCGCCGCCAGTACTTTGAGGCGCTCGGCGTACTCGTGGGCAGCCTTGAGGTCATGGATCGAGCAGGGCCCGATGACGACAAACAGGCGGTGGTCGGTGCCGTCGAGAATGTCACGGATGACTTCGCGGCCCTTGGTGACGGTCTGCAGGGCAGCGTCGCTCAAAGGGATTTCGCGCTTGAGCTGATCAGGTGTGATCAGGGTCTCGTTGGATTCGACGTTTAGGTCATTGATCGGTAAATCAGCCATCGTGTTACTCGTCAGGGTCACGGGTGCCGGCCGCCAGCCATCCCCGTGCGGCGGAGCACAGCATGATTTGGATGCAGGGGGAAGGAACCTTAGCGCGTAACACGGGCCCGCGACAATGGGCAAAGCCCGCTTTAATCCAGCGCTGGCGCCACAAACGCCTCATGAGAGAACTCGCAGGCATGGCGCGATACCCACTCGCGGGCCAATGCTTCGAATTGCTGGGCGGTGGGTTCTGCGTCTTCGTGCTGGCGGCAATAGCGCTCTATCCGGCATGCTTGCTCACCCATTCGCGCACCGAACAGTGCATGTTCATCGGTAAACGAGACACCGACGCGGTAGCCGTTTTCCACCTTGCGGCACCACGCCACATAGCCCGGATAACGCGCGCTGGCGCCCAGGGAAGGGATGTGCAGATCAACCGCCGTGCCCTCGCGCCAGGCGCGTGGCCAATCGCAGGCAACACCGCCCAGGCCGATAGTGTGCAGGCGTTGGCGGGGGATGGCAGGAGAGGGGCGTTGGATTAACTCGACAGCGACATCATCAGGGTGAGGTAAAAAACGACCCATGTACACGGACTCCGAGCACCGTCCAGTTGACGGCGGCAGCAGCAGTATAGTGAAGGAACTGGAATTGACCGACCTGGATATTGACCAGCAATTGCTGGGATTGCCAGGTATTTCGCTTGTCGTGTTCACAAGCGTAGGGTGTTCCAGTTGCCGTTGGGCGCGCCAGCAATTACCAGGCTGGCCGTTGCCGCTGGACCGGGTGTGCTGGGTGGATGCCGGGCACAACGGCGGCGCGGTCGAACGCTACCAGATCTTTCATTTGCCGGCGTTGTTCGTGGTGTGCGAGGGTCAATTCCTCGGACAATTACAGACGCGTCTTACACCTTCTGACCTTGCTGACTCTATAAAACATGCGCTTACCCGCACTCCAGAGGATCTGCCATGACCGCACAATCACCCCGCATTGGCATCATCGGCACCGGCGCCATCGGTGGTTTCTACGGTTTGATGCTGGCACGCGCCGGTTTTGATGTGCACTTCCTGTTGCGCAGTGAGTACGCAGCGGTCAGCGAGCACGGCCTGCACCTCAACAGCACCGTGCATGGCCCCTTGCACCTGCACCCGGTGCAGGCCTACGCCCGGGCTGCCGATATGCCGCCGTGCGACTGGCTTCTGGTGGGCACCAAGTCCACCGGCAACGTCGACCTGGCCCCGACCATCGCCCAGGTTGCGGCGCCGGATGCCAAGGTGGTGTTGCTGCAAAATGGCCTCGATGTGGAAGACAGCCTGCGCGAGCACCTGCCCGCATCACTGCATTTGCTCGGCGGCCTGTGTTACATCGGCGTGCATCGTTCTGCCCCCGGCGTTATCGAGCATCAGGCGTTGGGCCGGGTCAACCTGGGTTATCACAGTGGCACGGCGGCCAATGATGAAACCCGCCAAAAGGCGATCGTCGAAGCCGGCGCCGCGTTGTTTCACAAGGCGGGCATCGAGTCCCAGGCCATGGCGAACGTGCATCAGGCCCGTTGGCATAAGTTGGTGTGGAACGTGCCCTACAACGGCCTTTCGGTTTTATTGGGCACGGGCACCACGGCGTTGATGGCGGACGAATCCAGCCGCGAGCTGATTCAGGCGTTGATGGCCGAAGTGGTACTAGGCGCCCACGCCTGCGGCCATGAAATCCCCAAGAGTTACGCCGAGCAGATGTTCACCATGACCGAAACGATGGTCGACTACTTGCCGAGCATGTACCACGACCACGTGCACAAACGCCCGCTGGAATTGGCGGCGATCTACGCCCGGCCACTCGCTGCGGCAAAAGCTGCCGGTTGCGAACTGCCGCGGATGCAGGCGCTGTACCAGGCCTTGAGTTTTATTGATCGGCATAACCGCTGAGCCGGGGGACACACCATGGCAAAGGGATTGGGCGACAAACTGGTGCTGGCGATCTCGTCGCGCGCCCTGTTCGACCTGAGCGACAGCCACAAGGTCTACCTCGCCCAAGGCGTCGAGGCCTACCGCAAATACCAGATCGAACACGAAGAAGAAATCCTCGAGACCGGCGATGCCTTCCCGTTGGTCAAGAAACTGCTGAGTCTTAACGCCAGCCTGGGCCGTGCCCGGGTCGAAGTGGTGCTGGTGTCGCGCAACAGTGCCGATACCGGCCTGCGCGTATTCAACTCGATCCAGCATTACGGCCTGGATATTTCCCGCGCCGCTTTCGTAGGCGGGCGTAGTCCTTATCCTTATTTGGCAGCGTTTGGCTGCCATCTGTTTCTGTCGACCCATGCTGAAGATGTGCGCAGTGCCTTGGATGCCGGTTTCGCTGCTGCGACGATTTTATCCGGCGGTCCAAACCGGGCCTCCAGCGAAGAGCTGCGCATCGCCTTCGACGGTGACGCCGTGTTGTTTTCCGATGAGTCGGAGCGTGTGTACCAGGCTGGGGGGTTGGAAGCGTTCCAGGCCAACGAGCGGGAGTCGGCGCGCCAGCCTTTGCACGGCGGTCCTTTCAAGGGTTTTTTGGCGGCGCTCAACCTGCTGCAGCGCGAGTTTCCCGATGAGTCCTGCCCGATCCGTACGGCCTTGGTCACCGCGCGCTCGGCGCCGTCGCACGAGCGAGTGATTCGCACCTTGCGTGAGTGGGATATCCGGCTGGACGAGTCGTTGTTCCTCGGCGGCCTGGAAAAATCCGCGTTTCTGGAGGCGTTTGCTGCCGATGTGTTTTTCGATGACCAGGCCGGGCATTGCGAGAAAGCCAGGGAGTTTGTAGCGACCGGGCATGTGCCCCATGGCATCAGTAATGAGGTGAAGATCTAAGCTAATCGTATTCGCCCGGGCACTGCTAAGCTCATTTCATCTCCGCCATCCTGGCAGTTCCGGGGGGGTTCTATGATTCGTTCGATGCTGTACGCCACGGACCTCGGTCTGTACGCGCCTTATGTGATGCAGCACGCGCTGGCGCTGGCCCGAACGTTCAAGGCAGATTTGTATGTGATTCACGTGGTCGAGCCCATCGGGCTGTTCGCCGAATCGGTGTTACAGAGCTACCTTGATGAGAAGGCCCTGAGTGAATGGCAGAGCCAGGGGCTGACCACGGTGATGGCGACGATTGAGCAGCGGGTGCTGGACAGCTTTCGCGAGGAGTTGGGGGAAGGGGAGCAAGACCTGAAGTTGATCCGCTCGGTACGGGTGATCCAGGGGGACCCGTGCGAGGTGATACTCGACCAACTGCGCAAACTGTCCGTGGACCTGTTGATCGTAGGCAGTCATAGCCACGCGATCGCGGCGGCCACCCCGTTGGGGCGCACCGCTGCACGGGTGCTGCAGTTGTCTACGGTACCTGTGTACCTGGTGCCTTCGTTACAACGTCGACGCAGTGATGATGCGTGATGGGTAAAAACGATAAAAAGTTCTAGATTTATCCATCAAACCTTTAATATAGTTATATATCGTCGCTGATACCCGTGGCGTCTATCTGCTTTGAGGGACACATATGAAGCTTCAACAACTGCGCTACATCTGGGAAGTGGCGCACCACGACCTCAACGTTTCCGCTACCGCTCAAAGCCTGTACACCTCGCAACCTGGTATCAGCAAGCAGATCCGCCTGCTCGAAGATGAGTTGGGCGTCGAAGTGTTCGCCCGCAGCGGCAAGCACCTCACCCGTGTCACCCCGGCCGGTGAACGCATCATCACCACCGCTGGCGAGATCCTGCGCAAAGTCGAGAGCATCAAGCAGATTGCCCAGGAATTCTCCAACGAGAAGAAGGGTACCCTGTCCATCGCCACCACCCACACCCAGGCTCGTTATGCGTTGCCGCCGGTGATCCGTGATTTCATCAAGCAGTACCCTGACGTGGCCCTGCACATGCACCAGGGGTCGCCGATGCAGATCGCCGAGATGGCCGCTGACGGCACCGTCGATTTCGCCATCGCCACCGAAGCCCTGGAGCTGTTCGGGGACCTGGTGATGATGCCGTGCTATCGCTGGAACCGCTGCGTGGTCGTGCCGCAAGGTCACCCGTTGGCCAAGCTGCCGAAACTGACCCTGGAAGCCCTGGCTGAATACCCGATCGTGACCTACGTATTCGGTTTTACCGGCCGTTCCAAGCTCGACGAAGCCTTCAGCCATCGTGGCCTAACGCCGAAAGTGGTGTTCACTGCGGCCGACGCCGACGTGATCAAGACTTACGTGCGCCTGGGCCTGGGCGTCGGTATCGTCGCCAAGATGGCGGTCGACACGGCCCTCGACAAAGACTTGGTAGTGCTTGATGCGAGCGAGCTGTTCGAGTCGAGTGTGACCAAGATAGGTTTCCGTCGCGGCACTTTCCTGCGTGGTTTCATGTGCGATTTCATCGAGAAGTTTGCGCCCCACCTGACCCGTGAAGTCATGGCCAAGGCGATCCAGTGCCACAACAAGCAGGAACTGGAAGAGCTGTTCGACGGCGTTGAACTGCCCGTTCACTGAGTGGTTTATTTGGCCTCGGTAACCGTAAACAGTTGCCGAGCGCCTGCCACCAGAATCTCCACCTCATCACCTTCAAACTTGCCCAGCAGGCTGTTGCCCAGCGGCGAGCGCGGGGTGATGACGGTCACCGGTTGCCCGACCACGTCCACTTTCAAACCCGCCGCGTCCGGCGCCAGGAACAGCCACTGCTGGCGACCGTTCTCATCATCCAGGCCCAGTAGCGCGCCGATTTCTATGCCCCGCTGATCATCGTAGGCACGCAGTGCCATGTTCTGGCACAGCGCCAGCGACTGCTTGATTTCCTCGACACGCTTGGCTTGCCCGGCTGCCAGGTAGGAAGCCTCCAGCCCCAGAGTGTCGTATTTGTTTTCGGCGATGTTTTCTTCGTGGGTCGCAGTTTCGTAGGCGGTCTGCGCGGCCCGTTGGGCAATGTCGAGGTCGACGCTGAGCTTTTCCAGGACCAACTGGTGGACGGCGTGTTTATTCATAGTGATCAATCGCAGAATTGCAGGACATTGGCCCGAGTCTTTTCGTTGGGAGCGTTCTGGTCTTGTTGCAGCCAGAACTGGCATTTGGGGTTGGACAGGTTGCGTGCATTGTTGCGGGCCTGATCCAGGGCTTGCTGCTGTTCCTGCTTCTGCAGGTTCTGCTGGTATTGCTCGAACAGGCGGTTCGGCGGTTCAGGTTCCACAACCGCAGGCTTGCCCAATTGCTGGACCGCCTGGGCCACCGGCGCCAAGCTCTGCGGGAACAGATAGCGCGAAGCCAGCCAAGTGGTCAGCACGATGGCGATAAACCCCAGCCACACGCCAAACGCGATAGAGACACTGAGCTTGAGCAGCGAGAACGAACGATCAGACATGGCGGCCTCCTGGCAGGCATTTGCGGCGTGGCGGCGATTGTCGCACAGCCGCTGTGCAGAATAATCGCGATCAAGCCTTCTGCATCGGTGCATTTATGCGGACAATCGAGCCTTTGATCGTTGGAGCCCGGAATGAAAGCCCGCTGGGATATTTTTTGCAGCGTCGTCGACAACTACGGCGACATCGGCGTGACCTGGCGCCTGGCCCGGCAATTGGTGGCGGAGCACGCTTGCGCTGTGCGTTTGTGGGTCGATGACCTGCGTGCCTTCGAACGCATGTGCCCGGAAATTGATGTGCAGCAAGACCTGCAATGGCAGGAAGGCGTCGAAGTGTGCCATTGGCCGGCCGAGTGGGTGGGGGCGCCTGCGGCGGACGTAGTGATCGCCGCCTTCGCCTGTCAGTTACCGCCCGACTATATGGAAGCCATGGCCGAACGCGAGCGTACGCCGTTATGGATGAACCTGGATTACCTCAGCGCGGAAGACTGGGTAGTGGGGTGTCACCGGTTGCCTTCGGTGAAATTCAAAGGCGTGCAGAAGTACTTCTTCTTTCCCGGGTTTCGTCCCGGCACCGGAGGCTTGCTGCGCGAGGCGGGTCTGCTGGAGCAGCGTCGGGCCTTTCAGCAGGATGCCAGCGCGCAGCGAGATTTCCTGCAAGCCTTGGGCATATTTCCCGCAGCCGATGCGCGGCTGATCTCACTGTTTGCCTACGAAAATGCCGGGCTGGCCAGTTGGCTGGACGTGTTATCGACGGATGGGCGTGCCACTCATCTGTTGGTTCCGGAGGGCCGTATTCTGGGTGATGTGCAGCGCTGGCTGGGCCTGGACCGGCTGGCAGCGGGGGACATCCAGCAACGCGGAGCGCTGACGGTGCAGGTCATCGCGTTCGTACGCCAAGAGCAATATGACCACCTGCTGTGGTGCTGCGACTTCAATGCCGTACGCGGCGAAGACTCGTTCGTGCGCGCCCAATGGGCCGGCCGGCCGTTGCTGTGGCACATCTATCGCCAGGACGAAGACATCCATCTCGACAAGCTCGATGCCTTCCTGGAGCTGTACACGGCCGGCTTATCAGTGGCGGCAAAGGCTGCCTTGATCGGGCTCTGGCAAGCCTGGAACACGGAGGGCGATATGGCACAACCGTGGAAAATGCTGCTGGAACACGGGCCGGAGGTGAGCCAGCACGCCGAAACATGGTGTCTGGAACAAGGCTTGCAGGCCGATCTTGCGACGGCGCTGGTGAAGTTTTATGAAAGTTGGATATGATACGCCACCTTGAATTTTGTAAATCCCATCCAAATTTCGGATATATGCAATGAAAACTGGTAAAGAACTGAAACCCGGTACAGTGATCCGTCTCGAAAACGACCCTTGGCTGGTTCAGAAAGCTGAGTTCACCAAGTCTGGTCGTAACAGCGCAATCATGAAGACCAAGCTGAAGAACCTGCTGACCGGTTACAAGACCGAGATCGTCTACAGCGCCGATGACAAACTGGACGACGTGATCCTCGACCGCAAAGAAGCGACCCTGTCGTTCATCAGCGGCGACACCTACACGTTCATGGACACCACCGACTACACCATGTACGAGCTGAACGCTGAAGATATCGAAGCCGTTCTGCCGTTCATCGAAGAAGGCATGGAAGACGTTTGCGAAGCTATTTTCTTCGAAGAGCGCCTGGTTTCCGTAGAGCTGCCGACCACCATCGTGCGTAAAGTGGCCTACACCGAAGGTTCCGCTCGCGGCGACACTTCCGGCAAGGTGATGAAGCCTGCCAAGCTGAGCAACGGTACCGAACTGCAAGTGGCCGATTTCATCGAAATCGACGACATGATCGAAATCGATACCCGCGAAGGCGGTTCGTACAAAGGTCGCGCCAAGAAGTAATTCTGGCCCAGCCGATACGAAAAAAAGCCCGACCTTGTGTCGGGCTTTTTCGTGGGCGTCGTACTGACTTACTTCAGGTGTTGCTTCAGTTCGTCCGACGCTTGCAGCAGGGCTGAGCGCACCGCTGGTACCTGGCTGACCACATTGAGCAAACCGTAGTCGTGGATCATGCCGTTGTAGCGCACGGCAGTTACCGGCACACCGGCTGCATCCAGTTTGCGGGCATAGGCCTCGCCTTCATCACGCAGCACATCGGCGCCGGCCGTCTGGATCAGCGCGGGCGGCAAGCCTTTGAGCTGAGCAGGGGTGGCCCGCAGCGGCGAGGCGTAGATCTCGGCGCGCTGGTTGGCGTCGGTGGTGTAGTTGTCCCAGAACCACTTCATCATATTGCGGGTGAGGAAGTGCCCTTCGGCATACTGGTCGTAGGACCCCGTGTCGAAGCTGGCGTCGGTCACCGGCCACAGCAGCAGCTGGAATTTGATGGCTGGCGTGCCCTTGTCCTTGGCCATCAGGCTGACCACGGCCGCCATATTGCCGCCGACACTGTTGCCCGCTACCGCCAGGCGCTTGCCATCGACATTGATCTCTTTGCCATGCTCGGCCACCCATTTAGTGGCGCCGTAGGCCTGGTTGATCGCCACCGGATAATGCGCTTCCGGCGAAGGCGTGTAGTTGACGAACACCGCCACCGCACCTGAGCCCGCCACCAAATCCCGCACCAGGCGTTCGTGAGTCGGGTAATCCCCCAGCACCCAGCCGCCACCGTGGAAGAACATGAACACCGGCAATGTGCCCTTGACCCCGGCCGGACGCACGATGGTCAGGTCCAGCGGCTTACCATCGACCTGAATGGTCTTCTGGCTCACTTCCGCCTTGGGTAAGGTCAGCTTCACACCGGCCTGGGCGCCAGTGAGTACGGCACGGGCGTCCTTTGGCGTCAGTTGCTCTATTGGTTTACCGGTGCCGGCGTTCAACGCATCCAGAAAGGCCTGGGTGTTGTGTTCCACATCACCCGTCGCAGCAAAGGCATTGGTGATAGACAGGGCGAGCAGGGTACCGGTGAGCGCTTTACCAATTGTATTCATGTCTTTCTCCAGGGGCGGCCAAGGTCATCAGACGGTCACGTGCAGGCGCACATCGACGTTGCCACGGGTGGCGTTGGAGTACGGGCAGACTTGGTGAGCCGCGTCGACCAGGCTTTGCGCGTCGTCCTGAGCCAGGCCCGGCAGGCTGATGTGCAGGTCGATATCCAGGCCGAAACCACCGGGGATCTGGCCGATGCCGACGTGGGCAGTGATCGAGGCGTCATCCGGGATTTTGCGTTTGGTCTGGCTGGCGACGAATTTCAGCGCGCCGATAAAGCAGGCCGAGTAGCCGGCAGCGAACAGTTGTTCAGGGTTAGTGGCCTGGCCACCGGCACCGCCGAGTTCTTTGGGGGTGGAGAGTTTGACGTCGAGGATGTTGTCGTTGGAAACAGCACGACCATCACGGCCGCCGGTGGCGGTGGCTACTGCGGTATAGAGCGTTTGCATGGTGTTGTCCTCTTGGGTTTTAGCGCTAAATGTTTGTGCGCTAAGTAGTTGGTGAGGCGAATGTATAGCGCTAATGTTTAGCGCGCAAGCTAAATTTATAAAAAAGTTTGCATTGAGTAGTTTTCTGACGCGCCACAAAACCAAATGTGGGAGCTGGCTTGCCTGCGATAGCGGTGGGTCAGTCAATGCTGCTGTGACTGATAGACCGCTATCGCAGGCAAGCCAGCTCCCACATTTAGATATTGGGTGGCTGGTCTAGCGCGTTAGATGCTGGCTTGCAGGTTGGTGCGCAACGCAATCAAATCGCCTTGCAGCTTGCGCAACTGGTCCAATTCCAAGCCGCTGGCGCCAAGAATGCACTGAGGTATCCCCATGGCCTTGTCCTGCAACGCCCGGCCGGCGTCGGTCAATTCCACCACGACCACGCGCTCATCTTCACGGCTGCGTGTACGGCTGAGCAGGCCTTCGACCTCCAGGCGCTTGAGCAGCGGAGTGAGGGAGCCCGGATCGGTCAGCAGGCGGCTGCTGATTTCGCCGACGGTCAAACCGTCCTCTTCCCACAGCACCATCATCGCCAGGTACTGCGGATAGGTCAGGCCCAGGGCCTGCAACAAAGGCTTGTAGACCTTGGTCATCAACAGCGAGGTGGAGTGCAGGGCGAAGCACAGCTGGTTGTCCAGCATCAGCGATTCGCACGGATCAGGGTTTTTGCTCATGGCGGTGCCTCGAAAAAACGTGTCTGGGCTGGAATCTAGCGGGCAAATCTTTAATGCGCCAGATAATTCTGTCCGGGTGGTCAGACCAAGCCGCTTTGCAATGCCAGGTCCCAGGGCGGTACTGGGCTGAAACGGGTTTTGAGGTATTCCAGCAGCAAGCGGCTACGTGCATTGGGTTGCTGCTCCAGGCGCAGCGCATAGATCCCGGTGGTCTCGGGGCTGGGCAAGCCGTTTTCGCAAAACAACGGTAACAGCTCGCCGCGCACCAAGTACTCACTGGCGAGCCATGTGGGCAGATGGGCAATACCCAGCCCCGCCAGTGCGCCGGACAGCAAGGCTTCAGCGTTGTTGGCGCTCATGCGGATGCGCTGCGGGCGATAGGTCGCGCGGCGCCCATCCAGCTCAAAGCGCCAGGCGAACATCGGCGCCAAGCCATCCCAGTCCAGCCCGTCGTGTTCGCTTAGCTCGCGAGGATGCAGCGGCGTGCCACGGCTTTTCAGATAGGCCGGGCTGGCGCAGGCGATGCGTACGATGCTCGCCAGGGGCGTGGCGATCAGCCGGGTATCGACGATATGCCCGGCGCGCAGCACCAGATCGACCTTGCCCAGGTGCGCGCCCTGCATATCCACAAAGCTGTCGATCAAATGCAGGTGCACATCCAGCCCCGGATACACATTGAGGAAATCTGCAATCACCGGCGCCAGATGCCGTCGTCCAAACGCTGCCGGCGCATCCACACGAATCAAGCCTTCCGGCGCATGGCTGAGGGACACCGCTTCGGCGCGCGCCAATTGCAACTCGCTGACAATCCGTCGCGCCCGCTCGGCAAACGCCAGGCCTGCCGGGGTCGGCACTACCGCGTGGGTGCTGCGCTGGAACAGGCGGCTGCCCACTGAGCTTTCCAGGCTGTCGATGCGCCGTGCCACCGCTGAGGGCGTCAGCGGGTGGCGACGTGCGGCGGCGGAAAAGCTGCCGGTCTCCAGTACATCGAGAAACAGGCCCAGCTGATCGGTCAAGGTATTCGGGTTCATGACTCAAACGCTTATGCGAGATTGGCACAGCCATTGTGCGTTGCTATGCGTTTCCACGCCATAGCCGACTGCGTAGCATGCAAGGCCTGGGATTGAGGAGTAACGCGCAGTGTTGGATTTAGTGATGTATTTGATCTTGGGCGCGGCCCTCGGCACGGTGGGCGGCCTGTTTGGCATTGGTGGCGGGCTGATTGCGATTCCGGTGCTCGGCGTATTGTTCGGCCTGGACCAGCAGTTGGCCCAAGGCACGGCGCTGGTCATGGTGGTGCCCAACGTGATGCTTGCGCTGTGGCGCTATCACCAACGCAACCGCATCGAACTGCGGCATGCGCTGCCGTTGGGGATCATGGGCTTCAGTTTTGCTTGGCTCGGTTCGATCTGGGCGGTGGGCCTGGATGCGGGGGCGATGCGCATCGGCTTTATCGTCTTTCTGATGGTGCTGGCGGCCTATAACCTGCTGCGCATGTTCACCCGCAACGCACCCCCGACTGCGCAGATGCGTTACTCCTGGCCCTGGCTGGGCGTACTGGGTGCGGCGTCGGGCTCTATGGGCGGCCTGTTTGGCGTGGGGGGCGCGGTGGTCGCCACGCCGGTACTCACCAGCGTGTTTGGCACCAGCCAAGTGGTCGCGCAAGGATTGTCGCTGGCCTTGGCGCTACCCAGCACCGGCGTAACGCTGGTGACCTACGCCTGGCACCAGGAAGTGGACTGGATGATCGGCGTGCCGTTGGCCGTCGGCGGCTTGCTCAGTATCAGTTGGGGTGTGAAGGTGGCGCATGCGCTGCCGGAGCGCGTGCTGCGCGGCTTGTTCTGTGGCTTCCTGGTGGTGTGCGCGGTGATGCTGACCTTTAAAGTCTGAAACCTTCGAGGATGTAGTCCGCCAGGCATTCGGTGATGGGCGAATTCATCTGTGGGTTGCGCAACAGGTGCAGGTTCATCGACGGCAGTGGCGGCAGGCCCTCGTCCTTGCCAAGCACGCGCAGGTCATCAGTCACCAGGCTTTCCATGCTGACCATCATCGCCAGGCCGGCGTTGACCACCGCCTGGATCGCCGCCACGTTGGAGCTGTGATAGGCCAGGCGATAATCCCGTCCGGCCGCCTCCAGTGCCGAGCGTGCCCACTGGGTGTAAAGACAATCGGCACCGGACATCGCCAGTGGCAGGGCCTCATGCTCGTCCGTGCAAAAGCATGGCGCCGCCGCCCACACCATGCGTTCTGTGCGCAACAGTTCACCGATTTCATTGCCTGGCTCGCGACTGACAACGGTCAACGCCAAATCACGGCGCTGCATCAGCACTGGTGAGGATTCGCAGTGCATCTCGATCTGGATCAGCGGATAGGCCTTGGAAAACTGCTTGAGAATCCCTGGCAGGAAACGCATCACGTAGTCATCTGGCGTGCCGATGCGCACCAAGCCCACCATGTGCGGCTCACGCAGGGTGTTGAACACCTCGCTGTGCAGTTTCAGGATGCGCCGTGCATACCCCAGCAACACCTGGCCTTCGGGTGTGAGCCGTACCTGCCGACCATCACGCTCGAACAGCTTGCGCTGCAACACGTCTTCTTCCAGGCGCTTCATCTGCATGCTCACCGCCGACTGGGTGCGGTTGACCAATTCCCCGGCGCGGGTGAAACCGCCCTGATCGGCGATGGCGACGAAGGTGCGCAGCACTTCTGTGTCGATGCTTGGAAAACTGGACAAATGATCAATCTCTGAGATGTATTGCATAAGAAACATTCGTTGGATTGATCATAAGCCCGAGCACACACTTGCGCCATCCCCACTGGAGGGCGAGAAGATGAAAGGTCAAAGAGGTTTTGTAGTGCTGGTGAAACGTCCATTTTCCGGGCTGTTTCACAAGATTTCCCATTGGCAGGTGGTGCACGAGGAGCGGCAGATGCTGGCAACCTTGAGTGATGAGGCACTCAAGGACATCGGGCTCAATCGCGGCGACGTAGAGCAGGAGCGACACCTGCATTTCTGGCAAGACCCGCTGCGAAAATGATCGCGGATGCAGTAGGGTGGTCGGTGAGTCCACACGGAGAACCTCATGCCCGCCGACCTGTCTTTTTCACTCAAGCAAGCTCGACGCATGGCGCTGGTGGCCCAAGGTTTTTCCGGACGCCAGGCGCCTGCGCTGATTAAGGCTACGCATCTCAACCGGATGATTGAGCGCCTCGGCGTGTTGCAGATCGACTCGGTGAACGCCGTGGTGCGCTCGCATTACCTGCCGCTGTTTTCCCGATTGGGCAATTACTCCCCTTTGCTCCTTGAGCAGGCGGCCTGGAGCCAGGGCCGGCGGCGTTCGTTGTTCGAATACTGGGGGCATGAGGCGTCACTATTGCCGCTGGCGCTTTACCCGTTGATGCGCTGGCGCATGGTGCGGGCGCAGCAGGGGCAGGGTATCTATTCACAGATGGCGCGTTTTGGTCGGGAGCAGCAGGCCACGATCCAGCGCGTTTTGCGCACGGTCGAGCAACAGGGCGCATTGGGTGCCGGCAGCCTCTCGACGCGTGAGGAGCGCGCCGGCCCTTGGTGGGACTGGAGCGATGAGAAACACGCGCTGGAATGGTTGTTTGCGGCCGGCCTGGTGACGGTTGCTGGCCGACGTGGCTTTGAGCGTCTCTACGATTTGCCGGAGCGGGTCATTCCCAGCGCTGTCCTACAAACCTCTGTGACTGAGGCCGAAGCCCAGCGCGGCTTGCTGCTGCACAGCGCCACGGCGTTGGGCGTGGGCACCGAGAAGGACCTGCGCGATTACTTCCGTCTCGATCCTGCCGACAGCCGCAATCGCCTCGCCGAACTGGTGGAACACGGCCGACTGCAGGTTTGCCAGGTACAAGGTTGGAAACAACCGGCCTACTGCCTGCCCGAACCCAAAGTGCCGCGCAACGTCACGGCCAGCGCATTGCTGTCGCCATTCGATTCGTTGATCTGGGAACGCAGCCGCACCGAGCGCTTGTTCGATTTCCGTTACCGCTTGGAGATCTACACGCCACAGGACAAACGCGTCTACGGCTATTACGTGCTGCCGTTTTTGCACAACGAACGGATCGCCGCGCGCATCGACTTGCGCGCCGAGCGCGCCAATGGTCGTTTGGCGGTGCATGCGGTGCATGAGGAGGCGCCGGGGCTTGATGAGGAGGGGATGTTGGCGCTGGCGCTGAACCTGCGGCAGATGGCTGATTGGCTGGGACTTGAACAGGTCCAGCTCAATTGCCAACGGCCGAGTGCCGACCGGTTAAGGGCGGCAATGATGACTATGGATATTGGCCTATAGGGCCCCATCGCGGGCAAGTCGAATCGTCGCGCCGCCGCTCCCACATTTGGAGCGCATTCCCCTGTGGGAGCCGGGCTTGCCCGCGATGGCGTCGGCTCAGTCGACAAAAATCTCAGCGCTTGACCTGCTTCAACGTCTCGGCAATCAAAAACGCCAACTCCAGCGACTGATCAGCATTCATCCGCGGGTCGCAATGGGTGTGATAGCGGTCCGACAAACCATCTTCAGTAATCGGCCGCGCGCCGCCGATGCATTCGGTGACGTTCTGCCCGGTCATTTCGATATGAATCCCGCCGGCATACGTCCCCTCGGCCTGGTGCACCTGGAAGAATTCCTTCACCTCGCCCAGGATCTGCGCAAAGTCGCGGGTCTTGTAGCCGCTGCTGGCCTTGATGGTGTTGCCATGCATCGGATCGGAGCTCCACAGCACCTGCTTGCCCTCGCGCTGTACCGCACGAATCAGGCCTGGCAGGTGGTCGCCGACCTTGCCGGCGCCCATGCGCGCGATCAGGTTGAGGCGGCCGGGGTCGTTGTCCGGGTTGAGGATGTCGATCAAGCGGATCAAGTCATCCGGGTTCATGCTCGGGCCGACCTTGACGCCGATCGGGTTGTTCACCCCGCGCAGGAATTCGACGTGGGCACCGTCCAACTGGCGCGTACGGTCGCCGATCCACAGCATGTGCGCCGAGCAGTCGTAGTAGTCGTTGGTCAGGCTGTCACGGCGCACAAAGGCTTGTTCGTAATTGAGCAGCAGCGCTTCGTGGGCGGTGAAGAAGCTGGTTTCGCGCAGTTGCGGCGAGCTGTCCATGCCGCAGGCGCGCATGAAGGCCAGGGTTTCATCGATGCGGTCGGCCAGTTGGCTGTATTTTTCGGCCAGGGCGGAGTTGGCGATGAAGTCCAGGTTCCACTTGTGCACCTGGTGCAGGTCGGCAAAACCGCCTTGGGCAAACGCGCGCAACAGGTTGAGGGTGGCGGTGGACTGGTGATAGGACTGCAACAAGCGGTCCGGGTCCGGCACGCGGCTTTTTTCATCGAAACCGATGCCGTTGACGATATCGCCACGGTAGGCGGGCAGGGTGATGCCGTCGATGGTCTCGTCGTTGGCCGAACGCGGCTTGGCGAACTGGCCGGCCATGCGCCCGACTTTGACCACCGGGCAGCCGGCGGCGAACGTCATCACAATGGCCATCTGCAGCAACACCTTGAAGGTGTCGCGGATTTTTGCGGCGGAGAATTCGGCAAAACTCTCGGCGCAATCGCCACCTTGCAGCAGGAACGCGCGTCCCTGGGTCACTTCGGCGAACTGACGACGCAACTCGCGGGCTTCCCCGGCAAACACCAGCGGCGGGTAGCTGGCCAGGCTCTGCTCCACGTGCAGCAGGTGCGCAGCGTCCGGGTACTGGGGTTGTTGCTGGATCGGCAGGGCGCGCCAGCTGTCGGGGCTCCAGGGTTGGCTCATCATGCACTCGATTGTTGATTGACGGTCGGGCGCCAATGTTATCAGCAATTAGTGCGTGACCTGTTGCCGCCGGTTGGCCGACAATCGCGCCTTTGCCGTGCAGCAAACCCTTTAGGAGTAGTGATGACCGAGGAGCGTGTCGAGCGCCTGCTCGCCGAAGTCCATGATGATTTCGGCATGATCCGTGTGCTCGAAGTGGCCGATTACCGTTTTCTCGAGTTCGGCGATGCCATCGAGCAAAGCTGCGTGTTCACGGCAGACCCGAGCTGGCTGGAGTACGACTACACCCGCGCGATGCTGATCGGCGCGTTGTGCCATGAGCAGCCGGAAAGCGCGCTGTTCCTCGGCCTGGGCGCCGGCACGTTGACCCAGGCGTGCCTGAAGTTCCTGCCGCTGGAGGACGTGGAGGCCATCGAGTTGCGTCCCGACGTACCGCGCCTGGCCATCGAATACCTGGGGCTGGACGATGACCCACGGCTGTATATCCGCGTCGGCGACGCGCTGCAATTGCTCGACACGGCTGAGTCGGCCGACCTGATTTTCGTCGACCTCTACACCGACGTCGGCCCCGGCGTCGGGCACCTGGCCTGGACCTTCCTGGAAAACTGCCAGAAAAAACTCAACCCCGGCGGCTGGCTGGTGATCAACCAATGGGCCACCGACGATGGCAAACCGTTGGGTGCGGCGTTGTTGCGCGGGTTGTACCACCGGCATTACTGGGAATTGCCGGTGAAGGAGGGGAATGTGATTCTGCTGGTGCCTTCGGAGTTGGATCAGGAACTGGACCTTGGCGCGCTTTCGGCGCGTGCTGAAGCGCTGGCACCGCGGTTGGGCTATTCGTTGCAGTCGCTGATCAAGGCGATTCGGCCGGCTACTTAGTTGCCTGGAACGACGCCATCGCGGGCAAGCCCGGCTCCCACATTCGACCGCATTCCTACAGGATGCACGCAGTCAAAATGTGGGAGCGGCGGTTCGACGCTTCGACTTGCCCGCGATGAGGCCATCACTGTCGACGGCTAATTCAGGTTGTTCATATACCCTTGAACACCCCCGGCCGCTTCTCAATCATCGCCCGCACACCCTCCTTGGCATCCTCGCTGTTAAGCAACTTATCCACCACTGGCGGCAAAGCCGCTGCCGCGACGGCTTCGCCTTCCATGTGCGCCAGCCGTGCCGACATCAACGTGGCTTGCACACCCAACGGTGCCTGGCGCGCAATACGGTTAGCCAGTTCGACGGCGCGCGGCAGCAAATCTTCGCTGGCCATTACTTCCTGCACCAAACCCAAGCGCAGCGCGTCATGGGCATCGAATTCATCGCCGGTCAGCAGCCAGCGCATCGCATTGCCCCAGCCGGCGATCTGATGAAAGCGCAGCGTCGCGCCGCCAAACGGAAAAATCCCACGCTGTACTTCCATCTGCGCAAAGCGCGTATTGCTTGCGCACAGGTTGATGTCCGCCGCCAGCATCAGCTCGATACCGATGGTCAGGCAGTAGCCCTGGGCCGCGACGATCACCGGTTTGCTCACGCGCGGGCCGGCAAACACGCCCCAGGGATCGCAGCCCCCCAGCGGTGGTTGCCAGCCGCCGGCCATCACCGCGCTGACATTGGCCAGGTCCAGCCCGGCGGTAAAGTGATCACCATGGGCAAACACCACCGCCACCCGCGCATCGGCATTTCGATCAAATTCACCATACGCCAGGCTCAGCGCGTTGAGCAGGTCCAGGTCGAAAGCGTTGCGTTTGGCTACCCGGTCCAGGCCCAACAGCAGGACATGGCCCTGCAGTTCTCGGCTGACGCGGCTGCTGCTGGCTTGATTCATCGGGTGTGCCCTCGGGCGCGGGGAAGTGTTTCAGACCAAAGGGTCGGAAGGGTTGGGTGAACCGTTTAAGCGTAATGACCAACAGGGCCGGGCCTTTGAAAAATAGACCTTACGCGTGTTATCTGCAAAGACTGTGACGCAACGCGGTTTATCAGTGCTTTACGATAAAAAAAGCTCCCTTTTTCAGCTATTTCCGGTATAGTGCGCGCCGGCCTTTAACCGGGCCGCGTTTAGGTAGCGCAATTCCCCGAAGTCAGCTTCGGCTGCACGTCCGCACAGCGGACTCTCCCTTGACGAATCTTTTTCATTCATTCGTTTTCGCAAATCCCCGCCGACAAAGCAGCCAGGGCGACTCTTGAGTCTCAACACGGCATGCGCAGCTTTGGAGCATGGGTCTTTGCGGATGCACTTAGAGGCAGACCCATGACCCAGGAAACCGGCGGCTTCGCCGCTTTTAATCTTAACCCGAACATTCTCGCTGCCGTCATCGCGACCGGCTACGAAGAACCTTCGGCGATTCAGCAGCAATCGATCCCGATCATCATGGCCGGCCAGGACATGATTGGCCAGGCGCAAACCGGTACTGGTAAAACCGCCGCGTTCGCCCTGCCTATCCTGCACTGCATCGATCCTGCCAAGCGCGAACCGCAAGCCCTGATCCTGGCGCCAACGCGTGAGTTGGCGCTGCAAGTAGCAACCGCTTTTGAAACCTACGCCAAGCAAATGCCTGGCGTTACCGTTGTGGCCGTTTACGGCGGCGCGCCGATGGGCCCGCAACTGAAAGCAATCCGTAACGGCGCACAGATCGTTGTCGCCACCCCGGGCCGTCTGTGCGACCACCTGCGTCGCGACGAGAAAGTCCTGTCGACCGTGAACCACCTGGTTCTCGACGAAGCTGACGAAATGTTGAAGCTGGGCTTCATGGATGACCTGGAAGTCATCTTCAAGGCGCTGCCACCAACCCGTCAGACCGTACTGTTCTCGGCCACCCTGCCACAGTCGATCCGTGCCATTGCCGAACGCCACCTGCGCGATCCGCAACACGTGAAGATCCAGACCAAGACTCAGACCGTTACCGCGATCGAACAGGCTCACCTGTTGGTTCACGCTGACCAGAAGACCTCGGCTGTATTGAGCCTGCTGGAAGTCGAAGACTTCGACGCCCTGATCATGTTCGTGCGCACCAAGCAAGCGACCCTGGACCTGGCCAGTGCCCTGGAAGCCAAAGGCTACAAAGCCGCTGCGCTGAACGGTGACATCGCCCAGAACCAACGTGAGCGCGTGATCGACTCCCTCAAGGATGGCCGTCTGGACATCGTTGTGGCGACCGACGTGGCTGCACGTGGTCTCGACGTTCCACGTATCACCCACGTGTTCAACGTTGACATGCCGTACGATCCAGAGTCCTACGTTCACCGTATCGGCCGTACCGGCCGTGCCGGTCGCGAAGGTCGTGCACTGCTGCTGGTGACTCCACGTGAGCGCCGCATGCTGCAAGTGATCGAGCGTGTGACCGGTCAGAAAGTCGCCGAAGTCCGCCTGCCGGATGCCCAGGCCGTTCTGGATGCTCGCATCAAGAAACTGACCAACAGCCTGTCGCCGCTGGTGGCTGACGCTGAATCGACCCACGGCGAACTGCTTGACCGCCTGACCGCCGATATCGGTTGCACCCCACGTGCCCTGGCTGCAGCCCTGCTGCGTAAAGCGACCAACGGTCAGGCCCTGACCCTGGCAGCCATCGAGAAAGAACGCCCACTGGTGCCGAACAACGCGCCACGCGGTGATCGTCCAGAGCGTACTGGCGACCGTCCAGACCGTGGTGATCGTGAGCGTCGTGCTCCGGTTCCATTGGCTGAAGGCCGTGCTCGTTGCCGTACCGCGCTGGGCGCGCGTGACGGTATCGCTGCCAAGAACCTGCTGGGCGCTATCCTCAACGAGGGTGGCCTGGCACGTGAAGCCATCGGTCGCATCCAGGTCCGTGACAGCTTCTCCCTGGTGGAGCTGCCGGAAGATGGTCTGGAAAAACTGCTGACCAAGCTGAAAGACACTCGCGTTGCCGGTAAGCAGTTGAAGCTGCGTCGCTACCGCGAAGATTGATCCGCCCTTGGGCTGATTGATCACACATAAAAAATCCCCGACTGGTTCGGGGATTTTTTTTGCCTTGGATTCAGGCTGTGTCCGGATCAGCACCCAATCCAATGTGGGAGCTGGCTTGCATGCGATAGCGATGTATCAGTGATAAATGTGCTTGACTGAACCACCGCCATCGCAGGCAAGCCAGCGCCCACAAGAGGAGGCGTTCGTTAGTCGAAGCGGTAAATGTCCATTCCTAGGGCGCCCATGGTGAACCCCTGGTGCGCCACGCTGAAATCGCCACCGGCGCCACGTGCAAAGTACAGCGGCAACAAATGCTCATCGCTGGGATGGCTACGTACCGCATGCGGTGCCTGACGGCGATAGTCGTGCAGCGCGGTCTCATCGTTGGCCGCCAGCTTATCCACCACCCAGTCCCGGAAATCCTGCGCCCAGGGCTCTATGCTCTCAGGCCCCGCGTGCCAGTCCAGTTCGCCCAGGTTATGGGTGATGCTGCCCGAGCCGATCAACAGCACACCTCTGTCGCGCAGGCTGGCAAGCGCATGCCCGACCCGCGTCTGCAGGGCAGGGCCCATACGGCTGGGCAGGGAAACCTGCACCACTGGAATGTCTGCCGCCGGGTACATCAGCGACAACGGTACCCAGGTGCCGTGGTCGAACGGGCGTTGGTCGTCTATGCGTGCATTCAAATCATCGGCGTGCAACAACTCGACTATTTCGCCGGCCAACTGCGGATCGCCCGGCGCGGGGTATTGCACGGCAAACAATTCGCGGGGGAAGCCACCAAAATCGTGCCAGGTGTCAGGCGCGGCGCTGCCGCTGACCAGCAGCTCATGGCTTTCCCAATGCGCCGACACCACCACGATTGCCTTCGGCCGTGGTATCTCGGCGGCAAGTCGCTGAAGCGCCGGGCCGCTGGCGCCGGGTTGCAGGGCGAGCATGGGCGAACCGTGGGAGATAAACAGGCTGGGGAACATAAGTGGGGTCCTGAGCGTTAACATGGGCCCATCTTTAATCAGATCATTGATCTAAATCTAATATAAGTTTTAGCACCATTTGATCGAATTTTTGGGGGCATCCATGGAGCCTGAGTTTTGGCGGGAGCGCTGGGCGCGCAATCAGATCGGCTTTCATTTGCCCGAGGTCAATCCTTACCTGCAACGGCACTGGCCGAAGTTGGCCCTCGCCGAGGGCGCCAAAGTGCTGGTGCCATTGTGTGGCAAAAGCCTGGACCTGATGTGGCTGGCCAGCCTGGGGTTTCGGGTGCTGGGCGTGGAGCTGTCGGAACAGGCGGTGGAAGCCTTCTTCACAGAGCAGAGTCTGACACCGCGAGTCACCGAACGAGGCGCCTTCAAGGTGTATCAGGCGGATTTGATCGAAGTATGGTGCGGCGATTTCTTCGCCTTGGACGCGCAAGTCCTGGCTGATTGCACCGCGCTCTATGACCGCGCCGCGCTGATCGCCCTGCCACCGCTGCTGCGTGCGCAGTATGCCGAACACCTGAATACGCTTTTGCGGCCGGGTTGCCAGGGGCTGCTGATCACCCTCGATTATGACCAGACGCAAAAAGCCGGCCCGCCGTTTGCGGTGACGCATGATGAGGTGAAGGTGCTGCTTAGCTCGCATTGGGCCTTGGCGGTGCAGGAAGAGCAAGACATCCTGGGCGAAAGCTGGAAGTTCGTGCAGGACGGCGTTACGCGGCTTGAGGAACGGGTGTATCAGCTGGCGATGCGCTGAGCCCGCGATGACCACAGAGTAGGGTAGTGAGCGGGCTTGTCCCGCGCTGGGCTGCGGAGCGGCCCCAATAAGGCCGCTGCGTTTCTTCAGGTAAAGCTCGATATCAGGTTTTTAGGGCCGCTTCGCAGCCCAGCGCGGGGCAAGCCCGCTCACTACAGGATGCTTCTGCGTCTTCAAAAGAGGTGTAGATAGCTATGCCGCGATGGTCAAGGACGTACCCACGAAAAAGGGGCGATCAGATCGCCCCTTTCGGTGTCACTACCGAGCTATCAGCCCCGACGACGCAGTGCGTCGATACGCTCTTCCAGTGGCGGGTGGCTCATGAACAGGCGAGCCATGCCCTGCTTGATGCCACCGTTGATACCAAAGGCCGTCAGGCTGTCCGGCATATGCACCGGCAGGCCCTGTTCGGAGCGCAGGTGTTGCAGCGCTGCAATCATCGCCCCGGTACCGGCCAGGCGGGCACCGGCTTCGTCTGCGCGGAATTCGCGTTTGCGCGAGAACCACATGGTGATCGCGCTGGCCAGGAAGCCCAGCACCACTTCGGCGAAGATGGTTGCCACGAAATAGGCAATACCGCGGCCTTCTTCGTTCTTGAAGATCACCTTGTCGACAAAGTTGCCGATGATCCGCGCGAAGAACATCACGAAGGTGTTCACCACGCCTTGGACCAGCGCCAGGGTGACCATGTCACCGTTGGCCACGTGGCCGATCTCGTGGGCCAGCACCGCCTTTACTTCATCGTACGAGAAGCGTTCCAGCATGCCCTGGCTGACCGCAACGAGTGCGTCGTTTTTGTTCCAGCCGGTGGCAAAGGCGTTGGCTTCATAGGCCGGGAAGATCCCGACCTCGGGCATCTTGATGCCGGCTTCTCGGGACAATTGCTCGACGGTCTGCAGCAACCATTGCTCATGCCGGGTACGTGGCTGGGTGATCACCTGGGTGCTGGTGCTCATTTTCGCCATCCACTTGGAGATGAACAGCGAGAACAGCGAGCCGGCAAAACCAAAGACCGCACAGAAAACCAGCAGCTGATTGAGGTTCAGGTCAACCCCGTTGGCCGCCATGAACCCATTGAAGCCGAAAAGGCTCAAGGTAATGCTGGCAATCAGCACGACCGCAAGGTTAGTGGCCAAGAACAGCAGGATGCGCATCATGGTTGTAGAGTTCTCCTCATGCTTAATATGTCGCGTACTGCGGGGTATATAAGGTGCGGCATGGGGTGATTCAACCGAGCGACTATTTCAAACTGTGTCCTACAGCCTGAATGTAGAGCCTTGAAGGGATTTTCCGACGTAAAAAAGACCCCCTGATCGGTTCACCTATACCTTCCAGCCCAGTAATTATAGGGGGGAGATAGCTTTTGCTGCGCCAGCAAACGGCTGCAACGGAGAAGGGGCAGAGAAGTGTTGCCAGATACTCGCTGTACGACCGATTGTCGATCGTACAGCGCCGTTTCCGTTACTGGCGATAGGACTTGAGGAAGCTACCGATGCGACCAATGGCCATCTCCAGGTCATCCACACGCGGCAATGTGACCACGCGGAAGTGATCCGGCCACGGCCAGTTGAACGCCGTGCCTTGCACCACCAGCAGTTTTTCCGAGAGCAGCAGGTCGAGCACAAACTTCTCGTCGTTGAGAATCGGGCACACCTTCGGGTCGATCCGTGGGAAGGCGTACAGCGCTCCCATGGGTTTCACACAGCTCACGCCCGGGATGGCGTTAAGCAGTTCCCAGGTGCGATTACGCTGTTCCAGAAGGCGACCTTGGGGCAAGACCAGGTCGTTGATGCTCTGGTAGCCGCCCAGCGCGGTCTGGATCGCGTGCTGGCTCGGCACGTTGGCGCACAGGCGCATGTTGGCCAGCATGTCGATACCTTCGATGTAACTTTGCGCGTTGTGCTTGGGGCCGGAGATGGCGATCCAGCCGGAGCGAAACCCCGCCACGCGGTAGGACTTGGACAGGCCGTTGAAGGTCAGGCACAGCAGGTCTGGCGCCAGGGACGCGGTGCAGATGTGCACCGCGTCGTCGTAGAGGATCTTGTCGTAGATCTCGTCGGAGAACACCACCAGGTTGTGCTGGCGCGCCAGTTCGAGCATGCCCAGCAACACCTCCCTGGAATACACGGCGCCGGTCGGGTTGTTCGGGTTGATAATCACCAGGGCCTTGGTGTTCGGGGTGATCTTGGCCTTGATGTCGGCCAGGTCCGGGAACCAGTCGGCGCCTTCGTCACACAGGTAGTGCACCGGGTTGCCACCGGCCAGGGTCACGGCGGCGGTCCACAGCGGGTAGTCCGGCGCCGGCACCAGCACTTCGTCGCCATTGTTGAGCAGGGCCTGCATGGACATCACGATCAGCTCGGACACGCCATTGCCCAGGTAGATGTCTTCGATGCCAACACCTTCGACCTGCTTTTGCTGGTAGTACTGCATCACCGCTTTACGCGCGCTGAACAGGCCTTTGGAGTCGCTGTAGCCCTGGGCGGTGGGCAGGTTGCGGATCACGTCCTGGAGGATCTCGTCCGGCGCCTCGAAACCAAAGGGCGCCGGGTTGCCAATGTTCAGCTTGAGGATGCGATGGCCTTCCTCTTCCAGGCGTTTGGCGTGCTTGAGCACCGGGCCGCGAATGTCATAGCAGACGTTGGCGAGCTTGTTCGATTTGCTGACCTGCATGGCGATGTGATCCTGAAAATGAACGATCCAGACGGTGTGGACACTACCGTACTGTGAATCCCGCGGGGCCGCCCCCATAAATACGTTTGAATGCCGGTAGCGCGGGTGCCAGACTGGCGTTTTGAAGAGGCGCAATCATACGTGCCGCCTGATCTACGGAAAAGACACAGATCAGGCTTTTTCAGTTGCCGAGGTGTACCGATGGAAAAGCTGCAGAAGACCATTGATGAATGGAAAGCCATGCTCGACCCCGAGCAGTACAACGTATGTCGTCTCAAGGGTACCGAGCGACCTTTCAGCGGCAAGTACAACGGCACCAAGACGGACGGTGTGTACCACTGCATCTGCTGCAACGAGCCGCTGTTCGATTCGACCACCAAGTTTGATTCCGGCTGCGGCTGGCCCAGTTTCTACGCGCCGATTGCCGACAGCGCGATGATCGAAATCCGTGACGTCAGCCACGGCATGATCCGCACCGAAGTCACCTGCGCCAAATGCGATGCCCACTTGGGCCATGTATTCCCCGACGGTCCGCCGCCGACTGGGCTACGTTATTGCATCAATTCGGTGTGCCTGGACCTCGTCCCGCGATAAACACATCGTCTGATATCGGCCTATCATTCTGGTCAATTGAATTGAACACAATTGAATTGATCACTATGTTTATTCTTTCTTTCCGTTATCGAGGCACTGCCATGAGCGACAACCTGCTGAGCATCCCTTGCACCACCATCAAAGGTGAGCAAAAGACCTTGGCCGATTTTGCCGGCAAGGCCATCTTGGTGGTCAACACTGCCAGCAAGTGTGGCTTCACCCCGCAGTACAAGGGCCTGGAGCAACTTTGGCAGCAGTACAAGGACCAGGGGCTGGTGGTACTGGGTTTCCCTTGCAACCAGTTCGGCAAGCAGGAACCGGGTAACGAAGGGGCGATCTCCGAGTTCTGCGAGCTGAACTTCGGCGTCAGCTTCCCGCTGTTCAAGAAAATCGACGTGAATGGCAGCGATGCCCACCCGTTGTTCGTGCAACTGAAACAACAGGCCCCGGGCCTGCTTGGGTCCAAAGGCATCAAGTGGAACTTCACCAAGTTCCTCATCGGTCGTGACGGCCAGGTAGTCAAGCGTTTTGCCCCGACCACCAAGCCGCAGGACCTGACTCAAGAGATCGAAGCCCTGCTCAAATGAGCGTATCCCTGGCCCTCGATAACCAGCTGTGTTTCAAGCTCTACGCTGCGTCCAGGGCGGTGACCCGCGCCTATAAGCCGATGCTGGATCAACTGGGCCTGACCTACCCGCAATACTTGGTGATGCTGGTGTTGTGGGAATGGCACGACACAGCCCCCGCGCAACCCACGGTCAAGGCCTTGGGCGAACGCTTGATGCTGGAT
Organism: Pseudomonas sp. LAP_36; assembly: GCF_019456785.1. Classification (NCBI taxonomy): domain Bacteria; kingdom Pseudomonadati; phylum Pseudomonadota; class Gammaproteobacteria; order Pseudomonadales; family Pseudomonadaceae; genus Pseudomonas; species Pseudomonas sp. LAP_36. The sequence goes on from NZ_JAHZMS010000001.1 coordinate 1,085,496, forward strand.
TCCGGCACGCTGACGCCGTTGCTCAAGCGCCTTGAGCACCTTAAGTGGGTCAAGCGCCAGCGCAGCGCCAAGGATGAGCGAGAAGTGCACCTGAGCCTCAGCGAAAGCGGTGTGCAGTTGCGCGACCAGACCCATGCGCTCAAGACCCGGCTGCTGTGCGACAGCGGCATCGACCTGAACCAGGCCGATGCCTTGCGCGACGGCTTGGACCAGTTGCTGCTGCAGATCAGAGACGTGTCGTCTTCGGCACCCACACGTCCAGCAAAGCGCTGAGTTCCTCGCGCCGAAACGGCTTGGCCAGGTAGTCATTCATGCCCGCAGCCCGGCAACGCTCGCGTTCTTCGGAAAGGGCGTTGGCTGTCAACGCGACGATCGGCAGTTCCGGCCAGCGCCCGCTGCGACGGATCTGCCGGCTGGCTTCGTAACCGTCCATCACCGGCATATTGCAGTCCATCAACACCATGTCGAAGTGTTGTTCTTCAAGAAACTTGAGCGCCTCCCCACCGTGGGCGGCCACGATCACTTCACACCCCAGTTTGCTGAGCATGCCTTTGGCCACCAGTTGGTTGACCGCGTTGTCCTCCACCAGCAGGATGCGCGCCCGGCGTGCCAGGGGCACGGCTTCTATCTGGATGGGATCAAGGATGAGTGGGTGATCGCTGCGCAAGTTACGTTCCAGGATTTGATACAGCGCATTGCGGCTCAGCGGGCGCGCCTGTTGCTGCAACGGCGCCAGTGCCGCGACTTCTTCGCTGGGCATGAAATTGCCATAGGCGGTCACCAGCAGGATCGGCGCGGTGATGGAAGGCCGCAGGCGGAACAGGCATTCGGGGCAGTCGGTGATCAGCAAGTCCGGCGTTTGCCCGCTTAAATCCTCATCACGCGGGTAGCAGCGCGGTGTCAGCCCCCAGTGGGGCAGGAGGGTGGTCAGCAGTTCCGTCAGGCCGCTGCCGGCACTGGTGATGGCGATCACCTCACCCTTGAGCGGCACCTGTTGAACGGCGGGCAAATGGATCGGCAACGGCAGGTCGGCGCAGAACTGGCTGCCGAAGCCGACCTCCGAACTGATGCTCAGTCGGCCTTTCATCGCTTCGCACAGGTTGTGCGTCAACGCCAAGCCGAGACCCGTGCCGCCAAACTGGCGTGTGATACCGGCTCCGGCCTGGGTGAACGGTTGGAAAATCTTTACCTGGGCTTCCTGCGCAATGCCGATGCCGGTATCACAGACCTCGATGCGCACTCGGCCATCCAGCGCGCTGAGGCGCACATCGACCCGGCCGAAGCGCGTGAATTTTAAGGCATTGGACAGCAGGTTACTGACGATTTGCCGCACACGGGTCGGGTCGCCCAGCACCTGGGCGGGAAACTGCGGGTCGATCAGGCAGGTCAGTTCGACACTGGGTGCCGCGTTTTGTGACAGCAGGTTAGCGGTGTCCTCCACCAGCGAGCCGAGGTCGAAGGGGATGTGTTCCAGCTCCAACTGGCCAGCATCGAACTTGGACAGGTCGAGGATATCGTTGAGCAACTCCACCAGCACTTTGCCCGAGTCATGGGCAATAGACAGTTGCTGGCGCTGCTCGGCATTGAGCGGGCTGTCCAGCGACAGCGCGATCATCCCCAACAGGCCGTTGAGCGGGGTGCGAATCTCATGGCTCATGTTGGCCAGGAACGCCGCACGCGCCTGGGCCATGCCCAATGCATGCATCTTCGCCGCTTCCAATTCGTCGTTGGACTGGCTCAGCCGCTGGTTGCTGGCCTTGAGCTCCAAGGTGCGCGCGGAGACGATGTCCTCCAATTGCCCCAGGTATTCGGTCAGTCGGTCTTCCGCGTGGCGGCGTTGCTGGATCTCCGTCTCCATGTTTTCGAACTGTTGGTTGGCAACGTTCACCAGTACGCCGATTTCGTCGTGTTCATGGCCCGGCGGGCAATCCAGGCGTGCCTGCCTGCGGTTGCTCAGCTCGCGAATAATACGCACCAGTGGCTGGGTCAGCATGACGTAGAACAGACCCAGCAGGATGCCGGTCAGCAGCAGGCTGCGGGCAAACCCGTTGAGCAGGGTGATCTCGGCACGGCGCAGGAAGCGGCTGCCAAAGGCATAAGTGTCCACGTCCAGCCGTAGCACGCCGAGGGACTCGTTGGGCATAGGGTTCAGGAACAGCCGATCTTCAAACTGGCGGTTGGCCCCAAACAGAAAATCGCTGAGGGGGCGGTAGGTGCTTTCTTTGCGCGGCCGGTCGACATCGGCCAGTACCACGCCATTATTGTCGATCAACTGGGCATGGATGATGGCGGGGGAGTGCAGCAGGCCCAGGGTCAGTTCCTGGGCCAGTTCGGCGTCGATGTTGTAGGCGATGCGTGACGCGGGGTTGTGGCTGATTTCGATCAGCGAGCGAATTTCACGGTTGATGGATGCGTCTTCGCTGGCATAATCAATGCCGATTTGGATCAGGCTGAGCAAGGTTCCCAACACGAAACCGACCAGCACAGTCAATCTGGCTTGTTTATAAGACAAGCGGTGGGCGAACTTGATATCCATTGAGTGTTGAACCACTTTACGTTTCCCTTCGCCCGGCAAGCATAGCTGAACATCCACAGGCTCTGGCTTACCCGGCATGAATCGTTTTTTACGCAGCCTCGTGCGGTCTGCCGCAGGGCTGCCAATACGCCATCTTTTGCAAGAACTTGCCAGAGGAATAATTGTGGATTCTCGATTGAGTGCCTTTCTTGAGCGGGCCGATGCAGTGCTCGCCCGCCTCGAACCCTTATTGCCTGCACCACGCCAAACCATTGATTGGAACCAGTGCCTGGCTGCCCGCTGGCAGCGCGAAGGCCGCAGTGGTTTCCTGTTGCCGTTGGACGTGAGCCTGGACATGCGCCTGTCGGACCTGATCGGTGTCGACAAGCAACGTGAAACACTGGCGCGCAACACCCAACAATTCATCGATGGCCTGCCCGCCAATCATGCGCTGCTATGGGGCTCGCGTGGCACGGGTAAATCGTCGATGGTGCGCGCCTTGCTGGCACAGCACGCCAAGGCCGGTTTGCGCCTGATCGAGATCGAACGCGACCATCTGGCCGACCTGCCGCGTGTGGTCGAGCAACTGCTCAAGCTGCCGCAGCGTTTTATCCTGTTCTGCGACGACCTGTCATTCGAGGCCGGTGAAGGCGATTACCGTGTGCTGAAAAGCGTGCTCGACGGCTCTCTCGAACAGGCCCCGGAGAACGTGCTGCTGTACGCCACTTCCAACCGCCGCCATTTGGTGCCGGAAAACCAGAGCGACAATGACAACTGGAAACGCGTGGATGGTGAATTGCACCCAAGCGAAGCGGTGGAAGACAAGATCGCCTTGTCCGACCGTTTTGGCTTGTGGCTGTCGTTCTACCCGTTTACCCAGGAGCACTTCCTAGATGTCGTGGAGCACTGGATCGGCGAACTGGCGAGCAAGGCCGGTTTGCAGTGGCAGCGCGATGAAGCGCTCGACATTCTTGCGGTACGCTGGGCTACCGGACGTGGCAACCGCAACGGTCGTTGCGCGTACCAATTCGCTCGTTACTGGGTCGGCCTCAAATTACTGGAACGTCAACCATGATTGATTTACAAAGCGCCGGTACTGGCCTTGATGGCTATGCCATGCTCTGCGCGCAACTGGAGTCGCTGCTGGCCGATGAGCGAGATTTCATCGCCAACAGTGCGCAGTTTTCTGCCTTCCTGTTCAACCAGCTGGACGATTTGAACTGGGCCGGCTTTTACCTTAACCGTGACGAAGAGCTGGTGCTTGGCCCGTTCCAGGGCCAGATCGCCTGCGTGCGCATACCGTTCGGCCGCGGGGTGTGCGGTGCGGCGGCGGCGACGCGGCAGACCCAGCGTGTGGAGGATGTGCATGCGTTCCCAGGGCATATCGCCTGTGACAGCGCATCGAACAGCGAGCTGGTGGTACCCCTGGTCAAGGACGGCAAATTGATCGGCGTCCTTGACCTCGATAGCCCGTCGTTGGCGCGTTTTACCCCCCAGGACCAGGCGGGCATTGAACGGCTGGCAGCAATTTTCCTGCGCTTGACCAACTGCTGATCACGTAAGGGGCGGCAGCCGCCCCTTGCTGGCATCGAGTGCTTGAAGCTGCATCTGCAGTAACCTCTCCAGTTCCATCATGAGCTTTTCCAAGGATTTCGCACTGGCTTCAATCAACGCCCAGTCATCACCGCGGGCACAGGCTTGTTCAAGGGTTTCGCACTGCCTGGCCAATGGGGTCGCCTGAACAATACGGGCAGCGCCTTTGATTTTGTGAGCTTGCTCGATGATTTCCTGGAGCGGGGCATGTGCACTGATCAGCGCCGTCAGTTCCTGGCGATCATGTCGGCTGCTGCTCAACAGTTCCTCCAGCAAACGCCAGCTCAACTGTGGATCGCCGCCGGTCAGGGCCTCGAAGTTGCCGAGGTCCAGGTACAGGTCGCTGGGTTGAGGGGCGATCTTCGCCAGTTGTCGCTCCAATGCCGTCAGGCTGATCGGTTTGAACAGGCAATCGTTCATACCGGCTTCGGCGCAGCGTTGCTTCTCTTCGGGCTGGGCATTGGCGGTAAAACCCAGTACCACGCACGGTGCGAGTTGCTCACGCTGTTCGTATTCCCGGATCGAGCGACTCAGCTCGTAGCCATTCATGATGGGCATGTTGCAGTCGGCGATGATCAGGTCGAAGCGTTCCTGGCGCCAGGCCTGGAAACCGGTGGCGCCGTTCTGGGCGGCGGTGAACTGGTGTCCCAGGTAACCCAGTTGCTGGCACATCAGCAAGCGGTTGGCGGGATGATCGTCCACCACCAGCACATTGAGCACTGGCGCGGTCGCAGGGGCTTCGGGTTTCGGTTCGACCGTTGCCTGTTCCGGCTGCAGGCGCGTCATGTTCAAGCTGACATGCACCTGAGTGCCCACCATAGGCACGCTGCTCAGGCTCAGTTGCCCGCCCATCATTGCGCACAGGCTGCGGCAGATCACCAGCCCCAGGCCGGCACCGCTCCTGGCGAGCTGCCCGGAATTGTCGGCCTGGGCAAAGGGTTCGAACAGGCGTAACTGGTCATCCCGGCTGATACCTATCCCGGTGTCCTCGACCACCAGTTTCATCTCGACTTGCTGCGCCAGCTCGGTGGGCAATACCTCAACCTTGATTTTGACCTCGCCGCGCTCGGTGAACTTGATCGCGTTGCTGACGAGGTTGGACAGCACCTGCTTGAACCGCAGCGGGTCGATCAACACATCGGTGTCATCCAGGTTGGGCTTGAACTCAAGGGACAGGCTGAGGGTTTTCTGGCGGGCCAGGCCGTCGAACACACGCACCACCGACTCGATCACCTCTCGCAGGTTGACGCGTTCCGGCGCCAGGCTCAGGCGCCCGGATTCGATGCGCGCGATGTCGAGGATATCGCCGATCAGCTCCAGCAGGTCCTTGGCCGAGTTGTACGCCACTTCGATGGCCGGGCGATCAAGATGGCCCTGGTCGGCACGCTTGAGGGTCAGTTCGAGCATGCCAATCACCGCGTTCATCGGTGTGCGGATTTCATGGCTCATGGTGGCGAGGAACGTGCTCTTGGCCCGGTTGGCTTCGTCGGCGCGTTCTTTGGCGGCGCGGATTTCGTCGAACAGTTGGCGTCGCTCGCTGATGTCAATCCAGCCACCAATGATGCCCTGCACCTCTGCGGTAGAGTCGCGGTATGGCAGGATCCAGTGGTAGATCGTCAGTTTTTTTCCGTGGATATGCAGGGTGCGATCAAGGATCAGCGGGTTGCCTTCGGCCATCACCCGCTGGTAATCGGCGTGATATTGAACCGCGTCGGTTTCAAGGGCCTCACTCATCTGGATGGCGCTTTTGCCGATCACATCCTCGCGTTTGACGTCGAATACCTGCAGGTAGCTGTCATTGCAGGTCTGCAGCAAGCCTTTACGATCTCGCACGTAGATCGGATGCGGGGTTTCATTGACCAGCGCACGCATGAACTCGAACTGGTCACTGAGCGCGCGCTCGGCCATCTTGCGGTGTTTGATCTGGCGACGCATATAGGCGTTCCAGCCCAGGGAGACCAACAGCAAAAGGCCCGTACCAATGATGATGCGTGCGATCAGTTGATGATAGTTGCGCCAGTAGCTATCGGAGGCGGAGGTGTAGCCTCGCCAGCGACTGTTGATCACCCCCAGTTCATCCGGGGCGATGCTCAGCAAGGCCTTGTCGAGAATCGAGCTGAGTTCGGTGGCACTGCGTGCGGTTGCCAGGGCAAACGTGGCGGGAAAGGTGCCGATACTGGTGCTGATCTGAAGTTTGTCCTGGAACATCTGGGACGACAGGAAGTAGTTGGCGACTACCAGTGAGTTCACTGCGCCTTCGACATGCCCTTGGGCCAGCATTTCCGAGGCCTTGAACGTGTCGCTGGCGTTGACCAGATGCACCTCTGGGAAGTCGCGGCGCAGGACGGTTTCCAGCGGGTTACCCGGCGTAATTGCCAGGCGCTTGCCGGCCATCTGCTCCAGGTTCGAGGGCGCATCGGGCTCTTTCCGGGTCAGCAGCACATAGGAATTTTCCAGGTAAGGTCGGCTGAAATTCAGCTGCGCTTCCCGTTCAACGCTGGGCACGATTGCGCCGATGATGTCGACTTTGCCGGCGTCCACCTGTTCGATCATCGCATTCACGTCACGCCCGCGCTCAATGTCGAAACGCAGCCCGGTGCGCAGGCGAACCAACTCCAGCAGATCGGCGGTAATGCCACGAAAATTGCCGTCGGTATCGAAGAACGTCAGGGGGGCGAAGGTTTCGTTCACCGCCACCTTCACCACCGGGTGGTCCTTCAGCCAACGCTCCTCACGTTGAGTCAGTTGTAGCTTCTCGTCGGTCAGCAGGATGTCGCTGCCGGCGCTCCAGCGCTTGGCGATCGCGTCCCGTTCAGCGGTAGGCACGGCCGTCATTACCGCATCGACGATACTCAAGAGGGTGCGCTGCTGCTGGGGCATGGCAAAGCTGAACCCATAGGCCTCGTGCTTGCCGAAATTGGCCATGCGGATGTTCTTCAGGTAGCCCTTGTTGATCATGTAATGGGTGGAAATGGTATCGCCGAGAAACACGTCCGCCTGGTCGAATGCCACCGCATTCAAGGCATTTTGATAAGAGGGATAGACGCGGATGCGCGCCTCGGGGTAAAGCTTTTCCACCTCGCCCAGTGGCAGGTAGTGGTAGACCAGAGCCAGGCGCATCCCGGCCAGGCCATCCTTCAGGCTGCGGGTCTCACCTTCGCGGGTGACCAGTACCGGCTGGTCCACTGCATAGGGTTCGGACAGCGTGAGATTCGGGTTTGCCGCCTCAAAGCCGTTGGACGAGCCCAGCAGGTCGATATCCCCCGCTTCAAGGGCGCGGATCGCGGCCTCTCGGGAGGGGTAGCGCAACACTTTCACCGGCAGTGCCAGTGCCTTGGACAGCAGGCCGGCGTAATCAGCGGTGAGTCCCTCGTAGTCGCGGCCGCTGGACGTGAGGTCAAAGGGCGGATAATCAGGGGACGCAGTGCCCAGCACCAACTCCCGCTTGTTTTGCAGCCATTGGCGTTGGGCCTTGTTGAGGTGGGTTTCCAGTTGAACCGAGCCTGCACGGCTCAACAAGGTGAAATGTTCCGGGCTCGCTGGGTGGTTCGCGAGCACGACCGTGCTGAAGCACAAGCCGGCACTCAATGTAATCAGATAGTCCTTTATACGCCTGGGCATCCGCTTTCTCACACTAGCGCGTTTCGTTTTGCCATCTCGATAAGTTCTACCAAGGATTTGGCTTGAAGTTTTTGCATCAGCCGCTTTTTATAAGTGCTTACTGTTTTATTACTCAGAAACATACCTTTGGCGATTTCCTTGTTGGTGCGACCTTGTGCAAAAAGTTGCAATACCATTAGTTCGCGGTCGTTGACGGTCTTGAATAATTCGAGTTCCTGGGATTCCACACCCTCTACACCATTGCTGTTCAGTGCCTGGCTCGGGAAATAGTTGTAGCCGGACAACACCGCGCGAATGGCGCTCAGCAACTCACTCAAATCGCCTTCCTTGCACACGTAGCCATCGGCGCCCGAGCGCATGCAGCGTGTGGCGAAGAGGGTGGGGGACTGGGCTGTCAGGATCAGGGTCTTCATTGACGTGTTCATCGCGTTGAAGCGGCAGAGCACTTCCAGCCCATCCAGCTTGGGAATGCTGATGTCCAGGATAATCAGGTCAGGCAGGCATTCGCGGACCATTTGTATGGCGTCGCAGCCGTTATCCGTTTCGCCCACCACTTTGTACCCTTCGTGCTCCAGTAACATTCGGATGGCAAGTCGTATAACAGGGTGGTCATCGATAATAAAAACTGAGTTCATGATCACATTCCATGCAAGTGCAAATAAAGCGGGCACATTAGCTTAGAAGAGGAGGGAGGAGCATGAGTCGAGGGGGAAGTAGATATAAAACAGGAAAAGTCCTACATGAGAAAAGGTAAATGCCTACCGGCTGCTAAGGCGTTGTGAAGCGATATGTCAGTGCGGTGGCAGTGAGTGAACTAAATGCTGCTGTCATGGATTTAACGGGTGCGGCGCCGACGTTTTTCGCCAGTCCATGATGTTTAATTCCTACATTTGTAACTTAAGTAAAGGGCACAGCAAGTGCGCAAGTTCATTCTTGTTCAGTGGCTTTGATAAGTAACCGAGTAGTGGCAGGCCACGATCTGCCGCTTGGGATATCAGGCTGGCGAGTTCCGCCACGGGCAATCCGCTCAGCAGGATGGCGGTCGTGGTAAAGCGTCGGCGGCTGGCGATATCAATCAGTTCGAGTCCGGGCAGGTCAGGCAAGCATTGGTCACAGAGGATGATGTCGAAAGGCTCCTCGGCCCGTGACATCAAACAGATTGCCTGCTCGGCGTTTTCGGCTGGCGTCAGCCGGGCGAAGCCGAAGCTTCTGAGCAGGCACTGGGTGGCGAGAAGTTGAAAAGGATGATCCTCCACCAGCAGGATACGAAGTGGGTAGTTGGGCATTGGGGGCCACGCGGTGAGTCAAGCGTCGATGGGGGCGCGTAGGAACAGATCGCCAGGGTCGCCGGGAGCGTGCGTGATTATTCATCGGGTGGTTGTGCGAATTCGATCAGGCCGCTCTGTTCCCTTTGTAGGCAGATTCCTTTCAGGAAACAGGCGACGTGATCGTGCTCGTTATTGAGGGCTGGAGCGTCCGGTCATTTCCCGCGCCATCTCGGTGGCATAGCTGTCGGTCATGCCCGCGATAAAGTCGATCATGCGTAGGAACGACGCGTGTAACGGCCACTCGGGGTTCGGCGCGTTGTTGCCAAGCAAGTCGAGAATGCGCCGGTTCTTGAACGACGGCGTGCGCCCGCCATGTTGCTCAAGCGCGGCACCGCAGAAGGCGTTCAGGAGAATCTCGAGGGTGGTGTAGGCGCCGATCTCATGCAGGGTCTTGCGCTTGTCCTGAAAGATTTTCTTGCGCGCCATGTCTTTGGCATCCAGGACGCAGCGTTTGGCCGGGCCGTGCATGTGCTCCACCAGATCCCCGGGCAGGGTGCCGGCCAACAAAGCGTCTTGCTGTTCCACGAAGGCCCGTGCCGCCGCGTTGGTCAAATGCTCGATGGCCTTGCCACGCAGGATCGCCAACTTGCGTCGACGGGAGTCCTGGGCGCCGAGTTGGCGATAGGTCTGTGGCAGGTCATCGCCCACCAGGTCCAGCAGCAGCGACTCGACTTCGGTGTACTCCAGCAACTCCATTTCCAGACCGTCTTCCAAGTCGATCAAGGCGTAGCAAATGTCGTCTGCCGCCTCCATCAGATACACCAGCGGATGCCGGGCCCAGCGCTGATCCTCGAGTTGCGGCAGGCCGAGCTTGTGGGCGATCTGCTCGAGGATCGGCAGCTCGCTCTGGTAGCAGCCGAACTTGTGTTTCTTGTACCCCAGCGAGTCCGCGTGCCGGGCGGTCCAGGGGTATTTCAGGTACGTGCCCAGGGTTGCGTAGGTCAGCCGCGTACCGCCGTCGAACTGGTGGTATTCCAGTTGGGTGAGCACACGAAAGCCCTGCGCGTTGCCTTCGAAGTTGAGGAAGTCATTGCGTTCGGCGCTGCTCATGTCGTCCAGCCAGCCGCGCCCTGCAGCCTGCTGGAACCAGTGGCGGATGGCGTCTTCGCCGGAATGCCCGAATGGCGGGTTGCCGATGTCGTGGGCCAGGCAGGCCGATTGCACCACCATGCCCAGGTCGCTCGGGTCGCACCAGTCGGGCAGGGCGCTGCGCAGGGTCTCGCCGACGCGCATGCCGAGGGAGCGGCCCACACAGCTCACTTCCAGGGAGTGGGTCAGGCGTGTATGGATGTGGTCGTTGCTGGAGACCGGGTGTACCTGGGTCTTGCGGCCCAGGCGGCGAAATGCGCCGGAGAAGATAATACGGTCGTGGTCTTTGTGAAACGGGCTACGCCCCAGTTCTTCGGGGCTGTGCAGCGGTTTGCCAAGACGTTCGCGAGTCAGCAGGGTGGGCCAATCCAAGGCGGGTACTCTCCGTACGGTGAATGACCTTCCCAGCTTCCCGGTTCAGCGCGGCCTGGGCAAGCGAAAATCTACAGCCCGGCCGCGTCGATATCGATTAACAGCAAACGCTGACCGTTATCGAAGAATTGTCCGGCCGTGAGGCAATACTGATTGGTGGTCGCGTCGCGGTAGGTCGAAGACAGGGTCAGGCGCCGCTCCTCCCACCCCTCGGCCAGCAGGTGATAGAAGTACGGGCGCCACGACCAGTTATGGCCCAGGTAGCGACTGTCGGCCTGCCAGGCGTCCTGGCGCCACTCGAAGTTGGGGGTCAGCTGCGTGCCATGCCGGTCGCACTGGTAGAAACGCAGCAGCCAGGGAAAGGCCGGCAGTTGCGGCAACTCGCTCAGCGGCGCCTGGGCCTGCGCCCAGGTTTGCAGGATGTTCATCAGCTCTGCCAATTGCTGGCGCAATTGCATGATGCGCCCACGCTCTGCGAGCTTTTGTTGGACGTACGCGGTGCGCAATTGGGCGAAACGCGAGACGAAGGCGTCGGCGGCGAACCAGTCCAGCTGCGCCTGGGCAAACAGATAGCCCTGCACATAGCGCGAACCACACTCCAGGGCGAAGCTTAACTGCGCCTCGGTTTCCACGCCTTCGGCGATGATCCAGCACCCGGTCTTCTCCGCCATTTGCGCCAATGCCCTGACCACTTCGCTGCTCGGCCCGCCGCGGGCGGCGGCCTGGAACAGGCGCATGTCCAGCTTGAGAATATCCGGCTGCAATGCCAGCACCCGGTCGAGCTGCGAATAGCCAGCGCCAAAGTCATCGATGGCGATTCGCGCGCCGGCCTCGCGATAACGCACCACCACGTCGGCCAGGCGCTGGATGTCGCCGCCCAGTTCGGTGATCTCGAACACGATGCGTCGTGGGTCGACGCCATGGCTGTGGATCTGCTTCAGGCTCGGCAAGGCTTGGCCCGGGCGCAGGCGATTGATCCAGCGCGGCGAGATGTTCAAGCTCAGGAACCAATCTTCGGGGGCTTCGTGCAAGCGGCTCAGTGCGTTGTCACGGATCTGCCGGTCGAGACGGCGCAAGGTCACGCCCGGCGTGCGTGGGTCGGCGAACAGCGGGCCCACGGACTGCAAGCGGCCGTCAGCCTGGCGCAGACGGCCCAGGGCCTCAACGCCGGCGATGCGGCCGGTGGCGGTGTCGATAAATGGCTGGAAGCAGGCGAGCGGTTGCCCGTCGATCACGGGGCCTCCTTAAGCGAGGTGGCGAAAAAAAGGCCCGGCCCTCGAAAACGAGGGTCGGGCCGATTCTGTTAGCAAGAATGCAGCCAGCCAGGCTCAACCTTTGCGCGATGAACCCTGCATGGCCAGTTTGATCAGCGGGATCAAGCCGGCGCCCAGGCGCACCATGCGCGTCAGGCTGCCGATACCGCCGCCCTTGGCGCCCTTACCGGTAAAGAAGCCCATCAGCGTCACAGCGGCCACGCCCCACAGCGGCGCGTGCTTGATGCCCAGGCCGTCCTGAAAGTTCTGGCCCAGGTTGCGCACCTTGTTCAAGGGCGACATCAATTGCTGGGATTCGTGTCGAATCTCCTGGCGGTGCATTTCCATGCGCAGGCGAATCAACGCCTTGCGCATTTCCCGCCGTGAGGTGTTTGTCGGTAGTTGAGTCATGGCAGCAGGCGCTCCCGGTCATTGGCCAGCTCTTCGAGGGTGGCGTGGAACGGCGTGGACTCATCGAACACCGCCGCTTTCAAGCGTACCCCGCAGAACGCTGCGGCCAGCGTGTAGAACACGCAGAGGCAGATGATCCCGGTCAGGCGGTAGCCGGTGTCCCACACCAGGATCATCACCAAGGTCGACAGCCCCACCAGCAACAGCAGCGCAAACACCAGCGCCAAGCCGGCAAACAGCAGCAGGCTGACGGTGCGGGCCTTCTGTTCCTGCAATTCAATGCCAAACAATTCGACGTGGCTGTGCAGCAAGCCCAACACGGCCGCGCCCAAACGTCTTGAGGTAGTGCCCGTGGACGAGCCAGTTTCGCCGATAGACATGATTAGCGCCTTGTGGCCAACAGGCCGATCAGAAAGCCCACGCCGGCGGCAATGCCCACCGACTGCCAAGGGTTGGCCTGCACGTAATCTTCAGTGGCGGTGACCGCCGCCTGGCCACGTTCGCGCAGGGACTCTTCGGTCTGTTTCAGGGTTTCGCGGGCCTGCAGCAGCGTGTCATGAATCTTCGCGCGCAGCTCATCGGCCTGGTCACCGGCAAGCACCTTGGTGTCATCCAGCAACCGTTCGGTGTCAGTCACCAAGGTTTGAAAATCCGCCATCAATATTTCTTGAGCAGTCTTTGCAGTTCTTCTGGCCATGGTTATCTCCGTGATTGGCTGATCGGTACGTCGGTTCGATACGTAGTGGTTTCGAGTCACCGGCATCGGTGAAGGTTCAGTGCAATTGTCTGGTACAGCTTTTGCTTTGCCTTGGTGCGCAGGCCCCGGGGCTTGCGCTGAATCCGGGCGGCTTTAGGCAATGCCTTGAAAAACCTTACCCTAAATAACTGAAACCCGCGGAAAAACCCTTTCGGCAACGGCCTGTTGTGTTGATCGCTGCGCTAAAGCGGTTCACATCCTCTGTAGAGGGGTGGGGCCGGCGGTGCCAATTTAGTGCGCGCAACCCTGGCTTGAACCGCTTTGGTGCTTTTTGCCTTTATTACAGGCCTGCCAACCTCCATGGAAAATCTGCAAAGTGCAGTGGACACCCTCGTCCATAGTTCCAATACCCTGTTTATCCTGATCGGTGCGGTCATGGTGCTGGCCATGCACGCCGGCTTCGCGTTCCTGGAAGTGGGCACCGTGCGCCAGAAAAACCAGGTCAACGCCTTGTCGAAGATCCTCAGCGACTTCGCCATTTCCACGCTGGCCTATTTCTTTATAGGCTATTGGATCTCCTACGGTGTGAGCTTCATGCAACCGGCCGCTGTGATCAGTGCCGATCATGGTTATGGGTTGGTGAAGTTCTTTTTCCTGCTGACCTTCGCGGCGGCGATCCCGGCGATTATTTCCGGCGGTATCGCCGAGCGTGCGCGGTTTGCGCCGCAGCTCTGTGCAACGGCGTTGATCGTGGCGTTTATCTACCCGTTTTTCGAAGGCATGGTGTGGAACGGCAATTTCGGCCTGCAGGCGTGGCTGCTCGCGACCTTTGGCGCCAGCTTCCACGACTTTGCCGGTTCCGTGGTGGTGCACGCCATGGGCGGCTGGCTGGCGCTGGCGGCGGTGTTGTTGCTTGGCCCGCGCAATGGGCGCTACCGCGACGGGCGCCTGGTAGCGTTTGCGCCGTCGAGCATTCCGTTCCTGGCGTTGGGCTCGTGGATTTTGATCGTCGGTTGGTTTGGCTTCAACGTGATGAGCGCGCAAACCCTCAACGGCGTCAGTGGCCTGGTGGCAGTCAATTCGCTGATGGCCATGGTCGGTGGCACGGTTGCGGCCCTGGTCATCGGTCGCAATGACCCAGGCTTCCTGCATAACGGTCCATTGGCCGGGCTGGTGGCGATCTGCGCGGGCTCCGACCTGATGCACCCGGTGGGCGCGCTGGTCACGGGGGCAGTCGCCGGTGGTGTGTTCGTGTGGTTCTTCATCGCGGCCCAGGATCGCTGGAAGATCGACGACGTACTGGGTGTGTGGCCGTTGCACGGCCTGTGCGGGGTGTGGGGCGGCATCGCTTGTGGCATTTTCGGCCAGACCGCCCTCGGTGGGCTGGGGGGGGTCAGCCTGATCAGCCAGTTGATCGGCACCGCCCTCGGTGTGCTGGTGGCGCTGGCCGGCGGCCTGTTGGTGTACGGCGTGATCAAGCGCGTGACCGGGCTGCGCCTGAGCCAGGAAGAGGAGTACTACGGCGCGGACCTGTCGATCCACAAGATCGGCGCGGTCAGTCAGGATTGATCGGCGCCTCTTCTGCGTTGTTCGGGTGCGAGTAAAAACCGTGCAGCAGGTGATAGCGGTTCTGCCGCACTTCATCGACACGCGCCTGTACCTGTTGGTCCGGCAGGCCTAGCAGGATCAAGGCATGGGAGGCGAGCATCAGGCTCGACTCCAACAGCTCGGGCACCACTTCATTGGCGCCCGCGGCTTTCAGTTCGGCCAGTTGGCTGTCATCGCGGGTGCGCACCAGAATCGGCACTTCGGGGTTGATCCGGCGCGCTTCTTTCAACACCACCAAGGCAACGTCGCTGTTGTCCACCGCAATCACCACCAACCGTGCACGCTCCAGGCCGACTGCACTGAGCAGGGCACCACGCCGGCAATCGCCGTAATGCACGCTGCTGTCTTCGGTGGTGGCTTCCTGGACCCGTTCCGGGTCGTCATCCAGGGCGATAAACGCCTGTTGCTCATTGCGCAGGAAACGTCCGATGGATTGGCCTACGCGTCCATACCCGCAAATCACTGCGTGCCCGCGCAACTCGGCGTTCAGCGCGGTGATTTCTTCCAACTGCACTTGCTGGTTGGGCTTGCGGTGCAGGCGCAGGGCAATGCGTGGTGCGGCGCGCAACAGCAGCGGCGTCAGCAACATCGAACAGAACGTGGCAGCGAGCAGCAGGCCGTTGAATTCATCCGGGATCAGACGGCTTTGCTGCATCTGCGCCATCAACGCAAAACAGAACTCGCCACCCTGGGCCAGGGCCAGGCCACTGCGCCAGGCGGTTTCACTGTCGCTGCCACGCAGCTTGACCAGCGCGGCGACCACACAGCCTTTGGCCACCATCAATGCCAGGGTCATGCCGAGGATCAGCAGGCTATGGCTGACGAACAGTTGCAGGTCGATGAGCATGCCGATGCTGACGAAAAACAGCCCCAGCAAGATGTCGCGAAACGGGCGGATATCCGCCTCGATCTGATGGCGGTAGTGGCTTTCCCCTAACAACATGCCGGCGAGGAACGCACCCAGCGCAGGGGAGAGCCCAAGCAGGTGGGTGAGCCAGGCGGTCAGCAACACAATCACCAGCGCCAGCAGCACAAACAGCTCTGCCGAATGGGAGGCGGCGACCTCGCGGAACAAACGCGGCAACAGCCAACGGCTGGCGAGCAGCAGGCCGACAAACAAGAACACGGTTTTGCCGAGTGTCAGCGGCAGCGCCAGGTACCAGGCTTGCTCACCGGTGCCGGCAAACACCGGCACCAGGGTCAGCAGCAACACCGCCACTACGTCCTGAAACAGCAACACGCCAATCGCGTTCTGGCCGTGGCTGCTGAAGATTTCACCAAGGCTGGTCAGCTCCTTGCTGACAATCGCCGTGGATGACAACGCCAGCCCGGCCCCCAGCAACAGGGCGATGCCCGGCGCCACACCAAAGGCCATCAATAATCCGCCCAGCAGTACTGCGCACCCCAGCACCTGCAAACTGCCCAGGCCAAACACCACACGGCGCAAGGCGAGCATCCTGGTCAGGGAAAATTCCAGGCCCAGGGAGAACAGCAGAAACACCACACCGAGTTCGGCGAGGTCGGGCAGGTCCTCGCTGTCATTCACCCAGTCCAGCGCGGTGGGCCCCACGGCCAGGCCGACGCACAGGTAGCCCAGCACGGGCGGCAATCGCAACCGGCGAAACAGCGCAATCACCACCAGGGATGAGGCCAAAATGATCAGCAGGTTGGCAAACACACGCATCTCCGTTGCTAGGGGGCAGGCAAAAAGCCGCGAGAATCGCCGAATCAGTTATACGCCATGGTGACCTGGGTCAGGGTTTTAGTGAGGGTGGGCGAGAGGCCGTAACCGAGCTTAGAATGGTGGCCTGTTTTCTGACCAGGTCCATTGCCATGCTTCCTGAATGCCAGTTATTCGGCACCCTGGGTTGCCATCTTTGTGAAATCGCCGAAGCCGAAATCATGCCGCTCGTCGAACACGGGTTGCTGGTGGAACTGGTGGATATCACCGACCCCGAAGACCTGACCGAAGCCTACGGCCTGCGGATCCCGGTGCTTCGCCGGGTAGACACCGGGGCGGAACTGGATTGGCCATTCGACACACAACAGGTTGTCGCCTTCCTTCGCTGAGTTTTATGCGATGGCAGGTTTCCGATTATTACGTTACTGTATGTTTGTACAGCGATTGAATAGAGGGAACGCCCGTGGTGAATGTTGAACAACTGAAAAGCAGCGTCAATCGCATGTCCGCCGATGTCGTGCGCGACGCGGTGAACGAGCTGCGCCTTGACGGCCTGGTCACGGAAGGCAAGACGCCGTTTAATAAAGTGCATTTCAATACTTGCTTCGCCGAGATCGAGGCGCTGTTCCAGCGCGCCGGTTATCACAAGCAGCTGGATGTGGTGGGTTACCAGGGCTTGTTGTACGCGTTGTACGACCCGGGCCGCTGGGAAGCGGTGGACGTGCTGCGCTGGCTCAAGGAGTTCACCGACGCCGCCAGTGCCTCGAAGGTTCTGCGGGCCGCGTTGGCCAAGGCCTGAGATTCGCCCTAGGCTCAATCCCGCGCAATGCGGGATAATGCCTGCCGGTTTTCCCAAGGCTTGAGCATCTGCATGTCCACTTCTGTTTTTATCGCCTCCGAGCATCAAGCCAGTACGTTGTACTTGCCACCGGGCCCTTGGGCGACGGTGCTGGATTGCCTGTGCGAACACTTCCCGGCGATCAGCCGTGAACATTGGCTGGACCGCATCGCCCGCAGCCGCGTATTGGATATCAACGGCAGCCCGATCAGCCAGGACCTGGCCTACAAGGAAGGGCTGTGCATCTATTACTTCCGCGAAGTGCCCAACGAGAAAATCATCCCCGTACAGGAAACCATCCTGTACGCCGACGAGCACCTGGTGGTGGCAGACAAACCCCATTTCCTGCCCGTGACCCCGGCCGGTGAATATGTCGAGCAAACCCTGCTGCGGCGCCTGATTCGCCGCCTCGACAATCCATCGCTGGTGCCCTTGCATCGCATCGATCGGCATACGGCGGGGTTGGTGCTGTTCTCGGCCAACCCGGCCAGCCGCTCCGCGTATCAACAACTGTTTCCCACGCGCAAGATCGATAAATTCTACGAGGCCATCGCACCGGCCTTGCCTGAACTGGCGTTCCCCAGGGTGCATAAAAGCCGCCTGGTCGATGGCGAGCCGTTCTTTCGTATGCAGGAGGGGTCTGGCGCCGCCAACACTGAAACGGCTGTGGAAGTGCGCGAAAAGAATGGCGATCTATGGCGCTACGGCCTGTTTCCCGTGACCGGCAAGAAGCACCAGTTGCGTGTGCACATGACCGCACTTGGCGCGAGTATCTGTAACGACCCGTTCTACCCGGATGTGATCAAGGACGCGGTGGACGACTACGCCAACCCACTCAAGCTGCTGGCCCAGCGCGTGCGTTTTATCGACCCGGTCACCGGCGTAGAGCGCAGCTTCCGCAGCGAGATCACCCTGGACTGGTAACCCCTCGGAAACGACAAGGCCCGCGCGAGGCGGGCCTTGTGGCAAACGCTAAGACTTACAGGTCTTTAACGGTGCGAACCTGATCTTTGTTGATGCGGGTGCGCTTGCCGTCAAGTTGTTCGAATTCGTAGAAACCCGAATCTTCATTGTATTTCGGGGTGTCGACGGCCTGGATTTCGCGACCGTCATTCAGGGTGATCACTGTCGGCGAGGCGCAACCGGCGAGGGTGGCGAGGCCCAGTGCAAGCATGAGAGCGGCGATGGTCCGTTGAGTCATGAGTTTGTCTCCGAGAGAATACTTTTTAATTGCTGACCTTGTGACGCGTGCGGCGCCGACAAAGTTCCTGATGCGAGGTTCATTCTGACATGCCCGACAGCGTCTGTAACAGCTCGGGCGTATTAAGGTTGGCCAGTCGCGGGTCATCCGCCGGGCACTCCAGTCCCACGCCACCCAGTTGCAGGAAGATCTTGCGTGGGCTGCGTTCACCCGCACGCCATGCCTGTTCTACCTCAGTTTGCAGGTGGGTAGGGATGATGCAGATCAAGGGTTCCCAGAATTCACCATGGCGCACCATCACTGGCAGTAGCGGGTTGCGCTGCGCTGTCTGCCGCAGGTCGGCGAGCAATCGCGCGTCAATATGCGGTACATCGCACGGCAATATCAGCAGGTGCGCGTGGCGCGCGGCGGCGAGTCCCGCACGGATACCGGCGAGCGGGCCGGGAAAGTCCGGGCTGTCGTCATTCACCAGTTGGTCGGCATAGACGGCGTACTGTTGCGGGTTGCGGTTGCACGAGATGATCAGGTCATCCGTGAGCGGTCGCACCAGGCTCTGTAGATGCGCGATCAAGGGCTGGCCACGCCAATCCAACAGGCCTTTGTCCTGGCCGCCCATGCGCTGCCCGCGCCCACCGGATAGCAGCAGGATCGAACACGGCAGGGGGGATGAGTCGATAGGCATGGCGGTTCCGCAGCGGCAGCAAAAGGGGGGCCTGTGATATAACATCGGGCTGTTCCTTCGACAACCGGACCGTGCCATGAACGCCAAGGCAGATGCGCCCTTCGTACCCCTGAATATCGCTGTATTGACCGTCAGTGACACCCGCACCCTGGACACCGACACCTCGGGCCAGGTCTTCGTCGACCGTCTCACCGCCGCTGGCCATACCCTGGCCGAGCGCGTGCTGCTCAAGGACGACCTTTACAAAATCCGCGCCCAAGTCGCCCACTGGATCGCCGAAGACGTGGTGCAAGTGGTGTTGATCACCGGCGGCACCGGCTTCACCGGCCGTGACAGCACGCCTGAGGCCGTCAGTTGCCTGCTCGATAAACAGGTCGACGGTTTTGGCGAGCTGTTCCGCCAGATATCCGTGGCTGATATCGGCACCTCTACCGTGCAGTCTCGCGCATTGGCAGGCTTGGCCAATGGCACCCTGGTGTGCTGCCTGCCGGGTTCCACCAATGCGGTGCGTACCGGTTGGGATGGCATCCTCGCCGAGCAGTTGGACAACCGTCATCGCCCGTGCAACTTCGTGCCGCACCTGAAGCAGGCCGAGCCTTGTGAATCCCGTGGGTAAGCCTGGCAAGACCGGCGCCCTGATGCCGGTGGAAGAGGCCTTGCAACCACTGCTGGCGATGGCCGAAGCCGCGCCGATCCGCGAGCAGGAAACGCTGCCCCTGGCTGACTGCGATGGCCGTGTATTGGCCCAGGACCTGATCTCTACGCTCGACCTGCCGCCTTGGCCGAACAGCGCCATGGACGGTTACGCCGTGCACTTGGCGGACTGGACCGGTGAACCGTTGGCAGTGAGCCAGCGCATCTTCGCAGGTCAGTCGCCACAGCCCCTGGCCACCGGCACCTGCGCGCGGATCTTCACCGGCGCGCCGGTTCCCGAAGGTGCTGACTGTGTGGAAATGCAAGAAAACGCTGTGGTTCACGCCGACGAGCGCGTGAGCTTCACCGAAGCCCTGCACATCGATCAGAACATCCGCCCCCAAGGCCAGGAAACCACCGTAGGCGAGCTTGTGTTAACGGCCGGCACGCGCCTGGGCCCGATTGAGCTGGGCCTGGCCGCTTCCCTTGGCCGTGATTGCCTGGCAGTAGTACGCCGACCGCGTGTGGCGGTGTTGTCCACCGGCGATGAATTGATCGAGCCGGGCTTGCCGCTCGGGCCGGGGCAGATCTACAACAGCAACCGTCGCGTGCTCTGCTCATGGCTGGCGCGCATGGGTTGCGAAGTGATCGACGCCGGCATCCTGCCCGATGACCTGGACCGGACCCGCACTCGCCTGGCCGATCTGGGCAATGTCGACCTGATCCTGTCGACCGGCGGTGTGTCGGTAGGCGAGGCGGACTTCCTCGGCATTGCCCTGCGTGAAGAGGGTGAGCTGGCGCTGTGGAAACTGGCGATCAAGCCAGGCAAGCCGCTGACCTTCGGCCACTTCCGAGGCGTGCCGGTGATCGGCCTGCCGGGCAATCCGGCCTCGACGCTGGTGACGTTTGCGCTGCTAGCGCGCCCTTATTTGTTGCGCCGTCAAGGCGTGCAAGATGTCGAGCCGCTGCGCTTTGAAGTGCCGGCGGGGTTCGTGTGGCCCAAACCGGGCAATCGTCGCGAATACCTGCGCGGGCGTATCGAGCAGGGCCAGGCGATCATCTATCGCAACCAGAGTTCCGGCGTGCTGCGCAGTGCGGCGTGGGCGCAAGGGTTTGTGGAGGTGTTGGAAGGCACGACGTTGACGATTGGCGACCGGGTCAACTTCATTCCTTTGAGTGAAGTAATGGGCTGACGCGCAGTTCATCGGTGGCTGACTGACGCTCAAGAAAAGTCCTATGAGTAAACCTGAGCGGGCAGGCTAATTTGCCGAGTTCTGGTTAACTGGAGGACTGACGATGACTATCCAACGTGCTACATCCATTAATAGCGTGGAGGCGCCCGTTTACGCCGAGCCCGGCATGTCCACTGCAGCCTCAATCAATTCAACCAATGCGCGTAGGGTCTTGAGCGAATTGATTGGCCGGCCGCCTTCCGAGGACAATTATCGAGAGCGACTTGCCTGCATGATCGCCGATCCGAATATTACTTCCTGGCAGGCGTTGACGCGCAACCCAGGGCAGTTGCAACGGCTGCAGGATAACGAGCGGTTGGGCTGGTCCAACCCGGCTGCGGCTGACAGCAGTATGCCAACACTGGCGCAGGCTCTGGGCAAAAGAAACGTCTGGCTGCCTGAGGTGGAAAGCCTCAATGCCAACATCCTGAAAAATCTGACGGCGCAGTTGGCAGAGAAGTACCTGACGCAGTTCCAGTCAATCCTCCACGACCAGGCACCTGCCGTGTCGCAAGATGTCTCGATAGTTCGCGGTGCGCCGTCAGCGGGTAAAACCACCTTTCTGACTGGCCAGTTCGCGCTCAACACCGATGTTGTGAAGAATATGATCCAGAACCGTATGCCCGGTACCAGCATGCTGCAAGTGCATGATCAGGGCGCGGCACTGGTTCAGCAGTTCATGGGGCCTATGGAAAAGCGCTTGGGGCAGCCATTGACGCGGGACGCGTTGTACCTGTGGCCAAATGACTTCAATCAGAAGATCGCCGATGTCGCACGTTTGAGCCAAGCGCCCAAGCTGCATTTCCATGATATCCAGGTGGACCTGGCGACCTTGTGCTGCCGGATTCTCAAACGTGGGACGGATGAGGCGGTGATGGACTTCAATGTCCTGAGCCAGTTTTTCAGTGCGGGTCTGGAGCATCGTGGCCAGAGTATCGAGTCGGTCAAGAGCAATCAGGGCAGGCTCAAAGAGTATTCACTGTCGGCCTGGGACGGTCAGCAAAACGTGCTCGTCGCCCAGCGCGCACCAGGTACGAAGGCGTTTGTGATCAAGGATCAGGTCCTGTTCGATCATGTTACTGCCCGAGATAGCCGTTCCATCAAGGCGGAGATAGACAATGTTCGCAACACCGTCATTAACGCGCAGTTCATCAAGGCCTTCACTGCTCCACTTCCGCCGGCTCAGGCCAGCGCGTTCGGTGCAGCATTGCGGCGGTACGAGGGGCAGACGTTCGAGCAGGCGTTGAAGCAGCATGCGCAGCGCAAGCCCGTTGCCACGTCGGTCGCGGCCCGCGTGTTGGCCGGTGTGATGCCCGGCTGATTCAGTAGTCATCCCCACGTTCGGTCACGTCGCGCTCCACCGGCCCCGCATGCGGGTCATACCCCACCGGAAACTTGCCTTTCAACGTCCAGGCAAACGCAATGATCTCGGCAATCGTGCGGTACAACTCCTCCGGAATGCTGTCGCCCAACTCCATGCGCGCCAGCAGCTTCACCAGCTCTGCGTTTTCATAGATGGGCACTTCATTTTCCCGCGCCAACTTCAGGATCGCTTCGGCCAGGGCATCATCGCCCTTGGCCGTCAGGGTGGGTGCCTGCTGGCCGTCGTACTTGAGGGCAATCGCCTGGCGCGGAGGGCTTGGGTTTTTCATGCGGTCTCATCCACCCAGCGTTGCTCCAATCCGGTTTTGGGCCCGCGCGGCGGGGTGCCGAGGTGGCAGTCGAGGTCGCCGACGTTGAGGCCCGAGGTCACCAGGCGTTCGCGCAGGTTGCCCAAGTGGCTTTCGATCAGGCTGGCGGTGAATGGCCGGGTCGCCCACAGCTGGCTGGACAGTTTGCCCTGGCTCAGTTGCGCCTGGACCTGCAACGGCCCCAGTGGCTCCATATCAAACGCCAACTCGACGCGCCAGAGCATCTGTTTGGCGTCCTTCTTGTCTTTGCGTTCGGGCTGGTCTTTGTCCGGCGCCGGTTCTTCGCGCTGGAACTTGACCTGCAAGGGCACGATGTCCTGCAGGGTGCGCATAGGGATTTCCAACTGCCACGTGGTTTGCAGGCGACCGTCGGCGGTGGTGCCGGTCTGCTCCAGGCTCGACAGTTGATGGCTTTGCAAGCGCGAGATAGCCCCGGCGGCCAGACGCAGCAGGTTTTCCAGGTCGCCTTCGCCTTCCAGTTTGGCCATCAGGCGTTCGGGCAGCGGAAAGCCAGCGGGCAGCTGTCGGGCGCTGACTTGGCCGAGGGTGTTCAGCGGGCTGCGTACGAAGTTGGGCAGCACCTGGGCCAGGGTATTGGCGGCGAGGATGGCGTTCAGGTTGGTGCTGGCGGGCAGGGCGGGCAACAAGTCCGCGACCAGGCGCAGCAAGGCACCTTTCATGTCCAGTGGGGGAACTTGCGGGTTTTGCCCGGCAAGCAGCTTGGCTTCAAGAAACGCCCCGCTGTTCTGGATGACTTGCGCTAGCACCTTGGGGTTGCTGACCTGGGCCAAATCCGGCAAGGCGGCCAGCAAACGGTCGGCGGCGGCGCGCAGGTTGGCGGAGGTGCTGTCGCCGCGCGGCAGGTTTTGCAGCGCAGTGAACACCGCATCCAGCGAGCCTTGGCGACTTTGTTGGGTCGACAGTTGCTGCGTGACGGCCAACTGATCCTTGAGCCCGCTCAAGGGTACAAAATTCAAGGTCTGCGCGTTCTGCACCACGGCACTGAGCAGGCTGCCGACGCGCAACGGCTGCGGGCTTTCCACGGTCAGGGTGGCGCCCGTCAGTGCGCTGTTGAGGACGGTCACCAGTGAGCGGTAGATCGCCGGTTGCGCCGTGCCTTGGGGCAGCATTTGAGTGGTCAGCACCTTGGCCTGCAACAGCGTGCCCACCGGCATCTGATTGGTATCGATGCGGGTGAGGGCGGCTACATTCGCGCTCAAGGCCTGCTGCAGGCTGAGCGTCAGGTTGCCGGCGGGCGTCTGGCTGACCGCGACATTGCTGCCCAGCGGCAAGGGTTGGGCGCTGCTGGCTTGCACCAGGGTCTGGCGGCCACCTTCCAAGGTCAATTTGAGTAGCAACTGAAAGGCTTCACCGCCTTGCTTCAGGGCGATCACTTCGGCGTTTGCGGTTTTCCCGGGGTCGATCAAGCCGATCTGCGGCTCCAGCAGTTTCAGCAATTCACCGGCCGCAGGCGCAAGGCTGGGCCCGGCCGCAGTAGCAGGTGGAAGCGTAGGAAGGTTGATCTCACCGGTCATCGCGCGCGTCGTCTCTGGGGAAATTGCCCTCTTTAGAGTAGGGCATCACATGTATAATGCCGCCCGTCTGCAAAGAGAGCGCTAAAAACCTCACAACTATTTGATCCAGCTCTCTAAAATCGGTCGCCAAAGCCGTTATTGTGCATTTCTCTTTAACGGCCGCTGCACCGCCGACTTGAACCGTAAAGGCCCGCGATCTTTTGACCAGCCCTCTTCTTGAAGCCGTAGCGCTCTCCTGTGAACGCGACCTGCGCCTGCTGTTCGAGCATCTCGAACTGCGGCTGGCGGGCGGTGACATGGTGCAGATCAGTGGCCCCAACGGCAGCGGCAAGACCAGTTTGCTGCGCCTGCTGGCCGGGCTGATGCAGCCGACGGCCGGCGAGGTACGCCTCAACGGCAAGCCCCTCAACGAACAACGCACCGAACTGGCACGCAACCTGATCTGGATCGGCCACGCCGCCGGCATCAAGGACGTGCTCACCGCCGAAGAAAACCTCAGTTGGCTCAGCGCCCTGCATCATCCTGCTGCGCGCGATGCCATTTGGCAGGCTCTGGCCGCTGTTGGTCTCAAGGGTTTCGAAGACGTGCCCTGCCACACCCTGTCCGCCGGCCAACAGCGCCGCGTGGCCCTGGCGCGTTTGTATCTGCCCGGCCCGCCGTTGTGGATTCTCGATGAACCGTTCACCGCCCTCGATAAACAAGGCGTCGCCCAGTTGGAAGAACACCTGGCCCAACACTGCGAGCGGGGCGGCCTGGTTGTGCTCACCACTCATCACACGCTAAATCGCATGCCCGCCGGTTACCGTGACCTGGACCTGGGGCGGTGGTCGGCATGAGCGTATTCGCCCTGCTGGTTGCCCGCGAAGCGCGGCTGCTGTGTCGTCGCCCGGCCGAGTTGGCCAACCCGCTGGTATTCTTCGCCATTGTTATCGCGTTGTTCCCGTTGGCGGTCGGCCCCGAGACTAAACTGTTGCAAACCTTGTCCCCGGGACTGGTGTGGGTCGCCGCACTTTTATCCGTCCTGCTCTCGCTGGACGGGCTGTTTCGCAGTGATTTCGAAGACGGTTCCCTGGAACAGTGGGTCCTTTCGTCGCACCCTTTGCCACTTCTGGTACTGGCCAAGGTACTGGCACACTGGGCTTTTTCCGGCCTGGCGCTCGTCTTGCTCTCGCCGCTGCTGGCGATGATGCTGGGCCTGCCCACCGAATGCCTGCCGATCCTGCTCCTGAGCCTGCTGCTCGGTACACCGGTGCTCAGTTTGCTGGGCGCGGTGGGCGCGGCATTGACCGTGGGTTTGAAGCGCGGCGGCCTGTTGCTGGCCCTGTTGATTCTGCCTTTGTATATCCCGGTGCTGATCCTGGGCAGCGGTGCGTTGCAAGCCGCGCTCATGGGCATGCCGGCGACCGGTTACCTCCTGTGGCTTGGTAGCCTGACCGCCCTGGCGGTAACCCTGACACCCTTTGCTATAGCGGCCGGCCTGAAGATCAGCGTTGGCGAATAATGAGGTCTGACTGAGCGCTATACGTTCAGTCAGTAAAGACCCTACGCTTCTTGCCACGACAAGAAGCAACCGTGATGGAAACAGCAATGAACTGGACCTGGTTTCATAAGCTCGGCTCGCCCAAATGGTTCTATGGCATCAGCGGCAAACTGCTGCCGTGTTTGAGCATCGCTGCCGTGTTGCTGATCGGCATCGGCCTGGTCTGGGGCCTGGCCTTCGCGCCGCCGGACTATCAGCAAGGCAACAGCTTTCGCATCATTTATATCCACGTTCCCGCCGCGATGCTGGCCCAGTCCTGCTACGTGATGCTGGCCGTGTGCGGCGTGGTCGGGCTGGTGTGGAAGATGAAGCTCGCAGACGTTGCCCTGCAATGCGCCGCGCCCATCGGTGCGTGGATGACCGCCGTGGCGCTGGTCACCGGCGCGATCTGGGGCAAGCCGACCTGGGGGTCATGGTGGGTGTGGGATGCGCGACTAACGTCCATGTTGATCCTGCTGTTCCTGTACTTCGGTCTGATTGCCCTGGGCAATGCGATCAGCAATCGTGACAGCGCCGC
This sequence comes from Pseudomonas sp. LAP_36, assembly GCF_019456785.1. NCBI lineage: Bacteria > Pseudomonadati > Pseudomonadota > Gammaproteobacteria > Pseudomonadales > Pseudomonadaceae > Pseudomonas > Pseudomonas sp. LAP_36. The sequence continues at coordinate 1,111,533 of NZ_JAHZMS010000001.1, forward strand.
CAAGGCCTGCGCGGTGCTGGCGATTGTCGGTGTGATCAACATCCCGATCATCAAATACTCGGTGGAGTGGTGGAACACCCTGCACCAGGGCGCCACCTTCACCCTCACCGAAAAACCGGCGATGCCTGTGGAAATGTGGGCGCCGCTGCTGCTGATGGTGCTGGGGTTCTACTGTTTCTTCGGCGCCGTGCTGCTGATGCGCATGCGCCTTGAAGTGCTCAAGCGTGAAGCCCGCACCAGCTGGGTCAAGGCCGAAGTGCACAGCAGCCTGGGAGCGCGTGGATGAGTTTTGCTTCTTTCAGCGAGTTTATCGCCATGGGCCACCACGGCCTGTATGTCTGGACGGCCTATGGCATCTGCCTGGCAGTGCTGGCCCTCAACGTCGCCGCGCCGATCCTGGCCCGCAAGCGTTACCTGCAACAAGAGGCGCGTCGTCTGCGCCGGGAGACCGAAAAGTGAATCCGCTGCGTAGAAAGCGTCTGTTGATCATCCTTGCCATCCTCGCTGGCGTCGGCATTGCCGTGGCCCTGGCCTTGAGCGCTCTGCAGCAGAACATCAACCTGTTCTACACCCCGACCCAGATCGCCAACGGCGAAGCGCCTGTCGATACGCGCATCCGTGCTGGCGGCATGGTGGAGAAGGGCTCCTTGAAGCGTTCCGGCGATTCCCTGGACGTGACCTTTGTGGTCACCGACTTCAGCAAATCTGTGACCATCACCTACCGCGGCATCCTCCCGGACCTGTTCCGCGAAGGCCAAGGCATCGTCGCCCTGGGCAAGCTCAACGCCGACGGCGTAGTGGTGGCCGATGAAGTGCTGGCCAAGCACGACGAAAAATACATGCCGCCAGAAGTCACCAAAGCGTTGAAAGACAGCGGCCAGTCCGCGCCAATGCCTGCCAAGGAGGGCTGAGCCATGACGTCCGCACTGTTTATTCCGGAACTGGGCCAGTTGGCGATGATCCTCGCCCTGTGCTTTGCCATCGTCCAGGCCGTGGTGCCATTGCTTGGCGCCTGGCGCGGTGACCGCTTGTGGATGAGCCTGGCGCAGCCGGCCGCCTGGGGCCAGTTCGCGTTCCTGCTGTTCGCGTTTGGCTGCCTGACCTACGCCTTCATGACCGACGACTTTTCCGTCGCCTATGTCGCCAATAACTCCAACAGCGCGCTGCCGTGGTACTACAAATTCAGCGCCGTGTGGGGCGCCCACGAAGGTTCGTTGCTGCTGTGGGCGTTGATCCTCGGCGGCTGGACCTTCGCCGTGTCGGTGTTCTCGCGCCAACTGCCGCAAGTGATGCTGGCGCGGGTGCTGGCGGTGATGGGCATGATCAGCATCGGTTTCCTGCTGTTCCTGATCATGACCTCCAACCCCTTCACGCGCATCTTGCCGCAGATCCCGGTAAACGGGCACGACCTCAACCCGCTGCTGCAAGACATCGGCCTGATCGTGCACCCGCCGATGCTTTACATGGGGTACGTGGGGTTCTCCGTGGCCTTCGCCTTCGCCATCGCCGCCTTGCTCGGCGGGCGTCTCGATGCAGCCTGGGCGCGCTGGTCGCGGCCGTGGACCATCGTCGCCTGGGCGTTTCTCGGCATCGGTATCACCCTCGGCTCGTGGTGGGCTTACTACGAACTTGGCTGGGGTGGCTGGTGGTTCTGGGACCCGGTGGAAAACGCCTCCTTCATGCCATGGCTGGTCGGCACGGCATTGATTCACTCGCTGGCTGTCACCGAAAAGCGCGGTGTGTTCAAGAGCTGGACCGTGTTGCTGGCCATCGCGGCGTTTTCCCTCAGCCTGCTCGGCACATTCCTGGTGCGTTCGGGCGTGCTGACCTCGGTGCACGCGTTTGCGTCCGACCCGGAGCGCGGCGTGTTCATCCTGATCTTCCTGCTGTTTGTGGTGGGCGGCTCACTCACGCTGTTCGCCCTGCGCGCCCCGGTGGTCAAGAGCCAGGTCGGCTTCAACCTGTGGTCGCGGGAAACCCTGCTGCTGGGTAATAACCTGGTGCTGGTGGTGGCCGCGTCGATGATCCTGCTTGGCACTCTGTATCCGCTGGTGCTGGATGCCCTCAGTGGCGCCAAACTGTCGGTCGGCCCGCCTTACTTCAACGCGTTGTTTATCCCGTTGATGGGCCTGTTGATGGTGGTGATGGCGGTCGGCATGCTGGTGCGCTGGAAAGACACCCCGGTGAAATGGCTGGCCGGCATGCTGATGCCAGTGTTGCTCGGCAGCGTGGCCTTGGCGGTGATCGCCGGCTTCGCTTATGGCGACTTCAACTGGGCAGTGCTCGCGACCTTCCTGCTCGCTGCCTGGGTATTGCTGGCCGGCGTGCGTGACATCTTCGACAAAACCCGCCACAAGGGACTGCTCAAAGGCTTGCCGACGCTGACCCGCAGCTACTGGGGCATGCAGATCGCCCACATCGGTATCGCCGTGTGCGCCCTGGGCGTGGTGCTTTCCAGCCAGAACAGCGCCGAGCGCGACCTGCGCCTGGCGCCCGGTGAGTCGATGGACCTGGCCGGTTACCACTTCATCTTCGAAGGCGCCAAGCACTTTGAAGGCCCGAACTTCACGTCAGACAAAGGCACCGTGCGTGTCGTCCGCAACGGCAAGGAAATCGCCGTGCTGCACCCGGAAAAACGCCTGTACACCGTGCAGAGTTCGATGATGACCGAAGCCGGGATCGACGCCGGTTTCACCCGCGACCTCTATGTGGCATTGGGTGAACCGCTGGGCGAGGGTGCCTGGGCGGTGCGCGTGCATGTGAAACCGTTCGTGCGCTGGATCTGGTTTGGCGGTTTGCTCACCGGTTTCGGTGGTTTGCTCGCCGCGCTGGATCGGCGTTATCGGGTCAAGGTCAAGAGCCGGGTGCGTGAAGCCCTCGGCCAGGGAGCGGCGGTATGAAGCGTTGGTTGATGGTTGTGCCGCTGGCGTTGTTTTTGGTGGTGGCGGTGTTCCTTTATCGCGGCTTGTACCTGGACCCGGCCGAGTTGCCCTCGGCAATGATCGGCAAACCGTTCCCCGCGTTCAGCCTGCCGACGGTGCAGGGCGACAAGACCCTGACCCAGGCCGACCTGCTGGGCAAACCGGCACTGGTCAACGTTTGGGCCACCTGGTGCATCTCGTGCCGCGTCGAACACCCGGTGCTGAACAAACTGGCCGAGAAGGGCGTGGTGATCTACGGCATCAACTACAAGGACGACAACGCAGCGGCCTTGAAGTGGCTGGCCGAGTTCCACAACCCGTACCAGTTGGATATCCGTGATGAAGACGGCAACCTCGGCCTGAACCTTGGCGTGTACGGTGCCCCGGAAACCTTCTTCATCGATGCCAAGGGCGTGATCCGCGACAAATACGTGGGTGTGATCGATGAGGTGGTCTGGCGCGAACAATTGGCCGCCAAGTACCAGGCGCTGGTCGATGAGGCCAAGCCATGAAGCGCTTGTTAGCCGCCGCTGTTCTGGCGCTCGGATTGGCTGGCGTGGCCCACGCCGCCATCGACACCTACGAATTTGCCAACGACGCCGAGCGTGAGCGTTTCCGCGACCTCACCAAGGAACTGCGCTGCCCCAAATGCCAGAACCAGGACATCGCCGATTCCAACGCGCCCATCGCCACCGACCTGCGCAGAGAGATCTTCCGCATGCTGGGGGAGGGCAAGGACGACCAGCAGATCATCGACTTCATGGTCGACCGCTACGGTGATTTCGTGCGCTACAAACCGGCCCTCACCGGCAAGACCGCGCTGCTCTGGTTCGGCCCTGCCGGGCTGTTGCTGGCCGGCGTGGTGGTGATGGCCGTGATCGTGCGCCGCCGCCGCGCCGCGCCTACCGATGGTTCCGACGCGCTGTCCCCCGAAGAGCGTAAACGCCTCGACCAATTGCTGGACACCAAGACTGATGATTGATTTCTGGCTCGCAGCCGGCTTGCTGCTACTGATTGCCCTGAGTTTCCTGTTGATCCCTGTGTTGCGTGGCCGCCGTGCCCAGCGTGAAGAGGACCGCACCGCGCTGAACGTGGCGCTGTACCAGGAGCGCGTCGCCGAGCTGCAAGTGCAGCAGGACGAAGGCGTGCTGAATGCCGCGCAACTCGACACCGGTCGCGCCGAAGCTGCCCGCGAATTGCTGGCTGACACCGAAGGCGTGGAAAAGCCTCGCGAATCGCGTTTGGGCAAGCCGCTGCCATTGTTGGCGGCCTTTTTGGTGCCTGTCCTGGGCGTTGCGCTGTACCTGCATTACGGCGCGAGCGATAAGGTCGAGCTGACCCGCGAATTCTCCCAGCCGCCAGTGTCCATGGAAGACATGACCCAGCGCCTGGAGCGCGCCGCGGCCGCGCAGCCGGATTCGGCGGAAGGCCTGTATTTCCTCGGTCGCGCCTACATGGCTCAGGACCGTTCCGCCGATGCCGCGAAAGTCTTCGAACGCACCGTGGCACTGGCCGGGCGCCAGCCGGAACTGCTCGGCCAATGGGCCCAGGCGCAGTACTTTGCAGACAATAAACAGTGGTCGCCGAAGGTCCAGGCGCTGACTGACGAAGCGTTGAAGCTTGACCCGAAGGAAGTCACCAGCCTTGGCCTGCTGGGTATCGCGGCGTTTGAAGGTCAGCGTTATCAGGAAGCGATCGATTACTGGAACCGTCTGCTGGCGCAATTGCCGCCGGGAGACAATTCCCGTGCGGCGCTGCAAGGCGGCATCGACCGTGCGGCCGAGAAGCTGAAAGAGAGCGGCGGCACCGTCGCCCCTCAAAAATCCGTGATGAACGTCCGGGTGGACGTGTCCGCCGACGTGAAGGCCAAGGCGCTGCCAACCGACAGCGTATTCATCTTCGCCCGCGCCGTGAAAGGTCCGCCGGCACCGTTGGCAGCCAAGCGCGTCACCGTCGCCGAACTGCCGATCACCGTCGAACTGGGCGATGCCGACGCGATGATGCCGCAGTTGAAACTGTCGAACTTCCCTGAAGTCCAACTGGTTGCGCGCATATCCCGGGCCGGTCAACCGACCGCTGGCGAGTGGATCGGCCGCAGCCAACCCCTGGCCAGCTCCACCACTGCGCTGCAGCAGCTGACCATCGACAGTCCGGATAAGTAAACTTGAGGAAACGCCTATGACCGCACTCGCACGCATCACCCTGCTCAGCCTGGTATTGGGCCTGAGCGCTTGTGCGGTCCACCGGCCACCTCCTGCGCCTACCGGCCCGACCATCCCACCGTCGGGCCCGTCGACCCAGCCAGGCACCAAGCCTTCCGGTCCGGTGACCCCGCCGCCGAAACCAGTGCCAACCAAATCGCCAACCTTCGCACCACCTCCAGGCGCCGCCAGCCACTGGGACGGCAAGATGCAGGTGTATGTGCTGGAAGAGCAGCCCGACACCTTCTACCGCCAGCGCACGTATTACCGCTGGAGCAACGGCTGGAGCCGCTCCATCAGCCCGAACGGGCCGTGGGAAGAGACCGACGTGCAGGGTGTACCGCCGGGGTTGAGCAAGCAGTACGCGCAATGACAAAAGGCGACCTTCGGGTCGCCTTTTTCATGGCTTGAAACGCCTGCCTTCATCCAATGAAGCTGCCACAGGAGATCTCCTCGGCCATCAGCCCAGGGTACGCTACTGTAAACAACGAAATACCCGGTGGCGAACCGGCCTTCCTGGGGTAATGTGTGCGCCGTCGGCCTGGTGACCGGCGACAAGTAACGAGGGTGTTCTGATGGCAGGCAGGTTGATCTATCTCATCGGGCCTTCCGGCTCGGGCAAGGACAGCCTGCTGGATGCCGCACGTACGCGTTTGGCCGAGCGCGGTTGCCACATCGTGCGCCGCGTCATCACCCGCTCGGCAGAAGCGGTGGGCGAGGCCGCGCGAGGTGTGAGCCCGGAGCGGTTTGCCGCGATGCAGGCCGAGGGCGCGTTTGCCCTCAGTTGGCAGGCGAATGGCTTGTCCTATGGCATTCCCAAGGCGATCGACGACTGGCTGGCGGCGGGGCACGACGTGCTGGTCAACGGCTCGCGCGCGCACTTGGCGCAGACTCGAGAGCGTTATCCGACGTCGCTGGTGCTGCTGCTGACGGTGGATCAGGCGGTGTTGCGCCAGCGCTTGATCGCACGGGGGCGTGAGGCGCTGGCGGATATTGAAGCGCGCCTGGCACGCAATGCACAGTTCACCGCCGAGCTGATCGACGGCAACGGTGCGGGGTTGTTCCTACTGGATAATTCCGGCCCGCTGGAGCATACGGTCGAGCGCCTGCTGTGCTGCCTCGACCACGGGCACTCGGCATGCGCTTGACTATCTGGGCCCCTAAACCCTGTGGGAGCAGGCAAGCCAGCTCCCACAGTTGATCTTCATTACCCTGCTGTTTCTATTCCAAACCGACCCGCCAATTCCTTGCGCCCCTTGGGCGTCACTCCCAATGCGCGGCTGTCCAGGTCCTGGGTCACCCATCCACGGCTGATCATGCTTTGCAGCAACGCCGCGCCCAATGCGCCGGCCAGGTGCGGGCGGCGCATGCTCCAGTCCAGGCAACCACAGGCAAAGCGACGGCGTTGCGCCCGCAGTGCGGTGACATCCAGACCCAGGTCAAGCATGGCTTTCTCACCCGGCGCGGTGAGCTGGTAATTACCGTCGCCGGCCAACCATCCGGTTGCTATGAAATGGTCGTGCAACTGCACGGCGAGTGTGCCGGCCATATGGTCGTAACAGGTACGCGCGAACTGCAGGCGACTGGGCGTGTTCGGCACAAACGCCTTGGCGCTGTGGCGGCTGATCACCATCAGGCTCTCGATGGCTTGGGCGATATGGGCCCCCGCCAAGCGGTAGTAACGATGACGGCCTTGGGTGTGCAGTTCGATCAAACCGTTCTCCTTGAGCCTGGCCAGGTGAGCGCTGGCGGTGGATGCGCTGACCTCGGCAATCACCGCCATTTCGGTGCTGGTACGCGCATGGCCGTCCATCAGCGCACAGAGCATTCGAGTGCGTGCGGGTTCTGCAATTGCGCCGGCGATGTGTGAGAGTGCGGCGTCATCGTCGTGGGCGTTCATACTTCGTTCCTGAGCGAATCATCACCGTGCGAGAGCGCCGATAGTAACGGTTCTTTTTGAACAGGACGTACTCAATGACGCCGCTTGAAGCCGCCACCCATGCAGACCCCTATGCCTACTACGCCCGTTTGCGGCGTAATGAAGAGCTGCTGTTCGATGCCGAACTTGGGCTGTGGGTCGCCAGCCGCGCAGAGACGGTGGAGGCTGTTTTGGCGCATCCCGACTGTCGTGTACGCCCGCCCCATGAGCCAGTGCCTCCCGCCATCGCGCAACGTGCAGCAGGCCAGGTGTTTGCGCGGTTGATGCGCATGAATGAAGGCGCTGCCCATCGCTGCCCTAGGGCGATCATCGAACCGGCGCTGGCCGCCCTGGACGCGCAGCACGTTGCGACCGTGGTGAGGCAGCTCAGCACCCGTATGAAAACCCCGGATGAATGGATGTTCACCCTCCCGGTGTCGGTGGTTGCACACCTATTGGGCGTGCCCTGTACGCAGTTAAAAGCCGTCGCCGGTTTGACGCGCGATTTCGTGGCCTGCCTCTCACCGTTGAGTAACGCCGCTCAACTGCAGAAGGCCGACATTGGTGTGTCGCAATTGAGTCAGATGTTCAACGGTGTGCTTGAGGAAATAGGGTTGCTGGCACTGATTCGTAGAGGTGACTGGCAGGACGCGCAAGTGCTGAATGCCAACCTGATTGGACTGTTGTCGCAGACCTGCGAAGCGACGGCTGGCCTGATCGGCAATACGCGGGTATTGCTCTGTCAGCGACCTGATCTGGTTGAGCAGATCCTACGCGCACCAACCCTGGTCGCTGCACTGGTGGAGGAAGTGGCCCGCTACGATTCTCCGGTGCAAAACACGCGGCGATTCGTTGCTAGGCGCTGCACGATTGGCCGCCGTGTTGTAGAGGCTGGGGATACGATTCTGGTATTGCTGGCGGCTGCCAATCGGGACCCTGATGCGAACCCGGACCCTGACACGTTCCAGCTTGAACGTGCGCATCGGCGAGTCTTCAGTTTTGGTTCGGGGAGACACCATTGCCCAGGGCAGACGCTCGCGTTGACCATCGCCTCGCACGTTATTCTGGCAATGTTGCAGCGTCAGCCGAGCTTATTCGCCAGCGCAATCCCGTTCAGCTATTGGCCCTCGTTGAATGGCCGCATCCCCAGCTTCTGCAGTACGGTCCTACAGCAATAATCCCTCCACATATTCGACAAACGCCCGCGCCTTGGCACTCGCCATCCTGCCGGTGGGGAACACCGCCCATAAATCCCTGGGCGGTAATGTCCAGTCGGTCAGTACCCGCTTCACTTCGCCGCTGGCCAGTTCCGGCGCAAACATCCAGGTGGACGACAAGGTCAGTCCCAGATGACTCAATACGGCTGCGCGGACACCTTCAGCCGCCGTCACGCGTACGCGGCCGTGGGCGACGAGCGGGTATTCGATGTCGCCTTGGGTGAAGGTCCAGTGCGAGCCTTCGCCGCGGGTGTAGATGATTGCTTCGTGTTGCAGCAAATCCGCCGGGGTGGCGGGTTCACCGAAACGTTCGAAATAGCGCGGGGTGCCCAGGATGATGCACGGCGATTCGCCGATCTTGCGCGCCGTGAGGCTCGAGTCATTCATGTTGCCCATGCGCAGGGCCACGTCGATGCCTTCTTCGACCAGATTGAGGCTGCGGTCGTCGAGCACGACGTCCACATTCAATTCGGGGAACTGCGAGAGGAAGGGGCCCAGGTGAGGAATGATATGCATCCGGGCGAAGGTCACCGGCGCGCTGATGCGCAGGTTGCCGGTGAGTCCCGCGCCTGCGCCACGGGCGGCGTCGTCGGCCGCGTTGGCTTCATCGATGGCGCGCTTGGCTTTCTCGAAAAAGGCCAGGCCTGCCTCGGTCGTCGTCAGGCCCCGTGTGGAGCGCAGTACCAGGCGCACCGCCAGGCGCGTCTCCAGTTGCGCAATGCTTTTGGAGACGGCGGGCTGGCCAATGCCCAGGCGTTTGGCGGCAGCGGAGAAAGAGCCGGTCTCGACAACGTGGACGAAGGTCTCCATGGCGGTGAGGCGGTCCATCGGTGATTCCTGTTTGGGTTGGCGGCGCCCAAGCCTAAGGCGATGGCCTGCGTGTGTCATGTGTTTAAGCGTTGAGCAGATGGGCCTTCAACATCCGGTAAAACAGCCGTCAGTCAGGATTGGTCATTTTATGCTTGAGTAAAGATAACTCTAGGGTTATTTTTATTCAGGCCAGGCCAAGGATGCTGAGGTGCAAAGCAGGTTATTGATCAAGGAACTGCAAGAGGCAGGCTGGGTGTTGGATCGAGTTACGGGCAGTCATCATATATTCACCCACCGCTATAACCCGTACACGATCCCCGCTCCCCATCCTAAAAAGGATTTGCCGCTGGGCACTGTCAGAAGCATCAGAAAACGCGCCGGCCTGTTTGAGTTTTAAGGAGAATATTCATGCAATACCCAATCTGTATCGAATGGGGCGATGACTTCACCGCCACCGGTATCCAGATCCCCGATATCCCAGGCGCGGTCACGGCCGGGGACAGTTTTGAAGAGGCCTACAAGGCCGCAGTGGAAGTCGCGCACATCAGGCTGCAAGAGATTGCCGCAGAGGGTGGGCCGATTCCGATGCCAACGTCGGTCGCCAATCATCACGCGCACGAAGACTACGCCGGCATGGGTTGGGGGATGTTGGAATTGGACATCTCGCCCTACCTGGGCAAGACCGAGAAGGTCAATGTGACGTTGCCTGGTTATGTCATCCAGCGCATCGACCGTTATGTGCGTGAGCATAAGATCAAGAGCCGTTCTTCCTTCCTGGCGGATGCTGCGCTTGAGAAGCTGGTGCGGTCCTGAGGAAGGGTTAATGGATGTGTCCTCAGCGCTGGAAAAACGGCGTACTTGAGTAACCACTGCTTTTTTAGATTTTGTTTTTCTCTTGCCAAAACAACTCGATATCGCCCGGGCATTTGTGTTGTCGAGTGTTTAAATTGCAAAGGAATTCCTGGGTGTATCGCCTTGTGTTTCGGGGCTCACAGGTGTTGCGGTTAGAACCAAATCTGCGTTGGTATCAGATTTTTCAACGTGCGAATTTACCTCTGGAGTGATTGGCCGACGATCCGTTGGCCGGCCCTATTTATTAAAACCAAAGGTGCCGCACAATGAACAATTATGACCTGCGTAGCGTTATTCCTCTTCACAACCTACCGGTATCGGACCCCGGCCCGTTTGGTGTGGGGGCTGGTAACAAGCCGACTTACACCACGGACCAGGCAGCCCAACACATCACGCGGGACAACCTGCGATTTCATGACCGTAACGGCGACTCGAAGGTCGACGTGAATTACACGGTGGACAACAGTTTCACCAAACCACAGCAGCAACGCGTCCGCCAGGCGGTGCAGTCCTGGCAGGACGTAGCCAATATCAATTTTCGCGAGCAGTCAGGCAACTCGGACGGCACGCTCAATATCCGCAATAACCCTCGCGGTGATCGTGGGGTTGCCACATTTCCCGGTCGCTCCACTGCCAACACATCTGCCACGATCGGCACGCTAAGAGAGAGCGGGTCGCCGGCATTGGGCAGTCACTTTTCAGTCACTGCGATCCATGAAGTGGGCCACGCCATTGGCCTGCACCATCCGGGGAACTACAACGGCGGTGGCTCCAATTACCAGAACGGCGCGGTCTACGCCGAGGATACAAAGGCGCGCACGGTGATGAGTTATTGGTCGGAGAAGAATCAGAAGGGGCACGACTTCAAGGGGCAGAACCCCTCTGCGCCGATGATGGACGATATCGCGGCGGCGCAACGCTTGTACGGGGCCAACCACCAAACCCGTAACACCGACACCACCTATGGCTTCAATTCCAATACCGAGCGGGAGGCGATGAGCCTCAATAGCGCCAAGGACAAACCCGTGTTCTGTGTCTGGGACGGTGGTGGTGTCGACACGCTGGATTTCTCCGGCTTTTCCCAGGACCAGAACATCAACCTGAATGCCGAATCGTTTTCTGACGTAGGTGGGTTGAAGGGCAATGTGTCCATTGCCAAGGGCTGCACGATTGAAAACGCGATTGGCGGCTCTGGCCGGGACACGATATCGGGGAATGAAGCCGGTAATCGGCTCAAGGGGGGTGGGAGGGGCGACACCCTGCGAGGCGGTGGCGGCGCAGACACCTTTGTCTACGACAAGGCCAGCGACTCCACGCCATCCGACCCTGACATGATCGAGGACTTCACCAGCGGCACCGATAAGATCGACGTTTCGGGCGCCATGAAGGACGCGGGTGTGGGGGCCCTGGTGTTTACTGACCGGTTCACCGGGCGAGCGGGTGAGGCGATGCTCAAGCATGACCCCCGTACGGGCCTCTCAAGCCTGGCTATTGACCTGAAAGGCACGGGCAACGCAGACCTGGTAGTCAAGAGCAAAGGGGAGATCAAGCCAGCCGACGTGCAGGGGGGCGGCAAGACACCTAACGTCCAGCCTTTACCTACGCCGACGCCTGCCCCTGTACCCGTGCCTGCACCCGCCCCGTTGCAGGATAAGGCACTGGAAGGCGCCGCCGGCTTGATCCAAATGTTTGCCATCACCCTGTTAGCGTTTTTCGCGCAGCTGATAAGCCTGATAACCTCGCCGTCCGGCCAGGCATCCGCGGGGGAAAACCAGCCTTAAACCCGTCACTCAAGCGGTGGCAGCCGTGGCCTGACGCGAAGCGCTGAGGAACCGCAACAGCGCCAGCAACGGAAACGCGCTGCCCACCAGCATCACACCCAGCCAACCGCCGTGTTCATACACGCTGCTGGCAATCGCCGAGCCGAAAGCGCCGCCGATGAAGATGCTGGTCATGTACAGCGCGTTCAGTCGGCTGCGGCTGTTGGCGTCGAGGGCGTAGATGGCGCGTTGGCCAAGCACCATGTTCATCTGCACGCAGAAGTCCAGGACCACGCCGGTCACGGCCAGGCCGATGACGCTGTACAACGGATGTACGAAGGCTGGCAGGAAGCTCAGCGCGGCAAACAGCATGGCCAGCAACGAAGCGCGGTGGGTATGGCCGGCGTCGGCCAGGCGACCTGCGATAGGCGCGGCGATGGCACCCAGGGCACCGACCAAGGCAAACAGCGCGATTTCACTTTGGCTCAGGCCGTGGTTACGCGCCAGCTCCAGTGGGGCGGCGGTCCAGAACAGGCTGAAGGTGGCGAACATGCAGCCCTGGTAGAACGCCCGTTGGCGCAGTACCGGTTGCTGACGCAGCAAGGTGCCCAATGAACCCAGCAATTGGCCATAGCTGGCGGAGTGATCCGGCTGACGTTTAGGAATGGTCAGCATCAGCACCACGCTGATAAATGCCATCAACGCCGCCGCCGCCATGAACATTGCGCGCCAGCCAAAGTGGTCCGCGACCACGCTGGACACCGGTCGGGCCAGCAGGATACCCAGCAACAGGCCACCCATGATGCTGCCGACTACACGGCCACGGGACTCGGCGGGCGCCAGGTGCGCGGCCAGCGGGATCAGGATCTGCACCGACACCGAACTGAAGCCGATCAGCAACGACACCAGCAAAAACAGGTTGGGTTGTTCGGTGTACGCTGCCCCCAGCAGGCTGGCGATAGCGAGCACGGTAGTGGCGATCATCAGCTTGCGGTTTTCCAGCAGGTCGCCCAGGGGCACTAGGAAAAACAAGCCAAGGGCGTAACCGATTTGCGTCAGCGATACGATCAGGCTGGCCATGGCAGGCGTGAGGCCGATGTCCGGCGCGATCAGTTCGATGATCGGTTGCGCGTAGTAGATGTTGGCGACGATGGCGCCGCAGCAAAACGCAAACAGCATCACCATGCTCCGGGTCATGGTGCTTGTAGCGTGGGAAGTAGCGTTCATGGTGTTCTCATAAAAGCGAAGGAAGTGGGGCGAGCCTAAAGACAACACCGTAGCCTGGGTAGGCTGGTGGCAGTGATAACACCCATGCCCGGTAATGATGAGTGAATCGTTAACTTTCTGCGCGAAGGGGGATGATACATTCAGAAACAACCGCCGAAACAGGAAATCCATTGCAATGAAGATCACGTTGAACAAGATGCTCCTGGCTTCCACGCTTGCTGCCGCCATGGCCGTAGGGCTGGCCCAGGCTGCCGAGGCCCCGCGCGTGGGCGTGCGCGGCGCCATCACCGCCATGGACGGCGATACGATGCAGGTCAAGGTCAACAGCGGCGAAGACGTCACGGTGCATTTGACACAGGCCACTCAAGTACGCGCCGTCACCCTGGCCAAGATCGACGAGATCAAGCCCGGCAGTTACATCGGTTCGGCGGCCATGCCCAATGCTGATGGCACGTTGACTGCGCTTGAAGTGCATGTGTTCCCACCGGCCATGGCCGGCACGGGCGACGGGCACCGCGCGTTTGATTTGAAAGAAGGCAGCAGCATGACCAACGGCACCGTTGGCGACTTGGTGGTCAGCAACGGCCGTACCCTGACCGTGAAGTACAAAGGCGGCGAGAAGAAGATCGTGGTGCCGGAGGGTGTGCCGATCGTCAACCTGGAACCAGGGGATCGCAGCTTGCTCAAGGCGGGGGTGAAGGTGGTGTTGTTTGCGGCGCAGGGGGCGGATGGGACGGTCACTGCCCAGGCCATCTCGGCCGGCAAAGATGGCGTAACACCCCCTATGTAGTTGGCTTTTTCATATAGGCTGGTTCCGACGCAGTTACAGGACTTGTCTGGCAAGGCCGCAGGGGCTGCCTGTCGTAGATTCGACGCATGCACGCTCGCAGGCTGAATCAAGACAGGAACCTCACTATGCGGATTATCCAGATGTTGATGCCTTGCCTGCTCATACCGGTCATCACAGTCGCCGCTGAAAAACAGCTCGAAACGATCACTTACACGGTTTACGTCGAGCGGATGGCCGCGGCTACCGCATCCGCCTGGCCGAGGCTGGCGACAATGGAGCGCCTGAAAGGCCAGACCGGATTTTATGCTCAGGCGCAGATTCTGGTGTACGACGGCGTTTCGGCCTGGCTGATCGATGCAAACGGTTATCGGGCGATTGCGGCGGGACCTGTACACGCGCTTGGTTTTTCGTCGGATTACAAATCCTTCAAGGAACTGCTGTGGGAGGGGCGACCCACCGTCTATATGGGCCTGGGTCAAACCTTGCCAGAGGTTGAAGCGCGCAACATGCTCAACAATCTCAGCGCAGTGCCAGCATTGTTTGCACTGGCAACCCATGAAGCCTTTCATTTCTTTGGTCAGGCCGGTTGGCAATTGATTTCGGGCTCGCGCGCCGGGCGCTATCCTCTTCAGGCCCAGCCCAGGCAGTACCGGCAACACTTGATCAACGCCTTATATGCATCGCTGCAAGGTGATCCCCAGGCGTTGGGCAAGGCGCGCTATTGGCATGACCGTTGGCAGACCGAATTTGCCCTGGAGGCTCAGGACATTCGCTACTACGACATTCTCGAAGGCACCGCCGAATACATAGAAGGGCTTGCTCGGACTTTTGCGAGTGTTGCTGCGGATGAGCCTGAAGCCTGGGCGCAAGGCGTGATGGCACGCTTCCCGAGCGCTGCAGCCTTGTCTCTGGATGGCGAAAGCTACGCGTTGGGCGCATTGGCCATTTATATCCTGGACCGTCTGGACGCCAATGGGTGGCAGTCAATCATCGAGGGGCAAACTCCCGTCCAACGTTTGCTGGCGAACGTGAGGCAGAGCGTCGATGTGCCTGATGCAGCGCTGAATCGACGGATCGCCGAGGAGATTAGCGAGCGCAATCGGCACCTGGCGCGGGTCATTGATCCTGTCATTACACAGCTGAAGCACCCCGACACGGTACGCCTCATGGTCCCCATGAGCGCTGTGGCCGGGTCTATCAGCATGAGCGGCAGCTATCAGGTTGAAGAGGCGCCCGACGAGATGCTCGTGGATTTCTCGGCACAGTTCTCACCATCAAAAGGTCGTGTCACGTTTGATCGTGCCACGGTAGCACTGGCCGTCAGCGAGGCCTGCGGTGAGAAGAGTGGCTTTGTGGTGGTGCCCATCGCCGCGAGTGAGTTCCCGAACGGTCCGGCCGGGCGACTGCGGTTGAAGGGGGCTGGGTTTGAAGTCGATGCGCCGTTTCCCAGGAAGGGTACAGGCAGTGAGGGTGTGTGGTGTATCCCTGCATAAAGCAAAAGCCCCTGAACTCAGGGGCTCTTGAACCAGGGCTTATTGACCGGAATAGATCTGGTCAAACACCCCACCATCATTGAAGTGAGTCTTCTGCACCGTGCGCCAGTCACCAAAGGTCTTCTCCACCGACAGGAAGTCAACTTTCGGGAAGCGGTCGGTGTATTTGGCCAGCACTTTCGGATCACGTGGGCGCAGGTAGTTGTTCGCCGCGATCTCCTGGCCTTCCGGCGACCACAGGTACTTCAAGTAGTCTTCGGCAGCCACGCGGGTGCCTTTCTTCTCGATCACCTTGTCGACCACCGACACCGGCGGCTCCGCTTCGGCAGAGACGCTTGGGTAGATCACTTCGAACTGATCACGGCCGAATTCACGGGCGATCATTTCAGCTTCGTTCTCGAAGGTCACCAGCACGTCGCCGATCTGGTTGGTCATGAAGGTCGTGGTAGCCGCACGGCCGCCGGTGTCCAGCACAGGCGCCTGTTTGAACAGTTTGCCGACGAAGGCCTTGGCCTTCTCTTCATCACCGCCGTTTTTCAGCACATAACCCCAGGCCGAGAGATAGGTGTAGCGGCCGTTACCCGAGGTTTTCGGGTTGGGCACGATCACTTGCACGCCGTCCTTGAGCAGGTCCGGCCAGTCTTTCAGGGCTTTCGGGTTGCCTTTGCGCACGATGAATACAGTGGCGGAAGTGAACGGTGCGCTGTTGTCCGGCAGGCGGGTGACCCAGTTGTCCGGCACCAATTTGCCGTTGTCGGCCAGGGCGTTGATGTCGGTGGCCATGTTCATGGTGATGACGTCAGCCGGCAGGCCGTCGATGACCGAGCGCGCTTGTTTGCTGGAACCGCCGAAAGACATCTGCAGGGTCAGCTTGTCGTCTGGGTGCTCGGCTTCCCAGTGTTTCTGGAAGGCGGCGTTGTAGTCCTTGTAGAAATCGCGCATCACGTCGTAGGAGACGTTGAGCAGTGTGACCGGGGCAGCCTGTGCGGCGCCCGCCAGGGCAAGGCCGGCGGCCAGAAGAGAGGCGCTAACGAGTTTTTTCACTGCTCATTCCTTGTTATTCGAGAAGGTTGCTGTATGCGTGAGGGCATTTTGCCAGCGACTATAGCGGGCTCCGCATAGACGTTTAAAGATTAAAACGCACTTTGCTTATTCCACTTTACGAAAAAGATTACTCCCACACCGCGAGCAGAACGCGGCGTTGGGCTCATGGCTGTCTTTCTTGCACACCGGGCAGTCGGTCTGCAGCTGTTCGCCGCGCATGGCACTCGCCAGTTCGGCGGTGAAAATACCGGTAGGCACGGCGATGATCGAATAACCGGTGATCATCACCAGCGACGAAATCACCTGGCCCAGCGGCGTCTTCGGCACGATATCGCCAAAGCCCACGGTGGTCAGCGTGACGATGGCCCAGTAAATACCTTTGGGGATGCTGGTAAAGCCGTGTTCCGGGCCTTCGATCACGTACATCAAGGTGCCGAATACCGTGACCAGCGTGCACACGCTCACCAGGAACACCACGATCTTCTGCTTGCTGCCGCGCAGCGCCGCCATCAAGTAATTGGCCTGCTTGAGGTACGGGCTGAGCTTGAGCACGCGGAAAATCCGCAGCATCCGGATGATGCGGATGATCAGCAGGTACTGCGCGTCGCTGTAATACAGCGCGAGGATGCCGGGCACGATGGCCAGCAGGTCCACCAGCCCATAAAAGCTGAAGGCATAGCGCAACGGTTTGGGCGAGCAGTACAGCCGCAGCCCGTACTCGATCAGGAAGATGAGGGTAAACCCCCACTCGATATAGGCCAGCACGTCAGCGTAGTTCTGGTGGATCTGGTCGATGCTGTCGAGCATCACGATCACCAGGCTGGCGAGGATGATCAGCAGCAGGATGCCGTCAAAACGCCGCCCGGCCTTGGTGTCACTTTGAAAAACCATGACGTAGAGCCGCTGGCGCCAGTCGTTGTTGCTGTCCATAAATCCCGCCTGAAACTGATATCGGGCAAGCCTAGGGGGATTCGAAGGGCCTGTCCATGCAGGGTTTGCGTAGCACGCGACCGCCTGCGCGCACCAGCCAGCAAGCAAGGATGAATGGCGCGGTCAACGCGGGCAGGTGCAGGGCGGCAAAGCCCGGCGTGAGGAGGATCGCCAGCACGATGCCGAGCAGCGGCAGCCAGGGTTGCCGGCGCACTTGGCTCAATGCCAGCGCTGCCAATGCAGGGTTGTAGCTGTGCAGGCCGAGGAGGGCGCTGGCGTGTTCGTCCAGCCACAGCGCAATCAGCACGCCGACACTGGCGCCAATCAAGGCCCACACGGCGGCGCGGCGGTTGGCCAGCCACAAGCCCAGCGCAATCAGGGCCCCGGCGATGGGCTGGTCCAGCAGCATGATTTGGGCGAGTCCGATAAAAGGTGCCGTGAGGATGTTCAAGGTGTCGGGTTCGTTCAGGGTAAGCGTACTCTCCGGGACCATGCCCAGTAGCGACCAACCCAGTACGACAAAAGGCGCGGTATACGCTGGCAAGTCATCGGGCTGACTGGCGCGCTTCAACCATTGCCGGGTCAGGATCGCACTCAAGCCACCGCACGCCAGGATCAGCGGTGGCAACAAGGCCGACCAGGCGAAGCAATGGCTGATCAATACGCCCAGCAACACGCCGTTGTAGCTATAAAGGCCGGCCTGGCGCTCAGCCTTGGGATAGCCGCGGCGCTGAGCCGTGAGCAATCCCGCGACGCCACCCAGCAACGCCCCGCCGAACAAAGTGGGGGCGCCGATCAGGATGGCCAGCAGGCACAGCAGGCCACACAGCGGCTGGCGCTGCAGGAAGATCTGGCTGAAACCGTTGAGCAGGGCTTCGGCCCAGTCGGGGCAGGATGGGTTGTGCATTTGGGGTCATTCAGTCAGACCGAGTTGCCCCCTTTGCGAGCAAGCCCGCTCCCACATTCGATCGCGTTCAGTCAGGTAAAACGCGGTCGAAAGTGGGAGCGGGCTTGCTCGCGAAGGGGCCCTTACAGACGCTAAATCAACGTCTCGATACGCAGTGAGTTGGTCGAGCCCGGCTGCCCGAACGGCACCCCCGCCGTAATCACCAAGGTATCCCCGCGCTGCGCCATGCCTTGCGCCTGGGCAATCTCCAGCGCCGTGGAACACACCTCATCCACCTGGCGCAGCCGATCATTCACCACCGAATGCACGCCCCACGCCACGCTCAACCGCCGCGCCGTGGACAGGTTCGGCGTGAGGTTGAGGATCGGCGCCACCGGCCGTTCCCGCGCCGCGCGCAAGCTGGAGCTGCCGGACTCGCTGTAGTTCACCAGCACCGCCACCGGCAGGATGCTGCTGATACGGCGGATCGCGCAGCTGATGGCGTCCGACACCGTGGCATCCGCCTTGGGCCGGCTGACATCCAGCTGGGTTTGGTAATCCGGGCCGTTTTCCACCTGGCGGATGATCTTGCTCATCATCTGCACGGCTTCCAGCGGGTACTCGCCGGACGCGGTTTCGGCCGACAGCATCACCGCGTCCGCCCCTTCGGCCACGGCGTTGGCGACGTCCGTTACCTCGGCACGGGTCGGCGCTGGGGAGAAGCGCATGGATTCAAGCATCTGTGTGGCCACCACCACCGGCTTACCCAACTGGCGGCAGGTGCTGATGATGTCTTTCTGGATCTGCGGCACGCTTTCTGCCGGCACCTCCACGCCGAGGTCCCCTCTGGCCACCATGATCGCGTCGCTGAGTTCGGCGATTTCCCGCAGGCGTTGCACGGCAGAGGGCTTCTCGATTTTGGCCATCAGGAATGCCTTGTCGCCGATCAACTCGCGGGCTTCGCGGATATCTTCCGGG
This sequence comes from Pseudomonas sp. LAP_36, assembly GCF_019456785.1. Classification (NCBI taxonomy): domain Bacteria; kingdom Pseudomonadati; phylum Pseudomonadota; class Gammaproteobacteria; order Pseudomonadales; family Pseudomonadaceae; genus Pseudomonas; species Pseudomonas sp. LAP_36. The sequence continues at coordinate 1,130,560 of NZ_JAHZMS010000001.1, forward strand.
CGCTGCACGAATGACAGCGCCACCCAGTCCACACCCAGCTCCAGGCCGAAGCTCAAGTCGCGCCGATCCTTGGCGGTCAGTGGGCTGAGTTCCAACAAAGCTTGTGGGACGTTGACGCCTTTGCGATCAGACAATTCGCCGCCGTTCAGCACCGTGGTGTCGATGGCGTCCGCGTGCTTGGTGATCACCCGCAGGCGCAGTTTGCCGTCGTCCAGCAGCAGGTCCATGCCGGGTTCCAGCGCCGCGATGATTTCCGGGTGGGGCAGGTTGACTCTACACTGGTCGCCGGGTGTTTCGTCGAGATCCAGGCGCAAGGCCTGGCCGCGCACCAATTGCACTTTGCCCTCGGCAAAACGCCCGACCCGCAGCTTCGGTCCTTGCAGGTCCATAAGGATGCCCAGCGGGTAGTTCAACTGGCGTTCGACTTGGCGAATCCACTGGTAGCGCTGGGCGTGGTCGGCGTGATCGCCGTGGCTGAAATTGAGCCGGAAGATATTCACCCCGGCTTCCACCAGCTCGCGGATGTCATCGATACCGTCGGTGGCCGGGCCCAGGGTGGCGAGGATTTTGACCTTCTTGTCAGGCGTCATGGTGGGCAGTCTCAAGAATCAGGATGGCGCGGAAATCGTTGACGTTGGTGCGCGTCGGCTCGGTGATGATCAAACCGTCGAGCGCGGCGAAATAGCCGTAGCCATTGTTGTTGTCCAGCTCGTCGCTGGCTGACAGGCCCAGGGCTTCGGCGCGGGCATAACTGCACGGCGTCATGATGGCGCCGGCGTTGTCCTCCGAACCGTCGATGCCGTCGGTGTCACCGGCCAGGGCGTACACGCCGGGCAAGCCTTTGAGGCTGTCGGTCAGGCTCAACAGGAATTCCGCATTGCGCCCGCCACGGCCATTGCCGCGCACGGTCACGGTGGTTTCGCCGCCGGACAGGATCACGCATGGCGCTGCCAGTGGCTGGCCGTGCTGCACGATCTGCCGGGCGATGCCGGCGTGCACCTTGGCCACGTCCCGCGCTTCGCCCTCAAGGTCGCCGAGGATCAACGGGCTGAAACCGGCCTGGCGGACTTTTACCGCGACCGCTTCAAGCGATTGCTGTGGGCGCGCGATCAGTTGGAAGTGGCTGCGGGCGAGCACCGGATCACCGGGCTTGACGGTTTCCGAGGCTGGGTTCTGCAACCAACTGCGCACCGAGGCGGGGGCTTCGATGTTGTAGCGCTTGAGGATCGCCAGGGCCTGCTGTGAGGTGCTCGGGTCACCGACCGTGGGGCCGGAGGCGATCACCGTGGCCTGGTCACCCGGCACGTCGGAAATCGCGTAGGTGTAGACCGTCGCGGGCCATGCCGCTTTCGCTAGGCGGCCGCCCTTGATCGCCGAGAGGTGCTTGCGCACGCAGTTCATCTCGCCAATGGTCGCGCCGGATTTGAGCAGGGCTTTGTTGATGGCCTGCTTGTCGGCCAGGGTGATGCCTTCGGCGGGCAGGGCCAGCAACGCCGAGCCGCCGCCGGACAGCAGGAAGATCACGCGGTCGTCTTCGGTCAGGTCGCTGATCAACTCCAGCACGCGCTTGGCCACGGCGAGGCCGGCCGCATCGGGCACGGGATGAGCGGCTTCGACCACTTCGATTTTTTGGCACGGCGCGCCGTGACCGTAGCGGGTGACGACGAGGCCAGTGACTTCGCCCTGCCAGCAATTCTCGACCACAAGGGCCATCGCGGCGGCGGCCTTGCCGGCGCCGATCACGATCACACGGCCGCTGCGGTCGTCGGGCAGGCAGGGTTCAAGCACGTGCCGGGGGTGGGCGGCGTCGATAGCTGTGGCAAACAGCTCGCGAAGCAGGTGTTGCGGATCGACCGACATAAGCGGGCTCCCGGGGGGGTCTTGTTATTAGGTGTGCAGCAAACTTGAGTATTGGAATGCGATCAAATGTGGGAGCTGTGTGTCTTACTTATCGCGAATCGAAAAATTCGCCATATGCTCCAAGCCTTTAATCAGCGCCGAATGGTCCCAATTCCCGCCGCCAATCGCCGTGCACGTGCTGAACACCTGCTGCGTACCCGCCGTGTTCGGCAGGTTGATCCCCAACTCCTTGGCACCGGCCAGCGCCAGGTTGAGGTCCTTCTGGTGCAGATTGATGCGGAAGCCCGGATCAAAGGTGCCCTTGATCATGCGCTCGCCATGCACTTCGAGGATCTTCGATGACGCAAAGCCCCCCATCAGCGCTTCACGCACTTTGGCCGGGTCGGCGCCGTTCTTGGCGGCGAACAGCAGCGCTTCGGCCACCGCCTGGATGTTCAGCGCGACGATGATCTGGTTGGCGACCTTGGCGGTCTGGCCATCGCCATTGCCACCCACCAAGGTGATGTTCTTGCCCATGGCCTGGAACAGCGGCAGGGCGCGTTCGAAGGTCTGTGGCTCGCCACCGATCATGATGCTCAGTGTGCCGGCCTTGGCGCCGACTTCACCACCGGATACCGGCGCGTCGAGGTACTGCGCGCCAGCGGCGTTGATCTTGGCCGCGAAAGCCTTGGTCGCCGTGGGAGAGATCGAACTCATGTCGATCACTACCTTGTTGGGCGACAGGCCTGCGGCCACGCCGTCGGCGCGGAACAGCACGTCGTCGACCTGCGGGGTATCGGGGACCATGACGATAATGAACTCGGCTTCCTGCGCCACTTGCTGCGGGTTGGCCAGGGCCACGGCGCCGGCGTCGATCAGCGCTTGCGGGGCCTTGCCGTGGTGCTCGGACAGGAACAGTTGGTGACCTGCTTTTTGCAGGTTGGCGGCCATGGGTTGGCCCATGATGCCGGTGCCGATAAATCCGATTTTAGCCATGATGAAAATCCTCTTGTTATTCGATAGGCAGGCCCAGCTCGGTCTGCCAAACACCGAAGATCTACTGTGGGAGCTGGCTTGCCTGCGATGGCAATCGTTCAGTTACAGACTGATTGCCTGCTACACCGCTATCGCAGGCAAGCCAGCTCCCACATTGTTTTGTGTTGTGTCTGTTAGATGGCGTTGTGGGTTTTGAGCCAGCCCAAACCCGCCTCGGTGGTGGTCAACGGCTTGTACTCACAGCCAACCCACCCCGGGTACCCAATCCGGTCCAAATGTTCGAACAGGAAGCGGTAGTTGATCTCCCCAGTCCCCGGCTCATTGCGCCCCGGGTTGTCCGCCAGCTGGATGTGGTTGATCTCACCCAGGTGCGCGGCCATGGTGCGGGCCAGGTCGCCTTCCATGATTTGCATGTGATAGATGTCGTATTGCAGGAACAGGTTGGCGCTGCCCACTTGCTCGCGAATCGACAGGGCCTGCGCCGTGTTGTTCAGGTAGAAACCCGGGATGTCGCGGGTGTTGATCGCTTCCATCACCAGCTTGATGCCCACCGCTTGCAGCTTGTCGGCGGCGTACTTGAGGTTGGCGACAAAGGTTTTTTCCAGGGTTTCATCATCCACGCCTTGTGGCCGAATGCCCGCCAGGCAGTTGATCTGGGTATTGCCCAGCACTTCGGCGTAGGCAATCGCCAGCTTGACCCCAGCTCGGAATTCCTCGACGCGGTCCGGGTGGCAGGCCAGGCCGCGTTCGCCCTTCGCCCAGTCGCCGGCCGGCAGGTTGAACAGCACTTGGGTCAGGCCATGGGCGTCGAGTTGCGCCTTGATTTCAGCGGAGCTGAATTCGTAGGGGAACAGGTACTCGACACCTTCGAAGCCAGCATCGGCGGCCGCTTTGAAGCGAGCAAGGAAGTCCTGTTCGGTAAACAGCATGGACAGGTTGGCGGCGAAACGCGGCATAAGGTTCTCCTTAATCGAGCAGGGAAATGGCAGTCGGCGCATCGTTGCCGACCAGTGCCAGATCTTCGAATTCGTTGACGGCGTTGATCTCGGTGCCCATGGAAATATTGGTCACGCGCTCCAGAATAATCTCAACGATCACCGGGACCTTGAATTCTTCGATCATTTCCTCGGCGCGGCGCAAGGCAGGCGCGATCTGGCTTGGCTCGAACACGCGCAGGGCCTTGCAACCCAGGCCTTCGGCGACGGCCACGTGGTCCACGCCGTAACCGTTGAGTTCCGGGGCGTTGAGGTTGTCGAAGGACAACTGCACGCAGTAGTCCATTTCAAACCCGCGCTGGGCCTGGCGGATCAGGCCCAGGTAGGAGTTGTTCACCACCACGTGGATGTACGGCAGCTTGAACTGCGCGCCCACCGCCAGCTCTTCGATCATGAACTGGAAGTCATAGTCGCCGGACAACGCCACCACTTTGCGGCTCGGGTCGGCTTTGACTACGCCGAGCGCCGCCGGAATGGTCCAGCCCAACGGGCCGGCCTGGCCGCAGTTGATCCAGTGGCGTGGCTTGTACACATGCAGGAACTGCGCGCCGGCAATCTGCGACAGGCCGATGGTGCTCACGTAGCACGTGTCTTTGCCGAACACCTGGTTCATCTCTTCGTACACGCGCTGCGGTTTGACCGGCACGTTGTCGAAGTGGGTCTTGCGGTGCAGGGTGGCTTTGCGCTGCTGGCAGTCATTCAACCAGGCGCTGCGATCCTTGAGCTTGCCAGCGGCTTTCCACTCGCGGGCCACTTCAATGAACATCGTCAGTGCCGAGCCTGCGTCGGAAACGATGCCCAGGTCTGGGGTGAACACGCGGCCAATCTGCGTCGGCTCAATGTCGACGTGAATGAATGTGCGGCCTTCGGTGTAGACCTCCACCGAACCGGTGTGGCGGTTGGCCCAACGGTTACCGATGCCCAGCACCACGTCCGACTTGAGCATCGTCGCGTTGCCATAGCGGTGGGAGGTTTGCAGGCCGACCATGCCGACCATCTGCGGGTGATCGTCCGGGATGGTGCCCCAGCCCATCAGCGTCGGGATCACAGGGATACCCGTCAACTCAGCAAATTCAACCAGCAACTCGCTGGCGTCGGCATTGATCACGCCGCCACCGCTGACCAGCAGTGGGCGTTCGGCCTGGTCCAGCAAGGCCAGGGCTTTTTCGACCTGGATGCGGGTTGCCCGTGGCTTGGCCAGTGGCAACGGTTGGTAGGCATCGATATCGAATTCAATCTCGGCCATCTGCACGTCGAACGGCAGGTCGATCAGCACCGGACCTGGGCGGCCGGAGCGCATTTCATAGAAGGCTTTCTGGAACGCGTAAGGCACTTGGCCGGGCTCCATCACCATGGTCGCCCATTTGGTCACTGGCTTGACGATGCTGGTGATGTCGACGGCCTGGAAATCTTCCTTGTGCATACGGGCGCGGGGTGCTTGGCCGGTGATGCACAGGATCGGGATCGAGTCAGCCCAGGCGCTGTAGAGGCCGGTGACCATGTCAGTGCCCGCCGGGCCCGAGGTGCCGATGCACACGCCGATATTACCGGCCTTGGTGCGAGTGTACCCCTCCGCCATGTGCGAGGCGCCCTCAACGTGGCGAGCAAGGACGTGATCGATGCCACCCACCTTCTGCAAGGCCGAGTACAGCGGATTGATCGCGGCGCCTGGGATACCGAAGGCGGTGTCCACGCCTTCACGGCGCATCACCAGGACGGCGGCTTCGATTGCTCTCATTTTGCTCATTGTTTTGGTGCCTCTTGCGTTTTGTAATTGTATACAAGTGGTTTCTGCTTGAAGTGTATTCACGGCCGCCCGCGCAGGTCAATGCATTTTATTTTCTGGCCTGCGCGTTCGTCGGATGGCCTTAAGAGCGAGTTTTATCGACGTATGGCGACTTTGTTTGAAAATATTGTATACAAAAATAAATATAATTGTGTTCTATTTTCTTGATCGAGCATCTGATCTCTCAGACCTCCACCGCTTTCCCAATAACAAAAGAAGGACGGCACCATGAGCGCTTTAACCTTGAAACTCGCCACCCAACTGGTCAGCCAGGCCCTCAGCGCAGGGCGCACCATTGCGGCGGCGCCGCTGACCATCGCAGTACTCGACAGCGGCGGCCATCTGGTCACGTTGCAACGCGAAGACGGCGCCAGCCTACTGCGCCCGCAAATCGCCATCGGCAAGGCTTGGGGCGCGATAGCCCTGGGCAAAGGCTCACGCCTGTTGGCGCTGGACGCGCAGCAGCGCCCGGCGTTTATCGCGGCGTTGAACAGTTTGGGGCAGGGCAGCGTAGTACCCGCGCCGGGCGGGGTGTTGATTCGAAGTCACGAGGGTGTGGTGCTGGGGGCGATCGGGATCAGCGGGGATACGTCGGATATTGATGAGCAGTGTGCGATTACAGCGATTGAGGGGGTGGGGTTGATGGCGGATGCGGGGGTGTCTGCTTGATTTTTGGTTGACTGATATGGCCTCTTCGCGAGCAAGCCCGCACACACTTGATTGGGTTCACACATCTATATTTGTGAATACGGTCAAATGTGGGAGCGGGCTTGCTCGCGAAGGCGGCAGCTCGGTCCCGGCTCTAAACCCAAATCGCGTCCCACAACGCATAGTCGCCAATCCGCGTCACCAGCCCGGCGCGCAATGGATTGGCCACCACATACCTGGCCATTTTCACCAAGTCATCTTCCTTGCGCAGCTCGCGATCATGAAAGCTGGTTTGCCAAAGCCGACCTTTGCGCCCGGTAGCCCCGTTTACGCTTCGAGTGCTTTTGGATTTCACTTGGCACATCAGATCCCCCAGTGAGCCTTTTTGTAGTTCGAGCAGCCAGTGGAAATGGTCGGGCATCACCACCCAGGCTAGCGAGTTTGCTAATCCTTGATACTGGGCAAGCCTGAATTGCCAGACCACCAAACGGCCCAGATGAAAGTCACTGAATATCGGCACACGTTCGTGGGTATTGGTGGTAATCAGGTAAATGCGGTTGGGTTCGCTGAAGAGCCCGATACGCAGGCGATGTGACGTAGCTAAATCAGGCATTCCATGGCCTCTCTTCAGTGGGGGTTCTGAGAGGCTAGATCCAGGTGGCTGATGCTGAATGGCAGGCTTTTGGCAGGATGTGTCTGGGAGGGCGCATTCGCGAGCAAGCCCGCTCCCACATTGGATCTGCTGTGTTCATACATTGTGTGTCTGGCGCGGATCAACTGTGGGAGCAGCGGTGCGACGATTCGACTTGCTCGCGAATGGCACAGGCACCCCCGGTCTCTCAGTCCAACTCACACCCCTTCAACACCAACCGAATAATCGTCAATGCCGCCGCCTCATAATCTGCCTCATCCAACTTGGTCTTCCCGGTCACCGCCGAGATCTGCCAGTCAAAATCCGCATACGTCTGCGTCGCCGCCCAGATGCTGAACATCAAGTGATGGGGGTCAATCGCTGCGATCAGGCCGCGATCCACCCAGCTCTGGATGCACGCGATGTTGTGTTTGGCCTGGGCGTTGAGTTGTTCGACCTGATCAGCGCTCAAGTGCGGCGCGCCGTGCATGATTTCGCTGGCGAAGACCTTTGAGGCAAACGGCAGGTCGCGGGAAATGCGGATCTTCGAGCGGATGTAGTTGCTCAGCACCACCGAAGGCTCGCCCTCAGGATTGAACGGCGTGGAAGCGGCCAGGATCGGCTCGATAATGCTTTCGAGCACCTCGCGGTAGAGGTTGTCCTTGGACTTGAAGTAGTAGTACACGTTGGGCTTGGGCAGCCCGGCCTTGGCGGCGATGTCGCTGGTTTTGGTCGCGGCGAAGCCTTTGTCGGCAAACTCCTCGCTGGCCGCCCGCAGGATCTTTTCTTTGTTGCGCTCGCGAATGGTGCTCATAAACCAGAGGTTTCCTTGCCAGTACAGGCGGTTGCGCATGGTAGCACCGGCCATCCGCGAGCCTCAACAATGTGCCCGCAAAGCTGTGCGCCGCGTTATGCTCGCGCCATCTCACTCTTACGGAAGTCCGATTCATGGCAGGAAGCAGCTTGTTGGTGTTGATCGACGATATCGCCGCCGTACTCGATGACGTTGCCCTGATGACAAAAATGGCGGCGAAGAAGACTGCCGGCGTGCTGGGTGACGACCTGGCACTCAACGCCCAGCAGGTCTCCGGGGTGCGGGCCGAGCGGGAAATCCCCGTGGTGTGGGCGGTGGCGAAGGGCTCGTTTATCAATAAATTGATCCTGGTGCCCACCGCACTGTTGATCAGCGCATTTGCGCCTTGGGCGGTGACGCCTTTGTTGATGCTTGGCGGTGCCTACCTGTGTTTCGAAGGCTTTGAGAAGCTCGCGCACAAGTTCCTGCACAGCAAGGATGAAGATCAAGCTGAACACGCCCAGTTGGTCGAAGCTGTTGGCGACCCGGCGACCGACCTGGTGGCCTTCGAAAAGGACAAGATCAAGGGCGCAATCCGCACCGACTTCATCCTCTCCGCCGAAATCATCGCCATCACCCTTGGCACCGTGGCTGACGCGCCATTGATGCAGCAGGTGGTTGTGCTGTCGGGCATTGCCATCGTCATGACCGTGGGCGTCTACGGGCTGGTGGCCGGCATCGTCAAGCTGGATGACCTGGGTTTGTGGCTCACCCAGAAGCCTGGCCAGGTGGCACGCAGTATCGGTGGTGCCATCCTGCGCGCGGCGCCTTACATGATGAAGAGCCTGTCGGTCATCGGCACGGCAGCGATGTTCCTGGTGGGCGGTGGGATTCTCACCCATGGCGTACCCGTGGTGCATCACTGGATCGAGACGGTCAGCCAGGGCGCGGGTAGCGTGGCATGGTTGGTGCCGACGCTGCTGAATGGCGTGGCGGGGATTGTTGCGGGGGCGGTGGTGCTGGCCGTTGTCAGCGCAGTGGGTAAGCTCTGGAAAACCGCGAAGGCTTGATCCAATCGCAATAAAAAAGGCCATTCAATCGAATGGCCTTTTTTTGTGGCGCTGATTACTCCGCAATCTGCAACTTGCGCGATTCCGTATAGATGTACCGCACCTTCTCATACTCGAACGGCGAGTTCATCTGACCATACCGGAAGCTGGTCTGGTAGCGCTTGTCGACCGCGCGCAGGGCCCAGATTTCCGGGTGGTTGGAGCTGACTTCAGCCACATTGAGGAAGTTGATTTGGGTTTCGGCGGTGTAGTCGACCAGCAAGCCACCGGTGTCGCGCAGGTTTGAGGGGCCGAAGACCGGCAGCACCAGGTACGCGCCGCCAGGCACGCCGTAGAAGCCCAGGGTCTGGCCGAAGTCTTCGCTCTGGCGCGGCAGGCCCATGGCGGTAGCAGGGTCCCACAGGCCGGCGATGCCGATGGTGGTGTTGACCAACAGGCGCCCGGTGGTTTCCAGGGAGCGGTGGCCCTTGAGCTGCAGCAGGCTGTTCAACAGGTTCGGTACGTCGCCCAGGTTGTTGAAGAAGTTGCTCACGCCGGTGCGCAGGAAACTTGGGGTGACGTAGCGGTAACCGTCGACCACGGGCAGGAACACCCATTGGTCGAAGCGGTAGTTGAAGTGGTACACGCGACGGTTCCACGCTTCCAGCGGGTCGTAGACGTTGAGCGCGGTGAGCGTTGAACGCTCGAATTCACGCTGGTCCAGGCCCGGGTTGAACTTGAGCTTGGTCAGTGGCTCCTTGAAGCCGTCTGAGCCAACCACGGTGGGTTCGTGAGCCTTGCTGTTGTCGGCATTGGCCACGCCTGCGCACATCAAGGCGGCAAGCAGCAGAAGATATTTAGCCACGGAAGAACTCCAGCATGGCGTCGGCGTTGACGCGGTAATTAAGGTTGCCGCAGTGGCCGCCCAGCGGGTAGACGGTCAAGCGATCGCCGAAGGTTTCACGCAGGAAACCGAGGTCGCCTGGGCCGAGGATCACGTCGTCGGCGTTGTGCATGACGGCGATCTTCGGGTTGGTGTGCAGGTAGTCCTTGAGGGCGTACAGGCTGACTTGGTCGACCAGTTGCAACAGGCTGCCGCCGTCGGAACGCGCGCGCCACATCGGGATCACTTGTTCGGTGAGGTAGCAGTCGAAGTCGCATTGCAGCGCACGCTTGAGGAACGGCGTGAGGCTGGTGCCTTCGGTGATCGGGTATTTCGGCGGGATGATCAGGCCGCGGCGGTTGATCAGGTCCGAGGTAAAGGCGATGTCAGCGGCCGAGAAGCGGAACGAGGTGCCGATCAGCATGGCCATCTGTTCGTTGGTCAGGTGCTGCTTGGAGTTCTGGAAGTCGTAGAGCAGGGCGTCATTCAGATCGATGTAGCCCTTTTGCTGGAAGTAGCGGGTCAGCTTGTTCAGCACCAACTCATAGAAGGTGGTGGTGTTGTTGATGCCCTTGACTTCGGTCTGTACCAACTTGTCGAGGTTGGTGATCGAGGTGTAGAGATTGACCGGCGGGTTCAGCAGCAACACTTTCTTGAAGTTGAAGCTGCGGCGGGTCTCATCGAGTTTGGCGACAAACGCTGCATCCAGGCCGCCGAGGCTGTAGCCGGTGAGGTAGAAGTCGGTCACCGGCAGCGAGGCATTCTGCGCGCGCACGGCTTGCATCACGCGGTACATGTCCTCGGCGTCTTCCTGGGTGATACCCGGGGTGGCGAAGCGCGAGGCGGCGCTGATGAAGTCAAAGCTGGTGGGCGACGACAGCTGCACCACGTGGTAACCGGCCTGGTAATACAGCTTTTTCAGGTATTCGTTGATGCTGCTGTCAAACCGCGCGCCGGTGCCCGCGATCAGGAAGATCAACGGCGCGGCGCGATCCTGCTTGGCGATGCGGTAGGTGAGTTTCTTCACCGCCCAGAAGTTGTCCGGCAGGCTGAACTCGCGCTCGGGGCGCATGTTCAGGGTGTAGTCGGACTGGTTGATCTCGTCATCGCTCGGCAATTTCGGCCGAAGGTCAGGCGGGGTAGTGGCGATGGTCGCTTCGAACGGATTCGTCAAAGGGAAGCCATAGGTGGCCTGGTCGATGTCGACGGCCAGTGCTGACGCACTCAAAAAAAGGCTGCCCAACAAGGCAGCGCAGCGCAAGGAACGGAGCATGACTTAATCCCTAGGAGGAAACGTGCTTAATAAAGTTCGCAGGCTATGACCACCGCGTTGCCACCGAAGTGCCAGCTCTCGGCACGAAAAGTCGGAAAATAACGTCGGAATCGGGGTAATAGTAGCGAGAAGATACACTTTGCCGCGCATTGGTGAACAGTTATCTGCGCGTACACCTTGCTAACGGCCGCCGGAGCATTAAGCTGAGCGCCGTTTTTGCCTATCGGAGTACCCCATGTCCCGTCGTTTGCCGCTGATTTTGCTGCTTATTGCCTTGCCGTTGTGGCTGGCCGCCAGTTATGGCGCGCGTTACGGCTTTATGGAAGATGGCCGGTGGGTTGGCATCTGCGCCGATGAAGCCAGCCGCTGGGAATGTCAGCTGCGTTCGAACCTGGGGCTGATGATTCACTTCAGGGTGCTTGGCTGGGCAGCGTTGGTTACGTCGGTGCTGGCGTTTTTCGTGCCGGGTCGTGCGGGATGGGGGTTGGCAGTGCTGGGGATGGTGTTCGGGTTGCCGGCGCTGGCGTTGTACAACACTGCGTTTGCGGTGTTTGCGGTGGTGATTGCGGGGTTGCGATTGGTCAGGAAGCCTCGGGCTGCTTGATAGGGCCTCTTCGCGAGTAAGTCGAAGCGGCGGTTCGACGCTTCAACTTGCTCGCGAAAGCGGTCTTAAGCCTTACGCACCCGCAAGCAACGCCACAAAGCCACAACCATGAGCAGGCTGGCCACCGCCCAACCCCAAGCCTGCTGGTTCAACAACCCTTCACGGTACAACTGCGGCGCAATGCCGGCACCGATGATAAAAGCCAGCAGCGCAATCTCCCGACGCGGCCCCGTCACCGGACGTACCAAGTATATCAGGGCAGGCAACACCAGCGCCGCACTCGGGAAGCTGCGATAACGCGGGTCGAACACCAACGCCAACATCATCACTGCGCCGGCAAACCCGGCGATCGCCACTAGCCAGCCTGCACGCTGCTCCAGCCAGTTGAACGCCCGCTCACGCCAGCCTTCCCGCGCGCTCAAAGCCAGCGCGGCGTGAGCCAGCACCAACAAGTTCAACACCATCAGCAAACCTGCCCACACCCATTCCTCACTGAAGCGTGCGGTCACGCGGCTCAGCTCAGCCCAGGTGCCGATGGAGGAGGCGGCGACTGCACCCAGCAGCGGCAGGACAATGGCAGCGCGCGTGCTGCGTACACGCCCACCCAGCGCCAAGGTGCCCAACAGGATAATCCCACCCACGCCCAGCCACAGTGGCCAGTACGGCACATTGGTCACCGGCCCGGCGAGGATGCCCTTGTCCTGGCGATCGGCATCGAACAGGCCCCAGTAACCACCTACGGCGCCTTCGCTGGCGCGCTTCCAGGGCTGGTCAAACGCTTCGATCAAGTTGTAACGCCAGCCATTGGCCTCAGCCATGGCCACAAAGCCGCGCATGAACTTGGCTTCGTTGACCCGGCTTGGCACCGCGGTTTCGCGCTGGCGGCCTTCGCTGGGCCAGCCGGTTTCACCGATCAGAATGTCCTTGGGCGCAAACTTGTTGCCAAAGGTCTGGCGCACATCGCCCACGTGCTTGAGGGCCTGGTCGATGCCGGACGGATCATCTTCCCAATACGGCAGCAGGTGAATGGTCAGGAAATCCACCGCCGGAGCTATTTCCGGGTGTTGCAGCCAGAACTCCCACACGTCCGCGTAAGTCACTGGCTGCTTGATCTGGCGTTTGACGTTCTGAATCAGCTTTACCAGTTGCGCGGCGGTGACTTCCTTGCGCAGCAGGGCTTCGTTGCCGACGATCACCGACGTCACGACATCCGGGCTGGCGTTGGCCGAGGCGATCAACTGGTCGATTTCCTTTTCGGTCGCCACCGGGTCGCTGCTGACCCAGGCGCCGGCCATCACCTTCAGCCCATGCTTGCGCGCCATGTCCGGCAAGGCTTCCAGGCCGGTCATGGAGTAGGTGCGAATGCATTCAAAGCGAGTGGCCAGCAGGGCCAGGTCGGCGTCCATGCGTTCAGGGCGCAGCCTGAACGGCTGGTCAAACGGCGATTGGTCTTTGTCGAACGGTGTGTAGGACGCGCACTGCATCTTGTGCGTAGCGCTGGCAACGTCTGGCAACATCACGGGCCGGCCGAGGCCATACCAGTAACCGATCAGGGCCAACAGGCCGAGGAGCAAGGCAAAGAAATAGGGCAGGGCAGGGAAGCGGGCATTCGCGGGCATGGTCGGCTTATCTGGAAGAGCAAAGGCGCGCATCTTACCCGGATTTGGCGAGTCCCAGTGGGGCAGCATAATTTTGACATGCAAAGTTCGGGCGGGATTTTGGCGTCAAGTCCTACAAAGCGTCCTACTGGCGATGTGATGTCGTTTCTTGCTTGTACAAGGTCGCTGACAGAGCAGGTTCCAAGTCCAGTCAGGTCGATGATCGAGGTGTCAGCACTCCACTGACGGCGCAGCAGCCGGATCGATGCGCGTGAAGGGGGCGCGGTGCACCACAGAACAACAGGTTGACGTCGCTCGGCATCCGCTGGGCGCAGCACTTTCGGGGAAGCACAATGAAGATGCGACGACTCTTGGGCGCAGCTGCCACTCTGGTAGTTGCGATGAGCTCCACACTGGCCAGCGCCGACAGCAAAACCCTGAGCATCGGCTACGTAGATGGCTGGTCGGACAGCGTTGCCACCACGCACGTGGCGGCAGAGGTGATCAAGCAAAAGCTCGGCTATGACGTGAAACTGCAAGCGGTCGCCACCGGGATCATGTGGCAGGGTGTTGCCACCGGTAAGCTCGACGCCATGCTTTCTGCCTGGCTGCCGGTCACCCACGGTGAGTATTGGACCAAGAACAAGGACAAGGTGGTCGATTATGGCCCCAACTTCAAGGACGCTAAGATCGGCTTGATCGTGCCGGAGTACGTCAAGGCCAAGTCCATCGAGGACCTCAAGACTGACACCACCTTCAAGAACAAAATCGTCGGCATCGACGCGGGTTCAGGTGTGATGCTCAAGACCGACGAAGCCATCAAGCAATATGGCCTCGACTACAAGCTGCAAGCCAGTTCGGGCGCGGCGATGATCGCCGAGCTGACCCGTGCCGAAGACAAACAGGAGTCCATTGCGGTTACCGGTTGGGTGCCACACTGGATGTTCGCCAAGTGGAAACTGCGTTTCCTGGACGATCCAAAAGGGATTTATGGTGCTGCTGAAACCGTCAACAGCATCGGCAGCAAGGGCCTGGAGAAGAAAGCGCCGGAAGTCGCAGCCTTCCTGAAGAAATTCCAGTGGGCTTCCAAGGACGAAATCGGCGAAGTCATGCTGGCGATACAAGAAGGTGCCAAGCCTGATGCAGCGGCCAAGGATTGGGTCGCCAAGCACCCTGAGCGTGTTGCCGAGTGGGTCGGTAAATAAACCCCGAAGTGTCTAGATAGCACCTTGCAGGCCCGTCTGGCGTTGTCGTCAGGCGGGCTTTGTCGTTTCTGGGTCAAAACCTGTCAATTCAGTCAGTGCAAAACTGGCGATAACCCTCATGTCGTTCTAATACTAAGGTCGTCTGGAACCCTTTGTGCAGCCGCATACAGTGGATACGTACCAATAATAAAAAAGCTGTGCTGCGAGGATAAAAACAATGAACGACAGCATTTACCTCTCGATTCAAAACAGCCCGCGTTTCAAGGAGCTGGTGAGAAAAAGGGAACGGTTCGCCTGGATTCTCTCGGCGATCATGCTAGGGCTTTACTCCGGTTTCATCCTGTTGATCGCCTACGGGCCACAAGTGCTGGGGGCAAAACTCAGCCCTGGCTCGTCGATTACCTGGGGCATTCCCCTGGGTGTCGGGCTGATTGTGTCGGCCTTTATCCTGACCGGCATCTATGTGCGGCGGGCCAACGGCGAGTTTGACGACCTGAACAATGCGATTCTCAAGGAGGCTGCGCAATGATCCGGCGTCTACTGGCAGTATTCGGCGCTTCGCTCTTTGCTCCGGCCGTCTGGGCTGCGGATGCATTGACCGGTGAAGTGCAAAGGCAACCGCTGAACATCTCGGCCATCGTGATGTTTGTCGCGTTTGTCGGTGCCACCTTGTGCATCACCTACTGGGCGTCCAAGCGCAACAAGTCGGCGGCCGATTACTACGCGGCTGGCGGCAAGATCACCGGTTTCCAGAATGGCCTGGCGATTGCCGGTGACTATATGTCGGCGGCGTCTTTCCTGGGGATTTCCGCACTGGTTTATACCTCCGGTTATGACGGCCTGATCTACTCGATCGGCTTTCTGGTGGGCTGGCCGATCATTCTGTTCCTGATCGCCGAGCGCCTGCGCAACCTGGGCAAGTACACCTTTGCTGACGTTGCCTCCTACCGCCTGGGCCAGACCCAGATCCGCAGCCTGTCCGCGTGTGGCTCTTTGGTGGTGGTGGCGTTCTACCTGATCGCGCAGATGGTTGGTGCGGGCAAGCTGATTCAGCTGTTGTTCGGCCTGGACTACCACGTAGCGGTCATCCTGGTGGGTATCTTGATGTGCATGTACGTGCTGTTCGGCGGCATGCTGGCGACCACTTGGGTGCAGATCATCAAGGCAGTGCTGTTGCTGTCCGGTGCCTCGTTCATGGCGCTGATGGTGATGAAGCACGTCAACTTCGACTTCAACGCCCTGTTCTCCGAGGCGATCAAGGTTCACCCTAAAGGTGAAGCGATCATGAGCCCCGGCGGCTTGGTGAAAGACCCAATCTCGGCATTCTCCCTGGGCCTGGCACTGATGTTCGGTACCGCTGGCCTGCCGCACATCCTGATGCGCTTCTTCACCGTAAGCGACGCCAAGGAAGCGCGTAAGAGCGTGCTCTATGCAACTGGCTTCATCGGCTACTTCTATATCCTGACCTTTATCATCGGCTTTGGCGCGATCCTGCTGGTCAGCACCAACCCGGCGTTCAAAGATGCGGCAGGCGCCTTGCTGGGCGGTAACAACATGGCGGCAGTGCACCTGGCCAATGCGGTGGGTGGCAGTATCTTCCTGGGCTTCATCTCGGCCGTGGCGTTCGCCACTATCCTCGCGGTGGTTGCCGGTTTGACCCTGGCCGGTGCTTCGGCGGTGTCCCATGACCTGTACGCCAGCGTGATCAAGAAAGGCAAGACCAACGACAAGGATGAGATTCGCGTATCGAAGATCACCACCATCGCCTTGGGCGTGTTGGCTATCGGCCTGGGTATCCTGTTCGAAAGCCAGAACATTGCGTTCATGGTCGGCCTGGCGTTCTCCATTGCGGCCAGCTGTAACTTCCCGGTGTTGCTGCTTTCCATGTACTGGAAAAACCTCACCACCCGTGGCGCGATGATTGGCGGCTGGCTGGGCTTGATCAGTGCCGTTGGCCTGATGGTGCTGGGCCCGACCATCTGGGTCTCGATCCTGCACCACGAAAAAGCCATCTTCCCGTACGAGTACCCGGCGCTGTTCTCGATGATCATTGCGTTCGTCGGCATCTGGTTCTTCTCCATCACCGACAAGTCGGCGGCGGCAGAGAAAGAGCGTGCGCTGTACTTCCCGCAGTTTGTGCGTTCGCAAACTGGCCTGGGGGCGAGCGGGGCGGTTAATCACTAAGGTTGTAACTAAATAAGAAATGCCCCGGCCGAAACGCTGGGGCATTTTTTTGCCTGGGGTTCTGTGTTGCCTGGGCTATTGCTTTCGCGAGCAAGCCCGCTCCCACAGTTGACCGCATTTCAAAGGATGTACACGGTCAACTGTGGGAGCGGGCTTGCTCGCGAAAGCGGTATGTCAGGCGGCACAAACAAAAACGGCCTCCACTAAGGGAGGCCGTTCTCAGTACAGCTTGCAGCCAGTGCTTACTTGCGATCTTCCAGCTTGGTGATGTCACGCGACTCGTAGCCGGTGTACAGCTGGCGCGGGCGGCCAATCTTGTACGGGCTGGAGAGCATTTCTTTCCAGTGGGAGATCCAGCCCACGGTCCGCGCCAGGGCGAAGATCACGGTGAACATGCTGGTTGGAATGCCGATCGCCTTGAGGATGATCCCCGAGTAGAAGTCGACGTTCGGGTACAGCGAGCGTTCGATGAAGTACGGGTCGGTCAGGGCGATCTCTTCCAGGCGCATGGCCAGTTCGAGTTGCGGATCGTTCTTGATACCCAGTTCCTTCAACACTTCGTCGCAGGTCTGTTTCATGACGGTGGCGCGCGGGTCGCGGTTCTTGTAGACCCGGTGACCGAAACCCATCAACTTGAACGGGTCGTTCTTGTCCTTGGCCTTGGCGATGAATGTGTCGATGTTCGAGACATCGCCGATTTCATCGAGCATGGTCAACACGGCTTCGTTCGCACCGCCGTGGGCAGGGCCCCACAGTGCGGCGATACCGGCGGCGATACAGGCGAACGGGTTCGCACCCGAAGAACCTGCCAGACGCACGGTAGAAGTCGAGGCGTTCTGTTCGTGGTCGGCGTGGAGGATGAAGATCCGGTCCATGGCCTTGGCAAGCACCGGGCTGATCGGTTTGATCTCGCACGGCGTGTTGAACATCATGTGCAGGAAGTTTTCCGCGTACGTCAGGTCGTTGCGCGGGTACATCATGGGTTGGCCCATGGAGTACTTGTAAACCATTGCGGCCAGGGTCGGCATCTTGGCAACCAGGCGGATCGCGGAGATTTCGCGATGCTGCGGGTTATTGATGTCGAGGGAGTCATGATAGAAGGCCGACAGGGCGCCGACCACGCCGCACATGACGGCCATCGGATGGGCGTCGCGACGGAAGCCGTTGAAGAAGGTCTTCAACTGCTCGTGAACCATGGTGTGGTTCTTCACGGTGCTGACGAACTGGGCTTTTTGCTCGGCTGTTGGCAATTCGCCATTTAGCAGCAGGTAGCAGGTTTCCAGGTAGTCCGACTTCTCAGCCAGTTGTTCGATCGGGTAGCCGCGGTGAAGCAGAATGCCATTATCGCCGTCGATATAGGTGATCTTCGACTCGCAAGAGGCGGTCGACATGAAGCCTGGGTCGAAAGTGAAACGGCCCGTGGCCGTCAGGCCCCGTACGTCGATAACATCGGGACCAACGGTGCCGGTTAAAATGGGCAGCTCGACGGGGGCTGCGCCCTCGATGATCAACTGCGCTTTTTTGTCAGCCATGTGGCCTCCTATTTATGCTTCAAATCATCAGACAGACCCCCCACGCAGGGCCCGCACCACTATAGTGAGATAAATTCAGATGTCAATTTGCCTAAAGTCTTGCCCCAGAAGGCTTTAACCGTACTTTTTCCTCGAAATTACCTGCCGTTTACGCCTTTTATCCCGCCAGCGCAATCCGCTATTAGGGTGAGGTGAGCGCGTTGTCATTAGTAACCTAACTGTCTATACTCGGCCACCGACCGCCAAGGGCTTTTGGGCTTGCTTTCATTGGGGGTCGCACTCCCTGGGTGGTGCTTACCTGACCAGTGCACTCCCCGACAACTTTGCCCTGATTGTTAGGGGCTCTTAAGTGTGAAAAAAAGCCGTGAATAGCCAACGACCTGTAAACCTAGACCTAAGGACCATCAAACTCCCCATCACCGGCGTTACGTCGTTCCTGCACCGTGTTTCCGGCATCATCCTGTTCCTGGGCTTGGGCATCATGCTTTATGCATTGAGCAAATCCCTGGGTTCCGAGGAAGGTTACGCCGAGGTGAAGGCATGCTTGACCAGCCCGCTGGCCAAGTTCGTAGCATGGGGCCTCCTGTCCGCTCTGCTGTATCACCTGGTAGCCGGTGTGCGCCACTTGATCATGGACATGGGCATCGGTGAGACGCTGGAAGGCGGCCGCCTGGGCTCGAAAATCATCATCGCCATCTCCGTGGTGCTGATCGTTCTGGCAGGAGTTTGGATATGGTAACCAGCGTTACGAACCTATCGCGTTCGGGCCTCTATGACTGGATGGCACAACGTGTGTCTGCGGTTGTTCTCGCGGCTTATTTCATTTTCCTGATCGGATACCTCGTCGCAAATCCGGGCATCGGCTATGAGCAATGGCACGGCCTGTTTTCCCACAATGCGATGCGAATCTTCAGTCTGCTGGCCCTTGTTGCCCTGGGTGCTCACGCCTGGGTTGGCATGTGGACCATCGCGACCGACTACCTGACGCCAATGGCGCTGGGCAAGTCCGCGACCGCAGTACGTTTCCTCTTCCAGGCAGTATGCGGCATCGCGATGTTCGCTTACTTCGTCTGGGGTGTGCAGATTCTTTGGGGTATCTGATTCATGGCTAACATTCCAACTATTTCATTCGACGCCATCATTATTGGTGGCGGCGGTGCTGGCATGCGCGCTGCGCTGCAGCTGGCACAGGGCGGTCACAAGACTGCCGTGATCACCAAGGTGTTCCCGACCCGTTCCCACACCGTATCGGCCCAGGGTGGTATTACCTGCGCCATCGCCTCCGCCGACCCGAACGATGACTGGCGCTGGCACATGTACGATACCGTCAAGGGTTCCGACTATATCGGTGACCAGGACGCTATCGAATACATGTGTCAGGAAGGCCCGGCCGCGGTGTTCGAGCTGGACCACATGGGTCTGCCGTTCTCCCGTACCGAGCAAGGCCGTATCTACCAGCGTCCATTCGGCGGCCAGTCGAAGGATTACGGTAAAGGCGGGCAGGCTGCCCGTACCTGCGCCGCGTCCGACCGTACCGGTCACGCGCTGCTGCACACGCTTTATCAGGGCAACCTGAAAGCCGGCACCACGTTCCTGAACGAATACTACGCGGTTGACCTGGTGAAGAACGCCGACGGCGCATTCGTCGGTGTGATCGCCATCTGCATTGAAACCGGTGAAACCACCTATATCCGCGCCAAGGCTACTGTTCTGGCGACGGGCGGTGCAGGCCGTATCTACGCGTCGACCACCAATGCCCTGATCAACACCGGTGACGGCGTTGGCATGGCACTGCGTGCCGGCGTGCCAGTGCAAGACATCGAAATGTGGCAGTTCCACCCGACCGGCATCGCCGGCGCCGGTGTATTGGTTACAGAAGGTTGCCGTGGTGAAGGTGGTTACCTGATCAACAAGCACGGCGAGCGTTTCATGGAGCGTTATGCGCCGAACGCGAAAGACCTTGCTGGCCGTGACGTTGTAGCCCGTTCGATGGTTAAGGAAATCATTGCCGGCAACGGCTGTGGCCCGAACGGCGACCACGTACTGCTCAAGCTCGATCACCTGGGCGAAGAAGTGCTGCACAGCCGCCTGCCAGGCATCTGCGAGCTGTCCAAGACCTTCGCACACGTTGACCCGGTAGTTGCACCGGTTCCGGTTGTTCCAACCTGCCACTATATGATGGGCGGCGTGCCGACCAACATTCATGGCCAGGCGATCACCCAAAACGCTGAAGGCGTGGACGAGATCATTCATGGTCTGTTCGCCGTAGGCGAAGTGGCGTGCGTATCGGTACACGGTGCCAACCGTCTGGGCGGCAACTCGCTGCTCGACTTGGTGGTATTCGGTCGTGCTGCCGGCCTGCACCTCGAAAAAGCGCTGACCGACGGCATCGAATACGATGACGCGACCGACGCCAACATCGAGGCGGCCCTGGCCCGTCTGAATGCGCTGAACTCGCGCACTGATGGCGAAGACGTAGCTACCCTGCGTCGCGAGCTGCAAAGCTGCATGCAGAACTACTTCGGTGTATTCCGTACTGGCGAATACATGCAGAAGGGTATTGCCCAACTGGCCGATCTGCGCGTGCGCATCGCCAACGTCAAGATCAACGATAAGAGCCAGGCGTTCAACACCGCTCGTATCGAAGCCCTTGAACTGCAAAACCTGCTGGAAGTGGCTGAAGCGACTGCGATCGCCGCCGAGGTTCGTAAAGAATCCCGTGGTGCTCACGCGCGTGAAGACTTTGAAGATCGCGATGACGAAAACTGGTTGTGCCACACCCTGTACTTCCCGGGTGACAAGCGCGTAACCAAGCGTGCCGTGAACTTCTCGCCGAAGACGGTACCGACGTTTGAACCGAAGATTCGGACTTACTAAGGGTGGCTGCCATGTTGAAAGTCAGTGTTTATCGCTACAACCCTGATCAGGACGCTGCGCCGTTCATGCAGGAGTTCCAGGTTGATACCGGTGGTAAAGACCTGATGGTGCTGGATGTATTGGCGCTGATCAAAGAGCAGGACGAAGGTTTCTCGTATCGTCGCTCTTGCCGTGAAGGTGTGTGCGGTTCCGACGGCATGAACATCAACGGCAAAAACGGCCTGGCGTGCATCACGCCGCTGTCTGCCGTGGTTAAAGGCAACAAGTTGATCGTTCGTCCGCTGCCAGGTTTGCCGGTTATCCGTGACCTGGTCGTGGATATGAGCATCTTCTACAAGCAATACGAGAAAGTTAAGCCGTTCCTGCAGAACGACACGCCGGCCCCGGCCATCGAGCGTCTGCAGTCCCCGGAAGAGCGTGAGAAGCTCGACGGTCTGTACGAGTGCATCCTGTGCGCTTGCTGCTCGACGTCGTGCCCGTCCTTCTGGTGGAACCCGGACAAGTTCCTGGGTCCAGCTGCCCTGCTGCAAGCGTACCGCTTCCTGGCAGACAGCCGTGACACCAAGACGTCCGAGCGTCTGGCTTCGCTGGATGACCCGTTCAGCGTATTCCGCTGCCGCGGGATCATGAACTGCGTCAACGTATGTCCCAAAGGCCTGAACCCGACTAAGGCCATTGGTCACATCCGTAACATGCTGCTGCAGAGCGGCGTGTAAGCGACGTGTAGTAAAAGCAGGACCGTTGTGCCCGTAAATGCTACGGCGCAGGCTTCAACCGGCGCCGTAGTTTTAACTTGAGCAGCGACTTACAAAGCCGCGGCTCTTATTTTGAAGAAATGAGACAAGCAGGGGCATTCGGGTTGGTACCCGAACTATCAGCGTGATCCTAAGTGGCTTGTTTTGGTCGCTGCACTTGGCCTTTTGCAAGCAAACTCGGTGTTTTCGCCGGTGGTGTCCCCAAATCGAGGGTGACCAAGCATGCAAGAAAGCGTGATGCAGCGCATGTGGAACAGCGGCTATCTTTCAGGTGGTAACGCTGCCTATGTGGAAGAGCTTTATGAGCTCTACCTGCACGACCCTAACGCTGTGCCAGAAGAATGGCGCACCAAATTTCAGACGTTGTCTTCAGACGGCAACGCTGCCACCGATGTATCGCACGCCACGATTCGCGATCAGTTTGTGCTGCTGGCAAAGAACCAGCGCCGCGCCCAACCGGTTTCCGCCGGCAGCGTGAGCAGTGAGCACGAGAAGAAGCAAGTTGAGGTATTGCGACTGATCCAGGCCTACCGGATGCGTGGCCACCAGGCGGCCCAGCTTGACCCGCTGGGGCTCTGGCAGCGTCCTGCACCTGCTGACCTGTCGATCAATCATTACGGCTTGACCAATGCCGATCTTGATACGACCTTCCGTGCCGGCGACCTGTTCATCGGCAAAGAGGAGGCGAGCCTACGCGAAATTCACGAAGCGTTGCAGCAGACATATTGCCGCACCATTGGCGCTGAGTTCACGCACATCACCGATTCCGAGCAACGCCACTGGTTCCAGCACCGTCTGGAAGGTGTGCGTGGTCGTCCGGTGCTGTCTGAAGATGTGCGTAGCCATCTGCTCGAGCGCGTAACCGCTGCCGAAGGCCTGGAAAAGTACCTGGGTACCAAGTACCCGGGCACCAAGCGTTTCGGTCTGGAAGGCGGCGAAAGCCTGATCCCGATGCTCGACGAGTTGATCCAGCGTTCCGGTTCCTACGGCACCAAGGAAATCGTGATCGGCATGGCTCACCGTGGTCGCTTGAACGTGTTGGTCAACACCTTCGGCAAGAACCCGCGTGAGCTGTTCGACGAGTTCGAAGGCAAGAAGAAGGTTGAGCTGGGTTCCGGTGACGTTAAATACCACCAGGGCTTCTCGTCCAACGTGATGACCACCGGCGGTGAAGTTCACCTGGCCATGGCCTTCAACCCATCCCACCTGGAAATTGTTTCTCCAGTGGTCGAGGGTTCGGTCCGTGCTCGCCAGGATCGTCGTAATGACACCACCGGTGAAAAGGTTCTGCCGATTTCCATCCACGGTGACGCGGCTTTCGCCGGTCAAGGCGTGGTCCTGGAAACGTTCCAGATGTCGCAGACCCGCGGCTTCAAGACCGGCGGTACCGTTCACATCGTCATCAACAACCAGGTTGGCTTCACCATCAGCAACCCGCTGGACGCGCGCTCTACCGAGTACGCGACCGACGTTGCCAAGATGATCCAGGCGCCGATCCTCCATGTGAATGGCGATGATCCGGAAGCTGTGCTGTTTGTGACCCAGTTGGCCATTGATTATCGCATGCAGTTCAAGCGTGACGTGGTGATCGACCTGGTTTGCTACCGCCGTCGCGGTCACAACGAAGCAGACGAGCCAAGCGGTACTCAGCCGTTGATGTATCAGCAGATCACCAAGCAGCGCACTACCCGTGAGCTGTACGCCGAAAGCCTGACCAAGGCCGGCGTGGTTGACGATGCGCGTGTTCAGGCGAAAGTCGATGAATACCGCAACGCGCTGGACAATGGTTTGCATGTTGTAAAAAGCCTGGTTAAAGAGCCGAACAAAGAGTTGTTCGTTGACTGGCGTCCGTACCTGGGCCACGCCTGGACTGCGCGTCACGATACGTCGTTCGATCTGAAGACCTTGCAGGAATTGTCCGCCAAGCTGCTGGAAATCCCGGAAGGTTTCGTGGTTCAGCGCCAGGTTGCGAAGATCTACGAAGACCGTCAGAAGATGCAAGCCGGCGGCCTGCCGATCAACTGGGGTTACGCCGAAACCATGGCGTACGCGACCCTGGCGTTCGAAGGTCACCCGATCCGCATGACTGGCCAGGACATCGGCCGTGGTACGTTCTCGCACCGTCATGCCGTGCTGCACAACCAGAAAGACGCGGGCACCTACATCCCGTTGCAGAACCTGTACGCAGGCCAGCCACGTTTCGACCTGTACGATTCGTTCCTGTCCGAAGAAGCCGTACTGGCGTTCGAATACGGTTACTCGACCACCACGCCTCAAGCGCTGGTGATCTGGGAAGCCCAGTTCGGCGACTTCGCCAACGGTGCCCAGGTGGTTATCGACCAGTTCATCACCAGCGGCGAGCACAAGTGGGGCCGTCTGTGCGGTCTGACCATGCTGCTGCCACACGGTTATGAAGGTCAGGGTCCGGAGCACTCCTCGGCCCGTCTGGAGCGTTACCTGCAGCTGTGCGCCGAGCACAACATCCAGGTGTGCGTGCCGACTACCCCGGCCCAGATCTACCACTTGCTGCGTCGCCAGGTGATCCGCCCGCTGCGCAAGCCGCTGGTGGTACTGACACCGAAGTCGCTGCTGCGTCATAAATTGGCCATCTCGACCCTGGAAGATCTGGCGGATGGTTCGTTCCAGACCGTTATTCCAGAGATCGATACGCTGGACTCGGCGAAAGTGACTCGCCTGGTCCTGTGCAGCGGCAAGGCCTACTACGACCTGCTTGAAAAACGCCGTGCCGAAGGCCGCGAAGACATCGCCATCGTGCGTATCGAGCAGCTTTACCCGTTCCCGGAAGACGACCTGATGGAGGCCATTGCGCCTTACACCAACCTCACTCACGTGGTGTGGTGCCAGGAAGAACCGATGAACCAGGGCGCTTGGTACAGCAGCCAGCATCATTTGCGTCGCAGCATCGGTAACCATAAGCAGGCCCTGGGCCTGGAATATGCCGGTCGTGACGCTTCTGCTGCACCTGCGTGTGGTTATGCGTCGATGCATGCCGAGCAGCAGGAAAAACTGCTGCAAGATGCTTTCACTGTTTAACGCCTTCGCGCTGACTGAAACCGAATTTTAAGGACCCACAGATAATGGCTATCGAAATCAAAGCCCCGTCATTCCCGGAATCGGTTGCCGATGGCACCGTTGCCACCTGGCACAAGAAACCAGGCGACGCTGTAAAGCGTGACGACCTGATCGTCGACATCGAGACCGACAAAGTCGTTCTGGAAGTGTTGGCCGAAGCTGACGGCGTACTGGGCGCAATCGTTGCCGAAGAAGGCGCTACCGTTCTGTCGAACCAAGTGCTGGGCTCGATCGAAGAGGGCAGCGCTGCTGCCGCTGCTCCTGCCGCCGCTGCACCGGCTGCTGCTTCGGCTCCCGCTGCTGCTCCGGCCGCAGGCGGCGAAGATCCAATCGCTGCACCGGCTGCCCGTCAGTTGGCTGAGGAAAACGGCATCAACCTGGCGTCCATCAAAGGCACTGGCAAAGACGGCCGTGTAACCAAGGAAGACGTGGTGGCTGCAGTTGAAGCCAAGAAAAACGCCCCAGCTGCCGCACCTGCCAAGGCGGCTGCCCCGGCTGCCGCTGCGCCTGTGTTCGCCGCTGGCGACCGCACCGAGAAGCGCGTACCGATGACCCGCGTACGTGCCACCGTGGCCAAGCGTCTGGTTGAAGCACAGTCGAACATGGCGATGCTGACTACCTTCAACGAAGTCGACATGACCGAAGTCATGGCCCTGCGTTCGAAGTACAAGGATCTGTTCGAGAAGTCCCACAATGGCGTGCGCCTGGGCTTCATGTCGTTCTTCGTGAAAGCGGCTACTGAAGCGCTGAAACGCTACCCGGCAGTCAACGCTTCGATCGACGGTACCGACATCGTTTACCACGGCTATGCAGACATCGGCGTTGCCGTGTCCAGCGACCGTGGCCTGGTGGTTCCAGTACTGCGTAACGCCGAGCTGATGAGCCTGGCTGAAATCGAAGGCGGTATCGCCGGCTTCGGCAAGAAAGCCCGTGACGGCAAGCTGACCATCGACGAGATGACCGGCGGTACGTTCACCATCACTAACGGTGGTACCTTCGGTTCGATGATGTCGACGCCGATCGTCAACCCGCCACAAGCCGCGATCCTGGGCATGCACAACATC
Organism: Pseudomonas sp. LAP_36; assembly: GCF_019456785.1. Taxonomy (NCBI): domain Bacteria; kingdom Pseudomonadati; phylum Pseudomonadota; class Gammaproteobacteria; order Pseudomonadales; family Pseudomonadaceae; genus Pseudomonas; species Pseudomonas sp. LAP_36. The sequence continues at coordinate 1,156,365 of NZ_JAHZMS010000001.1, forward strand.
ATCCAGCGTCCGATGGCCATCAACGGCCAAGTCGTGATCCGCCCGATGATGTACCTGGCACTGTCTTACGATCACCGCCTGATCGATGGTAAAGAAGCCGTGACTTTCCTGGTGACCATCAAAAACCTGCTGGAAGACCCAGCTCGTCTGCTGCTGGATATCTGATTGAAGCAGCTTCAAGTTGCGAGCTACAAGCTGTAGGAAAAAGCAGCTTGGCTTGCAGCTTGGGGCTAGAAGCTTGTCGCAAATAGAGGATCTATTTTCATGACACAGAAATTTGACGTCGTAGTGATTGGTGCAGGTCCTGGCGGCTATGTTGCCGCCATCAAGGCCGCACAACTGGGCCTCTCGACTGCTTGCATCGAAAAATACACCGACAAGGAAGGCAAACTGGCGCTGGGCGGTACTTGCCTGAACGTTGGTTGCATTCCTTCCAAGGCGCTGCTGGACAGCTCCTGGAAATTCCACGAAGCCCAAGACGGTTTCGCGATCCACGGCATTAACCACGCTGGCGTGACCATGGACGTGCCAGCAATGGTCGGCCGTAAAGCCAACATCGTTAAAGGCCTGACCTCCGGCGTTGCCACCTTGTTCAAGGCCAACGGCGTGACTTCCCTGCAAGGCCACGGCAAGCTGCTGGCCGGCAAGAAAGTTGAAATCACCAAGCCAGACGGCTCGGTTGAAGTCATCGAAGCCGAGAACGTAATCCTGGCCCCAGGTTCGCGTCCAATCGACATCCCGCCTGCTCCAGTTGACCAGAACGTGATCGTTGATTCGACCGGCGCCCTGGAGTTCCAATCGGTTCCTAAGCGTCTGGGCGTGATCGGCGCTGGCGTGATCGGCCTGGAACTGGGTTCGGTATGGTCCCGTTTGGGTTCCGAAGTCACCGTGCTGGAAGCCCTGGACACGTTCCTGCTGGCTGCCGACACCGCGGTGTCCAAAGAAGCCCTGAAAACCCTGACCAAGCAAGGTCTGGACATCAAACTGGGCGCCCGTGTTACCGGTTCCAAGGTCAACGGCGAAGAAGTCGTTGTGACCTACACCGATAAAGAAGGCGAGCAGACCATCACATTCGACAAGCTGATCGTAGCCGTTGGTCGCCGTCCAGTGACCACCGACCTGCTGGCAGCTGACAGCGGCGTGAACATCGACGAGCGTGGCTTCATCCACGTTGACGATCACTGCGCTACCACCGTGCCTGGCGTGTACGCCATCGGCGACGTGGTTCGCGGCATGATGCTCGCGCACAAGGCTTCCGAAGAAGGCATTATGGTTGTCGAGCGCATCAAGGGTCACAAGACCCAGATGAACTACGACCTGATCCCATCGGTTATCTACACCCACCCGGAAATTGCATGGGTCGGCAAGAACGAACAGCAGTTGAAAGCTGAAGGCGTTGAAGTTAACGTCGGCACCTTCCCGTTTGCTGCTTCTGGCCGTGCCATGGCAGCCAACGACACCGGTGGTTTTGTCAAAGTCATCGCTGATGCCAAGACTGACCGCGTATTGGGCGTCCACGTGATTGGCCCAAGCGCTGCAGAACTGGTTCAGCAAGGCGCGATCGGTATGGAATTCGGCACCAGTGCCGAGGACCTGGGCATGATGGTCTTCTCCCATCCGACCCTGTCCGAAGCGTTGCACGAAGCAGCGTTGGCAGTGAATGGCGGCGCCATCCACATCGCCAACAAGAAGAAGCGCTAAGCGAGATAATAAGAAACCACGGCGGAGTTGCCCGTCGTGAGCCTTGCGCGCAAGACTCACCGCGGAATATCCGCTGGACGCAGTCTTGCGCAGCTTTACGGGCCTTGAGCCCCGCAAGTTGCGCAAGCAGCAGTCACAGGTGGCGCGGCACTCATAATGAGCGCAGCGCCGAATGCGCAGTACCTAACGAAGACGGTAAAAAGCATGAATCTTCACGAGTATCAGGGTAAGCAGCTGTTCGCTGAATACGGCCTGCCAGTATCCAAGGGCTACGCAGTAGACACCCCGGAAGCAGCAGCAGAAGCTTGCGACAAAATCGGCGGCACCGAGTGGGTTGTCAAAGCCCAGGTCCACGCTGGTGGTCGCGGTAAAGCGGGCGGCGTTAAGCTGGTTCGCAGCAAAGAAGACGCCAAGGCCTTCGCACAGCAGTGGCTGGGCAAGCGTCTGGTGACTTACCAGACTGATGCCAATGGCCAGCCAGTCACCAAGATCCTGGTTGAATCGTGCACTGATATCGCTAAAGAGCTGTACCTGGGCGCTGTCGTTGACCGTTCGAGCCGTCGCATCGTGTTCATGGCTTCCACCGAAGGTGGCGTGGACATCGAGAAAATCGCTCACGAGACCCCAGAAAAAATTCTGAAAGCCACTATCGATCCACTGGTTGGCGCTCAGCCATTCCAGGGTCGCGAGTTGGCATTCCAGCTGGGCCTGGAAGGCAAGCAAGTTGCCCAGTTCGCCAAGATCTTCGTGGGTCTGGCCAAACTGTTCCAGGATCACGATCTGGCCCTGCTGGAAGTGAACCCGCTGGTGATCAAGGCTGACGGCGATCTGCACTGCCTGGACGCCAAGATCAACATCGACGCCAACGCCATGTACCGTCAGCCTAAGCTGAAGACTTTCCACGATCCGTCGCAAGACGATCCGCGCGAAGCGCACGCTGCCAAGTTCGAACTGAACTACGTAGCCCTGGAAGGTAACATCGGTTGCATGGTCAACGGTGCTGGCCTGGCCATGGGTACCATGGACATCGTCAACCTGCATGGCGGCAAACCAGCCAACTTCCTCGACGTGGGCGGTGGTGCTACCAAAGAACGCGTGACCGAAGCCTTCAAGATCATCCTGTCCGACGCCAACGTCGCTGCAGTACTGGTCAACATCTTCGGCGGCATCGTTCGTTGCGACATGATTGCCGAAGGCATCATCGGTGCAGTGAAAGAAGTCGGCGTTAAAATCCCGGTTGTTGTTCGCCTTGAAGGTAACAACGCTGAACTGGGCGCTAAAGTACTGGCAGAAAGCGGTTTGAACATCATCGCGGCTACCAGCCTGACCGACGCTGCTCAACAAGTTGTCAAAGCTGCGGAGGGCAAATAATGAGCGTCCTGATCAATAAAGACACCAAAGTTATCTGCCAGGGTATTACCGGTTCGCAAGGTAGTTTCCACACCCAGCAAGCCATTGAATACGGCACCAAGATGGTGGGTGGCGTTACTCCTGGTAAAGGCGGTACCGAGCACCTGGGTCTGCCAGTGTTCAACACCGTGAAAGAAGCCGTAGAAACCACTGGCGCTACCGCCAGCGTGATCTACGTTCCAGCTCCTTTCTGCAAGGACTCCATCCTGGAAGCAGCCTTCGGCGGCATCAAGCTGATCGTCTGCATCACCGAAGGCATTCCTACCCTGGACATGCTGGACGCTAAAGTTAAGTGCGACGAGCTGGGTGTTACCCTGATCGGCCCTAACTGCCCAGGCGTGATCACCCCAGGCGAATGCAAGATCGGCATCATGCCAGGTCACATTCACTTGCCAGGCAAAGTCGGTATCGTTTCCCGTTCCGGCACCCTGACCTACGAAGCTGTTAAGCAGACCACTGACGCCGGTTTCGGTCAGTCGACTTGCGTCGGCATCGGCGGTGACCCGATCCCAGGCTCCAACTTCATCGACATCCTGAAGCTGTTCCAGGAAGACCCGAAGACCGAAGCGATCGTCATGATCGGTGAGATCGGCGGTTCGGCTGAAGAAGAAGCGGCTGCCTACATCAAGGCACACGTGACTAAGCCGGTTGTTTCCTACATCGCTGGTGTGACTGCCCCTGCTGGCAAGCGCATGGGCCATGCTGGCGCAATCATCTCTGGCGGCAAGGGCACTGCAGACGAGAAGTTTGCTGCCCTGGAAGACGCAGGCGTTAAAACCGTGCGTTCGCTGGCAGACATCGGCAAGGCTTTGTCCGAGCTGACCGGTTGGGCTGTCAAGTAAGCCTCGCGCTTAACTGACGCTTCACCCACACAAAGGCCACCTTCGGGTGGCCTTTGTGCGTTCTGGGACAGCTGAATTCGCGACTGGCGCAGATCAAAATGTGGGAGCGGGCTTGCTCGCGAAAGCGGTGTATCAGCTAGCCAATCAGGTGCTGAAACACCGCTTTCGCGAGCAAGCCCGCTCCCACATTCGATTGTATTCCAACATTTAGATATATGAATGCGACATAGAAATGTCGCTTATCGGACAGTACGCCCCGCAACAGTGCGTTTGTCAGCCCAATTCTGTACCCTAGCCGCCTCTTTATGCGCCCGCATCCCAAAAGGAAGCCGCGCGCTAGACCGGTCGGCTCCCATAAGGGCCGGCAGTATTTCCCTCATCCATAGGGAATCCCTCTCTAAATTCCGATTCAGTAGTGTGGTATTTCCTCAAATGAAAGTGTTGAAAAGCCAGGACATCCTGGCGCTGGGTTTTATGACCTTTGCCCTGTTCGTGGGCGCCGGCAACATCATCTTCCCGCCTATCGTTGGTTTGCAGTCCGGGCCTCACGTCTGGATGGCAGCGCTGGGCTTTCTGATTACCGCAGTGGGTTTGCCGGTGGTCACCGTGATCGCGCTGGCCAAGGTTGGCGGCGGTATGGACGCGTTGAGCAGCCCGATCGGCAAGATCGCCGGTGGCCTGCTGGCGGCGGCGGCGTATCTGGCGGTAGGGCCGCTGTTCGCCACCCCGCGTACCGCGACCGTATCTTTCGAAGTGGGCCTGGCGCCGCTGACCGGCGAAAGCCCGTTGGCGCTGTTCCTCTACAGTTCGGTGTATTTCCTGGTGGTGTTCTTTGTCTCCCTGTACCCAGGCCGACTGCTGGACACCGTGGGTCGCTTTCTGGCGCCGCTGAAGATCATTGCGTTGGCCATCCTTGGCATCGCAGCGTTTGCCTTGCCGGCGGGAGACTTGGGGGTTGCCACGCCGAAATACGTGGCTGCGCCGTTCTCTGAAGGCTTCATCAATGGCTACCTGACCATGGATACCCTGGGCGCCCTGGTGTTCGGCATCGTGATCGTCAACGCGATTCGCTCCCGTGGTGTGGAGTCGCCAAAGCTGATCACCCGCTACGCAATCATCGCCGGCTTGATTGCCGGTGTGGGCCTGGCCCTGGTGTATGTCAGCCTGTTCCGCCTGGGTTCGGGCAGCCATGAAGTCGCCGCCGGTGCTGCCAATGGCGCCGCCGTATTGCACGCCTATGTGCAACACACGTTTGGCTCCCTGGGCAGCGGCTTCCTGGCGGTGCTGATCTCCCTGGCGTGCCTGGTCACGGCTGTTGGCCTCACCTGTGCCTGCGCCGAGTACTTCAGCCGCGTCTTGCCGCTGTCCTACAAGACCCTGGTGGTGATCCTGGCGCTGTTCTCGCTCTTCGTGTCCAACCTGGGCCTGACCAAGCTGATCGCGTTCTCGATCCCGGTACTTACCGCGATCTATCCGCCGTGCATCGTGCTGGTGGCGCTGAGCTTCTGCAAAGACTTCTGGCAAGAGCAGGGCCGTATCGTTGGCCCGGTGATGTTGGTGTCGTTCATCTTTGGCTGCATCGACGCGCTCAAGGGTGCGGGCCTGGTGGGTTGGTTGCCGTCGCAGTTGGCGAATTTGCCGTTGAGCGAGCAGGGCCTGGCGTGGCTGGTGCCTTCGGTGATGGTGTTGGTCGTGGCGGTGGTGATTGACCGTATGCTCGGCAAGCGTAGCGAAGCGATCGCATAACCCACGTTCGCGCAGTACTGAAATGCCCCGTATCAATCGATACGGGGCATTTTTTATGCTTATGACACAACAACCTTCTAAAGTTGGAACTCTTTAGACTGCGTTAACATCCACACACACCGTGTGACAGGACCCACATGTCGTTCGTCGAAACCAATCAGATCCACCTGCTCGCTGCCCTCTGGTTCGTCCTCTGCTGGGGTGGTTACACCCGCTATGCTACCTGGAAAGCCCGGGACACCGCATGCCTCGCCAGCGTGCTGCATCTGTATCGCGAAGACTGGATGCGCCGCATGCTATTGCGCGACAACCGCATCGCCGACGCCAGTGTGATCGGCAACTTGGAACGCAACGCCTCGTTCTTCGCTTCCAGCACCTTGATTATCCTGGCCGGCATTCTCACCGTGCTCGGCGCCTCGGAGCGCGCGGTGTCGCTGTTGGCAGACATCCCCATGGTGCAGCAGGCCTCCCAAGGCATGTCAGAGATCAAGCTGCTGTGCCTGGCGCTGGTATTCGTCTATGCGTTTTTCACGTTCAGCTGGTGCATGCGCCAGTACAATTTCGCAGCGGTGCTGGTGGGCTCGGCACCGATGATCGGCGAGCGGCACGTGTCGGAGCAGGAGCGCAACGCATTTGCCCTGCGCGCGGCACGGGTGATCTCCATGGCCGCCAACCAGTTCAACTTTGGCCTGCGCGCTTATTACTTCGGCATGACCATGCTCGCGTGGTTTGTCAGCCCCTGGTTGTTCATGTTGATGAGCAGTGGGGTGGTGCTGGTACTGTATCGCCGGGAGTTTCATTCCGACGTACTGCAAGTGATGGTGTATACGCAGACCGATACGCCGTTGCCGGAAGTGGCTAAAGAGGCGGCTTAGTTAAGCCTTCAACTCTAAATGCCAGACAAAAGAAAGCCCGCTATCTAAGCGGGCTTTCTTCTTGCAGCAAAGCTATTTCAAGCCGCGGTCTCAAGAACCGGTGGCAGGGGTAGCAGGTGCTGCTTCTTTTGCGGCGGCGGCGTTCGATTCAGCCTGAGCTTTGGCAGCATCGGCGTTTTCTTTCGCAGCGTCGTTCACTTTATCCTGAGCCTTCGCCATATCTTTCTGAGCTTGCTCGGAATGTGCTGCGGCGTCTTGGGCTTTGTCTTCGGATTTCTTGTCGCAGGCAGCGAGACCGAGGGCAGCGGCCAACATCATGGAAATAGCTAAAGTCTTGCGCATGGGGTGTTTCTCCTTATTGAAGATATCTACTGGCCTTTCGAGCATGGCCGTTCAGCATTAGTTCCTTTTGTTACGAAGATATATAAAAACAGTCACCCAGGAACTTTCACACGCGCCACCGATACTGCGTATCCATACAAATAAGAGTCCAGACACGATGACTGAAAATCCCCTGCTAGCGCGTGCGGCACGCTTTGTATCGGCCTTGCGCCATTGTCAGGTGTTGGGCATTACCGCTCATCACGCCGACGCGCAGGGCGTCACACTTGTCATGCCCTACGCCGCGCATCTGGTAGGAAACCCCACTACCGGCGTGATCCACGGCGGCGCGCTGACCTCCCTGATGGACACGGCCTGCGGCATGGCCACCCTGTGTGTATTGCCGGAATTCGAGGTGTGCCCGACCCTCGACCTGCGGGTCGATTACATGCACCCCGCCGCGCCACATCAACCGGTGTATGGCTTCGCCCAATGCTATCGAGTGACCACCGACGTGATCTTCACCCGTGGCTTCGCCTATCAGGATGACCCGCAACAACCCATCGCCCATGTGGTGGGTACGTTCATGCGCATGGGCAAGCGCCTCAAAGGCACGCAAGGGCTGGGCAGTACGATCAAGGGAGAACAGGCATGACCCACCGTTTCAAGACCCGCCTCGAGCAGGCCCATGCGCGCGGCGATTACGAGGCGCTGCTCAACCTGATCCCTTACGCCAAACTGATCGGCATCGAATGCACCCGCCTTGGAGATGAATTGCTGTTTCGGCTACCGGCCAACAAGGACAATATTGGTAACCCAATATTGCCGGCGCTGCACGGCGGAGTGATCGCGGGCTTTATGGAGCTGTCGGCGGCGCTGCACCTGCTGGTGTTTACCGGTGCGCCAGGCATCCCGAAAATCATCGATTTTTCCTTGGATTACCTGCGCGCCGGGCAATTTCGCGACACCTACGCCAAATGCCAGGTGTGGCGCCAAGGCCGACGAGTGGCAAACGTGGCGATCACCGCCTGGCAAAGCACTGCGGCCGAGCCTATCGCCACCGCTCGTGCGCATTTCAAAATCGAGGAACAGAGCCGCCCTTGAAATCCTGGTCTTAGCCCCCAACTTTGATGACAACCCGCCGCCAACCCTCAAGGGCGCGGCCACTGCCATCCAATTGGAGTTTGATGACCATGAGTGTGGAAACTCAAAAGGAAACCCTGGGCTTCCAGACCGAGGTGAAGCAACTGCTGCACCTCATGATCCATTCGCTGTATTCCAACAAGGAAATCTTCCTTCGCGAATTGATCTCGAACGCCTCTGACGCTGTCGACAAGTTACGTTTCGAAGCCCTGTCCAAGCCTGAGTTGCTGGAAGGTGGCGCCGAACTGAAAATCCGTGTGAGCTTCGACAAGGACGCCAAGACCGTCACCCTCGAAGACAACGGCATCGGCATGAGCCGTGAAGACGCGATTACCCACTTGGGTACCATCGCCAAATCCGGTACCGCTGATTTCATGAAGAATCTGTCGGGCGACCAGAAGAAAGATTCGCACCTGATCGGCCAATTCGGCGTGGGCTTCTATTCGGCCTTTATCGTTGCCGATAAAGTTGAAGTGTTCAGCCGTCGTGCCGGCCTCGACGCCAGTGAAGGCGTGCACTGGTCATCCAAAGGTGAGGGCGAGTTCGAAATCGCTACCATCGATAAGGCCGACCGTGGCACGCGTATCGTGCTGCACCTCAAAGACGGTGAAGACGAGTTTGCCGATGGCTGGCGCCTGCGCAACATCGTCAAGAAGTACTCCGACCACATCGCTTTGCCGATCGAGCTGCCGAAAGAACAAGCGGCCGCCGAAGGCGAAGAAGCGCCGGCCCAGGAATGGGAAGTGGTCAACCGCGCCAGCGCGCTGTGGACCCGTCCTCGCACCGAGATCAAGGACGAGGAATACCAGGAGTTCTACAAGCACATCGGTCACGACTACGAAAACCCGCTGAGCTGGAGCCACAACAAGGTCGAAGGCAAGCTGGAATACAGCTCGCTGCTCTACGTGCCGGCCCGTGCTCCGTTCGACCTGTACCAGCGCGAAGCGCCGAAGGGCCTCAAGCTCTACGTGCAGCGCGTGTTCGTGATGGACCAGGCGGAATCCTTCCTGCCGCTGTACCTGCGCTTTATCAAAGGCGTGGTCGACTCTAATGACCTGTCGCTGAACGTGTCGCGGGAAATCCTGCAAAAAGACCCAATCATCGACTCCATGAAGTCGGCGCTGACCAAACGCGTGCTCGACATGCTGGAAAAACTGGCGAAGAACGAGCCTGAGCAATACAAAGGCTTCTGGAAAAACTTCGGCCAGGTCATGAAAGAAGGCCCTGCTGAAGATTTCGCCAACAAGGAAAAAATTGCCGGCCTGCTGCGTTTTGCCTCGACTCATGAAGAGGGTGGCGAGCAAGTTGTGTCGCTGGCCGAGTACCTGGCACGGGCCAAGGAAGGTCAGGACAAGATCTACTACCTGACCGGCGAAACCTACGCCCAGGTCAAGAACAGCCCGCACCTGGAAGTCTTCCGCAAGAAAGGCATCGAAGTGCTGCTGCTGACCGACCGTATCGATGAGTGGCTGATGAGCTACCTCAGCGAGTTCGACGGCAAGACCTTCGTCGATGTGGCCCGTGGTGACCTGGACCTGGGTAACCTGGACTCCGAAGAAGAGAAGAAAGAAGCCGAAGAAGTCGCCAAGGCTAAAGAAGGCCTGGTTGAGCGGATCAAGGCGTCCCTGGGCGAGGCTGTCAGCGAAGTGCGGGTTTCCCACCGTCTGACCGATTCCCCGGCGATCCTGGCCATCGGCGAGGCGGACCTGGGCATGCAGATGCGCCAGATCCTCGAAGCGAGCGGCCAGAAGGTTCCGGATTCCAAGCCGATCTTCGAATTCAACCCGGCTCACCCGCTGATCGGGAAGCTCGATGCAGAGCAGAATGAAGAGCGCTTTGGCGACCTGTCGCACATCCTCTTCGACCAAGCGGCCCTGGCCGCTGGCGACAGCCTGAAAGATCCGGCCGCTTATGTGCGCCGCCTGAACAAGCTGTTGGTTGAACTGTCGGTTTGACACCGTTGTAGAGAAAACCCGCCTCGGCGGGTTTTTTCGTTCTACTGCACCTCAACTGGAGAAAATGATGAGCCAAGTCACTGTGCGTTCCGTGGTCTATCAGATTGATGGCCAGTCTTATGAGAGCCGCCTGGCATTCGATGCCAGCCACAAAGGCCCGTTGCCGGGCCTGCTGATGGCGCCGAACTGGATGGGTGTGAGTGCAGGTGCCGAAGAGATCGCCAAAAGCGTGGCCAGCAAGGGCTACGTGGTGCTCATCGCCGACCTGTACGGGCAAACCGTGCGCCCGTCAAATGGCGATGAAGCCGGCGCAGCGATGATGCCGCTGAAGAATGACCGCGTGTTGCTGACCAAGCGCATGCAGGCGGCCTTCGAGCAGTTGCAAGGCCAGACCGAAGCGGCGGTTGATACCGCCAGGTTGGCGACCTTTGGGTTCTGCTTTGGCGGTTGCTGCTCCTTGGAGCTGGCGCGTACCGGTGCGCCGTTGAAGGCTGCGGTATCGTTCCACGGCACCCTCGACACGCCGAATCCGGCGGATGCGAAGAACATCAAGGGTTCAGTGCTGGTGCTGCACGGTGCTTCCGACCCGTTGGTGCCGAAAGAGCAACTGCCGGCGTTTGAAGATGAAATGAACGCGGCGGGTGTGGATTGGCAGTTGCTGAGCTACGGCGGTGCGGTGCATTCCTTCACCGATCCGCATGCGAATATGCCTGGCAAGATGATGTACGACGCGAAGACCGCTGCGCGGGCCTTTCAGTCGATGCATAACCTGTTGGATGAAGTGTTCAAGGGCTAAATCTCTAGCGCTTGTTCGGGCCTCATCGCAGCATAGGTATCTACACATCTTGAGGGAGCCCTCTGCGTAGCAGCTGTCGAGCCCCGGCGAGGCTGC
>NZ_JAHZMS010000021.1:0-1263 GCF_019456785.1 Pseudomonas sp. LAP_36
TGTGGGAGCAACTGTCTTGATGGTTTTCATCAAGCCATTTTTTCCAGAGGCGGCAACGCTCCCACGGCTGTACTCCGTGTAACTGCTTTAGGAAATAGCTACCGCAGGATTTTAGGCGGCTTGCTCTTTCCATTCAGATCCATCACGGATCATTGCGTTTAGGCGTACCAGCAAAACACGCATACACGCGATGAGTGCCACTTTGGCGCATTTTCCTTTCTCGCGCAGCGCCTTATATCGCGCGGCAAACTCAGGCTGAAACCGGATCACTGACCAACAGGCCATATACAGTGAGCGCCTCGCGGCGAACCTGCCGCCGCTGATATGACGCTTGCCTTTGTGCTTGCCGCTATCGTCGTTGTAGGGCGCAGTGCCGCTCAATGCTGCAATCTGATGTCTACCCACCTCGCCTAGCTCCGGAAGATAGGACATCAAGCTGGCCGCTGTAACAAGTCCTATGCCTTTGACTGAGCACAGAAGGGCTACTTTTTTACGATCCAGACGTTCTGTACTTTGGCGGATCAGGCTTTCCAGCTCCTTCAGCACTTTTTGCAAATAGTCGATATGACTCTGCAGCGCAGGCTTGACCACGTCAGAGGAGGCCGTTTTAAGCCGCCGTTTGTCGTCATCTCTTTGCTGAACAAAGTGCTCTCGCTGTTGGACTAGGGCGCGCAAATCATCCTGCTCGGCGCTGGTAACCCGGCTATCGGGCGATTTGATGACCGCTGCGAACTGCGCAAGAAGGCGTGCATCTATCGGATCGGTTTTGGCTTGTTGCCCCATAGCCCGGGCAAAGCTTTTGGCTCGGCAAGGGTTGATCCGTATGACTTCAAAGCCCGCAGCTTGAAGCGCTTTCATGACTTTGCGCTCGTAACCGCCAGTGGCCTCCAGCAACACTCGACCCACGCGATGCAGGGTTAGCCATCCAATTAACCCAGGAAAATCACTCTGCGAATTGGAACAACTCATCGCTACATCCAGTTGATCAACCCGAATCTCGAGGCTACCGCTGGAGACATCAATACCTGCTGGATAGGAAAACATAGCCAAATCCTCTTACACTCAAGGTGAGAGCGCTCTGGCTTGGCCCACGCTTGTAACTGTTCGAGGTGGGCTCGTTCAACTGTTCGGGCTCAATGACCAGAGTGGAGAGGTGAGTGACAGCATGGGCTCCCACACGTGCTTTAAGCACTTCGGGCATTCAGCTTGTCACTCACCGCTCTCACCTTCAGTTTAAGCCTGGTTCAAGACACAAGCGGGCTT
>NZ_JAHZMS010000022.1:0-986 GCF_019456785.1 Pseudomonas sp. LAP_36
GCGACCGCGTCACCGCCGAAGCAGTACACACGAACAGCCGGTGGGTTGCCGTCGCGTTCAGCGTGTTCGGCCAGCTGTTGCAGGTACACCGGCGGGAACACGGCCATGGTCACGTTATGGCGGTGCATTTGTTCGTAGGTGTATTCGGGCAGCCACAGGCTGTCGTCACGGATCAGCACGCTGGCACCGTTGATCAGTGGGTGCATCCAGCCTTCGTGGGCGCCGTCGAAAGCGAATGACATGAAGTGCAGTTCGCAGTCCGCCGGGCTGGTTTCGTAGCGCTCGCCGGTCGCGATAATGTGCGCCACCAATGGGCCGTGGGAGACGGCCACGCCCTTCGGCATGCCGGTAGAACCGGAGGTGTAGATCACGTAGGCCAGGTTGTCGCCATCCAATTCGACGTGCGGTGCGGTATCGCTGTAATCGCTCCAGTCTTCGGTGCGATCAATCGCCAGGCTATCCAGGCCGTCGGGGATCGGCAGTTGCTGCAACGCGCTGGAATGGGTCAGCAGCAGTTGGGCGCGGCTGTCCTGCATCATGTACAGCAGGCGATCACGCGGGTATTCGATATCCAGCGGCACGTAGACACCACCGGCTTTCATCACCGCAAGAAACGCCACCATGCTCTCGGCACTGCGCGGCATGGCAATCGCCACGCGCACTTCGGGGCCGACGCCTCGGGCGATCAAGGCATGTGCGAGGCGGTTGGCCTGGCTGTCCAGCTGGCCATAGCTCAGGGTTTGCGCATCGAACTTCACCGCCACCGCATTGGGGTTTTCAGCCGCGCGGTCGGCGAACAGTTCATGGACCAGGCGCGTGGCCGGGAAGCCAGAGTCGGTGCGATCCCACAGCTGGAGAATGTGCTGTTGCTCGTCACGGTCCAGCAGGTTCAACTGACCAATGTTCTGTTGCTGATCGGCAACCATCGCCTGCAAGAGGTTCTGCCAATGCCGCGCCATGCGCTCAATGGTGGCAGCGTCGAACAG
>NZ_JAHZMS010000023.1:0-553 GCF_019456785.1 Pseudomonas sp. LAP_36
CGATTCGATGCAGTACTGGTAGGCGTGGGTGTGGATCGCTTCTTCGAAGGCCTGGCGCAGGATGTACTGGCGGCACTCTGGGTTGGTGATCAGGCGGTACACGGCCAGGACCAGGTTGTTGGCAACCAGGGAGTCGGCGGTGGAGAAGAAGCCGAGGTTGCGCATGACGATGCGGCGTTCGTCGTCGGTCAGGCCTTCGGGGTCTTTCCACACGGCGATGTCGGCGGTCATGTTGACCTCTTGCGGCATCCAGTGGTTGGCGCAGCCGTCGAGGTACTTCTGCCAGGCCCAGTCGTACTTGAAGGGCACGAGTTGGTTGAGGTCGGCGCGGCAGTTGATCATGCGCTTTTCGTCAACGGCGACGCGGGCGGAGGCGCCTTCGAGTTCGGCGAGGCCTTCGGCGACGTCGAGTTTGTCGAGGGCGGCCTTGGCGCGGACGATGGCGGCGGAGTCACTGGCGGTGACGGCGCGGGCTTCAAGGGCGGCGGCAGCGCCGGCACCGTCGAGGCGGTCCATGTTGGCTTCGGTGGCGTGGCCGGCGTTGGCGCCTTTG
>NZ_JAHZMS010000024.1:0-462 GCF_019456785.1 Pseudomonas sp. LAP_36
GCATCTGCGCCAGGAACATGAAGTGCGCTGGCACCATGTAGTCCGGCAGGCGGGTTTTCAGGGCGCGGCGCAGGCTGTCGCGGAACTCGGCCTGGTCGGCCAGGGTGGCGTCTGCCGGAACCACATAGGCGACCAGTTGCTTACCGGTCGGGCCGTCTTGGGCGACTACAACGGTTTCGCCGACGCTGTCCTGCTCGCGCAGTCGGGCTTCGATTTCACCCAGCTCGATGCGGAAGCCACGGATTTTCACCTGATGGTCGACACGGCCGAGGTAATCCACCACGCCATCCGGACGGCCACGGGTCAGGTCGCCACTGCGATACACACGGCTGCCGGGTTTGCCGAATGGATCCGGCACAAAACGTTCCGCGGTAAGTGCAGGACGCTCCAGGTACCCCCGGGCCACGCCCTCGCCGCCCAGGTACAACTCACCGGCCACACCGATAGGTTGCAGGTTGAGTT
>NZ_JAHZMS010000025.1:0-413 GCF_019456785.1 Pseudomonas sp. LAP_36
GTACATCCTGCGCCAGGCCTTCGAAGAAGCGATCCACACCCACGCCTACCAGTACTGCATCGAATCGTTGGCCATGGATGAAGGCGAAATCTTCAACATGTACCACGAGATTCCATCGGTGGCCAAAAAGGCTGCCTGGGGTTTGAAGTACACCCGCTCGATCTCCGATCCGAAGTTCGAAACCGGCACTGTCGAGACTGATAAAGAGCTGCTGCGCAACCTGGTCGCCTACTACTGCGTGCTGGAAGGCATCTTCTTCTATTGCGGCTTCACCCAGATTTTGTCGATGGGCCGTCGCAACAAAATGACCGGCGTGGCGGAACAGTTTCAGTACATCCTGCGCGATGAGTCGATGCACCTGAACTTCGGTATCGATGTGATCAACCAGATCAAAATCGAAAACCCGCATTTGT
>NZ_JAHZMS010000026.1:0-300 GCF_019456785.1 Pseudomonas sp. LAP_36
AACACGCTGAACGCGACGGCAACCCACCGGCTGTTCGTGTGTACTGCTTCGGCGGTGACGCGGTCGCACAGGCAAGCTACGACCTGGCCTGGCGGGCGCTGAAGCCGACCTACCTGTTCAATGGCTATGGCCCCACCGAAACTGTGGTCACGCCGTTGCTGTGGAAAGCGCGAAAAGGTGACCCATGCGGCGCCGTCTACGCGCCAATCGGCACGCTGTTGGGTAACCGCAGCGGCTACGTATTGGACTCGCAACTCAACCTGCAACCTATCGGTGTGGCCGGTGAGTTGTACCTGGGCG
>NZ_JAHZMS010000027.1:0-284 GCF_019456785.1 Pseudomonas sp. LAP_36
AATCTTGACGATGACCTACTCTCACATGGGGAAACCCCACACTACCATCGGCGATGCATCGTTTCACTGCTGAGTTCGGGATGGGATCAGGTGGTTCCAATGCTCTATGGTCGTCAAGAAACTCTGTGTACCAGACCGTTGTGTTAGCAACGTACCAGTGAAATTCATGGACTTCTACATAAACAAAACCCCTGTTCGCGTTAGCAAACAGGGGTTTTGGAATTTAATCTTGACGATGACCTACTCTCACATGGGGAAACCCCACACTACCATCGGCGATGCAT